>CAVQIP010000023.1:0-169428 GCA_963712565.1 uncultured Alphaproteobacteria bacterium | reverse complement strand
CCGCGACGAGGGCTGCGCCTAGAACCAGCAACAGATAGGTGATCCACGACGACGCACCGGTGTGGTTGGCAGCGGCGGCATGATCGAGTGCGTTAACCTCTTTTGCGTCGATCACTTGTACCGCATTTGCGGGGGCAGCTTGCGCCGCGTCTGAAACGGTAGCTGTCTCCGCGCTGGCACCCTCCGCATTTGGGAGAACCGGCCAAACTGTTCCGGCAGCCGCTATCAGACCTTCGTTCCGGCTCTCTTCCTTGGGAGCTTGATCAGCAGGTGACTCTGGAACCACTGCGGGAGCAGCCTCTACCGCCTTCTGCGAGACGGAAGCTTTCTGCGCTCCACGTGACGCGTCTCCTTCGACGTTTGACTGCGCCTTCTTATCCGGGCGTGCCGAGTGGTTCGGCTTCTTGCGCGGCTGAGCCGATCGCGCAGGCTTGGCCGGCAGCGCCGGCCCCGATCGGGCGGCGCGGGAGGCGACGTGCTGATCGGCAACGGGGGGCTCGACGTCCTCGACGGCGGGACCCGGCAACGTCGTTATTCAAGGCTTCAGCGCACTCTTGGACAATTTCATGCTGTAGCATCATAGCCGCGCGGGCCAGCCCGGGCGGCTTAACTTCGGCGGCTCTAATGCCGACTGTCGTCGAGATGTGATCGAGATGGTTTTCCTCCTTCGCCACCCGATCGGGGCGAGGGAAGTGCAATGCTAGGTTATGCTAACCACCCCAGCCCGGGAATGTGGGGACGCCTGATCGCGGAACTAGGACCACAGCCGCCACCGGTGCCAGCGTAAATGGTATGCATTCACGAGCAATCGACGGGAGGAGTGCGTCCCAATGCCAGAGAAAATGGCCGATCGCTGCGCGAGGTGCTGGGCGGCGGTCCAAACTCGCGTCTGTCTTGCGGGAAGACCGAAAAAACGCGAATATTCGGGCCAGTTCAGGAGCATTTGGGTAATCACGGTTTAACCAGCCATGCCTGACCTTAACGGAAACGGCTCGGCATTGGGTCCCTGACCAGGAATGTTTACACCCCGAACCCCGGTCCATCCCGACGTCGCGGCGGCCCTGCGCGACTGCCGGCGCGCGTTTGGGAGCGTGGCGCTGTTCTCCGGCGTCGTGAACCTGCTGATGCTCGCCGGCCCGCTCTACATGCTGCAGATCTACGATCGGGTGCTTGAGCAGCCGGAGCGTGCCGACGCTGGTCGCGCTCTCGGTCTTCCTGGTCGGCGCCTACGCGTTCCAAGGCGCCCTCGATTTGATCCGCTCGCGCGTGGTCGTGCGGGCGGCGGCGCTGCTCGATCAGCACCTCGCGCTCGCCGTTCATGGCGCGGTGATCCGCCTCGCCATCGCGAGCCGGCATCCGGGCGAAGGGCCGCAGCCGGTGCGCGACCTCGATCAGATCCGCGCCTTTCTGACCGGCGCCGGCCCGATCGCGATCGTCGATCTGCCCTGGATCCCGGTGTTCCTGTCCATCTGCTTCCTCATTCATCCCTGGCTTGGCCTGGTGGCGACCGCCGGCGCCATCGTCTTGTTCGCGATGACGCTGCTGACCGAGCGCGCAAGCCGCGCCCCCGCGCGCCTTGCAGCGCAGGACGCGGGGATGCGCTCGGTCATGGTGGAGGCGCACCGGCGCAACAGCGAGACCATCGTGGCGATGGGAATGGCGGGGTCGTTGGCGCAGCGCTGGGCAGGTGTCAACAACCGCTACATCGCGGCGGTCGGCCGCTTGAGCGACGTCGCGAGTTCCTACGGCAGCGTGTCGAAGGTCCTGCGGCTCTTGCTGCAGTCGATGATCCTCGGCCTCGGCGCCTATCTCGTGATCAAGCAGGAGCTGACCGCCGGCGCCATGATCGCCGCCTCGATCATGATGGGCCGCGCGCTCGCTCCGATCGAGACCGCGATCGCGAACTGGCGCGCCTTCGTCGCGGCCCGCCAAAGCATCACGCGGCTGTCCGAAACGCTCGCGCGCGCCGCGCCGAAGCGGGCGGCGACCGCGCTGCCGCGGCCGGCGCGCAGCCTCGAGGTCGAGCAGGTCACGGTCGTCGCGCCCGGCGGCGCGACGCCGATCGTCGCGGGCGTGCGCTTCGGTCTCAAGTCGGGCGAAGCGCTCGGCATCATCGGTCCGAGCGGCGCCGGCAAGACCTCGCTGGTGCGCACCCTCGTCGGCATCTGGCCGCCGGCCAAAGGCAGCGTGCGGCTCGACGGCGCCGCGCTCGATCAATGGGAGCCGGAGTTTCTCGGCCGCCATGTCGGATTTGTCTCGCAGACGGTCGAGCTGTTCGACGGAACGATCTCCGAGAACATCGCGCGAATGAGCATCGCGCCGGACGCCGATGCCGTGCTGCGCGCCGCCCGTGCGGCCGGCGCGCACGACATGATCCTGCGGCTTCCGTCCGGCTACGACACCAAGGTCGGCGAGGGCGGCGCAGTGCTGTCGGGAGGACAGCGGCAGCGCATCGCGCTGGCGCGCGCCTTGTACGGCGACCCCTTCCTGGTCGTGCTCGACGAGCCGAACTCGAACCTCGACAACGAGGGCGAGGCGGCGTTGCAGCAGGCGATCGTCGCGCTCAAGGCGCGCGGTGCCATCGTCGTGCTGATCGCGCACCGGCCGGCGGCGCTCTCCGCTTGCGACAGGATCCTGGTGCTTGCCAACGGCGTGCAGCAGGCCTTCGGGCCGCGCGACGAGATTTTGCGCAAGCTGATGGGGCAGCGCACTGCTCCGGCTGCGGCGACAGCCGGCAATCTCAAGGTCGTCAGCGATACGACGGGTGGAGGTCAGACATGACACGGCCGAGCAGGACCCGCGCCGTACGATCCGCAAGCTCAATCTCATCGGGCTGGCCATCATCGTTCTCCTCGTCGGCGGTGTCGGCGGCTGGGCGGCAACCACCCAATTGGCGGGCGCCGTGATCGCGTCCGGCACCGTCGTGGTCGAGTCGAACGTCAAGAAGGTGCAGCATCCGACCGGCGGTGTCGTGGGCGAAATTCTCGTCAAGGAGGGCGACGAGGTCGAAGTGGGCCAGGTCGTGCTGCGGCTCGACGATACGGTGACCAAAGCCACGCTCGGCGTGGTGCGGTCCCAGCTCGACGAGCTGATGGCGCGCGAGGCGCGACTGCTCGCCGAGCGCGACGACGCCGATGCAATCGTGTTCTCACCGCAACTGATGCGCGCGCGCGACGATACGGTGGCCACGGCGATCGCCGGCGAGGAGAAGCTGTTCGAATTCGCGCCGGACGGCGCGGAGCGGCCAGCGCGCGCAATTGCGCGAACGGATTGCTCAGACGAACGAAGAGATCCGCGGGCTTTCGGCGCAGCAGACGGCGAAGGAAAGCGAGATCGAGTTGATCGGGAAGGAGCTCGTCGGCGTTGCCGACCTCTACCAGAAGAATCTCGTCTCCATTTCGCGCTATACGCAGCTCCAGCGCGACCAGACGCGGCTGCAGGGCGAGCGCGGTCAGCTCATCGCCGACATCGCTCGCGCACGCGGCAAGATCAGCGAGACCGAGCTGCAGATCATCCAGCTCGACCAGGATTTTCGCACCGAGGTGCTCAAGGATCTGCGCGAGGCGCAAGGCAAGATCGCCGAGCTCAAGGAGCGGGTGACGGCGGCCGAGGACCAGCTCAAGCGCGTCGATCTGCGCGCTCCGCAAGCCGGGCGTCGTCCACCAGCTCTCGGTGCACACCGTGGGCGGCGTGATCGGCAACGGCGAGACCATCATGCAGATCGTGCCGCGCGCCGACGAGCTCGTGGTGGAGGCCAAGGTCGCGCCCCACGACATCGATCAGGTCGGCGTCGGGGCCAAGGTGATCGTGCGCATCATGGCCGGCAACCAGCGGACCACGCCCGAAATCACGGGCTTGCTCACCCGCGTGTCCGCCGACCTCACGCGCGAGCAGCAGACGTCTACCCAGCCGGCACAGGCCTATTACACGGTTCGCATTGCGCTGCCGGCGGCGGAGCTGGCCCGCCTCAAAGACATTCGTCTCGTTCCCGGCATGCCGGCCGAGGTCTTCATCCAGACCCACGAGCGCACCCCGCTGCAGTATCTGCTCAAGCCCCTTCAAGAGCAGATCGCACGGACGTTTCGCGAGCGATGATGGCGTACGGCGATGACGCCGCTGCTTTCGAGCTATCGTACCTAGGCCTTGACTGAGATTGCGTCGGTGCGGATAAGGGGGCTTTTAGCAAGTTCGTTCAGATCGGGAAGGATGCGCGGCTGCGTGCGCTCCACACCCGGGGATTGCTCCCGCGCACCATACGATCGCGTACCTGCTGAACTCGGCTCACAGATGAGCCGTTGAAAACCGGCTGTCAGCCACGGCGTGATCAATCCCGAGTGACGGCGTGATCAATATTGACCGTGGCTACATCCATCGGCGCGACCAATTCGAGTTCGTTCCTGGAATTTTCGAGTTGGCTCGCTTCTGGACCAACGAGCTGCGGCGGCCGATCGTGGTCGTTACCAACCAGTCCGGCATCGGCCGCGGCTATTTCGACGAGCGCGCCTATGCAGACTTGACGCAATGGATGTGCAGCCGCTTTGAGACGGAAGGTTCGGCGATCGCGCGCGTCTATCACTGCCCTTATCACCCTCTGCATGGCGTCGGCGAGTATCGTTGCGACCATCCGTGGCGTAAGCCCAATGCGGGAATGATCCTGCAGGCTGTGTCCGATCTCGCTCTCGACCCCGGTCACTGCGCGATCCTGGGCGATAAGAAAAGCGACATCGAGGCCGGCGCGGCGGCCGGAATCGGCCTGCGGGTTCTCATCGGACCACGCAACAGCCAGGAGCGCGAGGGCGCGTCTCCCCATGAAGTGGTCGCCGATCTCGGCGAAGCGCTCGCTCTGCTGCGATCCCGCTTTGCGTCGGCGCCGCCGGATCAATGCTTCGGGCATCCTTAAAGGCCTTGGCGATTCAACGCTTGAACTTGGCGGTTCCCTCGGCCATTACCATGCGCGAGGGCGTCTGGCGGCATCGGCAACAGGTCACCCGCCGCGGTCGGAACTAATGGCTCAGAAACGAAGTCGAATGAGTGCCAGCGTGGCCAGCGACCTTGCGACCGCGAACCCGCCGCGCGGTGGCAAGATCGAAAAAGCCGCAATCTTCGCGGCCAAGCTGCTCGTGACCGTGGCATGCTTTTGGTATGTCTCGCGCCAAATCGATTTGAGCGAGGTTTTGTCCGCCATCCCTTTGCTGGATTTTCGTTGGGCTGCATTCGCGATATTGGTCGCGATGCTGCAGATCCCGCTTTTGGGGCTGCGCTGGCGCAACATCGTGGATGCGCTTGCGGTGCGCAATGAGCGCATGACACGTAGCGGCCATGATAGCGGTGACCGCTATCGGCGTGTTCTTCGCCCAGGTCTTGCCAAGCGTAGCCGGCGACGGGGTGCGCGCCTGGTTGCTCGTTCGGCTGGGCTGCGATTGGCGCAATGCCGTGACGAGCGTGGTGATTGATCGAGGGGTCGGAGCGGGTCTGTTGATCGCGTTGGGATTCGTCATTCTGCTGTTGCCCTCCGGCCTCACCGCGCTCGGCGGATACCGCGAGGTGGTGCTCATCGTATACGGCGCGGTGCTCCTCGCCGCCGTGCTCGGTCTCTTGCTCGTGCCGAGGATCGTTTCGCCGCTAAGTCGGTGGCGATATTCCCGCTGGTTCGCCACGTTCGCCGCCGACGCTCATCGCGTTCTGCTCGGGCCGAGGGGGCCCGTAATTCTGGGCATCGGATGTCTCATCCACGCGCTTACCATCGTCGTGATTTGGTCGCTCGGGCGCGGGCAGGGCCTCGTGCTGCCGGTGTCCGATGCGGCGGTCTTGTTCACGGTCATGATCGGCGTGGCGCTCGTCCCGATCTCGATCAGCGGCTGGGGTCTGCGCGAGCTCGCCGTAATCTCGCTCCTCGGCAATCACGGCATTGCGCCGGAAAAGGCGTTGCTGTTCTCGCTGTGCTTCGGCCTTGACCCTGGCGATCGGCTCGCTGCCGGGGGCGCTGGCTTGGCTTGTGTATTTGTTCGCGCCTCGCGGCATTCTGCCGAGTGCGGCGGAGGAAATGGCGAGCCCGCAGCGCGGGCGCCTTTGAGCAGGCCGAGGCTTGACTGAACGCCAAGGTGCCGCGAGGTGCAATCATGGCTGGATCATCGGGCAAAGTGGCCCTCATCACCGGCGTGACCGGGCAGGATGGCGCCTACCTCGCCGAATTTCTCCTGTCCAAGGGATACGTCGTGCATGGCATGAAGCGGCGCTCGTCATCCTTCAATACCGAACGCATCGACCATCTCATTCACGATCCACACGAGCAGGGCGTTTCCTTCCATCTGCATTATGGCGATGTGACCGACGCGACCAATATCATCCGTATCGTGCAGGAAACGCAGCCGGACGAGATCTATAATCTAGCGGCGCAATCCCATGTGCAGGTTTCCTTCGAGACGCCTGAATATACGGCCAATGCCGACGGTCTTGGCACGCTGCGCTTGCTCGAGACCATCCGCATACTCGGCCGCGAAAAGAAGACCCGCTTCTATCAGGCCTCCACGTCCGAATTGTTCGGCAAGGCGCCGGAGATTCCGCAAAAGGAAACGACGCCGTTCTATCCGCGCTCTCCCTATGCGGCAGCGAAGCTCTATGCCCACTGGATCACCGTCAACTATCGCGAAGCTTATGGTTTGCACGCATCAAACGGCATCTTGTTCAATCACGAGAGTCCGATCCGGGGTGAGACCTTCGTTACCCGCAAGATCACGCGGGCGGTGGCCGCCATCAAGCATGGGCTGCAGCAGAAGCTGTTCCTGGGAAACCTCGACGCCTTGCGCGACTGGGGGCACGCGCGCGATTTTGTCGAGGGGATGTGGTTGATCCTGCAGCAGGACAGGCCCGACGATTATGTGCTCGCGACCGGCGAGAGCCATTCGGTACGCGAATTCGTCGAAAAAGCCTTTGCTCATATCGGCAGAACGATCGTCTGGCGCGGAAGCGGCGTCGAGGAGAAGGGCGTTGAGAAGTCGACCAGCGAGGTGCTCGTGGAAGTCGATCCGCGTTATTTCCGACCAACCGAAGTCGACGCTCTCCTCGGCGACGCGAGCAAGGCGCGAGCCAAGCTTGGCTGGCGGCACAAGAGGAGTTTCGACACATTGGTGACGGAGATGGTGGAGGCCGACATGGTTGCGATCCTGGACGAGCGGGAACGCCGCAACCGTCACGCATGAAGCTCGTGGGCAGGTTTCTCTCATGCGGATAGCGATGATCGGTACCGGCTATGTGGGGCTCGTATCCGGGGCTTGTTTTTCGGATTTCGGGCATGTCGTAACCTGCATCGACAAGGACGCGGCGAAGATCGCGCGGCTCCAGAGCGGAAATATCCCGATCTTCGAGCCGGGGCTGGATTCCCTGGTCGCGAGCAACGTCGAAGCCGGCCGCTTGTCGTTTACGACCGAATTGGCGGCGGCCATACGAACAGCCGATGCGGTATTCCTGGCCGTCGGCACGCCGTCGCGACGGGGCGACGGTTTTGCCGATCTCTCCTACGTCTATGAGGCCGCACGCGAGATCGCGGCCGAACTGCAAGGGTTCACCGTCATCGTGACCAAATCCACGGTCCCGGTGGGGACGAATGACGAGGTCGACGCCATCATTCGTAAGCTGCGCCCGGACGCGGATTTCACCGTCGTGTCAAATCCGGAGTTCCTGCGGGAGGGGGCGGCGATCGAGGACTTCAAACGCCCCGATCGCATCGTGGTCGGCACTGACGACGAGCGGGCGCGTGGCGTGATGCGCGAGCTCTATCGACCGCTGTTCATCAATGAGACTCCGATCCTGTTCACCGGGCGACGTGCGGCCGAGCTCATCAAATATGCCTCGCAATGCCTTTCTCGCTACCAAGATCACCTTCATCAACGAAATGGCGGACCTTTGCGAGAAGTGCGGCGCCGACGTGCAGGAGGTCGCGCGCGGGATGGGGCTCGATCGCCGCATCGCGCCAAAGTTCCTGCATGCGGGACCTGGCTTCGGCGGTTCGTGTTTTCCCAAGGACACCGCGGCGCTCACCGCAATCGGGCAACGCTACGGCGCGCCGATCAAGATCGTGGAGACCGTGATCGGAGTAAACGATGCGCGCAAGCGCGCGATGGCCGGCAAGGTTGTGGCTGCCTGCGGCGGCTCGCTGCGCGGCAAAACAGTGGCGGTGCTTGGCCTGACCTTCAAGCCCAACACCGACGACATGCGCGAGGCGCCGAGTCTCGTCATCGTGCCCGCACTCGAGGCGCAAGGAGCGCGGGTGCGCGCCTATGATCCCCATGGCATGGAGGAGGCGCGCAAGCTGATGCCGCGGCTTGAGACCGCCGCCGATCCTTATGCCTGCATCGCGGGCGCGGATGCGATGCTGATCCTCACGGAATGGGATCAGTTCCGCGCGCTCGATCTCGATCGCGTGAAAGCGGCGTTGCGCACCCCCGTCATCGTCGACCTGCGCAATATCTACAGGTCTGCGGACCTCGCCGCCAAGGGCTTGACCTATGTCAGCGTCGGGCGGGGTTAGGGCCGGCTATCCCCGTCCGTAGACGTCGTCGACGCGCACAATATCGTCCTCGCCCAGATAGCTGCCGACTTGCACTTCGATCAATTCGAGTGCGATTTTGCCGGGATTGGCAAGCCGATGAATGCTGCCGATCGGGATGTAGATGGACTCGTTTTCGTGCACGCTGCGCACGTTATCGCCCAGCGTGACCTCGGCCGTTCCCTTGACCACGACCCAATGTTCGGAGCGATGGAAGTGCTTCTGTAGCGAGAGCTTGCTCCCGGGTTTCACGACGATACGCTTCACCTTGTAGCGTGCCGCGATATCCACGTCCTGATAGTAGCCCCACGGGCGATAGATGCGGCGATGCTCGATCGCCGCGCGATGGTTGTTCGCCTTGAGTTGCTCGACCAGTGCCTTCACTTGTTCGGCCTGTGCGCGTGCGCTGACCAACACGGCGTCGGCGGTCGACACGACGATGACGTCATCGAGACCGATTACAGTGGTCAGGATGGAATCCTCCGAGCGTACGAGACTGTTGCGGCTGTCCAGCAACACGACCGGACCTTCGGTCGCATTGCCCGCGGCGTCGTGATCGAGCACTTCCCAGACCGTGCTCCAACTCCCGACGTCCGACCAGCCGAGATCGGCGGGAACCACGGCGGCGAGCTTGGTGCGCTCCATGACCGCATAGTCGATCGATTTTTTGGGCGCGCGCGCGAATGGCTCGGCTGCAAGCCGCAGGAAGTCGAGGTCGCGAGTGAGGCCACCCACTGCGGCCTTCGCGGCCTCCGCCATCGCCGGCTCGAAACGCTCGATCTCGCTAAGCATGGTCGCGGCGTGAAACAGGAAATTGCCGCTATTCCAAAGATAACGATCCGCCAGGTAATTCGCCGCAGTCGCGGCGTCAGGCTTTTCCACGAACGCCTCGACCGCGCGTACGGCTACGCCATTGAGCTTGGCGCCCGGACGAATGTAACCGTAATTCGTCGCCGGATGGGTGGGCTCGATGCCGAAGGTGACGATGCGTCCCTCAGCGGCGGCCACGGCAGCATGCCGACAGGCTTGCCGGAACTCGTCGGGTTTGCGCACGACGTGATCGGCCGCCAGCACAAGCACGAGGGCCTCGCGATCGCGCTCGGCTGCGAGCATGGCCGAGACGGCAACCGCGGGACCCGAATCACGGCGCATCGGCTCGAGCACGATGTCGGCCTCGATGCCGCACTCGCGCAACTGCTCGGCCACTACAAAGCGGAAATCGGCGTTGGTAATAACGATCGGGCGCGAAAACAATTCGGGGTCGGAAACGCGCGCAAGCACCTGCTGGAATGTCGATCCCGGCCCGACTAGGGGGACGAACTGTTTCGGCATGCTCTCGCGCGAGACCGGCCACAGCCGCGTTCCCGCACCGCCGCACATGATCACTGGGATGATTTGAGCCGCCATCAGCGAAATCCCTCGACCGCGACTGTTCAAGCCGGCCTGGGGCGAAACGTCAAGCCGCAGTCGCGCTATGCGGTTTATCCGTCAAAGCCGCCAAACTTCGACGCCCGCAGGCTTTTGGAGCGGATCGAGTGCGCCTTTGACGTCCATGACGAGGCCGCGACCATTCTTGAGCAGACGCGTGATCAGGGGCCAGCCGGAATTCCGATAGGCATCATGCGCCACCGCAAGGACGATGGCGTCGGCGGGCGCGAGATCGTTTTGCAGGGAAAGACCGTATTCCCGCAGCGCCGCCGCCGGATCGGCGAGTGGGTCGTGAACCTGCACCGTTAGACCGAACGACTGAAACTCGCGGATGATATCGACGACCTGCGAATTGCGGATATCGACGACATTTTCCTTGAAGGTCAGTCCGAGCACGGTCACTCGTTCGGCCCGGGCGTCGGCCTTCAACAGGCGCCGCAGGCACTCGCGTGCAACACGCACACCCATGGAGTCGTTGATGCGCCGACCCGCAAGAATGACGTCGGGATGGTATCCGGCCTTTTGCGCCCGATAAGTGAGGTAATAGGGATCGACTCCGATGCAGTGCCCACCGACGAGGCCGGGGGTGAAATCGAGAAAATTCCATTTGGTGACAGCCGCCGCCAGCACGTCCTTGGTGTCGATGCCGAGCTCGTGGAAGATCGCCGACAGCTCGTTCATGAACGCGATGTTGAGATCGCGCTGCGCATTCTCGATCACCTTGGCTGCTTCTGCCACCTTGATCGATGGCGCTTTGTGCAAACCGGCCGTCACCACCGAACCGTAGACCGCCGCGATGATGTCGAGGGTGCGCGCATCCTGGCCGGCCACGACCTTCTTGATGGTCTCGAACCGATGAGCCTTGTCGCCCGGATTGATCCGCTCGGGCGAATAGCCGACCGTGAAATCGCGTCCGGCCGCGAGGCCCGAGGCTTGCTCCAGGACCGGCACGCAATCTTCTTCCGTCGCGCCGGGATAGACGGTGGACTCGTAGACGACGATGTCGCCTTTCTTCAAGACTTCCCCAACCGTCCGCGAGGCGCGTAGCAATGCGCTCAGGTCCGGTCGTCGCGCCTGGTCGATCGGAGTGGGAACCGTCACGATGAAGAAATCCGCGGCCGCGAGCTGGGCGGGATCGGATGTGAAGCGCAGGTGCGGATGGAAGAGATCCTGCGGCTCCAGCTCGCGCGTGCGGTCGCAGCCTGCTTCAAGCTCGCGGATGCGTGTAGCATCGATGTCAAAGCCGATCACCGCCGTCCCGTCGCGGCCGAAAGCGGCAGCGACCGGAAGCCCGACATATCCCAGCCCGATGACGGCGATCTTTCGCTGGTGCGGCACGACTACCCTTTGACGCGGCTCGATGCGGACCGGGCTTTCTTTACCCCGCGCCGTGCTCCATTCGCAATGGATCGCTCACCCGGCTTGGTCGAGCAGACGCCGGTACAGATTAACCACGTCGCTGCCGATGCGCTGGCTCGAGAACGTCAGCTCAACGAGTCTGCGGCCGGCCGCGCCAAACCTCCGCCGAAGCTCGGGATCAAGCGCGAGGCGCTCGATCGCGTCAGCCAGCGCGTCGACGTCGCCGAGCGGCACGAGAAAAGCATTTACGTTGGAACGCGCGATATCGCGGCATCCCGGCACGTCGGTAGCAACGAGCGGCCGTCCGCAGGCCGCGGCCTCCAAGAGGCTCAGGGGCATTCCCTCGCGATGCGATGGCAGGACGGCGATGTGCGCGCGAGGCCCACAGCGCAGCAATGTCTTCCACGAATCCGAGATGCGTAATATTGGGTCGCCTCGTCCAAGCTTCGATTTCCTGCGCCGTAATCGACGTCGGGTTTGCCGCGTCCGGCAGGCCGGCGATCAGCAGCCGGACATTGCGGCCGCGTTGGCTGAGGCGCTCATGCGCCGCTACAAGCGTCCGTATTCCCTTCGACGCCACCAAGCCGGCCGACGAATGCCACGGCGATCGGATCGGCCGGCTCCGGCAAAGGCATCATCGCATCGACATCGACGCCGGAGCCCGGGATCAGCGCAATGTGGTCGCCAGGCACGCCGAGGCGCTCGATCAGCGCGCGGTCGTCGAGGTTTTGCACCAGCACCGCCGAGCGCGAGCGGTTCAGCAGCCGGCGCAACACCAACGTCAAGGCTGTGCGCGCTGTGCGGACCTTCACCGTATCGCTGATGAAAATCGTACCGAGGCCGGTCATAGCGTTGAGACAAACAACCGGAAGACCGGTGGCGGCGAGAGATCCGACCACGGCGGCTGGCAGGGCCACGTGATGAGCGAGATCTGGCTCGAGCATGCGGTAGAGTTTGCGCACCTCGCGCACTACCCGAAAGAGGTCGCGGGGATCGAGGCTCCCGCGGCGCCAGGAGATGGGATGGAGATGAAACCCCTCGGCCTCGATGGCGGCGCCATGGCGGTCGACGCGGGTGGCAACGTGTACCTCAAAGCCCGCGTCGCGAGCGGCGCGGGCCATCGGCAGGCGATGAGACATAAAGTACCAATCCTCGGTCACGAGATAGATGATCCGAGGCGCCTCCCTCGCCGAGCGCTCTGCGGGCAAGGCGTTGCTCGCGTCAGGAATTGCGGCTGACAATTCCGCGACCGCGCCAACGATATGATAGAGGCTGGTTGCCCGTGCTGGTTCGGAAATGAAGACATCGCCAGCCGTCAACTGGTCGAACCATACGCCCCGCGTCGGGGTCTCAAGAAAGCGCCGCAGCGCCTTGATGGCAGCGACAATCTCATCGTCAGTGCGGCCGCCTGCGAGATAGGCGCGAATGCGTTCGGCTTGCGCCCATAACCGCGCCACCGGGTCGTGAACCTTGCCGTCGGCAAGCACCGCATTGATTACAACGCCCCGGCGGACATCGAGCCCACGAGAATCGGCGAATGCAATCAGTCGCGGCACCGCAGCGGGCGTATTGCGGCGCGTCAGTCGGGCCCAGCGCTCGAGCAGAAACGCCCACTCGTAATGATGGCCTGGCTCGCAGATCTGCCCTTCCAGCCCCGGCGCCAACGACCAATCTCCGGCGAAGAACTCGCGCAAGGCGCCGGTTGCGGGATCGATGAACCGTTCCAGGCAGAGCATGGCGATGCCATCCGCCATGGCGCGCCAAGCCGGGTCGTCATCGAGCGCAAGCCAAGTGAGCGCGGCTTCGAGAAGATGCATATGCGGGTTCGCGCGTTGCGGCGGCCGGTCGGCACGGTCCTCGCGGAAACCTCCGAGCGGATGGGCATAGGATCGTGTGAGCGTCGTACGCAGCGTCACGGCTTGGCGACGCCAACCGGCCGCCTCGCCGAACGCGCTGTGGCCGCTCGCATAGGCGAGCAGTGCAAAGGCCTGGTCGTAAAGATCGAAGCGCGAGTCGCTGACCTTGCCGTCCACATCCACCACGGACACGACTGTCGCATCTGCGGTGACAAAATGCTGGCGAAAATAATCCAGCGCGTGCCGCACCGCGTCGCGCCAGGGGCCGTGCCAGCCGAGGCGGCCAGCCTCGCAATAGGAGAACGCTTGGCGGGCGATGACACGCGCCCGATGCGGCCGTGCCAACGGCGTGCCATCAAGATCGATGGCCTCGTGGAAGCCGCCGCGGATGCGGTCCGTGCCATCCTTCCACCACAACGGTAGCGCCTCGTCGAACAGCCACCGCCTGAGCGCCGCCGCCTCGCTCGCGAGCTCACTCATGCGCCCGATCCGAGCTTGCGCGGGCCTGCGTCCATCGCCAACCGGAATGCACCGATCATTGTTTACAGGCAGGCTCCTGGAGGGGACTCGGGCTGCAGCCAGCGCATATTGTAGTTGCAGGCAGCCCTTGGCATCCTTCGCCTTATACTGCACGAAACACCATCGGCCGAGCGCGAATAGCGGTACGGCGTATTGATCCGACGCCAGCCCGACGACGCCATTCGAGAGGACGCAACTTGCAAGAGCCTGTTCTCGTCACCGGGGCGGCCGGATTCATCGGCATGCACGTCGCGCGGCGCCTGCTGGCGGACGGCCACAACGTGGTAGGCCTCGATAACCTGAATGCCTATTACGATCCGCGCCTGAAAGAGGCCCGCGTCGCGCAACTCAAGGGGTTCTCCAACTTCCAATTCGAGAGGATCGACATTGCCGACCCCAAGTCCATGGCTGAATTGTTCGCGGCGCATCGCTTTCCCGACGTCGTGCATCTCGCCGCGCAAGCCGGCGTGCGCCATTCCCTGATTGAGCCTCATGCCTATGTCCATGGCAACCTTGCAGGGTTTCTCAACGTGCTCGAAGGCTGCCGGCACACGGGGTGCCGACACCTCGTTTACGCGTCGTCCTCCTCGGTCTACGGCGCCAATAGCCGCGTGCCGTTTCGCGCCGCTGACAATGTCGATCATCCCTTGAGCCTCTACGGCGCGACCAAGAAGGCCAATGAACTGATGGCGCATGCCTATGCGCATTTATTCGCTCTGCCGGCAACGGGCTTGCGGTTCTTCACCGTCTACGGGCCATGGGGCCGGCCGGACATGGCGATGTGGCTGTTCACCGATGCGATCATGCAGGGCCGGCCGATCCAGCTGTTCAACAACGGTCAGATGCGGCGGGATTTCACTTATGTCGACGACGTGGTCGAAGCCGTCGTGCGCCTCGTTCCCCGGCCGGCGGCCCCAAACCCGGCCTGGTCCGGAGATGCCCCCGATCCAGCCACGAGCCGTGCGCCGTGGCACGTCTACAATATCGGCAACAGCCGCCCGGTCGAGGTGACCGAGGTCGTGCGGCTGATCGAGGAGGCCATCGGCAAGCCGGCTATCAAGCAGTTGCTGCCGATGCAGCCCGGCGATGTACCGGAGACCTATGCGGACGTGGCCGATCTCGAGCAGGCCGTCGGATTCCGGCCGCAGACGCCGATCCGGGAGGGCGTTCGCCGCTTCGTCGAATGGTTCCTGCGGTTTCGCCCGACGTGATGGTTCAGAATGTCCCGCAATAAGCGGCGGGCGTGTAACTCTTTGATTCAAAACGTGTCCACAGTCCCGAACGGCGGCCATCGCCAGCCGCCTTCGGGCGTGCTAGGGAGAATCGCGTCACGGGAGCCGGCAGGGGGACCTCGCCCATCATGGTGCAATCCGCGAAGCACGACGCGGACGTTCCGCTACGCGTAGGTGTGGTCGGCGTCGGCGTCATGGGCAGCAACCATGCGCGCGTCTTCGCGGACCTTCCGGGGGTCAAGCTGGTCGGTGTTGCGGACCCGGACAACGGTCAGCGCGATTTCGTCTCCCAGGCCTTGGGGTGTCCGGCGTTCAGCGATGTTGAAGTGCTGCTTGCCAACGGCGTCGATGCCGTCACCATCGCGGCTCCCACCCATCTGCATCGAGAACTGGCGCTCACCTGCATCGAGCGGGGAGTGCATGTGTTGGTGGAAAAGCCGATTGCGCCCTCGGTGCAAGAGGGACGTGCGATCATCGCGGCGGCGCGGCACGCCCGCGTCGCGCTGATGGTCGGCCACGTGGAGCGGTTCAACCCGACTGTCGAGGCGATCAAGGACGCGATCCGCGACGAGGACATTCTGTCCATCGCCATCACGCGCGTCGGCCCATTCCCGCCGCGTATGTCGAACGTGGGCGTAGTCATCGATCTTGCCGTGCACGACATCGACCTCATCCGGTGGTTCACCGAGTCCGACATCGCCGAGATTCAGCCGCAACTCTCCAACGCGGTCGCCGAGCGCGAGGACATAGCGCTCCTGCAGTTCCGCACCGCCTCGGGAGTGCTCGCCCACATCAACACCAATTGGCTCACGCCGTTCAAGGCGCGTAACGTGACCGTTGCGACGCGCAACAAATACATCATGGGCGACCTGCTGACTCGTCAAGTCACCGAATGCTTTGGCTTCCAGCCCGACGGCAGCTATTCCATGCGACACCTCTCGGTCGGTCATGCCGAGCCGTTGCGCGCCGAGCTGCAAGCCTTTGTAGGGGCGATCCGCAGTGGCAAAGAGCCTGCGGTGACCGGCGAGGAAGGCGTGGCGAGCCTCGAAATCGCCATCCGCTGCCTCCAAAGCCGGGCAATGCCGAGCGAAACGCGTCGCCGCTCCGGACCCCGCCGGCTGACCGGCTGACGCGGTCCATTTCGCCGATTATCCGTTCTGTGACCTCGATGAATCAGCGCGCCCGCCTCGATCCCGCGCCAATCCCGTTCATCGACGTCGCTGCCCAGCGGCGACGTCTCGGACGGTCAGTCGACGAAGCGATCGCCCGAGTGCTCGACCATTGCCAGTTCATCCTGGGTCCCGAGGTGCGCGCGCTTGAGGCCGAACTCGCCGCGTTCTGCGGCGCGCGCCATGCGGTGAGCTGCGCCAGCGGGACCGATGCGTTGGTGCTGGTATTGATGGCCAAGGGCATCGGGCCGGGCGACGCCGTGATCTGTCCCAGCTTCACCTTCACCGCCACCGCCGAGGTCGTGGCCCTTGTCGGGGCAACCCCCGTCTTTGCCGACGTGGAGGAAGCGACCTTCAATCTCGATCCTGAAAGCCTGAAACGGGCGTGCGTCACGGCGCACCAGCTCGGGCTTCGTCCCAGGGCCGTGATTCCGGTCGATCTGTTCGGGCAGCCCGCCGACTACGACAGGATCACTCCGGCCGCCGAGGCGGAAAACATGTTTGTGCTCGATGACGCCGCCCAGGCCTTCGGCGCGACCTACAAGAACCGCCGCGTCGGCGCGCTCGCACCGGCAACCGCCACCAGCTTCTTTCCCGCCAAGCCGCTCGGCTGCTATGGCGACGGCGGGGCGGTCCTCACCGACGACGCTGAACTGGCGCAAGTGATGCGCAGCCTGAGAGTCCACGGGGAGGGACGCCACAAGTATGACTGCGCGCGAATCGGCTTCAACGGTCGGCTCGACACGATCCAGGCGGCGGTCCTGATCGAGAAGCTGAAAATCTTTCCGGGGGAGATTTTGGCGCGCGAGCGCATTGCACGGCGCTATTCCGCGGGCTTGGCCGATGTTGCAACCGTGCCGAAGCTCGCCCCAGGCTCGACATCGGTCTGGGCGCAATACACCATTCGGCTTGCCGCCGGGAAGCGCGACGGACTGGCGGCTGCACTCAAGACCGAAGGCATCCCCACCGCGATCCACTATCCGGTTCCACTACACCGCCAGGAAGCTTACCGGCATTTTCCAGTCGGTGAGGGAGGTGCGCCGGTGAGCGAGCGGCTAGCCGAGGAGGTGATCAGCCTGCCCATGCACGCCTATCTCGACGAGGGGACCCAAGACCGAATCGTCGGGGCGGTGCGGCGTGCGCTGGGCGGATAGCGGACACAAGATCGTCAGGCGCATCCTGCGCTGCCGCCGGGCCCGGGGCGGCCATTTGGCGCTTTCGCTCGCAGGGAGACGGCCGCGTCAAGCCCGGCGCGGACGACTATAATCGCGGCTCGATTCTCGTCACACCGCTGCGGAATAGGCCCGGGACCGGCCGATGTTTGGACGTATTTTCACCGTCGGCGGGTTGACGCTGCTGTCGCGCCTGACGGGCTTCGCGCGCGATATCGTGCTTGCGGCGGTGCTGGGCGCCGGGCCGATTGCCGACGCTTTCTTCGTGGCGCTCAGGCTTCCCAATCATTTCCGAGCCATCTTCGCCGAAGGCGCCTTCAATGCCGCCTTTGTGCCGGCCTACGCGCGCATCCGCCAACAGGGCGGCCCCGATCCCGCAAAACTTTTTGCCGACCGCGTGTTCACGCTGCTCTTTGCGAGCGAGATCGTTCTCCTCGCCATCGCGCTCCTGTTCACGCCAGCGGTGATTGCGCTGCTGGCGCCGGGATTTTCCGATGACCCCGCCCGCTTCGCACTGGCGGTCGAGCTCACGCGGATCACGTTTCCGTATCTCCTGCTCGTTTCGCTGGTGACCCTCTACGGCGGTATCCTCAACGCGCTTTCACGGTTCGCAGCGCCCGCAGCGGCGCCAATTCTGCTCAATCTATCGATGATGGCGACACTCTTCACCGCGGTGTTTTTTCCGACACCGGGCCACGCCGCCGCCTGGGGCGTGCTGATCGCCGGCTTTCTCGAAGTACTGCTGGTCGGTGGCGATGCCTTGCGCAATGGCGTCATGACGGTGTTCCGCTGGCCGCGGTGGGACGAAGATGTCCGACGCTTCTTCAAGGCGCTCGTTCCCGCCACCGTCGGTTCAGCCGGGGTGCAGATCGCGCTCTTCGCCGATACCATTATCGCCAGTTTTCTCGCCGCCGGCGCGTTGTCGGCGCTCTACTATGCCGACCGCCTCAATCAGCTTCCCATCGGCGTGATCGGTATCGCCGTGGGAACCGTGCTGCTGCCGGAGATGGCCAGCCGGATCGCGGCCGACGACGAGGCGGGCGCGCGCCGTGCCCAAAATCGGGCGATCGAGCTCACCTTGCTGCTTTCGATCCCTTGCGTCGTGGCGTTTCTGTTGATCCCCGACCTCATCATGCGTGCCCTGTTCATGCGCGGAAAGTTCACCGCGGCGGATGCCACCGCGGCCGGACAGACGCTCGCCGCCTATGCGCTCGGCCTTTTGCCGTTCGTGCTGATCCGCAGTGTGACAGCGACATTTCTCGCCCGCGGCGACACCCTTACGCCGGTCAAGGCATCGCTGACCGCGGTCGCGGTCAACGTGGTTTTCAAGGTCCTGTTGATGGGCCCGCTCGCGCAGGTGGGCCTCGCGCTCGCGACCTCGCTCGGCGCTTGGCTCAATCTCGGACTCGTCGTCTGGTTCGCCCTACGCCGAGGCCATTTCGCCTTCGAGGCGGGCCTGCGGCGCGCAGTGGCGAGGCTCGCCGTCGCGGGCGTCGCGCTTGCCGTCGTGCTATGGCTCGCGCAAGCGCCGGTGGCGCGGCTGTTTGCGAGCTGGCCATCGTGGCGGGACGAGAGCACGCTCGCCGTGCTCGCGGCCATCGGCGGGGGCGTCTATTTTGCAATCGTCCTCGTGCTGTTCGGTCGTCAATGGCTGGCGATGCTGCGGGCGCGAAAACGCCCGCCGGGGCCGCCGTCTGCGCCGCCCGAGTGATCAACCGCGGCGCAGCCGCTCATCCGGCACCAGCGACACCACCTGGCGGCTGCCATTGCGCAACGCTTCGATTTCGACGCGCTGCCCGATCTTCTCGCCCGCAAGTAGGCGGATGAGATCATCGGCGCCGGTGACGGCGGTGCCGTCGAGCGCTAGGATAATGTCGCCGGCAACAAGACCAGCGCGTTCGGCCGGGCTTCCGGGCTCGACCGTTGCAATCATCACCGCGCTCTGCTGGGCGAGACCCGCCGCATGCCGCCGCCGGCGCGACAGCGTGAATTGTTGGGCGGAGATGCCGATATAGGCCCGCCGCACCCGCCCGTGGCGCACCAGTTCACCAAGCACGAAACTGGCCGTGTTCGCCGCAACTGCGAAGCAGATGCCCTGCGCGCCCATGATCACCGCGGTGTTGATGCCGACAACCTCGCCGTGCGAGGAGACCAGCGGACCGCCGGAATTGCCGGGATTGAGGGCGGCGTCGGTCTGGATCACGTCGTCGATCAGCCGGCCCGAGCGCGCCCGCAGCGAGCGCCCGAGCGCCGAGACCACGCCGGTAGTCACCGTCGATTCGAATCCGAGCGGATTGCCTATGGCGATCACGAGTTGGCCGCGCTTGAGCAGCTTGGAATTGCCGAGCGCCGCCGCCGGCAGCGTCACCGCGGCATCGACGCGCACCAGCGCGAGGTCGGTGTCGGGATCGTCTCCGACGACGCGCGCGGTGAGGGCACGGCCATCGACGGTGGTGATGTTGACGCGAGCGGCGCCCCCGACCACGTGACTATTCGTGAGGACGAGCCCGTCGGGTGCCACGATGACGCCCGATCCGGTCCCGCCATGACGACGTTCGTCGCTTGCCGTGACGTCGAGCCTCACCACCGCCGGGCCGACGCGGTCGACGACGTCGATGACGGCGCGAGAATAGGCATCGAGCAGCATCTGGTTCTCGGAGGGAACCGAGGGCGTGCTGGCAAAATCGGAAGTCGGCGTGTCGAGCATGGTGGCACCTAGGAGCGCGCTTTGCGATGCCGGCATGGCCGGTCATCGTGATGCAACTGACTGATGGACTTGGGGTTCGCCCACAGATATGGGGTGGGTTAGGTCGCCGGGGAAGAGTGGGGTCGCCGTTCACAAGCGCGCGACTTTCATCCGCTGGGGTGATCCTGCCTATATATAGCCGGCATTCGTCATGACCTTGCTTGCCAGCCTCATGCCCGCAACCCCGCCAGCCCTCGCCGCAGCCGTTTTGATCGGCTTGGTGCCCGTCCTAGCGGGCTGCGGCGAGGGCCAGAGAGAGACGGCACCGCTCCCGCCGACGGTGACGGTTGCCAAGCCGCTCAAGCGCACCATCGTCGATCAGGACGAATATGTCGGCCGCTTCGTCGCCGTCGATGTGGTCGAGGTGCGCGCGCGCGTGTCCGGCTACCTCGACAAGGTGCATTTCCAGGACGGGCAAATCGTGAAGCAGGGCGACCTCCTGTTCACCATCGACAAGCGGCCCTTCCAGAACACGCTCGACCAGGCGCGCGCCAATCTGGAAACGGCCCGATCGAATTTGGTTTTCACCCAAGCCGACATTGCACGTGGCCAACAGCTGCTGCGTGACCGGACCATCAGCGAGCAAGTGTTCGAGCAGCGGTCGCAGGCGAATCGCAATGCCCAAGCCGGGGTTGCGGCGAACGAGGCCTTGGTGCGTCAGGCCGAGCTCGATCTTGAATTCACCGAGCTCCGGGCTCCGGTCACGGGTCGCATCGGCGACCGGCGCGTCACTCCCGGCAACCTCGTGACCGGCGGCACCGGCGGCTCGACCACGCTGCTTGCCACGATTGTCTCCATCGACCCGATCAGGCTCGAATTCACGTTCGATGAGGCATCGCTACTGCGCTACGAGCGGCTGGCCAAGGAGGGTAGCACCGACGTGACTGGCCGCAGCAATGTGCCGATCAGACTGAAGCTCATCGACGAAACCGATTTCTCTCACTACGGCCGAATGGATTTCATTGACAATGTCATCGACCGCTCGACCGGTACGATCCGTGGGCGTGCTCAATTCGCCAATTCCGACGGTCTGTTCACACCGGGCATGTTCGCGCGCGTACAGGTGCCCGGTTCGTCCCCCTATGAGGCACTGATGGTGCCCGATGCGGCCATCGGCACCGAGCAGGTGCGCAAATTCGTCTACGTGGTGGATCAAGACGGCGTCGCCCGGCAGCGTTTCGTCACTCTTGGCCAGGTCGCGGACGACTTGCGCGTGATCAAGGCCGGCATCTCGGCCGAAGATCGCGTCGTCGTCAACGGCCTGATGCGGGTGCGTCCGGGACAGAAGGTGACACCCGAGGATCAGCCGGGGAGCCCGCAGGCGGCCGGTCCTCAGGCCAAGACCGATTAGCGGGCCGGCGGGCCAATGCGCATCTCGCATTTTTTCATCGACCGTCCGATTTTCGCCGCCGTCATCTCGATCGTATTCGTGATCGTCGGTGGCGTATCGTTTTCACGCTTGCCCATTGCGCAATATCCGGAGATCGCGCCGCCCATCATCAACGTATCCGGGCAATACCCTGGCGCCAGCGCGGACGTGGTCGCGTCGACCGTAGTTACGCCGATTGAACAGCAGATCAACGGCGTCGAGAACATGATCTACATGTCGTCGAATTCGACGGCAGACGGCCGCTTCTCGATCGCCGTCACCTTCGAGCTCGGGACCAATCTCGATGTCGCGCAGGTGCAGGTGCAGAATCGCGTCGCAATCGCGCAGCCGCGACTTCCCACCGACGTGCGCAATATCGGCGTGACAGTCACCAAAAGCTCGCCCGACCTGATGATGGTCGTACACCTCTATTCCCCCGACAAGTCGCGCGACAGCCTGTTCATTTCCAATTACGCCACCCTCGCGATCACCGACACGCTCACCCGCATTGACGGGGTCGGCTCGATCACCGTGTTCGGCAGTCGTGACTATTCGATGCGCATTTGGGCGGATCCAGATCGGCTGCAGACGCTCGGATTAACTGCGAGCGACATTGTGCTGGCGCTGCAGGGCCAGAATCTCCAAGTTGCCGGCGGCGTGCTCGATCAGCCGCCGATGCCGCAGCAGGGAGCATTTCAGTTCGCGGTGCAGACGCTCGGGCGCCTCGCCAATCCCGAAGAATTCGCAAACATCGTGGTGAAGCAAACGGCGGGCGCCGTCGTCCGCCTCAAGGACGTAGCCCGCATCGAGCTCGCCGCGCAGGATTATACGTCGAATTCCTATCTCGACCGTGATCCGGCGGTGGCTTTGGCCGTCTTCCAGCGGCCGGGTTCGAACGCGCTATCCACGGCGAAGAACATCATCAGCACCATGGAACGGCTGTCGACGCGCTTCCCTCCCGGCGTCCGGCACGCCATCGTCTACAATCCGACCGAGTTCATCCAGCAATCCGTCAACGCCGTGATAGAGACTATCGGCGAGGCGGCCATTCTCGTGGTCTTGGTGGTGATTCTGTTCCTGCAGACCTGGCGTGCTGCCGTCATTCCCATCGTAGCCATTCCGGTCTCGCTCATCGGCACCTTCTTTTTCATGGCGCTGTTCGGGTTCACGCTCAATAATCTTTCGCTGTTCGGCCTAGTGCTCGCGATCGGGATCGTCGTCGACGACGCTATCGTCGTGGTAGAGAACGTCGAGCGCAATATCGAAGCCGGGCTGTCGCCGCGCGACGCGGCATACAAGAGCATGGACGAGGTCGGCGGCGCCCTGATTGCAATCGCGTTGGTCTTGTGCGCGGTGTTCGTTCCGTCCGTCTTCATCACGGGGATTTCCGGACAATTCTATCGTCAGTTCGCTCTCACGATCACGGGCGCGACCATCATTTCCCTTGTGGTATCCCTGACCCTGTCGCCTGCCATGTGCGCGCTGCTGCTCAAGCCGCGTCGTACGCGTGCCAGCAAGGCGTGGTGGCAGTGGCCGATCCGGAGCTTCTTCCGCGCCTTTAACTGGGGTTTCGAACGGTTCGCGGGCGGGTATCACTGGCTCATCGGACGCGCCGTCCGCTTCGTCGTCATCATGCTCGTTGTCTATGTCGGCATTCTCACCTATGGACTCAACGAGTTTCGCAAGACGCCCACCGGCTTCATTCCGCAGGTCGATCGCGGCTATCTGATCCTGGTGCTGCAATTGCCTCCGGGAGCATCCTTGTCGCGCACCGACGCGGTCCAGCAACGCGTCGTTGACGTCTCCCTCAAGATCCCCGGAGTCGCGCATGCCGTCAACATCGTGGGATTCAACGGTGCGACCTTCACGCAGGCGCCGAATTCAGGCGCCGTCTTTCTGACGCTCGATCCTTGGGACCAGCGTGCGCGTGATCCAAGGCAGTCAGCCTCCGGCATCACCGCTGAGCTGTTCAAGAGGTTGGCCGGCTTTCAGGAAGCCTTGATCCTGGTGATCCAGCCCCCGCCGGTTTCCGGCATCGGCAATGCCGGCGGGGTTCGGATGATGGTCGAAGATCGCGCCGGCCGCGGCTCGCAGGCATTGCTGGAAGCAACCACCGCGATGGTCAACAAGGCGGCGGAGACGCCTGGATTGACGCAAGTCTTTACGCTGTTCGAGAACTCCACGCCGGAAATCTATCTCGACATCGATCGCACCAAGGCGCAGTTGCTCGGGATCAATGTCGCCGACCTGTTTGCCGCGCTCCAGGTCTATGTCGGCTCGGCCTACGTCAACGACTTCAACCTGCTCGGACGCACGTTTCGCGTCACCGCCCAAGCCGATGCGCCGTATCGTCGCGATCCCGCGGATATTTTGAAGATCCGCGTGCGCAATTCGAGGGGCGAAACTGTGCCGCTCGGTTCCTTCACGACGGTCCGCGACATTGCCGGCCCGTATCGGGTGCCGCGCTACAATCTCTATCCCGCGGCGGAACTCGACGCCACGTCTGTCCCGGGCTACTCACAAGGACAAGTCATCGAGGCCTTGGACAAGATCGCTGCCGAGACGCTGCCCGACGGGTTCGGATACGAGTGGACGACGCTCGCATTCCAGCAGATCCGAGCGGGCAACACCGCCCTATTCGCGTTCGCACTCGCAGTGGTGTTCGTCTTCCTCGTGCTCGCGGCACAATTCGAAAGCCTCACGCTTCCGCTAGCCGTGGTCCTGATCGTGCCGATGTGTCTCGTCGCCTCGATCAGTGGGGTGATTCTGCGCGGACAGGACAACAACATCCTCACGCAGGTCGGGTTCATCGTTCTGATCGGGCTCGCCGCCAAGAACGCGATCCTGATCGTGGAGTTTGCCAAGCAGGTCGAGGAGCAGGGCCGCGACAGACGGACGGCGGCGGTCGAGGCGGCGCGGCTGCGGCTGCGTCCGATTCTGATGACTTCGCTCGCCTTCATCTTCGGCGTCATGCCGCTGGTCTGGGCGATCGGCGCCGGTGCGGAGCTGCGCCAGACCCTCGGCACCGCGGTGTTCGCCGGCATGATCGGAGTCACCGCGTTTGGACTCATCTTCACGCCGATCTTCTACGTGGTGTGCCGTTGGATCGCGGAAAAGATGCGCCGGCCCCATCGGGTGCCGCAAGTGCCGTCGGCGCCGACGGCATAGATAGGCTCGTGCCATGCGGAACATGCCGGCAACGCCGGCCGTGGGACCGCCATTGCGGAGGACAGGCTGAACCGCCCTCCGGCCACGTTCACGAAATCGTGAACAACTCCGTCGGTTTTCGGTTATCACCTTGCCTGGAATAAGAAAATCTATGCGGTGTTTACGCGGTGCGCACGTCCAGCCGCGCCGACCGGCGCGGAGTCATTCCACACAAGGAGCAACAGCAATGATCCGTCCCGCGCTTGCCGTCGCAGTGCTCGCGTTCGGCGCCACCGCCTTGGTGGCCCAGGGTGATCCGATCGCGGCCCGCAAGGCCTTGATGAAGGCAAACGGCGACCAGAACCGGATTGCCACCGAGATGCTGGAGGCCAAGCGCCCGTTCAATCTCGAGGACGCCAAAAAGGTGCTTGCGACCTTCGCCGAGGCGGGGGAAAAAGCCCCGGCGCTATTCCCTGACAATTCCAAGACCGGCGGTGATACCGCCGCCCTGCCGCCAATCTGGGAAAACAAGGCCGATTTCAACGCCAGGCTCGCCAAACTGGCCAGTGAAGCCAAGTCGGCCGCGAACGCGACCACGGATCTCGCCACGTTCAAGACCCAGATCACCGAGGTGCGCAAGAATTGTGGCGGGTGTCACCAAACTTATCGCAAGCGGGCCTCCTAGCCGCCAGTGCCTGCCACGCTCGAGGGGCGGCCGTCGGCACGCCGGGCCGCCCCTCACCATTGCTGGTCTGTCATCCCTTGGACCGGGTGAATAGAGCCGCGGAAAGGCGCCGATGCTGCGCAAGTTCCTGATTCTGGCGGCGATCCTCGCGGTGATCGGGGCTGCGGTGTTCTGGTTAGTCACCATGCCGGCGACCGTGCCCGCGAGTGCGCTCGGCCCCCACGCGCCCAACCTTGAGAACGGCAAGACGATGTTCCATGCAGGCGGCTGCGCGGCCTGTCACACGACTCCCAATCAGGACGACAAGAGCAGGCTGGGCGGCGGCCTCGGGCTGAAATCGCCGTTCGGCACTTTCTTTGCACCGAACATCTCGTCGGATCGCAATGACGGCATCGGCAACTGGAGCGAGGCTAATTTCATCACTGCCATGTGGAAGGGCACCTCGCCCGACGGCGACCATTACTATCCCGTTTTCCCCTATGCCTCATACCAGCGGATGCGAATGGAAGATGTGCGCGACTTGTTTGCCTACCTGAAAACTCTGCCCCCGGTGCAAGGGAAGGTGCGCGGCCACGACCTGCCGATCCACTTCAAGATCCGCCGTATGCTCGGAGGTTGGAAATTCCTTTTCCTCGACGGCCAGCAGTTCCAACCCGACTCCTCCAGATCGGCGCAGTGGAATCGCGGTGCCTACCTCGTCAATGGCCCGGGCCACTGCGCGGAGTGCCATAGCGCCCGCAATCGGCTGGGCGCCGTTATCGAAAGTCAGCGCTTCGCCGGCGGCCCCGACCCGGAAGGCGGCGACGGCTGGGTCCCCAACATCACACAAGCGGGGATCGGCGATTACTCGGAGCGGGACATCGAGCGCATCCTCGAGACCGGAGATATGCCGGATGGGGATTCGGTTGGGGGACCGATGGCGACCGTGGTCGGCAACACGTCGAAGCTTTCCGACCAGGATCGCGCTGCGATCGCGGCCTATGTCAAATCGCTGCCCCCGGTCGAGGGACCGAAGCATCCGTAACTTAGGACGGACGACAAAGGGCCGACGACAGGTCCCCGTAGTCCGTCTCGGGAGCTATGCCAGCTTGCCGAGAATGCTCTTCATCTCCGCGGTCGGGAAGGCGCGCAGCGTCTGGGTACGCACATTTCCGAGTTTGCCGATGCTCACCCCAAGGGCGGTCATGCACACATCGTCCGGCGCCTCGAAGATGGCAACGAAGTCATATTGTCCGAGCGTCCAATATGTTTCCTTCAAGGATGCGCCCGCCTTCTTCGCCATTGCGCTTACTGCCTCGCGCCGCTTGGGACTGTCCTTGATGTTGCGAATGCCTTGATCGGTAAAGTTTCCCAGTACGACATAAGTCGGCATTGTGAAGTCCTCCCTGATTTTCGGCGGGTTCTGCGTAGCTTTTTCGGGCGCCGGACCCCGCACGGGTGAGCGGCGATTCCCCGCCTTTTTGTCATCACCGTCAAGGTCGAGCGCGCGGCCATTCCGCGGATGGCGGCGTAGCTGCGCAAACTGGCTGCGATGTAGCGGGATGGCTTCCGCCGATGCCCATGGCATGATCAATTTGCATCCCCGCCGATTACGCCGCCGCCGCCCGGCGGAGGCGCGCAACCAAGCGATGCAAATCCTCAAGGCAATCTCGCTCAAGGTGATGTCGGCATTGCTGTTCGCAGTCATGTCGGCATTGGTTCGTTTTCTTGGCGAAAAATATCCGGTGGGGCAGATCGTGTTCTTCCGCTCCGCCTTCGCAATCCTTCCGGTGGTGTTGATCTATGCGTGGCGCAACGAGCTTGCGGCGGCGGTACGCACGGCACGCCCGTTCGGGCATGTCGGACGTGGGCTCATCAGCATTTGCGGCATGTTCTGCAATTTCTCGGCGCTTGCCCGGCTTCCGATCGTCGACGCTACTGCGATTTCCTTCGCGTCGCCATTGATCACCGTCGCGCTGTCGGCGGTCTTTCTCAAGGAGCGCGTGCGTATCTATCGCTGGTCGGCGGTCATCGCCGGATTCGTCGGCATACTGGTGATGCTGGCTCCGAATTTCGATCATTCCTTGCACGCGGCCGGCGCGGCGACGACTCTCGGATTTGTCTTTGCGATGGGCGGAGCGTTTTGCAACTCGGGTTCGGTGATCCAGACCCGCCGTCTTACGCAGACCGAGACCACATCCTCGATCGTGTTCTATTTCTCAGTGATCTGTGCGCTGGCCGGCCTCGCGACGTGGCCGCTCGGCTGGCTCATGCCGACCTGGCCCGGACTCACCGCGCTGGTGGCGGTCGGATTGTGCGGCGGAGTGGCCCATATTCTGCTCACTGAGAGCTACCGGCTAGCGCCGGCGTCCTTGGTGGCGCCCTTTGACTATACGTCGATGGTGTGGGCCTTCTTGCTCGGATATTTCTTCTTCAACGAACTGCCGACGATGTTCATCTTCATCGGCGCCGCGATCATCACGGCTGCGGGCCTGTTCGTGATCTGGCGGGAGCGTCGGCTCGGCGTGCAGCGCCTACGCGCGGCGGAAGGATCGCCCACAAGTGCGTAGGGCCTGATATGACGCACGGCGAACAGACAACACAGGATGGACAGCGGAGAGCCGGCAAGCCTTCGTTATTCGACTTGGTTCTCCGTCAGAATGCCTTGAAGGTGATGATGGTGCGCGTGTCCTGGATGCCGGGGATGGTCTGCACCTTTTCATTGACGAAATGGCCGATGTCGGTCTTGTCCTCGACGTAGAATTTCACCAGGAGGTCAAAGTCGCCGGCGGTGGAATAGATTTCGGAAGCGAGTTCGGCGTCCGCGAGCTTGTTTGCCACCTCGTAGGATTGGCCGAGTTGGCATTTGATCTGGACGAAGAAGGGAACCATTCGCGCCTCCGTGCGGCCTGCGGCCGGGTGCGGCCAAATGAGCAAAATCGCGCCGCATTGACAAGGCGCATTCCGTCAGCGGCTCGATTCCGGGTGACGATGGATGAAAAGACCGTTCGGAATTGCTAGCCTTGAGACAGCTCGATCACCATAAGACCGGCGGTTGGAGGCATGCCGCATGAAGATGTCCTGCATGTCGGTCGAAGCCTTGCTGGGCCTGACGCTTGGTCCCGTCGACGCGCAAGCGCCGGCCACGCTGCCGCCTGCCGGCGGCGGCATGGTCGTAGAGTTCGGCCCGAGGCTCGACGCGCTCATCATGGATGCGTTGGCTTGCCTCGATCGTGAGACCTTGTGCGAGGGGGAGAGGACAGCGTGATGCGGGGGGATGTTCGCATCTATGCCCTCGTCGACCCCGAGCGCGCGAATGGGCGAAATCTTGCGGAGATCGCGTGCCTAGTCGCGCAAGGCGGCGCCACTCTGGTTCAGCTTAGGGACAAGCGTAGCGACACGCGTCCCATGGTCGAGTGCGCCCGAGCGATCAAGGCAGCGCTGGCACCATTCCACGTGCCTTTAGTGATCAACGACCGCGTTGACGTCGCGCTCGCATCCGAGGCCGATGGCGTGCATGTAGGGCAGGACGACATGGCGGTCGAGGACGCCCGGCGGCTCCTCGGTCGCGAGGCGATCATCGGGCTTTCGATCAAGACCGTCGTGCAAGCGGAGGCGGCGCCCATCGATCTCCTCGACTATGTCGGCATCGGCGGCGTGTTTGCGACCTCGTCGAAGGACAATCCGGCTCCGCCGATCGGCCCTGCCGGATTGGCGCGTATTGCTGGCGTCTTGCGGCGGCGCGCACCGCAATTACCGCTTTGCGGCATTGCCGGCATCGACACGACCAACGCCGCCGACGTCATCGCAGCTGGCGCCGACGGCATAGCCGTGATCTCGGCGCTCTCGCTCCATCACGACCCGCAAGCCGCCGCGCGCGACCTGCGCGCCATCGTGGACGCGGCGCTCGCGCGACGAGGTCGCCGATGACGGCCATCGCCGTCACCATCGCGGGCTCGGATTCGGGCGGCGGCGCCGGCATCCAGGCCGATCTCAAGACATTTTCGGCGCTCGGCGTCTACGGCGCGTCGGTGATAACCGCGCTTACCGCGCAGAACACCAGGCGCGTAACCGCGATCCACGATGTGCCCGCAGAATTCGTCGCCGCCCAGATCGACGCCGTTTTTTCCGATCTCGACGTCGGCGCCGTCAAGGTCGGGATGGTGTCGCAGCGTGCCGTCATTGAGACGATCGCGGCAGGTCTCGAGCGCTGGCGGCAAGCCACGGTGGTGGTCGATCCGGTCATGATCGCGACCTCGGGCGACAGGCTGCTCGCACGCGACGCGATCGACGTGCTCAGACGCGTGCTCATACCGCGCGCGCTCGTCATCACACCGAATCTGGCGGAGGCGGCAGCGCTGCTCGACGCGCCGATCGCCGGCACCGAGGCCGAGATGCGGGCGCAAGGCGAACGCCTGCTCGCGCTCGGCCCTCGGGCCGTGCTCGTCAAGGGCGGTCACGGCAGCGGGCCAGAAAGTGTCGACCTCCTGATCGAGCCCGGCATCTGCACGCGACTCGCGGCGAACCGCATCGCGACCCGAAACACCCACGGCACCGGCTGCGCGCTGTCGTCTGCGATCGCGGCCGCCCTCGCCAAGGGCCTTGGGCTTGCCGAGGCGGTGCGCGCGGGCAAGACCTATGTGACGGCTGCGCTCGCGGCCGCGAACCGCATCACGATCGGCTCGGGCCACGGCCCGGTGCACCATTTTCACGCCTGGTGGTGAAAACCCGCGGCCGGAGGCGCAATCGCGAGAAAATCCACCATCCGATGTCGGCTTTGGATGATCGTACTGCGCCCGCAGGAGCCAAAGGTCCCCGGCCTGCGTTTACCGCTTGAACTTCGCCACCTTCTGGCGCTGCTCGCCGAGCCCGTCGATGCCCAGGGTGACCACGTCACCCGCCTTGAGGAATTTAGGCTCCGGCTTCATGCCGAGCCCGACTCCGGGCGGCGTACCGGTGATGATGACGTCGCCCGGCTCCATCACGAAGAACTGCGAGCAGTACCAGACCAGGTGTTTGCAGTCGAAGATCATGGTCTTGGTATTCCCGCGCTGGCGCTTCTCGCCATTGACGTCGAGCCACATGTCGAGGCCCTGCGGGTCCTTGATCTCATCCTTGGTGACCAACCAGGGGCCGAGCGGGCCGAACGTATCGCAACTCTTACCCTTGACCCATTGCCCGGCGCGCTCGATCTGGAACACTCGCTCCGAAACGTCGTTCGCGAGGCAATATCCGGCCACCACGTCCAATGCCTTGTCTTTCGACAGGTAGCTCGCGCGCTGACCGATGACGATGCCCAGCTCGACCTCCCAGTCGAGCTTGCTCGAGCCTTGTGGAATGATGGTGTCGTCGTTCGGTCCGCAGATGCAGGATGTCACCTTGTTGAAGATGATCGGCTCCTTCGGAATTGGCATGCCGGCCTCGGCTGCGTGGTCAGAATAGTTGAGCCCGATGGCGATGAGGTTGCCCACCCCGCCGACGCAGGCGCCGAGCCGCGGACTGCCGCGAACGAGGGGCAGTTTGTCGATCGGCGCCTTGCGGAGCTTGGCCAGGCTCTTGGGCGACAGCGTTTCCCCGGCGATATCGGGCACCACTTTCGAGAGGTCGCGAATACCTCCTTTCGAGTCGATGATTCCTGGTTTTTCACGACCACGCGGGCCGAAGCGGACGAGCTTCATGGAGCATTCTTTCCTAGAGGATGAAGGATCGGCAGCGCGCTTTCAGGCCGAATGGAGACCGGTCATCGCCCGGAACACGCGCTCGTTCTAAGTGAAGAGCGCATCCATTCTCGCAAATACGCTCTGGTGGATGGGATCATGCGTCGGCCGCCCGGGGCGAGCAAGCAGGGTGGGCACCATCCGCGGCCGGGGTGTGTCGTTTGCGATAATGGGAGATCCTGGGGATGTTGCCAATAAGCAACAAGGGCCCGGAATTGCCTGATTATGGGGTTTTTAGATTTGCAATCCGGCGTCGCTGCGGACAGGATTACCTCATGCACCTGGTTCGCGCGCCGAGCTGCAAGCGACGTGGGTTCAGGGGGCGACACGATGGCGGGTCCGATCCTCGAGGCTCGCCGGGCTAATTCGATAGGGGGGTGCGACGAGGCTGGCGCAAGCCGGCCTTGTTCGCGTCTGGACCCTCACATTACGCCCGGGAATGCCCCACCGTCGATCAGAAGGTTCTGTCCGGTGATATAGCCCGCCTGGGCGGAGCACAGAAAGGCGCAGGCGGCGCCGAATTCGTCCGGGCTGCCGAATTGCTTCGCCGGCACCGTGGCCATCCGCTGGGTCCTTGCATCGTCGACTGAGATTCCCCGGTTCTTGGCATTGGCAGCGATGTTCGAGTGCAGCCGCTCGGTGTCGAAGGTGCCGGGGAGGAGGAAGTTGATGGTGACATTGGAGGCCGCGACCGAACGGGCGACCCCGGCGAGGAAGGCGGTGAGCCCCGCGCGCGCCCCCGAGGAGAGATCGAGCCCGGCCAGCGGCATTTTCACCGAGCCCGAGGTGATGTTGACGATGCGGCCGAATTTCTTGGACACCATCGGGTCGATCACCCGTTGCGTAAGCTCGATCGCGGCCACCATGTTGGCGATAACGCCGTCGAGCATTTGCTGGCGGGTGAGCTGCCGGAAATCGTTGAACGGCGGGCCCGCATTGTTGTTGACCAGAATGTCCGGTTGCGGGCAGGCGCCAAGCAGCGCCGCTTGGCCTGCGGACGTGGCGACGTCGCCTTGCACCGGCGTCACCTTGGCGCCGGTCACCCGCCGCAGCTCGGTGGCGGTCGCGTCCAGCGCCTTGCTGTCCCGACCGTTGATGACCACCTCGCAGCCGGCCTGCGCGAGTGCGAGCGCGCAGGCCCGGCCCAGCCCGCGGCTCGAGGCGCAGATGACGGCTTTACGGCCGGCGATTCCGAGATCCATTGATTTGTCCTCCGGTGGTGGGCTAGCGACTGATCGATTTCAATCCTAGCCCTGGTTTCGCTGAAATTCTGCCCGCGAACACTCGCATGGTCGCTTCGGACCGGAACGATTTTGACGGTCCCCAGCCGATTGCAGCGTCATCGGCGGGCATTTCGACAGCCGGCTCGGTCACAAAGTGGCTCGCGGCAGCGGGCTGATGCCGGTCGTGCGGTCCGTGCCGGTGCGCTGGACCCTTGCCGCCCGGGGGATCGCGGCGCTACCGTCACCCGCGATGCAGCCATCGGCCAGCCCCGTCTTGCCGACCGCCGCCGACGTCGACGCTGCCGCGCGGCGACTGGCGGGCGTGGCCTTGCGTACGCCGCTGCTGACCTCGCCGGTGCTCGATGCGCTCACCGGCGCGCGCGTATTCCTCAAGGCGGAGACTCTGCAGCGCACCGGTTCGTTCAAGTTTCGCGGCGCCTACAACAAGCTGTCCTCGATCCCGTACGAGGAACGTGCCCGTGGGGTGGTGGCGTTCTCCTCGGGCAATCACGCGCAGGGGGTTGCGGCGGCGGCGCGGCTGCTCGGCATGCCGGCCGTTATCGTCATGCCGGCGGATGCGCCGCGCCCGAAGCGGGAACGTACCGCGGCGCTGGGCGCTGAGGTCGTGCTCTACGACCGTGCGCGGGAAGATCGCCAAGCCATTGCGCGCGAGATTGCCGCCAAGCGCAACGCCGCCTTGGTGCCACCCTACGACGATCCCCTCGTCATCGCAGGGCAGGGTACGACCGGCCGCGAGATCGTCGAGGATCTGGCGGCGCAGGGCCTGGTTCCCGACGTTGTCGCTGTGACGGCTTCGGGCGGGGGGCTGACCGCCGGGATCGCGCTTGCGGTGAAGGCGCGTGCGCCGCAGGCGCGCCTCTATACCGCGGAGCCCGAAGGCTTCGACGATCATGCCCGCTCGTTCAGGAGCGGGCGGCGGGAACGGAATGCCGCGGTCAGCGGCACCATTTGCGATGCGCTGATGGCGCAGACTCCCGGCGAACTGACGTTCGCGATCAACCGCGTCCTGGTCGGAGACGGGGCTGCCGTCAGCGACCAGGAAGTGGCGACCGCGGTCGCTTTTGCCTTCCACGAGCTCAAGCTGGTAGTGGAGCCCGGCGGCGCCGCCGCGCTCGCCGCGCTGCTGTCGGGTAAGATCGATGTGGAGGGAAAGGTCGCGGTCGCGGTTCTCTCCGGCGGCAATGTCGATCCCGAACTGTTCTATCAGCTGGTGGCGTAGTCCGAAGGCGGGCGGGCAGGCACCGCCGTTGGAGTTGCATCTTCTGGCATCGCTCAACCGTCATCCGTCGCCCGCGGCCGGTGCGGCTTTCGCGTGCAGGCTTGCAGTCTTCTATGCCGCGCTGTTCGTCGCGCTCGGCGTACAATTGCCATTCCTGCCCCTTTGGCTCGCGGCCAAGGGGCTCGATGCCGGGGCGATCGGCGTCGTGCTTGCGATCCCGATGATCGTACGGATATTTGCCATCCCGCTCGCCACGCGCCACGCCGACCGTCACGATGCGTTGCGCATGGCGATCATGCTCGCAGCCGGGATGGCGATGCTCGGCTATGGCGCGGTGGGGCTCGCGCAAGGGGCTGTGGCCATCACGGCAGCCTTTGCGCTCGCGTCGGCCTTCTACACACCGATCATGCCGCTAGCGGACGCCTATGCGCTGCGTGGACTGGGACGCCTCGGCCGCGCCTATGGTCCGGTACGACTATGGGGCTCCGCCGCCTTCATTGCCGGCAGCCTCGGTGCCGGCCTCGTCCTCGACATAATCGCCGTACGTGACTTGATCTGGCTCGTGGTCGCGGCATTGGCCACCACCACTGCGGCAGCGTGCGCACTGGCGCCGCTCGCTCCGCGCGAAAGCACCGGACCCGCAGCGCCATCGTCGTCCGCGCACGGGCTGCTGCGCGATCCCGCCTTCCTCGCGGCGGCAGCCGCGGCCGGTCTGATCCAGGCAAGCCACGCCGTCTATTATGGCTTCTCCGCCATCGAGTGGCGGGCGGCTGGCCTCGACGGCGCCGCGATTGGAGCGCTTTGGGCGCTCGGGGTCGTAGCCGAGATTGTACTCTTCGCGATCTCGGGGCGCCTAGCGCTCGCCCCGACAACGCTGCTCATGGCCGGGGCAGGCGGCGCCGTCGTGCGCTGGGCCGCGATGGCATTCGATCCGCCGTCGGCGCTGCTGCCGCCACTCCAATGTCTGCATGCGCTCTCGTTCGGTGCGACCCATCTCGGCGCGCTCGGCTGCGTCGTGCGCTCGGCGCCCGCCGAACTCGGCGCAACCGCCCAGGGCTATCTCGCTGTCGCCCTCGGTCTGGTAATGGCCGGGGCGATGGCAATGTCAGGTGTGGTCTATGCGCGCTGGGGCGGGCTCGCCTATGGGCCAATGGCACTGGCCGCCGGTACCGGGGGGATATTTGCTCTCGCCGCCCACCACCTCATGGGTGGCGCGATCCGGAGCAGTTGAGCCGCGTCCCAGCTTTCAGGGCTTGCGATCCCAAGCACGCCTTACCGATCGGCGCGCAGTGAGGGGGATCGCCTGAGTCGCTTACGTGCCAACGGCGTCGGTTACACACTTCTTCATGTGACTGGTCTTCGCCGCGCCGGCGAGATTCTTTTGCTTGGAGTCGGCCTCACACGTCGTTGTAGCGTCCCTCTCGCACTTGGTCATAAAGCTCTTGAGGGCGGCGCCAGCGAGCTTCTTGTCCGCAGCTTCGGACTTGCAGGTGGCAAAAGCCGGTCCGGACACGACGCAAATGGCCAGTATCAGCGCGATCTTTTTCATGGATTCCTCCACGGTGAATGCGGTGCTACAGACCGTCTGACTCTAGTTGGGATTGCACGGGGAGGCTAGGCCAGCTCGCGGCCCGCAAATAGCCGGCGAGGGCCGAGCGCGTTACCGACGACGTTCGACTGCGCCCGATCCCGCTACCACCAACGCAAGTATCCGCCGGCCGGGAGGTAGCTCGAGCCGGATCACTCGCAAGGCTGATACATCGCCGTCAGCTCGCGGCCGCTGAGATACATCATGCGCGGCGACAAGCCCCCGCGCCGCGCGATCCAGCTGCGTACTTGCTCGGGATAGATGCCCATCAACAGCTGCGTCGCGGCGCGGCTCGTCACGGGCTGGCCGCTATCGCCGGGGTGCCAGGCGGCATGGAACCCGAGCCGCGCGCGGGGCGTGACGCAGATCCGTTCGGACGGGATCACGCCGAGCACCATGGTGCATGCCGAGAGGCACGGCCCGTCGATGATGACACGCTCGCCCGAGCCGCGCAGGGCCACCAGGTTTTCGAGATAAGGTCCGATCTGGCCCCCCGGATCTGCCTTGATTCGTACCGCCGCCTGCGCAGTCGACACCGTCAGCGCCGCTGCAACGGCACCGGCCAGAACCGCAATTTGCATGGTTCCCTCTCCGTGCTCCCGGCGCGCCCTCGCACAAGGCCGCGCCGCCCTCGGTGCATTCTTGAAAATCAAATGTGTGGTAAATGTGGAATGGCGTTAATGCAGATCCGAATCCGTCTGACCCGTCAGCGAGTTCGAACTGCGCATTTCACATCGCGCTCGCGATAATTCTGCGGTCCTTGCGTCGCTCGAGCTTGATGGCCGCTCGAGATCAGTTCACTCGACCTTGATATTCGTCGCCTTGACGATATCCGCCCATCGGCGTGCCTCGGCGGCGAGGAAGAGGCTGAACTCTTGCGGTGAGGTGACGTTTGGCTCGACGTTGAACCTGGCCAGATTTTGCTTCGCTTCAGCCGATCGCAAGCCTTGGTTGATCACGGTGTTGAGCCTGCCGATGGACTGCGCCGGCGTGCCGGCCGGTGCCAGAATCCCAGTCCAGAACGACAACAGGTAGTCTGGATAGCCGCTTTCGATCATGGTCGGGACGTCCGGGAGGTCGGGGCTGCGAGCCGCACCGGTGACGGCGAGCGCCCGCGCCTTGCCGGCTCGAATGTGGGGAAGCAGCGACCCGATCCCGTCGATCATCATCTGAATCTGACCCGCTACCAAGTCGGTCATGGCCTGGGCCATACCGCGATAGGGAACGAATACGATATGGGTCCCGGTCGTGAGCGTGAACAATCCCCATGCAATGTGGGGAGGGGAGGCAACTCCGGCGCCGTTGTGCAGCTTGCCCGGGTTGGCCCGGGCGTAGGCGATAAGCTCGGGCAGCGTCCTCGCCGGCACATCCGCGTTCACGGCCACCACCATTGAGCCGAGTGAGACCGATGCGATCGGCGCGAAGCTGTTGATCGGATCGTAGTCGAGGTTCTTGAACAGCACGGGGCCGATCGATAGCGAGGTGGTGCTGGCGAACAGCAGCGTGTGGCCATCCGGCTCGGCGTGCGCGACCGCGCGCGTACCAATAGTGGCGCCGCCGCCGGGACGATTGTCGATCACCACGGTTTGCCCGAGACGCGACGACATATCGTTGCCCACCAAGCGGGCGATCGTGTCGGGTGGCCCGCCGGCGGGGAACGGCACGATCAGCTTGATCGGACGGGTGGGATATGACTGCGCCGTTGCCGGATCCGCCACGCTGGTGCCGAGGGCAATTATGAGGATTGCCGAAGGAACAAGACGCGTACTGAGCATGGCGCGGCTCCAGCGGTTTTGCGGCTGCTATTCGACCTTGATGCCGGTCTCGTTTGCGATCGCCGTCCATCGCGGTGCTTCAGCGGCGATGAATGCTGCAAAATCCTGCGGCGATCCGATCCTCGCCTCGGCGCTCAACCGCGCAAGGCCTGTCTGCGCTTCTTTGGATTTGAGGATCTCGTTGACCGTGGTGTTGAGCTTTTGGACCACGCCCGCGGGAGTGCCCGCCGGCGCAAGGAGTCCTGACCAGAACGACGCCATGAGCTTCGGGTATCCACTCTCGGCCGTGGTCGGCACGTCCGGCAACAGCGGGGAGCGAGTTTCGGTCGCCACTGCCAGCGCGCGTAATTTGCCCGCCTGGACGTGAGGCAGAAGAATGGCCGTGGTCTCGAAGATCATCTGCACCTGGCCCGCCAACAGGTCGGTGACGGATTGCCCCGCGCCGCGATAGGGGACGTGGATGATGTCGATGCCGGCCATCAACCGCAACATTTGTCCGAGCATGTGCGGCTGCGTTCCATATCCGGACGATCCGAAGGTGATCGTTCCCGGATTGCGTTTCGCGTAAGCCACGAGCTCCGGAAGCGAATTTGCCGGAATCGAAGGATGAACGACGAGCATTTGCGGTGCGTAGATGACCATCGCGATCGGTGCGAAACTCTTGATCGGATCGTAATCCAGGTTCCTGTAGACCGCGGCCGCGGTCACGAGCGGGCCCGGCGAGCTGAACAGGAGCGTGTAGCCATCGGGCTCGGCAACTGCGACCGACTTGGCCCCCACGGTGCCGCCCGCGCCACCCGGACGATTCTCGATGACGAAGGCCTGTCCGAGCGCGGCGGTCAAGCGGTCTGCAACGAGGCGAATGATGAACTCCGTCGGTCCACCGGGCGCAAAGGGAATGACGATCTTGACCGGGCGGTTGGGATAGGCTTGAGCCGCCGCGGGCTGGATGGCGAGGGCGTTTAGGCCGAGCGCCACGAGTGCGGTCAGCACGCTTGGTCTGATCACGGACATCCTCCCTGCGTGACGGCTCTCCGGCCGATTGTTGCAGTCTATCCCCGGGCCCGCGCCCGCAGTAGTGCTTGCTCTCACCCCCACAGCGCCGGGGTCGACGGGTGGACCAGGCTGCCGTCGTAATGAAGTCCGTTGGGCCGGTCGTGCGCCAGCAGCAGCGGCCCGTCGAGATCGACGACGCGCGCCCGTTGCGCCACCAGCATGGCGGGCGCCATGGCCAGCGAGGTGGCCACCATGCAACCGACCATGAGCGTGAATCCAAGCCGCTCGGCTTCCCTCGCCATCGCCAGCGCCTCGGTCAGTCCACCGGTCTTGTCGAGCTTGACGTTGACGGCGTCGTATTTGCCCACCAGCGACGGCAGCGATGCGCTCGCATGCACGCTCTCGTCAGCACAGATGGGGAGAGGGCGCGCGATGCGCGCGAGTGCCTCGTCATGGTCAGCGGGTAACGGCTGCTCCACCAGGCTAACGCCAGCCTGCGCGCAAGCGGCAAGATTGCGGGTGAGCTCGTCCGCCGTCCAAGCCTCGTTGGCGTCGACGATCAGCTCGGCCCGCGGGGCGGCACGCCGTACGGCTGCAATGCGCGCGGGATCGCCGGCGCCGCCGAGCTTGATCTTGAGCAGCCTGCGATCGGCTGCTTTTGCGGCGGCCTGCGCCATTGCGTCTGGCGCTGCAAGCGAGATCGTGTAGGCAGTGGTGACGGGTTTCGGCGGGGGGAAGCCGAGAAGCTCATGCACCGGACGTCCGGCGCGTTTGGCTGCCAGGTCCCAGAACGCACAGTCGAGCGCGTTGCGCGCCGCGCCCGGGGCCATGGCGCTCTGCAGGCGCTCGCGGTCGAGACCGCGGGCGATGTGGTCGCCGGCTGTCTCGATCGCGGCCGCCACCCTCTCGACCGTTTCGCCGTAGCGCGCATAAGGCACGCACTCCCCGCGGCCGCGAAAGTTACCGTCGGTCAGTTCCGCCACCACCACGATGGCCTCGGTCTTGGCGCCGCGGCTGATGGCAAAAGAGCCGGCAATCGGCCAGCGCTCGACACGAACCGCAAGGGCGAGAGGTCTCATCTCAATCCCGAGTACCATCTCCGCGGAGGCCACAGACGATGTCGCTCCCTCGTAGCGGCAATAATGGTACGAACTTCAAATCCACCGCACTAGCGTCCGTTTTGCTGCTTGAGGCTCCGGGCGGAGATCGCAGCGCGTCCTATCAGGCATGGGTTCTCGGTGATCGAACTTTTCCGCCAACAGTGAGCAGCCTCACACCTTGCGCGGCCGATTGACCGTAACCTTCGCTCGCTGCCTTGCCCGCACACGGGAGCCAGCGAGTGGAGGCTCACCATGGCATTCGGTCACATTCAGCGCCAACTGTGCTACCGCCAAGATCCATGCGCGACTTCGAGCGCGATTGAAACGCGCGCTTGGAGCCGGCCTCTCCGAGGGGTTAAGGCGGATAATGGAGTGTTGCTTTGCTACCTCGAAGGCTGGGCCGAGACCAATCCTGCAAAGATCGCTGCTGCAGTTGCGGGCGACTATCGCTTCCACGACCCCTTGGTTGGCGTGTTCACGAAGTGGTCGTTGCCGCGATACTTCGAAACCCTGCGGACGCGGTCTGTCTGTCGGGGAGCGAATTCGCGGCGGGATCTCGCGTTCTTTCTTCACGGCCCGACGGACGAGCCATCATTGCATGGGGAAATTCGGTTCTGGAGAGAAGCCCCGCGGCTTGGTCTAACCGGCGTAACGCGAATAAAGATCTGCGATGCAGGTGTGATGGCCGAAAACGTGGCTTATGACCTCAATCTTGCAGCCGATCTGCTGCGCGCTGATGGATGTCGATAGGCGAGCGCTGTCGCAAGGGGCGGGCGCGGGTGATTTGCCTCGCGGCCTGTGCGATCCGGCCTTCGCTTCCTCGACTATGCCGTCTTCGGCGCTGGGCGGATATGCCAGCTGTCCGCGCTGGAACTTTCGTGCGCTCGAGCATGGCCGCGACCGGCCATCCGCGTTGCCTGAACGCGGGTGCCTGCGCTAAAAGCGCGCCGGAGCGGAGTTGCAATGATATCGCGCCTTGAGGTCTCGAGCGGTGTTTCCGCGGCATACGCGCTGGCTTTTTGTCTGCTGGCCGCATTCCCGATAACGATTGCCCGCGGTCAAACCGCCGGCGGCGACAATTCCGACCTCTATTTGTACAATGGCGCCGATCGTGACCAGCGCCTGATCGCAAAAGCGCGCGAACAGGGAACGCTCACCTTCTACACCTCGATGGCGACGACCGAGTCGGGTCCGCTCGCGCAGGCGTTCGAGAAGAAGTACGGCGTGAAGGTCCAACTCTGGCGGGCGCTGAGCGAGAACGTGTTGCAGCGCGCGCTGACCGAGGCGCGCGGCGGCCGCCGGAGCATGGACGTGGTCGAGACCAATGCGCCCGAAGTCGAGGCATTGGCGCGCGAGCAAGTCGTGGGGCAATTCGACAGTCCCTATCTTGCCGATCTGCCGGCCTGGGCGATCCCGCCGCATCGACGCTGGTTCAGCGACCGGGCCAACCTGTGGGTCGTCGGATACAACACCGGCAAAGTGAAGCGTGAGGAACTACCGGCGACGCTCGAGGGCTTCCTCGACCCGAAATGGAAAAATCGCCTGTCGATCGAGGCGACCGACAGCGATTGGATGTACGGCGTGGTCAATTTCATGGGTGAAGCGCGCGGGCTCGATTTCTTCCGCAAGCTCGCGGCTTTGAAGCCCGAAATGCGCAAAGGTCACATTCTGGTTGCGCAGCTCGTCGCCGCCGGCGAATTGTCGGTGTGTCTGACGATCTATAGTGGCAATGCCGACTCGATCAAAGCGAAGGGTGGACCGATCGATTGGGTCGCGGTGGAGCCGCTGGTCGGACGCCCGCAGGCGGTCGCCGTGGCGAAGAACGCGCCCCACCCCCACGCGGCGCTGCTGTTCGCCGACTTCCTGCTGTCCCCAGAGGGCCAGAAGCTGCTCGGCGACATGGGCCGGGTGCCGTCGAGCCGCACGCAGAAAACCCTGCTCGACCGGCACAAATACGTCATGATCGATCCGATCAAATGGGCCGACCAAGCGCCGAAGTGGGAGAAAGTCTGGACCGAACTATTCTTGCAATAAACAGGCGGAGGATGGACCAATGAACCGCACCGATGGCGGAACACCGTTACGCCCGGTCCGCCGCGGCCGGTCGGCGACCGACTGTCCTCCGTCCGATTTGGTCAATCGAACCGGCCGGCGGCGTGGGCCAGCATGGTGTAGACCTTGCCCGTCTCCGAGGTGAGATAAGTGCGTGCCAGCACCTGACCGCGGTCGTCACGCGAAACCTCCTCGAGCAGCCGTTCGAACTCACCGATATAGCGGTCGACCGTTCGCATGAAGTCGCGGTCGCCGCGATACTTCCGGCGGATCTCCTCGAACGCCTTTTGGCCCTGCATGGTGTAGAGCTTGCGCGTGAACACATTGCGCTCGCCGCGCTTGTAACGGTCCCACAGGTCGGCCGCCGCCTCGTGGTCGATCATGCGGGCGATGTCAACGGCGAGGGAATCGAGCGATTCGATCGTGTGGCGTTCGGGGCGTGCGCCTTCCTGCGAAGCTTCACGCGGCGCCTCGCGCGTGAGCGGCTCCGCGGCCTCCTGCGAAGCGCGCGTGAGCAATTCGGAGAGCCAGCCGGTGCGACCCCCGCCAGCCTGCTGCTGGGCCGGGCTCAGCGAGGGGGCCTCTGCCCGCCGGGCCGGCATGACCGGCGCAGCCACGCCGGTGATGTCGGCGCGCTGGCGGGGCGGCTCCGGCCGCGGGCTGCCGTTGGTGGGCGGTGCTTCGTCACGTGCGACGCTACGACGGGCAGCCGTCTCGACCGCTTCCATGCGGCGCGGAGCCGGCTCGATGGCGTCGAGGCCGCGGCCGTGGCGGGCGACGATGCGATTGAGTTCGGCCAGCGCCTCGATCTGATCGACGATGACGCGTCGCATGTGGGAGGCGGTATCCGCCGTCTCCTGCGGGAGTTCGAGAATGCCTTTGCGCAGCTCGCCGCGGGTGGCCTCGAGCTCATGCTGCATCTCGGACGTCATCTGTTTCAAGCCGTCGAGCACGTCGGCGAACCGTTGCGCTGCTTGCGACAGCATCGCATGTGATTCCTCGTTCGCCTGCTCGTAGATGCTGTGCATGGCCTCGCTCAGGCGCTGACGTTCTTCATCGGCGCCGAGGCGGATCGCATCGAAATTGTCGGCGATCGCTTGCGCGCCGCTGGCCGCCGATTCCGCGGTCAGCCGGGCGATCTCGCGCGCTCGCTCGGCTGCGCCTTCGAGCGATTGGTCGAGCACGCCGACGAAGCGCGTCAGCCGCTGCTCCAGATCGCTGCCCTTGCTCTCGAGGGTGGCGACCAGTTCCTCCAGCGCCGAGCTTCGTTCGGAGAGCGCGCCCTCGGTCCGCCGATTGCTGGTGTCGATCAGCGCGACCGCTTCCGCGAGCGAGCGTCCGTGAGCGTCGAACTGGCCCGCGAGCTGCGACAGGTCGCTGAGCGTCTGAGTGGACATCGCCTGGAAACTCGCGATGTTGCGCTCCACATCGCCATTCGCCGTGCCAGCTTTCTCCGCCACTTGGTTCATGGCGGCGACGAAATCGGCTACCCGTGAGACCAACGTGCTTTCGATACTGCTCATGTTCTCGTGTGCGCCGCTCAAGACCTCCTGCAGCAGGATATTGGCCTCGCGCAGGCGCTCGTAGAGCGCGGTCGTATCCGACCGCAGCATGTTATGCGTCTCCTGGATCTCGGAGACGGCGGCGGACGCCGTCTGCTTGGACTGCTCGACGGCGGCATGGGTCGTGTCCTGCAGCTCTTTCAGCGTGCGGGTGATCGTCTTCGCGGCGCTCTCGGTCGCCATCTCCGCGGTCTCGCGCAACTCCTTGATCGAGCGGCTGACGGCTTCGCCGGTCGTCTCGGTCGCGGCGATGTGGCTGGTCTGCAATTCCTTGAGCGACTGATTGACGGCTCCGGTCGCGGACTCGCTCGCCTCGCTGATGAGGCGGGCGATCTGCTCGCTGTTGTCCATCATAGTCTGGGTGAAGTTGAAGCCCTTTGCCTCGATCGCCTTGACCGCATGCTCGGTAACGCGGGTCACCTCGCTCACGAATTCCTGGCTCTTATTGGTGAGCGCGGCGAGCAGCCCGCTCGATTTCTCGTCGACGATATGCGTCATTTCGGCGGCGCGTTGGCCGACCGCGGTCGAAATCTCCTCGGCCTTGCCGACGAAATTGCGCGCCACCTCCGCGCTGACGGCCAGCAGGGTACGCTCGACATCGCCGGCGTTCTGCTTGAGCACGTTGCTCACGCCCGTCGACATTCCGCTGATCGTTCGTTCTGCATCGTGTACGCTCGATCGGATCGCGCTCGTCGTGCTGGTCGCAAGCTGAGTGAGCGAGCGCTCCGCGTCGGCGCTGTTGCTCTTGACCGCCTCGCTCAATTGCTGGATCCGCGCGCCGATGACGCTGGACGTGGAGGTCGCGAGGTTGCCGATCGAGCGCTCGGCCTCGCTGGTATTGGCCTTGATGACGTTGCTCAGTTGGTCGGCGCGTGCGGCGAGCGCTTCGACGGATGCCACCGTCACCTTCTCGATCGCCTGCGCGGCGTCGCCGGCATTGGTCCTGATCGCGCTGCTCAAATGCTCGGTGCGGGCCGTGAGCAGTTCGGCGGCAGATTGGCTGCGCGCCTCGATCTCCTTGGTCAAGGTCTCGGCGCGTCCGCTCAAAACCTCCTCGAAACGGCTGAGGCGCGTGTCCAGAGTGCCGGCGACGTCCATCGTCAGCTTCTCGATCGCCTGCGCGGCCTCGCCGGCATTGGTCCTGATCGTGCTGCTCAGATGCTCGGTGCGGGCGGTGAGCAGGTCGGCGGCGGACTGGCTGCGCGCCTCGATCTCCTGGGTGAGCGTCTCGGCCCGTCCGGACAAGAGCTGTTCGAAGCGGCTGATGCGGGTATCAAGATTGTCGGCCACCGCCATCGCCTTGATGCCGAGGGTCCTGTCGATGTCCTCGACCTTGGCACCGATGTTTTCAGCGAGCTGCGCGCCGCGCATGTTGATTGCGTTGGTGACGTCGCCGATGCGCTTGTCCAGGGCCCCGACCGCTTCCTTTCCGCTCTCGGCCACCGTCCGCGCGACATCCATGAGGCGGGCGGCGAGTGCGTCGTTGAGGGTCTGGGTACGGCCGTCGAGAGCGTCGCGGAAGCGAGTGAACTGCTGATCGATGCTCGCCGTGACCTCGGCCGACTTGATGGTGACACGGGTGTCGAAATTGTCGAGGTAATCGCGCATCGCGCTCGAAATATCCTGGGTGCGTTCGCCGAGCCGTTCGACCATTTCGCCGCCATAAGTCTTCACCGTGCGGTCAAACTCGGCGAGGTGGCGGGTGATGAGATTGCCCAGAGTGGTAGAATCGCGCGCGATCCGTTCGGCAAGCTCTGCTCCGCCGTGATTGAACATATCCTCGAACGATTGCAGTCGTGCGGCGAGCATTTCGCGGACCGCGTCGCCGCGACTGCCGATCACATCGGCGAGCTCGGTGCCGCCGCGGTTGAACATGTCCTCGAACGATTGCAACCGTGCGGCGAGCATTTCGCGTGCCGCGCCGCCGCGGGTCGCGATCACCTCGGCAAGCGCTTCGGCGCTCTCCTGGAATTGATCGGTCACCAGGTTGCCGCGTTGAACGATGGTATCGGTGATGCGTGCGCCGGTCTGCTCGAGTCTGGATACCACGTCTCCGCCGCGCAAACTCAGATCGAGCACGAGCGAGTCGCCGGTGTTCTTGAGCGTAGTGTTCACTTCCTCGACGCGACTCGAGATCGTCTCGGCGAGCTGATTGCCGGTATCGATCACCAGTTCGGTCATCTCCTGCGAACGGCTATCCATCAAGTCGAGGATGGCCGCGGACTTTTCCGCAAACCCTTCAGTCACCCGGTCGAGCCGCGACGACATCATATGCTGGAGGTTAGCGGTGATTTCGCTGAATTCATCGCCGATGTGGTCGGTCTTGAAGTTGAGCGTCGCGGTCAAGCGGTCGCTGGCGGCCGCGATCGCCTGCGAGGTCTCTTGGCTCGTGCTCTCGAGGCGATCGAGCAGGTCGCCGCCGCGCTCGCCGAGGGTGTGGATCATCGTGTCGCCGGCGTTTCCGAGCGCGCGTGTGATGTGCTCGCCTTTTTCGGCCAGGGTGTGGGTGATCCGACGCGAAGCCTCGTTGACCTGCTCGGCGACAAGCTCGCTGATCTGGGAAATGTCATGACTGAGGTCGAGATGGACGCCGTTGATGGCGTCGCGGATCTGCCCGGCTTGGCCGACCAGAGTGTCGCGCTGGCTGCCCAAGTCCTGGAGCAGCGCCCGGATGCGTACCTCGTTGTCGTTGTAGGCATGTTCGAGAGCGGAGACCTCATTCGCTACCAGCGTCTCCAGCTCGGCGGCGCGCGCCAGCGCGCGCTCGATGCCGTCACCCATGGCAGCGACTTCGCGCCGGATCGCCTGTCCGACGGTGACAATCGACTCGCGGGCCACGGTCTCGGGTTCGGCCAATCGCATGGCGACCTCGGCCATCGACTGCGTGATGAGCCGCAGCTCCTGCGAGCGCCACGCCATGTGGGCCAGCACATAGAAGAAAATGATCGGCACGAAGAAAGCGACGCCGAGCACCGCCAATACCGGAGCCGTCAGGCCGCTCGGTCCGAACGCTGCTTGCAGCTCGGGCAAATACATCCAGCTGAGCACGAGCCCGGCGAACACCCACACCGCGGCGAAGGCGGTCGCCACCAGGTAGGAGGTGCGCGCCGGACGACGCTGCAGCGTGCGCAGGATCTGACCGATGGATTCGCGGTCGTCATTGGCCGGTCGGCGCAACGCACCCTGGTCTTCGGGTAGGCGGACCGCCTCCTCGACCACGTCATCCCCGCCAGGCGAGGCGGAGCGCACAGTGCGCCACGGCGGCTCCGAGGGGGCTTCCTCGGCAGGGGGCGTCGGAGGCGGAGGGGCACCGATGGAGTCCGGCTCGGCCGCGCTATCGCGCGCGGTGAGCGCATCCTGGATCGCCGAAAGCGCCGCTTCCGTCGGATCCTTGATCTTCTTCGGGGTGTTTGCCATGTCCGTCGTCGCCTCGTATTACGCTGGACCAGAGCAGCGGCCGGAACGGATCCTGGCCGCGCCACGAGCGCGTTTAGCCTTGAGATCCCCTCCGGAACCCCCTCTGGCAGCCGGCAGTAACGCGCCGCACAGACATTTCACTGCCGTTCGGCTATCCTATCGGCTTGGCATACCGAAGGAAACTGCTTGTTAAGGTGTCTTTAATCATCGTTAACGGCAGGCTGAGCATGGGTGGACCATCGCGAAGCAAGGGTAGCGCTCCTATTTCCGCGCCTGGTCGCGATTTGCCCGGTCATATTGCCGTCGGTGCACGGCCGACGGAGGCGCAGCGGCGTTATCTCGAGCGCGGATTGACCCAAGCTGGCGGAAAGCTGCCGCTGTTCGACCGGGACGGCCGCGAAGTGTCGAAGAAGACCGTTGAATCTTGCCTAGCCCACGGCTGGGCTACGCCCTGGCTGCACAATCCCATCAAGCCGGATTGGCTGGTTTGCCGGCTCACCGAGGCTGGCTACCGGGTGCTTGGCGGCGACCCGCAGTCGGACCCTGGCGCACCAAACGAAGACCCACCCCGATAGGGCGCCCGTGCCAGCAGACGCTTGAGGACACTCCGAGGCCTTGGCGCGTTACGCTGGCGGCTTGCTCCGAGCGGGGGCACCTTGCGCGGAGGGCGAACGGGCTGTTCCCACGGCTGGGGCACGTAACCGGAATTGTGGCTATCGCCACCGCAAGAGGATGCGCGATTGAAGACGCCCGCCTCGATCGACGTCCATCGTCATCTGGCGCGGGCCTGCGCCAGCCGCTATAGCACCCCGGCCTTAGCGCTCGTCGCAAATCGTCCCGCCCAATCGCATGCCGAAAATCACCTACATCGACCACGAAGGCACCGCCCGCACGGTCGAGGCCGAGATCGGCTCGACCGTCATGGAGGCGGCGATCAAGCACGGCATTCCCGGCATCGAGGCGGAGTGCGGCGGCGCCTGTGCCTGCGCCACCTGTCACGTCCATGTTGAGGAAGCGTGGCGGGCGACGGTCGGCGAGCCGTCGCCGATGGAGGAGGACATGCTCGACTTCGGCTATGATGTGAAGCCAAACTCGCGCCTGTCCTGCCAGATCAAGGTAACCGCCGAACTTGACGGCTTGGTGGTGCGGACGCCCGAACGGCAGGCCTAGCAGCCCGCCGGGCGCGTTGGTACACATTCGCCGAACACCTCCGCATATCAGGACGCGGATGCGAGCGAGGCGCCACGAAAACACATGAGCGAACCGATAAAGACCGACGTGCTGATCATCGGCGCGGGACCGTGCGGATTGTTCGCGGTGTTCGAGCTCGGCCTGCTCGACATGAAGGCGCACCTCGTCGACATTCTCGACAAGGTGGGCGGCCAGTGTGCGGAACTCTACCCGGAAAAGCCGATCTACGATGTCCCGGGAGTGCCTTACGTCACCGGACAAGGTCTTTGCGACGCGCTGCTGGCGCAGATCAAGCCGTTCGGGGCGACATTTCATCTCCAGCAGATGGTGCAGACCATCGAGAAAATCGGCAATCCGCTGTTCCGCGTGACGACCGACGGTGGCCTGGTGTTTGAGGTCAAGGTGATCGTGGTCGCCGCCGGCGGCGGCTCGTTCCAGCCCAAACGCCCGCCGATTCCCGGCATCGAGTCGTATGAAGGCACGTCCGTTTTCTATTCGATCCGGCAGATGGAGGCTTTCCGCGGCAAGCGCATCCTGATCGTCGGCGGCGGCGATTCCGCCCTCGATTGGACGCTGAACCTGGCGCCGGTTGCGAGCCACCTCACGCTGTTGCACCGTCGCAGCGAATTTCGTGCGGCCCCCGACACGGTCAACAAGATGATGGCACTGGTCGGTGAGGGCAGGATCGATTTCGTGCTGGGTCAGGTCTCGGCGCTGGAGGGCGAGGCAGGACGGATCGCCAAGGCGATCGTCAAGCGCAACGACGGCTCGAGTTTCGAGATCGCCTGCGATGCGCTGCTGCCGTTCTTCGGTTTGACCATGAAGCTGGGGCCGGTCGCCGACTGGGGCATGGAGATGAAGGACGGCGAGTATATTCTGGTCGACACTGCGACGTTCGAATCGAGCGTTCCCGGCATCTTCGCGATCGGCGACATCAATTGGTACCCGGGCAAGCTTAAGCTCATTCTGTCGGGCTTCCACGAAGCTGCGCTGATGGCGCAAAGGGCGCACCGGTATGTCTATCCGGACAAACGCTTGGTCTTCCAATACACGACGTCATCCACCAGCTTGCAGAAGAAGCTCGGCGTAGCGTGAGAAATTCCACAGCGACTACCGCACCGGGGTCGGCAATTGTGGCGCAAGGGTATTTTGCAGTGCCGGCAGCGGCTCGCTGCGCACCGGCGCAGCCGGCGCGGGCAGGCCGAGAACATGCCGCGCGGCCGGCACCGCCGCGTCCGCCATGGCGGCATGGCCTTCAGCGGTCGGATGAATGGCGCCGCCATAGACCGCGGCGAAAACGCCCCAGATGGCGTCGTGCAGGTCGCTGGGCTGCAGCAGGGCGGGCAGCCCCTCGGGATAGGTCAACGCGGCGAAGTAGCTGTCGTTTGCCGTGCGGATCCAGCGCGTGCGCGAGGCGTACGGACGGAATTCGCTCGCCGGATATCCGCACACCATCGGGTCGGTCGCGGCCTTCGTGAGACTGCTTTCGAAGGTCTCGCCTTTGCTCGAAAAGCATTCCTGATCGAAGGTGGGATCGTCGCCGGAGCGCGCGCACACCCCGTGTGACGCGAAGGCCGACTGGTGGGCATCCACGAAGGTCATGCGGTCGGTCGCCGGATCGCGGCAGCTCTTGCCGTCTTCGCAGCGCGCAAGCGCCTTCATCCCCGGCAGGAACCTGTGCGCGACGAAGTCCACGGTCCGGCGCAGCCGCCCGCCGTCGGCGGCGAAGGCCGGATGCACGTCGAAGCCGTCCCGTCCGCCGGGGCAGGGTGTATTGGGGCCGGCGAGCGCGGGGTTACCGTAGGTCACGTAGACCACGCGGGACAGATTTCCGCCGACCAGCGGCTTGAGGGCCGAACGGAGCTTGGCGAAATTGCCGGGCAGTTCGCGCTCGAGGACGTTCTGCGCGTCTTCCACCGAAGCGATGATGCCGCCACGACTGAGCAGGTTGCGTTCCGTGCCCGGCTCGAGGATGACGTTCGCGATCAATCCGGAAAACAGGATGTCGTTGGCTCCGATGGTGAGCAACACGAGGTCGAGACGGCGGTCTGCTTGCTGGCGGCGAGCCGTCGTCAATAACTCTGTCAGTTCGGCTATTTGGGCGCGAGCCGTCCCCGAACAGGCAGCGCCGGTACCCGGGCTCGGGCATTCGCGCGCCCGCTGACTGTTGAGAAATCCGGCATTGATGGTGGCACCCGAGCAGCCGAGCGGGACGAATGTGACGGCGAGATGCGGGTTCTCGATGGCAAGTGCGAGGGCGGTGCGCAGCTGATAGCTGTAAAGCGAGCGATGGCAGGGACCGCTCAGCCAGCGTGCGCTCTGCCGCGCCCAATCGCTCGCCCCGGCATCCTCGCCCGCCATGGTATTGCAGGATTTGTTGCCGCTGAAGCCGGCGCGTCCTGGACGGTAATATTCCAGGCCGTCAAAGCGCTTGAAGCAAAAACCTTCGTCCGACAAGCGCACCGGCCGGTCCGGATTGCCTTCGCCCGCGGCGATCGAATCCCCCATGCCCGCGATGAGGGCGTCGCGCACCTGAATGTCGTTGACGAGCCGCAGCGCCGTGCCATCCGTCAAGATGATGTCGACACTCACGGTCGTGGGGCGCCCGTAGAGCAGATGCGCCTTTACCTCTTCGGCGCAGGTGGCGTTGATTTGGCGAGGGGAGCCATCGCCGTCGTCGAAGGTCCAGATGCAGCCTTCATTGGCCGGCAACGCCCCAGCCAGCGTGATGCCGACGTGGTGATCGCGCGGCGCCAGATAGTTTTCGCGCACGCCGTCGCGATCGCAGAATTCCAGCAGCTTGCCGGCGCGATTGACGCACAGCCGTTCGACCAAGTCGCGAGCCCAGCCGCGACCATCGGTCTCGCTTGCGAGGCGCCGCTCGGACGCGAGCACGCCGTCAATGTTTGCCGCGGCGACATGTCGCTGGAAGTCGGTCTCGTCGCGGAACAGCCGGAACCGGTTCTTCACCTCCCACTCGATGTGCAAGACATCGCTGCGCCCGATCTCGGCGTGGGCAGCCGATGTGCACCAGGTCGAGAGCAGAACGGCGATGAAAGCGATGATATGGAGATGGCGCATAGGATCAGCCGCGATCGCTCACCGCCATGACTAGCACGCCGGATGCGGCGGAAATGTGAGGTTTGCGCGCCCCCGGTGTCATTGCTAACCCTCTGTGGGTTCGGCAATTTCGACCCCCATGCAAGCTGCCGGCTCGATCTTTGACCGAGGCCGCAGGCGGCCCGCTATTTTTCAGCCCGCGTTTCATGCTGCACGGACGAGTGCCGCTCCTCATTTCCGCACATGGCTTGCCGCGTCGCTCGGGGCCGGTTCGAGCAGCGCGGCATCGCGTGATGCTGCCTGAACGGGCGGCGTTGCGGCGTTGCGCTGGGGTGGGGCGCCGCCCAACGCAGGAGACGGACCGCTCGATTAATCAATTCGACCGCGCAAACTTTGCTGAGTACAATTTTGACAAATGCACCAAACGAACGGTCCCGGAGGATGACGATGAATCGAACACTCGCAGGATTGGGCTGCGCCGCTGCGTTGCTCCTCGGCGCTTCATCCGCGAACGCGCAAGGTACGGTCAAGATTGGGCTGATTAACGTTCTTTCCGGCCAGTTCGCCGATGCCGGCATCCAGCTCGACAACGGCGTCAAGACCTACATGAAGCAGCACGGCGACACCGTCGCCGGCAAGAAGATCGAACTCATTCGCAGAGACGTCGGCGGCCCCGCCCCCGACGTTGCGAAACGGTTGGCGCAAGAGCTGGTCGTGCGCGACGGCGTCGACATGCTCGCTGGATTCCTGCTGACGCCGAATGCGCTCGCCGCTGCCGACGTTTCGGCGCAGGCGAAGAAATTCATGGTCGTCATGAACGCGGCCACCTCCATCATCATCACGAAGTCGCCGTACATGATCCGCACCTCGGTAACCTTGCCACAGGTGATGGAGACGTTTGGGACCTGGGCGGCCAAGAACGGAATCAAGAAGTGCTACACGATGGTCACCGATTACGGTCCCGGGCACGATTCCGAGGCGGCATTCCAACGCGCCTTCAAGGAGGCGGGCGGGGAGGTCATCGGATCGGTCCGCTTTCCAGTCGCCAACCCCGATTTCTCGGCGTTCGTGCAGCGCGCCAAGGACATGAACCCGGAGTGCATATACATTTTCATACCCGGAGGCGCGCAACCGGCCGCCTTGGGCAAGGCTTTCGCCGAGCGTGGTATCGATCTGAGCAAGACCAAGATCCTGGGGTCGGGCGAAACCACATCTGAGCAGGCGTTGAAGAGCATGGGGGACGCCGGCCTCGGCATCATCTCGGCGTGGCACTACGACTACAAGAGCAACGCTCCGCGAAACGTGGAGTTCGTCAAGGTGTTCAACGAAATGCACGGGCGCAACCCGGACTTCTTCTCGATTGGCGGCTACGACGGCATGCACGCCATCTATGAGACGCTGAAGAAGACCGGCGGCAAGACGGACGGCGACGCTTTGATCGCGGCAGCCAAGGGGTTGCAATGGGACAGCCCGCGCGGCCCGATGTCGATCGATGCGGCCAGCCGCGACGTGGTGCAGACGATCTATATCAGGCGGGTGCAGAAGGTTGGCGGCGAACTCGTCAACGTCCCGTTCGACAAGATCGAGAACGTGAAAGACCCGACGAGGGCGGGCGGCGGCTGATTACCGGCAACGACAATCTGCAGGGCGGCGGACGGGCGTGGATAATGCGGCCCGTCCCCGCCGCCGGGTGAGGGCGCGAGCGAACAATCGAGCGGCTTTTGGCTAGGACCGGACGCGGCGCGCGACGCGACAGCATGGCTGTCCCTTCGCGTTCGAACGTGTGGTAGGTCTTGCGCGCAAATACACCAGGGGAGGAAGCGATGCGAAACACTCTCTTTGCGTTTGCCGGTATTGCCGCGGCCGCCCTGGGGGGCACCTCGGCACACGGTCAACAAGGGGTCAAGGTGGGCGTGATCCTGGCCTATTCCGGGCAGTTTGCCGATCCTTCGGCGCAAATGGACAACGGGATCAAGCTCTACATGAAGCAGAACGGCGACACCGTCGCCGGCAGGAAGATCGAGCTGATCCGCAAGGACACCGGCGGGATCGCGCCGGACATCGCCAAACGACTGGCGCAGGAGCTGATCGTGCGCGAAAACGTCGACTTGCTGGCGGGCTTCGCGCTCACGCCCAATGCGCTGGCCGCCGGAGACGTGTCGGCACAGGCCAAGAAATTCATGGTCAACATGAATGCGGCGACCGCGATCATCACGACGAAATCGCCCTACATGGTGCGCACGTCGTTCACCGTGCCGCAGCTCAATCAAACGCTAGGGACCTGGGCATACAAGAACGGCATCCGAAAGGTGTACACGATGGTTTCGGATTTCGGCCCCGGCCATGACGGCGAAGCCGCGTTTCACAAGGGGTTCAAGGAGGCCGGCGGTGAAATCGTCGGCTCGGCGCGTTATCCGGTGGCGAACCAGGATTTCTCCGCCTTCGTTCAGCGGGCCAAGGACGCCAACGCGGAAGCGATCTACATCTGGACGCCCGGCGGTCCGCAACCGGCAGCCATCGGCAAGGCCCTTGCCGAGCGCGGGATCGATCCCAGGAAGACGAAAGTTCTCGGACAGGGCGAGTTGACGTCGGAAGACGCGCTTAAGAGCATGGGTGACGCCGGACTCGGCATCATCACCTCGTTCCACTACGATTACAATCACGACTCCGCGAAGAACCAGGCCTTTGTGAAAAGCTACAAGGAAGCGTTCGGACGCAATCCCGATATGTTCTCCGCCGGTGCCTTCGACGGCATGCATGTCATCTACGAAGCGCTGAAGAAGACCGGCGGCAAGACCGATGGCGATAGTCTGATCAACGCGGCCAAGGGAATGAAATGGGAAAGCCCGCGAGGGCCGATGGCGATTGATCCGGAGACACGCGACGTCATCCAGACCGTCTATATCCGGCGGGTGGAGAAGGTCGGCGGGCAGCTCGTCAATGTCGAATTCGACAAGGTCGAGAACGTCAAGGATCCGTTCAAGGCTGGTATGAAGAACTAGGGCGAACCGAGCATGCCGACCATAGCTAGGACGCCGGCATGATCGGCTCGGCGCTCGGCGTCCTGTTCGACGGTTTTGCCTACGGGATGCTGCTGTTCCTGTTGTCGGTGGGCCTGTCGGTCACGCTCGGCATGATGAATTTCGTCAACTTGGCGCACTGCAGCTTCGCCATGCTCGGCGGCTATGTCGCCGTGACATTGACGAACGACTTGGGCTGGCCGTTTCTGGCCAGCCTGCCATTGGCCTTCCTGTCGGCTGCATTGGTGAGTGTGGGGTTCGAGCGCGCGCTCTATCGGCGCCTCTACCGCGCGAGCGATCTCGACCAGTGCCTGCTGACGATCGGCATCGTCTTCGTCTCGGTCGCCGTCGCGGCCTATATCTACGGAACCATCCAGCAATCGCTGACGCTGCCGTCCTATCTGCGCGGCTCTGTGTCGATCATGGGTCAAAGTTTCGGCGTTTACCGCTTGTTCTTGATTGGTATGTCGCTCGTGGTCACGGTCGTCCTGGTCGCGGCGCTTGAATACACCCGCTTCGGCGCGCAGGTTCGCGCCGCGGTCGACAACCAGCGCATGGCGCGTGGCCTCGGCATCAATGTCGATCGCGTCTTCGCCGTCACCTTTGCGTTGGGCAGCGGACTCGCGGGCCTCGGCGGCGCGCTGGCCATCGAGATCGTCGGGCTCGATCACGCGTTTGCCTTCACCTATCTGGTCTATGTCTTGATCGTGGTGGCGGTCGGGGGACTAGGCTCCATCGGCGGATCCTTCGTCGCCGCGAGCCTGCTCGGCATCAGCGACATGGCCGGCAAATACTATTTTCCCGAGCTCGGCGCATTCCTCATCTATTTCGTCATGGTCACGCTGCTGATGTGGCGACCGATAGGCTTGTTCGGGAGACGCTAGGCGATGACGTCTTCCGCGGTCAGCGAACCGCAACGCTATCTCGAGGCGCAGATCCGCTGGCGCCCGGTTGAAATCGCGTTCTGGCTGGCCACGCTGCTTCCTTTCGTCCTCGCCCCCAACTACCTCGTGCTGGGGAGCCAGATCGCCATCACGGCGCTGTTTGCGCTGTCGCTCGATCTCATCCTCGGTTATGCCGGGATCGTATCGCTCGGTCATGCCGCGTATTTCGGCTTTGCATCGTACACCGCAGGTCTGATTGCGAAATGGGGCTGGGGCGAACCGCTGACCGGCTTGCTGGTCGCCGCCGCCGCCGCCGGGCTGCTCGGATATCTCACGAGTTTCGTCATTGCCCGCTTCCGCCACCTTGCGCTGATCATGATCACGCTCGGCCTCGGCTTGTTGCTGGCCGAAGCGGCCAATAGTGCGAGCTGGTTGACTGGCGGCGCCGACGGCCTCCAAGGCGTGCGCATGTGGAAGCTTTTCGGCGTCTTCCAATTCGATCTCTATGGCACCACCGCCTACACCTACTCGCTCGTGGTCCTGTTCCTCGTGTTTCTGGTGGCGCGGCGCCTGATCAACTCGCCGTTCGGTCTGGCTTTGCGTGGCATTCGCGAGAATGCCATCCGGATGCCGGCGATCGGAGCGCCGAGCCCTGCGCACATTCGCAAGGTCTACACCATCGCCGCGGCCATGGCCGGCATCGCGGGCGCCTTGCTGGCGCAGACGACCGAGACGGTTTCGCTCGAAACGCTGAGCTTCCAGCGCTCGGCGGACGTGCTGGTGATCCTGATCCTCGGCGGCGCCGGCCGCCTCTACGGCGGGATCATCGGCGCGATCATCTACATGGTCGCACGCGATCAGTTTTCCGGCATCAATCCGCAATACTGGTATTTCTGGATCGGGACGTTACTCGTCGCCGTGGTGATCTTCTTGCCCAACGGCATCCTCGGCGGATTGACCCGGCTCGTGCCGCCGGCGTGGAGCCGAGCGTGAGCACCTCGGCGCTGTCGACGCGCGGGTTGGACAAGAGCTTCGGCTCGCTGGTCGTCGCCAAGGACATCGCGCTCGATCTCCCACAGGGCGAGCGCTACGCGCTGATCGGGCCGAATGGCGCCGGCAAGACCACGTTGATCAATCTGATCACCGGGATGCTCGATCCGGACAACGGCAGGATCATGCTCGCAGGCGACGAAATCACGGTGCTTAAGCCCGAGGAGCGGGTCAAACGCGGTCTCGTACGCACGTTCCAGATCAACACCTTGTTCCCCCATCTCAACGCGCTGGAGGCGGTGACGCTCGCGGTGTGCGAACGGCGGGGATATGCTGGCACGTGGTGGCGGAAACTGCCGGCCTATGCCGATGCGGTCGAGGAGGCCCATGCGATCCTGCTCTCGCTCCGGCTCGGTGCGAGTTGCTATCGGCCGACCCATGAGCTTGCCTACGGGCAGCAGCGGCTGCTGGAGATCGCGCTCGCGCTCGCGACCAGGCCGAAGGTGCTTCTGCTCGACGAACCGGCGGCGGGTGTGCCGCAGGGCGAAAGCGCCGAACTGTTCTCGGTCATCGCCAACCTGTCGCAGGACATCGCGGTACTGTTCATCGAGCACGACATGAACGTCGTCTTCCGTTTCGCAAATCGCATCATCGTGATGGTCGGCGGACGGATTCTAGTGGAAGGCACGCCGAAAGAAATCGCCTCCGATGCGCGTGTGCGGGAGGTCTATCTGGGTCGGGCACGCCATGGCTGACCCGCTGCTCGCGCTCAACGACGTGCGCGCCGGTTACGGCGACGCCGTCGTGCTCGACGAGATAGCGCTCGACGTTCCACACGGGGGGAGCCTTGCGTTGCTCGGGCGCAACGGTGTCGGCAAGTCCACCCTGCTTCTCACCATCATGGGCTTCACCCGGGTCAGCCGCGGCACCATCGCGTGGTGCGGCCGCGATATCACGCGTCTTGCGCCGCATTGGCGTGCCCGCAACGGCCTCGGTTGGGTGGCGCAAGAGCGTGAAATCTTTCCCTCGCTCAGCGTCGAGGAAAATCTTACGGTCGCATCACGCTCGGGGCGGTGGGACCTGAAATCGGTTTACAGTCTGTTTCCGCGTTTGAGTGAGCGGCGCACCAGCAGAGGCAACCATCTCTCCGGGGGCGAACAGCAGATGTTGGCAATCGCGCGTGCGTTGATGACCAATCCGGCGCTGCTGTTGCTCGACGAGCCGCTCGAGGGACTAGCGCCGATCATCGTCGAGGAGTTGACCGCGGCAATCCAGCGGATGACCGGCGACGAAGGCACCGCCCTGATCCTGGTCGAGCAGCATGCCGAGGTCGCACTCGCCCTTACCGACCATGCGATCGTGCTCGAGCGCGGCAGCATCGTGCACCGGGCGCGCTCGCAAGCGCTGTTGAAGGATCAGGCTGCGCTCGATCGCTTGATCGGGTTGCGGCTGGCGGAAGAGACGAAGGCACTCTGACCGCGTGCCGCACTTCAGACTTGTCGTTGTGACGCCCGGGATTGGCTAAAGCCGACGGGGCGGTGCACGTTGGCACAAAACGCTACAGCTTCTCGGCAATGAATTTCAGAATCTCCGCGGATTGGCGGTTGACATCAGTCGTAGCATCCGCCGCCCCCGGCTGCTGGGCTTCCGCCTGGATGGCCCTGGACACGGCTTCATCGAGCAGCACCCGCACGGCTTCATCGCGGGTCAATAAGCCCTTTTTGACCAGCAGACGAAACAGCGCGATTGTGGCGCTGACGGCCGCCATCGTATAGGCCGCATCTTCGAACGGTTGCATTACATGCCTTCCATGTTGATGTGAATGGGTTCAACCGTAGCAGGGCCTGGCATTGCTCGCCATGAAAGCAAGGCGTGACGTGCTTGAGCGGCTCGGAAGATGCGCAATGGGAGATTGCATCCCAAGGCTGGTGCGACTGCTGCGACGGTGCGCCGCCGCCGAAGCCCCCAAATCTGTGACGCCAATACAACAGCATCTCGGGGATTTTGGCCCGGCGCGATCGTTCCCTTGATTGGTCGCGCGACGGCATAAATAGTCATGATGGTGCATGCGGATGCCGCATGAAGCAAATGGTCTCTCTTGGTGAACCGTGCGTGTTGGAGAGTTGCGTGATGTCGTCGTATGCAAAGTATTGCCAGGAGCAAGCCGCCGAATGTGCGCGGCGCGCGAAACTGGCGAGTTCCCCGGAGGTCGCCGCCGACCGCCGCAATTTGGGGATGAGATGGCTCAGGCTTGCGGAAAAAGCGCGGGCAAGCTTCGCACCGCTCGGGAATGCTAGCAAGCGATCCGCTGCAATGGATGCCCGCGTATAACAAGCGCATTTGCTTGTTATACGCAATCGTGCACGTCAGCGGCGCGAGCTTTGCCGCGCTCCGCTGACGCTCGCCCCCGCGCCGCGGGGGCGAGCGATGACGTTGCTTACTGCGCCACGCTGATGACGGCGTCCTGGTAGTTGCTAGAGCCCATGCCGCTGTCGGCGAAGATGCCGTGATCGGCGATCCACTTGAAGGTCTCTTCGTAGACTTCCTTGGTATAGGTTTCGAACACGAGCCGTTCACCCGGTCCCCAGCGGCGCGTGTCCATGAGGGCGTGGTAGCGCGCCGGAAATTCCTTCTTGTAATAGTGGGTATAGAGGTCGGGCCGCAGATCGATGTCGCGCTGTGCGCGCCTGAGCGCGCGGAAGAATTTGCGCAGGTCCTCCGGATCGGGATCGCCAGTCACCATGGTCGCGATCATGAACGTGGTGTCGATGATCTTGCGGAAGCCGAGCTGCTCCGCGAAGTAGTAGGGACCGCTGAACAGCGCCGAGGCCTGCGCCTTGCCGTCGAGCAGCTGGTCGAGCCGGTGAAACAGCATGCCGTCGGCGAAAGTTAGATTGATCTTGTCGGCCGGCATGTATTGCTCGAGCGCCTGGATGGTCGAATAGTGGCTTCCCGATTGATAGCCGACCGCAATCGGGACGCCGGCGAGATCTTCCGGCTTGTTGATCGGCGAATCCGGAGGAACGAAGACGGCAGACGGCGAGACCGAATAGACATCGGCATAGAGCCTGCCTTTGCCCTTCGACGCGGCGACGCCGACGGTCCAGTGGCAGGCACAGCTGACGTCGGAGGTGCGGCCGCGTTCGAACGACTGCATGGCGCCGACTTTGTCGCCTTTGTAGTGATGCGTGCCGTCGGTCGACTGGATCAGTTCCTGGAAGACATAGTCGAGGCCTTCGCTCTTGAAGTAGCCCTTTTCCTCGGCGACCCATTCCTGCAGCCGAAAGTGCGGTTCGATGATGAATTTTTTCTTGGCCATGTTTCTCTCCTTTGTCGGCACGTCGTAGTTGGTTTATTGGGCTTTCGCTTAGCAGCAATCTCGGTCAGCGGCACGCTCGTCGCGGTGTTCGGCGACGCGGCGCGCACCGATCATCTTCACATGCTCGTCCATCAGCCGTCGCGCGCCGCCGGCATCGCGTATTTCGATAAGCGACGCCAATTCCTTGTGCACGTCGAGAATGCGGCGCGCCACCGTCCGCGTCAGCGTGGGATTCTGCGCCGGCCAGGAGACGTGCTGCAGGGAGATGAGCTGCACGACCAGGACGCGGTTGTGCGAAGCCTCGGCGACCGCCAGATGGAATTCCCGCGACGAGCGGGTATATGCGCCGACGTCGTTGATCTTGCGCTCAGCATCGGCGAGGAGGTCGCGCAGCCGGGCATGGTCGGCGGCAGTGGAATTGACGGCGGCGAGTTCGGCCGCGAGGCACTCGATGGCGCGTTGCGCATCCATGATCTCGCCGACCGACACACCGGCCAGATCGAGTTGCACGGCCAGCGTCTCGGCGAACAGGCGGGCGTTGCCCTGAGCGATGCGCGCGCCACCGCCGGAGCCGACCTTGATCTCGACGACGCCTTGCGCTTCCAGCGTCCGCAGCGCATCGCGCGCGACGATGCGGCTGACCCGGAAACGCTCGGCCAGGTCCATTTCGGTGCCGAGGAAATCGCCCGGGCGAAGCTCCTTCGCGAACAGCGCGTCGCGCACCTGGGCGACGATCTGGGTCGACATAGTGGCGGTGCGGAACGGTATCACCTTCCGCTCGCGGCGCTTCATGGCGGGATGAAGTCGCATCGACACCGTCCGCAAGTGCTCGCGCCCGTGCAGCCCGAGAGCGCAAAAATAGCAACGATCATAAAGATGATATCTTTGTCCCGCCGTTCCGTCAACCCGACTTGCGGTCGGGCAGGAGCGCCCGCCATGCAACCAGGCTGACGACCAGGGTCGCCATCCACACCAGGCGCGCGCCGTAGCGCGCATGCGGGTTGAGCTTCGTGCGTATCACTTCTTCAGGCCCGCTGCCTCGGCGACCGCACTCCAGCGCTTGCTTTCACTCGCGATGTGGCGTGCGAATTCCTCCGGACCGCCGCTCAGCGGATCGATCCCCTGCGGTCGCCAGGCCATGACGACCTCGTTCGACGCCACCGCCTCCCGCACGGCATTTGCCAGCTTGTCTACCACAGGGCGTGCTGTTCCAGCCGGGGCCATCAGGCCGAACCAGATCGAGGTGTCGAAATCAGGCATGCCCGCCTCCGCCATAGTCGGCACGTTCGGCAGGACGCCCGGTCGCTTCGACGTCGCCGATGCCAATGCTCGCAGCGAGCCCGCCTCGACCTGAGAGATTACCGCGGATGCGGGCGAGAACATCATCGCTACGCGGCCGGCAAGGAGATCCGTCGCCGCTTGCGGTGAGCCCTGGTAGGGCACATGCACGAGCTTGACGCCGGCACGCATGCTCAGGAGCTCGCCGGACAGATGCGGCGCCGTGCCCACGCCGGTGGACGCGTAGAGGATTTCGCCCGGCTTCGATTTCGCCAGTGCGATCAGCTCCTGCAGGTTCTCGACTCCGGTCGAAGGGGGTACGACCAGAACCACGGCAGCGGTGTTGATCAGCGCAATCGGCGTGAAGTCCTTGACCATATCGAACGGCAGATTGGGATTGATGGCCGCGTTGGTGATGTTGGCGGACGATGCGACGAAGAGCGTGTAGCCATCCTTCGGGGCGCGGGCGACAAATTCGGCTGCAAGGCTGGAACCGGCACCCGGTTTGCCTTCGATGATGAACTGCTGGCCGAGAATTCGGCCCATGCGCTGCCCAAGCACGCGCGCGGTGATATCCGCAGCCGACCCGGGAATGAAGCCGATGATTAGCCGGACCGGACGGCTCGGATAGTCGCTCTGCGCGAGTGCCGGCGCGGCAAAGCCCAAGGACCCGCACCACAGCGAGAAGCCCGCAGCCGCAATGGCAAGCTTTTTCAGTCCACGCATCGTTCGAGTCCTTCCCGATCGCGGCCGGTGCTCACTTTTTCAGGCCAGCGGCCTTGGCGACCGTCGCCCATCGTTCCATCTCGCTGTCGAGATAGTGTCCGAAGTCCGCGGGGCTGCCGCCGACCAGATCGATGCCCTGCGGAGTCAGAGCCCCGGCCACCTCGTCCGCCTTCAGCGCTTCATTCCCGGCGCGCGCGACTTTGTCGATAATGTCGGTGGCGGTACCGGCCGGCGCCACGAGGCCGAACCACAGACCGGTCTCGAAACCTGGCAATCCGGACTCGGCCATGGTGGGAAGATCTGGCGCAATCGCCGTGCGCTTGGCCTCGGTCGATGCGAGCGCGACGAGCTTGCCGTCGCGTACGTGTTGCAGCACGGTCGAGGCCGGCGAGAAAAAGACCTGGATGCGACCGGCGAGAAGGTCGGTAACCGCCTGTGGGCTGCCGGCGTAGGGCACGTGCACCATCTTCACACCAGCCATGACCTTGAACAGCTCACCGGCTAGGTGCGTCCCGGTTGCCACCCCCGAGGAAGCGAATGAAAGCTGATCCGGTTTGCTTTTGGCCAGGTCGATCAATTCCTTGACGCTTTTCACCCCGACCGAGGGGTGGACGACGAGAATGTTGGGGGTGGTAGTGAGCCGCACGATCGGCGCAAAATCCTTGCGAAAATCGAACGAGAGATTGGTGCTGACGACCGCGTTGATGGGATTGGCGATGGTCGCCATCAACAGCGTGTAGCCGTCCTTCGGCGCGCGCGCGACGAATTCGGCCGCGAGCGATGATCCGGCCCCAGTCTTGTTCTCCACCACGACCTGCTGGCCGAGAATTTGGCCCATGCGCTGGCCGACGACGCGCGCGGTGATATCCGCGCCCGATCCCGCCGAGAAACCAACCAGTACGCGCACCGGGCGTGTCGGATACTCGTCTGCGAAGGCGGCAAATGCCGTGAGCCCTGCGATGCATGTCAGCGCCGCATAATTCGCAAATTCCAGGAGTTTGTTCATCGGCGCCTCCGCCTTTGCCGCCAGCGAAGCATGATTAAGCGTTCCTCGCCAGCGCGCGAGCGTAAGGACACCGCGGCCCGCAGCGACACGCGCCATTCTGTCGCGCCAGTTGCATGACCCCTTGTCCCGAGTTCGACGGGTTCGGCGTGGGGCAATGTGGGAAGAATGTTCGGCCGGCGCGGGCGTTGCACTGGCCGAGGGGGCTCCGGTTTCGAGCGCAGCTTTGGGAAGCGAAGCATACTCATCTCGGGCAAGAACAGGGCGAATGCGGTCGCGACGCAGAGAGAGCTACCGGCAGCAAAGACAATTCGTGCGCCCTTGACCGCCTCGCACAATCGCGCAAGCTGAGGTCATGTTCGTCGCCTTCTTCCACGAGCTCAAGGCCGCCGGCGTGCCGGTGACATTGCGGGAATATCTCACGCTGATGGAGGCGATGGAGCGGGATCTCGCCGGGCGGCGGGTCGAGGACTTTTACTATCTCTCGCGCACGGCACTGGTGAAGGATGAGCGCAACCTCGACAAGTTCGACCGCGTTTTTGGCCATGTGTTCAAAGGGCTCGAAGTGTTGAGCGAGCCGCTCACCGCCGAAATCCCGGCCGAGTGGCTCAGGAAACTTGCCGAAAAATATCTCAGCGACGAGGAAAAGAAAGAGATCGAGGCCATGGGCGGCCTGGATAAGCTGCTCGAGGCTTTGCGCCAGCGCTTACGAGAACAGAAGGGTCGTCATCAGGGCGGCAAGAAATGGATCGGCACCGCCGGGACCTCGCCGTTCGGCGCCTACGGCTACAACCCTGAAGGCGTGCGCATCGGCCAGGACGACAGCCGCAACTTGCGCGCCGTCAAGGTCTGGGACCGGCGCGAGTTCAAGGACCTCGACGACCGGATCGAGCTCGGCACTCGCAACATCAAGATCGCGTTGCGCCGCCTGCGCAAGTTCGCTCGTACCGGCGCGCCCGAGGAGCTCGACCTCGACGCCACCATCAAGGGCACCGCGCACAAGGGCTATCTCGATATCCTGATGCGGCCGGAGCGGCACAATGCCGTGAAGGTATTGCTGTTCTTCGACGTCGGGGGCTCCATGGACTGGCACGTCAAGGCGACCGAAGAGCTGTTCTCGGCGGCGCGTACCGAGTTCAAGCACATGGAGCATCTCTATTTTCACAATTGCCTGTACGAGAAAGTATGGAAGGAGAACCGCCGCCGTTTCGACCATACCACGCCGACCTGGGATGTGCTGCACACCTACCCCCACGACTACAAGGTGATCTTCGTCGGCGACGCTTCGATGTCGCCTTACGAGATCATGGCGCCGGGCGGCTCGGTCGAGCACTACAACGAGGAGACCGGCGTTACCTGGATGGAGCGTGTCGTGCAGACCTACCCCGCCTGCGTCTGGCTCAATCCGGTGGCGGAGAACGAGTGGAACCACACCCAATCGATCCGCATCATTCACCAGCTCATGGGCGGACGGATGTTTCCGCTCACGCTGGACGGTTTGGACCGGGCGATGCGGGAGTTGGTGAGGTGAGGCCTGTGAGACGCGGGATGTCGCGATCCCGAACCCGCCCTCTTGCCCGTACAGTCTCGCTTGGCGGCGCGCGCCGCTTATAGGCTGCTCGGCGTTCCGATCCAGCGGCCCATGCGGGCCAAGTGACGCGAGATTGCAATATCGGTAACGCGTCCAATCAGATTTGTTACCGGAACCGGACCGTGCGCCACCGTGTCACGACTGTCGACGCTCTCGGCGCGGTTGTCACCCAGCACGTACACGTATCCCGCGGGCACTCGCAGTTCCGGCACATTGGCGAAATGTCCGTCCGGCTGGCCCGGCTCGACATAAGGTTCCTCCACCATCATGCCGTTGACGATGGCGCGCCCCCCCTTGATGGCGACGCGATCACCCTCCACCGCGACGATGCGCTTGATGTAGTGGAGATCCGCTTGCTTGGGATGCACGTAGACCGCGACCTCGCCGCGGCTCGGATGACGGCTGCGATAATAAGTTGCGTCAGCGAGACAATATTCACCTACCCGCAGGGTGGGTTCCATGCTGGGAGTGACGGCATTCAATACTAAAAGTTGACCCGACGCTTTGGCGTGGACGGCATAGATGCACGGGCCAGCGAATACCAGACAAGCCAGCAGGAATGCGCCGGCATAGATGGTCCATCGGTTGTAGCCGGCGTGCGGATAGTCGCGCATCCGATAGGCACGCAAAATCGCGTCGGCCATGATGTACAGCCAGAGCCCCAGTAACAGCCCAAAGCTGACGGCAAACATCCAGAAGCGCGCCAGCACGCCCATCATCGCGAACATCAACAACGTGTCCGCGATCATCACAAGGCCGAACAGGGTGATCCCGCGCCGCGCCTGACCGATATAGACGTGACCCAGGCCCGGCGTGAGCACGGTAAGCAACGCGGTCACCCAAGGGGAGGGGCCGCGCTGCGCACGTTCTGAATTGGTCGCCTCGGCCGGCGCGTAGTCGGCAAGCGATGCCATCCACATCTCCGAAGTCGTCGTGCGCCGGCCCGACGCGTGCGCCGCGGCCGCACTACCGCTCGACTATTAGTGTCGGCATCCGCTCTAAGGTTCGAGGCGAGGACGACTTTTCTTTGTCCATGGGGCTGCAATCTAGGCGCGCGTGGCGATTAGGTCGTGGCTCACGGTTGAGGGCCGCCGCAACCAGGAGCAGCAGGACAAGCGCCATTCGGCAGCCAACTCAGCGCCGTATCGCGAAATAGGCGCCGAGCAGGGCCATCAGGCCGGCGACGATCAGGGCAGCCAGCCGTACTGCCAGATTGGCACCGGCAGCCACTGCCGGCTCCGCGGCCGAATGACCGATATGGGCGAGCAGGAGCAGGATCACCGCGCCCGTGGCCCATCGCAACAAGCGAAAACGACGCCAAGGCAGCGGAAGGCGGCTCAGCGCCCCAGCAATTATTCCGCTGGTAATGAAGGCAATCCCCGCGACGGCCCACCACGGTCCGGCGGTGCGCAGTTGCCGCGCTCCGGCCGAGGACAAATTTTCCCACAGGCTGGCCAAGTCGAAGCCGGCGCGTCCCAAGTACATTTGCAGCGCAAGCGCGGCCAGCACGCCGCAGGTCATGGCGGAGGTGACGATCAGCGCTCGCGGCAGCGCGATGTCGGAAAGCTCTCGCCGGGGATTCTGCATGGCGATGATGGTGGCGGGGACGTCCTAAATGCAGGAATGCCCGGGCCGGGCCCGGGCATCGCCAGAACTATCGCCCGCTCCGTACCGCGACGCGGTCGGTTCAGCTGCGGCGTTCAGCCTGCCAAACGCCCGAGCAGGCCCCGTTGCCGCCGCTCCAGGAGCCCCCGCCGCTGGTGGCGGCCAGGCGGCCGGTACCGGTGGCAATCTTGTCGCCAGTGCTGACGTTGACGGTGACGGCTCCATTCTTGCCAACCTTGCCGGTAATGCTGACCGTGGCCGTGCCGGCATTACCTACGTGGCCGTTGGAGATACGGATGGGATAGCGATAGGACGGATCGCAGATGCCTTCCTTGGTGATGATCACGACGCTCCAGATGCCGTCGTATCCCGGGACTGCCTCGGCCGAACGAAGGGCCGGAAGCGTGGCCGCCGCCGCCAGCGTCGCCAACACCAACAGGCCCCGGCCGTGGGAGAAGATTCGCGAATAAGTCATTGTAGCCCCCTCCTGTTTTCCTGCCGGGCGCCGCCCCCTAGCGCGGGCGTAACGGCAGTGAACGCAGTGATCCTCTAAGCGCCACTCCGTTAGTCGCGGGTAGTCCCCGATTGGTTCAAACCGCGTTGACGAATGTTACCCGCGGCAACCTGAGGACGCGGTCCGCGCACCATCGCACCAGTTATACCCCCCTGCGGCAGGGCGATTTGGAGGTCGTGCCCGATCTGATGAAAATCCGGTCGTGACGTGCACCCGCGCGCGCTCTCTACGGGAGGTGAACATGCCGGCCGAACGCTTCGACTTCACCAATGCCGAGGGGCAACGTCTCGCTGCGCTGCTCGATAGTCCCGCTGCGGCGCCGCGCGCCTATGCGCTGTTCGCGCATTGTTTTACCTGCGGCAAGGATATTCACGCCGCCAAGCGCATTGCCGAAGGATTGACCGCACTGGGTATCGCCGTGCTGCGTTTCGATTTCACCGGGCTCGGCTCGAGCGAGGGAGAATTCGCCAACACAACCTTTTCCTCCAACGTCGGCGATCTGCTCGCGGCTGCGCACGAGCTGCGGCGCACCGGACGGGCGCCCGCCATCCTCATCGGCCACAGCCTCGGGGGTGCGGCGGTGCTGGCGGCGGCCTCCGACGTGCCGGAGGCGCGCACGGTGGTGACCATCAACGCTCCGAGCGATCCCGCGCACGTCACTGGCCTGTTCAAGGATCGTCTCGACGAGATCAGTGCAAAGGGCGAAGTCGAGGTGACGCTGGCGAACCGGCAATTCCGCATCAGCCGCGGGTTCCTCGAGGACCTCGCGCAGCACAAGCTCCTGGAACGCATTGCCAGCCTGCGCAAGGCGTTGCTCATCTTTCACTCCCCGACCGACGAGATCGTCAGCATAGAAAACGCGAGCCGCATCTTCACCGCAGCCAAGCATCCCAAAAGCTTCATCTCGCTCGCGGGCGCCGATCACCTCTTGAGCCACCGCAGCGACGCCGCCTATGTCGCCGAGGTGATCCATGCCTGGGCCAAGCGCTATCTCGACATGCCGGACGTTGCGTCTCGCCTGCCGGAGAACGCCGACACCGTCGTCGTTCGCGAAACGCGTCGGGGCCGCTTTCAGCAGGAGGTCGCGGTCGGTGCGCATCGGTTCCTGGCCGATGAGCCGGTCGATGTTGGCGGCCTCGGCAGTGGACCTGGCCCTTATGATCTCGTGCTCGCGGGTCTCGGCGCCTGTACGGCGATGACGCTTCGCCTCTATGCCGAACGCAAGGCGCTACCGCTCGAGCGCGTAACGGTTAGGCTCAGCCACGCCAAAATCCACGCTGCCGATTGCGAGGCTTGCGAGACCAAGGAAGGGAAGATCGACCGCATCGAACGCGCCATCGAATTGCGCGGCGCGCTCGACGCGGAGCAGCGTCAGCGGCTGCTGGAGATCGCCGACAAGTGTCCGGTTCATCGCACGCTAACGTCGGAGGTCGATATCCGCACATACGAGCATGGCGACGGGGATGATGCTGATCCAATCGCGGGATAAACTGGAACAGCATTCGAACAAGGGAGAAACAATGCCCGGCAATGCGGCGTCAACGCGCACCCTTTGTGGCGGCAGCCGGCGGCCGCGCAAGCGGTCGAGCACTCCGAGATCGCGCGCTATCGGACGCTGATCGCCTGGGCGAAGCAACTCGGCCGCAATGACTGTGCGGGCGTGTTGCAGAAGAACCTGGACGAGGGCAGGCCGCCAGACGACAAGGTTACCGCGCCCGTGGAAGCGAGGCTGAACCTCAAAGCCGCGGGACTGACGGAGAGTTGCGGTCAGCCGCCAGAAAATCCCGGGCCGGCGAGCTGATCTGCCCCCAAAACGTTTGCCGGCGCCCCCTGCGACAATGCGGCGCTGCGACATTGCAGCCCGCGACATCGCGCCAGCAGTCACCCGCGCGACCGATCGTCTCGCAGCGATTGATCCCAGCGCCAGTGTCGCACAGCCTTGCCGGCACGCAACCAACGCCAAGGGGGCAGAGTCATGAGCCTGCTGGTTGTATTCATCCTGAGCTTGGTGGTCGGTCAGTCGATCTCCATCGGTCTCGGTCTGCTGGTCGAACGGTACTCGTCTCCCTACACCGGCCTGGTGACCTTCATCGGATGTTATTTCGCGATGTTCTGGCTGGCCTGGCGCTTTGCGGTGCGCATGACCGCGCCGAACTCCCGGCTGGGAAGTCGGCTCAGCGCCGGAGAGTAACGGTATCGTGCGAGCTCGCTGTTCCGGACGGCGCGCTGCTCACTTCGGCTGCACGCTCTGATCTCCGCCCGGCGTGCCCGGCGGCGGAATGACTTTGAGCTTACCGCCGCTCGGCGGCGCGATCTCCATGCCCTGGTCGATGCCGGCAGGCGGGCAGATCACGCCCTTCGATTGGGCGAGTTGGTCGCTCAACGGCTCAGAACTTCCGCCGCCGACCGTGGGGGCCTCGCCTTTGACGTCCGGCGGGCACGCCACGCCTTGCCCGGGTGCCGCGCGGCTGCTGTCAGCCGATTGCGCCAACGCGGCGTTTGCCAAGGGCAAGCTCAGCAACATTGCGACGGTCAGGCTGGCGGAACGCAAAAGGAATTCCTCGCGGACTCGCAGCAGTGCGCAGGGTCAACGCCTCGGGCGCCCCGAATGTTCCCGGCACGCCGTCGGACGGCCTCAGGCGGAGCGAAGGATCGCCGCGCCGGACGACGCGATCGACCAGTGAGACGGGTGAGCGGCCGTTACGGCTGGTTGTTCGATCCGCGCAGTGAAAGGTCCGGCAACGCGTCCTCGAAAGCGGTGCCTTTCTTGCCGGCGGCGACGCCGAATTCGTAGAGCGCCTGCATGTATTTTCCGTCAAAAGGACCGCGGCTCGGATGGTCGAAAGCCGGGTCCACATGCGCGATGCGCAACCCGATTCCGTGCCGCTGCGCCCCGACATAGGTCAGCGTGATTTCCGCCCGCAGCGCTGCCGTCAATGCGACGGCGATGGAGCGTCCGAGCACGCCGGGAATGCTGCGATCCGGCATTTTGAACTCGGGCCCGAGCTTCGAGTTCACGATAACGTAGAGCTGATTGAGCGGCGGGCGCGAGCCGCCGCCTGCCGAAAACATCGATTCCGGCACGACGAAAAACGGTGCGGTGAGCGTGCCGTCGCTGTGCATTTCCTCGAAAGTCTTGCCGTTCGCCTCCACCGCAATGCCAACGGGTGAAAAAAATCCCGGGATGCTCGAGGACGCCAGCAGGATCTCGCGGAACAACTTCAGCGCTCGATCGTCGCCGCGTGCGGCGATCGCGCCCATGTTCCAGACGACGCGGCGTCCGGCGTCGAGATTGGTGGTCGCGATGAACAGGCGGCGGCCGCGAGCGTGCTCGACGGCGATCTCCGAGAGGAGTTTTGCCGTCACCCGGTCTTCGATCAAGCGCTTGAGCGGCCAGTAATCGAACAGGCTGTCGCGCGTGACCCGATCCTCGAATATGTCGGCCGCTCCGATCGTGGTGAAATTCTTGTGCACTTCCTCGTCGTACCGAGGTCCGAGAAACGCAAATGGAGCAATCAAAGCGCCGATGCTGACCCCGGTCACGACGGCGAATTCAGGCCGCAGGCCCGATTGCGTCCAGCCGGTGAGGACGCCGGCGCCGAACGCGCCGTCCGAGCCGCCGCCGGAAATCGCCAGCCATGGTCCACTCGCGCCCGACAGCAGGCGCGCGAAATCGGTCTCGGAATCGCCCCAGACCCGCGCGTCGGGAATGCCGGGAATGATCGCCGCATCTTCGTCCTCCGCCGTGAAGGCGGTGCGCTCTTGTTGGTCCTTCTGTGCGTCTTTCGGCGCTGGGCTCTTGCGGTCGACCTTCTTCTTGACCTGGGCCGGCTTCTGCGCGTGCGCTGTCGCCCACTCGAGCGGCGGAGACGACACCGTCCAGACCATGAGCCCAACGGCAAGGGCGGCAAAAATACGCAGCGTGTGCAAAATTGTTCTCCGACCACTCCGACGCGCGGCATTCCTATAGGATTTTAGCATTTCTGGGGCCTCCGCCCGACGCGACGCCGGCAAAAGCGCGGTCTCGTGGTGGCCTGATGCCCGCGGGCGATGCGCTCCACTCGGTGCGATCCGTCGGCGAGCGCTCTCAGCCTTGGGTGGCGCTCCACACGCCCGAGCAGTTTCCTGAGGGGCCTTGGCCGCGCCATGTTCCGCCGCCGCGCCCGTCCGAGAGTCGTCCGGATCCGTGCGCGCTCTGGCCGCCGGTTGAGACGCTCACGCTGACCTGGCCGGACGGCGAGACCCGGCCAGAGACGCTGACGTTCCCGCCACCCAAATAGGATACGTAGCCGCCGCGGATCATCACGCCGTAGCGATAGGATTGGTCGCAGGGTCCACTCTTGGTGACGACAAGCACGCTCCAAGGGCCGTCGAACGACGCCGCATCCGCGGATGGGGCGGCAGAAAAAATCGTCACGGCGAAAGCACTCGTCAGCGCGGCGACACGGATGAAATGGCTGATCATTGGGACCCTCGTGTTAGTCTCGGGCGCCTTTGCCGATCAGCGGCGCCCGGGTTGTGGTCGCTGTGCCTTTTCTTCATCATGGGCACAGCGATCGTCGGTCTCGCTCACAACGCGGTGCGGATGGTTAGCAGAAGGCGTGCGGCGAAAGAAGGGGCTTTGCCCAGCATCCATGGTGCTGAAATGGGCACCGAATCACCTCCTCAGGATCATGTTATTATTGTGTTCGATGAGGACCAGCCCCCGTCTCGAGCCACAGCGCCCGGCTAAGACCGCAAATGGCAGGAGAACCGCCGTGAAACCGATCCGCTTTCTTCTCGCCCTGGCTGCTGCTGGCCTGGCGATCTCTCCCCCGGCGGGGGAAGTTCTGGTGCCGCAAGCCTGGGCGCAAGGCGCCAAGTCCGGGGTCGAGCGTCTTTATATCTTGAATTGCGGGGAAGGCGTCGTCGGCGATATTTCGCGCTGGTCGCCTGGGGTCAATGTGGGCAAGTCGATGGACTTCGTCGATACTTGCTACCTGATCAAGCATAGCCAGGGCTGGCTGCTGTGGGATACCGGGCTGGCCGATGCCATTGCCGCCATGCCCGAGGGTCAGCGTCCCGCCGATCCGCGCATGACCCATTGGCGCCGGCCGAAGACGCTTGCCGCCCAACTCGATCAGCTCGGGATGAAGCCGTCGGACGTGAAATACGTCGCCATTTCCCACACCCACCCCGACCACATCGGCAACGTGACGATGTTCCCGCAATCGATGCTGCTGGTGCAGAAAGCCGAATACGAGTGGCCGTCGCCGGTCGGCCCGCGCTTCAAGCCGGAGCAGCCGGTGACCAAGCTCGAGGGCGATCATGACGTCTTCGGTGACGGCAGTGTCATGATCATTTCGACGCCCGGACATACTCCCGGCCATCAAGGCCTGCTGGTCAAACTGCCCAAGACCGGCGCGGTGCTGCTTTCCGGCGATGCGGTGCATTTCAAGGACAATTGGGAAAACCGGCGCGTCCCGCAGAACAATGACAACAAGGACAAGAGCCTCGCCTCGATGCAGCGCATGGCGGACGTCATGGCGAAAGAAAAGGCGCAGCTCTGGATCAACCACGACAAGGCGCAGCGCGACAGCCAAAAAATGTCGCCCGAATACTACGAGTGAGCAATCGCATGTTGCAGCGCGTTGGCCTGATGACAGCGTTCGGCGCGGCGGTGGTCGCGATGTCGGCCGTCACGTCGCAGGGGCAGGCTGATTTTCCGACCCGGCCGATCACCATGGTCGTGCCGCTGCCGGCCGGCGGAACGGCGGATCTGCTCTGCCGGTTTGCGGCGGACAAGGCAGGCAGTGCGCTCGGCCAGCAGATTGTGATCGAGAATCGCGCCGGCGGCGCGGGCGGCCGGGTCGGCACCGAATCCGTGCTGCGCGCTGCGCCCGACGGCTACACCCTGTTGTGTGCCCCGCAGCTCACGTTCAGCATAACCCACCTCGTTTTTGCCAAGAGCGCGTTCGACACGCGCGGGATGGAACCCATCAGCGTGCTGGCGACCTATCCCTTGATCGTGCTCGCACGCCCGGGATTAGCGGCTGGCAACATGGCCGAGCTCGTCGCCTATGCGCGCGCGAATCCCGGCAAGGTCAACTACGGGCACCAGGGCAAAGGTAATACCGGCCACCTCCTGGGCGAGCTGCTGATGCTCAAGGGCAATTTCCGGATGACGGAAATTCCCTATCGCGGCAGCGCGCCCGCCATCAATGACCTGCTGGCGGGGAACATCGACATCGTTCCGGACTACCTGCTCGCCAACAAACAGAATATCGATGCCGGAAAGTTGAAGTTCCTCGCCACCGGCAGCCGCGCGCGGCTCCAGGATTATCCGAACGTCGCGACCATCGCGGAAACGCTCCCGGGCGTCTATGCGGATACCTGGATGGCGGTCGCTGCACCTGCCAACACGCCCCACGAGATTGCCAAGAAGGTGTCGGATGCGATCGGGCAAGGCTTTCGGCAGCCCGATCTGAAGGCGCGCATCCTCGCGCTCCAGGCGGAGCCGCTCGGCAGTACCCCCGAGCAGATGCGCGCCCTGGTGCGGCAAAGTCTGGAAACCTGGGGACCGGTGGTCGAGGCCGCCAAGATCGTGGTTGAATAAATCAGAGAAACGCAGCGGATGAGGAAGCGCGTAATGGTTCTCAGTGGTATCGGCTGTTCGCGCCGGCATCTCGCGCGGTATTGCGTCGGCGTCGGAATCACGCTCGCCACTGTGGTTACCGGGGCGGGCGGCCTCCGCGCCCAGGACTATCCGTTGCGTGCGGTGAAGATCATCGTGCCGTTTCCCGCCGGAGGCACCGCCGACGTGATGCCGCGAGTCTTCGGCGAATGGCTGTCGAAGAAGTGGGGACAGCCAGTAGTGATCGAGAACCGTACGGGCGCCGCCGGGAACATCGGTGCCGAGACCGTCGCCAAGGCCGACCCGGACGGCTACACCCTTCTCTCCGCGCCGCCGCCGCCGCTCGTGATCAACCAGAACCTTTATCCGAAGCTCGGCTTCGACCCGACAGAATTCGTGCCCATCGTCATCATGGGTCGGGTGCCGAACGCGCTCGTCGTCAACGCCAAGGTCCCGCTCGACAGCGTCGCCGAGGTGATCGCCTATGCCAAGGCTAATCCTGGCAAGCTCACCTCTGCCACCCAAGGCAACGGCACCACCTCGCATCTGACCTCCGAGATGTTCCAGATGATGGCGGGGGTCAAATTCCAGCATGTGCCCTATCGCGGCTCGGCGCCGGCACTGACCGACCTCGTGGCCGGCAGTGTCGATCTCATGTTCGACAATCTTGGCGTCTCGCTTCCCTTGGTGAAGGGCGGCAAGCTCAAGCTCTTGGCCGTGGCGACGCCCAAGCGCATGGCCTCGTTGCCGGACGTACCGACGATCGCGCAGACGCTACCCGGCTTCGAGTCGGCAGCTTGGTTCGCCATTGTCGCGCCGCCGAAGACACCGCAGACGGTGGTCGACAAAATCAACGCCGACGTCAACGAGGCGCTGCGCCAGCCCGACGTGATCCAACGGCTCGCGCAGCTTTCGGCCGAACCGATCGGCGGCACGCCACAGGCTACGGCGGCCTATATGCGCGACGAGGTTGAGCGCTGGCACAAAGTCATCAAGGCCGCCAACGTGAAGCTCGACTAGCGAATGTCAGTGCCCTGTGAGGGGCAGCAGCGCCCCGCATCCGGTTGTCATGTCAGCGCGCATGCGGGACATCTGGTCATCACCGAATTCTGGTTCGACAACGAATCCGGCCGCCGCAGCCCCCGAATACTGAATCACCCGATTTCGCGGGCGATGACCAGTGAGAGAGGCTATTCGCTGGCTGGAGCTCGCGTCCGGCCCGCGCGACGCACGCAACCGATATCCTGCTCGAGAGGAATGCCGTGACCATCGCAGCTGCTCCACGACATTGGCCCGCAGAGGGCCTTACGCGGGTTCCGTACTGGGTCTATTCGGATCGCGACCTCTACGAGGAGGAGCAAGCGCGCATCTTTCGCGGGGCGACCTGGAATTTCCTCTGCCTCGAAGCCGAGCTGCCCGGGCCCAACCGCTACCGTCGCTCGAGCCTCGGCGCGATGCCGGTCGTGGTGACCCGCGACCAGGACGGCCAGCTCAACGCCTTCGAGAACCGCTGCGCCCATCGCGGATCGCTGCTAGTGCTCGACGAGAGCGGCGAGGCGCGCGATGTGATCTGCGTCTACCACAACTGGAGCTATGATCTCGCCGGCAACCTGACCGCCGTGGCGTTTCGCAAGGGCCTGGGCGGCAAGGGCGGCATGCCGGCGCAATGTCGCCCCGAGCAGCATGGGCCGCGCAAGTTGCGCCTCGCGACGCTCGCGGGCCTCGTTTTCGGCACGCTCGCGGCCGACACGCCGCCACTCGAGCGCTATCTCGGGCCCGAGATCGTGCGGCGCATCCGCCGGGTGATGCGCGCGCCGGTGAAATTGCTCGGCGGCTACAGCCAGACACTGGCGAGCAATTGGAAGCTCTACATGGAGAATGTGAAGGACACCTATCACGCCAGCCTGTTGCACACCTTCTTCACCACCTTCCGCCTCAACCGGCTGTCGCAAAAGGGCGGCATCGTGGTGAGCGATTGCGGGGGCCATCATGTCAGCTACTCGCTCGCCGCCGACACCGGCGGCAGAGAATACGAACAGGCCGGCATGCGCGCGGCGCAGGAAGGGTTCGGACTCGAGGCGCCCGACCTGCTGGAGGCGGTCGACGAGTTCGGCGACGGCATCGGGTTGCAAATCCTGTCGGTGTTCCCGACCTTCGTGTTGCAGCAGACCCGCAACAGCTTGGCGGTGCGCCGGCTGGTGCCGCAGGGAGTGGATCGGACTGAGCTGGTCTGGACCTGCTTCGGATTCACCACGGACGACGAGGACATGACCGAGCGTCGCCTGCGGCAGGCCAACTTGATCGGCCCCGCCGGCTACATTTCGATGGAGGACGGCGCGGCGCCCGGCTTCGTGCAGCGGGCGGTCGGCACCGCGTCTGATCTGCTTTCGGTCGTGGAGATGGGCGGCGCAAGCGTCGCCTCCGACGACAATCGCGTCACCGAGGCCGCGGTCCGGGGCTTCTGGAAGGCCTATCGTGAGCGGATGGGGATCTGAGGACTCCGTTCGTAGTTGGGGTCGGCGCGGCCCACGTGCCCATTCCTGGCCCGTGCCGGCTCCCGCGCGCAACCCAGCATGCGGGCTGAGCGGCGCTAGGATGTTGGATTACGCGCGGAAATATGGGATCAGCAAGAACTGCGGCTTTTCGGTCGCGCTGACCAAGCTGCGAGCCGGCTTTGAATCATGAACATCGAGCTCACGCTCAAGATTCAAGACCTCAACGCTCGCTATGTCCAGGCGATCGACGACGACAAGCTCGAAGCATGGCCGGATTTCTTCACCGAGAGCGGCCGCTATCGCATCACTACCGCGGAGAATGTGGAACACGGGCTACCGCTCAGCCTGATCTACGCGACCTCGCGCGCGATGTTGCGCGATCGCGTGCGCGCGCTCCGCGATGCCAACGTCTACGAAGCGCAGCGCTACCGCCACGTGATCGGCGCTCCGCTGATCGAGCCCGCGGCGGGTGGCACGGTCCGCGCGCGGACGTGCTTTATGGTCGCGCGCATCATGCATACCGGCGAGACCATGCTGTTTGCGACCGGTTGCTACCATGACCGAGTCGTCGTCGACGACGGGGATCCTCGTTTTGCCGAGAAGGTGGTGATTCTGGACAGCCGCTTGGTCGATACCTTGCTCGCCGTTCCGCTGTAGCGTTGCGGTTTTGACGCTGCCCGCAGACCGTCATTGCCGGGCTTGACCCGGCAATCCATCCTCTTCGCAAGAGACTTATTGCCCGACAGATGGACCCGCGGGTCAAGCCCGCGGGTGACGCATGGGGCTGAATCACGCTAACTGGAAAGTACTCTAGCCCGGATCGCCATGCCCGAGCCTGCCGCCGCATCGTCCACACGGCTGACGCGCCACCGATCGTTCGCATTGTTCTGGTGCGCGCGCACCTTCACCAACGGCGCCTACATGATGCAGGGGGTGGCCGTCGGCTGGCAGATCTACGAGCTCACCAACGACCCGTTCGACCTCGGCCTGGTCGGGCTCGTTCAATTCGTGCCGTTGGTGGCCTTGTCGGTGGTCATCGGCCAGGTCGCCGACCGGTTCGATCGGCGCATGGTCGCCGCCACCTGCCAGGTCGGCAAGGCGCTCGCTGCGCTCGCGCTCGCGGTCGGCACTGCGCAGGGCTGGCTCAGCCGCGACGCCATGCTGGCCATTCTGCTGTTGTCCGGCACCGCGCGCGCCTTCGAGATGCCGACCATCCACGCGCTCCTTCCCGGCATCGTGCCGGTCGTCGTGCTGCCGCGTGCAATCGCCGCCTCTGCCACCGCGCAGCAGACCGCAGTCATCTGCGGGCCGTCGATCGGCGGGCTGCTGTACACGCTCAGCCCGACAGGGGTATACGCCGCCTGCACGGCGGTCTTCATCGCGGCGAGCGTGCTGATCAGTCTTGTTCATATCACCCCGCGCGTCGAGGAGCGCAAACCGCTCAGCATGGAGACGCTGTTCGCGGGCTTCAGCTACATCCGCCATCGGCCGATCCTGCTGGGTGCGATCTCGCTCGACTTGTTCGCCGTTCTGCTCGGCGGCGTGACCGCGTTGCTGCCGATCTATGCCCGCGACATCCTGCAGGCCGGACCGTGGGCCCTCGGCCTGTTGCGCTCGGCACCCGCGGTCGGGGCGCTGGTGACGTCGATCGTGCTGGCGCGCCACGCCATCGACCACAGCGCCGGACGCATCATGTTCGCGGCGGTCGGCGTGTTCGGCTTCGCGAGTCTCCTGTTCGGGCTGTCGACCTCGGTCGTGCTGTCGTTCCTCGCGCTCGTGATCTACGGTGCGTCCGACGCGATCAGCGTGGTCATCCGGCAGTCGCTGGTGCAGATGCGCACGCCCTATGACATGCTGGGCCGCGTGATGGCGGTCAACTCGATGTTCACGGGTTCCTCAGGCTCGCTCGGCGAATTTCGCGCCGGCACGGTGGCGGCCTGGCTCGGTGCGGTCCCATCGGCGTTGCTCGGCGGCGTCGGCACTATCATGGTCATGCTGATATGGATGTGGGCATTCCCGCAGTTGCGCAGCGTCGACAAATTGACGCCGGACGCAGGACCCGCGCCGTGAGCGCTGGCTCGAACCAGACCACCTCGGACGAACCTCCTTCGCCATCTGATCCCGGCGACGACCCGGTCTATGTCTACAAGCCGTCGCTGATGGGTGCACCCTGGGAACTTCGCCTGGGGCCCGATGCGCTCGAGTGGCAGGTCGGCTGGCGCCGCGGCCGGATCCCGTACCGGCGCATCACACGCGTCCGGCTGTCGTTTCGGCCCTTGACGATGCAGACGCGGCGCTTCGTCACCGAGATCTGGTGGCCCGACGGTCCGCGGCTTTCGATCGCCTCGACCTCGTGGCGGTCGCTGGTGGAGCAACAGCCGCAAGACCAGGCCTACGGCGCATTCATCCGCGAACTTCACCGGCGCATCGCCGCCGCGGGCGCGGTGGCTGCGTTGGAAACCGGCGTGCCGGCGATGCTCTACTGGCCGGGGCTCGCCGTTTTCGCCGCGATCGGACTGGGCCTCGCGGCACTCACCGTGCGCGCCCTGCAAGTCGGCGCCTATGCCGGCGCTGCCTTGGTCGGCGGATTCTTCGGCCTGTTCGTGTGGCAGAGCGGCACCTACTTCCAGCGCAACCGGCCGGGCCGCTATCGCCCGGAGGCAGTGCCCAAGGAGCTCGTGCCCGATTAGCCTCCGCTCCGGCGCGCCGAACCCGGCGCGGCCGGCATGCTATCCACCGACAAATATACGCAACCAGTCTTAGTTTCGTGTCTCAGGCAAAGGGTGCAGTCCAAACCGCCGCCCCTGTAAATAACAGGGAAAATACAGAGAGCCGGCGCGCGAAAGGCCCAATCGGCGCGGCGTGGCGCGATGGACGCGCGCGAATAACAGGGAAATAACAGAAAAAGGCCGGGAAGCCGCCGCCGGCGACGCCGCGGTCGACGCGTTGGCCGTGCCGCTCGGTCCTGCGCTGCGTGATTGTTGCACTGTGCTGTCCTTGAACGTCGGCGGTTGGGCTTGCGACCTGATCCAACGTCGCGCGCGGCACGCCCGTGCCGCTGCCGCGCGCGGGCCGCCTCGTCGTTGCGCAATTCTGGATGATGCGCTTCTCATAGGTGATTCGTGTTACGCATGTCTAGAGAAATCTCGGCCCGGCGGCAAAACCCACCACTCCCGGATTGCGCCTCGCTCCATTGGGCTAACGGCCAGCGTCATCGAAGGCGCACGGCGCAGACCATGCGCTGGCGCAGACGACCGCCCTTCAATTCCTCACCACCAGCACCGAGCATTTGGCGTAGCGCACCACGTGCCCGGCATTGGAGCCAAGGAAATAGGTGCGCACCGCGTGCCGTTGCGGCCGGTGCGAGCTCATGACGATGAGGTCGGCCTGGATGCCGTTCGCCTCCTCCAGGATTTCCTGATAGATGCCCCCCTGGCGCACCGTCGACGACACCCGCGTGGAGGGAAGGCCGGTCTCCTTGACGACGATGGCGAGCGCGTCTTCCGCCGCCTTGCGCTGCTGTACCTCGAAGTCGGGCGGCACGTATTCGGCGAGCATCACCGGTGTGAGCGGAAGCACATTGACGAAGCGAATCGTACCGTCCGATGGAGTCGCCATCATCATCGCGGTCGCGACCGCGGGCTTGGCCAGGTCGGGATCCGCGAGGTCGATCGGAACCAGGATCTTCTTGTACATGGCACCGTCCCTCTCTGACTCGATTTGGAACTATATTGCCACGCCTGCGGGCGGACCGTGAGTGCCGAGCCGCCGGCTGGACCGGCCGCGATGACGCAGGCGAGCCGGCCTCGTCCCACGCGGGCGCCGATGGGCAGGGCCCATCTGCGCCCGTCGCTCGCTGTCCCTCGTGCGAATGGAGCAGGCCCAGCGCACGCCATTGAACCCTCAGACCCGATCGGCCGCTGCCAGCGAGCGCGGGCTGACGAAGCGCTCGAGCCGTCCGCCGTGGGGATGCAGGTTGCGCCAAGCTTTGGCGGCAAAATCAATCACCGCGAGCCCGGAGGTCGGCAATCCTTCATTGAGACGCTCACGGGCCTCGACATCGCCCGAGGCGATCAGGAGCCGTGCAAACTCGTGCAGGCCCGGATTGTGCCCAATCACGAGCAGCGTGCCCACGGTCGGCACGGTGTTCCGCACCAGCGCGAGGATGGCGTCCGCGCGAGCGTTGTAGAGGCGATCCTCGTAGGCAACCCGCGGCCGGGCGGCCAGCGCGGCAGCCACGCGTTCCCACGTCTCCCGCGTGCGCTGGGCGCTCGACACCACGACCAGATCCGGGATGAGGGCATGGCGCGCCATGTACGCGCCGATCGCGGGTGCATCGTTTTGGCCGCGCGCGTTGAGCCGGCGTGCGTGATCCTCCAGGCCGGGTTCAGCCTTTTCCGACTTGGCGTGTCGAAGCAGCATCAGGCGCATGGCACCGGCATCGATTTCCCGCGCGCCGCAGTCTAGCATGCTGGGACTGGTTCCTTGATCCGCCGGGAAGAAAACGTGAACGCGTCCGAGCGGTGTCGGGCGTGAGGCGATAATCAAAACCGCCAGCGAAGCCGACGGTGCGCGCAGACAAGTCATGGCTGCCGATCACGGCAAGGTCGCCGCTGGTGCGGTTGCTGCCGCCATAGGCTCCGCCCCACACGGTCCAGCGCGGCTCATAGACCGGCACTGCCTTGGGCGGCGCCTTCAACACCGCGGCATAGGCGTGGGCAATGTCGGGCGCGAGCTCTCGAGCCTGATCCGCAAGGCGGTGAAGGAGCTGACGCTGCACAACAAGCAGTCGATCAAGGTCGAGGCGAACACGGTAGCTGACTATCTCGGCGTTCCCAAACTCCGCTCCCTGGAGACACTGGAAGACGGTGACCTTCGTAGCCGGGCTGCGGATCGACGCTCAAGCCGACCGAATGTCGAAACTACTTCAGAAATTCAGGATACGCTCCGACCTGATAGGATTCTGCTCTGAATTATCGCGTAGCCGCTCCACATTACGCTTCCCCTTGGCCGGAATGAAAAATCTGCTGACGGCTTCACAACCGAAGTGCTCAACCGGAGAGCTGCGGTTGTACGAGGTCGGCGAGATGCGCCCGCTTAAAATATGAGCTTCGAAGCCAAGCTGGGCTCAACTGGCAATGCTGCGGTTGTGCGAGGTTGTGAGCAAAAAAGTTTGCGCAGGCTATGAAATACGTCACAGGCTCGTTGCTCAGAGTTGGGTGATTATACTCTCACAGGCGCACCACATGCTCACACAACGGATGGGGGCTAAGCATGCGCAGTTATATCACGCAATTCACCATCAGAATGGTCGTTGCTATCGGAATCGCGGTCGTCGGTGTCAGTGCAATCGGCATCGTCGTTGCAGACTCAGCATTCGAGCGAGCCCAGGTGATCGCGCAGAAAACCCTCAGCAAACCGTTCCGATCTGGGCCGGAGACTGAGTTCCGGCTCAATGAACATCAGCAACTCCGGAAAATCTTTTTGAGCCCGGCGCGCTGATGCTGCAGTTCCTCGCAAATACTCGGCGGCGCGGCGGCGGGATGGCGGCAAGCTGCTTTGGTATTGCTGGCGATCACAGCGAGCTGGCCAGCGCCGATTGAGTTCGGCCTCCTCGATAAAAAGTGGTAGCAATCCCCGATTCAGAACAATTCAGATCCGCCCGTAAGACTCGCCGGCCCCTCTATGGCAGGCTAAGCGTGCGGTAGACCGACTCTGGAGGGGGAGGTCCGACATGAGACGGCGCCAGTTCATCACGCTCCTCGGCGGCGCGGTGGTGGCGTGGCCACTTGCGGCGCGCGCGCAGCAGCCCGAGCGGATGCGGCGCATCGGCGTGCTTCAGCCGTTTCCAAAGGACGTTCCGGAAAAGGAACGTATCGAGGCGTTCGTTAAGGAATTGCAGAGATTGGGTTGGACCGATGGTCGCAATCTACAAACCGAGTATCGCTGGCAGTCCAGCGATTTACGGAAAGCGGCGATGGAATTGGTGGCATTGTCTCCGGAAGTTATCCTCGTCAGCAGCACTCCCGCTGTAAGTGCAATGCAAATGGCGACCCGAACAATACCGGTCGTGTTTACGCAGGTTGCCGATCCGGTCAGTGCCGGCATTGTTGCCAGTCTGGCGAAACCTGGCGGCAACATCACCGGGTTCATGGTTTTCGACTACGAAATTGCAGCGAAATGGCTCGAACTGCTTAAGGAAATTGCTCCCAAAGTGACGCGCGTCGGGGTTATCAGAGATCCAACTGTCACTTCAAGTATCGGCCAGCTCGCTGCGATTCAGTCCGCTGCGCGGTTGTCTAGGGTGGAGGTGATCCCGCTCGGTGGGCAAGATAGCAAAGACATTGAGCGCACCGTTATTGAATTTGCACGCGGATCGAATTGCGGGCTGATCGCGGTGGCAAGCCCCTTGATTAATAATAATCGCAATCTGATCATCTCTCTCGCAGCCCGACATCGATTGCCGGCAACCTATCCGTTCCGTTCTTTCGTCGCAGACGATGGCTTGATCGGTTATGGGCCAGACCCGATTGATGCACACCGGCAAGCTGCTGGTTACGTCGATCGCATCCTCAGAGGCGAGAAGCCGGCTGACCTTCCGGTGCAGGCACCGACCAAGTACGAACTCGTGATCAACCTCAAGACCGCAAAGACGCTCGGCCTCGACGTGCCGCCGACCCTCATTGCCCGCGCCGATGAGGTGATCGAGTGAGACGCCGCGAGTTCATCACGCTGCTCGGCGGCGCGGCTGCGGCGTGGCCGCTGTCGGCGCAGGCGCAGCAGCGCGAGAGGATGCGGCGCGTCGGGGTGCTGATGCCCTTCACCGCAGACGATGCGGAAGGACAGGCTCGGCTCCTGGCGTTCGCCCAGGGCTTGCAGCAATTAGGTTGGGCCGTCGGCGGCAATCTGCGGATCGACACGCGCTGGAGCGCAGGCGATGCGAGCCCAATCGGACATATGCGGCGGAATTGCTCGCGCTTACGCCGGACGTCATTCTGGCGAACGGCACTCCAGAGATGAGGGCATTGCAGCAGGTGACGCGGAGCGTGCCCATCGTGTTCGCAAACGTGGCCGATCCGGTGGGCCAAGGCTTCGTCGCGAGCCTGCCCCGGCCAGCGGGCAACATCACGGGTTTTATGCCCCTCGAATTCGGTCAGAGCGGAAAATGGCTGGAGTTGCTCAAGGAGATCGCGCCCCACGTGACGTGAGTGGCGGTCTTACTCAATCGCGACTTTGCTGCCGGCATCGCTCAGTTTGGAGCCATACAAGCCGTGGCACCGTCGTTGGGCGTGGAGGTAAGTCCGATCGACCTGCGCGATGTCTCTGAAATGGAGCACGCAATCATTGGGTTCGCGCGCACGCCGAACGGCGGCCTGATCGTGACCGGTGCCGGAGCGGGCGCGCGCCGCCAAGTGATTATTACGCTTGCCGCCCGGAATCGGTTACCCGCGGTCTATCCTTACCCCTATCAAGTCGCCAGCGGCGGTCTGACCTCCTATGGCCCCGACGTTGTTGACCAGTACCGGCGCGCGGCCGGATACGTCGACCGCATCCTCAAGGGCGAGAAGCCGGCCGACCTTCCGGTGCAGACGCCGACCAAGTACCGGCTGGCGATCAATCTCCAAACCGCCAAGGCGCTCGGCCTCGACGTGCCCCCGACCCTGCTCGCCCGCGCCGACGAGGTGATCGAATGAAGCGGCGCGAGTTCATTGCGCTGCTCGGCGGCGCGGCAGCCGCGTGGCCGCCCGCGGCACGCGCGGAAAGGCTATGCTTCGATGACAACCTGCGACGTCGTTCCAAACTCGTCGTCTTTTTTGACCTAAAGGGAGTTGAGCCATGAAATGCAGCAAGCAGTCGTTTGCTGTGGTCTGGCTCCTCTTCGCAGTGCTTCTGTCGTTGAATACTGGAACACTCAATGCGCGCGACGCCGATCTTGCCTCTCGTACCTTCGCGGCCGCTCAGACAGCTAAACCGCAATGCATAAACACCTGTCGTGCACGCTATCGCGACTGTCGTCGTCTGAACCAGTTGCCATCGTTCCAGTGTCGGGGTGTTTACCGGGACTGCACCCGATACACTTGTACTGGTTTAGGACCGGGATGACCGACGTGCTTTTTGCCGCCGTTAGCGGCGACGCCGGCGCTCGACCTCTCTATCCCTCCACGCTCTGCTGACCCGCGCCGACCAGGCGATCGAATAAGGCTGCGCCGCATGAGTCCGGATGTAGCACTTTTCTGCCGTGCCCAGCCGCGCCAACCAATGTCCGGTTTCAAGGGTAAAGCAGCCGTGCTGCAGAAATCTCGAGACGGCAGAGTTTGACCCTGGTTGTGTGAAAACGCACTGAATTATTTGATTCGCGCTGTATGATTCCGCCGCGATTTGCGGAGGGATCAGATGAGGCGCTTCGTTGAGGGGGTCGATCGCGGGCAGACGACGCTGTTTCCCGAGTGCCTGGAGGACTGGATCGATGAGGACAATCCGGTTCGGGCGATCGACGCCTTTGTTGAGAAACTCGACCTCTCGGGCCTGGGGTTCGATGGGGTCGCTCCCGAGGCGACCGGGCGGCCTTCATATCATCCCTCTGGGCTGCTGAAGCTCTACATTTACGGCTACCTCAATCGCGTTCAGTCGAGTCGGCGGCCTTGAGCGCTGAAGCTGGGCGCAACGTTGAGGTGATCCCGTGGCTTGACGTGCCGGCTCATTCCCGATCACAAGACGATTGCCGACTTCCGCAAGGATAGTGGGCCGGCGATCAAGCAGGTCTGCGTGCAATTTATCGCAATTGTGCCGCCAGATGGGCCTGCTCGCGCACAGCGAGCATCGCGATCGATGGGAGTAAGTTCAAAGCCGTCAACACCCGCGACAAGAACTTCACGCGCGGGAAAGTGGAACGGCGCCGTGCACAGTTGGAGAAGAGCGTGGCGCGTTATCTCGCGCAACTCGACACGGCCGACTTGCAGGAGCCGTCCGACAGAGCTAGCAGCGAAGACGGCCCATCTGAAGGAGAAACTGGTCAAGCTGGAAAGCGAGATGCAGCGTCTGGCGGCGATGGAGAAGCTGATGCTGGCATCACCCGATCAGCAGGTCTCGCTGACTGATTCCGACAGCCGCTCGATGGCGACCAGCGGCCGCGGCTCCGGCGTGGTCGGTTACAATGTGCAGGTCGCAGTCGATACTGAACATCACCTGATCATCACGCATGAGGTGACGAACGATGGCTCAGATCGAGCGCAACTCGCAAACATCGCCTCCCAGGCGAAGCGAAGTCCTCCGGCGTCGATGAACTCGAAGCCGTTGCCGATCGCGGTTACTACAGCGGCGGGGAAATCCTCGCTTGCGAGTAAACGCCGGAATCGCGATTACGCTTCGCCAAACCGCTGACATCAGGAATCGCGGCAAAGGGTCGCTTCGGCAAGCAGCGACTGTTGTCTATCTTAGCGACGAGGATGCGTATCGCTGTCCGGCTGGCGAAAAGCTGAAGTACTACTATACCAACGAGGAGAACGGGCAGAAGCTGCGACGCTATTGGACAAATGCATGTCGCCACTGTGCGCTCAAGCAACGCTGCACCACCGGCGTGCAACGGCGCATCGCGCGCTGGGAGCATGAGGATGTATTGGAGGCCGTACAGAAGCGCCTCGACAAGAACCCGCAGGCCATGCGGCAGCGTCGCTGAGACGGTCGAACATCCCTTCGGCACGCTAAAAATGAGGATGGGGGCGACACACTTTCTAATGAAGCGTCTTCCGAAGGTTGCCACCGAGATGGCGCTGCATGTGCTTGCCTACAACCTCACCCGCGTGATGAACATTATGGGCATTCAGCCGCTGATGGCCGCGATCAGGGCATAGTCAAAGTCGGGAAACAATAGCTCGCGTCGCCACTTCCTCTAGTTCCGCACCTCTTACAGGAAAACGTTTTAACACGGCCAAGTTTGACCCATTTGAGACGTGGACTCCAAAGCCATGTTGCTCACGCGAGAGAGATCGGCTACATTTTTCTAGCGGGCCCTTGAAGCGGCACATGCCGAGATCGTCGCGCCGGGAGCGGGCCGCGAACGTTGCCATCGGCGGGCATCATATTCTCAGCAAGCCTTCCTCCTGCTGACTTCAGCCATGCCACGCATTGGCGTGCGCAGTGACGCACTCACGTCAAGGAGCAATGCGATGACTTACCCCGTCCTTTTTAAGATTGCTGCGATGATGGTTTCAGCGGCAGCAATTGGCGCCGCTCCGGCCTACGCGCAGTCGAGCACAAGGCAGATCACGGTTCTTTACGACGCCTTCGGCAAGACCTCCACGATGAAGAAGGACTGGGGGTTTGCTGCACTTATCGAGTATGGCGACAAACGAATCTTGTTCGACACCGGTAACAATGCGGAAATCTTCGCACACAACGTGCAGGCCAAGGGCATTGATCTTACGAAGTTGGACTTTGCAGTAGTCTCCCATCGACACGGCGACCACACGAGCGGCCTAAATCACCTGTTGAAGGTCAACCCCGGCGTGAAGATCTATGCGCCGCAAGAAAACTTTGGTGTTTTTGGTGCGGCTCTGCCCGGGACCTTCTACAAGCGCAACGAGTCCCTTCCTTCGGAAATGCGATATTTCGACGGGAAACCGCCCGAGACGCTCCGTTTCGGCAGTCCGTGGCCTGAAGGTAATTTCACCTGGGTGTCCAAGACGACGGAGATTATGCCCGGATTCCATTTGATCTTGCTGAATGGAATTTGGGGTGCCGACCTGGAAGTGAAGGAAATCTCGTTAGCCATTGATACGCCTGACGGGATCATTCTCATTGTCGGGTGCAGTCATCCAACAATCGAAAAGATTGTGGAGGCGGCCAAGAATACGATCAACAAGCCGATCCATCTGATCTTGGGGGGCACTCATTTATTGCCGGCGACAAACGACCAGATCAGCAGCATAGCGGCCTCTCTGCGTGACAATTGGAGTGTACGCTATATCGCACCGGTACACTGCACCGGCGAGCCTGCCTTCGCCATTCTGAAAGAGGCTTTCGGCGACCGCTACATTTATGCCGGCCTCGGCACGACGGTGTTGTTGGGGCCGAAGGTCACGGTGAAAGCGGAGGCTGGACAGCCAAACAAAATGGCGATGGACGAAGAAGACATACGCAGCTACCGGGAAGCGATGATGGGCGGTCCCTTGCGTCCTTTCTTTGGGGCGGAGAAGCGCCTCGCAAGAGCGCGGCAATAACCTGTTGAAAGCTGACCGATCTGCTAGTGCAGCAACCCTCCAAGCCACCCCCTACTCGCCCACGCCGACGAGGTGATCGAATGAAGCGCCGCGAGTTAGCGTCAAACGCCAATCTCCACGAAATACCCGAACTGCGCCGTCGCATAGATATCGTTCCACACGGGGGCGTAACCCCACATGTGGAGATAATCCTCGTCTAAAGCCACCGGCGGGTTCAAATTCCGCCAAAACTCATTCGGCTCGCCGACCTCCCAGTTTTCATATTGACCGGCGGGCGCGCTTCCATCTGCCAACCCATTCCAGAACACCGTCCCTGCTTCCGCTCCTCCGCCCCAGACCCAGGTCCCTTCGCTCGCGGTATCGCTTCCGCCGAGCCATCCACCGGTGTTCTGCCCGCTGTTCGCCATGAGGTTATATAAGTATTGGTTTTCTTCCGCGGACGTAACTGTAGCCAAGTAACCTCCGGCGGCATCCGCATTGGCTTCAGCTTGAGCCCGAGTAAAAAAACCCCCAACGTAAGAATACTCGTTCGTGCCAGCGATATTGATGGTGATGTCGTGCACGGCGCCATCCGTAGCCTGGACGGTAATTGTATCAGTCAAGTGCTGGCTGGCTGTCAGTGCCTGAACTTGAAGGTCCATGTTGTTGAGCGTGTATATCCAGTTCCCATCCGCATCGATGATCAGCGTGCCGTGTTCTCCCGCGAGCGGGTTGCTGTTGTCGTGAGCAATGAAGCTCGCAACCTGCCCTGTATCGGGATCGGAAATGGAAAGCGTACCATTGTCGGTCAGGTCGAAATCCTCCCTTACCGACCCGGTATCGTCGCCAGAAATGACAGCGAGATCGTCCACACCATTGATGCGGAGTGTGACAGTCGCCGTGCTCAACGCCCCATTGCCCAACTGCATCGTGTAGGTGAAGCTGTCTGTCGCCCACCCGATGCCCTCAACAGAACTCTGGGGGTCGTTGCTGCCAACGAGGGAGTCAAAGCTCGACGGCGGCGTGTAAACAAGGGCGCCATTTTGAAACGTCACCGTCCCACCCTGATCGGTAGTTATGCTCAGCAGGTGTGCAGCGCCGAGCCCGTAGAACGACTTGGCGGCCCCGCCATGATCATTTGCGAAGAGGTCTGCTACGCTAATTATTAATCCAGAGTCTTCATCGCCTACCAGAAATCCCGTCGAAACGTTGTAGCTGTCGTCCGTAGCTTGCGGGAGCTTTACTGCGTTCTCCTCATGCGTGGCGACTGCGGTTGCGCTCTTGGCCATGGTGCGTTCCTCCTAGAGCGAGATGCTCAGCCGGCAAACCCATCTGCGATGTCGATTAATGCGCGTCATATTGCTGATGCGGCAGCTCCTTCGAGCTCTTCATCAATTCGAACGGGTTGACTGGACTGCCGGATGCAGCAAACGCGTCGCCGCGACTGCCGGAATGGCTCGTCGCACTCGACCAGATTACGACTGCTGCGAGCGTCACCAAAGCAGCAACCCCAAACGACATGGTCGTCCGCATCTGATGTCTCCTTTAATGTTTGAAACGCGCAGTCTCTGCTCAGTCGATCATCGCGCCGGCGACGGTGCTGCTTCGCGGGGAAGCATTCTACCCGGCGAGCGACAACCCAGGTGCACCGGCGTGATGCTGGACCGTAGTGTGAGACCCTCTTAAGGTCCTTGGTTCAAGACCTTAAATTTCCTGAGTCGTGGCGATGACGATGCCATCGATCTGTGTGATGTCCTCTCGTCGTTCAGTCCGCAGGCAAGGCGACTTTTCACGAGATCAGCAGGGTCATGGGTTTGCCGGGGAAGCCGAAGGGGATCGATGGTAGCGAGGTAGAACGTTATTTCTACGACGGTAAGATCAAGGAGATCGCCGAATACTGCGAGACGGACGTCGTCAACACGCATCGGGTTTTGTTGAGGTATGAGCTATTTTGCGGCCGACTGTGCGAGAGCGAGCACCAGGCGAGCGAGCGCGGTCTGACAGATCTCATCAGAGCTCGCGTTAACACCAAGGTTTCATTGAATTGACTGGTTCGGGAGCGGAAACCTGTCGATTCGGCGCGGGTGAGCGCGATGGCGTCAGGCTGGCCCGGGCCACTGCGCGCTCAAGACTACACGGTGCGCGCCGCGATTTGCGCGGGCGCGTTGCAGAAGACCGTCACCGAGCGCGACCCCGTATTCGGGAGCGATGAAAACGCGAATGACGGGCGACATCGTCCACAACCCGATTTGCTGGTCAAGCTCATGAATCCGTCGCCCGGAACCGTGAATGGCCTTTGCTATTTCAGTTGGTAGGTGGACGCCCGGTGCGGAAAGTCTTCTATGGTGCCTTCGCGCAAATCATGACGAGAGGGCTAGTAGTCGCGCCTCTTGGGCAGCTGACTGTTCTTTCGTTGACGAGGGTCACAGGACTTCTGCGCGGACCGCAGTATGCGATCACAAGCACCTCGTTTTGATTACATTCGGCTCTGCAGGCTGCCCCCTCGCAATTGGCACGCGTCACCCGAATGGTGTCCGCAGCACCAGGAGGACCTTCCGCGCCTTGGGGACCGGCCGGTCCAGGTGGCCCTGCCGGGCCCGGCGGTCCCGCTGGACCTACCGGGCCAGCTTCGCCTTTTTCGCCTGCCGATCCGACCGGGCCGGGATCGCCCTTCGGGCCCTCGCAAGCCGCTACGCAAACGGAGAGCGCGACTACAACTGCAATATCTTTGATGTGCATGCGGGCACCTCGCATTCTTGGACGCCCTGACAAGACACAAGGCGGCTGGGCTCCTCCGTGTCAACCGCCAGGCGGTCCGCACTCAGTCTCCGCCACGAACAGCCCGTAGGGCAATCCGCTCCTGAAAATGCCGAAACGGCCTGCTTCTTGGTCACATCCTGGCCGAACTCGGATGCGCCGTGAAGGAGCCCCCTCGTAGACGTACATTTGTACCTCTATTCGACCTGCTAACCGACGGGCACTATGAGGTGAGGTCATCGTGAAGGATGGGGCGAAGCTCTCGACAATTTAAGGATCCTAATTTGGCTTACACGGGACCGGGCCAAGCGCTGAGCCAGAAGGAGCTTCGGCGCGTTGGCCAATGGGATGCGATTACGTTGGAACAGATGGATTCGAAATTTCAAACGGCGATGACGAGTGCAATTATGTCCGGCGCAGAGAACGCGCCCACAGCGCCGAGCACCTGCTACGGAACGCGGTGCCCGGTTGCTAATTATTCCCGGCCTTGACGACTATTAGGAGGCGTCACTCCTCCTCCTCCGGCGGGAACTCGAACGAAAACTGTATCTGGTTGTCGTTAGCGGGTTGACGCCAATGGATTTCGGCATGGCACTGGCGGCATAGCGCGGCCCAGTCGCTCGGTAGCTCCTGAAACACGCGGATATAGGTGAGGTGATGCACCTCGGTCGCCCGCCGAAGGCGGCATTTCTCGCAGATATAACCGGCGCGCCGTAGGATGAACTCACTGCGCTCGCGCCAGAACGCAGAGCCGAGATACCAGTGGTACGCTGGGATACGATTGAGGGCAGTACGCTTGGTAGACATGAACTTGGTTCCTTTTCCTTTTCTGCAAAAGAAATTTCCGGGGAACCAGCGTAGCGGTGCTCGCATCCTATGGGCTGCTTGTCAAAGACAAACGCTCTTTCCGATTTCACGCTTCCACCGATTTTCCACCGGCGCGACACTCTCCGAAATCAGCGGCTCAAAGGCCAAGCGCATGGGCGGCGGTCTTGGCAGTCCAATAGCCGACCAACAGGGTCGCGATGATGCCGGTAAGATGCAGCGTGCCGAAAAACAAGAGCAGCATGAAGTCTGGGGAGAGCAGGGCGGCGACTGGAAATTTCGGCTTAGCTGGCATGATCGAGAAGCTAAATCACCGTTGCCACGACTGCCGTAAACCGTATCCGCAATCCCCAACGAAATTGCATCGCGGAACCAACCTCCCATGAGACCCTGAAATTTGAAGATTCCGTACGGCTGGCCTATCTAGTTCATCGCCCACGACCGCGCCGCCCGGCGGCGTTTGCGGACGCGATTCGAGGACGAGGGCCTAGGAGGTCGGCGGCGGCCTACTTCGGCCCTTGGCCGCTTTCACAAGCTCAAGGTGCTTCACTGTGGTGCGGTCGGTGCCGTTCTTCTGGCCGACGATGGTGCGCACGGTGGCGAGGCCGAGAGAGGTGTCATCGGCGATGCCGCGCAGCGAGCCACCAGCCTTGTGCAGTTTCAGCACCTCGGCGACCTGGGCCTCGCTCGCGGCGAGCGGTCGCCCGACATTGCGTGGGCGCACCAGCGCGTTCCACTCGGGCACGAACCGGTTCCAGTTGCGCAGCAGCACTTGATATTTTTCGAACCACTCGTCGGCCTCAATGAAGGACCGGTCCCACTTGCGCAGCAGCACTTCTTGATATTTTTCGAACCACTCGTCGCTCTCGATGAAGGACCGGTTCCACTCCGACTCATTGTTGGTGTTGAGCGTCATCTCGAACCCCTCGATCCAGGACTTGATGATGTGTGCATTGCAGTCCTCGACTTGCTCGCGCATCTCGCTGACGAGCGTGTCGAGTTCACGGATGCGTGCGTCGCGCTGCTTGAGTTCGTTCTCAAGCTCGGCGATGCGGTCGCGGGGGGCGGTCTTGGTCTTGGGCAACAGCAAATCTCCCGTGTTGCTGTGTTCATATTATCGCAGTTTTAGCACACGTCAATGCAGGAAATACGAGCACTTCTGCTCCCGGGCGCTCGCCCGACTGGCTCAAGATGAAGAATCCGGACGCACCGGCGTGAAGCGTGAGGCGGAGGAGGATTGGGGGGGCGATATGATGGACCCATGGGGGCGGGACCTATTTTTGATTTGTCTGGTGGCGGCCTTTTGCGGTGGTCTAGCGTGGGTTCTTGGCTACGGACCTTTTGCGTCGGTTTTTGCCGCAGCCGCGATTGGGTCCCAGGCTCGCCCACAGTGAGGCGGTGCCGGGTGATGCCTTTAGTCCTCAAACGCGTGATGGCTTCGCGAGATGACGACTACCAAGTGCTCGCGGATGGCGTGGTCGTCGGCCGACTAATGAAGGCCGCAGGGGCACCGGAAGGGAAGCCCTGGATGTGGACACTAGCCTCTGTGCACCATGGGGCTCACACGCCGACCCACGGCTACGAGGCGACGCGCGCGGCCGCGATGGCGGCGTTCGCTAAGAGTTGGCGGAGGGAGTGATAATGGATGCCGTTTCGCTTTTTCTGGCACGTTGCAAGCAAATTGAAACTGCGCTGATGTCGAACAACGAAATTGAACTTCTCGACCTTTCCGCGCATCTGCGGCAACTGCTCATAGATCCAACCTCTCCGCTCCATCATGTGAATCGGGAGCGCCGTCTAAAGCTCAAGTTTGTCGTGGGGCAGTTTCGACAGCAACCTGATGTCTACACTCGAATACTGAGCCTCGAAGATGGTGTTGATCCGACGGTTAGACCACGGGGCTCACCACACAAGGAAGTGAGTCTAGGCGACTTTCTCGGTCACACCATCGTTTACCTTCATGGGCAGCCGCAATCTGTTGCCGACGTGATCAAGTTTGCGGCGAACGTCGCTGGCGGAGTTCACCAAGCCACTCCGGGCGACAGGCAGAGGCTTATCAACGGCTATTCATCTCAGGTTAGCATGGGGGGCTTGCCGGGCGCTATTCGACAGCTACAAGCCATCGCCCGCGTCGCGTTAAGGGGACTCTGTCCACTGATCGAAGCGGTCGAAAAGGGTTGAGAGGCGCGACTGCGCGCGCAAGGCCGCGATGGCGGCGTTCGCCACGAGTTAGCGGCGGGAATAGCCGGAGCGCAGCACAGCGCGCGAATAATCTTCTAGGTGTCGAGATGACGGGCGGGCCGGGAAACGCGCCTGGCCTTCCCCCGCCTGCTTAGAAGCCGGGCCTCTTGCAACATTTTCTCGGCTTCTTCCAGAGTGAATTCCGGGTGATTGGTCATGACAACCGCCAGCAGCTCCGCTCGCACTCGCGCGAAACTAGGCGGCTCTGTCGTCCGGCATTCGTTGTCTTCGCGGTCGGGCTTCATGGCGGGAGGCTAGGGCGACGCGGCGGCGGATGCCAAGCGACCGAGCCAAGCTTGGTTAACCGCCCGTGCCGGCCGCCGCCCCGGTGGGACCGCCGTGGCAGCACGAGGACCGCACGCCGACGCATACGAGCCGACGCGCGAGGCCGCGGTGACGGCGTTCGCTAAGAGCTGGCGAGGGGAATAGCGCCACACAGCACAAAAGCGGCTATACAGGCTTCCTAGCGGGTTGGCGCGGGTGGGTAGACCGGGGGGTGCTGGCCAAAAATGTCAGGTCTGCAAGGGATATCAATGCATCCGTCCGAGCGAGCGTCTTACGCGCCGACCTGGTACACGGCGACCATGGTGCCGGCGTCCGCGCGCGGGCCGCTCACGTTCGATCTCGATGTCGACGTCTGCGTCATCGGCGGCGGCCTGGCCGGGATCACGACCGCGCGCGAAATCGCGCGCCGCGGGTGGTCGGTCGCGGTGCTGGAGAGCCGACGCATCGCCTGGAACGCGTCAGGTCGCAACGACGGCTTTGTGCTGCCCGGGTTTGCCGAGTCGATGGAGCGGGTCGTCAGCCGGGTCGGCTTGGAGCACGCCAAGGCGCTCTGGGCGCTCTCCGAGATGGGCCTCAGATACGTGGGCACGACGATCGCGGAGGCGCGAATGCCCGGGGTCGCGCCGATTGCCGGCTGGCTCAAGGTCTCCAAGATCGACAACGGCGACGATGTCCTGGCCGATCTTCAGCTCTTCCGGGAGGAACTCGGCGCGGATGTCGAGGGCTGGCCGACCGAGCGCGTGCGCGACGTCCTCAAGAGCAATCACTACTTCCACGCCTTGCACCTGCCGCGCGCCTTCCATATCCATCCGCTCAACTATGCGCTCGGGCTTGCGGAAGCGGCGGAAGCGGCGGGAGCGCGCATCTTCGAGGACACCCCGGCGTTGTCGATCGACGTCGACGGCGTGCGCAAGCGGATCACCACGCCGTCCGCGCGCGTGCGCGCCGGCCATATCGTGCTGGCGGGCAACGTCCACATCGGCTCGCTGATGCCTCGGCTCGCCGGCACGCTGGTGCCGATCTGGAGCTACGCGATCACCACCGCGCCGCTCGGCCCGCGGCTCGCCGACGCGATCGCCTATCGCGGCGCCGTGACCGATACGGATCTGGCCAACAACCACTACCGCATCGTCGGCAACGACCGGCTGCTGTGGTCGGGACACTCCACCACCTGGGAAGCCGATCCAGACAGATTCGTTGGGCGACTGCGGGCCGACGTGGCAGCGGTGTATCCGCAGCTCGGGGAGATCGAGGTCGAGCATGCCTGGTCAGGGGTACTCGGCAATGCGTTGCACCGCATGCCGCAGATCGGCGAGCTTTCGCCCGGCCTCTGGCTCGCGAGCGCTTTCGGCGGTCACGGGCTCAACACCACGGCCATGGCGGGCAACATTCTGGCGCAAGCCATCGTCGAGGGCGACGACACCTGGCGATTGTTCGCTCCCTTCGAACTGGTTTGGGCGGGCGGCCGGCTCGGCCGGGCGGCGATGCAAGTCTACTACTGGTGGTTCGACGCCCGCGAGCGCTTCGAGGCGCGCCAGGCCCGTCAGCGCGAGGAGGAGTATCGGCGCCTGGCAGAACGGGCGGCGCTGCGCGCAGGGGAAGAACCGGCACACGTCGAAGCGCAACTCGGGGCGGTAGTGCCCCTGGAGGAGTTGCCCGAAGAACCGGCCTTGGCCGAACTGCCCGCCGACCCGGTCGCGGCCGCGGCGGTCGCCTCGCCGACCTTGGACCAGCCGGGCGATGACATGGTCGAGGCGCCGACCCAGGCGGGGTTCGCCCGGGGCGATGGTCCCGATGTCTCCGTGGTCGAGGACGACCGCCCGCGGCCGGCGAGCGGCACCAGACGCCAGCGGCGCCCGTGACGGCGCGGCTGTGATCCGCCGGTCGGGCCGAGTTCGTCACCAGACCCAGTGATCGCGGGGACTATGTCCGGCTTTCGCGCCGCGTCATGAACGCGAGCCGTTCGAACAGGTGCACGTCCTGTTCGTTCTTGATGAGCGCGCCGTGCAGCGGGGGAATGAGCTTCTTCGGGTCGCGTTCGCGCAAGATCTCCGGGCCGATATCTTCCACCATCAGGAGTTTGAGCCAATCCAGGAGCTCCGAGGTCGAAGGCTTCTTCTTCATCCCGGGCACGTCGCGGATGTCGTAGAACAACCTTAGCGCCTCCGCTACCAGGCGCTGCTTGATGCCGGGGAAATGCACCTCGATGATGGCACGCATGGTGTCGGCGTCGGGAAAGCGGATGTAGTGGAAGAAGCAGCGGCGCAGGAATGCGTCGGGCAGCTCCTTCTCGTTGTTCGAGGTGATCACCACGATTGGCCGCCGGCGCGCCTTGATGGTCTCGCCGGTCTCGTAGACGAAGAACTCCATGCGGTCGAGTTCCTGCAGCAGATCGTTGGGAAACTCGATGTCGGCCTTGTCGATCTCGTCGATCAGCAGCACCGGCCGGGCGTCGGCGACGAAGGCGTCCCACAGCTTGCCGCGCTTGATGTAGTTGCGGATGTCGTGGACGCGCGCGTCTCCGAGCTGGCTGTCGCGCAGCCGCGACACGGCATCGTATTCATACAGTCCCTGCAGCGCCTTGGTGGTCGATTTGATGTGCCACTCGATCAGCGGGGCAGCGAGGCTCTTGGCGATTTCGAGCGCGAGCACGGTCTTGCCGGTGCCGGGCTCGCCTTTGACCAGCAGCGGGCGCTCGAGCGTGATCGCAGCATTGACCGCGACCTTGAGGTCGTCGGTCGCAACGTAAGCGCTGGTTCCTTCAAAACGCATCGCGGTCGCCAAGTCTAGACGCTCTCTTCCTCGCTGCCAGCACAAAAGTTTTGCGCGCGAGAGCCGAGGGACAAACTTGTCGGTCGCCTGCCTGCGGCGTACCGTCTTTGTTCGGCAAGCGCCGGCGCTACGCCGCGGCGCTCGGATGGAGAGGAAGCGATGCAGACGACGGCGCGTTCGGGGATTGGCATGGTGTGGTTTGGTTTGGTGCTCGCTTTGGCTGGCGCCGCGACCGCCGACGAACGAAAACAACTCGCATTCGAGGTGGTCGACCGCAACGCGCAGCAGATGACCGACATCAGCGATTCGCTGTTCTATTTCGGCGAGCTCGGAATGCAAGAATTCGAAAGCACCAAGCTCCTCAAGGACACGCTGACGGCGGCCGGCTTCAAGGTGGAATTGGGCGGCGCCGAGATGCCGACCAATCTCTGGGCCGAGTATGGCAGCGGCCGGCCCAAGATCGCCATCGTCACCGAAGTCGACGCCTTGCCCGGCGGTTCGCAGACGCCCGGCACCTATGAGCGCAAGCCCCTGGTCAAGGACGGCCCCGGCCACATGGAAGGACACAATACCCATGGCGGCGTCGCGTCGCTCGCCGCTTTCGCGGTGAGCCGAGTGATGCAGCGCCACAACATTGCGGGAACGGTCGCGATCTCGTTCGGGCCTGCCGAGGAGCAGTTGGCGAGCCGGCCCTACCTCGTTCGCGCCGGCTATTTCCAGGACGTCGATGCGATCATCTACCTCCATATCCGCGACTCGCTCGCGACCGGCTACGGCGTGCAGAACTACGCGGCGATCAGCTCGGTCTTCACCTTCCACGGCAAGACCGCCCATGGCGCGGTCAATCCCTGGGATGGCAAGGACGCCGTCGACGCCGTCGAGCTGATGGACCTTGGTTTCGACAAGCTGCGCGAGCATTTGCGCCCGAGCTATCGCGCGCATCGCACCATCACCGCCGGCGGCATCCAGCCCAACATCATCCCCGATACTGGACAGATCTGGTGGTTCGTGCGCGACGCCAGCATGCCCGCCGCCAAGCAGACCTATGAAAAGCTCCTCAAGATCGCCGAAGGCGCCGCGCTCATGACCGGCACCACCTGGGACGTCAAATACGCTGCCTCGGCCTGGCCACAGCTCGTCAGCAAAACGATCGCGGAGGCGATCCAGAACAATATTGAGATCGTCGGGAGTCCGAACTGGACCGAGCAGGAGCAGCAGTTCGCCAAGGACTTTCAGAAGGCGGCGGACCGCCCCGTCGTCGGGCTGCGCACAACCCCCGAAGCGCTGGGCGAGCGCCGGCAGGCGACCTCGTCGAACGACAACGGCGACGTCTCGTGGGTCGTTCCGGCCGGGCTTCTGAACTTTCCCTCCTCGGTGCCCGGCATCGCCTATCACGAATGGAAGGCGGCGGTGACGCCCGTGAGCTCGATATCGCACAAAGGCCAGGTGGCAGGGGCCAAGGTCTTGGCGGGGTCGATCATCGACCTGTTGACGTCGCCGCAACTGCTGCAAAAGGCGCGTGCTGAATTCGAGGTCGAATCGAAGAGGACGCCGTATTTCTCCCTGCTGCCGCCCGACGCCAAGCCGGATCTCGCGCTCAACCGCGCCGAAATGGAGAAATACCGCGCGGAGATGCGCAAATCCTACTTGAGCAAGACGCCGCGCTTCAACTGAACGGACGGCTCACGCCGCCATCGCATGAACGTGAGCCGAATTGTAGCCACTGGTGACTGGAACGCCGTATGATCGCGGTGCGACGTGTTCGCGCCATGCTTGGAGAGAACCGCATGCGGCGTCCCCTGAGCCAACGATTTGCACTCGCTCTATCGCTTTCGCTTGGCCTCGTCGCGAGTGCGGCCGGGCAGGGAGGCGCGCAAAAGACCGCCACCGCGACTTTCGCCGGCGGTTGCTTCTGGTGCGTGGAGGCCGATTTCGACAAGGTCGAGGGCGTGATCAGCACGACCTCGGGCTATACCGGCGGCCGCAAGGCCGATCCCAGCTATGAAGAGGTCTCGCACGGCCGGACCGGCCACGCCGAGGCGGTCGAGATCGCCTACGACCCCGCCAAGGTGAGCTATGAGAAGCTGCTCGACGTGTTTTGGCACAACGTCGATCCGCTGGTGAACGACCGCCAGTTCTGCGACCGCGGCGACCAATACCGCACCGCAATCTTCTACCACGGCGACGAGCAGCGCCGGTTGGCGGAAGCCTCGAAGGCGGCGGTTGCCAAGCGCTTCCGCGAGCCGATCCAGACGCAGATCGTCGCTGCCGGACCGTTCTACAAGGCCGAGGACTACCATCAGGACTACTATCTGAAGAACCCCATTCGTTACAAATTCTACCGCTTCAATTGCGGACGCGATGCGCGGCTCGAGGAGCTGTGGGGCAAGAAGGACTAGTGCGGTGGATTTGAAGTTCCTATCATTGTAGCCGCAAGTTCGCTTAGGAACTTCAAATCCAAAACCGCACTAGAATCATAGTTTCTAGTGTCCCTCTGATTCCGAAGTTCGCATCAGAGGATGCCACGAGGGCTTGCGAACTTCGGAATCGGGACACTAGCCGTCATGGTCGATCGCCGTCTGTTGCTGGCGGGTGCGGGTGCGGTAGCCTTAGTCACGGGTCTGCGCTGGTTCCAGGGCTCCGATGTCGAGGCTGCCGCCGGTTCGTTCGAGGTCGAAAAGAGCGACAGCGAATGGCGGCGTATCCTGACCAAGGCGCAGTACGAGGTCCTGCGCTTGCACCATACCGAAGTCCCGGGCTCGAGCCCGCTCAATCATGAGCAGCGCAAGGGCACCTTTGTCTGCGTCGGCTGCGACCTCGCGCTATTCTCGTCGGCGACGAAATACGACAGCAAGACCGGTTGGCCGAGTTTCTATGCTCCGCTGCCGAACGCGATCGGCACCGCCACCGACCGCGTCTTGCTGCTGCCGCGCACCGAGGTGCATTGCCGGCGCTGCGGCGGGCATTTGGGCCATGTATTCGAGGACGGACCGCCGCCCACGGGATTGCGCTACTGCATCAACGGAGTTGCCTTGAAATTCGCTCCCGACGCTCCGGCCTGACCGCGGCAACCATCAAGGGAAATCTTCCGGCACAAGGCTGGCGGCGGCTGCTGTCGCCGCCCGTCCACGGTCCGAGCCCGACAATCGCCATCGACGCGACCGGGTAGGGGAGCAATCCGGCGATTGACGCGCAAATGCGTTTCGGGCCAAGTCGCGCAATCCCGTCACGAGGATACCACGATGGTTCGCCTCATGGTCTGGCGCGGGCTTGCGCTCGCCTTCGCCGCCGCCGCTGCATTACCCGCGCGCGCCGCGGAAGCCTACCAGATTTCCACCATCTCCAGCCTGCTGGCCGGCGGCTACGACGGCAACACCACCATCGGCCAGATGCTCCAGCATGGCGGGTTTGGGTTAGGCACCTTCAACGGGGTGGACGGCGAGATGATGGTGCTCGATGGCCGCGTCTACCGCGCTACCACTGATGGGCGCGCCCATTTGGTCTCCAAGTCGGCGCTGACGCCGTTTGCGGTGGTTGTTGCCTTCCGCCCGCAAGCATCGATCCGGGTCCCGGCGGGGCGATCGCTGGTGCAGCTGCAGGAGGCGCTCGATGCGCTCCGAGGCCGAGCGTCGCGCGTCCTGGCGGCGCGGGTGGACGGCCGTTTCCAGTCCATCCGGATCCGCAGCGTGCCCAAACAGACGCCGCCCTATCGCCCCTTGGCCGAGGTGGTCAGGACGCAGCAGGTTGTCCACACCCTCGATGACGTGAACGGTACTCTGATCGGTTTCCGGTTTCCTGCCGCTGCAAGCTCCGTCAACGTGGCCGGCTGGCACTTCCATTTCCTCAGTGCCGACAAGCGCCGCGGCGGCCACGTGCTTGCGCTGGAGACCGGCGCGGCCGTGGCCCGGATCGAGGAGATCTCGGACCTGCGCATCAACTTCCCCGCGCAGGCTCCCGCATCCGCTGCCAGCGCGGAATCGATTAAGGAGGTGGAACACCCGCAGTGAGCGCCTGGAGCGCGGCCCGGTCCCTGCGCGACGACCCGAAGGAAATATCCGGGCGCTTTTTTTGCACCGCACCGAAAACCGCCGCCGGCCACAATTCCGTTATTGTCCGTCACCGCGCGGCCCGATATAAGCTCGCCCCGCGAGCAGGGGGTTCGCTCGGCTTTCGCACGGGGTTGCAATGTCTTCGTCTTCGCACAAGAACGGCGTCGCGGTACTGGATAAGAACAAGGCCTATCGACCTTCCGACAAAGAGCCCTTCATGAATGAGCGCCAGCGCGAATATTTCCGCCAGAAGCTCATGACCTGGAAGGAGGAGATCCTCAAAGAGGCCAAGGAGACCCTGGCTCACCTCCAGGCCGAGAACGAGAACCACCCCGATCTCGCCGACCGCGCGTCCTCGGAGACCGACCGGGCGATCGAGCTGCGCGCGCGGGACCGCCAGCGCAAGCTGATCGCCAAGATCGACGCTGCTCTCGCCCGCCTCGAGGACGGCACCTACGGCTATTGCGAGGAGACCGGGGAGCCAATCGCGCTCAAGCGGCTCGAGGCGCGTCCTATCGCCACGCTCTCGGTCGAGGCCCAGGAGCGACATGAGCGGCGCGAGCGCATCTATCGCGACGAATGACCCGATGCGTCCCGAACGGACGCGACGCAAAATCCCAGCCATCGATTGCGACGATTGAGCGAGTTGACGGCGTTCCACGCGCTACGCAGCGCCCGCCGTCTCGATACTTCACAGGTGATGCCATGACGAACTCGCCCATCATTGCCGTGCGCAACGCCTTTGGGGTCGTGGTTGCCCTACTCGCCGGGTTTTTCATCAGTGGCGCCGCGCAGACGCAGACGCCGGCCTGGCCGCAGCGGCCGGTGAAGGTGCTGGTGCCGTTCGCGGCGGGGGGCAACATCGATGTGATGGGGCGGCTGGCCGCGGCGCGCCTGAGCGAAGCGTTCGGCCAGCAGTTCGTGGTCGAGAATCGCGTTGGCGGCAACGGCACCATCGCGACCGAGGCGGTCGCCCGCGCGCCGGCGGACGGCACCATGCTGCTGTGGGCGGGTACCTCGGTCATCGCCATCTTCCCCGCGATCTCGAAGGTCGGCTACGACCCGGTGAAGGACCTCGCGCCGGTCAGCCTGTTCGGGGTAGCCCCGCAGGTTCTGATCGTGAATCCGAAAATTCCCGCGCGCACGGTCGCGGAATTCGTCGCCTATGTGAAATCGCAAAAAGAAAAGCTCTCCTATGCCGGCGGCGGCGGGCCCGGCAGTGCGAGCAATCTCCTGATGTCGCTCTTTCTCAAGCGCGCCGGCCTGGAAATGAGCAACGTGAGCTATCGCGGCACCGCGCCCGCGCTCACCGACCTGATCGCGGGCCACATCCCGACCATGTTTGTGCCGATCTCCGAGGCGCTGCCACAGGCGCGCGCCGGATTGATCCGCATGCTGGCGGTGTCGAGCGGCACGCGCTCGCGGGAGGCGCCGGAGGTGCCGAGCCTTGCCGAGCAGGGGTTCCCTGGGTTCCACATGGTCTCCTGGACCGGGATGATGGCGCCAGCCGAGACGTCGAAGGAGATCATCGATCGCCTGGCTGCGGAGTTCGCCCGCGCTCTCAAGGATCCGCAATTCGTGGAACACATGCGAAAGGCCGGCGTCGAGCCCGCGACCGACCCGAGCCCGGCGGAGTTTTCCAGTTTCATCGCGAAGGAGATCGTGCTCTGGGGTGAGGCGGTGAAGATCGCCGGCGTCACATTGCAGAAATAGCAGTGGCGTACTCGCGCGTCTTTTGCGGAGCGAGGGCGGGCTGACAGGAGCCCGGAACGGACGCCATCCTGGCTGCCAAGATCGAGACCGTCGAACCCACCATCCGCCGCCGAGGCGACGCTATGTCGTTACGGTTTGGTGGTCGGACGGTTCAACAGACTCGCCATCTCCTGTTCGAGGCTGTCGTAGAGCGATTTGGGCTTGGCGTCGGGACGAGCAGTCCGCGCATCGCCGCGGGTGGGTCGAACGGCGTCGGCTGGCATCGCTGCATGCGGGGGTGGCGGCGCGGGCGGCGTGGATTCCTCCGCCTCGGCCGCGTCAGGCTCGCCCGCCGATTTCGCTGTCGACTCTCTGGCGCGGGAATCCTCGGCCTTGAACGGACGGCGCAGCGGCGCGTCCAGCCGAGGCGAGGGCGGGGAGGGCGTCAATGCCTCGGTCTCGGCGGCAGGAGGCTCGCCCGGCGCTTTCGGCGCGGGCTCCTTGCTGCGGACGTCCTCGGCCTTCTCGGCAGTTCTGGCCGGGCGTCGCAGCGCCGCCTCCAGCCGCTGTGCCATCTCGGAGAGGTTCTGGTCGGCGGGCGGACCGACAGCGGCGTCGGCAGCGGTCGGAACAACTGGCGGCTCTGCCGGTGCCGGTTGCGCGCGCTGGGCGCGACGAGGAGGTAGGCGCTGCTCGACACTGGCTGCGGCTTCAGTCGGCAGCGGCGTGCGCGACAATTCTTCCGCCAGTCCGGCCAACGGGTCGGAGGCGCGTGGCCGGCGCTCGCGAGCCGAAGGAGCCGGCCCCGCGGCTGACGGAACCGCGGGCGCAGGCGGCTCGGCTTCTCCCGGCCATTGTTCTTCGACCGCCGTCGGACGCTGCGGGCGCAGCATGGGCTCCGGCCGCACCGAGGGTTCGAGGCGCGGCGTCGGCTCGGCTCTCGGCGTCGGCTCGGGCTGCAGCGGCCACATGGTGTCTTCTCCCAGCGGCACCGCGCGCGGCAGCGTATCGGTTGCCGCCGGCGGGCGTGCCGGAGCGAGCGTTGCTGCGGCCGCACGCACGATGTTCTGCTCGACCACCACGTCGGTCGGCCCACCGATGATGAGCAGATGCTCCACGTTGTCGCGGCGAATGAGCAGAAGGCTGCGCCGGCTGTCGACCTCCGCCTTGTCGATCACGGCGAGCCGCGGCTGGCGTCCGCGCGTCGCGGCGTTTCCGAGCCGGCCGCCGCCGAACCGCCGCAGCAGCCAAAAGGCCAGCGCCAGCACGGCCAGCACCACGATCAAAAAGAGCAGGATTTTGAGACCGTTCTGTCCTTCGCCGAATAGGGTATCCAAGATCGCTCCTCCCTGCGCCCCAGGGGTGCGGCGTTTCGATCGGGATCGCCCGAAGGATCAACGCCGGTGGCAATGCGTTGCTGTGAATACTAACAAAGAATTAAGAAAGATAGGCCCCGAGACGCCTTCGTTGCGGCGTCAAAGCTTCGTCTTGGTAAACGGCGGTTTAATGGCGGGCTGCTGTCAACCGCCCGCAGGACGGCTATTAACCATTCCCCGCCGGCGGGGCGACGTGCGCGCGTGCCGAGTCCGCATGGCCGAACCGGGGGCCCCTCGCCAACGCGAGTTCGACCGCCGAGGCGGCATTAGGGCACCTCGCTGCGATGCCGGCGGGGCGCGCGCGTGCCCCTTGCGTGGACTCGTCGGCTGGGGCAGTGAGGCGAGGCGAACAAAGCCGATTCCACGCCGATCATGACGCAGCCGCAGTTGCCCGACGACAAGGCCCGCGCGCCGATTGACCGCACGCGCGGCGGCCGCAGCGGCGGTAGCGTTGGTCTTGTGCTGGTCCTCGCGCTGGTGCTGGCCGGCGCTGCGGGAGGGTTTGTGCTCATCGGTCGGGCCAAGGCCGAGCCCTACATCCTCGCGCTGCTTTCTCTGCTGGCCATGGTCGGCGTGTTCCTGTTGTTCGCCTTCGCGGCCGGCCTTCTGCGGGTATCAGGCCGAGCAGCCGCGAGCCCGCTGCTCACGGCCGTGATCGATCGTGCCGACGAGGGCATCCTGGTGACGGACCCAAGCGGCCGGGTCGTCTATGCCAATGCCGCTTATCTCGGCCTCACCGATGCGTCGGGTCCCGACGACGTGCGCCAGGTCGAGCGCGTGTTCGTCGGCGATTCCGGCGTTTCGGAAGCCGTCTATCGCCTGCTCAAAGCCGCGCGCGAGGGCCGCCGCGGGCAGGAGGAGGTGCGCATCGCTGCGCACAAGGGCGAGGCGGGACGGTGGCTGCGCATCCGCGTACGCCCGCTCGGCGAAGGCAAGCGCGAATCCCGCATGACGGTCTGGTCGCTCGCCGACGTGACCCGCGAGCTCGAGCGGCACGAGAACGTCTTCCAGGAGCTGCAGCACGCCATCGATTACCTCGACCACGCGCCGGCAGGCTTCTTTTCGGCCGATGCCAACGGCAACATCGTCTATATCAATGCCACGCTCGCCAATTGGCTCGACCATGATCTCGCGCAGGTCGGCTCCGGCGGCCTGCGGCTCGATGACATCGTGGCGGGCGAGGGCGCGGCGCTGCTCACCACGCTCGCGGCGGTGCCGGGCGACGTCAAGACCGAGATTCTCGACATCGACCTGAAGACCCGCAGCGGCCGCACCGTTCCGGCGCGGCTGTTCCACAAGGTCGCCTTCGGCGCCGACGGCGCGCCCGGCGCCTCGCGCACGCTCGTGCTCAATCGCTCGCGCGACGGCGGTATCGATCCGCAACGCGCTGCCGAGGTGCGCTTCATGCGCTTTTTCCAGAACACGCCGATGGCGATCGCGACCGTCGACAAGCATGGCCGGATTGCGGACTCGAATCCTAGATTTGCGCGCCTGTTCCATCCCGTGTTTGAGGGTGAGGCGTCCAACGACCGTTCGATTCTTGCCGTCGTCGCCGAGCGCGATCGCGGCGCACTTGAAGCCGCCATCCGCAGGGCGGGGCAAGGGCAGGGCGAAATCGCTCCGGTCGATGCCGCGCTCGCCGGCGCGGGCGAGCGCTATGCCAGCTTCTTCGTCACCGCCATCGAGGACGAGGCCGAGCGCGACCAGGAGGCGGCAATCGTCTATGCGCTCGAGACCACGCAGCAGCGCACGCTGGAGAACCAAGTCAATCAACAGCAGAAGATGGAGACCATCGGGCGTCTTGCCGGCAACATCGCGCACGACTTCAACAATCTGCTGAGCGCGATCATGATGGCTACCGACTTTCTGTTGAACGCGCACAAGCCGACCGATCCGTCCTTCCAAGACATCATGCAGATCAAGCAGAACGCCAACCGGGCGGCGAGCCTGGTGCGACAGCTGCTCGCGTTCTCGCGCAAACAGACGATGCGGCCGCAGGTGATCGATCTCGGCGAGGCGCTCTCGGATCTCACCGTCCTGCTCCGCCGGCTGATCGGCGAGAACGTGACGCTCGAGGTCCCGCAAGTGCGCGACCTTTGGCCGGTCAAGGCCGATGTCGGGCAGTTTGAGCAGGTCATTATCAATCTTGCAGTGAACGCTCGTGACGCCATGCCGCTCGGCGGCAAGCTCACGCTGCGCACGTCCAATGTCGGCGTCGACGACAGCGGGCACCACCAGCACAAGGGAATGCCGTTCGGGGAATACGTGCTGGTCGAGGTCGAGGACACCGGCAGTGGCATCGCGCCCGACGTCATCGACAAGATCTTCGACCCCTTCTACACCACCAAGGACGTCGGCAAGGGCACCGGGCTCGGCCTCTCGACCGTCTACGGCATCGTCAAGCAGACCGGCGGCTTCATTTTCGTCGAGTCGGAGCTCGGCAAGGGCACCGTCTTCCGCATCTTCCTGCCGCGCTACATCGCGGCGGCCGACGACTTGCAGGCGCCGCGACTACCCGAAACCACCGCGCCCGCGCTCGCCGGTGCCATCGCCGCCGCCGACGAAATGATGCGCAGCGCCGCGGTCGACCTCACGGGCCAGGGCACGATTCTCCTGGTCGAAGATGAGGAGGGGCTGCGCGCGCTCAATGCGCGCGGGCTGCAGTCGCGCGGTTATACCGTGATCGAGGCCGGCAACGGCGTGCAGGCGCTCGCGGAGCTGGAGAAACAGGGGGGCGAAGTCGATCTCGTCGTCTCCGACGTGGTGATGCCGGAAATGGATGGTCCGACGCTGATGAAGGAACTCAAGAAGCGAAAGCCCGACATCAAGATCATCTTCGTGTCCGGCTACGCCGAGGATGCGTTCGACAAGAGCCTGCCCGACCACAAGCAGTTCAACTTCCTGGCCAAACCGTTCACGCTCAAGCAACTGGTGACGGTGGTGAAGGAGACCATGGCGGGGTGAGTGCCGGCTCCGCCGCGCACATTCGCGGCCGACGATCGGGTCATGGACGAGCCAGAGCTGCCGAAACCGGACCAATACGTGGAGACCGACCGCGACCGTCGGATCGGCATCGCCGTGTTGCTGGTCCTGCTCGGTGTCGTGGTGGGCGCGGGGATTTGGCTCGCCAATGCCATGTCGGACCAGCGGCGGCTCGACGATTGCCTGGCACAGGGCCGGCGCAATTGCGTGCCGCCGATCGAGGTGCCGGCGCGGTAGCGCGTGATCCCGAAAAGTGGGAACCGGTTTTCGGAAAAGATCACGCGCAAAACAAAACTTAGAGCGGGATGGCGACTCGAAGAGAAGTCATCCCGCTCTAGCGCGCCGTTCACGCCGCTCCGACGTTGCGACCCGGTTTGCCGGCGGACACGACCTGCGCGGCCGGCGCAGCGCCTGTAAGATGCGCGACGGCTCGGCGGCGCAGCAACCAATAGGCGACGATCAGCCCGACCGGCACGCAGGCGAGAGCCGCCACCTCCTCGTTCGGATGCAGCAGCGCGAGCAGCGCAAAGGCCGCGAGCAGAAGCCGAACCGACCAGTCGATCGCCGCCCGGTCGGCGAAGCGGGCCTGTAGGCTGAACGTGATCCCGATGGTCGCCACCAGGATCAACAGCGCCGCCGTCAGCTGGCTCAATCCGGGCTCGACCACGAGTTCCGGCCGGATGAATACGCCCGCCATCAGTGTGAACAGCGAGACGCAAATCTGCAGCGCCCGCCCGAGCGTCTCGTAGAACGACGCATTGGCGATCTTCGCGGTCACCGCGGCCACGATCGACGTCGGCGGCGTGAGCTCGCCCCAGACCCCGAGGAAGAACGCAAAGAAATGCACGACCCACGGGTTGACGCCGACACGAATCATCGGCGGCGCGATCACGATGGCGACCAGGATATAGGTCGGCGCGGGAGGCAGCCCGGTGCCGAGCAAGGCGCCGAACACGAAGGCGAGAACGACCATTGCGGCGAGGTTGAACCCCGCCGCTTCGATGAGCAGCGAGCCGAGCTTGGTCGGAATGCCCGTGATTACAAGCGCGCCGGTCATGATCGACAGCGTCGCGAGCAGTAGCGTCAGATCGGCCGTCATCTCGGTGTAGGTATCGAGGAATTTGCGGATCGGCTCGATGAACGCTCGCAACGACCACCGGCCGGACAGGAGTAACGCCGCAAGATTGACGATGAACAGGGCGCCGCCGACCGCGACGAAGACGTAGAGCGCCGCGGACATGGGAGGGAGATGCCAGGTCGCCATCAGCGCGACCAGCCCGGTGATCACGGCGAGGAAGGCGGCGAGATTGATCCAGTCCCGCCAAGTCAGGGCTTCGAACGAGGCGGTGACGAGCCGCGTGCGATGGCGCACCGCCAGGAGATACACCGACACCGCGACAGTGGCGTAATAGATCAGGGCCGGCACGTAGCCGCGCGCGACGACGTCGAAGTAGCTGCGCCCGAGGAACTCGGCCATGAGGAAGGCCGACACGCCCATGACCGGCGGCATCAACTGGCCGCCGAGCGAGGAGGCCAACTCGATGGCGGCCGCGGTGGCCCGCGGCATGCCGGCGCCGATCATGGCCGGAATGGTGGCCGAGCCGATGGTGATTGCGTTGGCCGCGCCGCTACCGCTCACCGTCCCGACGCACATCGAGCCGACGACGGCCGACTGCGGCAGCGCGTGCGGCGAGCGGAAGGCAACCCGCTTGGTCGCGCGCAGCAGGGAATCGATGCAGCCATATCCGGTGAGCACGCTGAGCACCAGCAGAAACGATCCGATGGTCGTGAGCGCGATCTGCGGCAGATTGGAGAAAACGCCGGTCGTATTCTCGACGCTCATGGCGGTCACGACGCGGTTCCAGCTCAATCCCGCGTGATGGAACATGCCAGGCACGAGCCAGCCGTAGACGGCATAAAAGATGAGTACGATGTTCAGGACAAACAGCGGCATGTGACGCTTGCGCGAGTATTCCAGAACCAGCAGTGCCATCAGACCGCCCATGAAGAGATCGGACGGATCCCAGGCTCCGGCACGCGATGTGCCGAGTTCGTAATATTCCATGTTCATGTACACGGAGACGGCGAGCGCACAGCCGATGTAAACCGCCGCGATGGCGTAATTGGCGATCGGCGCCAGCCGGGGATACAGATCGTTCGCGCGCAGCGAACTCAGGATGAACAGCACATAGGTGACCGGAACGAGCGTCATCGCCAGCAGGGTCGGACCGCCTTCGCTCGTCCAGAAATACGTAAACAGATAGAGAAAGAAGAAAATCGCGACCGCATAATAGATGCAGTCCAGGACGACTCGCGACCGAGACCCGGAGTTGTCGGTCATGACCGCCTCGGCGTTCGAATTGAGATCGCCGATCGGGCGCCTGATGGCGCCCGCCCGGCCTTCGAATTATCGGGCTCGGGCTTACATCGTGGCGACTTTGGAATCCCACTTCGTGTCCCACACGCCCTTCTCGCGCATGTACTTGGCGAGACCGGGATGGATGGGCACGAGATCGGCCGACGATTCCACCCCGCGCTTCTGGAAGCCCGGCATGTCCTCGGCGAGCTGCGAGAAGGTCGGGTCGGTCTTGGCGAGTTCCGCGGCGTGCGCCTCGACGATCTTCAGCATTTTGTAGACATCGTCGGCGGGCATCACTTCGAGACCGACGTGGAAGCCGTAATAGAACGGCAGCTCGATTACCTTGTCGACGTGCACGTCGCGCTTGAAAACGGCTGGGCTCACCTCGACGGCGGAGAAGTTCTGCCGCTTGAGCTCGGCGATCTCCTCTGGGCTCGGATTGAGCGCGGCCCAGTCGGCGGCGAGCGAGGCTTCCGCCAGCCACGGAGGCGGCGCCTTTTCACCGCCAGTGTAGATGTTCATGGCGTCGATGGCGCCGGATTCCAGTTGCGACCCCGCGGCCGCCAAATCGATCTGCACATAGGTGAACTTGATGTTGAGCGCGGCGAGCGCGCGCTCGAGTTGGGCGCGCACGTCGAAGGGCAACGGCCCGGTGAACACGCGCTTGCCGCTGAGATCGGCCCATTTCCTGATCTTGTCCTTGTTGCGCGCGTGCACCGCAAGGCTCACCTCGATCGTGTTCGACCAGAACGACTGCATCGGCTGGTGCTGGATGCGCGCCTTGAAGCCCTTGAAGCGGTTGGTATCGGTTGCGAGTTCGTGGAACCCGAGGTCCGAACCGTACATGCCATCATACTCGCCGGTGGCGTAGCCCTTGATGGTGGTTATGGCGCCGGCCGTAGGCAGCACCGAGATGCGGTAATTCGGCATCTCCTTGTTCAGGATGCTCGACAGGACGACGAGTGCCTTGTGGCCTGTAGTCCCGACCGGGGGCGTACCCCAGCGGATGTCCTTGGCTTGCGACCAGGCGGGCGAGCTTCCCGCCCCGAGTGCGAAGGTGATGGCGAATGCCGCGAGTGCACGCTTGAGCATGGCTTTCTTCCTCCGAATCTTTCGCTCGTTGGCGGGCAGAGCCGATGTCCATTCGGCCGGCCCGTGGTCGAGGCCCATGAATGCCGCACAAATCGCTTCGATGACGAAGGCGATCAACCTCTGCAAATTCTTGCGACGGTCGCCCTCCCGCCTGGCCGCTCTTTGCGGCTAGGCACGATCCGCCAATTGCTCGATCTTGGCAAAGACCAAAATGCCGCACGAGTGACGGCACTGGGCGTGACGCTGCGGATCTGCAGGGCCAGCGGACCCTGCATCCGCGCCCGATCGGCTGGCGCAACGGCGCCCGGCCGCGCACAGCCTGTCGCCGCCGCGTTCACCGTCGCCAACGGGCCGCAGCCACGCTCCCCACGCTAACCTCACGCGCTCTCGGCGCGCCGCGCCCCTCGCTTCTTGCGCCGCCTCGCCACGCATTTCGCGCATTTGCATCCGCCGGGTCCAAGAAAGATGTCGAAGTATTCCCGTCCATAGTCGTAGGTAATCTCGTCGCCCGGCGCTATCGTTTCGATCGCGCGCAGGATCACTCGGCCCTCGACCACGTCGGATTCCGCATTCGGGCGGCACGCATGGTTGGCATAGCGCGCGATGTTGCGACGGCTCGACCCGTCGATAGTCCAGCGGCTGTCGAGCTCGTACATGTAGCGGGCGCCGCGCGCCTCGAGCCGCTCCGCCTCGGCATTGGTGATGCGGCGTCCCTTGTATTCGACGATGAACGCCCCCTTCTCGATCCGCGCGGTCGCGAACAGCCCGAGTCCGGTCGGCGAGCGACCGACGCGGCAATGCCGGCGCGGCGTTTTGCGCGCAGCCTGCTGGCCTGCACCGTTCTTGCGCACAATCGGCTTGCAGGCAGTTTTGGACATCTCGGCGGATGCTGCCGGCGGCTCACGCCGCCTCCTCCGCGGTTGGGCGCGTCACCTCGAGCTGGGTCCTCACCGGCACCGGTTCGCGCAACGTGCTGATGCCGGGGCACCCTTGCAGCGCCAGGCGCTCGACCTCCCTGAGCTTGTCCGCGGGCGCGTCGCTCGCCACCCGGACGCTGATCGTCACCTGCCTGAAGGCTGAGGAGGGTGCCTCCGCCATCATGTGGCCGCGCACGTCGAAATCCGTCCGTGCGACAGCTTCGAAGCTGTCGTAAGTCACCCCCAGCTTCGCGGCGTAGAAGGCGAACACCGCGGCGTAGCAGCCGACCGCGCCGGAGAGCAGAAATTCGAGCGGCGTCGGAGCACAATTCTGCCCGCCCACGTGCACTGGCTCACTGATGACGAATTTGTAGCCGCTCTTCTTGCAGTCAACGAGTTCGTTGAGCTGGCCGATCGAAGTCACCTTGACCTCGACGAAACTCTGCGGCCCTTCCGGCGCTGGCCTGTCCGGCTGCGCGCGGTAGCGGCGCTCGCGCGCGTCGGTGATGTCTTTCAGCTCAGGAAAACAGTCGCAGATCTTGACCATTGTCGGTGGTCTCCGGAATACGCTTGCGCAGCGGCGCGCCAATGGGCGCGAAGAGCGGCGCGATTTCACTCTGCCCGCTCTCCCCGACGCGAAGGGAGCAGCGCAGGCAACTCCTTCTACTTTACTTCACCTCGATCAGGCCGACCTGATTGACCAGGCTGTTGGCGGTCACGGGATTGCCGTCACGGGTGACATCCATGTTGCGCACGATGTCGCCGCCGCCCGGGATCGCCCAGCTCTGGAATTTCTCGGTCTTGGGATCGAAGCGCACGATGGTATTCGGCTTGGCCCCGGATTCGTTGTACCAGAGCGCGCCCTTGGCAAACACGATCCCGTAAGGCTGCGACTTGGGCCCGCTCGGCGACTGCCATTCCTTATGCTTGCCGGTCGCAAGGTCGAGCCGGCCGAGATAGCCGCGCGAGAAGTCCGTGTACCAGACCACGTCGTCGGGCGTGAGCGCGAGGCGGCGCGGCCGCGACGCCGCGTTCGGCAACGGATATTCCTTGATCGCCAGGGTGCTCGGATCGATGGTCGCGATCTTGTTGGTGCCGAATTCGACGAACACCGGAACGTCCTTCGAGTTGATGACCAACCCGTAGGGCCGCGAATTCGGTGTCGGCGAGGTGACGAGCTTGACCTCGCCGTTCTTAGGGTTGATCCGGCCGACCATGTTGCCGTTCTGGACGGTGAACCACACCGTCCCGCCGGGATCGATGGCGATCGTGTGCGGGTCCTTGGCCTTGGGATCCGGCATCCTGTACTCGGTGAGCTCGTTGGTCCTGGGGTCGAGCTTGCCGACCAGGCTCATGTGGTTGCCGGTGAACCAGATATTGCCGCCCTTGTCCTCGGCGAGACCGTGCGGACCGGTGCGCGGCGTATTGAGCGGATATTCCTTGACCTCGCCGGTTTTAGGATCGAGGCGGCCGAGCTTGCCGGACAGTTGCCCGGTGTACCAGATCGCGCCGTCCCGGGTGGCGAGCGGATCGTGCGGTCGCGAACCGGGTGTGGGCACGTGCCACAGCTTGATCGAAGCTTGCACCGGCCCGTCGACGATGACGGCCGCGGGCCGCGGCTGCTCCGGAAAGCTCTTGATCAGATAATCGGTCAGGGTACCGACCTGGTCCTCGGGGACGGGGACCTCGAAGTTGAGCATCATGCGCATGACCGTGCGCCAGCCTTCGGGCGTGTAGCCCGCGCGTGCGCGGTTGATGTCGTGGCAACCGCCGCACACCGCGACGAAGATCGGCTTGCCCGGCCCGTCGGGAAAGTCCGGCTGCGCCTGTTGGGCCAATGCCGGCAGCGCCGCGCCCAGCAGTGTTGCCGCGATGACGGACAAGAGCGGTTTGTGCGACATGGTTCCTCCCGGAAAAAATGCTCTTTGGCGCTCGATGGTGAGGCATTGCTGCGCGTCAGCTTGGCGAGTGAAGGCCGGCGCCGTCAAGCCTGGAGCGGTAGCTTGCGCCGGTCTCTGCTGAAGCTTCCCTCGCACATGCAGCGCAGGAATTCGAGCGCTTCCTGCGACGATTCGTCGGCGGGTTAGAGCTTTCGCGCGTTCCGTCGAATGCGCTCCAGGTATAGTTCTCGCGGAGAGCGCGATCCGGGGCCTGTCACCACAGCTCTCGCGATGCCAATTGCGCGCCTTCGACCAGCGAGGCGAGCTTCATCCATACGATTTTGGAATCGACCTGCAGCCGGCCGGCGAAGGTGCCGAAGCCGCAATCGACGCCGGCGATGACATTCTCGCGCCCGACCACGTTCGCATATTGCAGGATGCGGTCCGCCACCAGTTCCGGGTGCTCGACGAAATTCGAGGTGGAATCGATCACGCCCGGGATGATGATCTTGCCATCCGGGAGCTTCACCTCTTTCCAGACTTTCCACTCATGCCCGTGACGAGGATTGGCGCCGGGGAACGACAGTGCCTGCGGTCGCCCCCGCAGCACGATGTCGACGATGTCTTTGAGCGGCACGTCCTTGTGGTGCGGCCCCTGCGTCGAGGCCCAGCAGATGTGTATCCGCATGCGCTCGGGCGGGATGTCCCGCACCGCGTGGTTGAGCGCCTCGACGTGGGTGGTGATCACCTTGCGGAACTCTTCGAGGCTCAAATGGGCGAAGACCATATGGCGGCTCAGGGCGAGGTCCGGGCAGTCGAGCTGCAGCACGAAGCCGGCGTCGACGACGGCGCGGTATTCGCGCGCCATCACGTCGGCGAGGGCGTAGAGATAGGTCTCGTCCGAGGGATAATGCTGGTTCTTGAGGTAGCGCGCGATCTGTCCCGGTGACGGCGAGGTCATGAACCATTCGACCGCCGGGGTGCCGGCCATCGCTGCTTTCGCGCGCGCGATGTCCGCCTCGACTGCGGCGAAATCCCTCCATGCGACCGGGCCCGAGCACGCTGGCCGATGCTGGAACGGCGAGGCGAAGTAGGCGAGCATCGCCGATAGCTCGGGGAAATCGGGCTCGCCGGTGCCGAGCGGCGGCGAGCTCGGACCGTCGAAGCCGGTGAGGCGGTCCTTGACGTGCGTGGTGTAGTCGGTGCGGCCCTGCTCGCCGTCGTTGATGACGTCGAGCCCGCAGTCGATCTGCTCTGCGCACCACCTCGGCGACGGCGGCGCGCACTGCGTCTGCGAGCTCCGCCGCCCGGGCGCCGGGATTGCCTTGTTCCGCGAGCATGAGCTCCACCACCTTGGGTGGCCGCGGCAGGCTGCCGGTATGGGTGGTGAGAATCCGTTCCGCGCTGCGCTTCATGCATGCTTTCCTCGCCGGCCGGCCGCGGGACGCAAAGCGGTTGCCGCGCCTTGGCACCCCGCGTCGTTACCGGTCAGGCCGCCTTGGCTTGCCTGCGGGCGAGGAAGTCGACGAAGACACGCGCCATCTCGCCTTCCTTGGGAGCCCAGTCCTCGGTCGGGACGAGATCGACGTCGAGATCGCCGGGGAAGAGATCGTAGAGCTCGCTGTCGCGGATCATGCGATGCGCGGCCGCGGCGACGGCGTGGTTGTGGGTCTTGTCGTTGCCTGGGATGATGCAGGTCGGGACCTTGATGGAATTGAGATCGCGCTCGCTGGCGCCGATGATCGGCAATTCGGCGCCCTTCGCGAACTGCTCGCGCCAGCGCTCCATGGCGGCAATGAAGACCTTCGGTTCCATCGCCATGAGCACCGCGCGGTTGTCCGGCCGCGCGTCGATGCGCTCCTTGAAGTGATCGAGCGCACACACCGCCGCCATTCCGCCCTCCTGCGCCGCGCGGATGTATTTGCCGTAGTAGTTCTCGGTCAGCCGCGCCGCGGCGAACGACCCGCCGGTGACCCGCCACAACAGCAGCGCGCGCACGGCGTGGGGGTATTTCAGCGCGAACAATACCGACAGCCGGCAGCCGGACGAGCCGCCGCCGATTACGGCGGGCAGCGCCTTGAGCTGGGAAAGCAAATCGTAAAGATCATCGGCCCAGACCTCGTACTCCGAACTGTCGCCGCCGATGATGATGTCGGATACGCCGCAATTGCGCCGGTCGTGGATCAGGACCCGGTAACCGGCATCGGCGAGGCGTTGCGCCAAAGGCTTCACGTTGTCGAGCGCGCGCCGGCCGCCGGGCGAGAGGGCGACCCACGGGCCGCCGGTGCCGAGGACTTCGTAGTTGAGGTTAGCTCCGCGCACACGGGCGATGGGCATCGGGTTCCTCCATTCTTGCCGGTGTGGCAGTCTATACCGGCGCCGTTCGCCGCGTCTCGACCGATGTCTCGTGGAGTTCGGTCGCCGACTGCAGCGCACTCGCTTGACCGTGTGCCTCAAATCGCGCCAACCTCGTCGCACGGTCCGGACGACGGGACACGTCTCAAGGTGACGGATTGTGATGCGCTACGAGCTCTACTACTGGCCGACGATCCAGGGCCGCGGCGAGTTCGTGCGGCTCGCGCTGGAAGAGGCGGGCGCGGACTACGTCGACGTGGCGCGCCGCGGCGGCAAGCGCGGCGTGCCGGCGATGATGAAGTTCATCGACGGCAAGCGCATCGCGCGGCCGCCCTTTGCCCCGCCGTTCCTCAAGGCCGGCAAGCTAGTCATCGCCCAGACCGCCAACATCCTGTTTTATCTTGGTCCCCGCCTCGGGCTCGCACCTCGCGATGAGGCTTCCCGGCTGTGGCTGCATCAATTGCAGCTCACTATCACCGACCTCGTGGTGCTGATCCACGACACCCATCACCCTGTTACCGGCTACCTCTATTACGAGCAGCAACGTCCCGCCGCCAAGCTCGCCACCAAATATTTCTGGCGCTATCGACTGCCGAAATTCCTGCGCTATTTCGAGCGCGTGCTGGAAAAAAGCAGCGGCCCCTACCTACTCGGCCGTAGACTCACTTACCCCGACCTCTCGCTGTTCCAACTGGTCGAGGGACTGCGCTACGCCTTTCCCAAACGCATGAAACGGTTCGAGCGCAAGGTGCCGCGCATCGTCGCGCTGCATGACCGCGTCGCCGAGCGTCCGCGCGTTGCAGCTTACGTTGCCTCGGACCGTCGCATTCCGTTCAGCCAGTGGGGCATCTACCGCTATTTCAGGGAACTCGACGCGTAGCGTGCATCGCGGGCGGCGCTTGTCGACGCGGTTTCGCATCAGGGGTGAACCATCCGGAGCCGGCGAGGGGGGAAAGATGCTTTTCGGTGCCTGCAATTGCCTTCCGGGATCGTCGCTACTGTCGACGTTCGGGCCGCTCTGCGGCGGCGGCGCGGGTTTCGTGTCGGCGATTATCGCAACGATGATCGCCAATGCGCGGACGGCGCAAGCCCGGCCGCTCGGCGCCTCGGCTCCGGAGGTCGACCGCGTTGCGATCCGGATGGTCACCGACAACGTGGTGATCCAATTCATTCCCTCGGAGCAGCGCGACAGCATCACCATCGAGCGGCGGAGCGGCGGCAACGTCACGCCGGACGCGCCGCCGCGGGCGGCGCTCAACGGCGAGTGGGGATTGTCCATGCACGCGCAATCGCACCGGGGCGACGAGGTCCGCAACGTCCTCGTCGATTTCGGTTACACCGCGGACGTGCTGCTCAACAACTTGTCTATTCTCGAGATTGAGCCCGCGACCTTCGATGCGCTCGTGCTCAGCCACGGTCATTACGATCATTTCGGCGGAATGGTCGGCTTTCTCGCCGCCAACAAGGGCGTGCTCAAGCGCAAGCTGCCGCTGTTCGTCGGCGGCGAGGACTGCTTCTGCCTGCGGCGCAATCGCAGCGGCAACTTCGGCGCGCTCGACCGCAGAGCGATCATGGAGGCGGAGCTATCGCTAATGATGGCGGAAGGGCCGGCGGTGGTCGCCGACCATGCCTTCACCACCGGCCGGATCGCCCAGACCTCGTTCGAGCAGCCGCTGTTGCCGACCACGGAGATCGTCGGCATCTTTGACGGCTTCGGCTGCTTCCCGGAAAAGATGCCGGCGGCGAAGAACATCGGCAGCTACATTCCGGATGACTTCGACCACGAGATCGCGACGACCTACATGGTCAAGGGCAAGGGTCTCGTCGTGCTGACCTCGTGCAGCCATCGCGGGGTGATCAACGCGGTCAAGCAGGCGCAGGAGGTATCCGGCGTCGAGAAGGTGCACGCCGTGATCGGCGGCTTCCACATCGTGCCGCCGCTGGGCGACGACTACATCCGCCAGACCATCGACGCCTTCAAGGAGATCGATCCCGATTACTTGATCCCGGCGCACTGCACCGGGGACAGGTTCTACGACCTCGCGCGCGAAGCGATGGGCGACAAGGTCATCCATTCGGCGGTAGGAACGCGCTTCGTTTTCGGCGCGTGACGCCGCCCGGCGCATCCCGGCGCGCGCGCCGTGCGGCAAGGATCGCTTCAGGGAGCGGGGTCCATCACTTCGGCCGAAGACGCTTCGCTGTTGCGCCCTGCGCCGTTGTTTCTCGCGGGCGCGGCGAGCCGCCGACGCCCCCTGCGGGGAGCGCAGCGACAGCCATCATCACCCGCCGCGGATTTATGGTCGCGGGATTGTCACGGGGAGGCATGCCCATGAATGCTCGTTCCGAAGACCTTCGACAGGCGCGCGCCGACGCGCGCGCCGATCTCGTCAGGCGCCTGTTCGCGGTCGCGGTCAGCATCGGTTTTGCCGCTACGTTGGCGCAGATGGCGTGGGTGCAAGACGGCACGCTGCCCGGCCCTGCCGAGCTCAATCAAACCCTCATCCTTGCGACCGCGCTGTTGGCGGCGATCCTGGGTTGGGAAGGACATCTGTTGTCCATGACCGAGCGGCCGCTGGTCGGCTTCTGGCGGTTTCTGATCAACCTCGCGCTGGTCTTCATCTACATGTTTCTGCTGCTGGCGTCGGCGCACCCGGAATGCGTGCTTTGGACGCTGGCGGTCATCTTCGTGCTCTATGTCGCGTGGGATGTCCTGACGATCCGTGAACAGATAGCGAGCTACGATCCCGCGCGCGCACGCATGCCGCGCATCGGCGCGGCGCAAGTCTGGCACGTCTATGCCGGTGGGTTCGCGAGCAAGGCGCAAATTCCCCCCGCGCCTGCGGTCACGTTGGCGTGGACCGCCTATTTCGTTGTCCTGGCGATCGTGGGAAACGGACGCGCCTACGCCCACATCCGCACGACCTGCGTGTTCGCGCTGATCGGGCTACTGGGCTACTGGATGGACGCGGCTTCGCTGCCGGGCGGGGACGAGGGCCGCCATGGCATGCGCCGACGCGCCGTCGTCATCCTGGCCGCGCTGGCGGCGGCCACCATCTATTTCCGGGTCGTATCCGGCCCATGACGCGCAACCGCGCCCCAGAGCGCGCGTCCGGCGCGCTCAGCCCACGGCGTTGAGCACCTTGCCGCCGGCGCTGACCGGCTTCGCCGCGATCAGCACGAAGGCGATCACGCAGGGCGCGGTGCCCTTGTTGACCCAATTGTGGATGGTGCCGCGCTGCACCAGCACGTCGCCGGCCTTGAGATGCACGCTGTTGCCGTCGTCGAGCTCCATGTCGATCTCGCCCGCCATCACCACGGCGTAGTCGATCGAATCGGTGCGGTGGTTGCGCGGCGCGACCCCGGGGCCGAAGCTCACCACCCGGAACACGGTGCCGTTGGCAAGTGTGGTGCCGACCTTGCGCCCCGAGGTATCGGCGTCGCCGCCGTTGTCGACCGGAAAGCCCTCGCTCGTCCAGATCACGGCCGCATTCGCGCCCGGGCGAGTCGACGCGACATTCTTGGCGATCTCGTCGATCGCCACGAGCGCGCGGCCGTTCTTGTCGTGACCGGTGACGACGCGGCGGACGGTGAGGCTCATTGCTGGGTCTCCTTGCAGGTTGGCGGGGAGCGGGATCATTCGCCGGACGTGATGGAATTGCAATGCGTGACGCCGGGCGAGCGCGCCGAAATGCGGGGCAGGCTTGTTGCGAATGGAGGGGGCCCGGATTGCGCTGCGCTCCATCCTGGTTACATTTGCCGCGACATCACATCAGGATCGCCATGAACGCCCCCGCCCAGATCACCCCGCCCTACAAGCACACGCCGCTGTTCCCGCTCGGCCAGGACACGGCGCCCTATCGCAAGCTCACGACCGAAGGCGTGCGGGTGGAGCGCACCGGGGGGCGCGATCTCGTCGTGGTCGAGCGCGAGGCGCTGCGCGCGCTGGCCGAAGCGGCCTTCACCGACATCAATCATCTCCTGCGCCCCGGCCACCTCAAGCAGCTGCGCGCGATCCTCGACGATCCGCAGGCGAGCGACAACGACAAGTTCGTTGCCTACGATTTCTTGAAGAACGCCAACATCGCGGCGGGCGGCGTGCTGCCGATGTGCCAGGACACCGGCACCGCCATCATCATGGGCAAGAAGGGCCGCCTCGTCTTCACCGATGGCGACGACGAGGCGGCGCTCGCCGAGGGCGCGCGCGATGCCTATCTCAAGCGCAACCTGCGCTATTCGCAGCTCGCGCCGCTTTCCATGTTCGAGGAGCAGAACACCAAGTCCAACATGCCGGCGCAGATCGAGATCTACGCCGAGGGCCAGGGCGAGAACGACGGCGCCTACAAGCTCCTGTTCATCGCCAAGGGCGGCGGCTCCGCCAACAAATCGTTCCTGTTCCAGGCGACGCCCGCGATCCTCACCCACGACCGCCTGCTCGACTTCCTCAAGGAGAAGGTGCTCACGCTGGGCACCGCGGCGTGTCCGCCCTACCATCTCGCCATCGTCATCGGCGGTACCTCGGCCGAGTTGACGATGAAGACGGTGAAGCTCGCCTCCTGCCGCTATCTCGACGATCTGCCGACGCAAGGCTCCGAGGATGGGCACGCGTTTCGAGATCGCGCGATGGAAGCGGAGGTGCACAAGCTCACGCAGTCGCTCGGCGTCGGCGCGCAGTTCGGCGGCAAATATTTCTGCCACGACGTGCGCGTGATCCGGCTCCCTCGCCACGGGGCCTCGCTGCCGATCGGGCTCGGCGTCTCGTGCGCGGCCGACCGCCAGGCGCTGGGCAAGATCACCCGCGACGGTGTCTTTCTCGAAGAGCTCGAGCGCAACCCGGCGCAATATCTGCCCGAGGTGGACGCCTCGAAGCTCGGCGGCCCGGTGGTCCACATCGACCTCAATCGGCCGATGAAGGAAATTCTCGCCGAGCTCACCAAATATCCGATCAAGACCCGGCTCTCGCTCAGCGGGCCGATGATCGTGGCGCGTGATTTGGCGCATGCGAAATTGCGCGAACGCCACGAAAGCGGGCAGGGGCTGCCCGACTATTTCAAGAACCATCCCGTCTATTACGCAGGCCCGGCCAAGACGCCCCCCGGCTACGCCTCGGGTGCCTTCGGCCCGACCACGGCCGGCCGGATGGATTCGTTCGTGCACGACTTCCAGGGTGCCGGCGGCTCCATGGTGATGCTGGCCAAGGGCAACCGCTCGCCCGCCGTGCGCGAGGCTTGCCGCAAGCACGGCGGCTTCTATCTCGCCTCGATCGGCGGCGCAGCGGCGAACCTCGCCGAGCATTGCATCAAGAAGGTCGAGATCGTGGAATATGCCGAGCTCGGCATGGAGGCGATCTGGCGCATCGAGGTGGAGAATTTCCCCGCCTTCATCGTGATCGACGACAAGGGCAACGACTTCTTCAAGGAACTGAATCTGGGCTAGGCGCGCACTCAGGGCGGTGCGAGCACCAGCATGCGAGGTCGTCCCCGCGAACGCCGGGACCCATATTCCAGAGACGGACGGGTGTGGCACCATGGGTCCCCGCTTGCGCGGGGAAGACAGCACGGCGAAACTGTGCGTTCAGTGATCCACCCAGGGGAGGTGACGCGCATGCCCGTGATCAAAGCAACCGACATCGCCTATGGCCGGCTCCGGGCCCCCGACCTCGACGTCATGGAAGAGTTCCTCACGCGCTTCGGCATGGTGCGCGCCGATCGCACCCCGACGGGACTCTACATGCGCGGCACCGATCCCCCTCACCACATCCACGTCACCGAGAAGGGCGAGCCCAAATTCGTCGGCCTCGCCTATTACGCCGCGAGCGAGGACGACCTCGAGCGCGTCGCCAAGGCGCCCGGCGCCTCCGCGGTCGAGTCCATCGACGAGCCCGGCGGCGGCAAGCGCGTGCGGCTGACCGAGCCGAACGGCTATCAGATCGAGGTGGTGCACGGCATCGCCACGCTGGCGCCGATCGCCGCCAAGCGGCAGAAGCTCAATAGCGGCGAGGAGCCGCTGTCGCGTGCAGGCGAGCTGATGCGGCTGCCCAAAGGTCCATCGCACGTGAAGCGGATCGGACACGGCGTGCTGATGACGCCGAAATTCCACGAGACGGTGGCCTGGTTCCGCGAGACGCTGGGCTTCGTCTGCTCGGACGACGTGTACGCCGGTGACAAAAACAACCTGATCGGCTCGTTCAATCGCTGTGATCGCGGCGACACCTATGTCGATCACCACGTCTTCTTCTGCCTTAACCACGCCAAGACCGGCCTCAACCATCTGTCGTTCGAGGTTTTCGACATCGACGACGTCGCCATGGGCCACGACTACCTGGCGCAGTTCGGCAAGTACGAGCACATGTGGGGCATCGGCCGTCACGTGCTGGGCAGCCAGGTCTACGACTACTGGGCCGATCCCTGGGGCCGCGTGCACGAGCACTGGGCCGACAGCGACCGGCTCAATCTCGCCAACGGCTCCAATCTGGTCCCGGCGGAGGAGGCACTCACCTCGCAGTGGGGCGAGGCGCCGCCCTCGAAATTCATCGATCACGCGAGCCCCTGACCGCGCTGGCCGGCGCTGGCGTCGGACCGGCGCCGACGCAAACTTTACGTCGACATCACGCTCGCCGTCGTGCCCGCGGCGTGACACTTGCATCCGCTCCCTGTAGGTTGCGCCGCCCCGGCGCCGAGGAGACAGCATGATCATGACGAATGCGATGCGAACCGCGCTCGCGCTCGCGGCCGCGGTCGGCTTTGCCGCCGCGGCGGCACAGGCCGACGAGTGCGAAGCCATGACCAAGAACGTGAAGGTACTGATCGACAAGACCGACCCGTCCGCCAAGGGCGGCAACAACCCCGCCGCCCTGTGCGCGGCGTTCGGCGAAGGGCTGGGGCTGATCAAGTCCTTCCGCATCGTCGTCGACGAATGCCTCGACGAAGGCGATGAGCGCACCCGCACCCTCGCGGGCCTCGACCGCTCGATCCGTCAGTTGCAAAGCCAGGTCGACAAGAATTGCGAGTGAACCCGATCGCCGCCGACGGCGGGCACGGGGGCGATGAGCGGTGAACCCGGGTCATACGAGGGAAAGGGAACAGCCATGAAGGCGTTGTTGACCGCGCTCGGCGCGGTCGCGCTCACGGGCGTCGTGGCGGCGGGCACGCCCGCGCGCGCCGACGAGGACTGCGACAACGTGGTCAAGGCGCTCGAGGAAGCGATCTCGATCGCCACCAAGAATCTCGAGGAGACGGTGATCGGTCTGCAGAAGACCATGAGCGAGCCTGCGGACGACAAGAAGAAGGCTTCGGTCAAGAATATCGCCTGCAGCGCGACCGGCGAGCTTCTCGGCACCGCGCGGGCATCGCATGCGGTCGCCGCGATCTGCCGTCCCGATCAGCGCGCCGCGATCGAGAAGTCGGTCAAGGAGATGGAATCCTCAGTAGTCAATTGATATTATTGTGGAATTTGTCCGGAACCCTGCTCGGCCTACCCAATGGGGTACCGCAACTTTATTGCGCGAAGGGCGCCAAAATAACAAGAAAAAGCCGCGCCCCGACCCGCCGATCTGTCAGCGACGGGCCGGGACTGGTCATGACCCACCGCTTCGGTAGGCGCGTCATGACCGTCATGACTCTCCTACCAAACTCCTACCAAAAAACAGATGCCTCGCCGACTCGTGTATTATGATTCATCTCTGGGCTAGGAGGAAACGCCATGGAAGAGCATCAGATCGGCTGGATCGCAGCCATCATCATTGGTGGAATCGCCGGCTGGCTCGCCGAGCAGTTTATGAAGAGCCAAATGGGGCTTGTGATGAACATTGTGCTTGGCATCATAGGGGCCGCTGTCGCTAGTTGGCTGTTGAGCTTTTTCGGTATCTCGCTCGGCGGTTGGATCGGCTATCTGATTGCCGGCTTCATTGGAGCTTGCATCCTAATTGCAATCGCCCGCGCGTTCAGCGGCGGTTTTCAGCGAACATGAACTCGGGCCGTAGATTGTAATCCTTAGCTTGTTGCTCGGGGCATGGCACAGGGGTCTTGAACAAAGCTGACAAATGGGACATTGGTTTAGTGGCGTTCCTTCGAGGCACTCACCCGTAATACGCGGGAACGCTAAAGGCCCCGGCGGTGCAACTCCCCTCGGGGCCTTTCCACACCCGACCGCATTCAACCAGTGCGCGCTATCAAGGCGGACACGGCTTGCGTCGTGGCTGTTACGACCCTACCAAAAAACGAACGGCTCGCCGGCTCGGCACACACCGTAGCTGCCCAACGGCGGGCGCGGAGGGTTTTCCGGTCACTTTGCCTTTCCGCTCGCCTTCGGGCAGGCGGCAAGGCACGCTCTGATGCGTTGGGCGGTACCTCTCTCGAGCACAGCGCCCCCCGCACCCGCTACCTTATGTTCACGGTTGCATTTCTCCGTACAAGCCGGGTCCTTCTGAGCGTTGGCCGGTGTGATTGCCGTCAGAGATGACGCAACAGTGGCGGCAGCTAGAGCAATAATCAGCTTCATGGCATCCTCCCAGCGGACGCGGGAGCCCAATAACATCGCGGAAATAGCCGCTGCTCGTGTCGAGGTCCGGGACCTTGAGCACGAATGCCCCTCACTGCGTCCGCTACATACTGTAGCAGATAGCCGACCGACTGTCACGAGCGCCCTGGCGGGGCTTTTTCTTTGTGCGCAGCCGGGCAGTCCTCGGATATCGTTGCGGCCGTGTCTCCCGCGTATCTCAAAACCAAGCTCACGCGATCCGTGCCAACGAAAGATGGCGGCACGCTGCACACCGTTCGCGACGCGCGGGAATACATGCTCGCGCTGCCGAAGCATCGAGAGACAAGCGCGCGGTGGCAGCACGCGGTCGAGCTGCTTCCAGCGGAGGCCGATGTCGATATTTTCAGTCGGCAAGTGGAACTCGCGTTATTCTATGATGCCAAGCTCGACGTGGGGGCCATGCCTTTGCCATGAAAAATCGAACGCATTTCACCCATCGCATCGACACGTGGGACGATGACGGCCAGAACCTCGTCGAGCACCTGGCCGGTGTGGAGGATTTCGAGTTGGCGATGGCAACGTACCGCGCCGCGTGCCAGCGCTGGCCCAATGCCACCATCACCTTGCGGCAAGGTGAAGCCGCTTGTCGCGACTGACGGAGAAAATATCCTGAAGTACTAATCGTGGCTCTCAGTCACACGCGCCTCCCACGACCTCGTTCTACCGAGGCTGTAGAACCGAAGCTACCCCCCAATTGTGGTAGATCGCCCTTTTCATTCCGGCCAAGGCGCTGTCGGGGCTTTCTTATGTCAAAGCGGCCGGCCGCTTCCCTCTAACGGCCGGCGCGCTCCGTCGGGTGTGCAGTTGAAAAGCCGGTGAAGCTCTGCACTTCCCCGCACCGAACGCTGCGTCCGCAGGTGCCTGAAGTCGAGCAATATTTTTTGAATTTGCGCCCGGCTACGCGCGCGTCATCGAGGACAGGACGCGGCTTGCTTAGAGGTCGCTCGGCACACCACCCGGCGGCCCTTTTCGGTCTGGCCATGTTCGCCTAAACTTCGCCTAAGCTCAGCCGGACTTTTCGGCCGAAAGAGGAGGAAACAAATGCGAGCGATATTTATTACCGTGATTGTCGCGGCGAGTTTAGGTGTCCTCAGCGGAGCAAGCGCGCTCCCGTCATCGGCCCAGGGAATCTATTTGGATTTAGGCCCCAATCGTGGCCCTGGTCCCTACTATCGCGACTACGATGAGCCCCGTTACAGGTACCGAGAACGGTATGGGGATCGTGGAGAGCGCGGATACTATCGGCCTGGGCGATTTCGAACTTTTAACGGTTGCCAGCCTGGCTGGACTGTTCAGGACGGTCTCTGCAAACCCTATCGAGGATATTAATTAGATGCAGCAAACCAAGTTGGGATAGGGAGGGCAAACATGTACGCACGCACTTTCCTGGGCAGCCCATTGAACGTTGCCGATTGTAGGATTCGGGCGGTGCACCTCACCGCTCAACGTCGTCGAGCGTGATCCGCAATCACGGCGTCGATTTCCTCGCGCAATGCATCGATGCGCTCATCGAGCGTCGGGACGGTGAGCTTCTTTTTTGTTGCCGCATTCCGACCTGGGCGAGCTGCAGGCTGTTGATACCCTTAAGAGCGTCGCCAGTTGCCGAGCCTCCTTGCAGCCTCGAGGGCGGACAAAGCGTCGGCTTTGGTGGGGAGCGGACAAGGCCCCCGATAGCTATAGCGTCCTGAATGTATCCTCCGCGTGAATTGAGAACGATGCTTGCGTGCTTGATCTCAAGCACGACCTGAACGAACTTCTTGTTGTTGCCAGGATCAATTACGCCATTTATGGTGATGATGTCCGAGCCATTGGCCTACGGCCTGTGCGTGAACTCGGCGGCTGCGGCCGGTGTTGTGACAGCCGGAGCAATAATCGTGGCTGCAACGAGAGCCGTCGTGGCTCTCTTTACAACCTGCCAAGATGTCATGGCGGCTAAGCGTCCTTGACCAACTCGGCCAAGTTCTTCCGCGCGCAGCGTCTCGTGATCGGTGATTGCGCGGAATGAGTTGCGCTTCATAGCCGCGGCTTCATCACGGTCACCAAGTTTCCCTGTTTACTCGCACCCGTTGGCCTTTCTTTGCCTTTGGATGTGCGGCATCTCGGTTGTACGTGTAGGGTAGTCCTACGCCAACGCCGCCATGATTAAGGATTGTCAATCCGGTCTCAAAGCACCCACGGTGTTGGGAGCAGATGATTTCGGCCTGAGCGGCAGCCGTGAGGGCGACTAGAGTTATGGCAGCAATTAGAAAGCGATTCATTTGATATCCCTCTCTGGGTTTGACATGTAGCTCTCGGTGCAGTTCGTCATGCTGTTGCCAATTCGTCGTAGAAGCGTCTGAGCATGTCTAGATCGTTGGCCGATAGCTTGCTCAGGACAAGCACAGCGAAGCGGGGGGCTCCACAAGCGCGCCAATCTTCGGTGTCGGTGACCGTTGCTCTTCGCGGCAATCATCGCGGACGCGGCAGCGGCACGGCAAAGTTCTTGGCGGCATCCGGGTCGATGAAGGCATTGAGCGCCTCATCGGTGGATGGCTCGATCATAACCTTGCTGCACAGGCCGTCGCCGTGGTCGATGATGATCTCCTTCTGCGTACCCGGCTTCATGGCATAAGCCTGCTTCAGGATCTCAGGCACGGTAGCCTGCACCACAGATGCATTCGGCTCCAGCCCAGGCGGATTGATGTACGCACAGGCAACAGCAAGCATCAGGGACTTCAACATGATAGTCGCTCCTTTGGTATGGGCTGGCTCATCAGTGCGGCTTACCCAACGAAAGCCTGCCCTCGCTTTGCTTACGGCCGACCAACCGGGGAGCTGGGCCGTCCGTTCGCTGCGGCGTCCGTCAAGTCGATGCTCGATTGATTCGAGTTCAAAATTATCGGCAGACCTGTTGCCAGCGGCAATTTCCGAACTGGTCGCAAATCTGGGCCTGTCGGCAGAATGTTGTGCCCAGTGGCGGGATCCTCGGCGGATTGATTGGGGCGATTGAAGGCGTGACCGGGCCGCATATCCCCATGCAGGGCGGCGCGATATCGAGGGTGCTGCTGCAAAGGGGTTGCATCTGCCCATTGACGCATTGGCAGGTACATCCAGCCTGCACCTGCGAACTGAACGCGCACAAAGCCAAAGCCACGATGACCAGGATTCTCATCGATACTCCCTTTTCCAAGGCCCCAAGTTAAGGGGCAGTGCCGAGACAGACGGAAAATGACGACGACAGCGACGAAACTGCAACTCCACCGGGGTGTTTGCGGCCACTGAAGGCCGTTGCCGCGCGAACAACTTGTGAGCGGGGTTAGTGGTCCTATCGTTTCCGTTCGGGATCACTAGAAAATTCCATGTGTCCACGGGACTGCTCGGCGATTGATTTTGCCGACGACATCAACAAACACTCGGCCCCTCGCCATCCGGTTCACGCAGACTTTCTATTGCCCGCTCGATGGCCGAGTGTGCTCTGGCAATCGCCGCCGATTGCTGGTCAATGAGCCTGTTCGCCATGGCGATTTGCACACGCAGAACGGCATCCTGCGTCAGGTCTCGTTGGTCGCGCATTGTCGATTCTCTCCGATTGCCGTGCTTCCCGTACGGTGTAGCCGGCAGCTTTTGCCGGGATGACGAGCATCACGAGGGTGATTGCAGTAAGTGGCTTGATTCATGTCAGATTCCCAATCCGTTTCATCGTCTACATCTCTGAGCAGCAAGCTGTCCGAGATACTGTTGCCTCTGTTGCAATGCAGCCATTTCAGTCCCCGCCGCATCCTTAAAGTCCATCGCGAAAAACAGAGGCCACACAATTAATCCACCAACACCCGCAGCGACATTCTGAGCTACTTTGATTCCCTTCTCGTCGGCAAGCTGCTGAACCTTCTGATTGTTAGCCTCGATTTCAGCGGCGATCATCGAACAACTACTGACTTGATCTTGAGGTTGAACAAGCGTGACGGGCACGGCGTCACGTCCGGCACATCCAAGAAACGTCATAGCCGCAAAGATGGCAATTAATGTTACTGACTTTCTCATCAAAGTATCCGTTCATGGATTGCAGTTAGAAGCGATACACTTATCAAACCAGAGCAACGCCTGCGGCTCGACACCTCGAATGAGGAACCAACAGCGCGTCATGTCGCTTTGACCGCAATCAGACAACAATTGCGCCAAGGGAGACGTCAGTGTTGGGCGCGGGCATCTAGAACCTCCACTTGTTGTGCTACCGGATGCATGGGCTGCAAACCTAGCGCTTCACCTTTGGGGGGTCGGGCCACTCGGTCTTGGCCTTGGCGCTTCCCGGCACGGTAAAAGCGCGTTTGTCTGCCTCGTCCTTGGCTACCTCCTGCGCGGTTCTCGCGTTGGGGTGAAGCGCCGGCCATCCGTTGCAATGTCCGATCTCATGGCGCTTCACGATCTCGGGCGTCCAGCCTCGCGCTCGTATCACGTCATCGGCAACCATGATGATCGAGCAGACCTTGCCGTTATTCATGCTGATCGCACAGCCGAGGTGGGCTTGCGGGTTGTTGCATATCTTGTTGACTGTCTCGATGTCCTTCACGACGGTGACGGTGACCGGCCCGTCGAAGGGATGATCGTATTCGGCCGGCGGGAATACCGCTTGCGGCCGAATCACCGCATGCTCGGGCTTCGTGGGTTTTGCCTCGGGCATTGTCACGGTTTGCGCCTTGGCTGGCAGCATTGCCGCGAGCATAGCGGCCGTTGCCCAAGCAGTTTTTCTAAGTATGTTCATGACCCCTCAGAAAAGTTGACTGCCTGAGCTAGCTAAAAGCTTGAAACGTGCACGTTCCTATTTCAGTATCGCCCCGATATGGGAGGACGCCGGGTTGGATCGCGCCTGTCGTAGGAACGGCGGGCTTGGGCAAGTCCCGGCGTTTCTCGCGGAAAATATTTTTTCTTGGTCCCGTCCCGGAATCTCGGTTGTCAGGCCGTAATAACCATGGCGCGTCTGTTCTCCCGTCCACCGAAGGAGGTGGAGTAGGGACAACACGCGGAGAACTACGGCTGCGGGTCTTGCGGTCGCTGCCTCAGACGCATCAACGCTATCTCTTTGAGGAGATAGAAAGATTGTGTCGCAGCTATCTCCAGAACAGGCGAGTTTCTGCCTCGGAGATGTCGCCAAAGGAGCTGGTCAGCGAAATTTGGAGAAAGCTCCTTGGAACAATGGATAATGATGAGACAGTCACTCCTGGGATTCCGACTAACTGGAGCGTGAATGCGAATGCTCCGGAGCGCGATGGGCGTGTTGTATGGCTGATTAAAGAAATTGGCGGTTCTGATGCGCTAGCCCATCGACGCGAAGACATTTTGAGGCAGCGGTACGGACGGTCGCTGCCGGGACGAGGCCGTCGAATGGTGCAGCTTGGGAACGAGGATAAAGACTTTAGGACTGAACCAGACCCAGGTCAGCCCGGCATGTTACAGGAGGTAGACGCTCGTCGCGTCTGGCGCGGCTTGCTTGTCACGGCCGATCTCCAGTTTGAGCGCAACGATGACGTTTCCATGTTGCTTCGGTTGCTAGCAGATGTCCCTGACATCTTAGAGGGTTCGACTGGTGGTCAATGGCCTGTAAAAAAAATAGTCACTTTGCTGAACGACCGCTTTCCACCTCCTATATGGAACGGCGACCGCGTAGACAATGCGAAAAGGCGTCTACTCAATTGGATCAATCGCCTGATGCGAAGGAATGGACTGGATGCGACCGATCTTGAGGCGCTGTTTGCGCGAGTGGCTCGCGAAAAAGAGGGCACCGACGTGGCGGTAACGGGATTACGGCCCAACCTGACGAGCTGAGTTTGATTGGAATAGAACGATGATCAAGGGACGGATTCCGTTTTTAAGTGACGCGGAAGAGCTAGCGCCAGTTCGGGACCCGCTGGGTGAATTGCCCGTTCCGACGCTGGACGAACGGGTCCTCTTTTATCTGCGCGCGGTTCATGGAAACCGGGACTTTACCCAGGAAGAGCGCTCGAATGCTCGCAATGTCTTGCTCAATTCAATGGCCGCTGAAATTGCCGCGCAAGCTATTCCGGCTGAGCAGAGCCTCAAGGGGGAACTCCCTGGTCGTGAAACGACACGCGGGGCGGACCGGGGAAGCTTTGCCCAGTATTCCCTGCCTGAGAAGTCAGCTCGAAGACAGGAGTTGGCCAAGACCGAGATTACGGAGTCGCGGCTTCTACATGTGCAGCGCAAGGAAGCAATCAGGGTTGCACCGATTGCAAGGCGCCGCACGAGCATTCTCGCCCTGACCGCGACGTTTGGACTCGTCTTAATAGTAACTGGTGGAACATTGGGATATCGCTGGACGTACCCTTACATGGCGGATGAGGTTACAGCGCCGGCACAACAGGGCGTGCCCCCACCTACTACCTCTCCACGCTCGCTCTCGACTCGGCCTGCCCCCGACAAAGCACCGCTGGAACAGCATGTGTTGCAAATCGTATCACAGCGCAGCGAAGCCGATGTGCTCGCGGTTTTTCGCAGGCTGCAACAAGAGCAGCCAGCATTGTTTAGTCAGGCAACTCTCAGCCGCATTGATCTTGGCCCGCAGAGTTACAGCGCACGAGTAGGTCCGTTTGCATCGGAAAAGGATGCTGCCGCGGCGTGCCTGGCCCTCGCAGCCGCTGATATCCGATGCTTTTGATGCATTGGGTCGAGTGATGAACACGCCTTAACGTGCCGCACCTTCCCCGACGAGTGAGAACGAGCCCCAGAAGCCCGGATAGGCATTCCAAATATCGGATCGGTCTTCGAGATAGTCGAGCATTGCATGGCGCAGCGCCTCCGCGCCGCCGATGGTCTGGTTGGATCTCATGATGTCGAACGTTGACGTGGTCAATCGGGTCGCCGCCTTGGAATCGATTCGCCAGTGTGAGACCAGCAGCGCGCGCGCCCCCGCAAAGAAGAAGGCGCGCGCGAGGCCCGACAGGGCTTCCGCGCCCGCCTTCTCACCTGCCGCCGTATTGCAGGCGGACAGCACCACCCAATCCGCATCGAGCTTGAGTTGCGCCACCTCGCTCGCCGTCAACAACCCATCGTCGAGTTCGCTTGGCTCATTGGGCAATGTCAACGCAAGCGATGGCTCCCCGAGTCCTTTAACGTCGCCCGCGACCAGGCCATGCGTCGCGAAGTACACGACGCGGTAGTCGGCGAGCGGTAGGCGCTTCACGTTTTCCTCGGTTGCGTCCCTGCCAAGATGAATGTCGCTGGAAGACGCGCCGAGCTTGGTTGCGACGGCCTTCAACTCCTCAGCGGAATCCGGCAAGGGAGCCAATGCCTCCCCGAGCTTTGCCCGGTTGATGGAGGCGCCGTGCCAGTAGTCGGAATAGGCGCGGGTCCTGGCGGCGACCGTCATGGTGCGCTGGCCAGCCAGGGCAGCGGCCTGATCGGGAGCGAACACCGGGTCGCCGAACCCTATCATCGGCTTCGTGCCCACCTGGCTTTTATGAGCGAACACGCGCAAAGCCTTCAGGTTTGCGACCGATGGGAGCACGGTGACCGCATGCCGCTTTACCAGCCAAGCGGCATCGCGGTAGCCGGCCATATCGTTGATCTGCATCTGCGGGACCGCAATGGCCGGGTCGCCCGTCACCAGCAGATGGAACGGCAACGCGGTGAGCGGGCCCGAGGGCACGATGAGGAGTTGGGGCTTGTCCTTGATCAGCGCCTCGACCGGCCCTAACAGCGCAACGTATAGCTCGTGCGCGGCAGCAAGATCGAACAGCTGGGCTTTGCCCATAGAGTCGGATTTGGTCAGTTCGTCGACATCGAGGCCGCGGCGGAAGGCGGCGACCTTCGCCGCCATGCTGTTCTCGCCGAGCGAAATCGTCCGCCACTCGAAAGCCTCGCGCGTCAGCGCAAAAACGTAGCTCTCGTTGGCTCCCGCAAGGAAGAATACAAGTGCTTCGTCGGCGCCAAGCAGCATCTGCACCTCTTCGGCGGTAAGCGGCTCAGGATGTGCGAAGATGTCCTGGCCGCGCAGGCGATCGCGGACCGCCTCGGCGATATCCACCCCGTTCGGATCGAGGCCGGCCAGGGTGTAGCCCAGCGACGGTTGGATGGTAAGCTTGGCTTGGTGGATGGTGCCGAACGTCGAGGCGAAGGCGGCCTTCTGCGAACGGTCGACGAGCGGACTCGAGGGGAAGCGGGTGCTCATCCGTTGGATTGCCGCCGCGGCCGAGGATTGACTGGCCCATTGGGCGACTTCGAAGGCCTCGTGAGCGAGCGAAGGCGAAGGCTCAATTCCCTTGCGTGCCGCAACGGCTAGATTGGCAACATGGCGCAAGGCAGTCGCTGGCGTCCGCGAGCTGGCGGCGGCTTTCGCCGCTGCGGCTGCGGTTTCCGAGTCCCCCGGCGCATTCGTTCGCGGCAACCCCTGCCAATAGCCGCGCTCGTAGAGAATGTCGCTGACCGACTGGTTTGCCGGCGCGGTCAGATGGGCTGCCGAGGCGAAACGGACGGGCTTGAAGGAGGCGGACGCAACCGCGTATCCGTGCGGCGCGGGAATGCCCTCCACGATGGCGCATTCGACATCATTGGCCTTGAGATACTTGCAGGCGGCTTCCGCCTTCTCTTTGTCGAGCCCGGCGAAACGGGCCCGATAATAGGTCATGCCGCCCTTCTCGATGCTGTCGGTGAACGCTTCGGCTCCAGTGAGCATCTCGGATGCCTTGCTCTGGACGGCCGTGAGGCGCTGCTTGGCAGCCTGCTCGGCCGGGTAGGCGCCGACCTGGATCATCCAGGCGCCGCGGTGCTGCGGCTTGGCCGGTGGCGTGACGGATGCCGGAGCGGGCGCTGCGGCAGCCACACGAGCGGCGGGCAGCACGCCCAAAACGCCAGGACGTGCGCCGGGCGACGGCTTCGCCGGCTGCTGCGTGGCGGGTGTCGGCTCGTCGCTGCGCTTACCCGTGGGTTGAGCACCACCTGGGCGACCGCCATCTGACCGCGGATCGAAGTAAATCCGCGCGCGCTCGTCGGCCCAGGCGGTCGGGGGCAGCGCCACCAGCGGCACCCGCGAGGTGATCACCGGCCGGGGGGCTGTCGGGAAAACCTGCTGCTGGGCCGATGCGGTCGCGAGGGCTCCGAATGTCGTGACTGCAAGGATCGCGACAGAAGCGACCGTCTTGCTGCACCGTCCCGCTGTCATGGCCTTACCCCTATGTCGGACAATTCACGCTCGAAATATGGCGAAAAGTTCCCCGGGCGGATCAGTTCAAAAAAAAACACTCGACGTTTTACGCACCAGCGTGCCCTCGTCTTTACGCGCCGACGCGCGAGCGGCGATGGCGGCGTTCGCGAAGAGTTGGCGAAGTGCATAAAGGCCGCGCCGGGAGAGCCCGTCATCGGGGAAGACCGCGCCAGATGATGGCCGCGGCCTCGATGGATTCTCTGATTCGGCAACCGAGCGCGACCAAGGGCAGCCCCCCACCCGATTCGCGCAGATCGGGTCTTAGCGCCGATCTGGCGCGCCGGGTTCTATGGGATGGCAAGACCCGCTTTTTCGAGAAACGCCGCCCGCAAGTTTTGAGCGGCTGGAAGCGAAGGAGCGATCTCTATAACGACCGCAACTGGGCTAGGCGGCGCCGTTGCGCCTCGGTGAAGCGCCATTTTCTCGGTGGCAAACTCCCGCATTGCTGCGCCGTCTCCACCGCCTGTTCTCGCGTCGTGGCCACGAGCAATTGAGCCCGCGCGATCCTCTCCTTGGTCTTGCGCGCCCTCTCTGGCCCACCAAAGAGTTGCGTGCGCATCATCTTCTTCATGTGATCGCCCCCCGGGTCGGTAGGCCAGGAGGCCCCACCCGACCGCGGGTCAGATGACACATAGATCGGGGCCATCTCGTGGCGCACGCAGCACAGCACCGTGGAGTGCTTCAAAAACAACGGGACGGCGAGCTGTCAAACCGTACGGATGGCGTCAGGTACTGGACACGAAATCGGCGCTTCGGACACGGATCTCCGAAGAGATCTACGGCGCCGCCTCCCTGGGCACATAACGGGGTGTTTACGGGATCACCAAACTAAACCGTGACATAGCGCGCCGCTCCGAACCGGGATCCGACTTCGTTGTCACGGGGTACGGCAAACAATCCGGCGGTCGGCAGAAAGAATGCCGGCGGCCCCGACCCGCCGGTCTCGCTTCGACCCCGCCGTCGGGCGGCTAGCGGATACCATCAAACGAATGCATAATAGGCGCATTGTTAGAGCGTCCCCTTATGTTCAATCGTCCCGACACTCAGTATTGCCTCAACAAAGCTGCCGAATGTGACCGGAAGGCTCGGCAAGCGCAGGACCCCGAGACAGCCAAGAGCTTTGAACGCATTGCCGCGAGCTGGCGTGTTGCAGCCGCAACCCGCGATTTCAGCAATAGAGTTGAGGATATCCTCCGTAACCTCCGTAACGCCCCGAACCCGCGAGCCTAGCGACGGACCGGGCCTGCCACCCGCACCGGCATTTGGGATGGACGGCGCGAGTGGCCGATTCCTACCAGGAACTGTACCGGCTTGCTGCCGCGCGATCAGATTCGTCGTGCGGGTCGAGCGCCGATGGGTGACCGGCAGGCGCAGATGCGCGATACAGGCATCGAAGTCGTCGTCGAAGCACCTCACGGCAGTTGGCAGGCTGTCGGCATAATCAGCCAGGATGCCGGCGCGCAAATCACGCGCGATCGCGCGCGAAGGCGCTTGGTAGCAGGCCGTGACGCGGGTTTTGAACTCCGGCCATTGGTCGGCCGGCACCTTCACTGCGAGATTGCGCATCCGGTGCGCCAGGCAGCCGTTGCCTGGCCGAGCGCGGGAAGCATTCCTCAATCGCCCGGATGATGCCTGGTGCACCGTCGCTGGCCATCGCCGAGCCCGCGAGCGCGCGAGTGAGCGTGAGCCCTGTTCCCTTCGCTGGGAAGGGCCGATAAGGTCTAGTCATCATGTCCGTATTGACGCAGCACGCGCCCCGCGAAACTCACGAAAGGGATGGCATAGCCCGCGGGATCGCGGCGCTCGCCGAAGGCAAGCTCTACGCCCTGCAACATCCTTATGCGCTCGACGGCCGGGTCAGCTCCTATCCGGCCAGCGCGCGCGGATTTTCGGTGGCGAACAGCTACCTGCTGACGCAGAGCGACGCCGCCATGCTGATCGACACCGGCTTCGGCAAGGACGAGCCGGTGATCCGCGCACAGATCGAGTCGCTGATCGCCCCCGGGCTGCCGCTGTCGCTGTTCCCGCTGCGGCTGAACGAGTTCATGTCCATCAACAACGTGGAAACGTTCGCCGGGCACTTCAACGTCGAACAATGCTACACCAGCAATCCTGATGCGGCGCTGTGGTTCGATTTCGGCGCCAAGGCGAACGGCCGGAGAATCCTGGATTCGATGCCGATCACCGCGGTGACGCGGTCGGACACGATCCAGCTCGGAAAAAACGGCCGGCTGATCGATGTCATGCAGGCGCCGATCCGCCTGATCGCCACGCGCTGGCTCTACGACCAAGCGACGCGGACGCTGTTCAGCTCGGACATGTTCACCCATGTATGGCGCGCTCATGCCGACCGACCCTGGATCGTCACCGAGGACGACGACACAACGTCCGCACGCGAACTCCGATCGTTCATGCTGAACACGCGCTACTGGTGGCTGGAGGGCGCGCCGACCGACTCGATCCGGCGTGGGATCGACAACGTGTTCGACAAATACGACGTCGAAACGATTGCCCCCGGCTACGGCTGCATCCTGCGCGGCCGCAAGGTTGTGGCGCGGCATGTCCAGATGCTGGACGAGATTCTCAAAGGCCTGGACAAGAGCGTCGCGGTGTCGCGCTACGTCACCCGCGACGAGGAGCGCTGAGCATGGCGAACAAGATGCCCCGCGAGATCGCGCCCGGCGTGTTCTGGATCGGCGACTGTCTGGCGCAGCGCCACAAAGGCAAGGTCTATCACGGCTACAATGCCGCGTTCCTGATCGCCGGCGAGGCCGCGTCATGCCTGGTCGAGACCGGCCACCCGAAGGATTTTCCTGTCATCGAGCGGCACATGAACGAGCTGTTCGCCCGCGGCGTGGCGCCGCTCAAATACTTGTTCGTCACCCACCAGGAGACCCCGCATTGCGGGGGCCTCGGCCGCGTCCTCAAGACCTTTCCCGACGCGGTCCTGTGCGGCGACGTCAGCGACTATCACTTGGCGTTCCCGCAATACGAGCACCGCATGCGCTGGATGATGGAGGGCGACGAAATCGACCTCGGCGGCAGAAGCCTGATGGCGGTCGAGCCGGTGATCCGTGATCTGCGCACGACTTGGTGGGGTTTCGAGACGCGCGATCGCGTGCTGTTCCCGGGCGACGGCTTTGCCTACAGCCACTATCACGAGGACGGCCATTGCGGCCTGGTTGCCGAGGAGGCGACCTCACTCGACCTGCCGGACGTGTCGGCAGTGTTCGCGGACCTGGCGCTGTTCTGGACCAAGTTCGCCAACATGGACGCGTATTGCGATCGGCTCGACCACCTGATCGAACGACTTGGCGTTAAGACCATCGCGCCGACCCACGGCCTGCCGATCACGGACGTGAGGCTCACCGTGCCCAAGGTCAAGGAAGGGCTGAAGTATGGCGCCCAGGTTCCCGAGTTGGGGACGAACGAGAAGGTGCCGCTGACCGGCGCTGGTGCCCCGGCGGCGGCTTGAGCCGCGAATCGCGGCCGCTTCCTCTTCAACGACGACTGGCGGAGAGCCCTACTGAACCGAGATGTTGTTGGCGCGGATCACTTCGCCCCAGAGCTTGAGCTCGCTCTTGAGCAATGCCGCCGCGGCTTCGGGCGTCTCCTGTTCGGGCGGAAACAGATCCATGCCGCCGTCAGCGAAGGTCTTGCGGACCTTGGCATCGGCGAGTGCGTGGCGCAGCGCGGCATTGAGCTTGTCGACGATCGGGCGCGGCGTGCCGGCGGGCGCTAACAGCATGTGCCAGAAATCGAGATCGAGCTTCTTGTAGCCGATCTCACCCATGGTCGGCAGGTTCGGCAGCACGGCAAACCGGGATCTGCCGATGATGGCGTAGGCCTTGATTTTGCCGGCCTTGACCAAGGGCCCGGCGACCACAGCCGATATCGAGCTCAGGTCGGCGACGCTCGCCAACAGATCATTGAGCGCTGGACCGGCGCCCCGATAGGGAATTTGCGTGGCCGTCGCGCCGATCTCCTGCGCGAGCAGCACACCGGCCAAATGACCGAAAGAGCCGACGCCGGCATGTGCGATCTTCGTGCTCCGTCCGGGCTCCTTCATCCAGCGAACCAACTCGGCGATATTGTTCGGCGGCAGGTCGGGACGCGCCGCAACGGTCGAAGCGGCGGTGTTGATGAGGCCGATCGTGACAAAATCCTTTTCGGCGTCGAACGCGAGCTTCGGGTAGAGCGTCATGCCCGCCGCCAGCGCCACTTGGTGCAGCAGCACCGTATAGCCGTCCGGAGCGGCGCGGGCCGCGCGGCCGGCGGCGATCATGCCGCCGGCGCCGCCGATGTTTTCGACGATGATCTGCTGCCCGAGCGATTGCGACATGCTGTCCTGCACGATGCGCGCGATCGCATCGGTCGCGCCGCCGGGAGGGTACGGCACCACGAGTGTGATCGGGCGGCTGGGATAGATCTGCGCCGATGCGGCGCCGGTTGCCAAAATACACGCGGCGAGAAACGGCGCGGCGAGCGCGCGTGCGAAAATCATGTGCCTCCCCGCGCGGTTTATCACTTTGGTCCGGCAGTAGCCCAAACCGGGATTCCCGAGATGAATCCCGCTGGCTTAGATATTCACGCTTTTCCGGCCCTCCCGCAAGACAGACCGAGGTGTGCGCGGCTTTCAATATTCCGCTGCCCTCAAGACCGAACGTCCGCTAAGGGTCGGTCATTCCGGTGATATCTGCTGCATGACCGCTCTCCCCCCGAAAGCAGAAGTCCATCCGCGAACTTGCTATGTCGCAAAAGTGCCAGGAAGCGACATATGCAGCGCAGCAAATTTGCGCCGCTCTCCGCAGCCATTTTGACCTCAATTAGCTCTCGACGGTGCCTGGAAGGCGCACGGTAAACACGGAGCCCCTTGCCCGGCTCGCTTACAACCGTCACATCGCAACCATCATTCGCGCGAGCCTGCGCTCATAGCAGCACCAGGCGGGTGCCATCGAATTGCAATGCGGTCAAGGAAACCGCCTGGGTGAACTCCCCGAACAGCTTCGCCGGAGTTAAGTCTTAGTCACGTGACCCCGCGCTTTCGTTTCAATAGTGCTGTGCGGAGCCACTCTTAGCCAACACGCGAGAAAGTGGCATGAGAACGATCAATCCAACAATCGCGACAACGATTACCATAACGACCACTTTTTGATCGTCGAAACTTTGGCTTGCTACCACAAGTGCGGCGGCGATGTTGCGCTGGCCGGTACCAAGAGCCATGACGCGCTTGGTGTCAACGTCAGGTCCGCCAAGCAGCCAACCAATCCCCACCCCAAATGCGATGAACAGAAGACCGGCCAGAATCCCGAATGTGCCGAAGACCTGTAGAACCTTGTCGATGTTTGCAGCTGTGATCAATAACACAAGCAGGATAAGGCTGACGTTGGAAATCCAATCCAGTACCCGCTTCGCCTCCGTGGCGAAATTTTCGTACTGCGATTTCAGGACAAGCCCGGCCGCGAGCGGGAGCAACATGAGCAGGACGAGGGAGCGAGCAATCTGCAACGGATCAACAGTGACTCCCGGGAGAAGCAGTGGCAAGACGATAGGCAGGTAACCTACCGTGACGACCATCAGCAGCACCATAACACCAACGGCAAAGGCTAGGTTGCCCTTAGCAAGCTCAGCGAGCTTTGGGAGAAATGGTGCCCCTGCCGCACAGCCGAGCAGCAGCAATCCAACTCCAAATGGTTCGTCGAGCCGTAGCGCCTTTGCCAGTGCAACGGCGCCGGCGGGCATCAAGACGAAATTAGCGACCAAGGCGAAAAGGACCAACCGAACATTGCGCAGCGGCTCGATTATTCGAGCCACGGTGAGACCTGCGCCCATCGCCAGCATACTCGACACGACAAAGCTTAGCATGGCTACGGTCGCTGCCTTGCTCAACAGGTCCATCAGCATTGATATCGCCATTGTGGAGATTTGAGATCCATGTGCCGAGCGACGGTTCGGTTGCGTCCGCGCGGTCGAAAATGCTTCAGACTCCCGTTCATTTCATGGAAGCCAAATTCCGCCAGAAGTTCACCAGACTGTCCGTGCCGCCGAAGAGTGTGGTGAAGTTCGTTGAGTTCACGAGCACAATATCTCCAGGACGCTGCTCATTTGGCGGCATCCACAGCAAGCAGTTAAACTCCTTGTTCCCAGTAGCGGTGAAGGGATGCGGACGGTCTAGATCAATAGGCTGGCGTGCCAGCAGATGCACCGACTTGCTGTCTTTCTCGGTGATTTCGTAGTGTGGCAGATGGGGATGAAAATTGAGAGTTGGGACGTTTTTGAGGAGGCCTAGTTTATCAACGTCGCGGAACGCGGTGAGCGGTGCGATCTCCTTGGTGCCTTTGACCTGCGCTGGACGGAGACCGTAGAGATTGTGCACCGGGACATCGAGTGCTTTCATTAGCGAACGAGTATATTGCCCAAACCGTTGCTGGCGCGGCACAAGCCTATCGCCGTGATGACGATATTCCATCTGACGCTGCTTTAGGTCATCGGTGAAACCGACATCGTGGTGCGGTGCGAGGAGCAGACAGGTTCCTTCGCGTTTGAGCCACTCGCGGATGGCTGCGACTTCGTCCGGCGTTGCCTCCTGCTCGGAAAGCAAGTGGTCGAGGCCAAACACCATGAGGGTGTCGGCATCGGCTAAAATTCGTTCGTCTATCGGTTGTTTGAACCCCGCCTGGTCGATGCGCTGGAACACGGCAACCGGATAACCGGTGGTTTCTTCAGCAATTTGCTGGAAGCTGAGCGTGGAACGGTGGAATAGTTCAAGCGTGCCTGCGATCCCCTGCAGAAATTGCGCTGCGCTCCACTCCGGCGTCTCGTAGTTCGGCCACAGCACCGTGCGGACCTCCGTCATTGTTGAGAAACGGTTTTCCATTGCCGCGGGGTCGCGTTGGGATTCCCATGGGTAACTCCACGTCCAGTAGATGCTGATACGGCGTTTGCCGGGCGTGTATTTGCGGGTTATGTGATATTGGTTGTAAGTGCGTGCGGGTGTCAGTGTACTCATGGCGGTTCCTTACGTTTGGAATTGTTGCCAGGTGCTCTCTATTGGATTTGCTTGCCACTGCACCTTGAGGTTGAGCTTGCGGGCCGCGCTTGCCGCCACGCGAGCCAGTATTCCTGCATAGGTTGGAAACGAGAGTGGAATTTGCGCCAAGTCATCTACCCGCATGCCTGCGGCGATGACGATGCCAGCCACCTGCGTGATCTCCACTGCCCGCTCGCCGACTACGTGGCAGCCCAATATCCTGTGGGTCTTGCGGTCGATGATCAACTTACAGAAACCGACTTTGTGCCCATCGATGATCGTACGTGTGGTCGAGTCAAAGCGTAAAACAGCCGTCTCGACATCGTGTCTTTCACGCGATTTCGCTTCAGTGAGACCGACCTGGGCATACTCGGGGTCCGTGAAACTGCCGATGGGACTCACCGGGTCCCCAATCGTCATCGTCGAGCCTTGCACGGCGTTGGTAGCCGCAACGAAGCCGTCCCGTATCGCCTGCGGGACCAGCATCAGGCGACCGGTGACGTCTCCAGCGGCAAAGATATGGGACTTCGAGGTCCGCAGATACTCATCAACCTTGACGAATCCCCGATGGTCGATCTCGACGCCGGCCGTAGCGAGGCTCAGCCCCGCAGTATCGGCCGCCCACCCTACCGCCACAACGGCCAGTGTCGCCTCAGCGCTGCCCTGGATGCCGTCCCGGGAGAAGATCATTCTCACCCCCGTTGGTGTTTTCTCGAATACCTCGATAGCGCCGATATTCTCGTGCACCGCGATGTTCGCGCTGCGGAAAGCCGCCGCAACCGCTGCCGATACATCCTCATCCTCACTCGGCAGGATGCGTGGCCCTGTCTGGAAGAGTTGGATGCGCGAGCCAAACGCGTTGAAGATCGAGGCCACCTGCACCCCAGTTGCTCCAGCGCCAATGACCAGCATCGATGGTGGGACGGAGGTCAAACTCCAGGCGTCGCTATGCGTATTCGTAAATTCAAAGCCGGGCACCGGGAGCCGCCGGCTTAAGCCGCCAGTGCAAACGACGATCTTTTCAGCTTGAAGCTGCAGCCCGGTTTTGGTTTGTATGGTGCGATCGTCGGTGAAACGCGCAACACCGGCGTGCTCGTGGACGGTCACTCCCAAAGAATCGATCTGCGGTCGCAAAGAAGAATGGGCACGCACATCGTTGACGACTTCGTGTACGCGCTCAAGCAGCCGGGAATAATCCAGCACCGGCGCGCTCACGCCTATCCCGTATTGATCTAGCTGCCGAGCTTCGCGGATCAGTCTGGCTGCATGCGCCAAGGTCCGCACCGGAACTGGCCCATCGTTGGCTGCCATGCCGCCGAACTCGGCGCGGGTCACGAGTACGGTGCGCGCGCCCAAGTCCGCCGCACGGAGAGCGGCGAGTACACCCGCGGGGCCGGCGCCAATAACGAGGACGTCTATCATCTTTGGCTATTCCAATGATGAACGAGACGTAAGCCCCTTCAACGTACATCACCTAACGTCGCGAGGTAGCGGAGCGCTTTGATACCGGGGAGGAAAAAGTAGGCGCCACCCCTCACGGTAGTGAAGGCCGGCAATCCGGTGATTTTCTTGCGGATCGGACGTTTGGGAATTTTAAATTCGAGTGTACCGTCCTGGTTGCCGATGACCGGATCACGTTCGTTGCCGAGTTCGTGAAAGTCACGGTCGTTAGCCCAGACATTTTGCGCGAACTCGAATTGGCGGATCAGGCTCGCGCAGATCACAAAAGCGGCGATGCCACGCTCCACGTCGTCCTCCGGTGCGTCCTCCGGCAAGTGCGGGCCATACGTGGCTCCACGACGGATCATGCGACGCCGGTTCATGTTCGCTGCTGTGTCGCGGGGATTCATGCGCCGCGCGTGCGATCCCAGCGGCACCGCGTAGCCCTGCGGGTCCATTTCCTTGTAGTTGAAGTCGTTGTTCCGCTGCGGATCGGCGGCCAGCATCGGATCGTCTTTGGTAGGGGACAGCACGAGCGGTGCACCACTCCGCCAGCGACCCATGAGCTTCGCTGCCAGAAGCTCCTGTTCCTCGGGAGTGTCAGCGTTCTGGCGTAGGAACTCGCGGAAACTACCGACATGCTCTTGCAGCCGGCGATAGGCCATGTAGCTGCCGTTGCGAGAGAGAATTTCGGGCTGCGGCAGATTGGCGGGCGGTCCAGCTTCGTCCGGACAACCGAGGATGAATTCACCCGGCTTGAGCGGCGCACCGGAGCCGGGGGTCGGCACCTCGCCACTGCCTTCAATGACGGGCTGCGAGAGTCGATCGCGATAGCCGAAGTGGTCGTGCGCATAGATGAATGGTGGTACGGCCGCCAGGTCAAGCGACGAGAGCACTTCCACGTCCCTGCACTGCGCGATGAATTTGTTGTGCTCCGTCACGCATCGCTCGCGCTCCGCTTCATCGCCGGCGAAAAGGATAACGATGGCGTGGAGATTGGGGCTCGCCAGGCCACCTACCCACTTGTCTGGATGGTTTGCTCCTGTGTCGCCGAGCATCTCCGCGCGGGCAACCATGCCCTGCCTGAACTCTTCAGGGAACGTAGCCAGCGAAGCCTCGTCAACACCCAATGCACGCAGCCCATTCCAAGTGAAGGCCACGGTCACCCAACGCTTTTCCTGTTCGACCGAACCACGGACCTCCGCGGCAGACTGAACCTTCTCCCGGATCGCTGACAGCCACGTCCGTCCGCCTGTCGCATTTCGAAACGAGAGGAATTCGTATCGCCCCGTCAGCGCTGGCACTCGCATCAGCAGGATGTGCTGTATGTCATCGAATTCAAGCATGAGGCTCGCTCAACAAGCTCACTGCATCTGGTCGAGCATGCCCGAGAAAGCCGCCTTGAGTCTTGAGCGCCTTCTTGATTTCTTCCGCGCTCACGTAGGGGTATTCACCGTATTCCAAAAAGCTCGGACACTGATGTTCGCGGACGAACTTGACGAATGCAGCCGCATTGGTTTGCCAGTCTGCGGGGAAGCCTTCGAGGTTTTCGAAGGCGGTCCTGAGCCCGGTTGCCGCAAATAGGTTCACGGCATCCTCGGTGTACTTGTCAAAGTCCGTGTCGAAGATGCCCTGATACATGAAATACGTGTCCCCTTTAATTGGGAAGAGCACCCAGCGTAGGTAGTGTAGCTTGAGCACAGCGAGACAATCGGGCTGTGCCGCGACAGCCTGCTCGATGTTCCTGGCATACTCGTAGAAGCGCTCTTCCCTTCCGGGGATGACTTTCGCAAGAATTGAGAAGCCGTAGCACGCCGGAGTTTTGGGGAAGATCGGACCGTATCTCCCTTGCTCTACTTTGTCCTTGAAGAATCCCCCTTTTGGGATCGCGATCGCCGCCGGTTTGGTCCAACTTGTTTGCTTCGACGCATCTGACATGGCCTACGCCTTCCCTGGTTTAGTAGTTCTCTTGCTGCTTGAGCTTACCAAACAGGAGCCTTTTTGTCGGGCATGACATGGATCAACGCGATAGGCCAGGGCGCGATGAACCAGCGTACTGGTCGCACTAGCGAGACGGCAAGGTAATACCAGCGCAGTTCATCGGCACATAGGCACCGCTGCGCTGCGGGATATCAATCCAGCTTATGTCGCAGATGGGTCATTCGCGTCGGACCCAGGCGCCGCAGTGCTTCGCGCAATGTCCGCTATGCCTCCGATTGCAACCGAATTGATGCGTCGCGGCGAAACGACGCGAATGGGATGGACCGGCCGTGCTCCTGCCCCTAACGGCTCACAGAGTTAGTTGGGGGCTTTCGAAGAGCACGAGGAGCGCACCGCCATGCCCTGCAAGACAAACGTCACCGTCGCCCACACGATTGGCATCGATACTGGTAAGAACACGTTGCACATGATTGGCCTGGATGAGAAGGGCGCAATCGTTCTGCGTGAAAAAGTCTCTCGGAGCCGGATTGCCGCTCGACTTGTCAACGTATCGCCATGCCTAATCGGGATCGAAGCCGGCATGGCCACGCACTACGTGGCCCGTGAGTTACTTGCACTCGGTCACGAGGTCAAACAGGTGCCGCCGGCCTATGCCAAGCCGTTCCGTCAAGGGCACAAGAACGACTTCCGGGATGCCCACGCGATCGCGGAAGCTGTACAGCGCCCTTCGACACGCTGCGTTCCGGTAAAGACCGATGGTCAATTGGATCTGCAGGCGCTGCATCGCGTGCGATCTCGCCTGATCGGTGATCGGACAGCTGTGATCAACCAGCTTCGGGGTTTTTTGTTGGAGCACGGCATTCCCGTGCGGCAGGGACTTCGCTTCCTGCGACAGCAGCTGCCACAGATCCTGGCTACGCGTGACGATGCGCTATCGCCCCGCATGATCAGGATCATTGGCGATCTCATCGACGACTGGAAATATCTCGATGAGCGCATCGAAAGAGTGACGGATGAGATCGAAGCCCTGGCGCGCGCCGACGAGGCTGCCAGCGGTTGATCACGGTTCCAGGGATCGGCCCGATCATCTCAAGCGCGATGGTGGCTGCGATCGGCAATGGCGCTGCCTTTGCGAAAGGGCGCGATTTTGCCGCATGGCTTGGTCTGGTGCCAAAGCAAATGTCGACGGGTGATCGCACGATCCTTGGTCGCATCACGAAGCGTGGAAATCGCTATCTGCGCATGCTCTTTATACAAGGCGCCCGCGCCATTCTGCTCCGACCGGCGGGCTGGGCGAAGCACAGCTTTGGACCGTGGCTCACGGCTGCGGCGCGACGCCTACATCGCAACGTTCTGGCAGCCGCGCTCGCCAACAAGCTGGCGCGGATCGCTTTGACCGTCTTGGTGCAAGGACGCAGCTACGAGGCGCGAATTGAACCGCGAGCGGCATAGACCGGGCATGGTTGGTTCTACCGAGGGAACATCCAATACGGGTGCTAACGTCAACAGCTACAAAACCTAGGAGATTCCCGCCGAGGTCTGCGAGCTAGATTGAGGAGATGGAGAAACGGTCTCACCGTCGCATCCGTGATCTGGTGGCACATACGGCCTTCCAGGGCCTTGACGCGAATGAGATCGGATGTGCGCGGATATCCATGATGGCCGGGAGCAAACGCTCCCTTCAATGGGCCGAATACAGATGCGCGAGACCAATTACTCCAGATCAACATTCCGGCTTGCAACGCACGGCCGGTCCATACAGATGTGCCAATAAGAGACATTCCTTCAATAGGGAGGAAGGCTTGCCGCTGCTTCCGGTGGCCCAGATTGCATAGCCTGAAGTCGGCTCGGATTTCGGCGGCATCAAGCGTTGGGAGCAGGGCGACCAACAGCAACATTTTCATTGTCTGCTCCTTGTAGAGTAGCTCATTTGGGCCAGTGCACCGCTATTCGATCACCTCATCGGCGCGGGCGAGCAAGCGTCGGCGGCACGGTGAGGCCGAGCGCCTTCGCCGCGACCAGGTTGATGACGAGATCGAACTTGTTCGGCTGCTCGACCGGAAGATCGGCTGGTTTTGCCCCTCGCAGGATTTTGTCCGCATATTCTGCGGCGCGCCGGAACAGGTCAGGCAAGTTGGGTCCATAGGACATCAGACCTCCCACTTCGACGAACTCCCGATTTGCGTAGCTCGTCGGCAGTCGCGCGCCCAGCGCCAAGGTATTGAGGCGAATCCGGTTTGTCGTTAGGAGCGGGTCACCGACGACATAAAGTGCTTCCGAGCGGTCCTTGATGAGCGCCTCAAAGGCGGGAGCGATATCCTCAGTTCGCCGGATTTCGAACACTGCAACTTCCAGGCCAAGCGTGCGGGCCGCTGCCCGAACCTCGCCCACCTCCGGCACGGCGTTGGGATTGCCGACATTAGCCAAGATCGCCAACCGGCGGAGAGCGGGGATAACCTCGCGCAAGAGTTCGAGCCGCTTGCCAGCAAGATCGGCCTGCTGAATCGAGAGGCCGGTGATGTTGCCGCCCGGTCGGGCCAGACTCGCGACCAGGCCGCTGCCAACCGGATCCGCCACCGTCGTGATGACGACGGGGATGACCGATGTCGCCTGCTTTGCCGCGAGGGCTGCCGGGGTTCCCGTCGTGACAATGACATCGACTTTGATCCGGACGAGTTCGACCGCAATCTCAGCGACTTGGTCGTTGCGACCTTCCGGCCACCGGTACTCAATCGCGACGTTGCGGCCCTCGGTCCAGCCGAGTTCGCGTAGGCGCTGAACAAAAGCGGCGACCCGTTGGCTTTCTGTCAAAGGCGTGCCCCCGCCCGAGTACCCGATAGTCGGCAACTTACCCGCCTGCTGCGCGCGCGCCCCAAGCGGCCACGCGCCGACCGCCGCGCTGCCGAGCAGCGATATGAACTCGCGACGCTTCATTCGATCACCTCGTCGGCGCGCGCGAGCAGCGACGGTGGCACGTCGAGCCCGATCGCTTTGGCGGTCTTAAGGTTGATGGCCAGTTCAAACTTCGTTGGCTGCTGAACGGGAAGATCGGCCGGCTTGGCTCCCTTCAAGATGCGGTCGACATAAGAAGCTGAGCGCCGGAACAAGTCGTAGGGATCGGGTCCGTACGACATCAAGGCACCTTGCGCGACGGATGTCCGAAGGAAGTAAACGGCCGGCAGTCGGTGCTGCTGCGCCAGCCTGATGAACAATTGGTAGTGGACGATGGTGAATGCGTCCCCCGCAACAATCAGCCCACCGCTCTGATCGCGTCCAAGTTTGGCGAAAGCCTCTTCGACTTCGACGGTGTTGCGAACAGGGGCCGCCGTCACCTCAACTGCGATTGACCGCGGCACGGCCTCGAACGAACGCAGATAGACGTAATAATGGGGGGCCGTGTCTGGGTTGAACATGAGTGCGGCGCGAGAAACGCTGGGGGCGATCTCTTTGAGCATCTCCAGCCACTTCCCCACCATCTGGAAATCGATGAAAGTGAAGCCAGTAATGTTCCCGCCTGGATACGCCAAGCTCGAAACGAAGCCTTGATCGACAGGATCGTTGACCGCGGCCATAACGATCGGAATGGAGCTTGTCGCCTGCCGCAGCGCCCGGATGACTGGCGTTGTTTGGCCGACGATTACCTCGGGCGCGAGCGTCACTAGTTCTGCTGCGTGAGCTCGTATGCGGCCGGCGTCAGCTCCGCCAAAGCGTGTCTCGATTTTGATGTTGCGGCCGTCTATCCATCCTAATTCTCGAAGTCCCTGCTTAAGCGCCGTCACTCGGGCCTGTCCTTCCCGATCGTCGGCCACTCCCATCAAAAGCCCGATCCGCCGCACGCGCTCGGGCTGCTGCGCCCGCGCCGCGAGCGGCCACGCCGCGGCCGCGCCGCCGAGCAGCGTGATGAACTCGCGCCGCTTCATTCGATCACCTCGTCGGTGCGCGCCAGCAAGGCGATCGGTGGGTCAATACCGAGCTCCTTCGCGGTCTTGAGGTTGATCCCGAGCTCAAATTTAGTCGCATGCTGGACCGGTAGGTCGGCCGGCTTCTCGCCCTTGAGGATACGGTCCACGTAGGTCGCGGCACGCCGGTGTAGGTCGATGTTGTCGATGCCGTAATACGCCAGGCCGCCGCGCGCGAACCAGTAGCGGAACGGATAGACCGCGGGCAGGCGATGACGCTCTGCCAGCGCGACGACCAGATCGCGACGGACCGAGGGGCTGGGGCCGGGCAGGACGATGAAGCCGCCGTTCGGCCGATCCGCGACCGCGCCGATGGCACGCTCAATCTCGCCATTGTCTCGCACGGGATTTTCCGACAATTGTATGCCGAATGCCGGCGCGGCGGCCTTAATGGTCGACAAGTATCCGTCGGTTGCCGGATTCCCCGGATCGTAGATGATCGCGACGCGATCGGTGCGGGGCGCAAGCTCCTTGAGCAACTCAAGCCATTTCACCCCGATCGAGAATTCGTGCTGGGTAAAGCCAGTGATGTTGCCGCCCGGCCGCGCTAGGCTCTTGACGAAGCCGGCACCCACCGGATCGGTCACCTGCGCGAACACGATCGGGATCGTGCTCGTTGCGTTTTGCACGGCCACCAACGATGAAGTGGCGGAAGCAACGATCACGTCCGGTGCAAGTTGGACCAGTTCCGCCGCTTGCGCGCGCAGGCGGTCTGAGTCCCCGCCCGCGCGGCGCTCGTCGATTTGGAGATTGCGGCCCTCCTCCCATCCGAGCTTTCGGAGGCCTTCCCGGAGCGCGGCATCGCGATCTTTCGCTTCCTGATCGCCCTCCGCCTGTGCCATCAGCACCCCGACGCGCCTCATGCCATCGGTCTGCTGCGCGCGCACACCGAGCGGCCACGCCGCCGCCGCGCCGCCGAGCAGCGTGATGAGCTCGCGCCGCTTCATTCTATCACCTCGTCGGCACGCAGCGGAAATGCAGGCGGGATGCTCAAGCCAAGAGCCTTAGCGGTATTCATATTGATGACGAGCTCGAACTTGGTAGGCGTCTGAATCGGAAGCGCGCCCGGCTTCTCGCCCCTCAGGATGCGATCGACATAGCTTGCCACCCCTCGCCATTGGTCGATCTGATCGAAGCCGTATGAGATCAGGCCGCCCTCGTTCGCGAAATATCGGTAGGGATAGATCGCCGGGAGACGATGCCGTGCCGCCAATACGATGATCGCCCCACGGTTCGCCAGGGTGTAGCGATTCGGTATGACGAGGAGACCGCCATCGGGTGAGCCGGCAAAAGCGGCTATCGGGCTGTCGATGCCGCCGGCGTCAAGGACATCGACGGCAGTTACTTTGATGCCGAGCGATGGAGCGATCGCCTCGGCCGCACGCTTGTATGCGACATTTGAGCTGGCGCCCGACTCGAACAGAACCGCCGCCCGGCGCAAGTCGGGCTGCGCCTCCTTGAGCACCCCCAGCCACTTGCCGCCCATGGCGGGCTCGAAAGCCTGGAATCCGGTCATGTTGCCGCCCGGCCGTGCAAGACTGGCTACAAAGCCGCTCTCGACCGGATCGCCGACCTGCGAGAATACGATCGGGATCGTGCGGGTCAGCCGCTGGAGCTCGGCCAACGCCGGACTGGTCGTGACCACGATCACATCAGGCCCTAGCCGGACCAAATCCGCCGCAGCGACCTTCGCACGCTCGGGATCGCCTGCGCTCCAGCGATATTCGATCCGCACGTTGCCATCGGTCCAGCCGAGCCGCCGGAACGAATCGGCGAAGGCGGCGATGTTGGCTTGACCCTCTCGATCCGTGTTCGCGTAATTCGCGATCAGCACCCCAACCTGCCGAATTTGCTGCGCACGCGCCGCGAGTGGCCACGCAGCCGTCGCGCCGCCGAGTAGCGTGATGAACTCGCGTCGCTTCATTCGATCACCTCGTCGGCGAGCGCGAGCAGCGTGGGCGGCACGTCGATGACGAGCGCCTTCGCGGTCGAGAGATTGATCACCAGCTCGAACTTTGTCGGCAGCATAACCGGCAGATCACCCGCCTTCTTGCCGAGCAGCGTGATGAACTCGCGGCGCTTCACTCGATCACCTCGTCGGCGCGGGCAAGCAGAGACGGCGGAATGGTAATGCCGAGCGCCTTGGCGGTCTTGAGATTGATGATGAACTCGAATTTCACCGCCTGTTGGATCGGCAAGTCAGCCGGCTTTTCGCCTTTGAGAATCCGCGCGGCGTAGCCACCGGCGAGGCGATAGGCATCCGCCTGGCTGGGTGCATAGCTCATCAGTCCACCAATGTCGGCAAACTCGCGCAAAGGATAAATTGCGGGCATGGCGTGACGTGCCGCCAGCCCGGCTAGTTGATCGCGCCGACTCAGAAACAATGAGTCGGCGCCGACGATGACGGCGGTGGCACGCTGTTGGACGAAGCTCGCGAAAGCCGCGTCGATATCGCGTTCGCTTCCGGCATGCAGGATCAGGGGCTCAATGTCGAATGCGCGCGCTGCAGCCTGCACGTCTCTAATCTGGAATTCAGAAGTGGGATTTCCGGGGTTGATGAGGAAGCCGACAACAGTGACGCTCGGGATCAGCTCGCGCAGCAGTTCCAACCGTTTTGCCCCAAGGGTGTTGGTAAGAAAAGTTACTCCTGTGACATTGCCACCGGGACGGTTGAGCTTGGAAACGAGACCGAGATCGACCGGGTCAGCGCCCATCGCGAAAACGATTGGAATGGTTGTGGTTGCAGCTTTGGCAGCCACTGTCGCCGGCGGGCCGAGCGCGACGATCGAGGCTACGGGGTCAGACACCAGATCGGCGGCCATTGCCGGCAACCGGTCGAAGCGAGAATCGGCCGAGCGATATTTGATTGCGAGATTGCGCCCCTCGATATAGCCACCATCCTTGAGGCCCTGCCGAATGGCGCCGATCCGTCGATCATCTAGCTGAGCGCTGCTGAGCAAGCCGACCACTGCCATGACCGGCTGCTGCGCGCGCGCCGCGAGCGGCCACGCCACCGCCGCACCGCCGAGCAGCGTGATGAACTTGCGGCGTCTCACTGCCCAGTGCCTCCCGTGCTTCGAACCGAGAGGATAGCACACCTCAGCTACGGCAGGAGACTGCTGCGCTGCGGGATTTCGACTCGCCTTATGACCGCTGGGGTCATTCGCGTCGGACCCAGGCGCCGCAGTGCTTCGCGCAATGTCCGCTATGCCTCCGATTGCAACCGAATTGATGCGTCGCGGCGAAACGACGCGATGTGCCAACAACAGACATTGCGCTGGGTTATTCGATCACCTCGTCGGCGCGGCCGAGCAACGGCAGCGGCACGGTCAGGCCGAGCGCCCTGGCGGTCTTCAGATTGATGATCAATTCCATTTTGGTAGATTGTTGCACGGGCAGATCGGCCGCTTTCTCACCCTTGAGAATACGACCGACATACGTGCCGACGATGCGGTACATGTCGGTAATGCTGCTGCCGTAGCTCATCAAGCCCCCCGCCGCAGCGAACTCCCGATACTGATAGATCGCGGGCACAGCGTGGCGCACGCTCAGCGCAGCGAGTTGTTCGCTCCGGCTGTTGAAGAATACGTCGGTGATGATGACCAGCCCGCCGATCTGCCGTTGGACCAAGTCCGCGAAGGCGTCGTCGAGGCCACGTTCCGTCTGGGCTTGCACGATGTAGAGTTGAAACCCGAGCATGCGAGCTGCTGACTGCAGGTTGGCTGTGACGGCTGAGACGTTAGGACGGGTAGGATTGACGAGGAGCGCGGCAGTCGTGGCAGCGGGCACCAATTCGCGCAGCAGCTCCAAGCGCTTCGGGCCCACCTCTATGTTCAACGTCACCACGCCGGTGAGGTTGCCCCCCGGCCGGCTCATGCTGCTGACAAGGCCAAATTGCACCAGGTCGATGCCCGACAGGACGACGATCGGAATTGCGGTGGTCGCCTCTCTGGCCGCCAGTACTGCGGCTGGGCCAATCGCGGCCACGACATTCACCTGACGGCGCGCCAGATCATTAGCCAGTGCCTGTAACCGGCCGGTTTGTCCGTCCGCAAAGCGGTATTCGATCGCAACATTCTGGCCTTCGGTATACCCCGCTTCTTTCAAGCCCTGTTGAAACTCAGTCAGCAAGTTCTGGTCCTCGCCCGCGAACCGCTGGCTGAGGAACCCGATCACCGGCATTGTCGCCTGCTGCGCCCACGCTGCGAGCGGCCACGCCACCGCCGCGCCTCCGAGCAGCGTGATGAACTCGCGCCGCTTCATTCGATCACCTCGTCGGCGCGGGCGAGCAGCGAGGGCGGCACGGTGAGGCCGAGCATCCTGGCGGTCTTGAGATTGATGACCATTTCGAATTTGGTGGGCTGCACGACCGGCAGTTCCGCCGGCTTCGCGCCCTTGAGGACGCGACCGGCATAGACACCGAGTTCAAGCCACGCATCCGCGGTGTTGTGGCCGTAGCTCATCAGCCCGCCGGCTTCTACGATTTCACGAGTGGCGGATGTCATGGGAACCGCGTGGCGCGCCGCCATGGTGGCCAGTTGAACCCGCCGGCCATTGAAAAATCCGTCGGGAGCGACGAAAAGGGCATCGGCCCGCTCGCGCGCAAGCGCTGCAAATGCCGCATCGATCTCGCGGCTGGTGCCGGCGTTCAGGATTTGGATTTGCAGCCCAATGGCGCGAGCGGCCGCTTCGACCTCTCTCTCTGTGCGCTCGCCGGAGGCAATGTTAGACGGATTGACCAGCACCGCCACGCGCGACGCTTTGGGTACTAGCTCACGCAGCAGTTCCAGCCGCTTTGGCACCAACTCGGCATTGAAAAAATTGATCCCCGTGAGGTTGCCGCCCGGCCGGGCGAGGCTGGCGACAAGGCCATGCCTGACCGGGTCTTCGGCGACTGCGAAAACGATGGGGATCGTTGTAGTGGCCGCCTTGGCTGCCAACGCCGCATTTTCACCAGGCGCGACGATAACGGCAACCTGTCGGCGAACCAATTCATCCGCGAGCATCGGCAGCCGACCATATTGGCCCTCCGCCCACCGGGATTCGATCACGACGTTCTGGCCCTCGACGTAGCCGGTCTGCCTCAGGCCCTGGCGGAATGCGCGCAGGCGGTGCGCGAAGGGGGCGGCCGATTGGCTGAAGAGGGACCCGACCACCGGTATTGCCGCCTGCTGCGCCCGCGCCGCGAGCGGCCACGCGGCAGCCGCGCCACTGAGCAGCGCGATGAATTCCCGGCGCTTCATTCGATCACCTCGTCGGCGCGGGCAAGCAGCATTGGAGAAATTTCTACACCGAGAGCGCGTGCGGTCTGAAGATTAATAACGAATTCGAACTTTGTCGCTTGCAAGACCGGAAGTTCTGATGGCTTGGCGCCCTTGAGGATACTGCCGGTATAAACGCCGACCTGACGGGCCATGTCGACAAGACTCGTGCCGTAACTCATTAGCAATCCGGCTTCGACCCCTTCGCGCACAGCATAACTTGCGGGTATACGGTCGCGCGCCGTCAACGTAGCAAGCTGCATGCGCCGGACGGAAAAAATCGCTTCACCTGCAATAAAGAGCGCTTGCGCCCGTTCACGCGTAATAGCAGCGAAAGCAGCGTCGATCTCAGCCGGGGTGCTGGCGTTGAAGAAAACGAGTTCTATGCCGAGGGTCTGTGCGGCCTCACGCAGTGCCTTCGAAGTGGCCTCGGTGTACCGAACGTTGGCTGGATTGACCAGCACAGCGAAACGAGAAGCCTTGGGTAACAGCTCATGCATTAGTTCGAGCCGCTTGGCATCGATCTCGGATGCGAAAAAATTAATCCCGGTGGCGTTTCCTCCGGGCTGCGCGAGGCTCTTGACTAGCCCGAGCCCTACCGGGTTCTCAGCCACGCCGAACACAATCGGAATCGTTGCAGTTGCTGCTTTAGCGGCTAAAACGGCGGGGCCGCTGCCTGGAATGGCAATCACGCCCACGCGACGCTGTATTACGTCGTCCAGCACTGCTGGCAGGCGCAAGTAAGCGCCGTCCAGCCAGTGGTACTCGATCGACACATTCTGTCCCTCGATATAACCGGTTTCGCTTAACCCCTTTCGGAAGGCAGCAACACGGTCGCTCCTAGTTTCAGGTGATCCAACGTTAATGAAAGCCACAACTGGCAGCGGCTGCTGCGCCCTTGCCGCCAGCGGCCACGCCGCCGCCGTGCCGCCGAGCAGCGTGATGAACTCGCGGCGCTTCATTCGATCACCTCATCGGCGGCTACCAGTAGCGTATTCGGCACGGTCAAACCGAGCGACTTGGCGGTCTTGAGGTTGATGACCAACTCGAACTTGGTTGGCTGCATGACCGGCAGGTCAGCGGGTTTCTCGCCTTTCAGGATTTCGGCCGGTGTAGACGCCGGCCCGCCGATTTGCCTCGGCTAGGCTGGCGCCGTAACTGACCAGACCGCCGGCCGTAACGAAATCGCGCCACTGGTAAATAGCCGGAACTCGATGACGCGCGGCCAGCTCCGTTAGTCGCGCGGCCTCGCGCGTGAACGTGTTGTCGGCCGTCACAATGAGGGCGCCGGCCTTCTGTTCTAAGAGCAGCGCGAAAGCATGCTCAAACTCGCCTGCTGAAGCCGCGCGCAAGATGATCGAACGCTGTCCGGCCGCCCGAATTGCGGCCTCTACCTCGTTCGCATAGGGCGCGGAATTCTGATTTTCGGGATTGACGAGGACAGCAACTACAGTCGCACCGGGTACGATTTCGCGCAGAATTTCCACGCGTTTGGGTCCAAGAGCGCCGCCCAGTAGGCTAATGCCCGTAATATTGCCACCCGGCCGGCTGAGGCCGGCAACAATACCGGCTTGAACGGGATCGGCATCACCCATTATGAACACGATCGGAGTTGTTGTCGTAGTTTTCTTCGCCGCCTGGGTCGCAAGACTGCCGCCGGTGGTGAAGATAACATCCACGCCGCGCTGAACGAGGTCGTTGGCCAGATCAGTCAGCCGCTCAGGTCGACTTTCCCCGAAGCGGTAAACAATCGCGATGTTTTGGCCCTCGATGTAACCGGCTTCGCTGAGGCCTTGGACGAAGGCAAGCCTGGAATACTCGGGCGGCGTCGATGTGTGGAGAAAGCCGACCACCCGTATCGCTCGCTGCTGCGCGCGCGCCGGGAGCGGCCACGCTGCCGCCGCACTGCCGCCGAGCAAGATGACGAATTCGCGCCGTCGTATGCCTGACACGAGGGCTCCCCCTCGCAGTCGGTCCGCCGCACCCTCAGCCTACCACCGCCTGGCCCGCAGGTCCCTGTGGCAGGCCTGAATTGTTCTGAATCGGGGGCCGCCTGAGAGGTTCACCGGTGGCTGGCCGGAATCCGGGCCGTAAGCCATCGCCCTTGATGGAGGAGACTGCGATCCACCGGGTAATCAGGCAGCTTCCCGACCCCTATCTTGGGCCGGTGCCGCCCAACAAGAAAATCGCCGCCGCGCGCAAGGCCGCCAAGCTCCGCAACTGACGGGCGTGGCTACTGCGCCAGCGCGCGCAACCCCTGGGCACCGTGCAAGCCTCCGACGAGCGCACAGCCGAAGCCGCCGCCGTCAAACAGTTCGAACTCAGTGCCGAGCAACGCCGGCGGCTCCTCGTCCAGGCAGAGGACGCAGAATAGGGCAGGGGAAAAGTGCCACTCATGGTGCGCCCGACGCGGCTAGCCACACACTGCCTGTACTACTGTGGCGCTTGAGGAGGATTACAAATGAACTGGGTGCTTTTTGTCGTACTGGCGAGCGCATCATCGGGGGCATCAGAAAAAGCCATAAACTCAACGGCCGTGCCAATGGCGACGGAGCAGCTCTGCAATGCAGCGAAGGAGAAACTGATCCAGGCTTACCGGAACACGCAAACCCCAAACTACGCGCTGGTGGTTGAGTGCCTACGGGCCCGTTAATGCGCAACGCAGGGGTCGATCCGGCATCGGCCCCTGCACCTTTTCGGGAAATCGACATGACCAAGCTCAAGCACGCCATAGCCAAGCTCGACATGGAAAAGACCGAGCAGATCACCACTGAGATGACCGCGCACGCCGAGGCGATGCAGCACACCGACCCTGCAAATCTCGACGCCATGCCATGGGCCTGCTTGGGATGAAATCGCCAAGATCGAGCAGGAGGCCGAGAGCGCCATCGATGAGCAGATCGCCGATGAAATCGCCGAAGCGAAGCAGAAGCTGCTAGCGGCATTCAAGCGCCGCTAGCCCACCTCCCGCCGCCGCCTCGCCCATACCCCAACGCAGACAGACACACCGCACGCCCGCGAAAAAAGCCCCGCCGAAACGGGGCTTGAGTTGTCATGCAAATGGCGGGGGTACATCCGCCAAGCCCCATTTAAAAACCAACTCCCATGCGCCGTCGTCCCGGTAGACGACTTAACGGCCTCTCAATCGTCGCGCGGGCGGCCCTGGGGCCGGTATAAGGCTAACCAGCTTTGCTCCCGCCGTCGTCCCCAGTCCCATCGTCGGCGCTGGACTTCCCGGTCGACTCTTGGCCAGCCTCGGCTGGCTCGGTTGGCGGCGACGGCATCAGAAAACCGTTCCCGAAAACTTTCACTGACGGCAGGGCGCGCCGCACCGCCCGCACACGCCCGATCACAATGCTCACCGGGGCGCGCTCCGGCTCAACGCCGGCACCGCCGCTCCGCGTCCCGCTCGCACGCAGCCTGCGCCTCGCCCACACTCGCAAACGACCCAATCTCCACACGCCGCCGCCCGCCCCACTCCCGCACCTCCGCATGCGCCAAAACCTCATGCGGCCCGCTCGCCACAAAGTACAGCGCCCGTGAAACCTCCGCCGTCAGCAGCGCTGGCCCCGCCGCACGCCACGCCAGCAGCTGCTGCGCCCACCCGTCGCCCATCCTCGCCCTCCCACAGATGCCCCGACGCCACGCCGCCCCAGACTCACCCATGCACCCGCCAGGGCAGGAGGCTAGGGGGTACAGGCCTCGCCCCGCCAGCGCACCAGTGGAGTCGGTTGAGTCAGCGCCGGCCTATCTGCACAGCGGGACCGCCTACGTGGGATGTTCGGGACTGTTCCGCTGGCTTTCTGCACTGTCCCCGATAGCGCGCTCTGTCCAAATGCGAGAGAGATTGAGGAGCCGCTCGCGCAGTTCTGGGTCGGTAACCAGCTTGGCGCGGCGCGCACATTCGCGGGCATATTCCAGGCATTTTGTCTCGGTGCTCATGCAGGGCCGCTCCGAGGATGATGGTTGGCCAACCGCTGCAAAGGGGATGAGGTTCCTGGGTTCCCGCACGCGCCGCGCAGGGCAGGGCCTCATACACGGATGGGGAACTTCCCACCATGATGGTGGCCCGGCGAGGCGGTTCGACCCCGATAGAGGGGGGCATGGCACAATCGCCATCAGTCGCGGCGCTTCACTGGGCGACCGCGACGTGCGCGAAAGGGCTCGATGTCGCAAGCCTCCCTATCGTGGTGTGATGCACGTTGAAACTGCGCGCGATGTCCATCTGCGTTTCGCCGGCGCTGAGCCGCTGGATAGCTTCCTGCCGCTGGTGGCTCGTCAGCTTGCGCGGCCGACCGAAGCGTACGCCGCGATCCCTCGCGCGCTTGCGGCCATCGCTGGTGCGCGCAACGATCAGCGAACGCTCGAACTCGGCAAGGCCGCCGAGCACGGTGAGCATCAAGCGACCGTGTGGCGTCGTGGTGTCGGCCCACGCATCGCGCAATGAACGGAAGCCAGCGCCGCGCTTGCCGACCTCATCGAGCACATTGAGCAGGTCGCGCGTCGAGCGCGCCAACCGATCGAGGCGCACGACCATCAGCACGTCACCGGGCTCAAGCCGGCGGATGAGCTTGGCAAGCTCAGGCCGATCGGTTTTGGCACCCGACGCCTTCTCCTTGAACACCTTGGCGCAGCCGCTAAGCGCAAGAGGGGATGCAATCCGGTGCAGATGCTCAATGCCTTGACCAGTTCCCAGCACGTGGATTGACCCGTAATCGAGAATTCGGCCGAGTATCGATTGGTTTACGGTTACGGATTCGACTTTATCCATGTTCATCTCCGCTCCGCCGAGAGACGAAACCTTTCTTGTAAATCACCCGGTGTGTGGTCACTGCAAACTCCGTGATCCATCGATCAAACCACGCGTATATGAGTAACACAAACCCGTACAATAGGAGCAGGTGGCGCCTAGCGTCGCAAAAAACTCGTAGTCGTCAGTCACGACAAACGGAAGCAAAAAGCCCAGCACGAGAACGAATATCGCTGGGCTATAAACAATCCAATGGAGCCTTCCTACGATGATTACCTTTTCATTAGGTTGTAATACAGATTCAGCATAGCTCGTCATGTGACAAGACCTCCTAGTTCATCAGCAGCTACGATCCTTTGCTTGCTGAGCATTCTAGCACACTCACCTCAGATGACGGTGTGACCCTAACGCCTTGAGCCTTCGGCTGCTCTGCCATCATTTCTCCAAGGCGGCGCTCGGCTCTCAGCCTTATCTCTATAGCATCTTCTTCAAGCCTTCTAGGTTGGGCATTGGCATGAAACGCCATTGATTTGCTCACTTAAACCAATCAAACTGTTCTCCATAGGAGATAGACCATGCCAAACCTTAAGGGAATGAACGTTGAAGCTCTGATGAGCCTAAGAGATCAGGTCAACAAACGGCTGCTGGAATGTCGAGCGGAACTAGAGAAGCAGTTGGCGGCGATGGATGCCTCGTCCAAGGGCAAGTCGATGAAAGGCACGAAGGTCCCACCGAAATATCGAAGTCCATCAGGGGAGACTTGGGCAGGACGTGGGGTGAAGCCTAAGTGGATGGTTGCGGCGATGAAGAAGGGGAAGAAGGTGGATGATTTTTTGATTGATAAGTCGGCCCGCAAGGGTCGTAGGGCTAAGCGTTGAGACATGATCTCGCTGGCCTTCTAACTACTCGTTTTCATTCCCCGTGAACTTAAACCCGACAATAGCAAGGACACCAGCAACGATTACGCCAGCCCAACTCACCCATGTCGGCACTGACCAATCCCCGATGATGACTGGCCAATCCTCAAAAATTCGCATCAGGTGGAGCAGCACCACCAAGGTCAAGATTACCCCAGCCACCCAAAGATATGTTTTCCGGTCCATGGGTCTCATAAGCGCCATGTGGGAGTGGATTTAGTTCCGTCCTGATGTATGCTTGTGCCGCTCTTGCCGGGGATTGCTGTTCTTAATTGGTCAGTGGTCCTCCTTGATGGCGTTAAACATAAGGAGAAAAACTATGAAGGCTTGGTCAGTCATCGGTCTGCTGTTCGCTGCAACGATCTTCGCGATGGTACCAATTTCACCGCAGGTGACGCCGCGTGGCGTTGAGCTGAGCGTCGATCAAGCGCAAGCTGTCACGTATCGGCGTGCCCGTGTGACGGCGCGCCGGGTGGGAAGACGCGCGTATCGGGGCGCAGCTTACGCAGTCGGCGCGGGCGCTGTTGGTTACGGCGTTGGCGCGTACTACGGCGGCTATGGCTATCCGGCCTACTCCGCACCGACCGCACCGTCTTACGGAACTGGCTACAGCTATCCGGGCTACAGTGGCTACAGCTATCCGGCTTATGGCTATGGCGGCTACTACCAGCCGGGCTATCGACGCTGGTGGTAGGGGCGTGGGGCATACTGATCGCCGGGCGAGTGCGAGCCCCTGGCTGCTCAAGGCTGGGGGCTCGCCTACGGAAATGGTCACCAACGTCTCGCCACCACACGTTCATGATTGCCACAGGATCGAAGCGTCATGGCAATGGGTGCTTCATTGGTGGCACTCTCCTTGAGGGCCAAACTCTTGAGCCAGCCTCCTTCGGCCAATGCCGTACGGACTATTGGACGAGCTTAGCACGAAGACGGGCAAATTCCGTGTCCGTGATTGTGTAGCTCTTCCATATGCGGTCCGAGCTTGCGGTCGATCTCGTCCAGGCGGCGTAGGATCAGCCAGAGACTGTGGAAGAAAGAGGCCCCATCCTCAGGCTGGGGGGCGAGTGAGGATGGGGCCTTAGTTAGCAGAGCGGATCAAACTCGGCCCTCTTCGCTCTGCGTGTGGGAGAAACTTCGGAGAGACACATCTTCTTCTCTCTCACACCTTAGGGCCGTATCCCTTAGTCGCTCTGACCCCTGTCCCCGGACTTGTTCATCTGCGCCAAACAATTGCTCATTGACGCCAATGGCGCCCCTTGAGCCAAGGCCAATCACCACGTCGCTGCCGTGACCTAGCGGCGCTTCATTTTTGGCTGACCAACAGGAAAAACATTCCGACAGCTATCAACAGTGCAACCAGAATACCGACGATCAACGAAGCTACCCAATGCCGATGCTTGATGGGCTTCGATCCAGCGCCCTTTTGCGCTGCTCCGATCCCCAACCAGAAGAGAAGATTGCCCATCCTCGGCTCCCAAGCCAATCCCCAGGTGGCCGAAGGGTACGTGCTCCCGATGGCTTCTATCAACAGCGGCCAGGGGCCGTCACAGTCCCGCCGATGACAGCGTGCTATGCTTCCCTAGCGGCCAGTCACGTCACCCACTTAGCCGACTGGCCCTGGGAGCCCCTGGTTCACGTTGCCTGGGCCAGGGGCTTGCCTATTGGAATAGGGAGGGCGGAGATAACCAACGCAAGCTGGCTAGGACTGATCCACTTTAAACTGACTAACCTGACGAGAGCGTTCCATGTCAATCTGCATCAGAGAGAAGCGAAGCTCCGCTTCTTTCGTTTGGCGTCGATCCAACCGCCAAGCAAGCAACATCGTAGAGAACGCACCCACTGTTGAAACTAAGCAAGTGACGCCGGATATTAATACAGTAAGATTTAATTCCTGAAACTGGGACGTAACGTGGGACCGGCGTGCTTCTTCTATCCGCGCTTGTTTTTGAAGCTCTTCTCCTAAGGCGACGCCCGTATTGTCTGCTGTGTTCGTATTGGACTTTGCGGTCATCGTGTCAAGGTCCGCGGACATCGTCACAAGGTTCGCCGTCCCTGCCACAAAGATTATGGCAGCAATACCGGCGATCACGAACCCGATCTGAGACGACCGTCGCAGCCAAGCCATAGCGAGGCTGGCGACCAGACCAAGCCTGACCGGGTCTTCGTTGAACGCCGAAGACGATTAGGATCGTCCCTGTTGCCGCCTTGGCCGCGAACGCCGCGGCGGGCGTGAATGAGGCGATCACGGAAACCTGGCGGCGAACCAGGTCGACCGCAAGCTCAGGTAGTCGATCGTTTTGGCCCTCAGCCCAGCGGTAGACAACCACCACGTTCTCGCCCTCGACGTAGCCAGCCTCCTTCAGTCCGGCATGAAATCCTCGCAGGCGATCCGCGCTCGAACTCTGGAGATGTTGGATTAAGAAACCCGACAACCGGCATCGCCGGCTGCTGCGCACGCGCGCGCCTGACCTTGACCGCGAGCAACAGACCGGCGCTACCGCCCAACGCGATGAAATCCCGCCGCTTCATGTCGAGCACGGGCTTCCTCCCCACACCCGGCCGTCGATCTTGACGGCAACGGCCCCAGTCGGTCCCGCCGCACCCTCAGCCTGCCGCAGAACGGCCGGCAAATCTTTGGGGCAGACCTGAATTGTTCTAAATCGACGCGTCGGTGGCTCTTGCGTCGCTATCTCAGGGCTCCCCTCAGCTAAAGGCTACCCTAGCCATCAAGACATTAGCACAGGGCAAGTCGGAAGTACGCGTCACCCGGCCCCGCTCTGCGCGTTCGATGCCATCAGCGCATCCATGCGTACTCACCCATTGGGCGGTCAACAATACGTTTGACCCGGTCAGTCGGCACGGCCGCACGCCGCAGCATCATCACCGCATAGCGTGTGGCGCTCATCAGATCGTCCCCCTCTTTCACCACCTTGCCCTCCTTGCGGCGGCCGAAATTCCTTGAACCAATCGTTGAGGTGGCGGTAGACCCTTGAACCCTGCCGGTCTGCATCCCGTCGAGCATGTCCATCAGCCAGCCTCGACGCTGACATTTGCCGCCCGACGTGCCGTCATCGTAGGCGGCGTGCTTGTGCAGCATCTTCAATCCCTGCGCCGCGTACGGGCTCTGGCTGTTCCTGCTCGCCGCGTGTGCGACTGCGAAGGTTTTCAAGCTTAATGCCCGGATCGCGTAGCCATCGCATCCACTCGCCGAGAACCGCCGCATCAATTCCGGGCATGTTGAATGTGCGGCCAAGCTGTTCATCCTCAAGGCGCCTCAGCGCCGCTTCAAGTTTGTCCTTATCCATTAGTTTTCCTTTCGATCAATGCCCTCGCGGGGCTTGGCTTCGATTGTTTTCATCGTCTCTGGCTTTGTGAGCAGGTGCTGCCGAATTTGAGTGATCAGGCTGTCTAGTTGCTGATCGTCCAAGTCGGATGTTGCGGTCTGATGCTCGATCTCAAGCTCACGGGGCATCAGGCTTGCGACAATCTGCACGTACCGCGCGGGTTCTTCGATGCGACAGATTTTTATTGCATCGGCACCATGCTTTTCGAAGTCTTCGGCGAGCGCATAGAGGAAGCCCGATTGGAGCCTGTTGCGTGCGCCCTTCGGTCGACCAGGAGAGGCCAGGGGCAAAAACGTGCCGTTTGCTCGCCTCATGCGACCTCTCCATCACGAATTGCCTCCGCCCACTGCATCCAGGCGGCGCGATTGATGGTTTCGGCGTCGGCCAATCGGGCGATTTCCTCGATGGTCTCGGGCGGCAAGTCGAATCGCACAAGCCGGCGGGGGCGGTTGTCAGTCTGAGTATGCATGGATTTCTCCTTTCGAGGTTCGTTTCAGAAAGTCGGGCACGTCCAGGCCCGCGGGTTTCCAATTCGATTGCATGGCCGCGCCAAGTGACCAGGAAAGGTCGGCCAGCGGCAAATACGAAACCGGTTTCGCATTCTGCCGTTGAATGCGGTCGGCCGTCTTCTGGTCGAGCGGCAGATTGGCCAGCGCCATGCTCACGGCAAGCCGCTTGGCTGCGTCCAAGTCACGGCGAGACTGAAACGGTGGAATAGTCCGGGGGTGGATCAGATACCAGACATTACCGACCAGCCAGAGATGGGCGATAAGGCTGCCGTCCTGGTCGAGCAGCCGATGCTCCCAGTACTCGGATTGCCAACGCCAGCCCAGCGGGCACCGGCGCTCGCCCGAATGGGCGGTTTTAGTGCCCGTTTTATGCGGGTTTCCACCCGCCTCGTTTGCATCGGACGGGTGATTGGCCGTTTGCGGCGATTGGAAGCCGTAAACGTGCGGGAAACGCTTGTATTCCGCCGCGCAGGTCTTGTGCCCGCTCCCGAACCTCTGCTGGTCGCTCTTGCGACGGATCGAACTCCTCGCAAACCAGACACCGGGAACGATAGAAGCTGGTATGGCAACCACGAGCACAGAAAGCGCGGCGAAGGTTATCCGTAGGCTCCGAAAGCTTTGCCCGGCAGAACCGGCATTGGTGGCGTAACGCAATGGTCAAAACAAAACTCCTAAGTACAAAAAACGCGCCGGGCGGATTATCCGCCGGGCAACGCTAATTCCCAGTCCTCCCAAAACCCCCGACCTGCAATAATACGTTAGCACAAAGCAAGAACAAAGTCAAGGGAATCGAATGAAAAACTCCACGGAAAAGGTGGTTATACCGCCCCTAAGGATATGGGACCCCAAAGCAAACCTATGCCGGGGGCTATCTGGTTAGGGATGTATAACGCTGCGGTGCGCAGCTTTTGAGAGTGGACTGTCTCTAGGGATGTTGATGGGACCAAGCTACAATCGAACTCGATGGGACCCATTTTCGGGGTGCACCCGTCCCCCTCGTTTCCCCCCCCCCGCAGGTGTCGCCCTGCCCCGATTCAATTTCCCGCCGATGGTTATCTCCAAAAGTCCTTGAACCGATCAGGTGCCAGTTCGGTATAGCGCACCGTGTGCTGGATGTTCCGATGCCCGAGCCAGGCCTGTAGCGCGCGCGTGTCGTGCCCCGCATTGGCCAGCGCATAGCCGCAGCCATGCCGCAGCATGTGCGGATGGATGGGGAATGGCATCTTGGCCCAGGCGCCAATGCGGGCGAACAGGGCGTGGAATGCCTTCGGAGTCATCGGCCCGCCACGCTCGGATGCGAACACGTGCGGTGAGGGCCCCTGTTCCCGCTGTAGGCGGCGCAGAGCGCGTATCTCGTCGCCTTGTATCGGATGCACGCTGGGAGAGCCGCTCTTGGCCCTGCGGACGTGCAGGCGACCCGTCGCCACCTCGACCTGGTGCCATTGCAGATCGCACAGCTCCGAGGCCCGTAGGCCGTGCCGGTACCCGACCAGGATCATGGTTGCGTCCCGATGGCCCCAGCGACTGAACTTCCGGGCCGCAGCCATCAACCGCTCGACCTCGCGGGCCGTCAGATACTCGCGAAGTCCTGACTGTGGAATTTACGATGCTTGGCGTCTCGGCCTCGACCAGCGTGTTTGCCATGTTTTCTCCCATCCCCGGAAACCAACTGGCGAACTATTAGTTATTTCTTCGCAAGGGTCAAATTAAATTGAGCGGTAAAACGGAACTCATTGCCGCCCTTGCGCAATCGCCACACATTCCCGCCAGGCCAGCGGCGTCCAACCCGAACCGCCACCCGGTAGGCAACGTGCCGAACCGCTCGACAGCGGTTGTTGCGCTCACGCCGATCTCGCCCATGCCCGCGCGGGTAGCACCACTCCAGGAGCTCGGCCGTGGTGCACTCGCCGTGAACCAACAGCGCTCGCCGTATGCCACGCTGAACTCGACCGCCAAGCTGCCTCATGGGGGATAAATTGACATGTTTGGACCATTTAATTGAGCAAACTCTGCTTGGCCCAAATACCTACTCCGCAGCCTTCGAGGTAAGTCATGCCTTCGGCACCATTCACAAATAGGTCGCTGCCATGGGTAATAGCCGCAAAGTCCACATTGGTTAGGGTTGTCTGCCTCTATAGGTTCGGGTTGGATCAAACTCCCACCGAAGTCTTGGGTTCTGCCATCGGTCATCAGAGAGCCTTTTCGGCGGGCGATTTTTTCAAGCTGCTGCCCGAAGCTCAAAAAAGGGCAGGCCAAGGGCCGCGAACCTCAACTCAGGAGGCAATGACGAGTAAGCGTCAGCACCCGGCATGGTCGCCGTCGCGAGACGTAAGTCCCCTTGCTTTCTTCGAGGCGAAGCCTCGCTCGGCCGTCCTTGTCTCTCAGGTGAGACAGGTCCGTCCTCACTTACTAAGAAGATAGCTGTAGACGAAGTTGTCTCACGGGGTGTTCTTAGCCTGTACCACTTTGTTCTGCTCATGCCTTCTTTCTCCCATGGCTTGGTTGCGGACAGAGATTCGGATTGTGGCCGCGCCCCCTGAGCCCGGCGCTTGCGTTCCTTGGCCCGTTTGTCGCGGAGCTTCCGCAGCTCCTTCCGGGCGCGCTTCTTGACGTTGACGCTGCCGATGGTGGTGAGGCCCAGGGCTTGCCGTTGCGCCCAGGTCACGCCAAGAAACTTGGCCAAGCTGTCGGCCGACAAGTGCCGGCGAGTAATCGAGGCCTCCTCGGTGATCGCGGTCGCCTCCGCCTCGGTGATCTTGCCGCCCATGTTGCGGGCGCACTCCATCACCGACCAAATCTGATCCTTTGCCTTCCGATTGTGCCAAACCCAGGCGATCAGCCATCGGCTGAAATCTTCGGTTTCGGCGGCCCCGACATGCCGTGCGTGGAGCAGGATTTCTCGACGTCGTTTCGAGGGGAAATCGAAATTATTGCGCCGCCTCTTGGGCGCTGATACATTCACCATTGCAAAATGCTTTCGTAATTCGGGGGACAGAGCCTGCCAGGGCTTTCGGTCCCCTTCTCGTTATGCTTTGGTCATGATCGCATCCGCGGCTTCGCGCTGCGTTGGAAATAGGCCGACAAGCTTGTCGTCGCGGTCATAAGCCTCGAAACCGACTCTCGGTCGGTGCAATACGTGTCCAAGACAATCCGTACCGTCTTAGACACTGACCAACTGCAAATGTCTTTCGGCAGTCCGCAATCTGCATCAATTCGGATGCGCGCGACTTGCCGATGCCGATCTTCCTTAAGAAGCTTTTCCCACTCCTCCCAACTGCCCCATGGCTCGCTTTAAGTTCCTTGAGGCGGAGCTCCGCCGCAAGGTAATGATCGTCGGCCTTGTCCTTGCACTTATCGCCGGCCGCAATGCGGGCTTTGATTTCGCGAATAAGCTGAGTTTCGTTCATAGCCTCACGCCCTGATCGCGCTTCGCGGTTTGCTGTTCGATCCAAAGATCGATGGCATCGGAGCGCCAGCCCACGGCTCGCGCACCGAGGGGAATCGGGCGGGGAAACTCGCAGCGCCCCATCTTGTTGTAGATGGAGGTCGTGCCGAGTCCCGTGCGCTCCTTCACCTCGCGAAGGCGCAGGATATGGACGGGTCTTTCGTGGATCATGGCTGGCCGCCCGCGCGTGGCAGGTTCGACAGCCACTCGTCCTCGGCAATGCTGGAAATGAGTATCTTGCGTCCGCACAGTTGCGCGTGGAGGTTCCCGCTCTTGATCTCGTCGAGAATCTTCGTGCGGCCAATCGCGCGGTGCCGCTCCAAGAACTGGTTCAATGACGAACTAGTTGGGCGAGGGGTATCGTCAGTCATTCATTCTCTCCGGTAGTGGAGAGAACGGCCAAAGTGCTTGACCGAGATGAACCCGGTCGTTATTCCTGGAGGTGCTCGGCTTCCAAACTGAGCACCACTACGGAAGGGGCGGCTGACGCCAATCAGTCGCCTCTTCGCACCTCAGCCGTCCTCCCTTGTCTCGCCTGGATTTGCCATAGGGCGTCTGCGTCCGCCGATTAGCATTTCGTCTGCCTGCGCTGCAAGGCTGGATTGGCTGACCAGGCAGTCAAACCGCGCCCTGTGAAGAACTTCTCGCGCCGTCATGTGTATGTGCCATCGTCCATGAGGGCGGAGGCGGATCAAGATGATGCATTGATACAATTTGGCGAGAGTCGGGCGCAAGAGTCCGATCTGCCTGCTTCCACATATTCCGTCGAATCTCAATGCGATGCGTCCACACTTATCTGCACTAGTACTCGTGGATCATGACGCGCCCCGGATTGGCACCACCGCGCCCGCGCGGCCTGGCTGCGCACAGAACGTCGCCCAATCTTCCATCAGGCGGCGGCGCTGGTCGAGCAGGTCACCCCTGCGATAGGCGCGCTCGACCGCGCCCCCGATAGCGTGGGCAAGCGCCTGCTCGACGACGTGGTCCGGATACGTCGTCGCTTCGGCGCCCCAGTCCCTGAAACTGCTACGGAAGCCGTGCGCCGTCAGTTCGGCGTGCCCCATTTGCCTCAGCACGCGCACCAACATATGCGCGCTGGGACGTTTGTCGCCGCGACCGATAAAAACATGCTCGCCCACGCGCGGCAGCCTGGCAAGCAACTCAATGGCGGCACCTGACAGCGGCACCCTATGTTCGCGATGCCCCTTCATTCTCTCCGGTGGAATAATCCACGTCGCAGTTTCGGGGTCGATTTCACACCAGCGGGCACCGAGCACTTCGCCAGGGCGCGCCGCCGTAAGGATGGCCAACTCCAACGCCCGTGTGGCATTATCCGGTAGCGTGCGCAGCCTCTCCATGAAGGCGGGCACCTCTCGCCACGGCATGGCCGGAAGATGTCGCACGCCGTTAGCCCTACGCTGGTCGGGCAGAAGGCTTTCGAGTAGGCCCTTCCACCGGGCCGGATTGTCACCCGTGCGGTAGCCGTGCGCGGTGGCGAAGTCGAGAATCAGTTCGATCCTGTTTCGTGCGCGGCGGGCCGTTTCGGGGATTGTCGTCCATATTGGGGATAGGACGGCCATAACGTCCTGAGTAGTGATGGCGTTGACTGGCTTGCGCCCGAGGGCGGGGAGAATGTGTTTCTTCAGACAATGCTGCCATTGCAGGCGGCTGCGATCACCCCGCCACCCAGCTTCGTGGGCAATCAGATATTCGCGCGCGGCTTCCGCAAACGTCCTTGTCGTTGTGTGGGGCGCACGGGCGGCGCGCGCCTCTCGCTTGGCCCCTAATGGATCGACGCCATTCAAACGCTGCCGTTGGGCTTCCCACGCCTTCTGGCGCGCTTCTTGAAGCGAGACATAATCGCAACTGCCCAGGCCCATGTGAGTTTGCTTATCGCCGCTGCGATAGCGCAGAACCCAGGAGCGTGTGCCCGTCGCGGATATTTGCAAGTAGGCGCCGTGGCCGACGCTATAACGCCCCGGCTTCGACAATTTCATCAAATCTTTTGCGGACGGATAGTGGCGCACGACAACCTCCCAGCCAACACCTTGTAGATAACACAAAGTGGTTTCAAAACAAGTGACTGAAAGGTAACAACGGCTGGAAGAGCAGTAGTGGTGGACTTATTTGGAAGCTATTGGAAGGTATGGGAAGTTAAAATAAAGGAGATGGAAGTCAAGATCGACAATACCTGCAAATGATGACGCGATGGCGCGTCGGCGCCGCTCGCGCCGTCATCCGCTCTTCACCAGCAGCGCCAGCCCGCTCGCCATCAGGGCGCCGCTGACGAGGCGGCGGAACGCAAGCTCGCTCAGCCCGGTATGGATGCGGTTGCCGATGAAGATGCCGGCCAGCATCATCGGCAACGCAATGGCGGCGGTGACGAGCGCCTCGCGGGTATATTCTCCCACCGCCCAATAGCCGGCGCCGCGCAGCACGACGAGCGCCAGCAGGATCGCGTTCATGGTGCCGCGGAACTGCTCCTTGCCCTTGCGCAGGGCGTCGAAATACATGGCGAAAAACACGCTCGCCATGGTGCCGAAGGTGGTGCCGACGATGCCGCCGACCAAGCCGGCAATCGGCGCCGCGACCCGTGCCGATGCGCTCCACCTCGGCAGCGGGCGGAACGTACCCCAGAGCGAATGGAGGCCGTAGAGCAGCACCAGGATGCCGAGTCCTCGTGCCAGCAGGGACGGCTCGAGCACGGTGAACAGGTAAAGCCCGACCAGGACGCCGATGAGGCAGGTGGGCACCAGTCTCGCTATGTCTCCCCACCCGACGTGATGGCGGTCCCGACCGAACAGGGTCACGCTGGCGACGAGCCCCACCAGGGTCCACGCCGGGATCAGCACCTTGAGCGGGACGACGAGAGCAAGGAGCGGCATGGCGGCGGCGGCGCCGAAGCCGGTCGAGCCGCGCAGCGCGTAAGAGGCGACCATGACGGCGCAGCAATACGTGATCTCGAGCGGCGACAGGAATTGAATGACGGGGCTCCAAGGTCGATGCGCTGTCGATGCGGATCAAGGCACAGAAGGTTGGATCGGGTGACAGCCGCGAACTCAGCGGGGCGCAAATGTCAATGGCGTCGCATGTCGATCCCCGTCGGTTTGCAGGTCATCTTTTGCTATCATAGCGCGCACACGCCGGCTCGGCCTTTGCCCACAAGCATGCTCCTACCCGAACCGACTTGCGGCGCCGCCGCGCCGGCGCGATAACCTCGCTCAGGAGGTGCGCCTATGATCACGACCCTCGTGCAGTTTCAGCTGCCGGCGCCGATCTCACTCGCCGATGCCACCCGCCGTTTCGAAGCGAGCGCGCCGAAATATCAGAACCTGGCCGGATTGATCCGTAAGTACTACATCCGCTCCGAGGACGGCTGCGTTGCCGGTGGCATCTATCTCTGGCAGTCGCGAGCGGCGGCCGAGCGCGTCTACGACGGCGAATGGCGCGAGCGCGTAGAAAAGCTCTACGGCGCCGAGCCCACCATCACCTGGTTCGACAGCCCGGTCATCGTCGACAATTCGACCGGCGGCACGATCACGAAGGCAGCATGACCATGGCACACGACGACACCCGCCGGCCGACCGTCCAGGCCGTCGCCGCGGGCGGCGCGGTTGCCGCGCGCGCGACTGCACTCGGCCAGCAAGCGCGGGCGAAGGGCCCTCTAGTCTGGCTCGACATGGACCAGCAGGCGCTCGACGACGCCTACGACCAGATGGTCTATGCGCCCAATCGCGAGCAGGTGGCCAAGCGCCGGATTGCCAACAGCGACAAGGCGCGCGCCGTGATCGGGCTGCCCGAGCGGGTAGCCTACGGGCCGACCGAAATCGAGCGGCTCGACATCTACCGCACCGGGCGGGCGAATGCGCCAGTCAATATCTTCGTCCATGGCGGAGCATGGCGTGCTAATCGCGCCGCGGACTATGCGTGCCTCGCGGAACCATTCGTGAAGGCTGGCGCGCATTACGTCATTCTCGACTTCATCAATGTCGACGATGCCGGCGGCAGTCTTTTCCCGATGGTCGAGCAGGTGCGCCGCGCGGTCGGCTGGGTCCACCGTAACGCCAAGACGTTCGGCGGCGACCCCGACCGGCTTTATCTGACCTCGCACTCCTCCGGCTCCCACATCGGCGGCTGCGTGGTGACGCATGATTGGCGCAAGGAGGGTCTTCCGGTCGACATCCTCAAGGGTGCGACGCTGGGCAGCGGGATGTACGATCTCAAGCCGGTGCGGCTGTCGAAGCGCTCGAAATACGTCAAGTTCACCGACGAGATGGAGGGGGCGCTGAGTGCGCAACGGCACATCGAGCGGCTCAACACGCCGCTCATTCTCGCGCACGGCACCTGCGAGACGCCGGAATTCCAGCGCCAGACCCGGGATTTCTACGCGGCGGTGAAAGCTGCCGGCAAGCCGGTCGAGCTGCTGGTGGGCGAAGGCTACAATCATTTCGAGATGCTGGAGACGCTGGCAAATCCCTACGGCCTGCTCGGCCGTGCAGTGCTGGCGCAGATGTACCTCACCCCGATGGCATGATTGCCCAGGGCAGCCGGATCGCCTTCGGTACTGCGGCGACACGTGCGGCCCCGGGTATGACGATCACTTGACAACATCATACCCGCGCACACTGATAGCCGCGCGCCGCCGGGCCGCCGGAATGTGCGCGTGGCGGAAGCGTTCGGGGTCCATCAATGCAGCTCAAATGGGGTGCCGCGCTCGCGGTGCTGGTCGCCGTGTCGATCCGCTCGGGCGCGAGCCATGCCGAGACCCCGGAGGAATGGATTAAGCTCGGTGCCCGCGTGCACGGCGCCTTCGGCGCCTTCCTGCCCGCCGGCATTCGCATCGGGCTTGACGCGCTCGAGCGGCTCAAGGCGCGGCCGCGCGGCGTGACCGTCATCTTCTACAGCGGGGAGAAATCGCCCTGTCCGTGCATCGCCGATGGCGTGATGCTCGCGACCCAGGCGAGCCCGGGGCAGGGAACCCTGCAGGTCGCCGCCGACAAGGCGCCGGCCGGCTTGCTTGCGGTGGTGGTCGTGCGCGACCGCAACAGCGGGGTCGGCGTGCGCTACAGCGTCGCCGACGAATGGCTGCCCAAGATTATCGGGTGGAACAAGGACCTCGATCCTGCCGGGCGCTATTGGGCCGCGATGTCGGCGTCGGGATTGTTCGAGGTCCTGGCGGCGCCGTAGCAGCGCTGCGGCCTGGTGGGGGAATGCTGCTGCATCAAACCATGAGGGTTTCAGTGTGGCCCAAAAGCCACAGATACTGCGGAAATGCGGGGATTACCAATTAACGGTTGGGCAATGGGCCCGAATTTGTTACCTTACCCGGGCCTAATCATGGGCGTTTCCTCCCTTAGACTTGAACCCCGCTCCCGCGGGGTTTTTTCTTTGCCATCCGGGCGGAGCGTTCAGGTCGGCATGCTCGCCGCATCCCGTACCGTTCGCCAAGCCGCGGATGGACGGACGGACCGCCGGCAGCGCGCCCGCATCGCTCAACCCACACGCATTTCGGGAACCAACCCTTGCCGGGCTCGTTGTTGCACTGGCGTACCGAGCAGGGCGGGGCCATGGCAGTTGTGCTGATCGTCGAAGACGAAGAGCAAGTGCGGGTATTGGCCGAGGCCATCATTGCGGAGCTGGGACACGAAACATTGACGGCGGCCACGGCCGAGCAGGCGTTGGCGCTGGTGCGGGAGCGCCCGGATATCGACCTCCTTTTCCACCGACATCGGATTGCAGCAGGACCTGGAAGCCGGCCTGCAACTGGCCAAGGACATCAGCGCTCAAAAACCGAAACTGCCCGTGCTCTACACCACCGGCCAGGGGGTGACCGACGGCATGCGGGCATTGTTTGCCGAGCCTTTTGGTTTCCTCCCCAAGCCGTACACGCCCCAGGATCTGAAGACGGCGCTGGGCAATCTCTTGGCCGCCTAGGAACTGCGGCGAGGGCTAATCAGGCGCGCCGGCTCAGTGCTGGGTGTCGACGGCGGCCCTGCGCTGCCGCTTGGTCGGTTGCGCCGCCGCGCTCTGGGTGTCGAACACCTCGGCACAGTGGATCCATCGCTCGGCCATCCGGCTCCAGGTCGCCGCGCTCGCCGGATCGCGCGTGAATTTCGCCATCTGCTTGCATTCGGCGGCGTGTCTGAGAAATTCCTCGGA
>CAVQIP010000022.1:0-69829 GCA_963712565.1 uncultured Alphaproteobacteria bacterium | reverse complement strand
CCGAGCGTTACAGCCATTTCGCAGGCAAACGAAACCGGCTAGAGTTCATCAGCTGCCTTTGAAACAAAGTCGATTGCGGGGGCACATGAAGAGGTTTCTTTCAGTCGCATTTGTGCTTCTCGCAACGAGCATCGCGAGCGCTTGGGCGCAGGTCTATCCGTCGCGTCCGATCACCATCGTCGTTCCATTCCCGCCGGGCGGCAGCTCCGATGTGGTGACGCGCGTCGTCGCGCAGAAGCTTGCCGACAATCTCAAGGCCAGCGTGGTGATCGACAACCGCGGTGGGGGCGGCGGCGTGCCGGCGGCGATCGCAATCAAGCAGACCACGCCCGACGGCTACACGCTGTTCCTCGCCAACAACGGCCTGTTCGCGATCATGCCCGCGCTCTCCGCCGACATTCGCTTTGATCCGATCAAGGATTTCCAGCCGATCACGCCGCTGTTCTCGTTCCCGAGCGTGCTGGTCGTGCCGGCGGCTTCACCGGCGCGCAACGCCAAGGAGTTGGTCGAGCTCGCCAAGACCAAGCCGGGCGGGCTCAACTATGCATCGCAAGGCGTGGGCTCGGGCGGCCACATCCTGGGCGAGATGTTCCGGCTGAAGTCCGGCGTCCACATGGTGCACGTGCCCTACCGCGGCGCAGGTCCCGCCGTCACCGATCTCGCCGCGGGCAACGTCGATTTTCTGTTCAGCTCCTACGTGTCGGCAATCGGCCAGGTGCAGGGCGGCAAGCTGCGGGTTATCGGGTGGACCGCGACCAAGCGCTCTGCGGCCCTGCCGGACGTGCCGACCATGGCGGAGGCCGGCTACCCCGGTACCGAGTTGGAAATCTGGCAGGGCATCGTCGCGCCCGCCGGCACGCCGCCCGAGATCGTGCGCAAGCTGAACGAGGAATTCGTCAAGGCGGCGAATGCGCCGGAGGTGGTGCAGAAGATCGCGGCGCAGGCGGTCGACATCACGACGAGCACGCCGGAGGAGTTCGCCAAGCTGCTCGCCGCCGACGTCGACCGTCTCGGCAAGGTGATCCGCGACGCAGGCATCAAGGCGCAATAGTTCGCTCGAGGTCGGCAAGGTAGCGGACATAGTTGCGCTCGCTGGAGATCCACTTTCCTGCGATCTGGATCGACTCATCGCCGCTACCACTAGAAAATAGGACTTCGGCACGTCCCGTCGACGGCTCTGCGCTCTCGGTCAGGTTCCACCTTTACGTCATCAGCGTGGCTACGAAGGCGCCGACGCCGCCGCCGGGCGCCATCAGCCATTCGGCGGTCGCGCCGGTAAGCGCGTTCTGCCACATCAAATCGACCATGCCGTCGCCGTTGAAATCGCCGGTGGCGACCACGTCCCAGTCCGGCGCTGCCGGCGTGAATGGGTTGCTGGCCACGCCGCCGCCGGCCATCAGCCATTCGCTGGTGGCGCCGGTGGCTGCGTTCTGCCACATCACGTCGTCGGTGCCGTCGCCGTTGAAATCGCCGCTGGCGATCAGGTTCCATCCTCCGACCGGCGGCCCGCCGAGCAAGCTGCCGACGCCGCCGGTGGGTGCCATCAGCCATTCGGCGGTCGCGCCGGTCGCTGAGTGCTTCCATATGAGGTCGGTGGTGCCGTCATTGTTGAAATCGCCGGTGGCGACGACGCCCCATCCCCCGACCGGCGGCGCGCTGAGCATGCTGCCGACCCCGCCGGTGGGCGCCATCAGCCATTCGGCGGTCGAGCCGGTCGCTGCGTGCTCCCACATGATGTCGGTGGTGCCGTCATTGTTGAAATCGCCGGTGGCGACCACGATCCATCCCTCGACCGGCGGCGCGCTGAGCAAGCTGCCGACCCCGCCGGTGGGCGCCATCAGCCATTCGGCGGTCGAGCCGGTCGCGGCGTGCTTCCACATGATGTCGGTGGTGCCGTCATTGTTGAAATCGCCGCTGGCAACCGCGTCCCAGCCCGGGACCGCCGGCGTGCCGAGCAAGCTGGCGCCGCCCGTGGGCGCCATCAGCCATTCGGCGGTCGAGCCGGTCGCGTCGTTCTTCCACATGATGTCGTCGGTGCCGTCGCCGTTGAGATCGCCGGTGGCAACCACGTCCCATCCCGGGGCTGGCGGCGTGAACGGGAAGCTGGCGATGCCGCCGCTCGGCGACATCAGCCACTCGCTGGTGCCGCCGACGGCGTTCTGCCAGAGAATGTCCGTGGTGCCGTCGCCGTTGAAATCGCCGCTGGCGACGGCGTTCCAGCCGGTGGTCCAGATCGAGGTCATGACGTCGGCGTCGCCGGTTGAAGCGTCGCCGAGGGCATAAGCGATGCGGCCATCCGTGAGCACGGCGGCCTCGGGGCTGAATGGCGTTACGCCATTCTTCACCGTGAACTCGGAGCCGATCCTGTGGCCGACCGCGTCGAACCGCTGCGCGCGAACAAGAATGGCAAACGGCACCGAGTGGTCTTCCCAGGTGACCAGGAAGCCGCCGTCGGCCAGCGCCACGACACTCGCCTCGTTCTGGACTCCGTCTGATGTCGCTGCCGTATGGACGAAAAGGTCGCCGGCAACAGGGCCGCCGGTGTTCGAAAGGATCGATGCCCGAATGTTGGGCGGGGAAGAGCCGTCGGGGTCAGTCCACACGACGACAAAGCCGCCATCTCGCAGTGCGGCGACATCGGGATCGGTTTCAAACCCGCCACCGTCGCCCCCGGGGACGGATTGCCCGACTGTTACCGGCGTGCCGGTCTTGGTGAAGATCCCATACTTGATGTCATGGTCCGATACACTGCCATTAAATTCGTCCTCGTAGACAACAACGAAGTTGCCGTTTGACAGCGTCGCAAGCTCGGAGAAATTTCTATTGTCGGATTGATTGTCGATATCGAATTGGCCGCCCATCACGCCGCTGGCGCTCACGATCCGCGCGACGATATCGGTATCAGCCCCGCTGCCGACCGTATAGGAGACGACGTAGCTGCCGTCTGCGAAGGCAGTCAGGGACGGGTCGACGGTCTGGCCCCCAGTGTCGATAGTGTAGTCTCTGACGAAACCCAGAGAGGGGTTGAAAACGTGCACGACGATGTCGTTGTCGCCGAGGGGGCTCAAATCGACGAACGCGACCGCGATGTTTCCGTTGGGCAAGACCGTGACCGCGGGCGAGGACTGATCGCCAAAGCCGGTCAGACTGAGATTGACCTCGCCACCGACCTTGTTGCCCGCAGAATCGTATCTCTGCCCGACAATGGCCGAACCGAGCGGGTTATACGTGAAGCTGTCGTCCGTCCAGACGACGACGTAACCGCCATTCGGCAGACCAGCGATCTGGCCGTCGCCCTGGAAGTTGGTGCCACCCGGCACGACCGGCGCGTCCGAGGTGTTGACCTGGGTCAGGGATTTCCAAAGCCTTGGAGTCGTGGTCATGGTGCCCTCCATCAACGGATCGCTCCGCGAGAAGCGGTAGCCGCGTATTCCACCTCCTTCGATCAACTAAAGGCGCATGCCGCCGTTTCACGAATCCAGCCTGCTGCGGACGGCTGGCAGGTCCTTCGAAAACACCTGAATTGCGGATAGACCGCAAAAATGATGGTCTGATGAAGTGCGATGCCGGCCGACGGTATCGGCGCTGCCGGTATATGATCAGGACTTCGGCACGTCCCGTTGGCAGCTCTCGGACGAACTCGACGTCCGTCGATACAACATACAGCGTTGGTCAGGTTGTCGGAAGGCCGAAAAAGCGCACCGCGCGCTTCAGTTCCTGTCGTCCCAGAGCGTGATCCCGAAAAGTGGGAACCGGTTTTCGGAAAAGATCACGCGCAAAACAAAAGCTTAGAGCGGGATGATGACTCAAAGAAAAATCATCCCGCTCTAACGCCGGCGTCGGGTCATGGCACAAATCGAAGTGCCGGAACGCCTCAACGATGTCCGCTGTGGGCGAGCATGAGCGCCGCCGACGGCGCGCGCGCACTCGGATTTATCCGCGCGCACCCCCGCGGCAAGCAAACGAGGCGCCGACGTCACCAGTGCTCAGGCCGGAGAGGCGAGGGGCTTTCCCTTCTCCACGACATAGGTGATGAGAATTCTGCTCTTGGCGGTACCGGGCTTGCCGCCGGCATGGGGCGTTCCGGCCGGTATCTGGAAGCCATCGCCGGGTTTGAGGGCGCGGGTCGCTTGACCCTGGATGGGAAGCTCGAAGCCGCCTTCCATGACATAGGCGGATTCGATGCCGGGATGGGTGTGCCGCGCGACCGGCACTCCCGCCTCGATGGTCGCTTCCACCAGCAGCGTCACGTAGCCCGGCGTCGGACCGTCGGTCTGCGACAGGATTTTTCGCGTGACACCGGCGGTCGCCGCCGGCGGCGCGGCCTGGGCCGACGCTTCGGTCGCAATGAACTCCGTAATTCCGCAGAGCGCGCAGGACGCAAAACCCGCAAAACCTCGTCGAGTCAACATGGCATCCTCCCGGCTTGTGTCTGGATCATCTTCGCTGTCCAGACTTGCTGACGGATGTCGTAAGGCTTTCGCGATTTAGTTGGCAAGGTGAAGCGCGCCTCACCTCGATTCAGAACAATTCAGGTCTGCCCCAGGACTTCGCCTCCGCCTTGTGGCAGGCTGATATGCGGAAATCCTGCGAACGAACCCATCTCCGGCGAGATGTGATCGCCGGAGGAGAGGGAGTCCATGTTCGACATGCGACGGCGGGAGTTCATCGCGCTTTTTGGCGGCGCGGCGGCCGCGTGGCCGCTCGCAGCCCGCGCACAGCAGCGCTTCAAAATTGGGCTGCTCGATACAGGCCTCGGCACGGCTTTCACCGAGCCCTTCATGCGCAAGCTTGTCGAACTCGGATATGTGGAGGGAAGAAACGTCGTCATCGAGCGCAAGTCTGCGGAAGGAAATCCAGAGCGCCTAAAGGATCTCGCGGCAGAGCTGGTACGCCATCAAGTCGATGTCATCGTGACGGCTGGGACGCCCGCGGGGTTTGCCGCCAAGACAGCCACCAGCACAATCCCAATCGTTCTTGGCGCCAACAGCGATCCGGTCGGTGTTGGCCTGGTCGCGAGCCTCGCCCGGCCGGGCGGAAATCTGACTGGCAACTCGCTGATGGCGCCCGATCTGAGCGCCAAGCGCCTCGATATCCTTCGCACGCTGGCTCCGGGAATTACTCGCTTTGCGATCCTGTGGGATTCATCGAATCCCGGCATGGCAAAACGCGTACATGAAACAAAAATGGCCGCCGATCAGTCGCACGTCTTCCTGCATCCCGTCGGTCCACGCAATCTCGAGCAATTGGATGCAGCATTTGCCGAACTTTCGAATGCGCGACCTGACGCGCTTCTCGTTACTGCGGAGGCATTCACGCGGCGGTATCTCGCTCGCATCCTGGATTTTGCCAACAGCAGCAAAATTCCGGCGATGTTCGAGGACAGCGCGTATGTCGAGGCGGGCGGGCTCATGTCTTATGGGCCCGACTACCAAGCCGTGTTTCAGAAAGCGGCGATCTTTGTCGACAAAATATTGAAAGGCGCGAAGCCGGCCGATTTGCCGATCGAGCAGCCGACGAAGTTCGAGCTGGTGATCAATCTCCAGACCGCAAAGGCGCTCGGGCTCGAAATTCCGCCGACACTGCTTGCGCTTGCCGACCGGGTGATGGAATGAGATCGGCGAGACTCGCGCTCCGACGACGACGAGCGCCTTGCTCGCGTGATGGCTTACTCCGCCGCCACCATCTTCGCCGCGGTCGCCGCCTGCTCCTCCTGGTAGAGCCGGTCGAGGATGCGGCGCGCCTGGATCACGCCTGAGTCGGCGTTGATGTCGGTCTGCGGCGGATTGGGGATCAGCTGCAGATTGCGCTGCTGCGCCTCGAACACCGCGACGTCCTCGAGGAACGCCGTGCGGATCTGCTCGATGATCATGTCGGTGGTCTTGGGGTTGCCGACGTCGAAGTTGTGCGCCTGGCCCCAGAAGTAGTGGCTGGTGGTCTCGGTCTCCGGCGTGATGGCGTTCAAGTTCCACATGCCGATGCCGCCGACGCGGCGCCCTTCCGGCGCGCCGGTGCCGGTCGGGGTGGCGCCGACGTCGAGCCGCAGGAACGCCGGCGGGGTGAAATTGATGATCTGCCAGCGGTCGACGTTGCCGGTGAAGCCGCCGGCCTTCACGAAGGTCGGCGGCGCCGGCGCGTCGATGATCCAGCGGGTGACGGTGACGCCGTCCTGCGTGCGCTGCACCTTGACCTGCGCCTGATCGACCAGCGCCGAATTGCCGATCGTGGTCTCGTGCACGAAGGCGAGATGGGTGAGGTCGAGCAGGTTGTCGACCACGAGCTGCCAGTTGCCCTTGACGTGGAGATACTGGCCCTTGGCGCCCCAGTTCGGGTCGTCGAACCAGTGGTAATCGGTGATCTTGTCGGGATCGGCGAGCGCGGGATCGCCCATCCAGATCCAGAGCCAATGATAGCGCTCGACCACCGGATAGCTTTTGACCCTGGCCGAGCGCGGGATCATGTCCTGGCCCGGCACCCGCACGCAGGTGCCGGTCTTGTCGTAGCGCAGCCCATGGTAATGACACTGCAAGCTGTCGCCGACCAGCTTGCCCATGGACAATGGCAGGTGGCGGTGGGCGCAGCGATCCTCGAGCGCGACCGGCGTGCCGTCCTCCAGGCGGTAGAACACGATCGGCTCGCCCAGGATGATGCGGCCGAGCGGGCGGCGGCCGATCTCGTGGTCATAGCCGGCGACGTACCAATAATTTCTGAGGAACATGGGTTTTCCTCCATGCGCGCGCGGGCGTGCTTTGCGCCGATGGTATTCGCCACGGCCGCTGTTTTCAAACGGAATGATCGCGCGAGTGCCTCGTACTGGCCGACATAAAGCCGGCCATGTCGGGGCAAGCGGTGTTGCTGTCAGAGCATATCCTTGATGGCGCGGATGAGGTTGCGATCGACGCTGATCATGTCGCCATCCGCCGGCAGCGCCAGCGCTTGGCGCTCCCGCGGCGAGACTGCGCGCCCCTGCAGGATGACGCGCCCGTCGGCGGTGAGAAAAATCGACGATGCGGCGCCCTGCTCGCTGTCCGTCCACACCAGCTCCACCCGGAATTTCACGGCCGTCCTCCCGTCGGCCGCGCCTGGTTGCAGCCGAATGATCGCAGTTTGCGGCGCAATGCCGGGGCTGGCAACGCGCCCGCGCGATGCCCGCCCTTTTCTGCCGGACGCGCTCCGGCGGGCCTCAACCCGTTGGGGTTGTGGGACCGAGCGCGACAAGGTTGACCGTTGAATTTCCCCGACCGAAGCGACTAGCATCCGTTCGGCGACGAAAACAGCGCGAGGGAGGAAATGGCCATGCATCGATCGGAGATTTTCGAGCAGGGGAGGCGCTTCCTCGCCCCGGCGCTGGCCGTCGCGGCCGGTGTCATGCTCGCGTCCGCGCCGTCGCGGGCGCAGGAATTCACCATGAAGTTCGCGACCCAGACGATCAACGACCTGCAGCACGAATACATCAAGGTCTACAAGACCGAGCTGGAAAAGGCCACCAACGGCCGCATCGCCGTCGGGGTCTATCCCGCGAGCCAACTCGGCGGCGCGCCGCGCCAGACCGAAGGCCTCCGCCTCGGCACCATCGAAGCCGCCATCGGTCCGGTCGAACTGTTCGTCGGCGCCGATCCGCGCTTCCAGGTCCCCGCGCTCGCCGGCCTCTACAAGAACCGGGAGCATCTGCGTCACGTCGTCGACGTGCCGGCGTTCCGCAAGGCGATCTTCGACGTGGCGGCCGCGCGCGGCCTGGTCGGGATGAGCGTCCACGCCTACGACATGCAGTCGTTCGTGTTCAAGGCTCCGGTCGCCAAGGTCGCGGATTTCTCCGGCAAGCGCATCCGCGTGCTCGCATCCGAGGGCGAACAGAGCGCCATCGCGGCGCTCGGCGGATCGGCGGTGCCGATGTCGCTGCCGGAGGTGCTGCCGGCGCTGCAGCAGGGCACGATCGACGGCGTCAATTCGGTGCTCGGCGTGTTCGTGGCCTTCCGTTACTACGACGCCGCGCCCAACCTGGTGGATACCGCGCTCTGGCCCATCCTGTCGGTGTCGCTCATCAGCAAGGTCTGGTTCGATCGGCTGCCGCCGGACTTGAAGAAGATCGTGCTGGAGACCGGGACCAAGATCGAGCCCGAGCTCGCGAAATGGCAGATCGCGCGCATCGCCGCCGACACCAAGGCCTGGACCGACAAGGGCGGCAAGATCGTCAAGCTCTCGCCCGCCGACCAGGAGGAGGCCGTGCGCCGGGTGTCCGCCGCGGCGCAGTCGGTGGTGACCAAGAGCGCCCCGCTCAAGGACCTCTACGACCAGCTCAAGACCATCACCGCGTCGGTGAACTGACGCGAACGCGATCGGTTCGGATGCGGCGCCCATCCGCCGACGCACCGCTCGCCGCGCGCTTTGCCGCGGGCGGCGCCTCGCTCCGACGCCGAACCTAAATCCTGGGGGCTGAATCCTCGTGGATGGCCGAGCCGCTCACGTTTCGCGCTACCAGCGATCCCTGTTCTGGCTCGGCAGCCGCATCGCGGACATCGGACTGTGGGCGGGAGCCGCCGCGCTCCTGGCGATCGTCGTCCTCAACGCGGTCAACATCGTTCTTCGCTATTTCTTCCGCACCCCGCTGTCGTGGGCGGAAGAGGCGATGCTCTATCTGATGATCTTCGGCGTCTATGTCGGCGCCGTCGCGGTGGCCTGGCAGCAGGCGCACATCCGCATCGACGCCATCCTGGATTTGGCGCCGCCGGCGCGGCGCAAAGTGCTGGCCATCGTCAGCACCCTGGTGCTGGCCGCCGTTCTCGTGCCGGTCGTGGTCGCAAGCTTTCGCGTGGTCGACCTGCTGTTCGACTTCGATCAACGCAGCGATGCGCTCCACCTGCCGATGTGGATCGCGCAAGGCGTGGTGCCGGTCTCGCTCCTGCTGATCGTGCTGATGTCGCTGCTGCGCATTTTCGTCGAGCTGGCCGGGCCGAGCGGCGACGCGCAAGACAGCCGCGGCCGGACCTAGGAGCATCCGCGATGGCCGCCCTCGTTCTGATTGGCCTGCCGGTCGTGCTGCTGTGTCTCGGCGTTCCGATCTTCGTCGCGCTCATTGCCGCGGCATCCCTCGGCATCGTCGCCATGGGCATCGGCACCATGGATCCGGTGCACGTCGCGCTGTTCGGCGGCCTCGACAACTTTCCGCTCCTGGCGGTGCCGCTGTTCATCTTCGCGGGCGAGATCATGGGCCGCGGCGGGATCGCGCGCCGCCTGGTGGAATGGGCGCTGTCGATCGTCGGCGGCGTGCGCGGCTCGCTTGCGCTGGCGACGGTCGCCTCGTCCGAGCTGTTCGGGTCGATGTCGGGATCGAGCGTCGGCTGTGTCGCCGCCATCGGCCGGCTGATGGTGCCGGAGCTCACGCGCCGCGGCTACACCCCGGTATTTTCCGGCAGCCTGATCGCATCCTGCGGCGCCATCGCCACCATCATCCCGCCGTCGATCACCATGATCATTTTCGGCGTCGCCGCGCAGCAGTCGGTGCCGAAACTGTTCCTGGCCGGAATCGTGCCGGGGCTGCTGATCGGCGTCCTGGTCTCGATCTATCTCCTGGTCTACGCGCGGATCGAAATGATCCCGCTCACCGCCGCGCTGCGCTGGAAGAACGTATGGCTGTCGACCCGCGACGCCGTCTGGGCGCTGTTCGCGCCGGTCGTCATCCTGGGCGGCATCTATGGCGGCATCTTCACGCCGACGGAGGCGGCGGGCATCGCCTGCGTCTACGCCATCCTCGTCGCCCGCTTCATCTATCGCGAGATGTCGTGGATGGAGCTGTGGCAGACGGCGATCGATTCCGCCAAGGTGATATCGCAAATCCTGATCATCGTGTCGGCGGCGGGCGCCTATTCCTGGCTGGTGACGACCAGCGGTTTCCCGACCAAGCTCGTCGACTACGATCGCAAGCCTCCATCTGGAGACCTGGCTGCTTCTCTTGGTCATCAATATCGTGCTGCTGTTCGTCGGGACCGTGCTCGAGCCACCGGCGGCGATCCTGATCCTGACGCCGCTGCTGATGCCGCTGATCATCCAGGCCGGCGTGGATCAGATCCATTTCGGCATCATCTTCACCGTCAACCTCGCCGTCGGCATGTTCATCCCGCCGTTCGGGCTGAACCTGTTCGCCACCCATGCGCTGTTCGGCATACCGCTGGCCAAGCTCTACCGCGGCATCCTGCCGTTCATCGTGGTTTATCTGATCGCGCTGGCGCTGATCACCTACATCCCCGCGATCACGCTGGCGCCGCTGCGGCTGTGGCGGTGACGGTGCCGCGCGCAGTTGAGGGCGGCGGCGGTGTTGTACGCGCGGAGCGCTGCGTTACACTCGCGGACTGACGAACTCAAACGGTGTGCCCGGGGAGGGCGATATGCGCGGTCTTCGATTTGCTCTGCTGCTGCTCGTATCCGCGTTTGCGACCGGCGCGGCGGCCGAATATCCGGACAAGCCGATCAGGCTGATCGTCCCGCAGGCTGCCGGCAGCGCCACCGATGCGGTCGCGCGCATCCTCGGCGCCGAGCTCGCCAAGGAGATCGGGCAGCAGGTCGTGATCGACAACCGGCCGGGCGGCGCGCTGACCATCGGTCTCGACCTCACCGCCAAGTCCGAGCCCGACGGCTACACGCTCTGCATGGGGCCGATCGGCGCGCTCGCGATCACCCGCCACATGGTGGCCAAGCTGCCGTACGACATCGAGCGCGACTTCCAGCCGATCGCGCTGGCGACGCGCGGGCACCTGCTGCTCGCGGTCTCGCCCACGGTGCCGTTCAAGTCGGTGCTGGAACTCATCGACTACGCCAAGAATAACCCGGGCAAGCTGCTCAACGCGTCCTCCAGCAACGGCTCGCCCGGCCACGTCGGCGGCGAGCTGTTCAAGTTCATGAGCGGCACGGACATCGTCCACGTTCCGTACCGCGGCGGGGCGGCGGCGATCAACGACCTGATCGCCGGCCGTGTGCACTTGATGTTCGAGAGTCTCAACTCGATCGCGCCGCACGCGCGCTCCGGCACGGTGCGCGCGCTCGCGGTCAGCGGAGCGCGGCGCTCGCCCGGATTCCCCGACTTGCCGACGATCGCCGAGGCCGGCGTACCGGGCTATGCGGCGCCGACCTGGAGCGGCGTGATCGCGCCGGCCGGCGTGCCGCGACCGGTCGTCGACAAGCTCAACGCCGCGATCAACCGCGCCATCGAATTGCAGGCGTTCAGGGACCGTTTCGCGATGATCGGCGACGAGCCGGCGGGCGGCTCGCCGGAAGAGTTCGCCGAACTGATCAAGCTGGATTCCGCGAAGTGGGCCGAGGTCGTCCGGCGGTCGGGGGCGCGGCTCGACTGATCCGCGCGCGCCGGCTTGTAGAGCGGGTTGCGATGCGATTGAATCCCGCTCAGCCGCCGCAATAGCCGTCATCCCCGCCCGGGCAGAATCCCGCAATGCAGAACATGCCCATCTATGAGGCGTTGGCCCAAGCCTTCGCGGCGGAAGGCGTCGATACCCACTTCACCCTGATGGGCGACGGCAACATGCACTGGGCAACCGCGATGAAGAACCTCGCGGGCATGTCCACGTTCTCGGCCAGGCACGAGCATTGCGCCTGCGCGATGGCCATGGGCTATCACCTGGCGACCGGCAAAGTCGGCGTCGCATCCGTCACCTGCGGCCCCGGCTTGACGCAGATCACCACCGCGCTGGCGGTGGCGGCGCGCGGCAGGATACCGCTGGTCGTGTTTGCCGGCGAAGCGCCGATCAATGCCCGATGGTACAACCAGGCGATCGACCAGCCGCCGCTCGCCGCCGCCGCCGGCGCCCATTACATCTCCGCGCACAGTCCGCAGCGCATGCATCAATATGTGCGCGAGGCGTTCTACCTGGCACGCCACGAGCGCAAGCCGGTCGTGCTCGGCGTTCCTTACGACCTGCAGAAGCAGCCGTTGCCCAACATCGGCGAATACCAGCCGTCCTCCACCGTGTTGCCGTCGACCGAGCCCGCGCTCGCCAATCCGCGCCAGATCGAGCAACTGGTCGACAAGCTCGCCGGCGCGAAATGCCCGATCATTCTCGCCGGCCGCGGCGTGATGCGCGCCGACGCCGCCAAGGAGGTCGAGGAACTCGCCGAGCAGTCCGGCGCCTTGCTCTCGACCACGCTGCTCGCCCGCGGCATGTTCGACCACAATCCGTTCTCGATCGGGGTGGCCGGCGGTTTTGCCCGCGATATCGCGCGCGAGGTGGGCGAGCGCGCCGACCTCGTGGTGGCGATCGGGGCGAGCCTCAACTACTACAGCGTCGACGGCGGCAACATGTTTCCCAAGGCCGAGGTGGCGCAGATCGACATCGAGCCGCTGGGCCTGCGCAACGGCATGCGCGCCGCGGACCTCTATCTGCGCGCGGACGCGAAACTGGCCGCGGTGCAAGCGCTGGAAAAACTGCGCGAGCGGGGCGGCGGCACGGCGAGCATTCGCTCGCCGGAGATCGCGCGCCGGATCCGGGAGGAACCGGCCGATGGCGAACAGTTTGCCGTCGAGCCGGGAATGCTCGATCCGCGCCGCGTCATCGACGAGGTCGACCGGGTGATCCCCAAGGATTACGACTGCGTGAGCGGCGCCGGCCACCAGGCCTATTTTCATTCGACCATGCGCGGCCGCAAGCCCGAGAACTATCACGCCATCAGGGAATTCGGCGCAATCGGCAACGGCATCTCGCTCGCCATCGGCGTGGCGGCGGCGCGCAGGAACGGCAAGGTCGTCCTGTTCGAGGGCGACGGCAGCCTGCTCATGCACATCCAGGAACTGGAGATGGTGCAGCGCCACCGCCTCAAGCTGCTGATCTGCGTGTTCAACGACGGCGCCTACGGCTCGGAACTGCACAAATTGCGCGCCGACGGCATGGACGACAGCGGCTCGATCTTCGGGCGGACGGACCTGGCCGCGATCGCCAAGGGATTCGGCCTGCGCGGCGCGACCGTGACCGACCTCGGCCAATTCAAATCATTGCTCGATGCGTATCAGGCGCAAGACACCGCCGAGCTCTGGAACATTCATGTCTCCGACCGGGTGGTCAGCCCGAGCACGCGGCGCGGGATGCGGCGCGGACACGGCAAGATGTGACGCGCGCAGCACCGCTCCGGCAATGACCTACCGAGCCGGTCGGATGTTCTGGTTCATGCGGAACAGATTGGCCGGGTCGTAACGACGCTTGATCTCGGCCAAGCGGCCATAGTTGGTGCCATACGCCTTCTCGACCCGGTCATTTTCGTCGTCGGGCATGAAATTGACGTAGACGCTGCCCGCGGCAAAAGGTGCGGCGGCCTCGAACAGACGACGAGCCCACGCGATGCAGGCCCGGTCCTGCGCCTTGTCTTGCCAGCGGGTATGCACGTTCATGATGAAGTGAGCATCGCGATTGGGCCATGCGGTTGCGTCGCCGGCGACGCGCGCCATGGCGCCCCCGACATGGGCGATGAACACCTCGCATTCCGGCGACGGCAGCTGCCGCACGGCGTCGAGGATCACTTTGATGGCAGCGTCCGGAAGATCGGCGAAGTCGTGACTCTTCCAATAGTTGCGCGCGCCGGGCGTCAGCAGCGGATCGAACGCCGCCTGCCATGCGGCAAAGGGGTGAGGAGAGATCACGTCGGCGATCGGCTTGCCGAGGGCGCGCAGACCCTGGAGCGCCTTTTCGCCGTCCTTCATGTCGCCGGCGTAGCAAGCCGCGAAGATCAGCACCTCCTTGCCGTGCCACTCCGCGGGGAGGAAAGGCAGCGGCGGCGCCTTGCGCATCACGACCCAGGTCGTGAGCTCGTCCGGCGCCTCTTTGGCGATGCGCCGGAACGCCGGCAGCAGCTCGCCCGCCTGCTCGAGCGGATGCACGATGAGGCCGGACAGCACCTCGGGTCCGAGCGGATGGAGCTTGAACTCGAAGGAGGTCACGACGCCGAAATTGCCGCCGCCGCCGCGCAGCGCCCAGAACAGGTCCGGGTTCTCCTTCTCGCTCGCGCGAACGAGCTTGGCGTCGGCGGTAACGACCTCGGCCGAGATCAGATTATCGATGGTCAGCCCGAACTTGCGGGTGGTCCAGCCGAAGCCGCCGCCCAGCGTGAGGCCGGCGACGCCGGTCGTCGAGTTGATGCCGAGCGGGGTGACGAGCCCGAACTCCTGCGCCTCCTTGTCGAAGTCCGCCAGCGTCGCGCCGGGCTCGACGCGGGCCGTGCGGGACGCCGGATCGATGCGCACCGCCCTCATCAGGGACAGGTCGATGAGGAGGCCGCCGTCGCATACTGCGTTGCCGGCGATGTTGTGACCACCGCCGCGCACGGCGACGAGCAGCTTTTCGTCGCGCACGATCTTGACCGCGTTGATGACGTCGGCGGAATCCAGGCAGCGGACCACGAGGCCCGGACGCCGGTCGATCATGGCGTTCCAGATCGTGCGGGCGGCTTCGTAACCATCCTCTCCCGGCAGCGCGACGGTGCCGCGCACCTTGCCGCGCAAGGCCGACACCGCGTGCTGGGGGATTTTCTTGCTCGACGCCTCGAGCGTTCGCATGGCCAAGTCTGTCATGTTCGCCTCTCGGAATTGGGTTCGACCAGCCGTGCACCCCGTGGCGCTCGACGTCGCGCCGAAATGCGCCGGCGGGGTGCCGGGACCGTGCGTGGACACGTAGCGGCGGGAGCAGCGGCAAGCTTGCAGGAGATCTGGAGATTTCCTGGAGATTTCGGTCTCGGTGGGTGACTTTCGAATTGTAATGCCGCTCTGGCTTATTGTTGGGGCATGATCTTTTCCGAAAACCGGTATCTGCCCTCGGGTAAGGCCCGAGGGCAGGCTTTTTCGGGATCATGCACCAATCGCGGCGCCGGTGAACTGGCGACAGGTTGACCGTGGAATACCCCCGGACGCCCCTACAATGGAGCATCTTTCCAGACGAGCTTGACAGGCTTCCGCATGGGTGACGCTGGTTCCGCCACCGGCTCTCCACGGTTATATTGCGCAAGTACCGGAGCGCGGCATGGAGCAAAGCGGCTGGCTCGATATCCGCTCGGTGATCGGATACAGCCACAATGTGTCGGAGCATCTCGGCGCCAGCTGGCGGCGGAGATGGACGATGCTGTCAGCCGTTATGTGCTCTTCGGATTTGCCTTGCAAACTGTCGGTTCAGTCCCTTGCCGATGAGCGTGGAGAATAGCCGTGAACTCGGAACAGATTATTTCAGAGATAAAGAGGTATGAGAGCGAGCTTGCGAAGATCCTTTCGCGTTTCACGCAAGACCGCGACGGCATTCATATCGGCCGCGGTGATGACCCGCTCCTTACGCAATACGTCCGCGAGCTCATGGACTTTTTGGCCGCAACAGTTACTCTCAGCAGATTGCCGCCGAGTTTAATTCCGGAATCTCCAATTATATTGGTTCTCCTTCGTACAAAAGTGTTGAAAATATCCTTTCCGTTGTGCGCGCAGCAATAACCCGTTTTACCCGACAGCCAGACCTGCTCGTCAGAAAGAAGGCTGAAGAGAATCTTCGCTATCGAGGCAATATCTTTATCATACATGGTCGGGACGAGGCAAAGTGGCGAGAACTGAAAGATATTCTTAAATCAGAGTTCAGACTCTCGCCAATTGTGTTGGCCGAGCAGCCGGACGCAGGATGCCAGACGGTGATTGAGAAATTTGAGCTCTACGCTCAAACATGCAGTTACGCAATTGCGGTCTTTACACCCGACGACGAAGTGACCTCCGAAGGCAATACTTACTTGCAAGCTCGTCCAAACGTCATTTATGAACTTGGTTGGTTCTGTGGCCGAAGCGGTCGCTCCGGTGCGATGCTTTTGCTTAAGGAGGAAACGACCCTTTTCTCCGATTTCGGAGGCATTATTCAAAAGCGCTTCGCGCAAAACATCTCCGAAAAGTTGGTCGAGATCAGGAGAGATCTTGTGGCTTCTGGCATTCTGGACGATACCTAAGAGCGCTAGCAGATAGTCAGATGTTATAGGCATGTGACAACGACGAACAACAAGTCACGCACTACGGCCTTAAAAGTTTTTGCGCCTGGCTTGATCGTGACCGGTAATCCGAAAATGCCCCTTTTGCCCTCCCGTTTCCCTTGGTAAGCGGGGCAACACGCGGTGGTCAAGCGTTAACCCTGTAGCGGTCCTGCAGGGTCCGAGTCCCGACGGTGGCGGATGCGATTCACCGCCTACAACCCCACCAGCGACTTCGCCAGAATATTGATCTGGATCTCCGACGTTCCGCCCATGATGGAGAACGCGCGCGAATTGAGATAGCGCGGCATGGCTGCCGCCGCCTCCTCCTCCTCGGGCGGGAGCTGCAGGGTCTCGTACAGCGGCCGCTCCGGCAGCCAGCGCAGCGCTTCCTCGCCGACGACGTCCATGGCGAGTTCGGCGATCGCCTGGCGGATCTCGCTCCAGCGCAGCTTGAGCAGCGAGGAGATCGGCCCCGGATTGCCGCCGGCCTGCAAGGTGGACAGCACCGAGATGTCGATCATCTCCATGGCGTCGAGGTCGCTGCCGATCTCGGCAAGGCGCGTGCGCATCTCGCCGTCGTCGGGGCAGCGCGCGCCGATGAGCCGCACGAGCCTGGCGAACTGCGCGCGCACCTGGCCCGCCAGCACCCGCCCGCCGCGCTCGAACTCGAGCAGGTACTTGGCGACCTCCCAGCCCTTGTTCTCCTCGCCGATGCGGTTCGCCTTCGGCACCCGCGCGTCGTTGAAGAACACCTCGTTGAATTCGTGATCGCCGCCGTTGCCGACGATCGGCCGCACCGTGATGCCGGGCGTGTCCATGTCGATCAGGAGAAAGCTGATGCCGTCCTGCCGCTTGCCGGTGCTGGCGGTGCGCACCAGCGCGAACAGGCGGTTGGCGCGGTGCGCGTTGGTGGTCCAGATCTTCTGGCCGTTGACCACGTAGTGATCGCCGTCGGCAACGGCCCGGGTCTTGAGCGACGCGAGATCCGAGCCCGAGCCCGGCTCGGAATAGCCTTGCGCCCAATAATCCTCGCCCGAGCGGATGCGCGGCAAATACTTCTCCTTCTGCGCCTGCGTCCCGTAGTGGATGATGACCGGCCCGACGAAATGCGAGCCCGAGGTGTTGTAGGTGGTGGCGCCGGCGCGGCCGCATTCGAGGTCGAAGACGTAGCGCTCGACCGGCGTCCAGCCGGTGCCGCCGTATTCGACCGGCCAGTGCGGCACCGACCAGCCCTTGCGAGCGAGCGCGCGATGCAGGTCTCTCAGCACGTCCGGCTCGACGATGAAGGCGGTGGTGAGATCGATCGCGCGCCGCATGTCGGGCGTGACGTTGTCGCGTAGGAAGCGGCGCACCTCGTCGCGAAACGCCAGGTTTTCTGCACTCAGCAAGAGATCCACGGCACGTCTTCCTAATCCGCAAGCATGGCGCCTGCTGGCGGTGCAAGCAGCGTCAGCGACGCTTGGACAGTGTGCGTCTTTGGGGGCCGCCGCTGACGTCTGGAACTTTGATCCCGAGAGCGGTGGCCAAATCGATTTGATGGTCCTGCTCCTGCATAAGAATCTGGCGAATCTGCTCCGCCATCGCAAATTCTCCCAGCGCCTCGCACTGCCGAATGCGATCGCGGTAGTTGCGAATGGTCTCGTTTTCATTGTCGAGGTCGAACCGGAGCATGTCCTTCGGCTTTTTCGAGGTGCGCACCGGCTTGGGAGTGACCACTGGCATTTTGCCGAGGTAGTCGATCTGCCGCGAGAGGATCAGGGCGTGATCGAGCTCCTGCTTGGCGTGAATTTCGAGCTGGGCGGCGATGTCCATGTATTCGGCGCCGCTGAGCACCTGGGAATAGACGACGTAGGCGATGATGGCTTGATATTCGCGGGAGAGGTCTTCGTTCAACAGCTCGGCGAGGCGGTCGCGGGAAATCTCGGGTTCGGCAGCGGATTTCGATCCAGCCATTTGATTTTCTCCCTAGGATTGAACGATGGACTAAAATTCCGGAGCATCCGAGTTTTCATCAGTACACGCCCTCGTTCGCCGGGTCCACCAGCAGGCCGGTGGCCGCGACCTGCGGATCGGCGATGATGGCGCCGTAGCGGGCGAGGTGCTCGCGGGTCGAGCCGAACAGCATCTCGTAGGCGATCAGCCGCTTGGCGTAGCCGCCGAGCGCCAATTCGTCGGTGGTGCCGATGGCGCCGTGCAGCTGGATCGCTTCCTGGTGGACCACGCGCGCGCAACGGCCGATCTTGGCCTTGGCGCCGCAGACCGCGCGGGCGCGCATGTCCGGTGGCGCATCGACGCTCAGCGTCGCGAACAGCGCCGCCGCCCGCGCCTCCTCCTCCTTGATCTTGAGCCGCACCATGCGGTGCTGCAGCGCCTGGAAATTGGCGATCGGCTGGCCGAACTGCACCCGGGTCTTGGCGTAGTCCACGGTTGCCTTGACCATTGCGGCGATCGCGCCGATCGCGTCGGCCGACAGCGCGGCGATCGCGCGCTGCAGCACCGCCGCGACCACCTCTCCGGCGTCCTCGTTGCCGCCGAGGAGGGCGGAGGAAGGCACCGCGGCCTCGGTGATGTCGACGTCGGCGGCGCGTGCGCCATGCACCATGCGATAGGGCCGCAAGGTGAGCCCGCGCGTCTCTCGGGGCAGGACAAAAATTCCGATGCGGCCTTCGTCGAGCCGCGCCGAGACGAGCAGCGTGTCCGCCGTCGTCCCGCCGAGGACGGTAGTCTTCGCGCCTTGCAACACGTATCCCGCGCTGGTGCGCCGCGCCTGGGTGGGCTCTGCGCGCTCCTCATGGGCGAAGGCCAGCAGACCACGCCCTTCGATCACCGCCGGCAGCAGCGCGCGGCGCTCGGCGGGCGATCCCAGACGGGCGACGAGGCCGCCGCCCAGCACGACGGTCGCGAGATAGGGCTCGATGACGAGGTATTTGCCGAACGCCTCCATCAGGATGGCGAGCTCGACCGCGCCGCCGCCGCTGCCGCCGTCCTCCGGCGCAAACGGCAGGCCGAGCCAGCCGAGCCTGGCGAACTCGGCCCAGAGCTCCCGGCTGAAGCCCGCCTCGCTCGCCGCGATCTGTCTGGAAGGCGCGGTAGTCGTAGCGCTCCGCCAAAAACCTCTCGGCGCTGCTGCGCAGGATCGCATGCTCGGCATCGTATCGCAGGTCCACGGCGTTCTTTCCGGCACGTTTGCGGTGGCGCTTAGGCAACCGGGGGCCGATATTGACTCGCTTCCGGAGCCCTTGCCACTCCCTGTTACGCGGTCCATGAATAAACCGCTTGCAATCCGCGGCCGATGCAACGCCGCAAGCGAAGAGGGATGAGAATGTCCGCCAAGACTTCGACCGAGAAGGTGCCCGGGGGAAAAAATGTGCTCGTGGAGTTCGGAGATCAGATCGCCTGGGTGACGTTGAACCGGCCGGAAAAACGCAACTGCATGAGCCCGGCGCTCAACGACGAGATGGTCGAGGTGCTCGATGCGCTCGAAGTCGACGATCGCTGCGGGGTGCTGGTCCTGACCGGCGCCGGCGATTCATTTTCCGCCGGCATGGATCTGCGGGAATTCTTCCGCGCGACCGACGGACTGCCGTTCAACAAGCAGATGCGGGTGCGGCGTTCGGCCGCCAACTGGCAGTGGCGGCAGCTGATGAATTTTCCCAAGCCCACCATCGCCATGGTGAACGGGTGGTGCTTCGGCGGCGCGTTCACGCCGCTCGTGTCCTGCGACATCGCCATCGCCGCCGAGGAGGCGCAGTTCGGCCTGTCCGAGATCAACTGGGGCATCATTCCCGGCGGCGTGGTGACGCGCGCGGTGCTCGGTTCGATGAACGTGCGCAACTCGATGTATTACATCCTCACCGGCCTTCCCTTCGACGGCAAGAAGGCGGCCGAGATGGGTCTCGTCAACGAGGCGGTGCCGAGAAGCAAACTGCGCGAACGCACGGTCGAGCTGGCGAAGCTCTTGCTGGGCAAGAATCCGAACACGCTGCGGGCCTGCAAGCAGGCGGTGCGGGCGGTACAGGGACTGCCTTACGAGCTCTCCGCCGATTATCTCGCCGCGAAGTCGGCGCAGCTCGAATTCTACGACGACGAGAAGGGCCGCAGCCAAGGTCTCACCCAGTTCCTCGACGAGAAGTCCTATCGGCCCGGACTGGGACCGATGCGCCGAAAAAAGAAATCCGGTTGACCGGCGTGGGCCAGCCGTGAGCGCGCCCGCGGCGATCGACCTCTCGCGCCTGATGCGGCCGCGCTCGGTCGCGATCGTCGGCATCTCGCCCGAGCCTACCTCGGCCGGCTTTCTGGCCCTGCGCAATCTCGAGGATTTCGCCTACCGCGGCGCGATCCACCTCGTCAGCCGCAACCAGACCGACGTCGGCGGCCGCGCCTGCGTGCGCAGCATCGACGACCTGCCGGACGGCGTCGACGCCGCCATGCTGTTCATACCGCGCGTCGCCATCGAGGATGCGGTCGCGGCCTGCGCCCGCCGCCGCGTCGGCGGCGTGGTGATATTCGCGGCGGGCTTCGGCGAGGCCGGGGGCGAATGGCAGGCGGCGCAGGAGCGCATCGCCGCCGCGGCGCGCGCGGCCGGCATGGCGCTGTGCGGACCCAATTGCCTCGGCATCGTCGACTTCGTGCACCGCGTTCCGCTCACCTTCGCACGCCAGCTCGGGACGGGCGAGAGGGTGGCGTCGGGCGCCGTCGTCGTCGCGCAGAGCGGAGGACTCGCCAGCGTCGTGCGGGCGGCGCTGGCGGCCAAGGGGATTGCGGTCACCTGCACCGTTTCGACCGGCAACGAGGCGGTGCTGGGGCTCGAGGATTACGCCGCCTATCTGCTCGAGCAGCCGGCGACCAAGGTAGTAGTCGCGTTCGCCGAGCAGATTCGCAAACCGCAGCAGTTCCTGGCGATGGCCGCGCGCGCCCGCGCGCTCGGCAAGCCGGTGGTGCTGCTGCTGTCGGGATCGAGCGCGGCCGCCCGCGAATCCGCCAAATCGCACACCGGCGCGCTCGCCGGCGACTATGCCGTGATCGAAACGCTGCTGCGGCACCATTCCGTCATTCTCGTCCGCAGCCTGGAGGAGCTGTTCGATCTCACCGAATTGGCGCTGCGGTTTCCGCAGCCGCCGACCAAGGGCCTGGCGATGGTGACGGATTCGGGGGCGGTGAAGGGGCTGACGCTCGACTATTGCGAGACCCTGGGGCTCGATCTGCCGCCGCTGCCGGCCGCGCTGGCTGCGACGATTCAGGCCGAGCTGCCGGATTTCGTGCGCGCCTCCAATCCGCTCGACCTCACGGCGCAGGCGATCACGCATCCGCAGATGTACGCGCGCACGATCGCGCCGATCCTGGCCGACGAAAGCTACGGTAGTCTGATGCTGACGGTCATCATCGGCGAAGCGAGCGAATTTGCCATCGCCAAGGGCAAGGCCTGCCTGGCGCCGCTCGTCGGCTCGCACAAGCCGGCGGTCATCGGTTTGCTCGGGGACGAGGTGAACGTGCCGCAATCCATCGTCGCGGATGCGCGTGCGGCCGGAATTCCGTTCTTCCGCTCGCCCGAGCGTGCCTTGCGCGCGCTGGCGCGGCTGACGGCGTACGGCCGCTCGTTGCACCGCGCGCGCGGGCGGCGAGCCGCGGCGGCGATCTCCGCGCCGCCGTTGCCGGGAACGGGCACGCTGACCGAGCACGCCAGCAAGACCTATCTCGCGAAGCTCGGCATTGCGGCCCCACGCGGCGAACTCACCGGCGATCTGCTGTCCGCCACCGAGGCCGCCGGCCGGATCGGCTTTCCGGTCGCGCTCAAGCTCCAGGCCGGGGGGCTGCCGCACAAGACCGAGGCCGGCGCCGTCATGCTCGGCATCGACGATGATGCCGCGCTCGCGGACGCATGGGCGAAGCTGCAGCAGGTCGCGTCGCGAGATTCCGATCTCGCTGTCGACGGGATTCTGGTCGAGGCGATCGCGCCGCCCGGCGTGGACATGATCGTCGGCGCCCGCCGCGACCGCGACTGGGGGCCGGTGGCGCTCGTCGGCCTCGGCGGGATCTGGACCGAGGCATTGCAGGATGTTCGCGTTCTGCCGGTGGGCCTGCCCATCGACGAGATCACCGAGGAGATCGGCAGGCTCAAGGGCGCGCCGCTCCTTGCGGGGACGCGCGGTGCATCTCCCTGCGACGTGGCCGCCCTCGCTGCGACGGTGCAGCGCATCGGCGCGCTGCTCGTGGCGCGGCCGGAGATTTCCGAGATCGATCTCAATCCGCTGCGGGTCTATGGTGTGGGCGAAGGCGTGCTCGCGCTCGACGCGCTCATCCTCAGCGACGACGCTGAAGCGGGATGACCTTATTTTCGAATATTCGAATCTTCATCCCGCTCCAGCTTTTCAGCCGCGTGGTGTCGGCCGCGCCAGTACGTCCGGATTGACGACATTGATCGGTTTGCCCGCCGCAAAGGCGACGATCTGTTCGAAAACGTCGATGAACTGCGTCTCATATTCCTCGCGCGTCACATAGCCGATATGCGGCGTCGCGACGACTTGTTCGCATCGGAACAAGGGGAAATCCGGATCGCGCAACGGTTCGTCCTCGAATACATCGACCGCGGCACGGCCGGGCCGGCCCGCGCGGAGGGCAGCCACGAGCGCGCCGGGTTCAATCAGCGGCGCGCGGCTGGTATTGACCAGCATGGCCTCCGGCTTCATGCGCGCCAGATCCTCGGCTTTGACGATGTGGCGCGTCGCCGGCACCAGCCGCATGTGCAGCGAGATGACATCGCAGGTCTCGAAAAATTCCGCCTTGCTGCGCGCGGTCGCGTATCCGTCCGCTCGCGCCCGCGCAAGCAATTCCTCGCGCGCCCACGCCACCACGTTCATGCCGAACGCCTTGCCATAGCCCGCGACTGTCGTCCCGATGCGGCCGTAACCGAAAATGCCGAGCGTCTTTCCGCGCAACGTCGTGCCGACGCCGATTTGCCACTGGCCGGCCTTGAGTGCGGCCATCTGCTGCGGAAGCTGCCGCGCCGTCGCGAGAATGAGCGCCCACGTGAGCTCGGCTGCAGCGTAGGATGGCGTGCCAGCGTGTTGGCTCGACGACACGACGACGCCGAGGCGCGTACAGGCCTCGACGTCGATGTGCGGATAGACGCTGCGCTGGCTTATGAGTTTGAGCTTGGGCAGGCGTTCGAGCAAGGCGGCTTGAATTGTCGTGCGCTCGCGGATGAGCACCAGGCATTCGGTGTCTTTCAGCCGCGCGGCGAGCGCGTCGGTGTCCTGCACATGCTCGTTCCAGACCGTAACCTCGTGATCCTCGAGCTTCTGGAAGCAGGCAAGCGTGCGTAGGGTGTCGAAATAGTCGTCCAGGATCGAAATCTTCATGCGCCACGCTCCCGAAATATCCGCCGTGCAGGTCGGTCCCGCGCAAAAGTCGCCGCCAGAGCTACCTCGTTGCCGTTGGCGCGGTCGAGACGCAATCCGCCGAGCGGGGGCTTGCCATGGACGGACAGCGATGGGAAGCCGATCCTCGGATCGTCCCCCAACGGGGTGGGGAGCACACCGGGGCGAGGCAAGGCGGTACAGCTTCAACCCATCCACAGGAGCGGGAGGGACCCATGCCTGTGCCAGCCACGATGCGCGCGGCGCGCATGCACGCCGTCGGCGGCCCGATGTCGATCGATACCATCCCGGTGCCAAAGCCCGGCTCGACCGACGTGCTGGTCGAGGTCAGGGCCTGCGGCATGGTGCCCAACCTCGGCAACGTACTGGCCAACTGGACCAAGTGGTTTCCGCACCTGCCGCTGCCCAAGCTGCCGGCCATTTTCGGGCTCGATCCCGCCGGCGTCGTGGTCGAGGTCGGCGCGCAGGTGATCGAGGTGAAGCCGGGCGAGCGGGTCTACGTCAATCCGTTGCGCTCCTGCGGTGCCTGTGCGATGTGCCGGTCCGGCGAGCGCACGCGCTGCCGCTACTTCACTTTCAACGGCTATTTCGGCTTCGGGCCGGACGCGCAAAAAATCTACGATCTCTATCCCTACGGCGGCTTCTGCCAATTCATGACTGCGCCGCAATATGCGCTGGTCAAGCTGCCCGACAATGTCAGCTTCGACGAGGCCGCGCGCTTCGGCTATCTCGGCACCTCGTACGGCGCGATGAAGAAGGCGAACGCCACCGCCGGCCAGTCCATGCTGGTCGACGGCATCAGCGGCACGCTCGGGCTCGGCGCGGCGCTGCTCGGGCTCGCCATCGGGATCACGCGCATTCTCGGCACCGGCCGCAACCGCGAACTGCTCGCCCGCGTCAAGGCGCTCGCGCCCGAGCGCATCGAGGTGCACGCGCTCGACGACGGCCCGACCGCGCAATGGGCCAAGGGGCTCACGCACGGCGACGGCGTCGATTTCATGATCAGCGCGCTGGGGCCGGGCGCGCCTGCGCGCACCATGCTCGACTCGCTCAAGGCGGTTCGCCGCGGCGGGCGCGCGGTCAATGTCGGCGCCGTCGCCGAGCCGGTGCTCCTCGACGTGCATTGGCTGATGGACGAGCAGATCCAGCTGATCGGCTCGAACTGGTTCACCGCCGCGCAGGGCCAGGAGATGGCGGAACTGGCGCGGGCGGGGCTGCTCGACCTCTCCGTGTTCGAGCACCAGCGGTTTGCGCTCGAGGAGGTCAATCGCGCCATTTCCGGGCTGCAGAACCGCCACGGCGGCTTCAGCAACTACGTCATCGTGCCGTGATGCGGGGCGCGTACTCGTAAATCGCGATCGTTCGGCGATTGGCCGGCGCGCTTCGGCTACCACAACCACTGCAGCGAGCTTTGAATATCAAAGCCGAGGCCCCGCCGAAACAGGAGCAATACAATCGCGAACGCGAACAGAACGATTCCGGCCAGGACCCCGATCATTCCCGTGACATTGATGGCACGGCCGATGATGATGTCCTTGTCTGCCATGACTTATCTCCCACAGCCGCTTCGGGAGCGGACTTCGCCGCACGAATCACCAGCCCCGGCACCGGCGCGCCGGCCTCCATGCGCAACTCCGCCTGCACGATCTTCGACTGCAGGCCCGCGGAAGCGAGCAACCGCTCGACATAGGCCCGGGCATGACTGTAACGGCCGTGTCGCTGCAGACGGTAGTCGGCACCGGCGCCGTCTTCGGCCGCGTGCTCGAGCGTGAACACGAATAGCCCATTCGGGCGCAGCGCTCTTGCGAGCGCCGCGATAACGCCCTGCAGATCGCCGAAATACACGAGCGAGTCGGCCGCCACGATCAGATCGAAGGCTTCGCTGTTGTCGCGCAGATACTCCGTCAACTCGGCTTTCACCAGTGCGTGGTAGACGTTCTTGTCCTTCGCGTGCGCCAGCATTCCTTGCGACAGATCCACGCCGACCAACCGGCGCGCATAAGGAGCGACGACCGCGCCGCACAGCCCCGTTCCACATCCCGCGTCCAGCACGTCGAGACGATGCGAAGGCGCAAGGCCGCAATCCTCCAGCATTGCCGCAACGAGCGCCGGCGCGCGATACGACAGCCGCTCGAGCTTCGATTCGAAGCTCGCCGCAAAACTGTCGAAGGTTGCTTCCACGAAACCATCCGATGCGCGTTCGGGCACATCTCGACCGGTGCAGGCCGCCAGCATGTGCCGCGCAATCGGATCGCCTGGCTCTTCTTCGAGCCATTTTTCGAAGATGTTCGCGGCCTCGCCGACCTCGCCCAGCGTGCAGTGCGCCATCGCCAGCAGCTTGCGTGCTTCGCGGTGCTTGGGTCGGAGCGTGATCACCTTGCAGTAGCAGGCTGCGGCTTCTTGCGTGCGCTTCAACCCGTTGAGCAGGATGCCCAGATTGGTGTAGGCGTCGATATGTTCGGGGTTCAGTCGGATGGCTTGGCGATAGGCGGCTTCCGCCTCGACCGGCTGTCCGGTCGCTCGCAACAACACTCCCAGATTGCTGTGGGCGTTAGCGTGACCCGGATCGAGGGCGATCGCCCGCCGGTACGCGTCGATGGCGGAGTCGAACCGCTCGTGCGCCTGCAGGACGATCCCGAGGTTGCTGTGCCAGTCGGCCTGATCGGGCGCGAGCGCGAGGCTGCGCTCGATGAGCGCGACGGCTTCCTCGTTCCGCCCCTGTTGATGCGCGAGCACCCCGGAATAGTGCAAGGCGCGAGGATGATCGGGCGCGGTCGCGAGCACGCGGCGGAACAGCTCGTGGGCCTCGACCAGCTGCTCGTTCTTCTGCAGCAGGATCGCAACCGAGACCGCCTCCTCGAGCGTCAACTCACGCGTCGATGATTCCGATGGCTCCATGAGCGGCCCGGCAAGGTCCTCCGCCCCGTCCCCGGTCGAACGCGGTGCTAGCCTTCCTTGTTGGTTTTGATGTCGAACTTGAAATGAATCGCGGGTTCGAGGGTCCCGTCCTGCTTCTGCGCCTTGAACTGCCAGTCGACCTTGGCAAACTCGAGACTCACGGTCTCCGCCCCGTCGTCGCCGCCGGAGGCGCCGTGCGTCACGCCGGTGATGATGACGTCGTTCATCTTGATGATGAGGAACTCCTGCTGCCCTTTGCCCGCCTTGCGGAAAGTGATGGTGGCTTCCTTGAGGTGCTCACCGACCGCGCACGCGCGCAGCAGCTGCGGAGACGCCTTGTCGATCTTGTGAACGATGACGAGGTCCTGGAAGGTCGGCCTGTCGGTGCCGCCGCCACTGCCGCCCCCCGCAGGGCTCGGGCGGTGCGTGACGCCCCAAGAGTACGATAGCACCTCGACTTCGCCTTTGTGCTTGTCGTCTTGGGATTCGCCCTTGATGTCCCCGATCTTGGCAAAGATGTCTGCTGCCATGGGTGCACCTGAACAATTCGTCGCCCGACCGAAGGCCGACGCATCACGGACGCAACCGAGGAATGGAGTAGAAACTGCCATCTTTCGGGAGTCAACGGTTGACGACAGCGGGCCTCAGCGTTGCTACCTCACTCGATTACCTCATCGGCGAGGGCGAGCATGGTCGCGGAAATTTCGGGATCTGACTTCCGATAAGACTGCAGCGATGTTGTTGCAGCAGGGATGAAACGTTGACCTCGCGGTCGAGCTTGCTACTCTCATCGCTCGATCGCGCGACATCGACCCGGGACCGCAATGGGTATCTTCCGTAGAAAAGTGCCAAGTCACCTGATCCCGGTCCATCCGGACAACGCCAACAAGAAGGACTGGGTAATTCTGTTGGAGGCCGGCACCATCGTCGGTCCGTCGCCGGAACGGCTGCGTGTTGCCCGCTGCACGCAGGACCGGAAGATCGTGAAGAAATACAACATTTTGCTGAGTGCCGAGCACTTCCTCGTCCTGGAAGGATATGATCCGCGCATCCACGCCCTGTATTTCTGTCCCCAACTGTACCGGTACGATCCCGACAAGAAGCTCGTGCCGCTGCAAGGCGAGGAAATCGGAAGACTGATTGCGCAAGCGCTCGAGGGTGGAATTACGGAGAGACGACCCTGGTATGGGCCGTTGGAAAGCATGCCGGATCAGCCAATCATCGGCACCTCGATGCAAACGGAATTTGATTCCGTCGTCGTTGAAATGCCTGCCGCGCGGAACTCTGCCGCGACAAAGTCATAACCAAGTTTCCTGATATCCGATTGGGGCGTAAATCTCGGTTGTCTGGCAATCACCGGCCGATGTCCGCTTCGCCCCCGAAAGCGGCCGTAGAGCGGACATCGGTGGACGTCTCAAAGGTGCCAATACCGGACTCATGCACCGCAGCAAATGGCGTCTTTATTCGGTCAAACGTTGAAGCGGGACCATCAATACGAACTCAGTCCCCTCGACATCCCCACGATGCCTGATGACAGCCCCCAATTGTTTTGAAAGTCCCGCGACGATCCGCATTCCCAATCCTCCGCTCTTGCTGAGATCAAAGCCGGTCGGCAGCCCAACGCCGTCGTCGCGCACAGATATGCGAGCGGTATTTTCGTCCTGTCGGGCCAAGCGTACCCAAATGCGTCCATCAGAGCGATCCGGAAAAGCGTATTTGGCTGCATTGGTGACGAGTTCGTTGATGATCAAGGCCAACGAAATTGCTCGATCGGCGTCGAAGTGAATTCCCTGCTCGGCGTCGAAATCGAGCTTGCAGTGGGAGGGCGCGCTAATGGCGTCCGCGCACACCTCTTGCAGATACGGGCCAAGATTGATGTTCTCAACGTCCGGGTCATAGGACAGCCGCTCGTAGGCGCGCCCGATGGCGGAGATACGACCCGATGCTTCCGCCAGATGCGCTCTAAGAGCGTCATCATCGACGGCATTTGCCTGCAGATGCAGCATCCCGGATACGATCTGCAGACTGTTCTTGACCCGATGGCTGATTTCTTTGAGCAGGAATTGGTGGCGATCCAGAGCTGTCTTGAGCTGGCGCTCATACCGTTGCCGCTCGATCGCCATGCCCAGGATGTTTGCCGCCCCTTGCAGGAACGCGATATCGTGCTCGGTGAACTCCCCCTCGGATCGGCTGTCGACCTCCAGCACACCGTACGGGGAGCCATGTCCTTGAAGGATGACATTCATGGCGCGGCGAATGCCGTGTTCGACGAGCAGCTCTGGTGTTCTAAACCGTTGCTCATTCTCAAGGTGATTGCTGATTACTGGTTTGCCGGTGTGCAAGGCGAACCCGGAAGGGGATTCGAGATCGGCGCCGACGGTCGCCACGCCGACAATGCCCTCATGCCAGCCGACCCCCGCGCGAACTACAAGCCGATTTTGCGCCGGCACGTACTCTAAGACCTTGCAAAATTCTGCCTCCATCCCTTCGGCGGTAAGGCGCGCAGTCTGATTCAGTAGCTCGAGGAAAGGCGTTTGCTGTAGTGCCAGGACGCCCAATTCCGCGAGAATTTCCTGTTGGCGAATCCGTAGATGCAATGCGCGTGTCGTGAGCTCGACGTGTTCCGCCCCGTCCCTGCCGGGTTCTATCACCGGCTTCGGATTGTCGGATCGATCGTTGTGTTGGCCCATCGCGGGATCGCTTCTGGCAGACTAGCCTAGCGGTCAAGGATGCCTATCGCGGTGGGAGCGCCGGCGGCGCGCCGGGTGAGCTGCTGCCCTCGGCCAGCGGCATCAACCTCCGACCAGACCTCGGTGATCCGACTGCACTCCGCGAATACAAGCGTACCATATGCCGGCCCAGCGATGTGGGCGTGTTTGAATGGGGCCAGACGACAAAATTTGCAGCCGCTAATCGCCGCTTGAGGTCCGGTTCGGGTCAAAAACGGAAAGGCGCCGAATGAGCAAATGTTCTCCGGTTTGCCCCCGAAAGCGGAGCTCCCGATCTGCGCGTTAAGAGTGTATGCCTTCCACAGCGCCTCATTGCCCTTCGAACATATGTCGGCGCGCGCGAGCAGCGTCGGCGGCACGGTGAGGCCGAGCACCCTGGCCGTCCTGGGGGGCCGCATGAATTGGACAGTCTTTTTTTGCGCGCCGTGTCCCGACGGCTACAGCGCTCCACGCAGGTTCGGAGGATACTGCCCGGGGGGCGCGGTTCATGCGGAAATTCCTGCTCGCAACTGCTGCGTTGATTGTTCTGGCAAGCCCGGCGATGTCGGCCGACCTGAGGACGCCGGCGTTGCAGGCGCCGCCGCCAGTCGTTCCGGCTTGGCGCTGGACCGGCTGCTACGTCGGCGGCCACGGGGGCGGTCTGTGGGCGAAGCAGAAGGACTGGATCGTTCGAACGCCCGGCGGTGCATTTTACGGCCAGTCGCTCGGCGGACATGACGCCGATGGCTGGCTCGGCGGCGCGCAGGCCGGCTGTGACTATCAATTTGCCGGCGGCTTCGTGATCGGCATCCAGGGCGACTATGCCTGGGCGGATGCCGAGGGCAGCCATGACAGCGCGCGCGAGATCGGCGTCGCCTACCACAGCAAGGTCAAGTCGCTGGCGACTGTCACCGGTCGCATCGGCTACGCCTGGGATCGCGTGCTCGGCTACCTCAAGGGCGGCGGCGCCTGGGAGCGCGACGATTATTGGGCCACAACGATCATACTGGGGACCGCTTACACCGCGCGTCCGACGCGGTCGGGATGGACCCTCGGTGTCGGCGGTGAATATGCCTTCACCAACTTCCTGTCCGGCTTCGTCGAATACAACTACTACGATTTCGGCACCAGCCAGATTGGCTTGACGCCGCAGGTCGCCGGGCTGGGCCCGGCATTCGTCGATATCACGGCGACCAAGAGCGTCGTGCGCGCCGGTCTCAACTTCCGTTTCGGCGGTTGAACGGTTTCCAATTGTTGCCAAGTGCCGAGCGAGGCGCTGCACCGCCTCTGATGCGCGATGCGGACGCGCGACAACTTCAGAACACCGTGCCGTCGGCTGCGACCGCGATTGGCGGCGGCCCGTCCGGCGGGCGCAACGCGAGTGCGATCTTTCGTCCCGCGCTCCAGGTCCCGCCCTGCAGCAGGTGCGGCATGGTGAAGGCCTGGTCCAATCCCAGCTTGGCGCGCACCAGGCCGAGCAGCGGATCCATCAGCGCCACGGTGAGCGCGCGCCATTCGACGACGAGCTGCGAGGAAATCTCGTGGCGAACCTGCGGATCGATCGCCGCGCGCGGGCAAATCACGCCGAGATCGACCAGCAGGCCGCCGTTGCGATATTCGGCGAGCGCGGTGAGCGCGCCGATCCCGTCGACGGCGAGCCCGGCCGCCGCGAGCGGCTCGAGCAGCGAATAGCTCAGCCATTGCGAGAGCTTGTGGAACGGCACGATGCCGTCGGTGGCATCGCCGGTGCGCACGGCGGGATGACGGCCCGCATCGCCGAGGAGGGCTCCGTGCAGCCTGAGCCCGGACGGCCAGATCGAGGACAGACCCGCGAGCACGGTCGCAAGCAGGGTCGACGCCGGGATGCGGCGGTCGCCGGCGACGCGCAGAAAATAATCCACCAGATGGCCGGGACGCGCGGGGGCGCGTCCGAACAGGTCGGGGCGATCGGTCGAGCGCGGTGCCGAGACGGCGCAGCAGCGCGCTGCGCTGCTCCACCCCGATCAGGGGATTGTCGGCATCGACCTGAAAGTGCCGTGCGAGCGTCGCGGCGTCGATCGTCGCGAGCGCGACCTCGTCGACGCGCCATGGGCGGCGCGTGTCGCTGGAGAAAGCGCCGGCGCGAAACATGTCGAGACTGGCAATGGCGAGTCCCTCGGATCGCGCCAAGGAGAGGCCGGTCTCCGGTTCGCGGTAGCGCCACGCATCGCCCGCCCCGGCATCGAGCAGGACGCTCACCGTGACCAGGTCGACGGCCGTGCGCGCGCGCTCGATGGCATCCGCGTCGATGCGCGCCGCGAGCGCGTTCCAGCGGTCGGTGCCGCCCACGGAAAAATGGCGCCAGCGGCTGTGATAGGGAATCTTCAGGCCGGGGTAGGCGTCGCGCGTGACGTCGGCGACGTAGGCGGCAACGGTCTCGAGACGGCCTTGGTCGAGCGTGAAATGCGGAGAGCGGTTCGCGGCGACCCAGCGATGGACCAGGGCGCAGCGCTCGCGCACCGCGGCGGCGGTGCGGAGTTTGCCAAGGTCCGAGAGGGGTTCGCTGCGAGCCGATCGCCGTGAAGGAGTTCGCCCGCCGGCCGGCATCACTCGTCGAGACCTCGCCCGACCGTACCGGCGTGATCGCGGCGCGGACCATTGCCGGCAAAGTAGCCGGCGGCGATCTTGGCCTCGATCTCCACGCGCGCATCCGGCGGGACCATGTGGTCGGGCAGCGGCACGCGCTCGTCGATCTCGATGCCTTGGCGGGTGAGCGCCTCGCACTTCATGTCGCTCATGGAGGCGAACCGGTGGATGCGGGTGACGCCGAGCCAGTGCAACACGTCGGGCATCAGCTCCTGAAACCGCATGTCCTGCACGCCGGCCACGCATTCCGTGCGCTTGAAATAGGCGTCGGCGCGATCGCCGTCCTTGTGGCGCTTGCGCGCGTTGTAGACCAGGAACTTGGTGACCTCGCCGAGCGCGCGTCCCTCCTTGCGATTGTACACCACCAGGCCGACGCCGCCGGCTTGCGCCATCTGGATGGCGAGCTCGATGCCATGGGCGAGATACGGCCGGCAGGTGCAGATGTCGGATCCGAAGACGTCGGAGCCGTTGCACTCGTCGTGCACGCGGCAGGCGAGGGGGGTGTTGCGGTCGGCGAGCTTCGCCGGGTCGCCGAAGCAGTAGATCGTGGTGCCGCCGATCGGCGGCAGGAACACCTTGAGGTCGGGCCGCGTCACCAGCTCCGGATACATGCCGCCGGTCTGCTCGTGCAGGCCGCGCCGCAAGTCGGCCTCGTCGAGACCGAAGCGCTCGGCGATGCCGGGCAGATACCAGACCGGATCGATCGCCGCCTTCATCACGCGCACGCTGCCGCGGTCGGAAACGATATCGCCGTCGGCGCGCACGCGCCCCGCCGCGATGGCGGCGCGGATTTCCGGCATGTCGATATGAGCGCGAGTGACCGCGATGGTCGGGCGGACGTCGTAGCCGCGGGCGAGATGATCGCGGAAGACTTCGCCCACCAGGTGCCCCCAGGGATCGAGCGATACGATCTTCTTCGCGTCGCGCCACTGCGGATGCGGTCCGATGCGCTCGGCCGGCGCGGTATCGGTGAGGTCGGCGACATGGTCGGGCGCGAGCGTGCGCGCCGTGATCGCCAGCGCGCGATAGACCGAATAGCCGCCGGCGTGGCTGCCGACCGCGTTGCGGTGTTTCGGGTTGCGCAAGGTTGCGATCACCGGCCCGCGCTCGGCCGCCGTCGGCGCACCCCACTGGAGCTGCGGCCGTTCCATCATCGTCGCGATCGGCGACCCGTTCATTGTCCCGGACAAACTCGCGTTCATTACACACCTCTACTTACGCCACCCGATTTACGCCGATGTGACGCCACCAAGCCGCAATCCCAGCCCAACCGTTGAGCTGCGAAAAAACAATTAGGATAATCGAAAGTGGAATCCGGCGCAAGGTTTTTCGGGCTCGACGACGGGTTTACGCTGCGCGCAATCAGCTCGCCGCGTGAAGTTCCCGGGCGCGGCCGCGGCCGGTCCGGTACGGAATCAGAGCAAGCGGATGCGCCGACTACTTGAGCGGCGACGGCGGCGCGACGGCCGCGTCGCCTTGGCCGCTGGCGGCGAGCGCCTGGGCCACGAAGCCGGAGGCTTTCATCTCCTCGATGAACGCACGCAAGTACCGCACGCCCGCCTCGCGCCCCTTGGGGGTGCCCATGGCCTGCTCGATCACCATGAAGCGGCCCGGGATCACGCGCATGTCCGCATGCTCCTTGGCGAATGCGACGATCGGCTGCTTCACGCCCGCTGCGGCTTCGAGCCGGTCCTTGCGGAACATGTCGAGCGCCTGCGGTCCGCTCAACTCGCGCACCAGCTGGGCGTGCTTGAGCGCGCGCGTAAGGTAGAGGTCGTAGGCGCTCCCGCGAGCGACGGCGACGCGCACGCCGTCGCGGTCGACGTCCTCGATCGTCTGCAGCGGTGAACTCACCGGCACGACGTAGGCGCCTTCGATCACCACATAGGGCCCGGTGAATTCGATGCCGGCGGCACGCACCGGATCGATGGCCAAAAAGGCCACGTCCCATGCATCGGTCTTGACCGCGTCGAATACCTTGCCGGCGGCGTCGAAGGCCACGTATTCGATCGGGACGCGCAGGCGCCTGGCCAGTTCGCGCGCGAGCTCGGCCGAGACGCCGCGCGGCTCACCGCCTGCGGAGTCCCTTTGCGCCAGCACGGAATTGCCGAAGTTGATCGCCGCGCGCAGCTTGCCGCTGGGCGCAAGCTCGGTTGCGACATTGGGTGGAACGTTGTCTGCCATGGCGCCTATGGGGTGGATAATAGAACGGCCAGCGGCGCGAGTGTCTTGATCATGCCGAAAGCCCCGCGCAGCCAGCCCGATGCCAAGTCAGACTATCGTAGTTTGCCGACGCCGCACAATGAGGTGGTGGGCCGTTGCCGGCCGGGATGCGGTCGCATGACAACGACGATCATTTCGCGGTGAAGTCGAACGCGCCGATGAGGCTCTTCACCGCGCGAAACCGCGCGCTCGGCAGCGGGTCGAGCTGAAACCGCTCGGCGATGAGCTTGAGAATGGAGGTGGTCTCGAGCTCGGTCGAATCGATGGTGCCGCGCTTGGCATAGGGCGATACCAGGATTGCGGGCACCCGGGTGCCGGGACCGAAGAAGTCGGCGCGATCTCCCGCCGCGGCGCCGGCCGGCGGCGCGACGTGGTCGAAGAAGCCGCCGAACTCGTCATAGGTGATGATCAGCGCATAGGAGTCGCGCATCGGGCTGCGGGCGAGCATGTCCATCACCCGGCCGATCACCGCGTCTCCGGCCGCGACGCTGCCCAGTCCGGGATGCTCGCTGTCGATGTCGGCCGGCTTGTAGAACACCACCGGCGGCAGCTGGCCCGAGCGGATGTCCAGCTCGAGGTCACGGCCGTCGCGCAGGTGCTTGCGCCGCTCGGCGCGGCCGCCGGCGATCGACGGATCGAAGCGCTGGAAATAGGCGAAAGGCTGATGGTGGTAGGCAAAGCGCATCGCCTCGAAGCGCGCGTTTTGCGCGGGCGTGCGGTCCAGGTCGATGGCGAGGTCCCAGCCTTCGGAGTACCAGGCCCAATCGATGCCGCGCTCGGTCAGGCGGTCGCCGATGGTGACCGCGGTTTGCGCCGGCAGCAGATCGGCGCCCTGGCGTCCATCGTTGAGAAACACCGAGAACGTGGTATTGACGGCATAGTCGCCGTCCTGCGCCGTGGTGACGCGCCGCTCGTCGATCGGAATGCCTTGCGCGTCGAGCACGGAGCGCTGGTTCGCCGGCGGATGCAGCCACAGCGGCGGGCAGGCGCAGACCAGCCAGATATGGTTGAGGAACGAGCCGCCGAACGCGCCCTGGAAGAAATTGTCGAACAGAACGCCGGCGCGGGCCGCCTTCCACAGGTTCGTCTGCTCCATCGCCGCGGCGCTGTAGTAGCCCATGCTGAACCCGCGCGCGTCCGACAGCAGGGCGAAGCGATCGTTGGCGCCGCCATGGATCTGCGCGCGGTTGGTGTAGAACAGGTGGGTCAGACCGCGGGTCACCACGTCTATGGTGGCGGCCGGGTTCACGCCGTCGATCGCGAACGGGGCGTTCGGCAGCTCGCCGATCGCGATGTCGCGCACGGCCGGCGGGTTGCCCTCGACGTCGAACGGGCCCGCCGGCGGGGGCAGCACGCGATAAGGCGCGCCGTCGCGATCCCGCTGCACGGTCGATCGCGCCTTGGCCAAGCCATCGGCGCCCGGGTATTGACCAAGCAGATTGTCGAAGCTGTGGTTCTCCAGATAGAGGATGATGATGTGGCTGATGTCTTGGAGTTCGGCCGCCTGCGTCCTGCGCTCCGGCGCCAGCGAGGCGGCCGCGAAGGCCAGCAGCCCGAGGCCCAGGACGCAGGTCTTGACGTTGCGCATTTCGGCACTCCTATCTGACATCCGCTGCGGCAGCGCACCGCGCGGACGCACCATGCAAATTGCATCGATTGCACACGGCTTGTGAAGGGCTCGACGAGCGAGACAACAGGGAGCGAAACGATGGCGAAGATCAGCAGGACCAATCCCGAAGGCATCTCCAAGCCGTTCTCGAATTATTCGCATGTGGTGACGGCCGAAGGCGCGCAGAAGCTCGTGTTCTGCGCCGGCCAGGTCGCCGCCGACGTCGACGGCAAGGTGCTGCCGCCTGATGACTTCGACGCTCAGGCCAAGATGGTGATGGCGAACCTCACCAAGGCGCTCGCCGCCGGCGGCGCCAAGATCTCCGACGTCACCAAGATCACGATCTATCTCTGCAATCCGCACGACGTGCCGAAAGCGCGCGGCATCTTGCAGACCCATTTCGCCGGTCATCCGCCGGCCAGCACGCTTTGCATCCTGCGCGGGCTCGCTAATCCCAACTTCCTGCTGGAGATCGAAGCGATCGCCGCGGTGTGACTTCATACCGGCGCCCGGCAGGGGCGGGTGTCTCATTCCGGCCAGCCTCATTCCACACTATCGCCCCACAAGCTCCTTTTGTTGGTCGAAAGTTACCGTCAATAAATGGTCAATGGGGTATAGCGTGGGGAGTCGGGGATGTATCTCTTGGCCGTTTTCCGAGCCATCACCGCCGCTTTGATCCATCGCCGCTATCGACCGGAGCTGCATTATATGCGCGGCCCCGGGCCGAAGTGGTTTGAGCGTCACGGCAGATAGACAGCAGATCGCGCGTTCGAGCGAGCCGCTGGTCGGCCCGGGCCGTGTCGGTTTGAACGAGCGACACGGCTCACGGCGGGGTGGCCAGTTAACTCCAAAATAATCTTGCTGAAGGACCCTGCGCCGCCGCGCTTGGGGGGACCGGGCCGCTTCCGTGAAACCCATCCGCGGCGTCGGGACAATCGTCGTCCGATAGTCAGCGTAGGGTTGGAAATGCGAGCACCTTTCGCCGCGGTTGCGGCTGACCGGATTTCTCGCGCCGCCATCCTGGTGGCCGGGGTGTTGTGCGGCGTGCTGGTGTTCTTCGTGGCAATCCCGCTCGCGCTGTCCAACCCGTTTCCGTCGCCGAAGGACGGCGACTGGGTCATTCACCGATCATCGTTTCGGGTTGCCTCGATGATACCGACGGCGGCCGTGATCGAGGCACAGGCTCTGCTCGAGCCGGTGCCGACGATCCCCGAACCGGAAGCGACGATTTGGGATTTCGTCGCGCTGCCCCCGCATGAGGGTTCGCCGGCGTTCGCGGCTCTGGAGGGCGCGCAGCCGCAATCCACCGGCGACGGCGTCGAGACGGCTCCGCCGGTGAAGCGGGCCGTGGGCGTCATGGAGGAAGTCGACCAGTATCTCTGGGAGGTCTACCAGCGCGCCCCGGTCAAACGGGATTCGACCGGCGACTTCACCTGGAAGGACCCTGCCGCCGCCAAGCGCTCCGGCATCACGATGGCGGCCTACGTGATCGGCGGCATGGATCCCGACTTCCGCGAGCAGCTCTATCATGCCGGACGCGCGATGGATGCGGACGGCATCCGATGGTCGATGCTCAGCGCGTTTCGCGACGACTACCGGCAAAGGCTGGCGTCGGGCTTCAAGGCCGGCGCCAGCAATTCGCTGCACGGCGGCAAGGCGCGTACCGGCGGCTACGGCCATGGCCAGGCCGTCGACGTCACCAGTGACGACGGCCACAGCGATGGCGCGGTCTGGCGATGGATCGACCGCCATGGCGCGAAATATGGACTGTATCGGCCGATGCCCGGCGCTGATCCGGCGCATATCCAGCCGCGCGGCGGATGGCACAAGACCGCGATCGCGTTGCGCGCGGACCGGGTCAGGACTGCCGTGGCCGAAGCGAAAACGGCAGCGACCAGGACAAAGGTCGTCAAGGCATGGTGACGGTTTCCGCGCACGGGGCAGGGCCCCCGCCGGCGTTCTCGCGCCGTTGTCAAGCAGCGGCCGCGCGCTTGCGCACGCTGTCGATCAGCGAGGCGCGCAAGAGATAGGCGCGGTGGGCCGCGGGGTCGGCGGCGGTCTTGCGCAGCGCCTCGTTGTTCCTGGCGCGCAAGCTTGCATCCTTCTCTTCCAGCCGCCGTTTGTTGGCGATCGTCTGCTGCTGCACATATTCGACATTGAGCGGACGGCGGAAGCGGTCGTAGTGGTCGAGCACGTCCGCCGGCGCCTCGCGCCGCAGCACCCGGCCGAGCAGGGCGGACAATTCGACGGCGTCGTGAATGCCGAAATTGAGACCAAGCCCGCCGAGCGGATTGTTCACGTGCGCGGAATCGCCCGCCAGGAACACGCGACCCCTGCCGAATGACGCCGCGACGCGCTGATGCACGTTGTAGAGATTGCGATGCACGACGGGATAGGGGCCGGGCTTGGGAAAGAATCGTTGCAGCCGGCCCTGCACCGCCGCCTCCTCCAGCGCCTGCTCGTCGCTCTCCTCGAGACGCGTGGGAAACAGCACGCGCCAAAGTCCGCTGCCGTCGTCGCCGGTGACCTTGAACAGCGCGCACCATTCGTCGGGATCAGAGAAATAGTTGCGCGAGCATTGCCCATATTCGACGTCGAAGGAGAAGGATGTGGTCAGCACCAGGAACCGCTCCGGATGGGTATAGCCTTCGAACTCGATATCGAGCCCCTTGCGCACCGTTGAACGTCCGCCATCCGCGCCGATGAGATAGCAGCCGCTGATCCTGCGGGTGCCGGCCGCGCTCTCGACCGTCACGTCGACGCGGTCGTCGAACTGCTGCAACGAGGTGACGCGGGCGGAAAAATCCAGGCTGGCATGGCTGAAACCGCGCAGCCGCTCGATCGCCATATTGGCGAGCTTGTGCTGTTCGCACTGCACGACGTAGGGGAAGCGGGTGTCGTTGCCGAGCACGCCGAAATCGAACTCGGCGATGACCTCGCGCCGCGCCCGGTCCCAGATGCGAAACTTCGGCTCGATCAAGCCGCGCGCGATGACCTCGTCGACCAGCCCGAGCTCGGCCAGCATTTCCAGGGTGGCGGCGTGGGTGGTGGCGGCGCGCGGGCTGTCGTTGACGCGCGCTTCCGCCTCGAACACGTGCACCGGGATGCCTTGGCGCGCCAGCGCCAGCGCGGCAATGACGCCGACCGGTCCGCCGCCGGCAACCAGTATGGGATGCTCGCCCGGCATCGTGACCGCTCGGCTCAAGACCTCAATCCGAGAGATTCGAACATATCGGCCGCAAGCGTGCGCAGGCGTACATCGTGATTAGCGCTACCATGACGGTTGCGCACGCGCTCTTGCGCCCAAGCATTGCGCTGCTCCACTGCGAGCCCGCCGGCGGGAGGACCACTTCGCTGCAGACCGAGCCTGCGACAGGAATGCCGCACGGGCAAGGGAGAAACCGTTTGCATGCACGGCCTGAAAGGCTCATTTTTCCCAATCGCCCCCGGCGATCGCTTTTCGACAGGGAGTTGTCATGCCTCAGCATCATGTTCGATGGCGCGCATTCTGGCTGGGCATTTGCGGCTTCGCGGTCGTGCTTGCCGCGGACGCGCCCGCCGCGTTCGCCGCCAAGATCAAGATGGTCTTCCCCGGGCCGGTCACCACGTTTTCGCTGCCCTATCTGGTGGCGCAGAAGCAGGGCTGGCTGGGCGATCTCGAGGTCGAGGACGTCCATGTCACCGGCGATGCCAACGCGATGCGCGTGCTGCTGTCCGGCAACGCCGATATCGGGCTGATCGGCACGCTCAACGTGCTCGCCTCGATCCATGCCGGCGCCGGCATCCGCGCCATTCATTCCTGGCAGCCGATCGGCGACTACAGCCTGGTCCTGGCGACCGGAAAGGGAAGCAAGCTCGCCGATCTCGTGGGCAAGACCTTCGCGTCGTCCGGGCCCGGCGGTCTCCCGGATCAGCTGCCGCGGCTGATCATGCGCAAGTACGGCATCGACGAGTCGACGACGCGTTTCGTCCAGGTCGGCGGCCACGCCGCGCGGCTGCAAGCCGTGATCGGCGGCCGCGCCGACGCGACCCTGGTCAACACCGTCACCGCGCTCAAGGGCGTGCAGGACGGCAAGGTCACGGTGCTGGCGCGGCTGTCGGCTGAATTCCCCGGCCTCGGATACGTCTGGAACGTGGTGCGCACGGACACCCTCAACAAGCCGGAGCTTGCCGCGGCCTTCCAGACCATGACCGACATCGGCATCCGTGGCTCGCGTTACGTGATGGAGAAGCCAGACGAGGCCGCCGCGATTCTGCACGAGCGCTTGCCCGATCTCGACCTCGCCTTCCTCAAGGCGGTGGTGCGCGATCTCAATGGCGAGAATTTGTGGGGTGTCGACGGTGGGCTCGATCCGGCGATCGAGGAATTCACCGCCAATCTCAATATGAAGCTGGGCAATCTGCCGGTGGCCGCGCCGGCCAAAAATGTCCTCGATCCGCGCTTCGTCGACGGCGCGCTCAAGAAGCTCGGCAGCTATCGGAAAAACTAGTCGCGCGATGACGAAACCGCCGGCGCCGTCCGACGGCATGGTCGTCTACGACGGCGTCAGCAAATTCTTCCCGGTACGCGTTCGGCCCGGGCAAAAGGATCGCCCGGAGCTGATGGTGGCGCTCGATCGCATCAACGCGAGCGTGCGCAAGGGCGAGCTGGTCACGCTGCTGGGGCCGAGCGGCTGCGGCAAGACCACCTTGCTGCGCCTCACCGCCGGCCTCATCACGGCGGACGAGGGCCGCATCACCATCGAAGGAATAGAGGTGACCGCGCCGCGCAAGGACGCCTGCATGGTGTTCCAGAATTTCGGCCTGCTGCCGTGGCGCACCGTGCTGGGCAACGTCGAATTTCCGCTCGAGATCGACGGCGCCGGCGCGGCCGAGCGCCGCGACGCGGCGCGCCATTTCATCGAGCTGGTCGGGCTTGCCCCCTTTGCCGAGCACTTTCCCCATGAACTGTCGGGCGGCATGCAGCAGCGGGTCGGCATCGCGCGTGCGTTGATGCGCAAGCCCATTCTCATCTTCATGGACGAGCCGTTCGGCGCGCTCGACGCGCAGACGCGCGAGCAGTTGCAGGAGGATTTCCTCAAGATCTGGTCGCGGACCGGCGCCACCGTCGTCTTCGTCACCCACAGCATCGACGAGGCGCTGTTCCTCTCCGACCGCATCTTCGTGTTCAACACCGCGCCCGGGCGCATCCGCAACGGTCGTCGACTCGCCTGTCGCCGGCGAGCGCCTGGGCGGCGACGTGCGCAGGCATCCGGAGTTCGGAAAATACCGGGCCGAGCTGCGCGACATGCTGAGGAGTGACCCATGAACTCGTCACCGGTGACAACGCCGCGCAAGTCGGTGCCAGCGCCGCAGCCGACACCGCTGCAACGTCTGCGCGAGGTGCTCGCGAGCCCCAACGCCATCCGCACGGCCTCGGTCGCGGTGTTCTTCGTCAGTCTGGGAATATTACGGCCGCCGCATGGATCCGATCTTCATGGCGCCGCCGAGCGCGATCTTCGAGGCCGCGCTGCAACTGATCCAGAGCGGCGCGCTGAAAAAGGCGCTGATCCAGACCCTGTGGCCGTTCTCGGTCGGCATGGTGCTCACCGTCGTGGTCGGCATCGCGCTCGGCATCGTGATGGCGCAATGGCGCACGCTGGAATACGTGCTCGATCCCTTCATCAACGCGCTCTATGCGATCCCGCGCATCGCGCTGGTGCCGTTGATCATCCTGTGGGCCGGGCTCGAATTCGTCGGCAAGGTCACCATCCTGGTCTCGGTCGCGATCTTCCCCATCACCGTCAACACCTATTCCGGCATCCGCGACGTGCGCGGCGCGATGCTGGAGATCGGCCGCGCCTACGGCGCGACCGAATGGCAGATTTTCTGGAAGATCGTGCTGCCGGCGGCGATCCCCTTCATCATGGCCGGCATCCGGCTCGCCGTCGGCCTGGCGATCATCGGCATCATCGTCGCCGAATTCTTCACCGCCATCAGCGGGCTCGGCGGCATGATCGTCGAATACGCCAACGTGTTCGCGACCGCCAAGCTGTTCGTGCCGATCATCGTGATCGCGCTCGTCGGCGTGGTGCTGACCGAACTCGTCATGTGGCTGGAGCGGCGGCTGTCGCGCTGGCGCCAGCTCGAGCGCGAGCGGTTCTGAGAGAGTCTCCGGTTGCACCATCGGACCCATAACCATCGACTCTGGAATATGGGTCCCCGCCTGCGCGGGGACGACGGCGGTATATGCGGAGCCGGTCAGCGCCTTATCGTTGCTGCTGCCGGGAGCCGGCCAGCAACGCGAACAGCCGCGCCGGCGTCACCGGATATTCGCTGATGCGCACGCCGAACGGCGCGAGCGCGTGCTCGATCGCCGAGACGATCGCGCCGGCGGCCGGCACGCAGCCGGATTCGCCGACGCCCTTGACGCCGAGCGGATTGAGCGGGGAGGGGAATTCGACGCATTTCACCTCGATCGTGGGCACCTCGGTCGCGCCCGGCAACAGATAGTCGGCGAAGGTGGTGGTGAGCGGCTGCGCCTGATCGTCGTAACCCATCCACTCGAACAGCGCGTTGCCGATGCCGTGCACGGTGCCGCCGATCAGTTGTCCCTCGACCATCATCGGATTGATGCGGCGGCCGCTGTCGTTGACCACGACATAGCGCAGGATCGACACGCCGCAGGTCTCGATATCGACCTCGACCTCGACGGCATGGCACCCTCCGCCATAGGTGAGCGCGCTGGGCAGGAAGCTCTGCATGCTTTCGAGCCCCGGCTCGAACTGGCCGGGCATGGCATAGCCGGGCACGCCGGACACCGCTTCGGCGACTTCGCGCAGCGTCAGCCCGCTGCCCGGCGCGCCGGCGATCTCGATCCGGCCGTCGCGCAGTTCGAGGTCGCTCACGCTCACCTCCAGCAGGTGGGCGGCGACCTTGAGCGCCTTGTCGCGGACGGCGACCGCGGCGAGATGAACCGCCGAGCCCGCCGTCACCGTCTGCCGGCTGGCGAAGCCGCCCTGACCATAGGGAATGACGGCGGTATCGCCGGCGGCAACGGCGATGTCGGCCGGCGCGACGCCGAACTGCTCGGCGCAGATTTGCGCGAGCGCGGTCTTGATTCCCTGCCCCATGGGCATTGCGCCGGTGTAGACGGAAATGCGTCCGGAGCGGCCGATCCGCACGATGCCGGATTCGAACGGGCCGCGCCCGGTGCCCTTGGCGCCGTTGCCGATGCCGATGCCGAGATAGCGACCTTGCGCGCGCGCACGGCGCTGGCGCTCGACGAAGCCGCCATAGTCGATGGCCTCGAGCGCCATGCGCTGGCAGCCGGGAAAGTCGCCGCTGTCGAGGGCGATCGCGGAGCCGGCGCGCGTCTTCAGCGGCGAGACATAGGGCATCTTTTCCGGCGGCACGAGGTTGCGGCGGCGCACCTCCGCGCGGTCGAGGCCGAGCGCGTCGGCGATGCGGTCGAGCAGGCGCTCCATCGCAAACGCGCCCTCCGGATAGCCGGCGCCGCGCACCGGCATGGTGGCGACCTTGTTGGTTTCGACGACGCGCACGTCGAGCTGGTAGGCCGGCAGCAGGTAGGGACCGGGAAGCGCGGTCGAGGCGTTGTAGGGCAGATTGATGCCCTGCGGCGTATAGGCCCCTTCGTCGTGGATCATCTCGCCACGCACGCCCAGGAGGCGGCCGTCGCCGTCGAAGGCGACGTCGAGGTCCCAATACTGGTCGCGCTCCTGCACCGAGCTGAGAAAATGCTCGCGCCGGTCCTCGATCCATTTGATCGGCCGCCGCAACAGCAGGCACGACGCCGCCAGCGTCGCTTCTTCCGGGTACATCACGAACTTGGCGCCGAAGCCGCCTCCGACGTCGGGCGCGACCACGCGCAGCTGGTTTTCGTCGAGCCGCAGCAGCTTCATCAGGAAGGCGCGCACCTCATGGGCGAGCTGCGTCGACGACCACAGGGTGAGCCGGTCCTCGTTGCCGTCATAGATCGCGAGCGCGCCGCGCGCCTCGATCGAGTGTGCGCCGCCACGATGCTGCTTGAGCCTGACGCTCGCGCGATGCGGCGCGCGTGCAAAGGCGCCGGCGACGTCGCCATAGGACTGGCTGAACTCGAGCAGAAGATTGCCGGAACGGCCCCGATGCGCGGAGGGCGCGCCCGGCTTAAGCGCCTGCCGGCAGTCCGCGACCGCCGGCAGCGGCTCGTAGTCGACGCTCACCAGCGCCGCGGCGTCCTCGGCAATGTAGCGGGTCGCCGCGATCACCACCGCCACCGCCTCGCCGACAAAGGCGACTTCGTCCTTGGCAAGCACCAACGGGGTGATGTCGGGCGGCAGCTGCGCGGTGGCAAACTGCAGGGGAAGCCGCTCCTGCGCCAGCAGCGGACGGAGATCCGCAAGCGTGAGCACGGCATGGACGCCGGGGTAGCGGCGCGCGGCGCTGGTATCGACGGCGCGGATGGCGGCATGGGCATGCGGGCTGCGTACGAACGCCGCCTCCAGCATGTCGGCAAAGCGCAGGTCCGCGACGAAACGGCCGGCGCCCGTCAGCAGCGGGCGGTCTTCGAGTCGCTTGATCGGGCGACCGATGTACTGAGCTTGTTGCACGCGTTTCCCCCGGAGATTCGAAGTCAGGCTCAAACGGCCACGAGTCGTCATTGCGGGCTTGACCCGGCAATCCACCTTCTTCTTACGAGGAAGATGGACCACTCGAACTCGGATATATCCGAGTTCGAGCAGTTAATGCGCAAGTCGGATAAATCCGCCCTGCGTGGTCAAGCCCGCGGGTGACGAGACCGATACTCCGATTCCATCCGCCCTGATCCCACCGCTAGGACTGCAGCCACTGCTCGAAGCGCCGGTGCACCCGGGCGTTGTTGTCGGCCCACCACTTGTAGTCGACGGTGTGCGCGAGCTTCTCGTTGTCGGGATGCGACGGCATCAGCCGCGCCAGAGCCGGATCGAGCAGATCGAACGCCTTGGGATTCTGCGGCGCGTAATAGAGTAACCGTGCAAACACTGCCTGGTATTCCGGCCGCCCGATGAAGTCGAGCGCCTTCATCCCGCCCTTGGGATTGGGCGATCCGACCGGAACGATCCAACCTTCGGCGTGGCCGGCATAGATCGCTTCGTTCCAGATCATCTCGAACGGCGCCTTGTGGTCGAGGATGGACTGGGTGGCGCGCCCGTTGGTCATGTAGATGAGATCGACCTCCTCCTGCTCCATCAACTGCTGCGCCTGCGAGTTGTCGGACCACCAGGTCTTGATGTGCGGCTTGATGCGGTCGAGGCTGCGGAACACGCGATCGACATCGAGCGGATAGAAGGCGTCGTCCTTGATGCCGTCGGCCTTGGCCGCCGCTTCCATGGTCCAGAACGCGTCGCGCCGCAACGCGCGGCGGCCGGGAAATTTCTCCACGTCCCAGAAATCCGCCCAAGAATTCGGGCGTGGCGCATTCGGGCGTTGCTCGGCCGGCCATTTCTTCTTGCTGAAGCATATGTTCATCGACTGGCTGGAGCAGCCGATCACGTTCTCATGGTGAAGCTGCCGGGGCTGGAGCGCCGACTTGTCGACCACGCTCCAGTCGATCGGACTGATCATCTTGATGCGTCCGGCGATATAGACGTCCATGCCGCTGAGACCGGCGATGTCGATCTGCTGCGCCTTGGCCTCGTGCATGGCGCGCAGCTTCGCGAAGCTATAGGGCTCCTGATATTGCACCGGGATGCCGGTTTTCTTCGTGAACGGATCAAAAAAGGCGGCCGAGATCGCCTGCTTCCAGGCGCCGCCATAGGTGAAATAGGTGACGGGCTGCTCGGCAGCGCCTGTCGTGCGAGCGAAGGCGGCGAGCGGCGCCACGAGCGCCGAGCCGGCGCCGATCCGGGCGAGCGCGCGCAGAAAATCGCGCCGCCCGAGGCCGCGCGTCTGCAGCAAGACGTCGCGCAGGCGGGCGCAGGCGTCGTCGATGTCTTCATGCGTGGTGCGGCGATCAAACATCGAACTTCTCCACTCTTTCGGGCTCATGCCGTGGAGGCTGTAGGTGCAACGATCAGGACGCATTGCAAATCAGTCACTGTCCCGCCTTCTTCTGCCGCCCTTTCGCCGAGCGCGGCCCCATGGGCTCGGGCTGGAACGGTCCGTCGCGCATGTCGAGATAGGCCTTGAGCCCATGCGCACGCTGGGTCTCGAACAGCTGCTCGCGGAACTCATTGTGGGACGAGTGCGCGAGCGCGCCAAGGGCCCCTTCGAGCAGCAGCCCGGAATAAACCCCGGCCGCCTGCATGCCCAGCATGGTAATCGCCTTGTTGAGCCGCACCGACGGCTCCGGCACCAGCGCGATGCGCTTGGCGAGCGCGCGGGTGGTGGGCATGAGCTGATCGTGCGGCACCACTTCGTTCACCATCCCGATGCGCAGCGCCTCTTGCGCATCGAAATGATCGCCGGTGAGCCCCCAGCGGTTGGCCGCCTTCCAGCCGCACAGCGCGCCCAGAAGAAAAGTCGTGTTGGAAACGTGGCGAACCTCGGGTTGCGCGAACACCGCCTCCTCCGATGCGATGGTTATGTCGGCGGCGAGTTGGTACCAGAAGCCTCCGCCCATGGCCCAGCCGTTGACCGCCGCGATGATCGGCTTTCCCAGCCGCCACATATGGGTCCATTGCGCCACCCGCCCGGCGTCGTTGCGTTGCCAAAATTCGATGAATTCGGCGATCGATTTGCCCTTTGGATCGGAATGCCGGGTCCCTGATTTGTCGGTTTGGCCCTGGTCGTAGCCGGCGCAGAAGGCGCGGCCGGCGCCGGTGAGGATGATCACGCGCACGGCGCGGTCGGCATCGGCGCGCTCGAAGGTTCGATGCAGCTCGGCCTCGAGCTCGTGGGTCAGCGCGTTCATCCGCTCCGGGCGATTGAGCGTGATGGTGGCGATGGCCTCCTCGACGCTGTAGATGAGCTCGTTGCTCGTGGCTTGGGTCATCCTGCGTCCTTTCTCGCGCAGGCCTAGGCCGCGCGCCGTTTCGCCAGGGACTGCGTCGCCGCCGCGCTGGCGAAGGTGAATATAGCAAGCCCGATCAGGATCGCGGAGGCGGCGGCGATGGTCGGATCGGACGTCGCCTGCACGCCCGACCAGATCTTCACCGCCACCGGCTTGCCGACGCCGCCGAGGACGAAGGTTGCCACCAGCAATTCGTGCGCGGAATGCACGAAGGCGAAAATCGCGCCGATCACGATGCCGGGCGAGATGATCGGCAGGGTGATGCGCAGCACCGCCCACAGCGGGTGGGCGCCGTGGATCACCGCGGCGCGTTCCAGGTTGAGGTCGGCGCTGCGCAGGCTCGCCGCGGTATTGATGACGACGAACGGCATGCCGCTCACGGCATGCGCGCAGGCGAGACCGACGACGGTATTGACCAGTCCGAGCGGGACGAAGAACAAATAGGTCGACAGCGCCGTGACGATCGGCGGCGTCACCAGCGCGCACAGGATGAGCGCGCTGAGCAGCGCCTTTGCCGGAATCACGTGGCGCACCAGCGCGAAGGCGGCGGGAACGCCGAGCAGCGCCGCGATCAGCGCGGACAGGCTGCCGACCTTCAGCGTCACCCACAGCGCGCTGACCCATTCCGGATCGGCGGCGATGCTGTGGTACCAGCGCAGCGAAAACCCGGGCGGCGGAAAAACCAGGAAATTTCCCGAGCTGAACGAGATCGCCAGAACCACGATCACGGGAAAGATGAGATAGATGAGAATGGCCACGACCGCCGCAGCCAAGCCGAGCCTGCCGGCGGTCGCGCTCATTGGTCGGAGCCTCCCCACAACCGGTCGAGGCTGAAGTAGCGGTTGTAGACCGCGGCGATCGCGGTGGTGATGAGGAGAAGCACGGCTCCCGCCGCGCTCGCCTGCGGCCAGTCCAGCAACTGGCTCGCCTCGACCATGATGGTCTGCGCGATCATGGTTTCGCGCGGGCTGCCCAGCAGCGCCGGCGTCACGTAGAAGCCGAGCGCCAACACGAAGACCAGGAGGCCGGCGCCGTACACTCCGGGCAGGCTGAGCGGGAAGAACACGGTGCGGAACGCATGCCACTCGTTCGCCCCGTGGATCTTGGCCGCGGCCATGAGCGTGCGATCGATGCGCAGCATGGCGCCGAACAAGGTCACGGTCGTCAGCGGCAGCAGGATCTGGACCATGGCGAGCAGCACGCTGAATGGATTGTAGAGCAGCTGCAGCGGCGCGCCGATCAGGCCCAGTCCCATGAGCGCCTTGTTGACGATGCCATTGTCGCCCAGGAGGATCAGCCAGGAAAAGCTGCGCACGATGATGTCGACCCAATAGGGAATCAGCACGAAGACCAGAATCAGCCCGCGCAGCTTGCCGCCGCTGATGGTGAGCGCGTAGGCGAGCGGATAGGCCAGAACGAGCGCAAACACCGTCGCAATGGCCGCGGTCTTCACGGTCGTGATCATGACCTTGGTGTAGAGCGGAGACGTGAACAGGACGCCGTAGGTCTCGAGCGAGAAGCCCTCGCTCGCGAGGCTGCGCCAGCACATCAGCACGAGCGGAGCCAGGAAAAAGAACGAGATCCAGAGCAAACACGGCAGCAGCAGCAGCGCGGGCAGCAGCCGGGCGCTGGACAGCGCCGCCGGGCGCGGCAGTTCGCCGGCGTGCGGCTCGGCCACGGCGGTCATCGGCCGTCTCCGTCGGCTTCGTCGCCCGTGCGCTCGGCGACGGGGAGGACCCTGACCGCGCTCGATCTCCACGTGAGCAAAACCTCGCGGCCCGGCGCCATGCCGGCGCCGTGCTCGCGCGCGACCTTGACCTTCACCGTCTCCCGGCCGACCGCGACGTCGAGCTTGAAGGTGTCGCCGTGATAACTGACGTCCTTGACGACGCCCGCGAGCACGTCCTGCCCGTCGGACCGCTGCGTGCTCGTGGCGAGCGACATGTCCTCCGGCCGGATCAAGACGACCACCGGGCTCCCCTCCGCCGCCGCGGAGCTGCCGCGTGCGGCGCGTATTCGCTCGCCGTTGCCGATCTGCACTGCAAATTCCCCGCCGGTCGCGTGCGCGACGGTCGCGGCCAACAGGTTCGAGTCGCCGAGGAAATCGGCGACGAACAGGCTGGCGGGCGCCTCGTAGAGCACGCGCGGCGTTCCGATCTGGGCGACGCGGCCCTGGTGCATCACCACGACGAGATCGGACATCGTCAAGGCTTCGGTCTGGTCGTGGGTCACGTAGATGACGGTGGTGCCGACGCTGCGGTGGATGCGCTTGATCTCCGCCTGCATCTGCTCACGCAGCTTCTTGTCGAGGGCGCCCAGCGGCTCGTCCATCAGCAGCAGGCGCGGGTGCGAGACCAGCGCCCGCGCCATGGCGACGCGCTGCTGCTGTCCGCCGGACAGTTGCCGCGGATAGCGGCCGCCGAGATGGCCGAGCTGCACCAGCGCGAGCATCTCGTCGATGCGCCGGCGGGCATCCTCGTGCTTCAACCGCGTGCGCATGCGCAGGGGAAAGCCCACGTTGTCGGCGACCGTCATGTGCGGAAACAGCGAGTAGGACTGGAACACCATGCCGATATTGCGCTTGTGCGGCGGTACGTCGGCGATCGAGCGCTCATCCAGCAGGATGTCGCCGGCATCGGGCGCGAGAAAGCCCGCGATCAGGTTGAGCGTGGTGGTCTTTCCCGAACCGCTGGGGCCCAGAAGCGATACGAAGGCACCGGCCGGAACGTCGAGCGAGACGCGATCGACCGCTTTGGCCGCGCCGAAGGCTTTGGTGAGCTGACGGAGCCGAAGCTGGGCTCCGCTGGCCATTGCCGCGACCGCAGATGCACTCATGGGCAGTGGTATTGTTCGAAGATCGGACGGGGCTGTCCGCTGTCCTGCCTCGGCTGGCGATGTTCTCGCGTCGCGCCGAAAAAGGCAATCGCATCACGAAGCGGCGCGGAAGCCCGATCGCCGCTGCGCGCAATGCGCCCCTGCCGGCGCTCACCCGCACACATCCCCCGACCGTTCGCGGCCCGAGCCGGTCGGCTCGACTCCGAGCGGCTACCGCCGGGACGACGGCGCGGGGACGTCGAGGCGGTCGGTCGATTTGTATGAGGGCGGTCTGGCGCCTGGCGGGTGAACGCGCGGGGCGCCGCCGCCCCAGGAACACTGGGCCCATCGGTCTTATGGCCGATCGCAAAATCCGGCATGCTCGTCCGCTTCGGAGGAATTCCATGCGCGCGTTGCGGGTGCTCGTCGTGATTGCGTTGACCGGCGCGATCATGAGTTGCGATCAAGGCCGGCAGGGGCAGAAGGGCGATCCGGGACCGCCCGGACCGCCCGGCCCGAAAGGCGATCCCGGTCCGCCCGGTCCCGCCTTCGGCATTCGGGTGGTTCGCTCGAATTGCGACGCCACGAATTGCAACGTGCAATGCGGTGAGGACGAGCTGCTCCTGACCGCCTATTGCGGAGCCCGACGCAACGCCGCCGTCATCCCCACCGAGCGATCCGCGACCTGCCGCAGTCCGGTGCCGGCCAATAGCCCCGTGGTCGCGATCTGCGTGAAGGCCCCGCCACAATAGCCCGCCTCCCCGAAGGTAGCGGCCGCGGCTGCGTTCGAGCCCGCACTATGCCGCCGAGAGCGCCAAGACCGGGCAGGGTGCATGGCGGATCACGCGCTCGGTGGTGCTGCCGCGCAGCGCGTCGAGCACGCCGTGATGTCCCGCGGTCGGCATGCCGATGAGATCGACGTCGAGCTCGATGGCGGCGTCCACGATCGTATTCACGACATTGCCCGATCGCAGGATCACCGGCGGGAGCGAGCGCAACGTCGACGATGCGGCGTGCAGCGCCGGAGCCTTCTCGCCGACGTGCAGCAGATGCACGGCGATCTCTTCCCCCGTCATGAGCGTGCAGAATCGTCGCGTCGTTTCGAGCGCTCGGCCCGGCGTCGGTGAAAAATCGACCGGAACCAGCACGCGCCGGAGCTGCACGTCGCCGCTGACCTGATCGACAAAACCGCGCGCCCCCGGCGCAATGAACAGCGTCGGAATGGCCGAGCGGCGGAACACCGCTTCCGCCACCGATCCCTTGAGCCAATGCTCCACGCCGTCGCGGCCGTGGGTCGCGAGCACCACCAGGTCGCTCGCATGCTCGCCCAGGAAGTCGACGATGGCGCGCGCGGGCTCTTGCAGCGCGAGGCGAACGTTGTCGACTTCGATTCCGAGTTTGGCGGCGATGACCCAGGGCGGGTCCTCCGCTTCGGTCAGTCCCCATTGTACCAGCAGGCGCCGCGCGTGCGGGAACGCCAATGCCTCGCCGGCGTCGTATTGTGAAACGTGGAGGAGGTGCAGTTTGCTTCTGGCCGACAGCGCAATTCGCAAGGCATGAGCGAACGCCGAGACGCTCAGATCGGAGAAATCGGTGGGATGCACGATGGAGCGAATCGAAGCGTTCATCGGAATACGTCTGCCACGGCGCACGATTGCACGCTCGTGCATAAATTTCGTCGGGTTCGGAGTCAATCACGCGCGCCGGCGCGGCGATATCGGTCTCGGCATAGCCGCGGCGATCGCGTAGGGCTCATCTGCGAGCGAGGCGGCGCGCTCGCCGCCGAGCCCGCAAACTGCACAGCTAAGCCTGACAGCCACTGGATCTCGATGGCCGTGCGGCCTACGATGATTCATCTGGGAGGTGCGTCCTCGAAATTGTGACCCACTCCTCGGGAGGAATCGATGCAGACAAGACGTCTATTGCTGGGCATGAGCGTCGGTTTGGCGGTCGTGCTCCTGCCGGTACTTCATGTCGTGCAAGCGCAAAACCAGGCACCGGAGGCCCTCACCGGGCGTGTCACCTCCGAAGCGGAAGGCGCGATGGAGGGCGTGGTGGTCAGCGCCAAGAAGGCTGGCTCGACTGTGACCGTCAGCGTCGTCAGCGACGCGCAAGGCCGCTACAGCTTCCCCGCCAATCGATTGAGCGCGGGAAAATACTCGCTCAAGATCCGCGCGATCGGATACGACCTGGTCGACGCGGCAACGGCGAACGTCGCCGAGGAGCAGACCACCACGGTCGATCTCAAGCTGCGCAAGACCAAGAAACTCGTCGCGCAGATGAGCAATGCCGAATGGATGATGAGCCTGCCCGGCACGGAGGACCAGAAGGCCTTCCTGCTCAACTGCGTCGGTTGCCATACCCTGGAGCGGATCGTGCGCTCGACCCATGACGCGGATGAATGGACCCAGGTCATGGCGCGCATGAGCGGCTATGGACCGGTGAGCCAGCCGATCAAGCCGCAGCGCATGCTCGATCCGGCGCGCTCCGGCAATCCCGAGCAATACCGCAAGCAGGCGGAATATCTCGCCAGCATCAATCTCAGCGCGGCCTCGCAGTTCGAATATCCGCTCAAGACCTTGGCTCGTCCCACCGGCCGGGCGACCCGCGTCATCATCACCGAGTACGATATGCCGCGGCCGACCACCGAGCCGCACGACGTCATCGTCGATGCCCAGGGCACGGTCTGGTATTCGGATTTCGGCGAGCTCTTCATCTCCAAGTTCGATCCGAAGACGCTCAAGCTCACCGAATATCCGGTCAAGGAGTTCAAGCCGGGTGCCCCGGTGGGCAACCTCTCGCTCGAGTTCGACAAGCGCGGCACGCTCTGGTTCGACACGATGTTCCAGGGCTCGCTCGGCAACCTCGACCCGAAGACCGGGGAGATCAAATACTACCCGCTGGCGCCGGAATATAACGACGTTCGCGTGCAGCTGAACTTCGTCGGGCTGCGCCACGACGTCGACGGCAAGGTGTGGACCAAGAGCGTGGGCACGCAGGAGGTCTTCCGCCTCGACCTGGCGACCGAGAAATGGGAGCGCTTCCAGCCGCTCAAGGCGTTGGGCGGGGAACGGCACTCGATCTACCAGGTGATCTCGGACTCGCAGAACAATCTCTGGATGGCCGAGTTCACCAAGGGCCATATCGGCAAGATCGACGCCAAGACCGGCGAGGTCACTTGGCACATCCTCCCGACCACCAATGCGCGGGCGCGGCGGATGAACATCGACGACCAGGATCGCATCTGGGTCACCGAGTATCGCGGCAACAAGGTCGCGATGTTCGATACCCGGGCGGTGAAGGCAACGGAATGGGCGGTGCCGCCCCACACCTATCCCTATCGCGCCACCGTGGACAAGAACGGCGAGATCTGGACCGGCGGCATGCATTCGGACCGTGCGGTCCGGCTCGATCCCAAGACCGGCACGACCGTCGAATATCTGCTGCCGCGGGAGACCAACATGCGCAGCGTCTTCGTCGACAATTCGACGACGCCGGTCACCTTCTGGACCGGCAGCAACCACGGGGCTGCCCTGGTCAAGGTGGAGCCGCTGGACTAGCTCCTTGCGCGACACGTCGCGCGCACCCGCCGCATCGCATCGGCGCGGCGGGTGCGCTTTTTTTGTGCGCTCCCCATCGATCCGGGGGTCGTGAACCCGCTTCGCTGACTAGTCGACCACGTCGAGCTTGACCTTCGCGACGCCGCGCCCGGTAATTCCCAGGGTTTCGGCAGCCGAAGCCGAAACGTCGACAATGCGCCCGGGAATGAACGGGCCGCGGTCGTTGACCCGTACCGTCACCGACCGCCCGGTGGCGACGTCGGTGACGCGCACCCGCGTGCCGAACGGCAATGTCCGGTGGGCGGCGGTCAATTCGCGGGCATTGAACTTCTCGCCGCTCGCGGTCTGCGATTCGTGTCCGTAAAAGCTGGCGAGCCCATAGGATCCATCCGCGCTCGCGACCGCGTGCTTGGCGTTCTTGTCGTCCGCGCGGGTTTTCGTTGCCGCCGTCTTCCGGTTGGCGACGTTCGCCGCCTTCCGGCTCGGTTCCGGCGCGGCCTGCCGGCTCACGGCAAGCGCGGACGGATTGTCGCTGACCAGCGGCGACTGCGCGCAGGCCGCCAGCGTCATGGCGGTCAGCGCAACGGCAAACAACTGCGGAGCTCTGCCCGCGCGAGCCGTGGGCCAGCCGGCAACGCGGCCAATCGCGCCACGGCCGGCGCAGGACGACCCGTCAGACCTGATGGAAAACACTTTCACGCTCCCCGACCCGATAATCCGATCGGTCATGAGGGGAGCGAACCATGGCGCGAAGGCGACCATGTTGTGGGCAGCCGGTACAATTCATTTTTGTGTGGCTGTTTTGCCACATGACAATGCCGGCTAACGCCGCACGCCATCTTCGGGCGCTGGCCTGGCCGTCGCCGGCGCGCGGCGGTCGGCGGTATCCGGGGCAGACGCTGTCGGCATTTGCGGCGCGCCGCTGGCGCGCGCGGCGCATGCAGGGGTGTCGTCAAAGACACAGATCGTTTTTTTTTGCCAAAGCGCGTCGATCGCGCTGCCGGCGTCGTTGAAGTGTGTCGTCGCTTGCACTTAGAACTGTGGTCACCGCCAATCTGCCGGCGGGTTGTCAGCTGTCCGTGCGAGACCAACATGATCGCACCGGTCGTCGAGCGCGCGCCCCGGATGCTGCTTCTGATCGGCGAGGACCAACAGGGCCTGCCGATGGAGGTGATCGTCGTCGAACGGCGCAGGCCGCGATTGTCCGATGTGCTGCGGGCGTGGCTGGGGCGCGTGTTGCCGATATCGCCGTCATCCGGGCGCAACGGCATCACGCCGGCGCCGTGCTGGCCGAAATCGCCCGCGCGCGCCCGTTGCTGACCACGCCGACGCTCGAGGCCGGGACGACGCGGTAATCGGTAACGGCAACCGCTGGAAGCGCCATGCACGGCGGGTCGGTGAATCCCGATACTCGGCTTTGCCTCAGCGTGCTATCGTAGGCCGACGGCGCGCGCACTCGCCCGGTCGGCCGTGGTGGACCGGCTCTTGCATGGATCTGCCGAGAACGACCCGGAAGCGCGCGCGTCATAGCCTCGGCAGCGGCTCGATGCACTCGGGTAGGACCGAAGACCACCCATCTGCTTGACTTGCCGCCTCGCCGGGCGGCCGCTCGCGTCCAAGCGATCGTGGCAGGGCGGCCGTTTCGGCACCGGCCCTGATCGCCCACCGCGACAGCCGGTTGTTGCAGCGCTGAGACCGGTCACCGGCCCGGGCCCGATCGTGCTGCTCGGTGGTCAAAGATTCGGCCGGCCCCGGCCTGGTTGCGAGCAAACTGGAGGTGGTCATGCGCACGTTTCGACCCTGCTTCGATACTGCCGCCTTATCCCTCGTCTTCATCGCCGCTGCCGGCCTGCTGGCGGCGTCATGCGACCCTGCCCAGGCGCAGCGGCAACAGCTAGCGACGCGGTTTCAGTACTCGGCGAAGGCGTTGTGCACGTTGGCCACGGATATCGGCTTCGGCGACGCGTTCGCCCCGGGTCGGTACCGCACCGTGATCAACATTCACAATCCCACCGACCGCAAGATCGAGATCGCCCGCAAGTTCGCGCTCGCGATCCAGCCCGGGGAAGCCGCGGGCTCCTTCAGCATCACCCCGTACAAGTCGCTGACCTTGGAACCGGATCAGGCGGTGGCGTACAACTGCTTCGACATTGCCAACTTTTTTTGCCCGATCCACGGGGTGTGCGTGGATTTCACCGCGATCGACGGCTTTCTGGTGGTCAACAGCCCGGTCGAGCTGGATGTAGTCGCGGTGTACACCGCCAACCCCAAAGGCGGCGAGGTCTCGACGCTGGACGCGGACCCCATCGTCGGGCGGCGCCTGCCCAAGACCATCGTCATCACGCCCGATCAGCCGGCGCAGCAACCGGAGAAGCGGATCCAGGTGGAACCGTTCAAGGCGATCAAGCCCTAGCGCCGGTCTGGAGCTTTCAAAACGCTTCGCCGCGTCTACGCGGCGTTCGCGCCACGCCGATGCGCGCTAGACCGCTGCCAATTGCGGCGGGGTGAACGCTCGCACCGCCGGCGCCGGCGCGTCCCAGCGCTCGATCTCGACCAGCGCGGTGAGGGCACTCGTGCCTTGCGCCAGCGGCGAGGTCCCGATGTCGAGCGTGAGCACGTTGGGATTGCCGTGCCGCTCGGGTGCGCCCGCCGCGTCCGCTGGATCGAACCAGGCGCCGGTGGCCATGACCGCTACCCCCGGCATCACGCCGGCGTCGAGCACCGCGCCGGCGAGACAGGCGCCGCGCGCGTTGAACACCCGCACCACGTCGCCGTCGCCGATGCCGCGCCGGGTGGCGTCCCGCGGGCTGAGGCGGATCGGCTCGCGTCCCGCGACCTTCTGTCCGCGCGACACCGGTCCCGGGATCCATCTGGCTGTGCAATCGGCTTCCCGGTTGATGCGTGACCAGATGAATCGGCCAGCGCTGCGCGCTCGCGCTGCCGAGCCATTCCGCCGGCGGCAGCCAGGCCGGATGCGGCGGGCAGTCCGCATAGTCGAAGCCGGCGACGTCCTCGGAGACGATTTCGATCCGTCCCGACGGCGTCTTGAGCGGATGGCGCGCGGGATCGCGGCGGAAATCCTCGAACAGCACGTAGTCGCGGTCCGGCGGCGGCAGCTCGACGAAGCCTTCGGCCCAGAACTGCTGGAAGCCGGGCAGTGCGATGCCCTTGGCGCCCGCGCTCGCGCGCACCTGGTCGTAGACCCACTGACACCAGCCCAACTCGTCGCGGTCCTCGGTGAACGCGGTCTCATAGCCGAGCCGGCGCGCGAGCGCGCGGAAGATGTCGAAGTCGTTCCTGGCCTCGCCGACCGGATCGATGGCGCGGTGCATGGCGAGGACGAACGGATCCCGTGACGAGCCGCCGACGTCGTTGCGCTCGAGCGTGGTCGTCGCCGGCAGCACGATGTCGGCGTGGCGCGCGGTCGGCGTCCACCAGCTCTCGTGCACGACGACCGTCTCGGGCTTCTGCCAGGCGCGCTGCAGGCGGTTGAGGTCCTGGTGGTGATGGAACGGATTGCCGCCCGCCCAATAGACGAGCCGGACGTCGGGATAGACGTAGCGGCGGCCGTTGAATTGATAGCTCTCGCCGGGATTGAGCAGCAGGTCGGCCATGCGCGCGACCGGGATCATCGAACGCGCCGGGTTTAGCGGCAGCGGCACCTCGGGGCCCGCGACGTCGACGCGCGGCACGCCGATGCCGTTGGTCGAGCCGTGGCCGAAGCCGAAGCCGCCGCCGGGAAGCCCGATCCCGCCCAGCATCGCGGAGAGCACGATCGCCGCCCAGTACGGCTGCTCGCCGTGGTGCGCGCGCTGCAGCGACCACGCGCAGGTTATCATGCTGCGGGTGGCGGCGGCGCGGCGCGCGAGCTCGCGGATGGTCTCGGCGGGAACGCCGGTGATCGTCTGCGCCCACTGCGCGTCCTTGGCGGTGCCGTCGTCGCGGCCGAGGAGATAGCGATGGAAGCGCTCGAAGCCGGTGCAATAGCGCGCGACGAATTGCACGTCGTGGAGCTCCTCGCTGACGAGCGTGTGCGCCATCGCCAGCATCAGCGCGGTATCGGTATTGGGCCGGATCGGGATCCATTGCGCGCCGAGGAAGCCGGGCGCGTCGGACTCGAGCGGGCTGATCGAGACGAATTCGACGCCGGCATCCTTCGCGCGCCGCAGCCAGGTCTCCATGCTGTGGGCGCCGGCGCCGCCCGAGGTCACCTGGCCGTTCTTGGTGGCGAGCCCGCCGAAGGCGAGGATGAGTCCCGTGTGCTTGACGATCGACGACCAGTCCGTGACCTGGCCGACCACCGGCTGGAATGTGCCGATCACGCGCGGAAGGATGTATTGCGCCGCGCCGAAGCTGTAATTGCCGACCTGGTCCACGCAGCCGCCGCCCAGGAATAGAAATCGCCGCAGCAGGCTGCGGGCGTGGTGCACGCGTCCGGCCGACGACCAGCCGTAGGAGCCGCCGAGGATCGCGGTATGGCCGAAGTTTTCGCGCACGCGCGCGAGCTCGGCGGCGACCGCGGCGAGCGCCTCGTCCCAGGACACTTCGCGGAAGCGGTCGGCGCCGGTGCGCGCCTTGCCCTCGCGCCAGCCTTCGCGCATGGCCGGGCGCGCGATGCGCAGCGGCGAGTGCACCATATCCGGGATGGCGCGGAGCATGTCGGACGGCGCGGGATCGCGCGCAAACGGCTCGCAGCCGACCACGCGGCCGTCCTCGACCAGCGCGGTGAAGGCACCCCAATGGGCGAGCGAGGGGGAGCGGGCGACGGTCATGGAATTTCCCGGGCTTTGTCGATGGCGGCGGAGGATTATGAGGTCTGCGGCGCCGGGCGCAAGGCGTCGGATCAAAAATGCCCAGCGGGCGATGTCTGCATGGGGTCGACAGCGCCGGCGATCCGACGCACCAAGCGATAGCATGCTTGACCAGCAGGAAGCGCGTGAAACAATGGTCGCAAGGTCGAACGACGAGGCTCGACCACCGGTCATTGCAGTAAGGTCGTTGGAGATACGAAAGGATCCAGGATGAGCGCTCTCACCAATGCCGCTATGCGTCGGTTGGGCCGTGCGGGCCTCGCCACGACGCTGCTCGCGACGATTGCCATGATCGCGAGCGCGGGCGCCCAATCCGATTATCCCAATCGGCCAGTGCAGCTCATCGTTCCCTATGGCGCCGGCGGCATCGCCGATACGGGAATGCGCATTCTGACCGATAAGCTGACCGGCCGGCTCAAGCAGCAGTTCGTGGTGGAGAACCGTCCCGGCGCCGGCGGCATCGTCGCCGCCAAGGCCGGCGCATCGGCTGCGCCCGACGGCTATACCGTGCTGATGACCGGCAACAACAACGCCATCAGCGCGTCGCTGTTCAAGTCGCTGCCCTACAACATTCTGACCGATTTCGCCTCGACCTCGACCACGTCGTTCTTCGACCTCCTGATCGTGACCCGGGCGGGCTCGCCGCTGAAATCGCTGCAGGACGTAATCGACACGGCCCGCGCGAATCCGGGACGGCTGAACATCGCGACCATCAATCCCGGCAGCACCCAGAATCTTGCCGCCGAGCTGTTCCGGAGCGCGACCGGCATCAACGTGACGATCGTTCCGTTCCGCACGTCACCCGACATGGCGACCGCGGTCCTGCGCGGCGACGTCGATATCGCGTTCGAGTTCTATGCCGCCCTGCAAGGGCAGATTGCCGACCGCAAGGTCGTCGCGCTCGCCTCCACCGGCGCGAAGCGGACGGCCTACCTGCCGGCGGTTCCGACCGTCCAGGAGAGCGGCATCAAGGACTATGAAGTCGCGAGCTGGAACGGGATTTCCGTGCCCGCGACGACCCCCAAGGTGGTCGTGCAGGTTCTCACCCGGGCCATCAACGACGTGCTGCCCAGCCCAGATGTCCAGGAGAAGTCGAGGAAGCTCGGCATGGAGATGCGCGGCAGCACGCCGGAGGCGATGACGGAACGCATGAAGAGCGACATCGTCAAATGGGCGAGGGTGATCGAGAAGGCCGGCATCCCCAAGCACGACTGAAAGCGCGTCGCGGCCGTGGCGAGCGCGTCGTCGCAAGTTGCGCGTGGGGCGAGGATGACGACAGGTCCGCCCAGGTCACATGCCATTCTATCTCTCTCGCTTGCGGCGGAAAGGGATTATTCTGGGTGATGACGCTGACCACCGCGGAGCGCGAGGTTCAACGCATCCATGAGACGCACCGTCGCCGCGCTCGCTTGTTCGTTCTCGCTGTGCGCGCCCGCCGTCGCCATCGTTGGTGACGCGGAGCCGGCTGATTGGATGCTCATTCGACCCGCCCTGATGGTCCACAGCTCACGCGGCGGCTGCAGCGGGGCCGTGCTGGGCCAAGATCTTGTGCTGACCGCCGCACACTGCGTCAGCTCCGGAGTCAAAATCAGGATCGCCGGACCTGGCGTCGGCTGGACTGACATAAAAGAAGTCGTGCCACATCCGCAATTCGGCGCGGAGGAGCGATCCACGGCGGACCTCGCGCTGCTGAAACTGTTCAAACCGTTGCCGCCAGCCTTGGCGCCGGCATTGCTCGGCGCGCGGCTCGTCACCGCCGGTGATCGCCTCGTTGTCGTCGGGTACGGGTTGGCCCTGCCGGGCGACCCCTGGACTTTCGGCACCGCCCGAATGACGACCCTCACCGTGAACCGTCTATACTACAAGATGCTTGAGCTAACCGATCGGGTCGGCATCGGCGAAAGCGCCAAGCTCGGCAGCTGTAAAGGCGATTCTGGCGGACCGGTTTTTGCCGTACGCGGTGGCGCGCCCTTCCTGGTCGGGATCGTGAGGGGCAGTTTTTATTGTGGCGGACCTACCTTCATCACGCCGCTTGCGCCGCACCGTGATTGGATCGTGGAGACGGCGCAGCAGTTGAGCTCCCAGCTTGGTCCGTAATGTATTCGCTCTCGCGTCGGCGAACTGATCCTGGCGCAGCATGTGGGGTTCCGGTCAAAACCGGTGATGCTCGGACCAAGTATGCATCACTATGGGTCCGACTGGACCACCGCCGATGATGCTTGCGCTTGATCCCGGCCGACGATGCGTGGCAGGTTGGACGAGGGTCACGACCGCGCAGAGGGGCCGCCCGTGAGCATCGAATTCCTGGTCACCTCGCTGATCGTCATCGTGTCGCCCGGCACCGGGGTGCTCTACACGCTGGCGGCCGGGCTCGCGCGCGGCTCGCGCGCGAGCGTCGTCGCCGCCTTCGGATGCACGCTCGGGATTGTCCCGCACATGGCCGCGGCGATCATGGGCCTCGCGGCGCTCCTGCATACCAGCGCGCTCGCGTTCCAGGTGCTGAAATATCTGGGCGTGGCCTATCTCCTCTACATGGCCTGGAGCGCGCTGCGGCAGCACGGCGCGCTGCGCGTGCAGCAGGAGGTCGGTGCCCGCTCGGCCATGCAGGTGACGGTCACCGCGATCCTGATCAACGTCCTCAATCCGAAACTGTCGATCTTCTTTCTCGCCTTCCTGCCGCAGTTCGTCACCGTCGATGAACCGCATCCGCTCGCGCGCATGCTCATGCTGAGCTTCGTCTTCATGCTGCTGACGTTTATTGTCTTCGTCGGCTACGGGCTGTTTGCGGCCTCGATCCGCAACCACGTCATCTCACGGCCGCGGGTGCTGGCGTGGATGCGCCGCGCCTTTGCCGCCGCGTTCGTCGCGCTCGGTGCCAAGCTCGCCTTCGCCGAGCGCTAGCGTAAATTCCGGAAAGGTGGCAAGCGCGCGCATTTTCCGGCCATGCCGATTCCGCCCGGCGTGCCGGCGCCGGGGTCGCCGCCGGGCGGACGCCTTGATCGCGAAATGGCAGCTTTTACCGGCATTTCGGGCGCGCAATTGAACCAAGCTGGCACCTGGCGCGACTAATGCTCAACGACGCGTTTCTCGTGCGGCCGGGCGCGACCATGCTCATCCTCAAATATTTCCTCGTCGTCGGCATCGCCTTGACCGTCGGTCTGTTTGCGCTGAGCGCGCATCTGACCCCGGTTTCGGTTACGCCGGCAACGGTACGCGCCGCGCCGACGGTGGCGCCGGTTGCCGTTGCCAATCCGGAGCCGGTGAGCGCGGCCGTGTCGGCGGAGCCGGCGCCGCAGGCCCCCGCCAAAGCCGCTTCGTCCTCGCATCGATCGAGCGCCGGCCGCGGCAAGCGACGCCCGGGTGGCGTTGCCGCCCGCTAGAACCCATCCCGCTCATGACGCTTGCGCTCGGCATGCTGACGGCCGTCAATATCGCGTTGGCGTGCTTCGGCGTGTCGATGGCGATCATGTCGCCGATGATGTTCGACCGCGGCGGCCAGGACGAGACGCTGCTGTGGGGCGTGTTCTGGAGCATCTGGGCGTTCCCCGTCCTTGCCGTGGCTTGCGTGGTCCTGCCCTGGCTGTTGCTGTGGCTGCGATTGCGCCGTACCGCGCTGGTGACGTCCGCCATTCCGAGCGCCTACCTCGCCATCTTGGTCGCGATCCTCTTCATCTTCTTCTAGCGGCTGGCGCTAATGGTCCGCAGCAGCCGAGCGGGGTTGGCAGCGCTGGACAATCGTCATGCCGGCCTCGCGCTGATGATGAATGCGCGGATAAGCGCCGCTCACCGCGTCCGCGAATTGCAGGCGCAGCCTGCGAGCCCGTTCGGTACCGGCATACGGTTGGTCATCACATACCACGCGTTCCCCGCGCCGCGCGCCTGCTCGCGGCTTCCGGCCTTGCCGCTGAGGGCGGCGGCGCGGTCTGCGCGGTACAGCGATGCCGCGCCGGCAACCGCGGGGCGGAACCTTGTGAGATTTTTGCAACGCTCCGGATTTTTTTCAATCGCGTCACAGTGCGGGACCGATTTGCTGTTGCGATGTCGCCCAAACACAACAACGGGGGCGGCTGCATGCATATGTCGACGTGGGTGGTGATTTTGCTGCTTATGTTCGGAGAGATTGCCGTGTTGGCGTTCGCAGGTCTGTTTCTGTGGTTCGCGGGGGAATTCGGCGAGGCTCCCAAGTGGACGAGCTTGCGCGCGCTGCGCAAGAGCCGTCGCGTGCCATAGGGTGCGCGTGTCGCTGCCGCGCCGGCTGGGAAGACATCAAATCCCGGCGGACGCGGGCAGCGCGAAACTGGGGGTGGATCGAGTTCCTCCGGAGCATGGAAAATTGCGTCGGCGCCAAGGCGCCGGCGAGCGCGTGCGGGCCGCGTCTCATGCCGGAACGTATCCCCACCACAGCATGAGCAGCGTCACCAGAACCGAGTAGATCGCGGCCCAGGCGCTGTCCCAGCGTCCGATCATTGGCGTGTCCTTTCTCGAACGGCATGTCAGACGTCAATACCAACCCGTGGCACGTTCCTGTGTGACGTGGTTCACCCCTTTGCTCGAAGTTTGCGGATCGCGATGCGCGCGCATGCGGGATGGCGTGTGAGCCGAACAACGTGCGCGAGATCCTGCGCAGGATCGGGCGAGATCACGATGCAAGCCGATCGGGATGCGCTCTAGTCATCGCCGGTCCGGATGGTCAGCGCTACGGTGACCCAGTTGGCGCCTTCACCGGTGAGGTTGCGGCCGTAGATGACATCCCAGTCGACGTCTTTGGTAGGGCTGTAGCGCAGGCCGCTTTGAAAGCGCGGGTTCGATTGGCCGGGCCCGATCAGGGCGAAGACCTCGGAAATGACGCTCCACTCCTTCACCACGTTCCAGGCGACGCCCGCTCCTGCGGTGGCGAACAGCCCGCGCGGGTTCTGCCCGATATCGCGTGAGTCTCCCCTGATATACTGCGCCCCCACATTGATGTTGAACCGCAGATGCTTGCCGAAATCGTATGTCAGCGGGACGTTGAGGATCAGGCTGTTGATGTTCTTGTCGGTGAGGTCGTAGACGAACGCGCCGGACAGCGCCAACCCGAACCCGCCGCCCCCGATCGGCAGCGGTACGATCTTGGCGGTGAGCGAGGCGGTCGAATCGCCAACGCCTTCGGAGCGAAGGTTGACCAGGTTGGTGCCCAATTCGACCGGCGCACCCAGGTTGAGCACGCAAGCCGGGCTGAAGACGTAGATGTGATCTTTGTTGGCGGCGAACGACGCCCACGACTCTATCTCGCAGGAGCCGACCTTTCCGATCTCGGCGTCGTCGACGTAATACGGGCCGCCGAGCTTGGCGGCGATCACTTCGGGGACGGTCAGGAGCAAAACGATCACAGCCGCGAACGCGCGCGCGCCAACGCCGACCGGAGCTTGCCGGCATTCGGTCGAGCGCGAAGCGTTCTCCATGGCGCACCGTTGCAGGGCAGATGAACGGCATCTCGCGCCGGACTATGCACGGTGGCCCGGTTTTAGGGATTGAGGCGGGATCGCAACACAGGATTTCGGTCGGATGGACGCTTTTCCGCCCCGGGTGTCTCCCTCCAGCCACACACCTATCGTGGCACTGTCTCCAATCGCCAGGCGCACGCGGATGGTTTGAGCGCAGCGAAAACCCATCGCATTGATCGCGATGGGTGAAGGATGGGTTTCGCAAAGCTCAACCCATGTCGGAATCCTGAACTGTGAGGGAGCCCGGCGTGTGTCGGGCTGGCGATGATTGACTCGACTTAGTTGCTGCTGCAGACCGTGATGGTCTTCATCCCGGCTTCCGCCTCGGTGCGAGACTTGAAGACCATCGGGCCGACCTGGACCACCGCGGTGGTGGTGGGCTTCTTCTCCACGATGGTGCATTTCTTCGTCGTGGTGTCCTGGACCACGTAATATTCCGTTGCCGTTTGGGCCGAAGCCGACGCTGCGAGCGCCGCTGCGAGCGCGGCCCCGATCAGATATTTGCCGATCATTGTGGCGTCCTCCGTTGATGACACTTTACAACCGGCGAAGCGCTGTTCTGTTCCGTCGCGGTCTTGCACCCATCCAGGTTCACGAATGCGAGGATCGCGTGGTGTGGTCAAATTACTCGGTGCGCGGTTTTCGGCGAAGCCGGCGTCGGACCTACCCTAGTCCTTGCGCGCCAGGCATTGCCTTGCTCTACGTTCTTGCCCCGCTGTCATTCCGTTGGCACGCGCCATCGCCTTGGCCTGTGCCAAACCCACTTGGCTCACGTAAGCCCGCACGGTTTCGCACGTGATGGTCGAAGGTTCCCCCTGGTTGGCGCGACGGGAATCCGCCGACAGTGGACTCGCGGTAGCGACGAATAGCAGGAGCAGCAGTGCGGTCTTCATCGGGCTCGCCTTTCTTTGATCGATCCGGTACGACCGCGGAACTGCTCTGGTCACGCCGTCGAGATTCGTTATGTCGAGCAGCTTTGCCCGGCGAGTCAGCGGCGGACCATCGATCGAAACATGGCTTTTGCGCTCGCCCGCGGTCAACGGTCGGTAACTGGAAAAGGTTCCGGCCGCGACGGGAACGGCTAAGGTGCGTCCACCGGGCGCCGGCGCAGCGCTCCGCCGCCCGTCAGCCGCAGGAACTGTGGTGTTCCATTGCGCGTTGGTGTGCAGTTCTTATTGCTTGAGGAGAGGGGCCATGGATCCCGGCGTGATTGCGGATCGGCTGACCCGCGCCTTGGGTGAGGCTGTTATCCGGATGTGGAGCAATTTGCCTCAAGACGTGCAAAGTCATTTGTTCCAGGAGGCGGTGGCCTCGCAGGGTGAAGCGATGCGACCGCATTTTGCGGTCTTCCTGCATGACCGGCATCCGCGCACTTCGGACCCATTGGGCCGCCCGCGTGAAACGCCGGAGCCTGACAGTCTTGGGGGTTAACCGATCCCGAGCCGTTCCTCATTCGCTGGTGGCGATCGTGGTCGCCGCTTGGATCGATCGCGTGGCTCGGAGCGGCTGAGCGCGGCGGATGGCGATGTCGGCGGCGGTACGATCGAGCAGCGCCAGCGTCGAGGCGATCCTGCGCGCTGACTGGAATCTTTGATTGAATGGAGGCTGTGCCCCCTAATCGTCGTCGTCGTCGCGCCCGCGCCAGATGCCGAGGCGGGTCGAACGCGCTTGCTGCTCGAGCTCCCGTAGTTCCGCCGGCGCATCCGCCGTCGCCCGGCCGCCGCCATTGAACAGCACCACGCGCGAGAGGTCCTGATCGTCGACGCGGCAACGGTGCTCGTTCCCGCCGCCGGCTGGCTCGCAGACGGGGAACGCTTCGCCCCGGCCGGTCACTCCCAGCAGCATGACCGCAGCGAGAGCAAGTTGGCCCGGGCGCATGAGTGTCTCCTTTGCGAAGACGACAATGTCAGAACGCGAAACCGGTTGTGAATGTTCCCGCCCTCGCTTTGCCCCATCATGATGCTGATGACCGCACGACGCAAAATCAGGATCGAATTCACGATCGGAGCAAGGCTGCGCTGGCTTGGATGGGCGTCAACGCTCGCGATGGCCGCGTGCGTATTTGGAATGGTGGTTGGGTGGTTTGTCTAGGCTGCGTGGGCGAGTCTTGGGGCCCGGTCTCAAGAGAACAGCGGCAGCGGTCGCTCGCTCTCGGCGCGCTCGGCCTCCAGCGCCAGCCTCTCCCACGTTCGTGCCATGTCGATCAGGATCGATCGCACCCGGAAATTGTGCTCGCGCTCCGCCATCTGCCGGCACTCGGCGGCACGCTCTTTGCACTTTGCGGAGGTAATCATCGCCGGACGCTCATGCGCCGAATGGATCGCATGCGTTGAAAGATCATACGACGATCGCGGCTCGCTGTCGCTGGCTTGCAGTGTGCCCTGCGAAATAAAGATTTCGTCGCGCGCTTTCAAACTCTTTCGGCGCTGCGCCGGGCGAAGATGCCCCATACCACCAAGACGATGAGCGCGCCGACGATCGCTCCGACCAGACCGGCCGCTTCATCCGCGCGATACCAGCCGATCGCCTGCCCCAAATAGGTGGCGACGAAGGCACCGGCAACTCCGAGCAGCGTCGTCAAGATGAAGCCGGAGGGCTCGTTCGGTCCGGGATGCAGCAGCTTGGCGATCACGCCCGCGAGAAACCCGATCAGAATGATCCACAGGATGCTCATTTCCGCCTCCAATTCGGTCCAGAGAGGCAACAAGGGCGCCGGTCGTCGGTTCCTTCGAATGCTCGAATTTTCTGAACGTCCCGGCGGGGATGGCAACTCACTCGATAACCTGGTCGGCGCGGCCGAAGAGCGAAGGCGGGAAGGTGACGCCGAGGGCTTTGGCGGCCTTGAGGTTGATCAGCATTTCGAGCTTCGTGACCTGCTGGACCGGCAGGTCGGCCGGCTTGTCGCCCTTGAGGATGCGTCCCGTCTGGATGCCGGCTTGACGGTGCGACTCCACAAAACTGCCGCCATAACTCATGAGGCCGCCGGCCATCGTGAAGTCGCGAGACTGGTGGATCGCGGGCACCGCGTGGCGGACAGCCAGCGCAGCAAGCTGCTCGGCGTGCGTACCGAGCAAGGTATCCGAGACGACCACGAGTCCGGCCGCCCGCAGTTGGACGAGGGTTGCGAACACGGTTTCGAAGTCTCGTTGGGCGCTGGCCTGCAGGACGTGGAGCTGCAACCCGAAGGAGTTGGCCGCCGTCCGCAGATTTCTCAATTGTGAATTGGCCGTGGGACTGGTCGGGTTGACGAGAACGGCGATCACGGCCGCCGTGGAAATCAGCTGGTGCAGAAATTCCAGCCGCTTCGGCGTGACTTCCACGCTCAAGCTCGTCACGCCGGTGAGGGTGCCTCCCGGCCGGCTCAGGCTGCCGACCAGTCCCATTGCGATCGGGTCGGCACCCATCTCGAAGACAATCGGGATCGTCGTGGTTGCCGATTTTGCCGCGAGCGCTGCGGGAGCGCCTCCCGGCGCGACGATCACGGCCACCTGACGAGCCACCAGCTCTGCCGCCAGCGCAGGCAGTCTACTGTGTTGACCTTCCGCCCAGCGAAATTCGATTGCGACGTTTCGGCCCTCGACAAATCCGGTCTCGCCGAGACCTTGGCGGAAGGCCCCTATCCGGCTGGCGAACGCGGCCGGCGATTCAGCGCCGAGATATCCGATCACCGGCATCGCCCGCTGTTGCGCATGAACCGCGAGCGGCCACGACGCCGCCGCGCCTGCCACGAGGGTGATGAACTCGCGTCGTCTCATGTCCCTCACGTCGCGACCTAATCCGGCGGGGAAAGGTCACTGGAATTGTCGGCCGCTATCGCGCCGATATGAGGCTGGCACCCGCTGCGCATTCCGCGCGGGGATACGCGGCCGAGCATAGCTGTCCACGGTAGCGGATTCCAGCGCTGCGCGCGCGGCTGTCGATGAGGTCGGCTGCGCGGCATGATGCCACCGCGTAGAATGGCTTGCAGAGCGAAACCCATCGCGTTGATTGCGATTGGTGCGGCGCCGGGGCCGCAACCTATGACTCTCCGAACGCCGTGCGCGTCCGCTCGCGGCGCTCGCCGAGGAACTCTACAACCGCCGGCAGCGTTTCCTTGCCGATCGACGATCGAGAGGAGTCGCCCATGCGCAAGCAATTACTTATGGCCGGCGCTGTGCTGCTTGTCGGCTGCGGCGTGGCGTCGGCGCAAAAGCCGCCGGCAGTGAACGACAGTTCAAGCCCTCCCCCCGCCGAGGGCCGCGTGCCCGACAAGCCGTCGGCGATCATCGCGGTGGAGACCAGTGGCGCCCCGGTGCCGGAAACGACGGGCCAGGCCCCGAAGTTTGAGGATCGCTGGTCCGGTGGAGCGTCATTGAATTCATAGCGCTTTCCGTTCATTTAGCCCAATATTCATCGACATTTCTTTCATTATGGCGTTCCCGCCACTTCCCAAAAGTTCCGAGTTGTGCCACCATCATTTTGTTGGCAGACATGTGCGCAGCCAACTGTGAGGATGGGATATGAGGAAATACCGCGGCACGAAGGACCTCGCCAAGCTGACCGAGCGCGGTCGCTATGCTGTCGGCCAGAATGTCTATTTGCAAATCTCCGAATGGGGCACCCGCTCGTGGCTATTCCGTTACGCCGTCAACGGCAAGCCGCGCACCATGGGCCTCGGCGCTTACGACTTGCTGACATTGGCTGAGGCGCGAGAACGTGGTCATGCGGCGCGGCGACTGTTGCTCGACGGCATCGATCCGCTGGAAGCCAAGCGCCGAGGCAGGCGCGGCGTCCGCCGTCCAGCGTGCGCCAAAAAACATTTCGGGATGTCGCGCTCGACTACATCGCCGCGCACGAAGCCGGATGGAAGGGCAGCAAGTCTCGCGTGCAATGGATGCAGTCCCTTGAAGAATACGCCTTCCCTGTCATCGGGGATACGGCTGTTGCCAGCGTTGACGTTGCCGGCGTCTTAGCGGTGCTCGAACGCGCTGCGCGCTGTGCCGGAGACTCAAAAGCGCGTCAAGAATCGGCTGGCATCGATTTTAGATTGGGCCAGTGCGCGAGACTTGCGCCCGCACGATAACCCGGCGAAACGTCCGAACCTGCTACCGAAGCGCAAGAAGTTCGTGACGCACCTCGCGGCCATGCCTTACGCCAATTTGTCGGCGTTCGTGGCCGAGTTACGCGATCGCCCCGAGATGTCGGCGCGCGCTTGAATGTGGATTCTGAGAGCGGGGCGTCCGGCGGAGGTATCGGGCGCGCGGTGGACTGAAATCGACGGCGATACCTGGGCGGTGCCAGGCGAGCGTATGAAGGGCGGCAGGCCGCACCGCGTCCCGTTGAGCGAGCGTGCCGTTGAGCTGCTGGCCCAGCTGCCGCGTGACGGCGAATATTGCTTCGGCGGCCGCCGCAGGGGCGAGAGCCTGCATCCCGTGGGCCTGGTCACCCTGTTGCGGCGCATGGGTCATGACGTGACGGCGCACGGCTTCCGAAGTACGTTCCGCGATTGGGCTGCCGAGACCACAAGCTATCCGAACCATGTGGTCGAGATGGCGCTCGCGCACGCGGTCGGCAATGGCGTGGAGGCGGCTTATCGGCGGGGCGATCTGTTTGAGAAGCGCCGCCGAACTGATGGAAGACTCGGCGGCGTTCTGCGCGCAGCCTGCCCGCGCGGGCGCGGTGGTGCCGATCCGGGGCTAGGTTTGCAGAGATAGATGTGGACGCATCCGACGGAACATGTGGAAGCAGGCAGATCAAGGCAGATCCGGACTCTTGCGCCCGCCTCTCGCCACATTGTATCAAGCATCATCTTAATCCGCCTCTGCCCTGATGGGCGATGGCACACACACGGCTGAAAGTGTGAAGGGGACGACTGATTAGCAGTCAGTCGCCCCTTCGGTAGTGGTGCTCAGTTTCGGGTCGAGCACCTCCAGCAATAAGCGACCGGGTTCATCCGGTCAAGCACTTTAGCCGTTTTCTCCACTAGCGGAGAGAACGAATGGCCGACGACACCCCTCGCCCAACTAGTTCGTCATTGAACCAGTCTTGGAGCGGCACCGCGCGGTTGGTCGCACCAAAATTTTCGACGAGATCAAGAGCGGGAACCTGCGCGCGCAACTGTGTGGGCGCAAGCTCAACCATTTCCAGCACGGCCGAGGACGAGTGGCTGTCGAACCTGCCACGCGCGGGCGGCCAGCCATGAAGCTCCTACGATGTTGCGCCGTACTTGAACGCACCGGGCTTACCAGTCCAGGCTCTACAAGTTAATGGCGGACAACAAATTCGTCCGTCCGGTGAAGATTGGCATCAAAGCCGTCGCTTGGCCGGAGCATGAGGTTGACGCCTGGATCGAAGCGCGCATCGCCGAGCGCGACGCCGTGTCATGAGCGAGGTAGTCAACCTAAACGATGCCGCCATCGATGAATGGTGGCAGGCGCTATCCCGCCTTGTCGCAGCGTTGGAGGCTGACCGCACTGACACGCTGCCTCCGGTCGAGGAGGCCGAACGCGGCCCTACATGAGTTGCGGCAACACGGACGACGCACCGGGCTATCCGAACTCGAAGGCGCGGTTGGTCGCCCGACTGATCCGAGTATTGGCGTGATGAAAGGTCCCGCACACGCGGGAAGCGACGCGGCGCGCACTCGGCCGCACACAGTGGAGGCGAAAATGAAAGAACGAACCCAACTTTATGGAGGCAGGAGACCCCCCGACTATAAACCGGCGCACAATCACGTCTTGTTCTTCGAGGACACGGGGCACGGCGAGCGTGGCTTCCGCCGATTTTGGAT
>CAVQIP010000021.1:0-25767 GCA_963712565.1 uncultured Alphaproteobacteria bacterium | reverse complement strand
ACAACTTGCTCTTGCGTAACGCCACCACCGCGCCCGCGCGGCCTGGCTGCGCACAGAACGTCGCCCAATCTTCCATCAGGCGGCGGCGCTGGTCGAGCAGGTCACCCCTGCGATAGGCGCGCTCGACCGCGCCCCCGATAGCGTGGGCAAGCGCCTGCTCGACGACGTGGTCCGGATACGTCGTCGCTTCGGCGCCCCAGTCCCTGAAACTACTACGGAAGCCGTGCGCCGTCAGTTCCGCGTGCCCCATTTGCCTCAGCACGCGCACCAACATATGCGCGCTGGGACGTTTGTCGCCGCGACCGATAAAAACATGCTCGCCCACGCGCGGCAGCCTGGCAAGCAACTCAATGGCGGCACCTGACAGCGGCACCCTATGTTCGCGATGCGCCTTCATTCTCTCCGGTGGAATAATCCACGTCGCAGTTTCGAGGTCGATTTCACACCAGCGGGCACCGAGCACTTCGCCAGGGCGCGCCGCGGTAAGGATGGCCAACTCCAACGCCCGTGCGGCATTATCCGGTAGCGTGCGCAGCCTCTCCATGAAGGCGGGCACCTCTCGCCACGGCATGGCCGGAAGATGTCGCACGCCGTTAGCCCTACGCTGGTCGGGCAGAAGGCTTTCGAGTAGGCCCTTCCACCGGGCCGGATTGTCACCTGTGCGGTAGCCGTGCGCGGTGGCGAAGTCGAGAATCAGTTCGATCCTGTTTCGTGCGCGGCGGGCCGTTTCGGGGATTGTCGTCCATATTGGGGATAGGACGGCCATAACGTCCTGAGTAGTGATGGCGTTGACTGGCTTGCGCCCGAGGGCGGGGAGAATGTGCTTCTTCAGACAATGCTGCCATTGCAGGCGGCTGCGATCACCCCGCCACCCAGCTTCGTGGGCAATCAGATATTCGCGCGCGGCTTCCGCAAACGTCCTTGTCGTTGTGCTGGGCGCACGGGCGGCGCGCGCCTCTCGCTTGGCCCCTAATGGATCGACGCCATTCAAACGCTGCCGTTGGGCTTCCCACGCCTTCTGGCGCGCTTCTTGAAGCGAGACATAATCGCAACTGCCCAGGCCCATGTGAGTTTGCTTATCGCCGCTGCGATAGCGCAGAACCCAGGAGCGTGTGCCCGTCGCGGATATCTGCAAGTAGGCGCCGTGGCCGACGCTATAACGCCCCGGCTTCGACAGTTTCGCCAAATCTTTTGCGGACGGATAGTGGCGCATGACTACCTCCCAGCCAACACTTGTAAGATAGCACAAAGTGGTTTTAAAACAAGTGGCTGAAAGGTAACAACGGCTGGAATAGCAGTAGTAGTGGACTTATTAGGAAGCTAATGGAAGGTATGGGAAGTTAAAATAAAGGAGATGGAAGTCAAGATCGACAATACCTGCAAATGATGACGCGATGGCGCGTCGGCGCCGCTCGCGCCGTCATCCGCTCTTCACCAGCAGCGCCAGCCCGCTCGCCATCAGGGCGCCGCTGACGAGGCGGCGGAACGCAAGCTCGCTCAGCCCGGTATGGATGCGGTTGCCGATGAAGATGCCGGCCAGCATCATCGGCAACGCAATGGCGGCGGTGACGAGCGCCTCGCGGGTATATTCTCCCACCGCCCAATAGCCGGCGCCGCGCAGCACGACGAGCGCCAGCAGGATCGCGTTCATGGTGCCGCGGAACTGCTCCTTGCCCTTGCGCAGGGCGTCGAAATACATGGCGAAAAACACGCTCGCCATGGTGCCGAAGGTGGTGCCGACGATGCCGCCGACCAAGCCGGCAATCGGCGCCGCGACCCGTGCCGATGCGCTCCACCTCGGCAGCGGGCGGAACGTACCCCAGAGCGAATGGAGGCCGTAGAGCAGCACCAGGATGCCGAGTCCTCGTGCCAGCAGGGACGGCTCGAGCACGGTGAACAGGTAAAGCCCGACCAGGACGCCGATGAGGCAGGTGGGCACCAGTCTCGCTATGTCTCCCCACCCGACGTGATGGCGGTCCCGACCGAACAGGGTCACGCTGGCGACGAGCCCCACCAGGGTCCACGCCGGGATCAGCACCTTGAGCGGGACGACGAGAGCAAGGAGCGGCATGGCGGCGGCGGCGCCGAAGCCGGTCGAGCCGCGCAGCGCGTAAGAGGCGACCATGACGGCGCAGCAATACGTGATCTCGAGCGGCGACAGGAATTGAATGACGGGGCTCCAAGGTCGATCCGCTGTCGATGCGGATCAAGGCACAGAAGGTTGGATCGGGTGACAGCCGCGAACTCAGCGGGGCGCAAATGTCAATGGCGTCGCATGTCGATCCCCGTCGGTTTGCAGGTCGTCTTTTGCTATCATAGCGCGCACACGCCGGCTCGGCCTCTGCCCACAAGCATGCTCCTACCCGAACCGACTTGCGGCGCCGCCGCGCCGGCGCGATAACCTCGCTCAGGAGGTGCGCCTATGATCACGACCCTCGTGCAGTTTCAGCTGCCGGCGCCGATCTCACTCGCCGATGCCACCCGCCGTTTCGAAGCGAGCGCGCCGAAATATCAGAACCTGGCCGGATTGATCCGTAAGTACTACATCCGCTCCGAGGACGGCTGCGTTGCCGGTGGCATCTATCTCTGGCAGTCGCGAGCGGCGGCCGAGCGCGTCTACGACGGCGAATGGCGCGAGCGCGTAGAAAAGCTCTACGGCGCCGAGCCCACCATCACCTGGTTCGACAGCCCGGTCATCGTCGACAATTCGACCGGCGGCACGATCACGAAGGCAGCATGACCATGGCACACGACGACACCCGCCGGCCGACCGTCCAGGCCGTCGCCGCGGGCGGCGCGGTTGCCGCGCGCGCGACTGCACTCGGCCAGCAAGCGCGGGCGAAGGGCCCTCTAGTCTGGCTCGACATGGACCAGCAGGCGCTCGACGACGCCTACGACCAGATGGTCTATGCGCCCAATCGCGAGCAGGTGGCCAAGCGCCGGATTGCCAACAGCGACAAGGCGCGCGCCGTGATCGGGCTGCCCGAGCGGGTAGCCTACGGGCCGACCGAAATCGAGCGGCTCGACATCTACCGCACCGGGCGGGCGAATGCGCCAGTCAATATCTTCGTCCATGGCGGAGCATGGCGTGCTAATCGCGCCGCGGACTATGCGTGCCTCGCGGAACCATTCGTGAAGGCTGGCGCGCATTACGTCATTCTCGACTTCATCAATGTCGACGATGCCGGCGGCAGTCTTTTCCCGATGGTCGAGCAGGTGCGCCGCGCGGTCGGCTGGGTCCACCGTAACGCCAAGACGTTCGGCGGCGACCCCGACCGGCTTTATCTGACCTCGCACTCCTCCGGCTCCCACATCGGCGGCTGCGTGGTGACGCATGATTGGCGCAAGGAGGGTCTTCCGGTCGACATCCTCAAGGGTGCGACGCTGGGCAGCGGGATGTACGATCTCAAGCCGGTGCGGCTGTCGAAGCGCTCGAAATACGTCAAGTTCACCGACGAGATGGAGGGGGCGCTGAGTGCGCAACGGCACATCGAGCGGCTCAACACGCCGCTCATTCTCGCGCACGGCACCTGCGAGACGCCGGAATTCCAGCGCCAGACCCGGGATTTCTACGCGGCGGTGAAAGCTGCCGGCAAGCCGGTCGAGCTGCTGGTGGGCGAAGGCTACAATCATTTCGAGATGCTGGAGACGCTGGCAAATCCCTACGGCCTGCTCGGCCGTGCAGTGCTGGCGCAGATGTACCTCACCCCGATGGCATGATTGCCCAGGGCAGCCGGATCGCCTTCGGTACTGCGGCGACACGTGCGGCCCCGGGTATGACGATCACTTGACAACATCATACCCGCGCACACTGATAGCCGCGCGCCGCCGGGCCGCCGGAATGTGCGCGTGGCGGAAGCGTTCGGGGTCCATCAATGCAGCTCAAATGGGGTGCCGCGCTCGCGGTGCTGGTCGCCGTGTCGATCCGCTCGGGCGCGAGCCATGCCGAGACCCCGGAGGAATGGATTAAGCTCGGTGCCCGCGTGCACGGCGCCTTCGGCGCCTTCCTGCCCGCCGGCATTCGCATCGGGCTTGACGCGCTCGAGCGGCTCAAGGCGCGGCCGCGCGGCGTGACCGTCATCTTCTACAGCGGGGAGAAATCGCCCTGTCCGTGCATCGCCGATGGCGTGATGCTCGCGACCCAGGCGAGCCCGGGGCAGGGAACCCTGCAGGTCGCCGCCGACAAGGCGCCGGCCGGCTTGCTTGCGGTGGTGGTCGTGCGCGACCGCAACAGCGGGGTCGGCGTGCGCTACAGCGTCGCCGACGAATGGCTGCCCAAGATTATCGGGTGGAACAAGGACCTCGATCCTGCCGGGCGCTATTGGGCCGCGATGTCGGCGTCGGGATTGTTCGAGGTCCTGGCGGCGCCGTAGCAGCGCTGCGGCCTGGTGGGGGAATGCTGCTGCATCAAACCATGAGGGTTTCAGTGTGGCCCAAAAGCCACAGATACTGCGGAAATGCGGGGATTACCAATTAACGGTTGGGCAATGGGCCCGAATTTGTTACCTTACCCGGGCCTAATCATGGGCGTTTCCTCCCTTAGACTTGAACCCCGCTCCCGCGGGGTTTTTTCTTTGCCATCCGGGCGGAGCGTTCAGGTCGGCATGCTCGCCGCATCCCGTACCGTTCGCCAAGCCGCGGATGGACGGACGGACCGCCGGCAGCGCGCCCGCATCGCTCAACCCACACGCATTTCGGGAACCAACCCTTGCCGGGCTCGTTGTTGCGCTGGCGTACCGAGCAGGGCGGGGCCATGGCAGTTGTGCTGATCGTCGAAGACGAAGAGCAAGTGCGGGTATTGGCCGAGGCCATCATTGCGGAGCTGGGACACGAAACATTGACGGCGGCCACGGCCGAGCAGGCGTTGGCGCTGGTGCGGGAGCGCCCGGATATCGACCTCCTTTTCCACCGACATCGGATTGCAGCAGGACCTGGAAGCCGGCCTGCAACTGGCCAAGGACATCAGCGCTCAAAAACCGAAACTGCCCGTGCTCTACACCACCGGCCAGGGGGTGACCGACGGCATGCGGGCATTGTTTGCCGAGCCTTTTGGTTTCCTCCCCAAGCCGTACACGCCCCAGGATCTGAAGACGGCGCTGGGCAATCTCTTGGCCGCCTAGGAACTGCGGCGAGGGCTAATCAGGCGCGCCGGCTCAGTGCTGGGTGTCGACGGCGGCCCTGCGCTGCCGCTTGGTCGGTTGCGCCGCCGCGCTCTGGGTGTCGAACACCTCGGCACAGTGGATCCATCGCTCGGCCATCCGGCTCCAGGTCGCCGCGCTCGCCGGATCGCGCGTGAATTTCGCCATCTGCTTGCATTCGGCGGCGTGTCTGAGAAATTCCTCGGATGGATTCATGGGCTGGTTCTCCTAGCTGATCGCCAATCCGCGCTGAGGCTTGCTTGCGGCGGGCCCCTGACCTTGCGCACCCCAACCTATATGTCCGCCCACCGGACTCATGCTTAACGGCGATCCGCCGCGGAAGTTCGATGTGCCGGCGTTGAATTTGCAAAAGTTCCGCGAGGTTCAAAGTTCCCGCACGTCTGGTCTCGCCGCCGGAACAGTGCAAAATTGTCGGGCTGGCGCCCGCTTAGCGGGAGGAGCGGTGCGTTTGCTGGTGGTGAAGGGACGATGGGAGCGCCACTGCTCAACGCGGCGCCGCCGCTGAAGCGCCCCGACAATGGCGCGGCCACGGGGCCGCGGGCACGCCATGGCGGTTTACGTTGACGCGGCGATCTGGGAGTGGCGTGGCCTCAAATGGGCTCACCTGCTGGCCGACGACACCGATGAGTTGCATCGCTTCGCTGCGGTGCTCGGTATTCATCGCACATCGTATCAGGGACCGCCGCGCACCTCCGTCCCCCATTACGACCTCACGTCGTACGAGCGACGCCGGGCGATTGCGCATGGCGCAATTCCCTGCAGCCGTGAGGAGATCGCCGTCGTCCTGCGCCGCCTACGGGTCGGGCGCCCGCGATCGCGGAGCCGACGTCGGCCCGCGGACAAGACCTTGAGCACATCATGATCCAACTCGATCGGGATGCGCGCTGACGCGTGTGGACCCATCGGGCCGTAGGTTCACCCCCGGCACCCGGTCGGGGCTACTCGGGATAACTCGAAACGTCGGGCTGTGCTTGCGGTTGCGTGCCGGCTTGGGCGCGTCCATCCGAGCGCGCGTCGGGCGCGTCATGCCGCGGCGCTGCGGCCCGCGGCGGCGTGTATTGCGGCGAGCCGCCGGCCCACTCCGGCACGATATGTCCGACTCTGCCGCTCCCCGAACAGGACGCGAGCACGGATGCCACCATCAACATCGCAGCGATGCGCATCGTAATGGTGGGGGGCATCGGCAATCCAGGTCCGCGTCCGCCGGCCCCGGACGCCTAGTATCCCCGATAGGGCTTGCAGAGGCCGTCCTGCACCGTCCAGCCGGGCTGGCAGCCGTTCAAGGTTCGGTATCGGCCTGGCCGATAATATCCTTCTCGCTGATACCCGCGATAGTAGGGCCGCGGGCCGTCGTAGAGCGTCGATCAAAATAAATTCCACAATCGTTGGCCGGCCGGCGACGGCGGATCGGTGCCCAAATTGGCCTACTCGGATACCAATGGCTCGGTGAGTGTCCGCGTGTGAAGAACGGCCGGGTGCCGAAGCTCTGGCCGATCATGACCGGACAGACCCCCGACAACCGATGCGATCGCGCCCGTGCGAACCGCGATGAGCGCCCCGTCAAAGCAGCTCACTTCGGGATGCAGGCGAGGACGACCTTGATGGCAACACCTTGCCGCTGGGGCCGGAAGGTCGCGCGGGTGTCTTCCTCGAATACGAAGCTGCCGCCCGGGCTGATGGCGTAGGTATTGAGGATACGCTCGTTGGCCTCGCACGCGACCGTGCAAGGGGCGCTGCATTCCCCTTCCACTATGCGAATCCCGGTGCCGCCCGTGCCCGCCGGCCCGGGAGGGCCGGGAGGACCTGCCGGCCCGGGCTCGCCTTTTTCCCCTGCCTCGCCCTTTTCTCCCTTGATCATATTGAGGGCATCGGAGCATCCAGCCAGAGCGACCGCGGCAGCGAGGGCGACCGTGATCGATAGTGCCCGCATACAATCCTCCATGTCGCATTGGTGCGCGCAATTAAATAGCGCCTCGGCACGGCTGCGGTCAAAACCGGCACTGCGGATAGAATCCGAAAGGAGCCATCGAGGGTCGAAGTCAGCATGCGCGGTTGCAGATATTGCCCCGGCCGGAACGGCGCCGGGGCCGCCACTGTGAGGTGCCGTTTATGCTTGCGGCGGTGGCGCGCGAAGATCGTTCAAAACCCGTTCGCACAGCAGATCGGGATTGCGCTCGCCGGCTTTCGCAAGCGCTATGATCCTGTTGGCGATCATTGCGACGGCGGGGTCGTCTCGATCCGCAAGGCGAAGGGCAGCCCGGGCCATTTCGAATGCGACGCCCATAACGCGCGTGGCCTCGGGATCAAATTTGAAGCCGTTTAAGAACGGTGTGATGGGCATGGATCGTCCCACTCGGGAATGGGACTTTGTACCGCTTCGGAACGTGCATTGTCCGTCCGGTTCCCGACAAATTCGGACGCCGCGTGTATTCAAATTAGGACCAAAAGCCTTGGAAAATTGGGGCGCCGCCCAATTTGCCCAAAAGAACATATTGCGAACAGAGAACAGATAGGGTACACTGCTTCCACCTACCGGACCGTTCGTTGTCGGTCTTTCGAATCCCGGTCATAAGGAGTGGGAGCAATGACCAGTGCTGCGCTACGTGTCGTTGAAGGTTTCTCCATGGATAAATCGAAGGCCCTGGATGCCGCGCTCTCCCAGATTGAGCGCAATTTTGGCAAGGGCTCGATCATGCGGCTCGGCAAGAACGACAAGTCGATGGATGTGGACACCGTCTCCACCGGCTCGCTCGGCCTCGACATTGCGCTCGGAATCGGCGGCTTGCCGCGCGGCCGGGTGGTCGAAATCTACGGACCGGAATCCTCCGGCAAGACCACGCTGGCGCTGCATTGCCTGGCGGAAGCGCAGAAGAAGGGCGGCATTTGCGCCTTCATCGACGCCGAGCACGCGCTCGACCCGATCTACGCGCGCAAGCTCGGGGTCAATGTCGACGACCTCCTGATCTCGCAGCCCGACGCCGGCGAACAGGCGCTCGAAATCGCCGATACGCTGGTGCGTTCGGGTGCGGTCGACGTGCTGGTGATCGATTCGGTCGCGGCGCTCGTTCCCCGCGCCGAGCTCGAAGGCGAGATGGGCGACAGCCAGCCCGGCCTGCAGGCGCGGCTCATGAGCCAGGCGCTGCGCAAGCTCACCGCCTCGATCAATCGCTCCAATACGATGGTGATCTTCATCAACCAGATCCGCATGAAGATCGGCGTAATGTACGGCTCGCCCGAGACCACCACGGGCGGCCACGCGCTCAAATTCTACGCCTCGGTACGCCTCGACATCCGCCGGATCGGCGCGATCAAGGAACGCGACGAGGTGGTCGGCAACCAAACCCGCGTCAAGGTGGTCAAGAACAAGCTCGCGCCGCCGTTCAAGCAGGTCGAGTTCGACATCATGTACGGCGAAGGCGTGTCGAAGAATGGCGAGCTCATCGACCTCGGGGTGAAAGCCGGCGTGGTGGAGAAGTCGGGCGCTTGGTTTTCCTACGACAGCCAGCGCATCGGTCAGGGCCGCGAGAACGCCAAGGTCTTCCTCAAGGCCAACCCCGATATCGCCGCCAAGATCGAAACGGCGATCCGGCAGAACGCCGGCCTTATCGCCGAAAAGATTCTCGCCGGCGAAGAGGGCGGCGACGACGAGGACGCTGCGCAGGGGTGAGCCCCTGCTTCGACCTGCTCCCTGCGAACTCCCCCCTGTCGTTGCCGGGGCGACCCGGCAAACCGTCCGCTTGCGAAAGGCGTAGCTTGAGTTTTTGCAAGCGAGACGGACCCGCGGGCCAAGCCCGCGGGTGACGGGGAGCGGGCAGAGGCAGCGAGCTGGACTTCAGCGCAGCGATGATATCGCGCGCCTTCACGCGCAGATTGTGAGCGCGCTGCGGAAGCCGACATCGCTGCGCGATGAACGCACGGGCAACCCCGCCCGCACTCGCTTGTGCCCCTACACGGGCCGCGGCGGCGGCAGTTGCTTGCGGGCTTCCGCAATGACCGGCGGCACCTTCACCTCGTTGGCCGGCGCCATGATATGGACGCCGGCGACGCCCGGAATCCGCGCCAGCTGCCCGATCAGTTCGACCGCGATGCGCTCGCCCATAGCGGCCGGATCGGCAGCTTTTTCCAATCGATCGATGAAGGCATCGGGAATGATGGTGCCGTAAAGGTGCTTCCTCATCCAGCGTGCCGATTTGGCCGAGCGTAGTGGCGCAATGCCCACGAGCAGATAAAGGTCGCGGGTCGCCGCGTGCTCGGCAAGCCGCGCGGCGTAGCGCCGCACGATGTCTTGGTCCATGCAAAACTGGGTTTGCACGAACTCGGCGCCGGCAGCGATCTTGGCCGCGAGCTTGTCCGGCCGCCAATCCGGGGGCGGGTCGATCGGGGCGTCGGCGGCGCCGAGAAAGAAACGCGCGCTGCCGGCGACCTTGCGTCCGGAGGGGAGTTCACCCTTGTCGCGCAGGTCCCGCGCCATAGCGGTCAGCGTCGTCGAATCGACGTCGAACACGGGCTTGGTCTGCGGCTGGTCGCCGGCTTTGGGGTCGTCGCCGGTCAGGCACAACAGGTTGCGCACGCCGCAGGCGGCGGCGCCCATGAGATCGCCCTGCAACGCGATGCGGTTGCGATCGCGGCAGGTGAATTGCAGGATCGGCTCGATACCCTCGCGCGCGAGCAGGGCGGCCGCGATCGGCGCCGACAGATGTGCGCGCGCGCTGGCACCGTCGGTGACATTGACGGCATCCGCGAGGCCGGCGAGCGGCAGCGCCTTGCGCAATAGGTCGTCGGCGTCGCACGAGACCGGCGGCGTGATCTCCGCGGTAATGACGAACTGCCGCGCTCGCAGCAGCTGCTCCAGGCGCGAAGCCGGCGGTCGCGGCGTCGGATCCATCGTCGTGTCCGGCGGTGTTGGGCGCGGTCGCCGCGGGCGCGGCGCGATGCGCGGGTGGGGCAGGGCGCCTATATAACCGATCGGCGGCGCTGCCGTAAGGGTCGCTTCCTGGACAGGAAAAGGGGGTGCCGGTAAAAGCACCGGCAAGTCTGCGTCCGCGCGAGGGTGGCTATCCAAGGATTTCTGGGACATGAGCGGCGTCAACGAGATCAGGTCGAGCTTTCTCGATTATTTCGCCGGCAACGGCCACGAAATCGTGCCGTCGTCTCCGCTCGTGCCGCGCAACGACCCGACCCTGATGTTCACCAATGCCGGCATGGTGCAGTTCAAGAACGTCTTCACCGGCCTCGAGAAGCGTCCCTATGCGCGCGCGACCACCGCGCAGAAATGCGTGCGCGCCGGCGGCAAGCACAACGATCTCGACAATGTCGGCTATACCGCGCGTCATCACACCTTCTTCGAGATGCTCGGCAACTTCTCGTTCGGCGACTATTTCAAGGACCGCGCCATCGAGCTCGCCTGGAATCTCGTCACCAAGGAGTTCGGGCTGCCGGCCGATCGCCTGCTGGTCACCGTCTTCATCGACGACGATCAGGCGTTCGATCTGTGGAAGAAGATCGCGGGCCTGCCCGAGAGCAAGATCGTCCGCATCGCCGGCTCCGACAATTTCTGGCAGATGGGCGACGTCGGCCCGTGCGGGCCGTGCTCGGAAATCTTCTACGACCACGGCGCGCAGATTCCCGGCGGCCCGCCCGGCTCGTCCGAGGCCGAGGGCGATCGTTTCATCGAAATTTGGAACCTGGTGTTCATGCAGTTCGAGCAGCTCGCGGGCGGCAAGCGCGTCGACCTGCCGCGGCCCTCGATCGACACCGGCATGGGGCTCGAGCGTATCGCCGCGGTGCTGCAGGGCACTCACGACAACTACAAGATCGATCTATTCGGCGCGATCATCTCGCATGTCGCCGACCTCACCGGCGTCGAGCCGGAAGGCCCGCGCGCCGTTTCGCATCGTGTCATCGCCGATCACCTGCGGGCGTCGTCGTTTCTGATCGCCGACGGCGTGCTGCCGTCGAACGAGGGACGCGGCTATGTGCTGCGCCGCATCATGCGGCGCGCCATGCGCCATGCCGAACTCCTCGGCGCGAGCGAGCCGCTGATGTGGCGGCTCGTGCCCACGCTCGTGCGCGAGATGGGCCAAGCCTATCCCGAGCTCACGCGCGCGCAGGCGTTGATCGGGGAAACGCTCAAGCTCGAGGAGACCCGCTTCCGCAAGACACTCGAACGCGGCCTCGCCATCCTCGACGAGGAGAGCCGCGGCCTCAAGCGCGGCGACCGGCTCAAGGGCGAGACCGCGTTCACGCTCTACGACACCTTCGGCTTTCCGCTCGACCTGACCCAGGACGCGCTCAAGCCGCGCGGCATCGCCGTCGACACCGAAGGCTTCAACGCCGCCATGGAGCGCCAGCGCGAAAAGGCGCGCGCCTCCTGGGCCGGCTCGGGCGATGCGGCGACCGAAGCCGTGTGGTTCGGCTTGCGCGAAAGCGCCGGGGCCACCGAGTTCCTGGGCTACGAGACGGAAACCGCCGAGGGCGTGGTCGCCGCGCTGGTGAAGGACGGCAAGCAGGTGCCGGCGCTGCGCGCGGGAGAGAGCGGCGCCGTCATCCTCAACCAGACTCCGTTCTATGCCGAATCGGGCGGGCAGGTCGGCGACACCGGCATCATGCGTGGCGAGGGCGTGCGCTTCCGCGTCGCCGACACCCAGAAAAAGGCGGGCGAAGTATTCGTCCATTCCGGCGTAGTGGAGGAGGGAACGCTCGAGGCCGGCGCCGCGCTCATGCTCGAGGTCGATCATTCGCGCCGCAGCGCCATCCGGCAGCATCACTCGGCCACCCACATCCTGCACGAGGCTTTGCGCCAGGTGCTCGGCGACCATGTGGCGCAGAAGGGCTCGCTGGTAGCACCCGACCGGCTGCGCTTCGATTTCTCCCATCCCAAGCCGATGACGGCCGGGGAGATCGAGCGGGTCGAGGACATCGCCAACGACGTGGTCCTGCAGAATACGCCGGTAACCACCCGGCTGATGGCGGTCGACGAGGCGATCGCGTCCGGGGCGCGCGCTCTGTTCGGCGAGAAATATGGCGACGAGGTGCGGGTCGTGGCGATGGGAGAGGGTGGCGGCAATACCATGGGCTGGTCGGTGGAGTTGTGCGGCGGCACGCATGTCAGGCGCACCGGCGACATCGGCCTCATCGGTGGGCTCAGCGAGAGCGCCGTCGCCGCCGGAGTGCGGCGGATCGAGGCGCTCACCGGCGCGACCGCGCGCAGACATGCGCGCCATCTGGCCGAGCTCGCCAAAGCCGCGTCAGCCGAGCTTCGGGCGCCGCTCGAGGACGTTCCGAATCGTCTCGCGCAGTTATTGGATGAACGGCGCCGGCTCGAGCGCGAGCTGGCGGACGCAAGGAAGAAGCTCGCGATGGGCGGTGGCGCGCGCGCGGAAGGCGCCGACGGCGTGCGCGTGGTGGGCGACGTCAAGCTCTTGGCGCGCGCCGTCGAGGGCATCGATCTCAAGGATTTACGCAGCCTCGCCGACGAGGGCAAGAAGCAGGTCGGCTCCGGCGTAGTCGCCATCGTCGGCGTCACCGAGGAGGGCAAGGCCGGCGTCGTGGTCGCCGTTACCGCCGACCTCACGGCGCGTTTTTCCGCCGTCGATCTCGTGCGCAAGGGCGCCGAGGCGCTCGGCGGCAAGGGCGGCGGCGGTCGTCCCGACATGGCGCAGGCCGGCGGCCCTGACGGCTCCAAGGCCGAGGCCGCGCTCAAGGCGATCGAGGGCGCGCTCGGCGGATAGCGCATGTGCAGGTGCGGCAGCCGGGGTCTTGCACCATGACACGACAGCATCGGCGTTTGCTGCCCGACCTGCGCAAACGCTGTTACGAAATCCTCGAGCAGGGCTCGATCGGCGACCGCGCTAGCCTGACGGTCGACCGCCTGCTGATCGCGCTGATCATCGTCAACCTGCTGTCGGTGGCGCTGCAGTCGATGCCGGAGCTTGCGTCTCGGTACGGCACCTGGTTCAACGCCATCGAGCTGGTATCGCTCGTCGTCTTCACGTTGGAATACGGCCTGCGCATCTGGGTAGCGGTAGAGCACAAGCCCTATCGTGAGCCGTCGGCTGCGCGCGCACGCTGGCGCTACATGCGCAGCGGCGCGGGCATCGTCGACCTGCTCGCGGTCCTGCCGTTCTGGTTCGCCTTCGCGCTTCCGGCGGAGCTGCGGTCCATTCTCGTCGTCCGCGTGATCCGGTTCCTCAAGATCACGCGCTACTCCCCGGCGATGCGATCGCTGCTGGAGGTGATCTATCGGGAGCGGCGCGCGCTGTTCGGCTGCGTCGTCATCCTGATCGGGGCCACCATCATGGCCGCATCGCTGATGCATCTTGCCGAAGCGCGCGCGCAGCCCGACAAGTTCGGCACCATCCCCGATGCCATGTGGTGGGCGATCGTCACGCTCGGCACCATCGGATACGGCGATGTCGTGCCGGTCACCGTGGCCGGCAAGCTCATCGCCGGAGCGACGATCTTTGTCGGCCTGATCATGGTGGCGCTGCCGGTCGGCATCATTGCGAACGGATTCTCGGAGGAGATCCATCGGCGGGACTTCGTCGTCACCTGGGGGATGGTCGCGCGCGTCCCGCTGTTCGCGGAGCTCGACGCTGGTGAGATCAGCGACATCATGCGGCTCCTGCGCGCGCAACAGGTCGGGCCGGGCGGCCTGATCGCGCGCCGTGGCGATCCCGCACATTCGATGTATTTCGTCGCCGATGGGGAGGTCGAGATCGAGCTGCCGAACGAGCGGGTGCGGCTGGGGGTGGGGCATTTCTTCGGAGAGATCGCGGTGTTGCGGCGCGCGCGCCGCTCCGCGAACGTCGTCGCGATGTCGCGCACCAGCCTGCTTGTGCTGGAGGCGCACGATTTCCACGCCTTAATGGACCGCGACCCGCGGCTGTCCAAGCGCATCCACGAGGTCGTGCGCAGCCGGCTCGGCCACAAGATCATCTCGCCGCGGGGCGACCTCGTGACCGAGGAGGTCGAGGACGCCGAGGTCGTCGAGGATCGGGAGCGCGGCGACACGTAACGTCGGGCGGGTTCGCCCGATCACGTTCCCTTGCGCAGGAAGACGTAATCGGCGGCGTAGGGTGCGCTGTGCAGGGCGCCGGCCTTGTCGCAGGCGCCGGCGTGGACGCCGCCGGCGGTGTTGATCCGCTGCACCGTCGTGACGCCCGAGAACGTGCCGCTGCCGCGCTGCGCGGTGACGTCGAGCTTGAGCCAGGGAATGTCGCTTGCGCTCTTGCCCGGCGCGTTGGCGGCGACCTTGCCGACCACGGCGCTGCCGTCCGCGTGCTCCCAGTTCGGCCCGGCATAATGGCGGCCGACGGTCTTGCCGTCGAGCACCAGCGTCGCGATCGGCTCGCGGAACGCCCATGCGAGCTTGCCGTCGGCGCCGGGCTTGCACTCGTAGACCTGCGCGCCCTCGGCGTGCAGCGTCACCACGACGTTCTCGCCGGGTGCCGCAATCGCGGGCGGGACTTGCGCCGATGCTGCGCCTGCCAACACCAGGATGGCGGGCAGGGACAGGAGAAGGCTTTTCCAGCATACGCTCAGGGCACTCCTCCTTGACGCGGATTGCTGGCCCCGGCGCCGATGCTCCGCGTGAGGGCCGATGCGGCGCCGGCAGGTGCCTTGCGGGTTGTCGTTACGCCATCGCCTTCTTGAGGTTCTCGTCCACCTTGTCGAGAAAGCCGGTGGTGGAGAGCCATTTCTGCTCGGAGCCCACCAGCAGTGCAAGGTCCTTGGTCATGAAGCCCGCCTCGACGGTGTCGACCGTGACCTTCTCCAAGGTGGCGGCGAATTTCGCCAGCTTGGGATCGTCGTCGAGCTTGGCGCGGTGCGCGAGCCCGCGCGTCCAGGCGTAGATCGAGGCGACCGAGTTGGTCGAGGTCTGCTCGCCCCTCTGGTGCTGGCGGTAGTGCCGCGTCACCGTGCCATGGGCGGCCTCGGCCTCGACCACCTTGCCGTCGGGCGTCATCAGCACCGAAGTCATCAGCCCGAGCGAGCCGTAGCCCTGGGCGACGGTGTCGGATTGCACGTCGCCGTCGTAGTTCTTGCACGCCCAGACGTAGCCACCGGACCATTTCAGCGCGGCCGCCACCATGTCGTCGATGAGCCGGTGCTCGTAGAAGATCTTCTTTTTCTCGAACTCGGCCTTGAACTCGTTGTCGTAGATATCCTGGAAAATGTCCTTGAAGCGGCCGTCATAGACCTTGACGATGGTATTCTTGGTCGAGAGATAGACCGGGTAGCCGCGATTGAGACCGTAGTTGAGCGACGCGCGGGCGAAGTCGCGGATCGAGTCGTCGAGATTATACATCGCCATGGCGACGCCGCTGCCGGGGAAGCGGAACACCTCGCGCTCGATCTTGGTGCCGTCGTCGCCCACGAAGGAGAGCGACAGCTTGCCTTTGCCCGGGATCTTGAAATCAGTGGCGCGGTACTGGTCGCCGTAGGCGTGACGGCCGATAATGATCGGCTTGGTCCAGCCCGGCACCAGCCGTGGCACGTTCTTGCAGATGATCGGCTCGCGGAAGATGACGCCGCCCAGGATGTTGCGGATGGTGCCGTTGGGCGAGCGGTACATTTCCTTGAGGTTGAATTCCTTCACTCGCCCTTCGTCCGGGGTGATGGTGGCGCACTTGACGCCGACGCCGATCTTCTTGATCGCCTCCGCTGCTTCGATCGTGATCCTGTCGCGCGTCTCGTCGCGCTTCTGGATGCCGAGGTCGTAATAGAGCAGCTCGATGTCGAGATAGGGATAAATCAGCTTCTCCTTGATGAGATGCCAGATGATACGGGTCATCTCGTCGCCGTCCATTTCGACGACCGGATTCTTCACTTTGATTTTCGCCATTGGGGACCTTTGCGAGCGCCTTCATGCCGAAGAGGCGATTCGGGAGGGTAAGGAGGAGACGGCGAACGCTCGGCTGACGGCGCCCCGCCCGGCGGGCGTCGCTATAGCACCGGCGCGGGAGCGGTGAAAGCGGCCGCCCCCCGCCCGGCTGGCTTTTTCGTGCGCTGTTCGCGCTAATACCAACAGCCCAGGACGAGCATGTCGATCATCGTCGTCGACCGGGTGCCAGGGCGCTCGAAAGTGCACGACCTTGCCGACCTGTCAGCGCATTGCAATTCCGTGTACGAGAGCCGTCATGCCGGGCGCCGGAACCGACAAGACCAGGAACTGGATCGCAACGCCGGGGCCGATCGTGATTCTGGTCGAGCCGCAGCTCGGCGAGAACATCGGCGCGGCGGCGCGCGTCATGGCCAATTTCGGCCTGCAGCATCTGCGCCTGGTCAATCCGCGCGACGGCTGGCCCAACGTTCACGCGCAACGCTCGGCCTCCGGCGCTGACGCCATCCTCGACGCCACGACGACATTCGACACGCTGGCGGCGGCGATCGCGGACTGCACGGCGGTGCTGGCGACCACCGCGCGCGCCCACGACCAGGCCAAACCGGTGATCGGGCCGGACGAGGCCGCCGCCTTCCTGGCGCCGCGCGTGGCCGCGGGCGAGCACACGGCGGTCCTGTTCGGGCGCGAGCGTTACGGACTTGAGAACCACGAGGTTGCGCTCGCCGACCGCATCGTGACGTTTCCGGTCAACCCCGCTTTCGCGTCGCTCAATCTCGCCCAGGCGGTCGCGCTCGTCGCCTACGAGTGGTTCAAGCTTTCCTGCGGCGGCGCGCTGCCCTTCGCCATGCCGCAGAAATCCGAGCCGGCCGGCAAGGAGCAGGTGCAAGCCTTCTTCGCCAATCTCGAACGGCAGCTCGACCTCATCGAATACTTTCGGCCGCTGGACAAGCGCGCCACCATGCTGGTCAACCTGCGCAACATTTTCGCCCGCATGCAGCCGACCCGGCAGGACATTCAGACCCTGCACGGGATCGTCGTGGCGCTGACCGAAGGCCGCAAGGGACCGGCCCGCGGCGGCGTGCTGGACGGCGAGGAAGCAACGGCGTTGCGCGCGCTGCTGGCGGAATACGCCGATGCGCGCGCGCCTGGCGAGCGCGGCCCGGTGCGCGGCTTGGCGCGCCTCCTGCGCCGCAATCCGACCGATGCCGAGCGCGCGCTCTGGGACGCTCTCACCAGGGACCGGCGCTTTGCCGGAAAAGGCATCAAGCGACAGGTTCCGGTCGGGACCCACATCACCGATTTCGTCTCGTTCCCGCTGCGTCTGGTGATCGACCTGGTGCCGGCGCAGGAAAACGAGGCCGCGGCCAGGGCGCGCCGAGATCGGCGTGCGTGGCTGATCGAGCGCGGCTATCGCGTGCTCGAGGTGGATGCGAGCGCGGTCGAGACCGACCTGCCGCGCGTGCTCGATCGCTTGGCACAGGCGGTGGCCGGCGAGTAGGAGCGCCAATACTTAGATGTTGTCCCCGCGCACGCGGGGACCCATATTCCACAGGCCGCGGAGTGGGGCGCGATGGGTCCCCGCTTTCGCGGGGACGGCAACCGTGATGGCAGTTCAACCCTTGACCACCTTGAGCGCGGCCGCCGCGCCCGCCCGCAGGAAGCCCATGTCGCTGCCGACGGCGAGGAAGCGCACCCCGCGCTTGGCGAGCACGACGGCGCGCTCGGCGGAATGGCAATAGGCGCCCATGATCTTGCCGGCCTTGCCGGTGGCCGCGATGATGCGGTCGAGCTGGCGGTCCACCTCGCCCGACATCGGATCGACGTTGGCGCCGTCCGAGAGCGCGATCGAGAGGTCTGCCGGACCGAGAAACAGCGCATCGATCCCGGGCGTCGCCGCGATCGCCTCGACATTGTCGAGCGCGGTCCGCGTCTCGATCATGGCGAAGGTGACGGTCAGCGCGTTGGCCTCGCGCAGATAGACCTTCTGGTCGGGCATATTGGCGAGTGTGGTGGCGCGGTGCGGGCCCCAGCTGCGCTCACCGATTGGCGGGAATTTTGCGAACGAGGCATAGGCGCGGGCATCCGCTGGCGTGTTGATCATCGGTGCGATGATGCCCTCGGCGCCGAAATCGAGCGCGCGGCTGACGGACGCGAACTCGCCGACGGGAATGCGCACGATCGGCGCCGCGCCGCCCTGGCGCACCTGGGCGATCGCGGCCAGCAGCGAGGCGGTGTCCCACAGGCCATGCTGTCCATCGAGGGTGACCGCGGGAAAGCCTTCGCGCCCCACCAGCTCGGCGACGATGGGATAAGGCAGGCCACACCAGCCGCTATGGACGGTCTCGCCGGCCCGGAGCCGGCGGGCGAGGGAGAAGGCCGCATCTACCGTCATTGGCCGGCCTTGATCTCCTGGATCGCCTTTGCCATCAGCTGGTCCATGGTGCGGCGAATCTGGTGATCGGAGTCCGTCACGCCCTTGGCGTCGAAGTCCTTGCGGATCTTGCGGAACACGTCGTCGTCCCCGGCCTCCTCGAAATCCGCCATGACGACCGATTTGGCATAGGCGTCGGCCTCGGCGCCGGAGAGCCCGAGCTTCTCCGCCGCCCACAGGCCGAGAAGCCTGTTGCGGCGGGCGTTCGCCCTGAACTGCAGTTCCTGGTCGATGGCGAACTTCTTTTCGAAACCTTCCTCGCGCTTGTCGAACGTGGTCATGCCTGCCTCGCTGGGTCGGGAGCGGACGGCCGCGCCCGCATCCGACTTTTGTTCCCGGCGTTCGGCCGGAACGCGTGGATTGCTCCAATTTCGCTTCCGTGGATTCACCTCCACCCACGGCGGGAGCCGGCTGCGGCCTTGCATAGCGAGAGCAGATCGTCAAGGCAACCGAAGTGATTCGGCCTCGGGAGCTCGCGGAACAAACCCGTCCGACGCGATTGTGCTGCGCAACGTGATCGGCTAGCTTGCCGGCGTGGACGCGTCGCATGTTCACGCTTTTTGTTGCGCCGCCACGCGCCGCCGCCGCGGACATCAAATCAAACCGGACCCACGGCATCCAGATGGACATCAACAAACCACGGTACACTCCGATGAGCCGCCGTCGCCGCATTTATGAAGGCAAGGCGAAGGTCCTCTATGAGGGACCGGAGCCCGGAACGCTGATCCAGCATTTCAAGGACGACGCGACCGCCTTCAATGCCAAGAAGCACGACATCATCGAAGGCAAGGGCGTCCTCAACAACCGGATCTCCGAATACGTCTTCCAGCACCTCAACGACATCGGGGTTCCAACCCATTTCATCAAGCGGCTCAACATGCGCGAGCAGCTGATTCGCGAGGTGGAGATCATTCCGCTCGAGGTGGTCGTGCGTAATGTCGCGGCTGGTTCGCTGTCGCAGCGCCTCGGTATCGAAGAGGGCACCCAGCTGCCGCGCTCGATCATCGAGTTCTATTACAAGAACCAGCAGCTCGGCGATCCAATGGTCTCCGAGGAGCACATCACCGCCTTCGGCTGGGCCACTCCGCAGGAAATCGACGACGTCATGGCGCTCGCCATCCGCGTCAACGATTTCCTTTCCGGCCTGTTCCTCGGCGTCGGCATCCGGCTTGTGGACTTCAAGATGGAGACTGGCCGGCTATGGGAAAACGACCTCATGCGGATCGTGGTGGCAGACGAGATATCGCCCGATTCCTGCCGGTTGTGGGACATCAAGTCGAACGAGAAGCTCGACAAGGACCGCTTCCGCCGCGATCTCGGCGGACTGCTGGAGGCTTATACCGAGGTCGCCAAGCGGCTCGGCATCATGAGCGAGGGCGAACGGCCGCAGGGTAGCGGACCGGTGCTGGTAAAGGGCTGACGCTCGCCGCCGGCAACGCGATGAACCCGCGTTGGTCCTGGAGCATGCTCAGGGGCGCCGCCGCCGGCGCCCTTTGTCTTGTCAGTGCCAGTTCCGGCTTTGCCCAGATCTCCGCAACCAAGGGTTATCCGACCAGGCCGGTGCGCATCGTGGTTCCCTATGCCGCTGGCGGTGGAACGGACGCGCTGGCGCGTTTCCTGGCGCGCGGGCTCGAACAGCGACTGGGCCAGCCCTTCCTGATCGAGAACCGGCCGGGGCAGGGGACGGCAACCGGCGCTGCCTATGTCGCGCGTTCCGCGCCGGACGGCTACACGCTGCTGGCGGCCACAAGCTCGACGCTGGCCTTCAACCCGAGCGTCTACAAGAAGCTGCCCTACGATCCGGTGGCGGATTTTTCACCGATCTCGCTGATCGCAGCGGTGCCGTTCGTGCTGGTGGTGAACCCGTCATTGCCGGTCGATTCGCTCGCCGACCTGACCCAGCTCGCGAAATCGAAGTCGGGCGACCTGAGCTATGCTTCGGGCGGCATGGGCGCGCCGCATCACATCTACATGGAATTGTTCAAGAGCATGACCGGCACCGACATCAGGCACATCCCCTATCGGGGCGGCGGTCCGGCGCTCGGCGACGTGGTTGCCGGCCATGTCCCGATGATGTTCGGCGACGTGGGCCAGGTGACCTCTCTTGTCCGCGACGGCCGTCTGAAGGCGCTTGCGGTCACGGTCGGCAAGCGGGTCGAGACGCTGCCCGAGGTGCCGACCATGATCGAGGCGGGGCTTGCCGGCTACGAGGCCAATTCCTGGCAAAGCCTGGTCGCGCCGGCGAACGTCCCGCCGCCCATCGTGGCCGCGTTGAACGGGACGCTGACGGCGTTCCTGGCCGAGTCCGCCAGCAGGTCGCACTTCCTCAAGCTCGGCATGCAGCCGATGACGAGCACGCCAGAGGAGTTTGCCGACTATCTGCGCGTCGAGATCGTAAAATGGGCGCCGATCATCAAGGCGGCCGGCGCAACTGATGATTGATTGCATGCGCAAGAACGAGGAACGTGAGGAGAGCGACATGCGCAAGGAGTTCACCATCGGTCTCGTGGTCCCGTTCGCGACCGACACGGTGCCGGACGAAGGGCTTCAGATGTATCCGGAAGTGCGCTTCCTTGCGCGCGGCGTCGGCGTGCGCTCGCTCACGCCTGCCGGCTACGACAGCGCGTGGGAAGGGATTCTCCCGGCGGCCGAACATCTCGCCGGGCGGGGCGTCGATGCCATCATGGTGATCGGTACGTCGCTGACATTTTACCGCGGCAGCGAGTTCCACGCCGAGCTGATGGAGAAACTTCGCGCGGTGACCGGGCTGCCGGTGAGCACGATGAGCCAGGCGGTGGTCGATGGACTGCGCAGCTTCGGCGCGCGGCGGATCGCCGTGGCCACCGCCTACGCCGATGACGTGAACGAGCGGCTCAAAGCCTTCCTCACGGCGCAGGGCTTCGAAGTGCTGGCGCTGGAGGGCTTCGGCTTGTTCGGCTTCGGCGAGCCCGGCAGCAAGAGCGAGGCGGACATCATCGCGCTCGGGTCCAAGGCCTGTGGCGAGGCGCCGGCGGCCGAGGGTCTGCTGATTTCCTGCGGGGGGCTCCGGACTTTGGGCGTCGCCAAGCCGCTGGAGGCGCGGTACGGCATCCCGGTGGTCGCGAGCACGCAGGCGGCGTTCTGGGCGGCGCTGCGGCTCGTCGGCGAGAGCGGCTTCGTCGCCGGCCGCGGCCGGCTGCTGGAGCAATCAGCCGCGGCACCTGTGCATTGAGGCGGTTTGCGCCTTGGTTTTGCGGCCCCTTGTTCGAGCTGCTTGCGTTGCAGCGATTCTCACCATATCGACCGCGAAAGTCGTAAGGAAATGTGATGAAAGCCCGCGTCACCGTTACTCTCAAGTCCGGCATCCTTGATCCCCAAGGCAAGGCGATCGAGGGCGCGCTCAAATCGCTCGGAATTGCCGGCGTGGCGAGCGTACGCCAGGGCAAGGTCTTCGACATCGAGATCGAAGGACGCGACCGTAAAGCGGCCGCAGCCGCGCTCAAGCAAGCAGCCGACAAGCTCCTCGCCAATACGCTGATCGAGAATTATGATGTGAAATTGGTCGGCTGAAGTTCCGAACGCGATGGTCGAGGTGACCAACCAGTGATTTGCGAAGCATCGAAGCAGGTCGAGCGGCGGCTCGAAATCGCCGAGGTGCCGCGATGATCGGACGTCAGAGCGGCACCTTGGTCGCACTCGGAATTGCATTGGCGGGCCTGCTTGCCAGCGATGCGATGACCGCCGGCGTCGGTCGGCAATCAGCCGGCTCGGCGGCGCCGGCCCCTGCCGCTTGGAGCGAGGTCAAATGGCCATTCCCGCTCGACCAGTGGGGGATCGGGCGCGCGTTCAAATGCCGGGCCGCCGACTGCGGCGCCGACATCGACCTTTATCTGCGTGCCAAGCTCGGCTTTTGCAATTGCACGACCGGTGTGGCGGACGATACCGAGCTCGATCGGGTGGGTGACCTCGAACTGCTGAGCGATAAGTTCAACGGCTTGCGCGACGGGCAGCCGATCGCCGTCGGCTGGATGAACGGGCGCAGCCGGCCCTATCGGGTGGCGATACCCTATGGATCGCCGCGCACCGCGTTCGCCGTCGCGTTCAACGACAAATGCGACGTGGTGGTCGCGACCGTCGTCGCCGACGACGTCCCGGCGGTTGAGCGCGCCGCTCTCGCTTTCCTCAACGGTGATCTCGTTCTGCGTTGGGCCGAGAAGGAGCTCGGACTCTGATGCGATCCGCCGTTCTGGTGTTTCCCGGCATCAATCGCGAGCGCGACATGGCGCGCGCGCTCAAACTCATCGCCGGCCGCGAGCCGGCCATGGTCTGGCATGCCGATACCGCGTTGCCGGTGGGCACCGATCTGGTGGTGCTGCCGGGGGGCTTCTCCTACGGCGATTATCTGCGTTGCGGCGCGATCGCGGCGCGCGCACCGATCATGGACGCCGTGCGCGCCCATGCTGCCAAGGGCGGCCTGGTGCTCGGCGTCTGCAACGGCTTCCAGATCCTGTGCGAGGCGGGGCTGCTGCCCGGGGTACTCATGCGCAATACGGTGCTCAAATTCGTCTGCCGCGACGTCTATTTGCGCGTCGAACGTTCCGACACGCCGTTCACCCACGGTTACAACGCCGGCCAGGTGATCCGCGTGCCGACGGCGCACGGCGAGGGCAACTACGTCGCCGACGCAGACACCATCGCGCGGCTCGAAGCCGAGGGCAGGGTGCTGTTCCGTTATACTGCTCCCGATGGCACGCTCGATCCGGCCTGGAACGTGAACGGCGCGACCAACGCCATCGCCGGCGTGCTCAACCAGGACGGCAACGTCCTCGGCATGATGCCGCACCCGGAGAACCACGTGGAGGCGGTGCTGGGGGCAACCGACGGGCGCGGGCTGTTCGCGGGGCTGGCCGACCACTTCAAGCAAGTGGCGTAACGCGATGCCTCGCCATCGGCTCTCATCCGGGCTTCGCCTGCGGGCATGATCTGTGGAACCAGGGCCGTGATGGATTGCCTGGCTTGGCCAGTCAATGCCATGTAGTTCCCATGGCAAAAACATCCAAAAAATTGCCGGCATCAACGCGCGCGAAACCGGTGGCTCGCAAGCTCAAACGGCGGTCGAAGGCCGCCGGCAGAACCAGAACGAAGGCCGGCAGAACGAAGGCCGGCAGAACGAAGACCGGCAGAACGAAGATCAGCTCCGCGCTGGTTGCCGCGCACGGCCTCACTCCCGACGAATACCAGCGGATTCTGAGCCTCGTCGGGCGCGAGCCTTCCATCACTGAGCTCGGTATTTTTTCGGCGATGTGGAATGAGCATTGCTCGTATAAATCCTCGAAGATCCATCTGCGCACGCTGCCGACGAAAGCGCCATGGGTGATCCAGGGCCCAGGCGAGAACGCCGGCGTGATCGATATCGGTGACGGGGTCGCCGTGGTGTTCAAGATGGAGAGCCACAACCATCCGAGCTATATCGAGCCCTATCAAGGCGCGGCGACCGGGGTCGGCGGCATTCTGCGCGACGTCTTCACCATGGGCGCGCGGCCGATCGCCTGCCTCGACGCACTCTTCTTCGGTGCGCCGTCGCATCCGAAAACCCGGCACCTTGTCGCCGGCGTCGTGGCTGGCATCGGCGGCTACGGCAATTCCTTCGGCGTGCCGACCGTCGGCGGTTCGGTGCGCTTTCACACTCGCTACGACGGCAACTGCCTGGTGAACGCAATGGCGGTGGGCCTCGCAGCGGCGGACAAGATTTTCTATGCCGCTGCCTCGGGCGTCGGCATGCCGATCGTCTATCTCGGCTCCAAGACCGGTCGTGACGGCATCCATGGTGCCAGCATGGCATCGGCCGAGTTCGGCGAGGCGACAGAAGAAAAACGCCCGACCGTGCAGGTCGGCGACCCGTTCGCGGAGAAGCTCCTGCTCGAAGCCTGCCTCGAGATCATGGCGAAGGACTGTGTCATCGCCATTCAGGACATGGGCGCGGCGGGACTGACCTGCTCCGCGGTCGAGATGGGCGCGAAGGGCGATCTCGGCGTTTCACTCGATCTCGACGCGGTACCGTGCCGCGAGAGCGGCATGAGCGCGTACGAGATGATGCTCTCGGAGAGCCAGGAGCGCATGCTCATGGTGCTCAAGCCGGAGAAGGAGAAGGAGGCCGAGGCGATCTTCAGGAAATGGGGCCTCGACTTCGCGGTGGTCGGCGAGACCACACCGACGAAACGCTTCGTCGTGCGCCACGGCGGCAAGGTCATGGCCGATCTGCCGATCAAGGAGCTCGGCGACCAGGCGCCGGTCTACGAACGGCCGTACGCGGAAACGCCGAAACCGGCGCTCGTGAAGGCCGGCGACGTGACGCCACCCGTTGCGACCGCCGATGCGCTCATGCGGTTGATCGGCTCGGCCGATCTCTGCTCCAAGCGCTGGGTGTGGGAGCAGTACGACCACGTCATCCTGGGCAACACGGTGCAGCGGCCCGGCGGCGACGCCGCAGTGGTGCGCATCGACGACGGCCCGAAGGGGCTCGCGCTCACCTGTGACGTCACGCCGCGCTATTGCGAGGCTGATCCGTTCGAAGGCGGCAAGCAGGCGGTGGCGGAAGCCTGGCGCAACCTCACCGCCGTGGGCGCGCGGCCGCTCGCGCTCACCGACAATCTCAATTTCGGCAACCCCGAGCGGCCGGAGATCATGGGCCAGCTGGTTGGCGCAATCCGCGGCATCGCGGACGCCTGCAGGGCGCTCGACTTCCCGGTGGTGTCCGGCAATGTGTCGCTCTACAACGAGACCAACGGCCGTGCCATCCTGCCCACGCCCACCATCGGCGGCGTCGGCCTCATCGACGACTTCACCAAGTCGGCGTCGCTCGCCTTCAAGGCGGCCGACGAGGCGATCTTGTTGCTGGGCGAGACCACGGGCTGGCTCGGCCAGTCGCTCTATCTGCGCGAAATCTGCGAACGCGAGACGGGCGCGCCGCCGCCGGTCGACCTATTGGCCGAGCGCAGAAATGGCGACTTCGTGCGCGCGCTGATCGCCGAGGGCACCGCCAGTGCGGTCCACGACGTCTCCGACGGTGGGCTTCTGGTCGCGCTCGCCGAGATGGCGATGGCAGCAGGCATCGGAGCGGAGCTCGATCGCCCGCCGCTTGCCGCCCACGCCTTCTGGTTCGGCGAGGACCAAGGGCGCTACCTCGTCACCGTGAGCGCGGACGTGGCCGAGAAGGTGATGGTGCGAGCGCGGGCGGCCGGCGTGCCCGCGCGGCAGCTTGGCCTCACCGGCGGCGATGCATTGACGCTCGAGGGCGAGCGCCCCATTCTGGTCGCAAACCTGCGCGAGCGCTTCGAGGGCTGGTTGCCGGC
>CAVQIP010000020.1:0-47700 GCA_963712565.1 uncultured Alphaproteobacteria bacterium | reverse complement strand
GGGAGGCCGTGCATTTTGCGGCCTCCCCATTGATTTGTCATCGCCCATGGACCTCGAGGTCTTGATTCGCATTTGCGGCTTTGTGCTCGTGTTCGCTGCCATGGCGTCGTGGGAGCTGCTCGCCCCGCGCCGCGCGCTTGCCGTCGGCCGTCGGCCCGCTGGGCAAGCAATCTCGGCATTCTGCTCATCGATGTCGTTGCGGTGCGCGTCCTCATTCCGACCGCCGCGGTGGGCGCCGCCCTGTTCGCGGCCGGGCGCGGATGGGGGCTTTTCCATCTGGCGGGACTGCGGCTCTCGGTCGCCGCCGTGCTGGGCTTCCTCGTGCTCGATCTCGTCATCTACGGCCAGCACGTGCTTTTTCACAAAGTGCCGGCGCTTTGGCGCCTACACCGCATGCATCACGCCGATCTGGACATCGACGTGACCACCGGCGTGCGCTTCCACCCGTTCCAGATCCTCCTCTCCATGCTGATCAAGATCGCGGTCGTAATTGTATTCGGCATTCCGGTGATTGCGGTGCTGGCGTTCGAGGTCGTGCTCAACGCCACGTCCATGTTCAACCATGCCAATGTGGCGATGCCCCCCGCGCTCGACCGCGTCCTGCGTCTGGTGGTGGTCACGCCCGACATGCACCGTGGGCACCATTCCATTTTGCGGCGCGAGACCGACAGCAATTTCGGTTTTAATCTGCCGTGGTGGGACCGCCTGTTCGGAACCTACCGGCCGGCGCCGGCGGCAGGTCACAACAAGATGACCATCGGGCTGCCGATCTTTCGCACCGTGCGGGAACTGCGCATCGATCGCCTGCTGTCGCAGCCGTTCCGAAACGATCCCGGCGAGCCGGGCGGGGGCGGAGGACAGAGCGCCACGCCCGCCCGGCTTCCGGAATCAAAATCGGGGGCGGCCGCTCCGCCCGGCGGAAACGGAGCGGTGCTTCGGCGGTGGATGTAGCGCTCTCGTAAATCAACTTGGGGTAGATTAGACTTGGCCGGAGCCGACTATCCGAACCGGGGATTGGCCAATGAGAACGCTGCTACTTGTTTTGGGCCTCGCGGGATTGCTGGTTTCATCGCCTGGTCCGGGCGGAGCGCCTTTCACGGCCGCGGCTTCGGCCCAGGCAGTGTAAGATTTGTATCTTAAATGCCGCAAAGCCGTGTTCCGGAAATACGGGCGGCGCGGGACGAGAGACGGGCGTCGGAAACTCTTCATGCCGTCGGCCGCAGCCATCCGATCGGTCGACCAATGCGTGGCCAGCGGCGGGCGCGCCAGCTGAGCCCGAGGAGGCGCCTTCCGCCGTCGATGGCTGCCGCTAACTCATCTTCGCGCGAGTGCGGCGAAGCAAGTCGCGGGCGCCGGCCCGGACCGCGTCGTTGGCCTTAGCCGCCTGCGCCCGCATAGATTGACACCCGCCCCCGCGAGTGCCTTGCTGCCGCGACATTGCGCGTGAAGGAGCGCATGAGGCTATGAAGTCCGAGGACGCCATCGCTGCCAAGGGGCGGCCGTTCACCGGGGCGGAATATCTCGCCAGTCTGCGCGACGGGCGCGAGATCTACGTCTATGGCGAGCGCGTCGACGATGTGACCACGCATCCCGCCTTCCGCAACGCCGCGCGCTCCATCGCCCGGCTCTACGACGCCTTGCACGAGCCCAAGACCAAGGACCTGCTGACCTCGCCGACCGATACCGGCTCGGGTGGCTACACCCACAAATTCTTCCGTGCCGCGCGCTCCCGCGAGGAGATGATCGGACAGCGCGACGCGATCGCGCAATGGGCGCGCATGTCCTACGGCTGGATGGGGCGCTCCCCCGACTACAAGGCCTCGCTGATGAACACGCTCGGGGCCAATCATCTATTCTACGGAAAGTTCTCCGGCAACGCCAAGGCATGGTATCGGCGCGCGCAGGAACACGTGCTGTTCATGAACCATGCCATCGTCAATCCGCCGGTCGACCGCGCCAAGGCCGCCGATCAGGTCAAAGACGTATTCATCACCATTCAGAAGGAGACCGACGCCGGCATCTACGTGTCGGGTGCGAAAGTGGTGGCGACATCGTCTGCGCTCACCCACTACAACTTCCTGGGGCAGAATGCGGCCGTGCCGACCCATGACACCGATCTCGCTGTCATGTTCATCGCACCGATGAACGCGCCGGGCGTCAAGCTTGTCTGCCGCACTTCCTACGAGATGATGGCGAGCGTCATGGGCACGCCGTTCGACTATCCGCTGTCCTCGCGGTTCGATGAGAATGACGCCATCTTCGTGTTCGACAACGCGTTCATCCCGTGGGAGGACGTGCTCCTCCACCGCGATCTCGAAAAGCTCAAAACCTTCTTCCCGCAGTCCGGGTTCCTCGCCGGCTACCAGTTCCAGGGCTGCACGCGGCTGGCGGTCAAGCTCGATTTCCTGGTCGGCATCATCGCCAAGGCACTGCGCACGATCGGCTCCGACGAGTTCCGCGGCAATCAGGCGATGCTGGGCGAGGTGATTGCCTGGCGCAATCTGTTCTGGGCGCTGACCGACGCCATGGCGGCAAGCCCCACCCCCTGGGTGGACGGCGCCGTGCTACCCAACGTGCAATCGGGCTCGAGCTATCGCGTCTTCGCGGGCGAAGCCTATGGCCGTGTCAAGGAAATCGTAGAAAAGATCGTCGCCTCCGCGCTCATCTACCTTCCCTCGTCGGCCAAGGACTTCAAAAATCCCGCGATCGACAAATATCTCGCTAAATACGTGCGCGGCTCGCACGGCATCGGTTACAAGGAGCGCATCAAGGTGATGAAGCTGCTGTGGGATGCCATCGGTACCGAGTTTGGCGGTCGCCACGAGCTCTACGAAATGAATTACGCCGGCAACCACGAGGACATCCGCATCCAGGCGATGTGGAACGCGCGCACCACCGGCACGCTCGACGGCATGATCGCGCTCGCGGAGGAGTGCTTGTCCGATTACGACGAGAACGGCTGGCGCAACACGGCCTGGCTCGACCCCGATGACGTCGCTTATCCGGGGGTGGCCGGCGTCAAGCGGGCCGCGGAGTAGCTCAATGAGTTGGATCGACCAGCGTCCCGATGACGCGATGGACGGCGCCTTCACCGCGGTGGGACCCGAGGTTGTGCGCACCGTTGAGCCCGCCGCCTTCCGTGAGGCGATGAGCCGGCTCGGCGCCGCCGTCCACGTCATCACCACCGCCGGCCCCGGCGGCAAGGCGGGAGCCACGGCCACCGCGGTATGCTCGGTTTCGGACGCGCCCCCGACGCTGCTGATGTGCCTCAATCGCCGCAGTCAAACCAATCCGGCCGTCGTCGAGAACGGCGTGTTTTGCGTCAATACCCTCGGCGACGGCGGAGCACAGATCGCCGACATCTTCGCGGGTCGTACCGGCGTCGCCGGCGGCGATCGATTTGCGAGCGGAGAATGGGCGACCTTGACGACCGGCAGTCCGGTGTTGGCCTCGGCGGTGATCGCGTTCGATTGCCGCATCATCGAGGTGCGGTCGGTCGCGAGCCACAACGTGTTCTTCGGCGCGGTCGAAGCCGTGCGCCTTGGACCGGGCGGACCGGCGCTTGTCTACCACGACCGCGCGTACAAGCGGGTGTGACCCTCCAGCAGCAAGACGAATTTGGCGAAATTTCGCGAGTTCGCCGTCGGATCGCTTCCGATCCGGCGTAAGTTGCCGATTTTGCGACGCAACTTTCCTCGGTTCCTGGCGTTGACGTTGGGGCATGAACGATCAACCCTCGAGGAGTAGTAATGAACAACCCGAACCAGCAGAACCCCAACCAACAGACCAACAGCAGCAGAACAACCCGCGCCCGGGCCAGCAACAGGGTGGCGGCGGGCAAAAGCCCGGCCAGCAGCAACAGGGTGGCGGCCAGCAGAAGCCAGGCCAACAGCCGGGGCAGGGCGGTCAGGGCGGCGCGGGCTCAGCAGGGCGGCATGGATCGCTAGGTTCTGCCCATCAACCTTCGTCGCGATGGCCCCGCCGGTCGGCGGGGCCATCGTTATGTCTTGGATTGATGTGCATGGCGGCGTTCAGCGCATCCCGACACGTTTTCTAGTCGCGCGAGCTGGCCTATGATTTTGCATGGCCACCGCCGCGCTCCCGCTGTTCCATCTCTACGGCGATCCGCCTGACGATCAGGCCTTCGACTTCATTCATATCGAGACCATCGCGTCGCGCTCCTCCATTCATGACTGGACGATCCGGGCACATCGTCATCGCAACCTGTTCCAAATCCTTCTGATTGAGCAGGGCGGTGGCGAGATGACCTTCGAAGCCGCCACGATCGTCTTCGAGGCACCGTGCGCGATCCTCGTGCCAGCGACCATCGCGCACGGCTTTCGCTTTCGGCCGGCGGTCACCGACGGCTGGGTGCTGACCTTCACCGAGGATGTCGCCGAGGCGATGGGCGATCGCCGGGGCGAGGCGCTGGCGCGTCTCAAGGGCCTGGCGGCCGAGCCGGTGGTGCCGCTCGGGGAGGTCGAGCGCGACCGGCTTTCGAAGCTGGCCGCGGAGCTGCACGAAGAGCGGTTCCTGGCCCGCGCCGGGTTCCGCATCGCCATGCGCGGACTGCTGGCACTGATCGCGGTCGAGGTGGCGCGGCTCGCGGCCGGCCGCGCCCGCGGCGCCGCCGACCCGGTGGCGCTCGAGCCGACCGGCGCAACCGTGGACGCGCTGCGCAAGCTCGTCGAAGAGTACTTCCATCAGGAACGGCAGCTCGCCTTCTATGCCGACAAGCTTGCGATGACGGTCGACCGCCTCAACGATCACGTCAGACGCGCGACCGGCGTCACCGCTGGCCACCTGATCCGTCAACGCGTGCTGACCGAAGCCAAGCGCCAGCTCGTGTTTACCAGCCAGCCGATCCACGAGATCGCCTACGACCTCGCTTTCTCCGATCCCTCGCACTTCGCCCGTTTTTTCCGCAAACAGACCGGCACGACGCCACACGAATTTCGGGCGGCGCGCGGCGGATAGGGCAGCGGCAGCGCCGGGGATCGGGCAGCCGGTTGCATTCGGCGAATGCCCGCTAGCCCGACTTTCCGAGCTCTCTGAGCACCTCGCCGGCCTCCCGAAACGCATGATTGCCGACCGGCACCCCGCAATAGATCGCCTGCTGCAGGATGATCTCCTTGACGTCGTCGGCGGAGAAGCCGCCTTCCACCAGCGCCGCCCGCAGGTGCATGCGGAATTCCTCCCACCGCCCGATCGCCATCATGGTGCCGATCACGAGGATGCGGCGCGTGCGCTCGTCGAAATGCGGACGTGTCCAGATCTCGCCCCACGCGCAGCGGGTGATGAAATCCTGCCAGTCGGCATTGAAGGCATTACGGCCGGCGTCGGCGCGGTCGACCCAGGCATTGCCCAGGATCCTGCGGCGCGCATCCGCGCCGCGTCGGTGGCGTTCCTTGTCGTCCATCGCTTTGCTCCGGATATTCCGAGGACAACGGCCGCGGGACGGACTACGCGAAAGCGCGACCATTCCCGCTGAGCGCACCGTCTGTCTGTCCTCGGTCGGTGGTCCTCAGTCCTCTGGCTATGATGCCCGGGCAAGCAGAAATCCCAGCACCGCATCGGTGTAGGCTTCAGGTTGCTCGACATTGGAAATATGGGCGGCGTCGAGCATCACCAGCCGCGCCCCCGGGATGTGGTTGCTGATGTACTCGTTCGCCTCCGGCGGGGTCGCCGGATCGTGCTTGCCGGCAATGACCAGGGTCGGCGCCTTGATCTTCGGCAACAGCTCGCGGTGATCCATGTCGCGCACCGCCTGGCCGCAGGCGATGTAGCCTTCGAGCGGCGTCGCGGCGAACATTGCTTGCAACCATGCGACGGCATCCGGCGAGCGCTCGCGGAAGCCCTTGGTGAACCAGCGCTCCATATTCGGCGCCGCGAACGCCGGGATGCCCTTCTCGCGCACGAGCTTGAGGCGGTCGTTCCAGGCGGTCTTGTCCGGGAAATAGCTCGACGTGTTGGTGAGCACCAGCCGCTCGATGCGCTCGGGCGCATTGGCGCCCAGCCATTGACCGACCATGCCTCCCATCGAGAGGCCACACCAGCTGATCCGGTCGAGACCGAGCCCGTCCAGCACGGCGAGCACGTCGCGGCCGAGGCGCTCCATCGTGTAAGGCCCCTTCGGCACGCCGGAGCGGCCGTGCCCGCGCCGGTCGTAGCGCACGAGACGAAAATGCTGCGTGAAAGCCGCAACCTGCTTGTCCCACATATTGAGCGTGGTGCCGAGCGAATTCGACAGCATCAGCACGGGCGCGCGTTCGGGGCCCTCGACTTCCACATGGATCGGACAGCCGTCGGCATTGATCACGGGCATGGTGTCTCCGTCGAGAAATTCGATCGCTGGTCAGCGCTTGTCGCCGCGTCCCTGCAGCGAACCGGCGATGCGGTCGATGAAGGTCTGTGCGACCCCTTGATAGCCCATGGGTTCGAAAAGCTTGGCGAGCTCGCCGACGCTCAGGCTCAGCTTCACCCGATCGTCCTCGCCCACCACGTCCAGCAGGTCGCGCTTGGCGGCGGTGGCCTTGCGGCAAGCTTCCTCAACGAGGCGGTGGGCTTCCTGCTTGCCCAGCTTGGCGCCGAGCGCGAACGACACCGCTTCTGCCATGATCAATCCTCGCGTTTGCGCGAGATTGACGCGCATGCGCTCGCCGTCGACCTCCAGTCCCTCGGCGATGTCGACGATGGCGGCAAGCGCGCCCGAGGTGACGAGCGCAAGCGCGGGGAAGGTCGGCCATTCCGCCTGCCAGCCGCCGAGCGCGCGCTCGTGCTCCTGCACCTGCGCGGCAAGGATCGTGGCGACAAGATTGGGCGCGATCGTCGCCGCCGCCAGCGCTGCGGCCGCGGCGGTCGGGTTGCGTTTGTGCGGCATGGTCGAGGAGGCGCCGCGCCCGGGCGCGGCCGGCTCGAAGGCTTCAGCCACGTCCGTCTGCATCAGCAAGGAAACATCGCGGGCGATCTTGCCGCAGCTGCCGGTTAGGATCGCAAATGCGGATGCGAGCTCGGCCAGCCGGTCCCGGTGGCTGTGCCAAGGCGCTTCCGGCAGCGGCAGATCGAGCAAGGCGGCGAGGCGCTCGGCGACGTCGAGGCCGCGCTCGTTGAGGGCGGCGAGCGTGCCGGCCGCGCCGCCGAATTGCAGCACCAGCGCCTCCCGGCGCAGTCTGCGCAGCCGTTCGCGCGAGCGTGCGAGCGCCGCTGCGTAGCCGGCGAGTTTGAGCCCAAACGGCATCGGCAAGGCGTGCTGCATCCAGGTGCGCGCGACCGCGGCGGTGCGACGATGGCGTCCAGCGAGCACGCTGAACCCCTCGATCGCGCGGTCGAGCTCGGCGAGGAGGGCATCGGTCACCGCCCGTAACTCGAGCACCAGCGCGGTGTCGATGACGTCCTGGCTGGTCGCGCCCCAATGCACGTAGCCCGCGGCCGTCGCGTCGGCCTTGGCGACCTCGGCGGTAAGCGCATCGATCAGCGGAATAGCGATATTGCCGGCGGCTACGGCCGCTTCCCCGAGCGCGCTGAGATCATAGCGTTCGGCCCGAGCGGCATCGGCGATCTGCTCGCTGGCGAGCGCGGGAACGATGCCCACCGCCGCTTCTGCACGCGCGAGCGCGACCTCGAAATCGAGCATGCGTTGCAGCCGTGCGCGATCGTCGAGGATGGCGCGCACGGCGGCGCTCGCCATCAATGGGGTCAGCAGCGATGAGGGAGCCAGCGGATTGCTCATGGCCAGGCGTGACACCTTTAGCCGCCTGCACGCCGGTCGCCAACCCCGCGGCGCATGCAGTGTTCGATGAAAGCGCTTTCCCCATTGCCCGGCAACGCCTTATATCAAGGCGCCGAAAAGACGGAGAACGCCGATGGCGATGACCATGAATGGGCAGGTCCAGCTCCCCGCGAGCCGCGAGGTGGTCTGGGCCAAGCTCAACGATCCCGAAGTGCTCAAGAGCTGCATTCCGGGCAGCGAGCAGCTCGATAAGATTTCGGACAACGAGTTCCAAGCCATCGCCACCGTCAAGGTCGGCCCGGTCAAGGCGCGCTGGAAGGGCAAGGTCAGACTTTCCGACCTCGATCCGCCGAACAGCTATCGCATTTCCGGCGAGGGCGAAGGCGGCGTCGCCGGCTTTGCCAAAGGTGGCGCCAAGGTGTCGCTGTCCGACAACGACGGCGGCACGCTTCTCACCTATGACGTGGAGGCGCAGATCGGCGGCAAGCTGGCGCAACTCGGCCAGCGCCTCATCAACAGCGCGGCGAAGAAAACCGCCGACGACTTCTTCACCAAGTTCGCGGCCGCGGTGGCGCAAGCGGGCTGACGAACGCGGCGCGCGCGGGTTCCGAAATGCCGAATGCCCTTGACCGGTCGTGCGCCCGGGGTTCAGAGTTGACTTGTTCCAATCCGCGTCCCGGGGCAAAATCGACCCGATTTTGACCCGATCCGCCGTCGGCCTCGCCCGTCGGTGCGAAAAACCAGGCCTTTGGCCGGATTTCGAGGAGGAAAGCCATGTCCGCCGTCGCACTGACGGTGAACGGCAAAGCCGTCACCGGGGACGTCGACCCGCGCACCCTGCTGGTGCAGTACCTGCGCGAGAACCTGCGACTGACCGGCACCCACGTGGGCTGCGACACCTCGCAATGCGGCGCCTGCGTGGTGCTCATCGACGGCAAGGCGGTCAAAGCCTGCACCGTCTTCGTCTGGCAGATCGAGGGCGCGAACGTCACCACCATCGAGGGCCTCGCCGAGCCGAACGGGCCGCTCCATCCGATGCAGGAGGCCTTCCGCGAGCATCACGGCCTGCAATGCGGCTATTGTACTCCCGGCATGATCATGACCGCGGTGGACATGGTGAACCGCAAAGGCCACGACCTCGACGATCCCACCATTCGCCACGAGCTCGAAGGCAATCTCTGCCGCTGTACCGGTTACCACAACATCGTCAAGGCGATTGCCGCCGGCGCCAAAGCCATGGAGAAGGGGCACGTCCAGCACAAAGGTTGAGCGCAGAGCATGAGCGAAAGGCGTCATCCAGGGAGGAGATCGCCATGAGCGCGACCGGAATCGGTGCGGCGGTGCGCCGCAAGGAGGACCATCGCTTCATCACGGGCAAGGGCCACTACACCGACGATGTCAGCCGTCCGGGCCAATGCTACGCGTATTTCCTGCGCTCGCCCCACGCTCACGCCAAGATCAAGAACATCGACGGCAAGACGGCGGCCGCCATGCCCGGCGTGCTCGCAGTGCTGACCGGCGAAGAGCTTGCCGCCGACAAGATCGGCAATCTCATCTGCGGCTGGATGATCACCTCCAAGGACGGCTCGCAGATGAAGATGGCGCCGCACCCCGCGCTCGCGCACGGCAAGGCGAACCATGTCGGCGATGCCGTCGCCGTCATCGTGGCGGAGACGCTGCCGCAGGCGAAGGACGCCGCCGAGAAGGTCAAGGTCGACTACGAGCTGCTGCCGGCGGTGTCCGATCCGGCCAAGGCGCAAGCGCAAGACGCGCCGCACATCCACGAGGTGGCGGCACGCAACACCATCTATCAGTGGCATCTCGGCGATCCGAAGGCCTGCGAGGCGGCGTTCAAGGCCGCGACGCGCGTCACCAAGCTCGACTTCACCAACAACCGGCTGGTGCCCAATGCGATCGAGCCGCGCGCGGCCATCGCCGAATACGATGCCGGCTCTGAGAGTCTCACGCTCTGGAACACGACCCAGAACCCGCATGTCGCGCGCCTGGTCATCGCCGCCTTCGTCGGCATGGCGCCCGAGCACAAGCTGCGCGTGATCGCGCCCGATGTGGGCGGCGGCTTCGGTTCCAAGATTTTCATCTACCCGGAGGAAGTCGTCTGCCTGTGGGCCGCGCGCAAAATCGACCGGCCGGTGAAGTGGGTGGCGGAACGCTCGGAGGCGTTCCTCACCGATGCGCACGGCCGCGACCATGTCACGCACGCGGAAATGGCATTCGACGGCGACGGCAAGATCACCGCCCTGCGCGTCAAGACCATTGCCAATCTCGGCGCCTATATGTCGACCTTCTCGTCGTCGGTGCCGACTTATCTCTATGGCACGCTGCTCTCGGGCCAGTACGAGATCCCGGCGATCTATTGCGAGGTCGATGCGGTCTATACCAATACCGTGCCGGTCGATGCCTATCGCGGCGCCGGCCGCCCGGAGGCGACGTTTGTGGTGGAGCGGCTGGTCGAGGTCGGTGCCCGCGAGATGGGCGTGGACCCCGCCGATCTGCGCCGGAAGAACTTCATCAAGAAGTTTCCGCACCAGACGCCGGTGATCATGACCTATGACGCCGGCGACTATCACGCCTCGCTCAAGAAAGCGCTGGAAATCGCCGACTATGGGGGCTTCGGCAAGCGCAAGCGCGAATCCGCTCGCCATGACAAGCTGCGCGGCGTCGGGTTCTCGACCTATATCGAGGCCTGCGGGATCGCGCCGAGCCAGGCGGTCGGGTCGCTGGGATGCGGCGTCGGGCTGTGGGAGTCGGCGGAGGTGCGCGTGAACCCGACCGGCTCGGTCGAAATCCTCACCGGCTGTCACCAGCACGGCCAGGGCCACGAGACCACCTTCGCGCAGGTCGTCTCGGAACGGCTGGGCATCCCGATCGACAATGTGAGCGTCGTGCACGGCGACACCGACAAGGTGCAATTCGGCATGGGCACCTATGGCTCGCGCTCGGGGGCGGTCGGCATTTCCGCGATCGTGAAGGCGCTCGACAAGATCGAATCCAAGGCGAAGAAGGTTGCGGCCCATCTTCTGGAAGCGGCCGAGGGCGATATCGTGTTCCAGGACGGCAAGTTCACGGTCGCCGGCACCGACAAGTCGGCGGCCTGGGGCGACGTCGCGCTCAATGCCTATATCGCGCACAAATTTGCCGGCCAGGAGCTGGAGCCGGGATTGAAGGAAGGGGCCTTCTACGATCCCACCAACTTCACCTTCCCCGCCGGCTGTCACATCTGCGAGGTCGAGGTCGATCCGCACACCGGCGAAAGCGAGATCGTCGCCTGGACCGCGGTCGATGATTTCGGCACCGTGGTCAATCCGATGATCGTCGAGGGTCAGGTCCACGGCGGCATCGCGCAGGGCGTCGGTCAGGCGCTCCTTGAGCGCGCGGTCTACGACCAGGACGGCCAGCTCGTCACCGGCTCGCTCATGGACTATTGCATGCCGCGAGCCCATGATCTGCCGACGCTCAAGGTCGAAATGACCACCACCAAATCGCCGTCGAATCCCCTCGGCATCAAGGGCTGCGGCGAGGCCGGCGCGATCGCGGCCCCGGTGGCGGTGATCAATGCGATCACGGATGCGATCGGCACCGAGGACTTGGCAATGCCGGCGACCGCCCAGACGGTGTGGCAGGCGTTGCAGAAGGCCAACAACAGACGCAAGGCGGCATAGGAGCGAGCACGATGTACGCATTCACCCAACACCGTCCGGCCACGGTGCGGCAGGCGGCAAGCCTCCTGGGCAAGCAGGAGGAAGCAAAGCTCCTCGCCGGCGGCCACACGTTGATCCCGACCATGAAGCTGCGCCTCGCGGGGCCGAAGCATCTCGTCGACCTGTCGAAGATCGAGGGCTTGGCCGGCATCGAGATGACCGGGCGTTCGCTCGTCATCGGCGCGATGACGCCCCACGCCGAGGTCGCGACGTCGCCGGTGGTGAGAGAGAATATTCCGGCCTTGGCCGACCTTGCCGGCAAGATCGGGGATCCTGCCGTCCGCCACCGCGGCACCATCGGCGGCTCGATCGCCAACAACGATCCTAACGCCGACTACCCGGCCGGCGCGCTCGGGCTCGGCGCCACCATCATCACCAACAAGCGCCGCATCCACGCCGATGAATTCTTCAAGGGGCTGTTCGAGACCGCGCTCGAGGGCGACGAGATCATCACCAAGGTGCAGTTTCCGAAGGTCAACAAGGCGGCTTATGTGAAATTTCCCAATCCGGCTTCGCGCTACGCCCTGGTCGGCGTATTCGTGTCGAAGCGTAGTTCCGAGATCCGCGTGGCGGTGACCGGCGCGGGCGCCAATGGCGTGTTCCGGGTGACGGCATTCGAGGAAGCGCTCAAGAAGCGCTTCGGCGCGAAATCACTCGAGGGTTTGAGCGTGCCGGCCGAGGGCATGGCGAGCGACATCCACGGCAGCGCCGAATACCGCGCGCATCTGATCGGTGTGCTGGCGCGCCGGGCAGTTGCGGCAGCGGCGTGACCGAACAGCTCTGCTGCCCGCCGTGTTGACGTCGTGCCCGGGTTCGTCCCGGGCACGCACGTCTTGGACGCCTGCAGGTGCGTAAAGCCGCGGATGGTGGGGACAAGCCCGACCAGGACGAGTTAAATTGCCGCCGATGACTCAGACGCCGACGCTAGTTTCGCTGCCCGCCTCGATCGACGCCACCCTCGATCTGTTGGCGGGGGCCGATTATCTCGCCGATCGGTCGCTCGCGACCGTGCTCTTTCTGGCGCTCAAGATGGGCCGGCCGCTGTTTCTGGAGGGCGAGGCCGGCGTCGGCAAGACCGAGATCGCCAAGGTGCTGTCGTCGACGCTGCACCGCCGCCTCATCCGGCTGCAGTGCTACGAAGGCCTGGACGTCTCGGCCGCGGTGTATGAATGGAACTATGCCGCGCAGATGATCGCGATCCGGGTCGCCGAGGCGGAAGGCGCCCACGACCGCGAACGGCTCGAGCACGACGTGTTCTCCGAGCGCTTCCTGATCAAGCGGCCGCTGCTGCAGGCGCTCGAACCCGACCCGGCGGGAGCGCCGGTACTGCTGATCGACGAGCTCGACCGCGCCGACGAGGCCTTCGAGGCGTTTCTTTTGGAGGTGCTCGCCGACTTCCAGGTGACGATCCCGGAGCTCGGCACGGTCAAGGCCGCGCATCCGCCGATTGTGGTGATCACGTCGAACCGCACGCGTGAGATTCACGACGCCCTCAAGCGTCGCTGCCTCTATCACTGGGTCGGCTACCCCGACGCGGCGCGTGAGCTCCAGATCGTGCGCGCCAAGGTGCCGGGCGTCGGCAAGGCGCTGTCCGAGCAGGTCGTGCATTTCGTGCAGGCGCTGCGCAAGGAGGATTTGTTCAAGGCTCCGGGCGTAGCCGAGACCCTCGACTGGGCGGCGGCGCTCGCCGAGCTCGACGTGGTCGCGCTCGATCCCGCGACCGTGTCCGACACGCTCGGCGTGCTGCTCAAGTACCAGGACGACATCGCCCGCATCGAAGGCGGCAAGGCCAAGGAGCTGATCGAGGAGGTGCGCGCCGAGCTGCGCGCGGCGGAGTGATGTCGCGTTGCCCCCAATGACTGCAGACGCACCATCCTCCCGCGACGTCGCGGACGTCGGCAACCCTGAGCCGGGCAATCGCGGGGCATCCGGGGAGAGGCGGGCCGCCTCGCCGAGAACATCGTTTACTTCGCCCGCGCGCTGCGGACGGCGGGCATTCCGGTCGGCCCTGGCGCGGTGATGGATGCGCTGGCCGCGGTCGAGGCGGCCGGCGTCGGCACCCGGGACGATTTCTACTGGACGCTGCACGCGGTGTTCGTGAAGCGCCACGAGCACTCGCTCATCTTCGACCAGGCGTTCCGCGTCTTCTTTCGCCGCCGCGGCAGGCTCGACCGGCTGCTGGCGGCGATGTTGCCGCAGACGCCTGCGCGCGACGAGCAAAAGCCGCCACCCGGTGCGGAGCGTATCAGGGAAGCGCTGCTCTCAAGCCTCGGCGAATCCGAGCGCAAGCCGCCGGAGCTCGAAGTGGACGCGCGGCTGACCGTATCTGACCGCGAGGTCTTGCAGAAGAAGGACTTCGCCCAGATGACGGCAGGCGAAATCGCCGCTGCCAAGGATGCGATCAAACGGCTGGTGCTGTCGCTCGACGAGGTCAAGACGCGACGCCTGGCGCCCCATCGCCACGGTCATCTCATCGACATCCGCCGCACGTTGCGCGCGAGCCTGAAAGCCGGCGGGGCGGTGATCGACCTCAAATATCTCGGACCGCGCACCAAGATGCCGCCGCTCGTGGCGCTGCTCGACATTTCCGGCTCCATGAGCCAGTACACCCGGCTGTTCCTGCATTTTCTCCACGCCGTCACCGATGCGCGCAAGCGCGTGCACACCTTCCTGTTCGGCACACGACTGACCAATGTCACGCGCGCGCTTAAGGCCAAGGACCCGGATGAAGCGCTGGCCGCGGTCGGAGCGAATGTCTCCGACTGGTCGGGCGGCACCCGTATCGCGACCTCGCTGCGCGCCTTCAACAAGCTGTGGGCGCGCCGGGTGCTCACCCAGGGTGCCATCGTGCTTCTGATCACCGACGGGCTCGAGCGCGACCCCGATGATCGGCTGGCGTTCGAGATCGATCGGTTGCACCGCTCCTGCCGGCGGTTGATCTGGCTCAATCCGCTGCTGCGGTTCTCGGGCTTCGAGGCGCGGGCCAAGGGCATCCGGACCATGGTGCCCCATGTCGACGAATTGCGGCCGATCCACAATCTGGATTCCATGGCGGAACTGGTGCGCAGCCTCTCTGCCACCGGCGGCCGGGCGGGCGACCCCAAGGCTTGGTTGGAGAAGGTGGCGTGATGGTCATTGCCGGGCTTGACCCGGCCATCCATCTAGAGAGATCAAGGCTTGCTTGTTCGCTGCTGAATCTCCCGGGGCAAGCCCGGGGTGGCGGCCGAAAAATGACGCCGGAGGTTTGATCATGCTCGCACGCGACGAAGACATCCTGCAGGCGGCGGCGGAGTGGCGGGCGAAGGGCCGGGGAGTGGCGCTCGCGACCGTGATCGAGACCTGGGGCTCGGCGCCGCGGCCGGTGGGCTCGAATCTGGTGATCGACGACGCCGGCAATTTCCTCGGCTCGGTCTCGGGCGGCTGTGTCGAGGGCGCGGTGGTGACCGAGGCGCTCGACGTGATCGAGAGCGGCAAGCCGAAGACGCTCGAATTCGGCGTCGCCGATGAAACCGCCTGGAAGGTCGGGCTTTCCTGCGGCGGTACCATCCGTGTCTATGTGGAGAGGGTGGAGTAGGGGACAGAGGGGGAGGGAGAAGTAGAGAGAGTATGCAGGTGCAGCGAACTCGGTCGGTTCCCTCCCCCCTTGCGGGGGAGGGTTAGGGAGGGGGGTACACATCGATGCAGCACCGCGTCATTTCACCCCTTCAAAGGTCGCGGGCTCGCTCGCTTCGCCGCGACATGACGAAAGCCGAAGGTCGGATTTGGAGCCGATTACGTGCACACCGCTTTCAGGGTTTCTCGTTTCGTCGGCAACTTCCGATCGGTCCATACGTCGTCGACTTTGTTTGTCTTGAAGCGCGATTGATCATCGAAATCGATGGCGGCCAGCATGCGTCTGGCGAGGCCAAGCGCGACGCGAAGCGTGACCAATGGTTGCGATCTCAGGGATTCGTAATACTGCGATACTGGAACAACGATGTGCTGACGAATTTTACCGGGGTGCTTGAACATGTCGCAGAGGCACTGCGCCAGCTCCCACCCCCCTCCCTAACCCTCCCCCGCAAGGGGGGAGGGGACGCACCCAGTGTGTGGGATCAGCGGTCATGAAACTTGACATTCTCAGAGCCTTGAATGCCGAGCGCGCGGCGCGGCGTGCGGCGGTGGTCGTCACCGACGTCGCAAGCGGCGGACAACGGCTTGTCAAGGCGGTCGACGTCGCGCGCGATCCGCTGAAAGACCGCATTGAAAAGCGCATCCGCAGCGGCAAGAGCGGCATGGAGGAGACCCCGCAGGGCAAGGTCTTCCTCACGGTGCACGTCCCGCCGCCGCAACTCGTCATCACCGGCGCCGTGCACATCAGCCAGGCGCTCGCGCCGATCGCGAGAATCCTGGGCTATGACGTGACCATCGTCGATCCGCGCACCGCCTTCGCCTCGATCGAGCGCTTCCCCGACGTGAAGGTGATCGCGGAATGGCCCGACGTTGCGCTGCCGCCGCTCGGCATCGATCACTACACTGCCTTCGTCGCGCTCACGCATGATCCCAAGATCGACGACCCCGCGCTGACCCATGCGCTCGCGCGCGACTGCTTCTATATCGGCGCGCTCGGTTCGAAGAAGACCCATGGGCGCCGGCTGGAACGGCTGAAGGCGCAGGGCCTGTCCGATGCCGCGCTCGCGCGTATCCATGCGCCGATCGGTCTCGACATCGGCGCGGTGTCGCCCGCCGAGATCGCGGTCGCGATCATGGGCGAGATCACGGCGCGGCTGCGACAGTCCCCGGAGCAGGCGTCGTGAAGTTCGGGTCGGTACCGGTCGCGGAGGCCGAGGGCGGGATTGCGGTACATTCGATCCGCAGGAACGACCTTGTGCTGAAGAAGGGGACGACGATCGGCAAGGCCGAGATCGCCGCGCTCGCGGCCGCCGGCATCGCCGAGATCGTGGTGGCCCGGATCGAGCCGGGCGATGTTTCGGAGGATGCGGCGGCGGCGGAAATCGCCGCGGCGGCGGCGGGCGAGGGGGTGCACGTCGACCGCGCTTTCACCGGCCGCGCCAATCTGTTCGCCGACATTGCCGGTGTGTTGGTGGTCGACAAGGACGCGATCGATCGCCTCAACCGGGTTGACGAGTCGATCACGCTTGCCACGCTGCCGGCCTACAAGCCAGTTGTCGCTGGCGAGATGATCGCGACCGTCAAGATCATTCCCTTTGCGGTTGCGGCCGCGCAGCGCGACGGCGCGCTCGCGGTAGCCAACGCGGCGCGCCCGCTAGTACAAATCGCGCCCTACCGCATCCGCCGGATCGGCGTGGTCTCCACGCTATTGCCGGGCCTGGCCGACAAGGTCATCGAGAAGACCTTGCGCGTGACGCAGGAGCGACTGGCGCCGGCCGGCGCCACGATCGTCGCCGAGCGGCGCGTAACCCACGAGCAGGGCGCGCTCGCCGCGGCGATCAAGGAGGTGCTCGACGAGGGCGCCGAGCTCGTGATCGTGTTCGGGGCATCCGCCATCGCCGACCGGCGCGACGTGATCCCCGCGGCCGTCGCGGCGATCGGCGGCCGCATCGAGCATCTCGGCATGCCGGTCGATCCCGGCAACCTGCTGCTGGTCGCCAGCGCCCGCGGCCGTCCGGTGCTCGGCGCGCCCGGCTGCGCGCGCTCGCCGAAGGAGAACGGTTTCGATTGGGTGCTCATGCGCCTGCTCGCCGGGCTCGACGTGCCGCGCGCGGCCATCACCGGCATGGGTGTCGGCGGGCTGCTGATGGAAATCGTGACGCGGCCGCAGCCGCGAGCGGAGCCGCCGGTCACTGCTGCCCGACGCATCGCCGCCGTCGTGCTCGCGGCCGGCCGCTCGACCCGCATGGGCGGGCCGAACAAGCTGCTCGCCGAGATCGCACGTCGTCCCCTCGTGCGCATCGCCGCCGAGGAGGCGCTGGCGTCGCACGCAAACCCCGTCATCGTGGTGACGGGTCACCAGCGCGCCGAGGTCGCGAAGTCGCTCGCGGGCTTGCCGGTGCGCGTCGTCGACAATCCGGATTTTGCCCAGGGCCTCGGCACCTCGCTCAAAGCCGGCATCGCGGCCGTGCCGGCGGACGCCGACGGTGCGATCGTGTGTCTCGGCGACATGCCGCAGGTCGACGCGCACCTGCTCGACCGGCTGATCGCCGCCTTCGATCCCGACCGCGGCGCGCTCATCGTGATGCCCACCCACCAGGGCAACCGCGGCAATCCGGTACTGTGGTCGCGGCGGTTCTTTCCCGATCTCATGGCGATCGAAGGCGACGTGGGTGCCCGCCATCTGATCGGCCGCTACGGCGAGGCGGTGGTCGAAGTGCCGATCGAAGGCAAAGCCGCGCTCGTCGACGTCGACACCCCGGAAGCGCTTGTCGGCCTCAAGGCCGAGATCGAGGGCGCGGTCTCGAAATGAAAACCCCGGGCGCATGCCCCCGGGGTTCGCAATTGTCGCCCTCGAGCGGCCGTCGTCGTCACCCGCCGGGACGACACCACAAGATCGTGCAGACCGGTACCGGGCTGTTGCGCTCGCATCGCCGCAACGCCCACAGCTTGGCATCGACGATGGAGGGGCTGCGCGCCCATCCGCCCGACCCGAGGCCGGCCGCCCGGCAAACCCAAGCCGAGGCCTCGGTCGGCGCCAGCGTCAGCAACGAGGCCGCGACGACCAGCAAGGCTAGAATGCGTCCCATGGCGTTCTCCCTTAACCCGACGGCGCCGTTATAGCCGCCGCCTGCGATCTGGTCACGCATCTGTGAATTTTGTGTGAGCGGCGGCCAAGCTTGCAGCCGCCGAATACCGCCGTGCTCATTGCAGGGCTATCGCAGCAAGAGTTGCGCCATGAGGCCCGGGCAGCCGCAACGGGTCCCTCCGAACCCCAATCCCCGGTTCGGGAACTCTGGGCTCTGTGGCCCGGGAACTTTTTTGATTTCCCCGGGGCGCTTGCGCCCGGCCGCGTCCGTGCCTATAAAATGACTGACCAGTCAGTCATTTTGAGGGCGACAGGTGCGCGGCACCACCCCGAGGCGAGGACCGCGGACCACCCGGCCAGGTCCGGGCAGTAAACAACGGCGCGCGCGCCCTGAGCGGCGCAGCGAGCGGCGCGCAGCCATTCTGTCCGCCGCGCTCGAGGAGTTTGCCACGCGCGGCTTTGCCGCCACGCGCCTCGAGGATATCGCCGGGCGCGCCGGCGTGGCCAAGGGCACGATCTACCTCTACTTCCGCGACAAGGAGAGTTTGTTTCAGGAGCTCGTGCGGTCAATGTTGAGCCCGCTCGTGGGCGCTATCGAAGCGGCGCCGTTGCGCGATCTGCCCATTCGCGCCGTCGTCGAGATGATTCTCGACGTATTCGTGAATGAAATCTACGGCACGCGCCGCAAGGACGTGATCCGGCTGATCCTCGCCGAGGGGCCGCGCTTCCCCAAGCTTGCCGAGTTCTACTATCGCGAGGTCATCGCGCGTGTTCTGCCGATCGTACGCGCGCGGCTCGCGCTGGCGGTGGAGCGCGGCGAGCTTGCGCACGATGCGCTGGCGCGCTTTCCGCAATTGCTGGTGGCGCCTGCCCTGCTCGCTATCCTATGGAGCGGACTGTTCGGCCGCTTCGCGCCGCTCGACGTACGCGAACTCATGCGCGCCCATCTCGATCTGCTGTTCGGGCAGGGGAGCGGGCCATGAGAAAGCAAGCCGTCGTTCTCGCCTTGCTCGCCGCGCTCGCCCTCGCCGGCTGCGACCGTGGAAAAGAGCCGACCTTCCAGGGCTGGGTCGAGGCGGAGCTGATCTTCGTCGGGCCCGACGAGGCGGGCCGGGTCGAAACGCTGGCCGTGCGCGAGGGCAGCCAGGTCGAGCTGCAGACCCCGCTGTTTACCCTTGATGCCGATCTGCAGCTGGCCGATGTCGCCATGCAGGAAGCCGCGGTCAAGAACGCGCAGCAGGCCTATGATCGTGCGCAGCAGCTCTTGAGCAGGCAGGTCGGCACGCAACGGACGATGGACGAAGCCGAGGCCGCGCTGCGTACCGCGCAGGCGAGGCTCAATTCGGCGCAGACGCGGCTCGCGCGTCGCAAAGTGTTCAGCCCGGTCGCCGGCACCGTCCAGCAGATTTACTACCGCGCGGGCGAGCTGGTCCCGGCCGGCAAGCCGATCGTGGCGATCTTGCCGCCGGGGAACCTGAAAGTGCGGTTCTTCGTCAACGAAGCGATACTGCCCACGCTTAAAATCGGCGATCCCGTCATCATCAGTTGTGGCGGCTGTGAGTCCGGCATCACCGCCAAGATCAGCTTCATCTCCCGCACCTCGGAATTCACGCCGCCGGTGATCTACAGCATGGAGGAGCGCTCGAAACTCGTGTTCCTGATCGAAGCGCGACCGGAAAAGCCCGAGCGGCTGCGCGTGGGCCAGCCCGTGAGCGTCGCGCTGGAGCAGGCGCCGTGACATCGCCGCCGGACATCGCCATCGACGTCGAAGGCCTGACGAAATCCTTCGGCGACCGCCAGGTCGTGCGCAACCTGTCGATGCGGGTCAAACGCGGCGAGATCTACGGGTTTCTCGGTCCCAACGGCTCGGGCAAGACCACGACCATCCGCATGTTGTGCGGCCTGCTCACCCCCGACAAAGGCCACGGCACCTGTCTCGGCTATGACATCCGCACCCAAGCCGAGGAGATCAAGCGCCATGTCGGCTATATGACGCAGCGCTTCAGCCTCTATCAGGATCTCTCCGTGCGGGAGAACCTCGAATTTGTCGCCCGCCTCTACGGGCTCGCCAGCCCGGCGGCGGCGACGCGCGCGATGATCCAGCGGCTCGGGCTCGAGGGCCGCGAGGAGCAGCTTGCCGGCGAGCTTTCGGGTGGTTGGAAGCAACGCCTTGCGCTCGGGGCCTGCACGCTGCCGAGCCCGCAGCTTCTCCTGCTCGACGAGCCGACCGCGGGCGTCGACCCCAAGGCCCGGCGCGAGTTCTGGAACGAGATCCATGCGCTCGCGGCGCACGGCCTCACGGTGCTGGTCTCGACCCATTACATGGACGAGGCCGAGCGCTGCCACGAGATCGCCTACATCGCCTACGGCGTGCTGCTCGCGCATGGCACCGTCGACGAGGTGATCGCAGCCTCGCATCTCGTCACCGATATGGTGAGCGCGCACGACGGCGAGGGGCTGGCGCAGCTCGCCGAGGAGCTGAGCCAACGTCCGGGAGTCGACATGGTTGCGCCATTCGGCACCAGCCTGCATGTGTCCGGACACGACCCCGAGGCGCTGGAGGCGGCCGTCGCGCCCTATCGCAACCGGCCGGGACTGACCTGGACGCGGTCGAAACCCTCGCTCGAGGACGTCTTCATCGACCTGATGGGCAAGGCCAAGGACAATTTTCAATGAGCACGCCTGTTCCCTCGACCGCGCCGCGCCGCCCCTCATCGGGTAGCTTCGGGAACTTGTGGCGCCGCAGCTTCCTGCGGCGGACCTGGGCGATGCTGATCAAGGAATTCATCCAGCTCAAGCGCGACCGCGTATCATTCGCGATGATCGTCATGATCCCGCTCGTGCAGCTCCTGCTGTTCGGCTATGCCATCAATACCAACCCGCGACATCTGCCGACTGCGGTGCTGCTGCAGGAGCAGAGCGATGTCGGTCGCTCGATCCTCAAGGCCGATCCAGAACACCGCGTATTTCGACGTTACCCACGTCGTCCAAAGCGAGGCCGAGTTCGACCGTCTGATCGCTTCCGGCACGGTGCTGTTCGCGATCGAGATCCCGGCCAATTTCGAGCGCGCGGTGCGGCGCGGAGACCGTCCGGCGCTGCTGGTCGCCGCCGATGCGACCGACCCGGTGGCCGCCGGCTCGGCCATGGCTGCCCTCGGCACCTTGGTGCAGACCGCGCTCCAGCACGACCGCGCGATCCCCGACGGCGCGACACCGCCGTTCGAGATCCGCACCCACGCCCGCTACAATCCGGCGGCCAACACTTCGTTCAACATCGTGCCGGGTCTCGTCGGCACCATCCTCACCATGACCATGCTGATCTTCACCGCGTTGTCGGTGACCCGCGAGATCGAACGCGGCACCATGGAAAGCCTGCTGGCCATGCCGATCACGCCGTTCGAGATCATGCTCGGCAAGATCATCCCGTACATCATCGTCGGTTTCGTGCAAGCCGCCCTCATCATCGGCATCGGCATCGGCCTGTTCGGCGTGCCACTGCTGGGAAGCCTCTGGCTGCTCGCCATGCTCAGCACGCTGTTCATCACCACTAATCTTTCGATCGGCTACACGTTCTCGACCATCGCGCAGAACCAGCTGCAGGCAATGCAGATGTCGATGATGTTCTTCCTGCCGAATATCTTGTTATCGGGGTTCATGTTTCCGTTCGCCGGCATGCCGGCTTGGGCGCAATGGATCGGCGAATTCCTGCCGCTCACTCACTATCTCCGTATCGTGCGCGGGGTCATGCTCAAGGGTGCGACCCTATCCCATCTGCAATACGATACGCTCGCGCTCGCCGGCCTCATGCTGATCGCCATGATCATAGCGATCACCCGTTTCCGGCGGACGCTGGACTAGACGCGGCCGGATTGATACCGGGCGGTGCGCGGCGCTGCGGCCTCGCACGCAGCGCTCTCCGCATCTGCGCCCAAACGCAAAATCGCTGGCGGGATTCCGGCGCACTGTCCCGACGCCAACGCTCGTAGAACATCCGAGCGCGCACGGCCGCGGTCTCGAACGCCTTCCCCAGCCCTTGCGCGGCTTGAGGAGGAAGCATCTTATCGAGTGCAGGGAGCGGATGACTGGTGCACCATGCCGCCGAGGTCGACCGTCGCCTCGCATCGCGAACCTGACGACGATCGCGCCGCGATGAGGACTCCCATGCGTTCGGCTGGGATCGAGACCTGCAGCCGGAACGGCCAACTCCCGACGCCGCTTGGGGCCGGCGTGCGGATCGCCGCGCTGCTTGCGTTGCTGATGGCGCCGATGCAGGTCGCGGCAGCGGAACGGGCAACCGTGCTCGAGATCGAGGGCGCAATCGGGCCGGCCGTCGCCAATTACGTCGTGCACGAATTGAGCCGCGTCGATCCGGCCAGTACCGGCCTCGTCATTCTGCGCATGAACACTCCCGGCGGCCTCGACACCTCGATGCGCGAGATCATCCGCGCCATTTTATCGTCGCCGGTCCCGGTCGCCGCCTATGTGGCGCCAAGCGGTGCACGTGCGGCGAGCGCCGGCACTTACATCGCCTACGCGAGCGCCGTCGCCGCCATGGCGCCCGGAACCAATCTCGGCGCCGCCACTCCCGTGCAGTTGCGCGGGTTGCCGTTGCTGCCGGAGCAGCCGTCATCGCCGAAGGGGCAAGACAAGGCCGGCGAGGGCAAGCGTGCTGACGAGCCGGTCGATACCGAAACGCGCAAGGCGGTGAACGATGCCGTGGCCTACATTCGAGGCCTCGCCGAACTCAATGATCGCAATGCCGATTGGGCGGTCGACGCCGTGCGTTCCGCCGTGAGCCTGCCGGCCTCCGAGGCGCTCAAGCTTCACGTCATCGACGTGATCGCCGATGACGTCCCCGATCTGCTGCGCAAGATCGACGGTCGAGCCGTAAAGGTCGCTGGCAAGCCGGCGCGTCTGGCGACGGCCGGACTCGCGGTCGTGACCGTGCCGCCCGACTGGCGCACGGAGCTTCTCGCCGTCATCACCAACCCGAACGTCGCGTTCATCCTGATGCTGATCGGGGTCTACGGGCTGATCTTCGAGTTTCTCAACCCCGGCGCGGTGGCCCCCGGTCTGATCGGCGCCATCAGCCTGCTGGTGGCGCTGTTCGCGCTCAACCTGCTGCCCATCAACTATGCCGGGGCGGGGCTCGTCCTGCTCGGCATCGGTCTCATGGTGGCCGAGGCCCATATCGGGTCCTTCGGCGTGGTCGGCGTCGGCGGCATCGTCGCCTTCGCGATCGGCTCGGTCATGATGTTTCCCTCCGGCGCGCCGGGATTTCAGCTCTCGCTCGCGGTCGTAGCCGCAGCCACGCTCGTCACCGCGGCATTTTTCCTGCTGGTGATTTCCATGCTGTTGCGATCGCGGCGGCGGCCCGTCGTGACCGGCAAGGAGGCGCTGCTCGGCGCCGAAGGCGAAACGGTGGCGTGGCAGGGAGCGGAAGGAAGGGTTCGGGTGCAGGGCGAGATCTGGCGCGCTCGCGCTGCCGCTCCGCTGCAACCCGGTACCCGCATCAAGGTCGTCGATAGCGACGGCCTTGTTCTGGTCGTCGAGGCCGTCTGACGAGTCACTGCTCACCGACAGGGAGGAATAGTCATGTTCTCGGCCGCAACCGTTGCCATCATCGTGATTGTCGTCGTGGCTATTCTGTATTCAGCAGTCCGTATCCTGCGTGAATACGAGCGCGGCGTTGTCTTCACTTTGGGCCGCTACACCGGCACCAAGGGTCCCGGGCTGTTCCTGCTCGTTCCCTTCGTGCAGCAGATGGTGCGGGTCGATCTGCGCGTCATCGTCGACGAGGTGCCTCCCCAGGATGTGATCTCGCGCGACAATGTCTCGGTCAAGGTGAACGCCGTCATCTATTTCCGCGTCGTGGATGCCGAGCGCGCGGTGATCCAGGTCAGCAATTATCTCGTGGCGACGAGCCAACTCGCGCAAACGACGCTGCGCTGGGTGCTCGGCAAGCACGAGCTGGACGGTATGTTGGCCGAGCGGGACAAGCTCAATGCCGACATACAGGATGTGCTCGACAAGCAGACCGAAGCCTGGGGCATCAAGGTGTCCACGGTCGAGATCAAGCGCATCGATCTCGACGAGAGCATGATCCGCGCGATCGCGCGCCAGGCCGAGGCCGAACGCACACGCCGTGCCAAGATCATCAACGCGGAGGGCGAGCAGCAGGCGGCGCAGAAGCTGCTCGATGCGGCCCGCATCCTGGCGCCGGTGCCGCAGGCGATGCAGCTGCGCTATCTCGCCACGCTGTTCGACATTGCGGGCGAGCGAAGTTCCACCATCGTGTTTCCGCTCCCGATCGACCTCATCCAGGCTTGGACCGAGCGGACCTCCGCGTAAAGAAGCGCGGCCTGGGGCGCAAATGCGATCGGTCAACCGCCGCAGGACGCCGCGATTTGCCGAAGCCGACGATCCACATTTCGGTATAAGAGCAAAGCCAAGCGCCTGCGCTCGCATCACCTCAACGTGACGGACGGCACCAACCGTCCGTACAAATGCAAGATCCGGACACCCTGGTTCGCGCATCTGCAGGCGACGGGCGGCGCACCTCTAGGCGGTTTCCATGAGCCTCGGCGTCGTCACCGTTTTCGGCGGGACCGGCTTTCTCGGCCGCCGCGTCGTTCGACATCTGCGCGAACACGAGTTTTCCGTCCGGATTGCGTCAAGGCGTCCCGGTCGTGGTTGGGAATTATTCGGTTCCGACGATCCGCAACTGCAATCGGTTAAGGCCGACATTCACGACGAGCGGACGGTTGCCGGGGCGCTTGCCGGCGCTAGCGGCGCGGTCAACGCGGTCAGCCTCTACGTCGAGCATGGACGGCAGACGTTTCATTCCGTGCATGTCGAGGGGGCGTCGCGCGTGGCCGTTCAGGCGCGCCGAGCCGGCGTCGAGCGACTTGTCCACATCTCCGGAATCGGCGCCGATCCCGCCTCGCCATCGCTCTACATCCGCACGCGCGGGGAGGGGGAGCTCGCGGTGCGGGCGGCTTTTCCCGCCGCTATCCTCCTCCGCCCGGCGGTGATGTTCGGACCGGACGACGCGTTTCTCACCACCATTCTCGCGCTTCTGCGCCGGCTCCCGCTCTATCCGATGTTCGGCCACGGCCGCACCAGATTGCAGCCAGCCTATGTGGGAGACGTGGCGGAGGCGATTGCGAGGGTGCTACGGCGGACGCAGGCGCATGCCGTCACGTTCGAGTGCGGCGGACCTCGTGTCTACTCGTACGAGGAATTGCTCGGAGTCGTTGCACGCTCAGCCGGCCTCGGGCGCATCCTCGTTCCACTTCCATTCCCGGCTTGGCGCGCGCTGTCGTGGATTGCGGAAGTGCTCCCGCATCCGCCCATCACCCGCAATCAAGTGGAGTTGATGCAAATCGACAATATCGCTTCTCCGGCAATGCCCGGCTTCGCAGACCTCGATATCGTGCCGCGATCGCTGGAGGACATGCTCGAGCAGCTGTTGCGGGATCGCCCCGAAACATCGCCCCGGTCTTGACTCACGGCCGAGCGGTCGTCGGCGGCGCGCGCTACGCCGCTCTCACGGCGCGGAAATCTGCTCCGCGATTTGGGCATGGATATGCGGCTGGAAGTCGCGGTATATGGAATTGCGGTCCCGTGGTTGCCACCAGCGGCCGGCGGGACGCGCAGATACGTAGCGCCAACCCCATTGGGGGCCCATGTCACAGCCGGCGACCACAGCGGCAAGCGAGCTCAAACTGTCCATTGGCTTCATCAATTGGGCGCACGCGCTTGACCATTACGTGATGCTGATTTTCCCGACCGTGGTGATCGGCCTCGAGCTCATTTACGGGCGCAGTTACGCCGAGTTGATTGCCCTCGGCACCGCCTCCTTCGTCGCCTTCGGCGTCTTCTCGTTGCCGGCGGGCTGGCTTGCCGACCGCTGGAGCCGGCGCAACATGCTGGCGACGTTCTATGCCGGCTGCGGGCTTTCGCTGCTGGCGGCGGGCGTCGCGCCGAACCTCGTCGTGCTCGCGATCGCACTTGTTCGCGCTCGGCGTGTTCGCGGCGATCTACCATCCGGTCGGCACTGCGATGCTGATCGAGCAGGCGAGCGCGCGGGGACGCTCGCTCGCGTTCAACGGCGTGTGCGGCAATCTCGGCGCGGCGCTCGCGGCCGGCATGACGGCGGCGCTGGTCGCGGGACTGGGATGGCGCGCAGCCTTCCTGCTGCCGGGCGTGATCTGCATCGCGACCGCCGCCCTCTATCTGCGGCTGGTTCCCAACGATGAACGCAAGACCGCGGGCCGCGGCACGATGGCGGATGTTCCGCTCGCGGCCTGGCTGGCGGCCACGGTTTTCGGTCTGTTCATCGTGATCGCCCTCTGCGCCGGTCTCGTGTTCAACATCGTTTCGGTCGCGCTCCCGAAGATCGTGGACGAGCGCCTGGGCGCGGACCTGCCGCTGCTGCTGGTCGGTGGGCTGGCGACCGCGGTGTTCATGTGCGGAGCGCTGGCGCAGATCGCGGTCGGCCGGTTGGTGGAGAGATTTCCGCCGCACATCCTGTTCGCCGTGATCGCGAGCCTGCAGTTTTTGGGCGTGCTATGGGCGGCGCAAGCTACGGGCAAAATGCTGATCGTGGCGCTGGCGGTGGCGATGGCGGCGATCTATGCGCAGGTCACCGTCAACGACCTCGTGATCGCCCGCTACACCGCCGATGCCTGGCGCGGCCGCGTCTACGCGGTGCGCTATTTCCTCACCTTTCTGGTCTCGGGCGCGGCGGTGTCGGCGATTGCGCTGCTGCACGGCCGCGGCGGCTTCGGTCTGGTGCTGGGGGTCACCGCGGTCATCGCGCTCGGCTTCGTGGTCGCGACCGCCATGATCGCGGTCCTGGTCAATGGCGTCGAGAAGGAGCGCGCGCGGGCGGTCGCGCCGGCGGAGTGACGAACCGCCGTTTCGGGTCCTGGCCGCCTGCTGCCCTCGTTAGCGTTCCTAGTCCAGGAGAACGAAAGCCACGGCACCTGTTGGCGCGCCGGTGGGTGAGTTGACCGCCGCCATGCCCGTCAACAATTCGATCCGTCTCCAGTCCGGGGCACGCAAAAAAGCCCGGGCTTGCGCCCGGGCCTCGCATTGTCGTGGCGGTGGCCGCGATCAGAAGTCCATTCCGCCGCCCATCCCGCCGCCACCCGGCGGCATGGCAGGCGCCTGCTTCTTCGGCAATTCCGCGACCATCGCCTCGGTGGTGATGAGCAGGCCGGCCACGGAAGCCGCGTCTTGCAACGCGGTGCGCACGACCTTGGTCGGGTCGATGATGCCTTTTGACACCAGGTTGCCGTACTCGCCCGACTGCGCGTCGAAGCCGAAGCCGTACTGATCCTTCTCCAGGATCTTGCCGACGATCACCGAGCCGTCTTCGCCGGCATTGATCGCAATCTGGCGCGCCGGCCAGGAGAGCGCCCTGCGCACGATCTCGACGCCGGTCTTCTGGTCGTCGTTGTGCGTGCGAACCTTCTTGAGCACTTCGCTCGCCCGCAGCAGCGCGACGCCGCCGCCCGGCAGGATGCCTTCCTCGACCGCGGCGCGGGTCGCGTGCATGGCGTCATCCACGCGGTCCTTGCGTTCCTTCACCTCGACCTCGGTCGCGCCGCCGACGCGGATCACCGCGACGCCGCCGGCCAGCTTGGCCAGCCGTTCCTGCAGCTTCTCACGATCGTAGTCCGAGGTGGTCTCCTCGATCTGGGCCTTGATCTGCGTGATGCGGGCCTCGATCTCGGACTTCTTGCCGGCGCCGCCGACGATCGTGGTGTTCTCCTTGTCGATCGTCACCTTCTTGGCGCGGCCGAGCATGTTGAGCGTGACGTTCTCGAGCTTGATCCCGAGATCCTCCGAGATCGCCTGCCCGCCGGTGAGGACCGCGATGTCCTGCAGCATGGCCTTGCGGCGATCGCCGAAGCCGGGCGCCTTCACCGCCGCAACCTTGAGTCCGCCGCGCAGCTTGTTCACGACCAGCGTGGCAAGCGCCTCGCCCTCGACGTCCTCGGCGATGATGAGCAACGGCTTGCCGGTCTGCACCACCGATTCGAGCAGGGGGAGCAGCTCTTGCAGGCCCGAGAGCTTCTTCTCGTTGATGAGGATATAGGGGTCCTCCATTTCGACCCGCATCTTGTCGGCGTTGGTGACGAAATAGGGCGAGATGTAGCCGCGATCGAACTGCATGCCTTCGACCACGTCGAGCTCGGTCTCGAGCGACTTTGCTTCCTCGACGGTGATTACGCCCTCGTTGCCGACCTTCTTCATCGCTTCCGCCAGGAAACGGCCGATTTCGGCGTCGCCGTTGGCGGAGATGGTGCCGACCTGGGCGATTTCCTCGTTCGAGGTGACCTTCTTGGAGTTCTTCTTGAGGTCTTCCACGACCGCCTCGACGGCGAGGTCAATGCCGCGCTTTAAGTCCATCGGGTTCATGCCCGCTGCGACCGACTTGGCGCCTTCCTTGACAATCGACGCAGCGAGCACCGTCGCGGTCGTGGTGCCGTCACCGGCAACGTCGGAGGTCTTCGAGGCGACCTCGCGCACCATCTGTGCGCCCATGTTCTCGAACTTGTCTTCGAGCTCGATCTCCTTGGCGACGGTCACGCCGTCCTTGGTGATGCGGGGAGCGCCGAACGATTTGTCGAGCACGACGTTGCGGCCCTTGGGGCCGAGCGTCACCTTCACCGCGTTGTTGAGGATGTCGACGCCGCGCAGCATCTTGTCGCGTGCTTCGACCGAAAATTTGACTTCCTTGGCAGCCATAACTGTGTCTCCGAAATGTTGTCAGCGCGAGCCTGCGCGGGTTGCGTCAGGCGGCTCTCTTCTTGGCGACGCCCTCGTCGATGACGCCCATGACGTCGCTTTCCTTCATGATCAGAAGCTCCTGGCCGTCGATCTTGACCTCGGTGCCGGACCATTTACCGAACAGCACCCGGTCGCCGACGCGGACGTCGATCGGGATCAGCTTGCCGGCCTCGTCGCGGCCGCCGGGGCCGACCGCAATCACCTCGCCCTGAGACGGTTTCTCCTTGGCGGTGTCGGGAATGATGATACCGCCGGCGGTCTTCTCCTCGGCATCGATGCGCTTGACGACAATGCGGTCGTGAAGCGGACGAAATTTCATGATGTCCTCCTAAGCTTATGACCAGATTTCAGAATTTGCGTTGGCGGGAGACCGGCACGTAAGCGTCGCCAGCCGTTCCAGGCGCGACATAGGGACCCTATTTTGGCCCGCAAGAGGCGTCCGCGAAAAAATTAGCACTCCATCCATCGGAGTGCCAAGCCAAATCTGGCAGTCGGTTAATTCGAGTGCCAAGCCGCCACCGGCGGCTGTCAGCACTGCCAGTGCAATGCTGCTAACGCCTTGATTTTGGGAACTTTATTCATTTTTTCGGCTTGTCATGCGCACGCGGCAATGCCCACACTGGAGATCCGAATCGGAGCGTCGGTCATGACATTAAGGGCAATGGCATCCCCACGATCGGTATCGCCGGACTTCCGGCGCCAGCTCGAAGGTTATGGCCTGACGACGGCGCAGATTCTCTACCGGCTGCCCGACCATCCCTCCCTGCTCCAGACCTATGTCTGGCAGGACTACGACCTCTGCCCGAGGTTTCCCGCGCTCAATCGCTTTCTCGCCTTCTGGCTCGAGACGCTCGAGGGTCCCCTGCATTCGGTGACGGTCGCGCACACGCGCCTGATCCGGCCCGCCGAGATCCGCGCGGTGAACGGCGAGTTCCGCCTGCACTGATCTCTGAATCCGAGAGCCGCCGGTCCCGAAAGAGGCTCCCCTCGGTCAGCCTTGCCTGCCGCCACCGCCGACACAAACACAGCTTTTTTCTCGGCGGCTCCAAGTCGCCGGGCCACCCGCGCACTGGTTGATGCGAAAAGTATAGCAGTATCCCCGCCTTGCGCCTGTGTTGACCCATCCTGGTTGTCCTGGCCGAAGCGTCTGGCTTTGGGCGTCAAAGCCGAATCCGATGAGCAACATAGGTGCTAAAATCAAAAGCTTCTTCATGACGTATGCTCCAATTTGGATGAGGGCGGCCGGAGCGTCCTATGATCGGAGTTGGCGCGTCCTAGCTGGCGCGCGGGCCATGGGACCGCCCGCCTTCGACGCGTTTGTGTAGCGCTTAAGCTGTAACGCTACGACTCGTAGCACATCGCCGAAGCCGGCGCAAGGGGGCGAGGAGGGGAACGCCGCGAGTCCGCGTGTGGCTCGGCGCGCCCTACGTCATCACACCGACGACGGCGCCCATCAGGCAGGTTGCGAGCGTCCCCGACACGATCGACTTGAGGCCCAGCGAGACCACCTCGTCGCGGCGTTCCGGCGCCATGGTGCCGAGTCCTGCGATCATGATGCCGAGCGAGCCGAAATTGGCGAAGCCGCACATGGCATAGAGCAGGATCAGGCGCGAGCGCGGGTCGAGCGCGTCGGCCGGCAGCTTCGACAATTCCACATAGGCGATGAACTCGTTGAGGATCGTCTTGATCCCCATCAAGCCGCCGGCCGTTACCGCCTCCTTCCAGGGGATGCCGATGAGCCAGCAGACCGGCGCCATGGCGTAACCGAGCAGGCGCTGCAGCGTGATCGGCGCCCCCGCCAGCGGCGGCAACGTGCCGATGATCGCGTTGGCCAGATGCACCAGCGCGACCAGCACGATCAGCATCGCACAGATGTTGAGCAGCAGCTCGAGGCCGGCGGCGGTGCCTCGCACGATCGCGTCCATGGTGCTGGCTGCGACCTTTGCGACCTCGGGCACTTCCGCGCCGCCGGTATGCTCGGCGCTGCGCTCCGGCACCATGATCAGGCTGACGAGGATTGCCGCCGGCGCCCCGATCACCGAGGCGATCACGAAATGCGCCGCGGCGTCCGGAATCACCGAACCGAGCAAACTCGCATAGATCACCAGGACCGTGCCGGCGATGCCGGCCATGCCGCCAGTCATCACGATGAACAGTTCGCTGCGCGTGAGGCGCGCCAGGTAGGGGCGAATGAACAGCGGCGCTTCGACCATGCCGAGGAAAATGTTGGCCGCGGTCGAGAGCCCGACCGCACCGCCGACCTTGAGCGTGCGCTCGAGCAGCCAGGAAAAGCCGCGCACGATCGGCGGCAGGATGCGCCAATGGAACAACAGCGTGGTCAGGACGCTCATCACCAGCACGATCGGCAAGGCCTGCAGCGCGAGCACGAATTCGGCGCCAGGCACCTTGAGATCGAAGGGAAGTTGGCCGCCGCCCAGATAGCCGAAGACGAAGGAGGTGCCGGCCCTGCTGGCGGCGGCGATCGCATCGACCGCGCCGTTGATCGCCGCGAACGCGCGCGTCGCGCCCGGCACCTTGAGCAGGATGAGCGCCGTGGCGAACGTCACCAGAAGGCCGACGGCGGCCTGCCGCCAGGCCACGGCGCGGCGGTCTTCGCTGACGATCCAGGCAATGGCGAGAAGGGCGAAGATACCAAGCGCGGACTGAAGATTTTGCATTGCCCCCTGCCTTGGCCGTGGCCGGGCTTGACCCGGCCAGCTATCATCTTACGAAGCAGATGGATGCGCGGGTCAAGCCCGCGCATGACGGGCGCGGGGATCGCTCATGAAGCGTATTCGCTTCGCCTTCGGCACGCTTACCCTGGATGCCGAGTTGCTCGACACGCCGACCGCGCGCGCGATCGCGGCAGCGCTGCCGATCTCGTCCTCGGCGCTCACCTGGGGCGAGGAGGTCTATTTCGAGGTGCCGGTCAAGGTCGCGCGCGAGGCGGGCGCCCGCGCCGTGGTCACTCCGGGCGAGGTGGCCTATTGGCCCGAGGGCAACTGCATCGCGCTCGGTTTCGGCCGCACCCCGATCAGCCGCGGCGACGAGACGCGGCTTGCGAGCCCGTGCAACATTTTCGCCAAGGCGCTCGGCGACGTCAAAACGCTGGCGCAGGTGCGGGCAGGGACGAAGGTCGAGGTGATCCCGGTCGGCTAGCGCTCAGCCCCGTCCCACGAACGGCATCGCGTTCGCCATCACCGTCATGAACAGTACGTTGGTGTCGAGCGGAAGCTTGGCCATATAGACCACGGCGCGGCCGACATCGTCGACATTCATGCGCGGTTCGACCGCCATCCGACCGTCGGCCTGCATGACGCCTTGGCCCTGCACCATGCGCTCGGTCAGTGGGGTGGCGGCGTTGCCGATATCGATCTGTCCGCAGGTGATGTCGTAGCCCCGACAATCGAGCGCGGTCGACTTGGTGAGCCCGGTGACCGCGTGCTTGGTCGCGGTATAGGCGACCGAGCGCGGGCGCGGCGCGTGCGCGGAGATCGAACCGTTGTTGATGATGCGGCCGCCGCGCGGGTTCTGCGCCTTCATGATCTTGATCGCTTCCTGCGTGCACAGGAACATGCCGGTGAGGTTGGTATCGACGACCTTCTTCCAGGTCTCGTAGGGAAGGTCCTCGAGCGGCACCGCCGGCGCGCCGATGCCGGCATTGTTGAACAGGAGGTCGAGGCGGCCGAACGTCTCCTTGGTCGCGGCGAACAGCGCCGTGACCGAGGCTTTGTCGCTCACGTCGGTCGGCACCACGAGACTTTTCGCACCGGTCGACTTGGCCTCGCTCGCGGCCTCTTCCAGCTTGTCCTTTCGCCGTCCCGCGAATACGGCGGCGTAGCCTTCCTGCATGAGCGCCAGAGCGACGGCCTTGCCGATGCCGGTACCGGCGCCGGTGACGAGCGCAACCTTTTGCAACGTAGCCATGGCGGGTCCTTACCTGCGGAGTGCGAGCACCGGGATGAACAAAATCACGAATGGGAGGCCGCTGATTCCGCCAAGCCTCAGGCTGTGCTTGTCCGGTCCCCCTGTAGGCGGTTCCAGCCCGCCCGATCTTACGTTCACGCCGTGGCGGAAATCAACGCGGAGCCGTGGCAGCTACGCCGGGCGGAGGGTGAATCTTCGGAGATAAAATTTTCAGAGCATCTGTGAGCCCTCTCACACACTCGCAGAAAGCCCGCCGCTATAGCCTGCAATGGCACGGACTCGGCGACGCGTGGCGAGCGCACCGGTGGATGGAAAAGGTGGCGCGTGCTCGGTCGGCGGCGCGGCAATGGTCCACCGAGCCTTGAAAAAACCGCCGCCCATAATCATTCCCGAGGGCATTGAAAGCTTTGCGAGAGCAAGGTCACTCGTCATCGATAGCAAGGTTCATGCTGCCGGCATCGAAGTGATCCTGTTCATTGCGATTCAGATCGAACTCATTGCTTCGGTGTTGTGCGTCAGCATCCAGGTATCCGAATTCTATACGCTGGGAAGTCGGTGTTTGGCGGGCAAGCACGTGGCGGCGGTCACGCGGCAGGGGCCCGTCTTCTCCATGTTCTTTGATCCCGCCGGCCATGCCGCCTTGCTGTCGACAGATGGCGCGGGCACCGGTCCGTCGCAGGCCCTGTGTCAGGGCGAATGGCAGCAGTTTCCCGAGGGGACGGCGGTGAAGTGGACGACCGGAAAGGAGGAGATCCGTCGCAAGGCCGGCGCTTTCGGCCTGATTTCGGCCTACGGCGATTCGCTGATCTACGAAGGATACGCGGAACGGTTCTCCGGTGCGGCCGAGTTCACCGCTCAGGTGCGCTTGGGAGCCAGTCTCCAATGACCTGCGAGCAGGGCCCGTATCGAAGACCGGTTCGCTAGTCCGACCTCGTCCGAACCAAGGCCCGCCTCTATCCAGATCTCCCGCGCCATTCGAACGCCGACACCCAATCAAGTCCCCTGACGCCGCGACGAAATTGAAAGCTATCTCGATGACATCGGCAGCGCGATACTTCGTTCCGGTATGCCTTTATCCCCATACCAGGTACCGCACCAATGCCGGCGTCGCGGCTCTGTTCGAAAAATATGAGCTCAGCCGTCACGACCACCTGATCGTCGTGGCCGACCGTCTGCTCGTGCTCGACCGCCTGATGAGCGGCCGGCATTGGACGATCGGCGGGGCATTCGAGAAGGCGCGCCGCGAGGCCAGGGAGATCTTCAATCTGATCAAACGCGCCTCACACAAATTCGGCGCGCACACGCGCGGCCGCGTCGCCTATTGGGACGAGATCGCGGAGATGGCGCAATTTGCGGAATTCGCCCAGCGCCTGCGCAGCGAAGTCTTGGCCGACTCTGTGCTCGGCGCCGCCATCGAGGAATTCGTGGACCGGCGCGTCAAGCGCTTCGGCTTGGGCAGCGCACCGGATCGTGAGCGCGACTACGAGCGCGAATATCTTCTGTCCGAGGTCTGCATGAGCGTCTTTTGCACCGAGGTGCTGGGATTTTCGACGGAAGTCTGGGAATGCCCGCCGGCACCCGATGTCCCCGATCCGCTGAAATTGCCCTACACGGCCGTGTGGACCTGGTCGGACGGGTAACAGCGCGTCCAGCCGCGCGCGTCCTCATTTCCTTTACGATGATCCTCGCCACAAAACCGACAGCCAGCGCCTCACGCCTGCCGACCGTCAGGTCGATGGCCGCCAGGCGTGACACGGTCCCATCATCGCTGAGACGCGAGCGACCGAGCGATGGCCGGGGATGTTCGCCGCCGGCAATTCCGCCGAGCGCTCAGCGAATGTTCTTGTAGGGAGGGCGCGGAATGCCGGCATGCGCGGCCCGCAGCGCCGCCGACCAGCGTTCGCGCAGGTCGTGAAAATAGGGTTCTCCCGGTTCGATCCGAAAATTGAGCTCGGCATCGCAGGCATCGCGCCGCGCAATGAGGACATCGATCGGCAGTCCGACGCTGAGATTGGAGCGCATGGTGGAATTGACCGAGACCAGGCCGACCTTGAGCGCGTCGTAGAGGTCGATGTCATAGGTGATGGCGCGATCGAGCACCGGCTTGCCGTATTTGTGCTCGCCGATCTGCAGATAGGGGGTGTCTTGCGTGCATTCGATGAAATTGCCGGCGGCGTAAAGCATGAACAGCCGCGGCCGCTCGCCCTTGATCTGGCCGCCCAGCAGGAATGAGACGTCGAATTTCACATCGGAGGCTTCGAGCGCCTTGCCCTCGAGGTCGTAGAGCTGACGGACGGTGCGGCCGACGCGCTGCGCCGCCTGAAACAGGGTAGGCGCGTTCATCAGCGTTTCGGTCTCGCCGGTGTCGGGATTTTCCCAGCCTTCGCGCAGGATACTGACCACCGACTGGCTGATCGACAGATTGCCGGCCGTGGCGATCGCCATGATTCGCTGGCCGGGCTGGATCAGGACATGCAGCTTGCGGAAGGTCGCAATGTTGTCGACGCCGGCATTGGTGCGGGTGTCGGCGAACATTACCAGGCCGTCGCGGACCAGGATGCCACAGCAATAGGTCATGACGTTCGAGTTACCCCCTGCAAACCAGCCTCTATATACCGATCCCGGCGGCAGACCGGCAACGCTGCCTCAATTCTGCGCCTGCTGCGCCGCCTGCTCGATGCGGACTTTGACCGCGAGCGCCTCGCCCGCCCCGCCGTAACGCGTTCCGCGCAGGGGCGCGGCGCCGAGATAATCGAGCCCGACGGCGACGCGCACATGGGCGTCGGTGGCACAGAATCCGTTCGCCGCGTCGAAAGCCACCCAGCCCAGTTCGGGCACGAAGGCCTCGGCCCAGGCGTGGCCGGCTTCCTGCTCGCTCACCCCGTCGTCGCGGCGGAAATAGCCGCCGATATAACGCGCGGGGATGCCGACGCTGCGGGCGGCCGCAATGAAGACATGGGCTAGGTCCTGACAAACGCCGCGCTTGAGCGCGAAGGCTTCCGCCGCCGTGGTGGCAGCGTGGGTGGGGTCGATGTCGTAAATCATATCATCGTGCAGGCGCTCGAGCATGAGATGCAGGATATTGAGGACGTTGCCGCCGCCTGCGTCGCGGCTGGCGGCTGCAAAAGCGGCAATATAGGCATCTGCGTCGGTAAGCGTCGTCGCGCGCAGATAGAAGCCCGGCGGGAAACGCTCCACCACGCCGCGCACGATCCCTTGGGTATCGCGCGTCTCGACCTCTCCCTCCACCGTCACCGCGAGCTCGCTGAAGGGGCCCTCGGCGGTGAATACGTGGGTGATGTTGCCGAAGGCGTCCTCGTGCTGGTCGAGCCGGCAATCCGTGGAGACGTCGATCCGCCAGCGGGTCACGTATTGGCCCTCGTGGTTGCGCGGGGTCAGCCGCAACATCTGGATCACGCTCGTCGCCGGCGTCTGGTAGCGGTAGCTGGTCAGGTGCGAGATGCGGATGCGCATGAGCCGGTGCCAGCAAACGGAGGACGGACGGCGGAACAGAGCATGGCGCCCAGCATCGAGGCAACTCGGTCCGTTTGCTCGCGTCCGTCCTGCGCCGTCCGCTACATGAGATATTGCTCGGTGATGGCGGCGCCCAGGCGGTTGTTGCTCTCGATGAAGTCGCCGATGAATTCGTGCATGCCCTGCTGGAAGATCTCTTCCATGCGGCTGTTCTCGAGCCGAGCGCGCAGGGTGCGCGCCTGACGCTGGGCCGGCCCCTGGCGGCCATAGGCGCGGGCGATATGGTCGAGGTAGACCACGAGGTTCTCGTAGCAGCTGGCGAGCGACCGCGGCATTTCATCGCGCAGGATCAGGAGGTCGGCGATCAGCCAAGGCTTCACGCTTTCGCGGTAGACCCAGTGGTAGGCGGTGAGCGCCGAAACCGAGCGCAGGATCGCCGACCACTGGAAATAGTCGAGCGGTCCGCCGACCCGTTCGTGCGCCGGCAACAGCATGTGATACTTCACGTCGAGGATGCGCGCCGTGTTGTCGGCGCGTTCCATAAAGACGCCGAGGCGGGAGAACCAGTAGGCGTCGTTGCGCAGCATGGTGCGGTAGGCCGAGCCGTCGAAGCGCAACGAGGATTCCTGCACCCAGCGCAGGAAGCGCATGAACTCCTCGCGCGAGGTTGGGCCGTTGCCGAAGCGCTTGAGCTCGAGCCAGGTGCCATTGATGGCGTCCCACATCTCGACCGTGAGCGCGGTGCGCACGGCGCGCGCATTGGTGCGCGCGATCTCGAAGCAATTGCGGATGGAGGAGGGATTGGCGGTGGAGAAGCAGAGAAAATCGGTGACCGCCTCTTCGTTCGCTTCCGGATAGGCAGCGGCAAAGGCGCGGGCGCAGCCCGCGGTCGCGACCGCCGATTCCCATTCGTTGGACGATCCGACATAGGCGAGCGGCAGCGTGGTGAGGCGCTGCGTCACCTCCAGGATGCGCGCGAGGTACTCCGCGCGCTCCACGTAACGCGCGAGCCAGTAGAGGTTATCGGCGGTGCGCGAGAGCATGTTACGGTGCCGCTGCAGCTTGCGCCGCACTGTTGTGCATCAATCCCAACGGAACGTGCTCTGGAAAAGCGACGATCATCGGTCCAACACCCACGTGTCCTTGGTGCCGCCGCCCTGGCTGGAATTGACCACGAGCGATCCCTTCCTCAGCGCCACCCGGGTGAGTCCGCCGGGGACGATGCGGATGCGGTCGCGTCCGGTGAGCACGAACGGACGCAGATCGACGTGACGCGGCGCCACGCCCTCCTCGACACAGGTCGGGCAGGTCGAGAGCGCGAGCGTCGGCTGCGCGATGAAGTTGCGCGGATTCGATTTGAGCTTGGCGCGGAACCCCGCGATCGTCGCCTTGTCGGCCTGCGGGGCGATCAGCATGCCGTAGCCGCCCGAGCCGTGCACCTCCTTCACCACGAGCTCCTCGAGATGATCGAGCACGTAGCTCAGGTGCTCGGCGTCGCGGCAGCGCCAGGTCGGCACGTTCTTCAGGATCGGCTCCTCGCCGAGATAGAACTTCATGATTTCGGGCATGTAGCTGTAAACCGCCTTGTCATCGGCGATGCCGGTGCCGACCGCGTTCGCCAGGGTGACGTTGCCGGCTTGATAGACCGACATCAGACCCGGCACCCCGAGCGCGGAATCCGGCCGAAACGCCAGTGGATCGAGGAAATCGTCGTCGATGCGCCGGTAGATCACGTCGACGCGCTTGGGTCCCTGCGTCGTGCGCATGAAAACCAGGTCGTCCTTCACGAACAGGTCGCGGCCCTCGACCAGCTCGACGCCGAGCTTGTCGGCGAGGAACGAGTGCTCGTAATAGGCCGAGTTGTAGACGCCGGGCGTGAGCAGCACGACCGTCGGGTCGGCGCTGGCGGTCGCAGGCGCCACCGATTTCAACGTCGCCAGCAACTCGTCGGGATAGTTCTCCACCGGCGCCACGCGGTGGCGCGCGAACAGTTCTGGAAACAGCCGCAGCATGATTTCCCGGTTTTCCAGCATGTAGGAGACGCCGGAGGGCGTGCGCGCATTGTCCTCGAGCACGTAGAAGGTCTCGGGATCGACCCGCACGATGTCGATGCCGCCGATATGCACGTAGATGTCGTGCGGCACCTTCTGTCCGTTCATCTCCGGGCGAAACACCGGGTTCTGGAACACCAGATCCTCGGGCACGATGCCGGCTTTGAGAATTTCGCGCCGGGTATAGACGTCGCGGAGAAAGTGGTTGATGGTTTTGACGCGCTGCTCGAGTCCCGCGCGCAGGATGTCCCACTCGGCGGCGGCAAGAATGCGCGGCAGCACGTCGAAGGGGATGAGCCGCTCCTGCGCGTCGGCTTCGCCATAGACGGCGAAGGTGATGCCGATGCGGCGGAACAGGAGCTCGGCCTCGCGCCGTCGGTAATCGAGGACGTCGGGCGGCACCTCGGCGAGCCAGCGAGACAACTCGCCATAGGCGGGACGCAGCGTTCCGTCGGTGCCCTTCATCTCATCGAACGCGACCGCCATCGGGTGCCCCGGGCGCGCGCCCGCGCTACTCACGCAACCGCACGCGATGCGATCCTAGCTGCAAGCCCTGCGCCAACCCAAGGGGTATTCGACCGCGCTGTGCAGCTCCGATCGGCGGCTCCATGCCCAGGTTTTGGGCGGCGGTTGAACACGCGAAGGGCGTTCTAGCGCATGATCCCGAAAAGTGGGCACCGGTTTTCGGAAAAAGATCATGCGCCAAGAGTACAGCTAGAGCGGGGATGACGACTCGAAGAAAAGTCATCCCGCTCTAGGGGGCCAACAGCTTCTTGACCCGCTCGATCACCGGCCGCGGCGTGGCGTAGATGCGCTCGACCAGTTTTTGCACCTCCTCGCCCGCCATCGGCGCAAGGTCGGCCTGGATCCGCCCCGCCTCGGCGCGGAATTCCGGGTCCTGCATGGTGGCGTCGAACGCGCGCCGCAGGAGCGCGGCCTTGCCGGCGGGAAGTCCCGGCGGCGCCACGAACGGCCGCGCCATGGCTCCGGGTCCGACCATGAGCTCGAGCAGCTGGCGATCCGCGGTCGTGCTCACGAGATCGACCACCGCCGGCACCCCGGGAAAGTCGGGCGACTTTTCGAGCGCGGTGACAACGAGCACGTTGATCTTCTTGTCGCGCAGCCAGTCCGGCTTGGCCACCTTGAGCGCGGAAAGGCTGAACACGCAACGGCCGTGCGCCTCGCCCCGTTCGATCGCCAGGATCGTTTCCTGACTGCCCACATAGCCCGTGACCAGCTTGAACTTGGTGCCGAGCACCGCATTCAGCACGATCGGCCAGGTGTCGGTTTCCGAGCCCGCTCCGGTGCCGGCGACGACCATCTGCTGCTGCTTCACGTCGTCGATCGTCTTGAAGGGCGTCGCCCCCCACGCGATGCAGAGGCCGATATCCTTGGTGACGGCACCGATCCAGGTGAACGAGCTCATGTCGTAGCCGGGATTGCGCGCGCCGATCAGCGGCTCGAGGATCGGGCCGCCGGCGAAAGTCGTCATCGCCGTGCCGTCGCGCGGCGCCTGCTCGGCAAGATAATTGGCCGCCCGGATGCCGCCCGCGCCCGGCATCAGCTGGACGGTCACGGTCGGCTTGCCCGGGATATGACGGCCGATGTGGCGGCCGACCAGGCGGGCATAAAGATCGATGCCGCCGCCCGCCGTGCCGGCCACGTAGATGGTCACCGGACGATCGATCGTCTCCTGCGCGGCGGCGGCTTGCGTCCAACCCAGCAGCAGCGCGGCGCAGCACGAAAGCAACGAACGCAACGTCATGATGGTAGCTCGTCAAGCCGGTATCGGGACCTCGCCAACGTCCTTCGGTACTTTGTAGCCCTTCTGCACCGCCGGCCGCTTGGCGATGGTCGTGTACCACCGCTTCACATTGGGAAACTCGTTGAGATCGATCGTCTGCCACTCGTAGCGCGAGACCCACGGCCAGATGGCGATGTCGGCGATGGAATAGTCGTCGGCGACGAATTGGCGCTCGGCCAGCCGGCGATCGAGCACGCCGTAGAGCCGCCGCGCCTCCTTGAGGAAGCGTTCCTCGGCGTAGGGCGCCTTGCCCTTGTTGTATTTCACGAAGTGGTGGACCTGCCCGAACATGGGGCCGGGGCCGCCCATCTGCCACATCAGCCACTCGAGCACGCGGTAGCGCGGCTCGCCCGCTTTCGGCATGAGCTTTCCGGTCTTGTCCGCGAGATAGATCATGATCGCGGCCGATTCCATCAGGCTCATGCCGGTGTCGCGGTCGACGATGGCGGGGATGCGATTGTTCGGGCTGATCTTCAAGAACTCCGGCTTGAACTGCTCGTCCTTGCCGATGTCGACCGGGTGCGCGGTGTAGGGCAGCCCCAGCTCCTCCAGCATTATCGAAGCTTTGCGGCCGTTGGGGGTCGTCCAGGTATAGAGATCGATCACGGCTTGGGTTCCTGTGCTCGCAATTGGCGCGGTTCTCGGGATTTGCTGTCTCGGGAGGCGGCGGCTGACAGCGCGTCAGTCAGTAGCGGGAAATCGGCGCAGCGTCGATTCCGAAAATGATGCCCCAGGGAGGCGAGCGCCCTCTGCGCCGCCGTCATCCGCGGTGGCCGATATCCGTCACCTCCACCTCGACCGAGGTCTCGCGGCCGTCGCGCTGCACCGCCAGCGCTACCCGCTTTCCCACCCCGACCCGCTCGAGTTCCTGCGTCAGGTCCGCCAGCTGGCGCACCGGTTTGCCGTTCACTCCGACGATTACGTCGCCGGGCCTGCCGGTGTTCGGGTCCATGCCGCGCAGGCCGGCGCGCTCAGCCGGCGAGCCGGCCACGGTTTTGAGAATGACGACGCCGCTCACGCCCGCCCGCGTCGCCGCCGCCTCGTTGGCGGCGACGATGCCGATGCCCGGCGTCGGCACCGAGCCTCTGCTGATGAGCTCGGGAACGACGCGGTTGACGGAATCGATCGGGATGGCGAAGCCGATGCCGGCGCTGGTCCCGGACGGCGAGAGAATTGCCGTGTTGACGCCGATCACCCGTCCCGCCGAATCGAGCAGCGGGCCTCCGGAATTGCCGGGATTGATGGCGGCATCGGTCTGGATCACGTTGGTGATCTCGCGGCCGCCGCTGGTCGGCAGCCGGCGCTTGAGCGCGCTGATGATGCCGGTGGTCAAGGTTTGATCGAGCCCGAACGGGTTGCCGATGGCAAACACCCATTGCCCGACCTTGAGATCATCGGACGTGCCGATCGGAACCGGCGGCGGCAATGATCGGGTGTTGTCCACGCGAATCACGGCGAGGTCGTAGTTCGGCGCCGTGCCGACGATTTGCGCCCGCAGCACTTGACCGGATGCGAGCCGGACGGCGAGGCCGGAGGTGCCCTCGACCACGTGGTCGTTGGTGACGACGTGGCCGGCGGCGTCCCAGATGAAACCCGTTCCCGACTGCGCCGGACCGTTCTCGCCCTCGGTCGGCGACGCCTCGAGCGCGCCGGCACGCCCCACCACTTGCACCACCGAGGGAGAGATGCGCTCGAAGATTTCGATCGTCGTGCGTTCGATGTCGGACAGGCTTCCGCGCGGCTCGACCGTGCGCGGCGTCGAGGCCGAAAACAACAGCCGGTCGAGATAAGGTTGCGCGAAATAGATGCCCACGACGACCAGAAGCACGACAACCAGGATCTTGGTCAGCCGGTCGCTCATCGCACGCCTCCTCCGTCACACCGGACAAGGATTACCGTCATCATTGGAGAATCGCAAAGACGCTCACCGGCGACGCGGGTCATCGTCGCACCGGCCGTTGCGGGGAGGGGGAGCGCCTCGATCACGCGGCGTCTCCTCTGCCTCTCATGGAATCGACGTCGATCACCAGCACGTCGGCATCCGGCGCGGCCGCGAACAGGCGCTCCACGTCGGCCTTGCGCCGCTCGAGCGCGAGCCGCTGATTGATGTAGCCCTTGTCGGTGATCTCGTTGGCGTCGATCGACGGCGTATCCGGCAGCAGCAGCACCCGCGCGATCCGCTCCGACGAGCCGCGATGCTCGGCGTTCCATCGCGCCAGGGCGCGCCCGACATGCTCGCGCACGGCGGGATGGCGCGCGAGCTCGGCGAGCGGAGCCTCGCAGCCGATGAGCTTGTGGCAGCCGGCGGCGTTGAGCCAGGCGAGCATGCCGATGGCGTGGCGGTTCTCGCCGGCGATGACGGCGTCCTGCAGCGCCGGCGAGGCGGCGGCGAGCGCGCCGACCCGAAGCGCGCCCACGGCCACCCAGGTGCCGGTGGTGAGCTTGAAGTCCTCGGCCAGGCGTCCGTCGAACACGATGCCCTTGGCCGGCTCGTTCGGATCGGCGAAGCGCACCGCGTCGCCGGGCTTGTAGAAGCCGTCCTCGTCGAACGCCGCACGCGTGAGATCGGGCCGCTTCCAATAGCCCGGCGTCACGTGCGGTCCGCGCACCCGCACCTCGAGCTTGTCGGCGGCCGCCACGAGCTTGAGCTCGACGCCGGGCACCGGCACGCCGATCGGGCCGGCGCGCTCGATGATGAAATGCGCGGCGGTCGACAGCGGCGAGGTCTCGGTCGTGCCCCATGACGAGGTCATCGGCACGCGCACCCCGGTGGCGCGCAGCGCCACCGCTTCGAGCCGTTCCCACAGGTCCTGCGGCAGCGCGGCGCCGGCATAGAACAGCAGGCGCAGCTTGCCGAAAAACGCGCGCGCCAGCGCCTCCTCGCGCTCGAGGAACGGCAGCAGCGCCGCGTAGCCGGCCGGCACGTTGAAGTAGATGGTGGGCGAGACCTCGCCGAGATTGCGCACGGTCTGTTCGATGAGGCCTCCCACCGGCCGGCCGCCGTCGATATGGAGCGCGCCGGCATGGCGCAGCGCCAGATTGAAATTGTGGTTGGCGCCGAAGGTGTGGTTCCACGGCAGCCAATCGAGCAGCACCAGCGGCGCCTCGGCGAGGAACGGCCAGATCTGCGCCAGCTGCTGCTGGTTCGCCGTGAGCATGCCGTGGGTGTTGATGACGCCCTTGGGCAGGCCGGTGGAGCCGGACGTGAACAGGATCTTGGCGATGGTATCGGCGCCGGTCGCCGCAACGGCCTGCTCCAATGCCGGCCCCGGGCGGCTCTGGGCCATGCGGTCGAAGGCCGTGACCTTGTCGAGGTTCGCGCCGTTGCGGCTCGCCAGCAGTTCGGCCTTGCTCAGGTCGAGCGCGGCGAGCGCCTTGGCGAACGGCGCCGTGTCGGCGACGAACACCAGGCCGGGCGTGAGCAGGCCGGCGATGTGCCTGAGCTTGGCATGGTCCTGGCTCTGCAGCGAATAGGCGACCGAGATCGGCGCCACCGGAACGCCGGCGGCGTGGCCGGCGAGCGTGAGCAGCGCGTGGTCGATGCCGTTGCCGGAAAGGATCACCACCGGCCGCTCGGCCGAGAGGCCGCGTTCGATCAGGCCCTGCGCCAGCGCGTCGACCTGCCGCCGCGCCGTCTCGTAGCTGAGCTTGCGCCAGCCGCCGTCGGCGGCGCGCTCGGCCAAAAACAGGCCACTCGGATTGCGCTCGACCGCCGCACGGAACAGGCGCGCCAGGCTTGGATCGTGCGGCGCCAGCGCCTCGGTCGAGCGATAGCGCAGGCTGCCGTCGGCGCTGCGCTCGCAGACGATTTTCGGGCTCGCATAGGCGATCGGGCGCAGCGGCGCCGGTGCGGGCATCTGGGCTTCCTCCGCGCCTGCCCCGGACGGGGGCACGACTTGATGGGGTCTCGCTCGGCCGGGCACGCGAGGTTCCGGCGGCTGACTTGATGCATCATAACCCACAATGGCAGGGTAGGGGCGGCCCGCCGCTGCGGGCCGACAGCATCGGGACGTCATGGCAAATTCAAATCCGTCTGTGCCCAAAGAGCTCGTCACCGCCGCGCTGCTGGTGATCGGCGACGAAATCCTGTCCGGCCGCACCAAGGACAAGAACATCGGCTATATCGCGGAGTATCTGACCGCGGTCGGCATCGACCTCAAGGAGGTCCGCGTGGTCGGCGACGAGGAGGCGGCGATCGTCGACGCGCTCAACGCGCTGCGCCACCGCTACACCTACGTCTTCACCACCGGCGGCATCGGGCCGACCCACGACGACATCACCGCCGACTGCGTGGCCAAGGCGTTCGGCGTGTCGATCGACGTCGATCCGCGCGCGCTCGCCATCATGCAGGAGCGTCTGCGCGCGACCGGAACCGAGATGAACGACGCGCGCCTGCGCATGACGCGCATTCCCAAGGGCGCCGATCTCGTGGTCAACAAGGTGTCGGGCGCGCCCGGCATCTGGATCGGCAACGTCATCGTCATGGCCGGCGTGCCCTCGATCATGCAGGCCATGCTCGACGAGGTCGCGCCCAAGCTCAGGACCGGCATCCGCATGCTGTCGGAGACCGTGCGCGCGAACGCGCGCGAAGGCGACATCGGCACCCAGCTCGGCGAGATCGCCAAGGCCAATCCCGAGGTCGCGATCGGCAGCTATCCGTTCTTCGACCCGCAGCACGGACCCAATACCAACGTGGTGCTGCGCGCCCGCGACGCGCAAAAGCTCGCCCGCGCCACGCGCGCGGTGGAGGAGATGCTGGTGCGGGTGCGCGGCGCCCAGTCGAGCGGGGGCTGATCACCCCGAGCATTGCGCCGGGTCGCCTGCCGGGGCGACGTCGCGTACTGACGCGGTCGTGATCCCGGCGGGATCCGATCGCGGCTAAGATGTGGAGGGGGCGGGCTTTCAAGGCGGCAGTGCCGATGCGCGTCCTGCCCACCATGCTCATCGTCGTATGCGTCTCGTCCGCCGCCGCGGCGGAAGACGCCGCGCCAGTGTGGGTGGCCTTGCGCGCCGGCGGCCAGGTCGCGCTCGTGCGCCACGCCGCGACCGCAGGCGGCGCCGGCGATCCAGCGGGCTTCCGGCTCGACGATTGCGCGACCCAGCGCAATCTCACCGACAAGGGCCGCCGCGAGGCCCGCCGGCTGGGCGAAAAGTTTCGCGCCGAACGCGTATCCGTCGGCAAGGTGCTGAGCTCGCAATGGTGCCGCTGCCGCGAGACCGCAGCGTTGATGGATCTTGGCCCGGCCGAGCTTGCCGCCACCTTCAACAACGCCTTCACGCTGCGCGACCGCGTCGACGAGTTGACCGCGGGGGCGCGCGCGATCGTCGCGGCCTGGAGCGGCCCCGGCACTCTGGTGGTGGTGACCCATGGCGCCAACATCCTGCCGTTGACCGGCATCATGCCGGAGGAGGGCGGCGTGGTGGTGGTCGAAGCCGAGGCTGCGAACGCGTCGAAGCTGCGGGTGCTCGGCCGCATTCCGCCACCACAACCCTAGGACAATCGACGAGATTGGATGTTCGAACCTGTCAGAGGAGGCCGTCATGCCCAGCGAGTTTGATCTCGACCGCCGCAAATTGCTCGCCGCGAGCGCGCTCGTGGTCGCCGGATTTGTCCTCGACGACGCCTCGGCCGCGCCGCTGCCGGCGACGCCGCAATGCCACGACGGCGACGAGCCGACCGCCCGCCAGACCGAGGGTCCCTATTTCAAGCCGAGCTCGCCGCAGCGCGCCGATCTGGTCGAGCCCGCCAGCAAGGCGCGCCGGGTCGAGATCGCAGGGCAGGTTCTTACCCGCTCCTGCCGGCCGGTGACCGGGGCCCTGGTCGATCTCTGGCACGCCGACGAGCGCGGCGAGTACGACAATGCCGGCTTCCGCTATCGCGGCCACCTGTTCACCGATGCCGACGGCCGCTATCGCTTCCGCACCATCCTGCCGGCGCTCTATACCGGCCGCACGCGCCACTACCACGTCAAGGTGCAGGCGCCGCAGCAGGGTGTGCTCACCACCCAGCTCTATTTCCCCGACGAGCCGGCCAACCGCCGCGACGGCCTGTTCCGCCGCGAGCTGGTGATGCGGATGGCCGACGCCGGCGACGGGCTCGCCGCGCAGGTTCGATTTTGTCCTCGATATGAGGTAGAACGCGCGGGCCTCTCCAGCCGGCAATGGGAGTCCATGGCGCAACCGCTGCAACAGCCGCAACCGCAACCGCCAGCGCAACCGCAACCGCAGAAGGCGTTTCCGGTGTCGTGGGACCAGTTCCACCGCGACGCCCGCGCGCTCGCCTGGCGGCTCGCCGGCGCCGGCCCGTTCGAGGCGATCGTCTGCGTCACCCGCGGCGGCCTGGTGCCCGCCGCCATCGTCGCGCGCGAGCTCGGCATCCGGCTGATCGAGACGGTGTGCGTGGCGAGCTACAACCACGTCACCCAGGGCGAGCTCAAGGTGCTCAAGGACGTGGCGCGCAGCATCGTCGGCATCGGCGGCGGCCGCGGCAAGGGCGTGCTGATCGTCGACGACCTCGTCGATACCGGCAGGACCGCCAAGGTGGTGCGCGACATCCTGCCCGAGGCGCATTTCGCCACCGTCTATGCCAAGCCCATGGGGCGGCCCATGGTCGACACCTTCATCACCGAGGTGTCGCAGGACACCTGGATCTACTTTCCCTGGGACACCGGGCTCGCGTTCCAGCCGCCGATCCGCGACGGCGAATTGTAGCGGCGCGACGACGCTGCCCTGCGCTATGATCGGCGGCATGCGTTCCGCCATCGCCAATCGAGGAGGATTTGCCATGGATGCCGTCACGCCGAAGGCGCAAACAACCGCCGACCAGCATTCCCACGTCGTGCGTCCCGCCAACATGGAATGGCAGAAGACGCGCTTTCCCGGCTGCGAGGTGAAGACGCTGCTGTTCGAGCCGCAGACCGGGCTCGTCACCGCGCTGATGCGCTTTGCGCCCGGCGCGGTGCTGCCCGACCACGAGCACGTGAAGATCGAGCAGACCTACGTGCTCGAAGGCCAGCTGGTGGACAAGGAAGGCCCCGCCGCCGGGCTCGAGGTCAAGCCCGGCGAGTTCGTCTGGCGCGAGGCCGGCAGCCGCCACGTCGCCTGGACGCCCGAGGGCGGGCTGATGCTCGCGATGTTCCAGATCCCGAACAAGTTCCACGAGCGCGACGGCCGCGTCACCGACCTCGGCGGCAAGGACTGGGAGAGCGTCTGGGGCCACGCGCTCAAGGATTGAGCCGAGTCCGCTCAACCAGTTCGTAGGCTGTCGTCCCCGCGCAAGCGGGGACCCATAACCACCGGCGCTGGATGTGGTGGGGCTTGTTGCGCGCGGACGCCCAGTCAGATCGGAACAGTGCCGGCTGTGAAGCGCGCGCGTTGCGTAACGCTTCACGTTGCGCGGCATGCGCACTCAGCTGCTTCCGACTGCCACACAACCGGTGTTACAACGCGTATGCGGGCCGCGTGGTGGAACGGTAGACACAGCAGACTTAAAA
>CAVQIP010000019.1:0-87076 GCA_963712565.1 uncultured Alphaproteobacteria bacterium | reverse complement strand
CTGATCGAGTTTCTGGGATCGTTCGGAATTCAGATGCCGACGGAGGTAGTCGCAAATTTCGTTTCGGAGAAGGTATCTACCAGCACTATGGGGATCGTGGCGTTATTTAGTTTAGGATACTTCCTTGCTATCCCTGTTACTGCCTTCTTGGCGAAGCGCGGTCTTTTTCTTGGCAGAAATCCTGACAGGATATGCTTTCCCGGTGGACAAGGAGGATCCGGAGTTTACTCCGAGGAAAGAGAGATACTTAGTGCTGTCGGCTTGCATGTCCGTGAAGCGCCTGTGGACCTTTGGTTTTCAGGCGTGGCAATTGCGCTGGGTTACGTTTTGGTGCTAATAAATTGGAATCGCTATATCGCATGGGTACAGTCATCTTTCGATCCCTCCGCTGCCATACAGACCTCGGAGAGTCAGATTTTGATCCAGCTTATCGTGCAGGCTGGTATTTTCGCTGGCGCATTTTTGGTTGCCGCGCTCCGTAGAGGCAAAACTGGACGCCTCTGAAGAATCGCTCACCGCGCTGAAAACAGCGCAGCCGGCCTGCACGCCCGCCATCCGATGCCATATATTGACGGCAGAGCAGGAGCGGCACATGCCCGACATGAAAGCTCAGAGCCTCACTTTGCACGAGGGCGACAAAACGGCGCTCGAGTATCTCGGCGCGGCCGTCGTGCTGCAATGGTCGAATCTGCCGGAGGAAGTTCGCAAATCCCTCTTGCAGCAGGCCGATTCCGTCGGCGGATTGCCCGTGGTCCCCGAGCTGCACGAGCGGATCCAGGCGCTCATTCACCGCGTCCGGAAGACCGGCCCCGCATAGCGCAGGTGAATGCGGCACAACCTTGCGCGACCGACGCCGCGTGTTCGGCGGAAGGCGACGGGTTTCGCTGCGCTCCACCCATCCAACAACCCGAGCTTATGAAATCGGCGCCTTCTCGCGCGCCCGCTGGCGAGTGAGGCGCGTAGCTTGCGATGACGTCGCGGCAGGTGCCGCCGCGGCCGCCTCATCCGCCACGATGCGCTTGAGCTCCGGCAGGCAGGAGCCGCAATTGGTGCCGGCGCGCAGCGCCGCGCCGATGCCGTCGACGCTGGTGGCGGTGCCCGCCGCGATCGCGGCGCGGATGGCGGCGAGGCCGACGCCGAAGCAGGCGCAGACGATCGGCCCGGCGCTCGCCAGCCCGTCGGCCGAGCGGCCCGACAGCAGCACGCGCCGCCGCGTCTCGTCCAGCGTGTCCGCTTCGAACAGTGCCTTGACCGCGTCCCATGGCGGCGCCGTGGCGGCGGTGCCGATGAACAGGCAGCCGGCGAGGCGGCCCGCGACGAACGCAGCCGCGCGGTAGACGCCGCGTCGCTCGTCGGCATATTCGGCGAGCTCGGCGCCGTCGGCGAACAGCTGCCGCGCGCGGGCGCGCCAGATCTCGGCGCCGTCGTCGGTCGCGAGCAGCAGGCCGTGTCCATTGGCGACCGCCACGCGCACCCACCAGGTGCCGTGCGGGAGATGGAGGGGCCGCCGCGTCAAGGCAAATCCCCGGAACGCGAACGCCACCGGCGCGATCGAGGCCGGCGTCGCCTTGGCGTCGGGCTGGCCGGAATAGCGGTCGGTCTCGGCCATCACCAGGTCGCCGATGCGCGCGGCCGATGCGGTCGCGTCGCTCCAATGAATGGGCACGAACAAGGAGCCGCGCTGCTGCCGGTCGCTGACGGCGACCTTGAGCACGCACGCGCCGTCGCGGGTCGCGATCCTGGCGAAGCCGCCGTCGACGAGCTTCGCCGCCCTGGCATCGGCCGGATGCACCTCGACGAACGGCGCGGGCGAATGCGCGCCCAGCCGCGGACTCAACCCGGAACGCGTCATGGTGTGCCACTGGTCGCGCACACGACCGGTGTTGAGGCGCAGCGGGAACGCCTTGCTGGTCGGCGTGGCGGCCGCAGGCCGCGCGGGGGCGACGAAGCGCGCCTTGCGGTCCGGCGTGTAGAAGCCGCCATGCATGAAGAACCGCCGGTCCTGTTCGCGCTGTTGCGCCGGCTCGCCCGGATGCAGCGGCCATTGCACGGGATCGAGGGCGTCGAAGCCGCCGTCGCTGACGCTCGCCAAAGCGCCGATGTCGAAAGCGCGCTGCCCGCCGTTCTCGAACGCGGACAGCGCGGCGTGCTCGCGGAAGACGTCGGCGGCGGAGCGATAGGGAAAGGCGGCGGCGAATCCCATGCGTCGGGCGACCTCGGTCACCATCCACCAGTCCGGCTTGGCTTCGCCCGGCGCCGGCAGGAACGCCCGCTGGCGCGAGATGCGCCGCTCGGAATTGGTCACCGTGCCGTCCTTCTCGCCCCAGGCGGCGGCGGGCAGGAGAACGTGCGCGCCGGCATCGACCGTGTCGTTGGTGCGCACGTTCTCGGACAGCACGAACAGCTCGAGCTTGCCGAGCGCGTCGCGCACGCGGCTCGCGCGCGGCAGCGAGACCGCGGGATTGGTCGCCATCACCCACAGCGCCTTGATTCTTCCGCGCGCGATCGCCTCGAACATGGGCACCGCCTTGAGGCCTTCGCGCATGGCGATGCGCGGCGCCTGCCAGAACCGGCGCAGGCGGTCGACGTCCTGCGGCGCGAATGCCATGTGGGCGGCGAGCTGGTTGGCGAGGCCGCCGACCTCGCGCCCGCCCATGGCATTGGGCTGGCCGGTCAACGAGAACGGTCCTTGGCCGCGCCGGCCGATGCGACCGGTCGCGAGATGGCAGTTGATGATGGCGTTGACCTTGTCGGTGCCTTGCGCCGACTGGTTCACCCCCTGCGAAAAGCAGGTGACGGTGTTGGAAATGGAACGGAAGAGATCGAAGAAGCGCGCCACGTCGGCCGGCGGCAGCCGGGTCGTCCTCGCGGTCGCGGCGAGGTCGGGCGCGATTTCGCGCGCGCCCGCCAGCGTATTCTCGAAGGCGGTGGTGTGCGCGTCGATGTAGCGATAGTCGAGCGCGCACATGTCGGCGAGGTGCACCAGCAGCCCGCAGAACAGCGCACTGTCCATCCCGGGCGCGATCGGAAGAAACAGGTCGGCGTCTTCCGCGGTCGCGGTGCGGCGCGGGTCGATCACCACGATTTTCGCGCCGCGCTCGCGCTGGTTTTTGACCATGCGCTGGAACAGCACCGGATGACACCAAGCGGCATTCGAGCCGACCAGGATCAGAAGATCGGCCTGGTCGAGGTCGTCGTAGGTGCCGGGCACGACGTCGGCGCCGAAGGCGCGCTTGTGCCCGGCCACCGCCGAGGCCATGCACAGCCGCGAATTGGTGTCGACATTGGCCGAGCCGATGAAACCCTTCATCAGCTTGTTGGCGACGTAGTAGTCCTCGGTCAGCAGCTGGCCGGAGAGATAGAACGCGACCGCTTCGGGTCCGTCGCGGGCGACGATGCGTCGGAAGCCGTCTGCGACCGCGTCGAGAGCGAGCGGCCACGCAACCCGCCCGAGGCTCCCGTCCTCCCGCCGCAGCATGGGATGCAGCAGACGGCCGGCAAGCGCGAGCGTCTCGCCGAGCGCGGAGCCCTTGGAGCAGAGGCGGCCGAAATTGGCGGGATGGTCGGGATCGCCCGCGATCGCCGCGCCGCCGCAGCCGTCGGGTTGCGCCAGCACCCCGCAGCCCACGCCGCAATAGGGACAGGTGGTTCGCACCGTCGGCGGGCGCGGGGAGGGGGCATTCATGGCCGCGCGCCCACGAGCCCGCTCACGCCGCCGCGCGGGTCGCGAGCTCGCGCCCGAACGCGAGGTCCTCGCGCCAGCGCTCGACCGACGCGCGCGCGCGGATCAGCTCGAGATACCAGGGACCATCGCCGGTATCGCCGAACAGCACCGCGCCGACGAGACGACCGTCGGCGATGACGAGCTTCTTGTAGAGGCCGAGGCTCGGATCGCTGAGCGCGATCTCTTCGGCGCCGGCAGTGGCGCCGAGGAAATCGCCGGCCGAAAACACGTTGACCCCGGACACTTTCAGATTGGCAGCGACCACGCTGCCGGGATAGACGGCGTTCTCGCCGGCGAGCCGCCGCGCCAGCACCTGCGCCTGCTCGTAGGCGGGCTCCACCAGCCCGTAACAGAGGCCGCGATGCTCCGCGCATTCGCCGATCGCATGCACGCCCGCGACGCTCGCCTCGAGCCGGTCGTCGACGACGATGCCGCGGTCGACCTTCAATCCCGCTGCCTGCGCCAGAGCGGTGTTAGCCCGGATGCCGACCGCGACGACGACCGCGTCGGCGGCGAGCGTGCTGCCGTCGTGCAGCTCGACCGCCTCGACCCGGCGGTCGCCGAGGATGCGCACGGTCTGCGCCTTGAGCCGCACGGCGATGCCCTTGGCCTTGACCGCGTGCTCGAGCATGCGCGCCGCGCGCGCATCGAGCTGGCGCTCCATCAGCCGGTCCATGAGATGGACGACCGTGACCTCGGTGCCGGCCTTGGCCAGCCCGTACGCCGCCTCGAGGCCCAACAGGCCGCCGCCAATCACGACCACGCGCGCGCGCGCGGCCTGCGCGATGGTGTTGACATCGTCGATGTCGCGGAAGGTGAGGACGCCCGGCAAGTCCATGCCCGGGATGTCCAGCTTGACCGGCTGCGAGCCGGTGGCGAACACAAGCTTGGAAAAGGCGAGTTGCGCGCCGTTTGCGAGCGTCACCGTGCGCGCACTCGGATCGACCTTGGTCGCCCGCACGCCGTAGCGCAAGGTCACGCCGCGGTCGCGCCACCACCGCGCCGGTTTGAGCTCGATGTCGGAGAAGCCGACCTCGGCCGCGAGCAGCGCCGAGAGCAGCACCCGGTTGTAAGCGAGGCGCGGCTCGTCGCCGATCACCGCAACGGCGTAGCGGCCGAGCGCGCGCTTCGCCAGCTCCTCGACGAAGCGTGCCGCAGCCATGCCGTTGCCAATGACGACGAGAGGCTCGCTCATCGCCTGTCCTCGTGCTGGAGGGAGGCGCCGCGCTGCGCCCCGCCGCGCTCGACTCGATCGAGGCGGGCGGCGGCTCTCGGATCGCCATCATCGTTGATGGCGACACCGCCGTTTCAAGTTGCGTGCCAGCGCGGCCGCCGCTGCTTTCAGACGCCGTTTCAATGGTTTGTGCGATCAGCCGCGATTCCCGGCGGCGGCGCCCGACCCCGGGAACGGCGTCGCTGCACATTGCATGCGCGCCCAGCCTAGGATTTATGCAGCGCAACGAGGGATCGGGCCGCGATGCGCGACGCGTCACCCGAGCTCCTGCGCCCGGCGCAAGCTGGCGATCATGGAGACCCGCAACAGGTAGTCGTAGGTGCGCCGGTCGTCGGCGGCGATCTCCATCAGGCTGCGCCGGAACTCGGTCCCGTCGGACTCGAGGTTGCGCTTGTTCTGGATCGACTGCTTCTCGATGTATTCGAGGGTGACGCGCCGGCGCTGGCGGTCGTAGCGTTCGAGCTCGCTGTCGGCCTGGGTGGCCGCGCCAGACGTCGATGAGGCGCGAGGTCAGATTGATCGCATCGTGGATGCCGCCGTTCATGCCCATGCCGCCGAGGGGATTGTTGATATGCGCGGCGTCTCCGATCAGGAACGCGCGTCCGTGCTGGAACGTCTTCGCCACCCGCTGGTGCACCTTGTACAGCGTGAGGTGCGCGACCTCGTAGTTCGAAATGCCCGGCACCACCGCGGCCATGAGCGACTGGGCAAATTCCGCGCTCGACGCCAGCTCGTCGCTTTCGTCGGCGGCGACCGGAAACATCACCCGGCACAGGCCGGGAATTTGCAGCAGGAAATGCCAGCGCTGCGGATCGGCCACGTAGCTGACGGCGGCGAGATCGGCAATGACGGTTCGGAAATCGAACGGCGTGCTCACGACCAGAAAGCGCTCCGGCCAGGTGAAGCCGGGAAATTCGATCCCGAGCGAGCGCCGCACGTCGCTGCGGGCGCCGTCGGCACCGATGAGCCAGCGCCCGCTCCGCGTCTCGGTCCGCCCCCTGCGCTCGATCGCAATCTCCACGCCCGAACCGTGCTGGGTCACGTCCAAGACCTTGGCGTCGAATTGCAGCTCGAAATCGGGTTCCCGGCGCAACTGTTCGTGGAGGATGCGCGTGAGCTTGGACTGCTCGCACTGCACCCGGTAGGGGTGAGCGGTGGCATCGGCGATGGCGCCGAAATCGAACTGCGCCAGCACCCCGTGCTGCTTGCTGCGGTACTGGAACTGCGGCGCCGTCAAGCCCTGCGCGATCAGCGCCTTCGCCGCCCCGAGGCGATCGAGCATGTCGAGCGTCGGCGGATGAAAGGTCGACGCGCGCGACTCCTCGCTGAGATCGGCGCCGGCCTCGAACACCGTCACCGGCACGCCGTTGCGCACGAGGTTGGCGGCCGCTACCAGCCCGACCGGACCCGCGCCCGCGATCAAGACGCGCTCTGCAATTGCCATCGTGGTTCGAACGCGTCGCCCGGCGCGGGACTTTCAGCAAGCCCGCTGCGACCGGGCGGTCATTGGATCGCAGGAATTCCTGCCGTCGTGATGATGTCGCGCCACTTGATGGTTTCGGCGGCCATGAACTTGCCGAGCTCGGCGGGCGTGAAGATGACGGCCTCCGCGCCCTGCTCGGTCATGCGGCTGCGCACCGCCGGATCCGAGAGCGCGGCGGTGAGCTCCTGGTTGAGCTTGGCGACGATCGGCTTCGGGGTGCCCCGCGGCGCCAGCATCGTGAACCAGCCGGAGGCCTGGTAGTTCGGCAGGCCGGCCTCGGCGGTGGTCGGGACGTCGGGCAGCGCCGCCATGCGCGTCTTGCTCGCGACCGCGAGCGCCTTGGCGCCGCCGCTGTTGAGCGAGGCGAGCACATTGGGCAGCCACTGGAAGCCGAGCGGCACCGTGCCGGCGATCAAGTCCGGGCGCGTATTGCGCGATGTTGCGATAGGGCACGTGGGTGAGCTTGATCCCGACCACCTGCTCGAAATAGTCCCCGGCCAGATGCTGCGAGCTGCCGATGCCGACCGAGCCGTAGTTGAGCTCATTCGGCCGCTCCTTGGCATAGGCGATCATGTCGGAAAGCGTCTTCACCGGCAGCTTGGTGCTCGCCACGATGACGATGGGAAACACCGCGATCATCGCGACCGGCTCGAAATCCTTCTGCGGGTCATAGCCGAGATCGCGATAGAGCGTCTTGTTGGCGGCGCGGGTCCGGAACCGGTCCCCACCAAGGTGTAGCCGTCGGGCGCCGCTCTCGCCGCCGCCAGCGTGCCGGTATTGCCGCCGGCGCCCGGGCGGTTTTCGATGATGAACGGCTGCCCGATCGACTTGGCGGCACGGTCCAGCAGGATGCGCGTGACCACGTCGCTCGCGCTGCCGCCGGCAAAAGGAATGATCACCTGAATCGGTCGCGTCGGATAGGTCTGCGCATCGGCGGTCGTGCCGGCGAGAATTGCGGCGAGCGCGGCGGCCGCCACCGGCGCGAAGGAGCTCCGTATCGCTGTCGTCATGGGTCATCCTTTCGATTGCAGGTCTGTATCCGTGTTCCGGCGTGGTTGGAAGGCTCGCGTCAGGTTCCCTTGAAACGGGCCGGCCGCTTGGCATGAAATGCTTCGACGCCCTCGCGGAAGTCGTCCGATTGTCGCAGCCGGCTGTAGCAATGCCCCTCGAGCTCGATCGCGACCGACAGGGTCGCATCCTCGGTGTCGTTCAAGAGCTTCTTCGCGGTGCGTTGGGCGAGCGGCGAGAAGGCGCGCAATTCGTCGACCAGCGCATCGGTCGCCGCCTCCAACCTGTCGTCCGGCACGCATTCGGTCGCGATGCCCCAGTCGTAGGCCTGCTGGGCCGGAATTCGCCGCGAGCGCATCACGATGTCCTTGGTGCGCGTGATGCCGATGATCTTCTGCAGCCGCGCCGAGCCGCCGGAACCGGGAATCTGGCCGAGCCGCTGCTCCGGCAGCGCGTAGAAGCAGGTTTCGGAGACGATGCGGAAGTCGCAGGCGAGCGAAAGCTCGAAGCCGACGCCGAAGCAATAGCCGCGGTTGGCGGCGATCACCGGCTTGGCGCAGCGCGCCGGCGCGGCGATGTTCCAGGCCAGCTTGGAGACATGCTCGGGCGTTGCCTCCAGGAATCCCTTGATGTTGCCGCCGCTCGAGAAATGCTCGCCGGCGGCGCGCAGCACGATGATCGCGCACGCGGGCATCCTCGTCCAGGGCCTCGAACACCAGCCGCAGCTGGTCGCGCTGCGGCATCGACACGATGTTGAACGGCGGCCGGTCGAGCACCACGTCGGCGCGCTCGCGCGCGGGATCGATCTCCACGCGAAAGCCGTCGAGATCGGCGAGGCGAGGGTCGGCGAAGGTCGAGCTCATGTTGCGGTTCCTGGTTGGCGCGCGGCGGCCGGTCAACGGGTTTGGCGGGTTTTCCGCGGCGAACCGGTTTTCGCTTTGCCGGAGGACGCCATGGGCCGCTCCGGCTCGTATTCGCCGGCCACGAGCTTGCGGCGCAAGCAGCTTGCCGACCGGCGATTTCGGGATGGTCTCGACGAAGACGTAGCGGCGCGGCCGCTTGAAATTGGCGAGCCCGGAGCTGCGGCAGAATTGGTCGAGGTCGTGGGCCTCGACCGCCGCACGGCGCTTGACGAAGGCGGACGACGACCTTGCCCCAGCGCTCGTCCGCGCAGCCCGACCACGGCCACCTCCGACACCGCGGGATGCAGCGACAGGCAGCTTTCGATCTCGACCGGCGAGACGTTCTCGCCGCCGCTGATGATCATGTCATCGACCCGGCCGGTCACGAACAGATCGCCGTCAGCGTCGAAATATCCGGTGTCGCCGGTGAAGTACCAGCCGTGGCGCAATGCCTTGGCGTCCGCGTCCGGCCGGCGCCAATAGCCCTCGAAGGATTCGTCGCCCGCCAGCAACGCGATGATCTCGCCTTCCTCCCCGGGCCCCGCGATGTCTTCGGGTGAGGTCGCCCCCAGCCGTACGACGCGGACCATCTGGTTGATGCCGGCGCGTCCGGCGGAGCCGGGCTTGCGTGCGGCGTCCTGGTCGATGGTGAAGGTGTAGATTTCGGACGAGCCGTAGTGGTTGACGAACAGGTCCGGCTTGAACGCCGCCCGCAATCCCTTGAGCAGGGCCTCGGTCATGGGCGCGCCGGCGAAGCCGAGCTTGCGCACCGAGGTCACCTGGGCGGCGTTGAATGCCGCGTGATGCAACAGGTCGTGATAGAGCGTCGGCACGAGGTAGAGGTTGGTGATGCTCTCGGCCGCGATCAGTTCGAGCGCGCGCGCGGCGTCGAAGCGCGGCAGGCAGACGAAGGCGCCGCCGATCAGCGACATGGCGAGGAGCGAGCGCACGCCCATGGTGTGATAGAGCGGCATGGCGCCGAGCGTGCGCTCGCGCTGGCCATAGAGATTCTGCGCCACGTGGGCGAGCGCGGCGGCGCGCTCGGCGCGCTGGCGGCGCGGCACGCCCTTGGGCCGCGCGGTGGTGCCGGAGGTGTAGAGCATGACCGACCAGGCCTCGGCGTCGACGCGCGGCTCGACGCTGGCCGCATCCCGGCCGATGAGGGATTCGAGCCGCAAATCCTGTCCGCCCGGCACGTCCACCGCGATGCGCGGGCAGGTTTGCGCGCAAGCGGACGACCGCACGGCCGCGGCGGAGACCTCCTCGTACACGATCGCCTTCGCCTCGGCGTCGGCCGCGCAGAAGTCGAGCTCGTCCGCGGTCGAGCGCCAGTTCAGCGGCGTGACGATGATACCGGCGAATTGACAGGCCCAATGGATGGTGGCCGCTTCCCAGCGATTCTGCAGCAGCGTGACGAGGTGATCGCCCGGCCTGAGCCCAAGCTCGTCGAAGCCGGCGACAAGCGCTGAAATCCACTGATACCACGCGCGATAGCTCAGGCGCACGTCGCCGTCGACGAGCGCCGGCGCTTCGGGATCGCGCGCGACGCTCGCGAGAAAGCTCGTGCCGAGGTCAAGCATGGGCCTTCCATCCGATCGATCGACCGATACCGCTGGACGCCGTCCGTCGGATCCTGTCGAGTTGGCCACGCCGCGCGGTGATGATACATCTCTGCAAGAGCGTTGCCATCGAGACAAGCCCATGGCCCAAACCGGCAAGGCGCTGCAAGAAGGCGCACAAGATGCGCCGGCGCTGCCCCACGGCGACAACAGGCCGCAGCCGGTCCGCTCGCTGCGCGAGTGGCTCGACCATCTCGCGGCGCGCGAACGCTTGCTGGTGGTCAAGCCGGGCACCGGGCTTCGCTTCGAACTGGCGGCGATCGCCAAGCGCCTCGACGGCCTGCGCGCGACGCTGTTTCCGCGTCCGGGCGGACACCCGATTCCGGTCGTCTCCGGCCTCGTATCCGATCGCGGTTGGATGGCCGAGGCGATGGGGGTGGAGCCGGGCGAGGTGCTCGCGCGCTTCCAGGATGCCGCGCTGCATCCGGTCCCGTGGCGGGAGACGCAGGCGGCGCCGGCGCAGGAGGTCGTGCATCGCCACGTCGACCTTGCGCGGCTGCTCCCGCTCCCCACCCACAACGAATACGACAGCGGCCCCTATGTCAGCGCCGGGCTGATGATCACCCGCAATCCGCGCACGGGAAAGCAGAACGTCTCGATCCACCGCTGCCAATTGAGCGGTCCGAACCGTCTCGGCGTGCTGCTGCTGCCACGCCATGCCCACATGTTCTTCGAGCATGGCGGAGCGGGAGGGAAAGCCGCTCGAAGCCGCCATCGTGGTCGGGATCGACCCGCTCACCTTGCTCGCCTCGCAAGCGATCGCGCCGATCGATGTCGACGAGCTGGAGATCGCCGGCGCACTGCACCGGCGGCCGCTGTCGGTGGTCAAATGCCGCACCAGCGATCTGCGGGTGCCGGCGGAGGCGGAGATCGTGATCGAAGGCCGTTTCCTGCCGGGCGTGCGCGAGCCGGAAGGGCCGTTCGGGGAATTTCCGCAATATTACGGCACCCGCGCCGAGCGCCACGTGATGGAGATCGACGCGGTCACCCATCGCAAGGATGCCATCTTCCACACCATCGTCGGCGGCGGACTGGAGCACCTGTTGCTGGGAGCGATCCCGCGTGAAGCCACCTTGCTGGCGCACCTGCAGCGATCCTTTCCCAACGTCCGCGACGTGCATCTCGCCCCGGGCGGCGTGTGCCGCTATCACCTCTACGTGCAGATTCACAAACGCCAGGAAGGCGAGGCCAAGAACATCATGCTCGGCGCCTTCGCCGGTCACTACGACGTCAAGCACGTCATCGTCGTGGACGAGGACGTCGACATTCACAATCCCAACGAGGTCGAATGGGCGGTGGCGACGCGGTTCCAGGCCGACCGCGATCTCGTGGTCGTGGCCGAAAGCCAGGGATCGAAGCTCGATCCGTCGACTCGCAACGGCGTCGGCGCCAAGATGGGGCTCGATGCCACCAAGCCGCTGGCGGCCGGCGACATGGCGTTCAAGCGAATTCGCGTTCCGGGGGAGGAGAATGTCGATGTCACGGCGCTGCTCGCCGGCACCGGCGGCGCGAACTGGCGCGAGGCACTCAAGCGATAAGGCGCGGCCGCCGCCGCGACGGCGCGCGCCAAGATCCGAGCACTTGCCATGACCGCAGTGCGATTTCTGTTGAACGGAAAACCCTGGAGCGAGGACGACGCACCGCCGACCATGACGGTGCTCGACTGGCTGCGCACCCGCGCTGGTCTCACCGGCACCAAGGAAGGTTGCGCCGAGGGCGATTGCGGCGCCTGCACCGTCGTCCTCGGCCGGCGCGTCGACGGAACGCTGCGATTCGAAGCGGTGAATTCCTGCCTGATGATGCTGCCTCAGGTCGACAATTGCGCGCTGCTCACGGTCGAGGGTCTGGCGGCGGCAGACGGTGCGCTGCATCCGGTGCAGCAGGCGCTGGTCGAGACCGACGCGACGCAGTGCGGCTTTTGCACGCCGGGCTTCGTGATGGCGATGTTCGCCTTCCACCACGGCGGCGAGCCGGCGGACACCACGATCATGCATGACGCGCTCGCCGGCAACCTATGCCGCTGCACCGGTTACCGCCCGATCGTGGAGGCATGCCGGACCATTGCAGGAGGACCGGCCGATCGCTTCGCCGCCGAGGCGCCCGCGCTGGCCGCTGCGCTCTCCGCATTGCCGGCTTGCACGGACTATCGCCACGGCGCGCAGACCTTTCTCATGCCGCGTTCGCTCGACGCGCTGTTCGCCGCGATGGCGCGGGCTCCAGATGCAATCCTGCTCGCAGGCGGCACCGATCTCGGGTTGCGCGTCAGCAAGGATCGCGAGGCCCTGCCGGCCGTGATCGGGCTCGCGGCGGTCGAGGCGCTGCGTCGGGTCACGATCGACGCCGGCGCGCTGGAGATCGGCGGCGCGGTGACCTACACCGAGGCATTGCCGCAGCTCGATTGCCACTTTCCGTCCTTCGGCGCCCTCGTCCGCCGCATCGGCTCGCGGCAAATCCGCAATCTCGGGACCATCGCCGGCAACCTCGCCACCGCGTCCCCGATCGGAGACACCATTCCCTGCCTGATCGCGCTCGACGCCACGGTGACGCTGGCGTCGCGCGACGGCGAGCGCGTGCTGCCGGTAGAATCGTTCATCACCGGGTACCGCGCGACCGCGCTGGCCGCGGGCGAGATCATCGCAGCGATCCGCATTCCCTTGCTCGCGCCGGGCCAGGACTTCACCACCTACAAAGTGTCCAAGCGTTTCGATCAGGACATTTCGACCGTGATCGCCGCCTTCCGCCTCGAGCGGCTGGGCGGCAAGGTCAAGGAATTGCGCGCCGCCTATGGCGGCATGGCGGCGCGCGCGATGCGCTCGCCGAGCGTCGAAGCGGCGGTCAAGGCCCGGCCTTGGGCACCGGCCTGGCTCGCCGATGTCGGCTCCCTGCTGGTGCGCGACTTCACGCCGATGACGGACCATCGCGGCGGGGCCGCCTATCGGGTGCGGGCGGCGGCAGGGCTGTTGCGCCGCTTCCAGCTCGAAACTTCCCTGGCGCAGCCGATGCGGGTGGAAGCCTTATGAACGAGCCGCTGGGACGAATTCGCGGCGGCGTGCACGCCGCGGTGAGCCACGACAGCGCACTCGCGCACGTCACCGGCGCCGCGCGCTACCTCGACGACGTGCCGAGCGTGCCGGGAACCTTGGAAGCGGCCCTGGTGCTCAGCCCGCATGCCCATGCCCGCATCCGCCACGTCGATCTGGCGCGCGCGCGCGCAGCGCCCGGCGTGGTCGCGGCGATCACGGCCGCCGACATTCCCGGCAAGAACGACATCGCGCCGATCCGCAGCGACGAGCCGGCCCTGGCCGACGGCGTGGTCGAATACGAGGGCCAGCCGGTGGCGGCGATCGCGGCGGCGACCTTCGACCAGGCGCGCGCGGCGGCCAAGCTCGCCGACATCGCCTATGAGCCGCTGCCGGCCGTGCTGACGATCGAGGAGGCGACGGCGCGCGAAAGCTATGTCTCGCCGCCGCAGCTCATGGTCCGCGGCGAGGTCGAGCCCGCGCTCGCCTCGGCGCCGCACCGTCTTTCCGGCGAATTGCGCTGCGGCGGTCAGGATCATTTCTATCTCGAAGGACAGATCGCGGTCGCCACGCCCGGCGAGGGCTCCGACATGCAGGTCTTTAGCTCGACCCAGCACCCGACCGAAGTTCAGCACGGGGTTGCCCATCTGCTCGGGCTGCCGTTCAACGCCGTCACCGTGGAGGTGCGGCGGATGGGCGGCGCATTCGGTGGCAAGGAGAGCCAGGCAACCATCATTGCCGGCATTGCCGCCGTGCTCGCCCGCAAGGCGCGGCGGCCGGTGAAGCTGCGGCTCCCGCGCGACGACGACATGCGGGCGACCGGCAAGCGCCATCCGTTCCTGATCCGCTACGATGTCGGCTTCGACGGCGAGGGGCGCATTCTCGCGCTCGACCTCACGCTTGCCGCCAACGGCGGCAACGTCGCCGACCACACGCCGGCCGTGCTCACGCGCGCGCTCTGCCACGCCGACAATTGCTACTTTCTGCCCAATGTCCGCCTGCGCGGCCTGCCGTGCAAGACCAACACCGTGTCGAATACCGCGTTCCGCGGCTATGGCGGACCGCAGGGCATGCTCGCGATCGAGACGATCATCGAGGTCGTCGCGCGCCGACTCGGGCTGCCCGTGCATGCGGTCCGGCGGCGAAACTTCTACGGCATCGGCCGCAACGACGTGACCCCTTACGGCATGACGGTCGAGGACAACATCATCGAGCGGGTGGTCGACGAGCTCGACCGCGCGGTCGACCTCGCCGCCTGGCGGCGCGAGGTGGTGAATTTCAATCGCCAAAGCCCGGTGATCAAGAAAGGCCTCGCCACCATGCCGGTCAAATTCGGCATCTCGTTCAACCGTCCCGCGCTCAATCAAGCCGGCGCGCTCGTTCACGTCTATACCGACGGCAGCGTGGTGCTCAATCACGGCGGCACCGAGATGGGGCAGGGCCTGTTCATCAAGGTGGCGCAGGTCGTAGCGGAGGCGTTCGCGATCGATCTCGACCACATCCGGGTGTCGGCGACCAGCACCGCGAAGGTGCCGAACACGTCGCCGACGGCGGCGTCCTCGGGCTCCGATCTCAACGGCATGGCGGCGCTCGATGCCTGCCGGCAGATCAAGGCGCGCATGACCGAGGTGGCGGCCGACCACTTCGGCGCACCGGCGGGCGAGATCGTCTTTGATTCGAACCGCGTCTACTGCGGCAACCGCAGCGTCTCGTTCGCCGAGCTGGCGGCGTTGTCGTGGGAGAAGCGGGTGTCGCTGTCGGCCGCCGGCTTCTACCGCACCCCGAAGATTCACTGGGACGTCGCCAGCAATACCGGCCGGCCGTTCTACTATTTCGTCTATGGCGCCGCCGCCGCCGAGGTCGCAATCGATACGCTGACCGGGGAGTCGCGCGTGCTGCGCGCCGAGCTCGTCCAGGATTGCGGCCGCTCGCTCAATCCGGCGATCGATCTCGGCCAGATCGAGGGCGCGTTCGTCCAGGGCATGGGCTGGCTCACCACCGAAGAACTGTGGTGGGACGCCGACGGCCGCCTGCGCACCTGCGGCCCGTCGACCTACAAGATCCCCGGCAGCCGGGACGTGCCGCCGGTCTTCAATGCCCGCCTGCTCGCCGATGCCCCGAACCGGGAAGCCACGATCTTCCGCTCCAAGGCCATCGGCGAGCCGCCGCTGATGCTGGCCATCTCTGTTTGGCTGGCAATAAGAGATGCCATCGCGAGCCTCGCCGACCATCGCGTCGCTCCGGAGCTCGACGCGCCGGCGACGCCGGAGCGCGTGCTGACGGCGATCGAGGAGCTGCGCCTGCGCGCGGCGCGTTAAAACGACCGGGCGACCGCCGAGTATGACGCCGCGGTGCGACACTTGTCGGCATGGCGCGCTCACTGTCTTGGCATCCTTTGCCGGTCTCGCTTGCTCACAGTGCAGAAGAGGGTGCAGACCATTCCGTCGCAGACCCGGGCGAGGACAGAATTGCGCATTCGTTTGCAAATGATCCGGTGGCGCGAGGCTGTGGTGAGGCGTACGATCGGACAGACCGGCGCATCGGCGTCGTCGATTTGCGCGCCAGCCGGGTATCGGCCTTTTGTCCATTGCGGCAAAGGAGGGGCCAATGGAAAAGAGCGAGGATGGAACATACGGCCGACTGATACAGGTCGGATTGCAGGATCCCTTCATCCGCGGGATTTGCGGCATCGTCGTCATCGCCGTCGCCGGAAGCTTCGCCATTTCAACACTGGGCAGCGGCACGAAGGCCGTCATCACTCTCGCGCTGGCCCTCTCGTTTGGAGTGGTACTCGTCGTTCTACGGACGCTTTTGAATCACGTTGATAGCGTTTTCGTCCGCGTTGTATGCTTTGTTTCTTCAGCTGTAATCATGTTCGTCTTCCTGGTTTTTGCGGTCTTTCTTATTCCCGCGGCCTTTATCTGTTGGCCTCAGAGCTACGCAACGCTGCTGAATCTGCCGAACTGCTCGTCCGCCGTCGTGGAGAAGCCGTTTACCCCTGTCCCGTTTACCGGGGCAGGCATCGTATTCAACCCGGACAATGGTCAATTCCTGGTCCTGGTGTTTTATCGACCGGAACGCCAAGAGGATGCTGAGCGCATCGTCGGTGCCTTGCGCTCGGCCGGCTATCGCAGCGATGCGAGCCAATCCAGTCTCAATGAAGTCATCGCACCGAACAGGAACCCGGATACGACCCTCATCAAGACGACCACCCTCGCGCGATCGATCGTCGACGACGTGTTCAAAGTGGTCCGGTTCGCCGTTCCGGTTAAGGCCTCGTCCGCCTCCGTGTTTCCGGACGATGCTCCGCTCCAGCGCGGCAATATTCAGATCAGTTTATTCTGAAGATTCTCGGAGAAGCAGTGCTCGAGCCTGGGCCATTCAACGAGGAATATCTGAACGTGCTCTCCCGCGGTCTCATGACTCTCTTCCTCCTTGTGACAACGTCTGCCGCGAGCCTCGGTCAGACGGGAACCAGTTCGCCGTCCGACGCCGTGAAATCGCTTGTCAAGGCGTATCCGAATTTCATCGACCGGATTGAGAAAAACGCTCTCGTCTGGAAGGACGGCACACGCATGCGGATCGACGACGGCAAGGGCGCCAAGGCGATCGAGGCGATGCTTGATGACCCCGACCTCAAAGATATGTTCTTGATGAGATATCCCGCGGGCGAGAAGGGTCTCGCACCGGAGGTCAATTTCGATCCCGGACGTGTGCGGTACCTGCCATTGTTTAAGAAGATGTATGGCGAATGCCGAACAGCGGGTTTCATGGCAAACGCAGACAACGTCGTATGGCTGCCCAGCAAAGATGGAAAAAATGTCAAATTCACCAAGATCAACGGCGCGGCGGCGGCGTTGCAAAAGGTAGCGGATGAACTCGACAAGCTGCCGGATCCCTTGCTCAAGTATCTGAGGCCGATCGAGGGGACCTACAATTGCCGCCCGGTCGCGGGAACGAGCCGCCAGAGCCCCCATGGCTTCGGTATCGCGATCGATATCGCCGGTGCGCATTCTCACTATTGGCGATGGTCGAAGCCTGACGCCGACGGCCGTTATCCTTATAGAAACGAAATTCCCTGGGAAATCGTCCGTATTTTCGAGAAGCACGGCTTCATCTGGGGGGGCAAGTGGTATCACTACGATACGATGCATTTCGAGTACCGGCCCGAGATCATAGCGACCGCAAGCTAGTGCTCGCTGCCCTCCGTCAGTCGGGCCGTGGGACGCAAATCAGCGAAAGTTGCCCGCTGCTTCCCTCCATCCGCCACATTCGGACGTATAGACCTCTCCGCGCCAGCGAGCGTCTCTGCCATGCCGCCGATCATTTCCATCTCGAATCTCTGCAAGACCTACGCCTCGGGCTTTCAGGCGCTCAAGGGCATCAATCTCGACATCCGCCGCGGAGAGATTTTCGCCCTGCTGGGTCCGAACGGCGCGGGCAAGACGACGCTGATCGGCATTATCTGCGGCATCGTAACTGCATCCGACGGCGCGGTGTCGGTCGCCGGTCACGACATCATCACCGACTACCGCATCACCCGCTCGATGATCGGACTCGTGCCGCAGGAGCTGACCACCGACGCGTTCGAGACGGTATGGGCGACCGTCTCCTTCAGCCGCGGCCTGTTCGGCAAGCCGCGCAATCCCGACTACATCGCCAAGGTGCTCCAGGATCTGTCCCTGTGGGATCGCAAGGACAGCAAGATCATCACGCTGTCCGGCGGCATGAAGCGCCGCGTGCTGATCGCCAAGGCGCTCTCGCACGAGCCGCAAATCCTCTTCCTCGACGAGCCGACGGCCGGCGTCGACGTCGAGCTGCGCAAGGACATGTGGCAGGTGGTGCGGTCGCTGCGCGCCGCGGGCGTGACCATCATCCTGACCACCCACTACATCGAAGAGGCCGAGGAGATGGCCGACCGCATCGGCGTGATCCACAAGGGCGAGCTCATTCTGGTCGAGGACAAAGCCGAGCTCATGCGCAAGCTCGGCAAGAAGCAACTGACCCTCCACCTGCACAAGCGGCTCGACGCCGTGCCGGCCGAGCTCGCCGCCCATCGCCTGACGCTCGCGGCCGACGGCAACGAACTGATCTACACCTACGACACGCAGGGCGAGCGCACCGGCATTACCGCGCTGCTCAAGGATCTCAACCTTGCGGGAATCAGGTTCAGGGACCTGCACACGACGCAGAGCTCGTTGGAAGACATCTTCGTCGACCTGGTGAGGCAGAGACAATGAACGTTCGGGCCGCACATGCCATTTACACGTTCGAGATGGCGCGCACGGGACGCACGCTGCTGCAAAGCATCGTGTCTCCGGTGGTTTCCACCTCCCTCTACTTCGTCGTCTTCGGCGCGGCGATCGGCTCGCGCATCACCGAGATCGAAGGCGTCGACTATGGCGCCTTCATCGTGCCGGGGCTGATCATGCTGATGCTGCTGACGCAGAGCGTCACCAACGCCTCGTTCGGCATCTACTTTCCCAAGTTCACGGGAACGATCTACGAAATCCTGTCGGCGCCGGTTTCCTATGTCGAGATCGTGCTCGGTTACGCCGGCGCGGCGGCGACCAAGTCGATCATCCTGGGGCTGATCATCCTGGCGACGTCGGGCCTGTTCGTGCCGATCCGGATCGCGCATCCGATCTGGATGCTCATATTCCTCGTGCTGACGGCGGTGTCCTTCAGTCTGTTCGGCTTCATATCTCGGCATCTGGGCGGACGGGTTCGAAAAGCTGCAGGTCGTGCCGCTGCTCGTCATCACCCCGCTGACGTTTCTCGGCGGCACTTTCTACTCCATCAACGTATTGCCGCCGGCCTGGCAGACCGTCGCGCTGTTCAATCCCATCGTCTATCTGGTCAGCGGCTTTCGCTGGAGCTTCTTCGAGACCGCCGACGTGAGCGTGGGCGTAAGCCTCGCCATGACGATCCTGTTCCTGGCCGCGTGCCTGCTGACGGTCTGGTGGATTTTCAAGACCGGCTACCGACTCAAGAAATAGCTTTCGACATCGCCGCGCTCACGCAACAAGCGCTCAGGCGGCCGCGCTCATGGACGAACGGAACGCCCAGTGCGTGAAATAGGCCTCGACGTAGGCGAACACCGCGTACATCGCGATGCCCTCGACCGCCAGCCCGAGCAGGCAGGCGAACACCAGCGGCATCTGGAAGTTCGATCCGGCCTGCACCATCAGATGAGCCGAGCCCGGCATTGGCGCCGATCGTCTCGGACATCACGGCGCCGACGAAGGCGAGCGTGATGGCGACCTTGAGCGAGCCGAACAGATAGGGCTGGGTGCGCGGAATCCCGACCTTGAGCATGATGTCGAGCTTCTTGGCGCCGAGCGCGCGCAGCACGTCCTCGAGCTCCGGCTCCATCGTGGCGAGCCCGGTCGCCACGTTCACCACGATCGGAAAGAACGAGATCAGAAAGGCGGTGAGGATCGCCGGCACGTCGCCGATCCCGAACCAGATGATCAGGATCGGCACCACCGCGACCTTGGGGATCGAGTTGAAGCCGATCATCACCGGATAAAGCCCGCGGTAGATCGTGCGCGACCAGCCGACGATGAGGCCGAGCACGATGCCGAACGCGACCGCGAGCGCGAAGCCCGCGAGCGTCGTCCACAGCGTGACGAACGAGTTCTTGGCGAGCGGCAGCCAGTACTGGGCGATGGCCGCGAATATCTGCGACGGCGGCGGCAAGCATGAAGGTGTCGATCTTGAAGATGCGGCAGGCGAGCTCCCACAGCACGAACAGGCCGATGGTGAACAGCCAGGGCGACAGCTTTTCCAGCATCGAGCTCATGTCTGGCGTACCTCGGCGATCTTGGCGCGCAACTCGTGCACGATGTCGGTGAAGCGCGGCTCGAAGCAGATGTCGAGCTCGCGCGGACGCGGCAGATCGACCCGCTTGGTCAGGACGATGTGGCCCGGCCGCGCGCTCATGACGTGGATGTTGTCGGCGAGGAAGGCCGCCTCGCGCAGGTCATGGGTGACCAGGATCACGGTGAAGCCGAGCTTCTGCCAGAGGTCGCGCAGCACGCACCACAACTCCTCGCGCGTGAAGGCGTCGAGCGCGGCGAACGGCTCGTCGAGCATCAGCAGCGCGGGTTGATGGATCAGCGCGCGGCAGAGCGAGACGCGCTGCTGCATGCCGCCGGAAAGCTCCCAGGGAAACCGTTCGCCGAAGCCGTCGAGCCCGACGGTCTTGAGCAGCGCGTTGGCCTGGTCGCGGTATCGCTCCTTGTCGCGCCGGAAGTTCTGGCGGTGCGGCTGCACGATCTCGAGCGGCAGCAGCACGTTGTCGATGACCTTGCGCCAGGGCAGCAGGTTCGGGTTCTGGAACGCCATGCCGGCGATCTTCACCGGCCCGCGCACCTGGTCGCCGAAGATGACGATGTCGCCGGAATCGGCCGGAACGAGCCCGGTCACGAGCTTCATCAACGACGACTTGCCGCAGCCGGAGGGTCCCACCACCGCGGCGAATTCGCCGCGGCGGACGTTGAGGCTCGTGCCCTGCAAGGCGAGAACGCCGCCCGACACGCCGCGATAGGTCAGCGTGACATTATCGATGTCGACGGAGCCGGTCATGGCGCACTCGTGCGAATTCGTCATGCCCGCTGTCCCGGGCATCCACGTCCTGGGGCCTCGTCGCATAGGAAGTCGTCGATGGCACGGACTGGGCTCGCCCGAGTTCCGATTGTGAGTGCCGCAAGTCGGGACCCGACTTGCGGGGCAAGCCCGGCCATGACGTCGTGGAAACATATGGATCAGGCCATCACAGCTTCCGCTCGGACGCCGGCGGCAGGTACTGGCTGGTGAAGATGTCCTCGGCCTTCGGCCGGTTCTTGAAATCGTAGGTCAGCGCGATCTGGTCGATCGACTTGGCCAGCCGCGCCATGTCGACGCCGCCGAAGCCGTTGGCCTTCACCCACGGCGTCACGAAATTGTCGCGCAACGACATCTTGAGGCGGTCGAGCTCGATCTTCGCGTCGCCGGTCTCGTTGCGCGTCATCACCGATTTGATCGCGCTGTCCGGGTCCCTGATGGTGTCGAGCACGCCCTTGATGGTGGCGCGCACGAAGCCCGCCACCACCTTGGGATTGGCCTTGGCGTAGTCCGGATTGACCATGATGGCGTTGCCGTAGAGCACGAGACCGTGGTCCGCCATCAGCATGGTCTTGATGTCTTCGGGCTTGAGGCCCTTCTGCAGCAGGTTGTAGTGCATCGAGAACGAGAAGCCGGTGATGGCGTCGACCTTGCCGTCGGCCAGCATGGGCTCGCGCACGGGGAAGCCGACATTCTCGATCTTGACCTTGGACGCGTCGATGCCGTTTTCCTTGCACGAACGCCTTCCATTGCGCGAACGCGCCGTCGGCCGCCGGCGCGCCGAGCACCTGGCCTTCCAGGTCCTTCGGCTTGGTGATGCCGGTCTTGGCGGTGGTGGCGATGGCGAACGGCGGCTTGTCATACATCATCAACACGGCCTGGACCTTCTTGTCCGGGTTCTGGTCCTGGAACTTGACCAGCGAGTTGATGTCGAAGAAGCCGATCGGGTAGGTGCCGGCCGCGACCCGCGCGATGCCGGCGACCGAGCCGGGACCGGAGTCGATGGTGACGTTCAATCCCTCGGCCTTGTAGTAGCCCTTGTCGATGGCGACGAAATAGGGCGCCGCGGGGCCTTCGAACTTCCAATCGAGCGCGAACTTCACATCGGTCTGCGCGGATGCGGGGCTCGCGGCCAACGCGGCCGCCGCCGCTCCCGCGAGCATCCCGAAAAGCCTTGTCCTGTGCATGTTTGACGCTCCCTGTGAGGCCGGTTGGACCGGCGTGCCATGCGCTGCCGCAGCAATCGGCGTGCCAGCCGAAACGGCGTTGCGGGTCGCGCGGCGATGCCGCGTTTGCGCTGCTTTTGCCGCAACACTAGGCATTTTGCCCGCGTTTGCCTATTCCCCGGCCAAGCCGGCGTGAACATCCTCAGCTGCCACGGTAGGTCGAGTAGCTCCACGGCGTCACCAGCAGCGGCACGTGATAGTGCCCCTCCGGCTCGGCGACCGCGAAGCGGACCGGCACCACGCCGAGGAAGGGCGGATCGTCCTGCGGCGCGCCGAGCGCGGCGAAATAGTCCGCGACGTGGAAACGCAGTTCGTACTGGGCGATCGGCAGCGGCCGCCCGCCGATCAGGGGTTGGTCGGTGCGGCCGTCGCGATTGGTGGTGGCGCGCGCGATCGGCGGCTCGCTCGCCGCCGGCGGTGAGCTCGAGCAGCTCGATCGCCACGCCGGCCGCGGGAGCGCCGCCATGGGTGTCGAGCACGTGGGTCGAGAGGCGTCCGTGCACCTTGAGGCGATCCGGCGGCCTCGATGCGCTGGTCGAGACGCAGCGCGGCGATGCGGAAGATTTCCGCGAGCGCCGCCTCGCGTCTCGGCCGCCTTGGCGTTGTGCAGACGGCGCTCGAACTGCCGCAGGATCGAATCCTTGCCGTGCCGCCGCACGCAGATGATGAACGGCATGGCGAATTTTTCGCGATAGGCGGCGTTGAGGCGGTGAAATTGCGCAAATTCCTGCTCCGACAGACGATCGAGGCCGGCGCTCGCCTGCTCGGCCTTGGAGGCGGTGGTGAGCGTCGCCCGCGCGCGCCGCTTTGCCGGCGAGATCGGGATGGGCGCGGATCAACTGCAACTGCCGGTCCGGCGGCGCCGCGCGCACCGCCGCGATCATCGCCTCGTGCAGGGCGGCGAGGGTGGCGAACGGCCGCCGCGGCACACGCGGCTTGCGCCACCCACGGCGCGTGCTCGTAGATATCGCCGAGCGCGGCGGCGAAGCCTGCCGCGTCGGCGGCGTTGAGGCTGATCGAGCGAGAGGGTCGTCATGGGCGACTCTTCGCTCTAGGCGACCGTCGGGGCGCCGGCGGCCAGCGCCCGATGCTCGCGGTGCCAATGCCGCGCGATGTCGAGCCGGCGTCGCGACCCATACGCGCTCGCGCGCGCCGACATAGTCGAGAAAGCGCACGAGCCCGGCCGCGCGCCCGGGGCGGCCGACCAGCCGGCAATGCAGCCCGACCGACATCATCTTGGGCGCCCGCTCGCCTTCGGCATAGAGCAGGTCGAAGGCGTCCTTGAGATAGACGAAGAAATCGTCGCCGGTGGCGAAGCCCTGGGCATTGATGAAGCGCATGTCGTTGGCGTCGAGCGTGTAGGGAATGATCAGGTGCGGTCCTTTCGGCCCGTTGATCCAGTAGGGCAGGTCGTCGGCGTAGGAATCCGAGGAATAGAGGAAGCCGCCGTCGTCGAGCACGGCCTTCAAGGTATTGACCGAGTTGCGGCCGGTGTACCAGCCGAGCGGGCGCTCGCCGGTCGCCTGCGTGTGGATGCGGATCGCCTCGCGCGAGATGGGCGCGCTCCTCCGCCTCGGGCATGTCCTTGTAGTCGATCCATTTGAGGCCGTGGCTCGCGATCTCCCAGCGCGCCTCGCGCATCGCCGCCACCGCGTCGGGAGATCGCGCCAGCGCGGTCGCCACGCCGAACACGGTCACCGCCATATTGCGCTCGCTGAACAAGCGCCACAGCCGCCAGAAGCCCGCGCGCGAGCCGTATTCGTACATCGACTCCACGTTCATGTGGCGCTGGCCGGGCCAGGGCTGCGCGCCGAGCACGTCGGAGAGGAACGCCTCCGAGGTCGCGTCGCCGTGCAAGATGTTGCGCTCGCCGCCTTCCTCGTAATTGATGACGAACTGGACGGCGACGCGCGCGCCGCCCGGCCAGCGCGGATCGGGCGGGTCGCGGCCGTAGCCGACGAGGTCGCGGGGATATTTGGAGACACCAGCCGCCGCCATGGGCCGTGATCCTACAAGTTCGGCGAACGCGTGTCCTGCAAGGCCGTCCTTGGGACATTCGCGCCGGTCTTCGCCGGGACCGCGGCCGTCGCCACGTCCATGCCGGTTTCGCCCGTTTCATGCGTGCGCCATTGTAAACAACAAGGAAAATACAACGGCCGGGTGCGCCAAAGCCCCGATTTTCGCGGCTTCGCGCGCGCTACGCCTCCGAAATAACAAGGCAATAACAATGAAAGAACAGGGAGCCGAGGCGCGGCACGGCCATGTCGCTGCCGGCAACCGTCGGCCCCATGCTGCATGCGCAATTTTGGAGAATGCCGATCTGCTAGATGATTCGTGTTACGAAGTCGAGGGCAAACGCCGCCCGCCGACAGATCGGCAGAGTGGACGCCGCCCCGTCACTGCGCCGGCGCGCCGGCCGCGAGCCAGGCGGCGAGGATTTCGCGCTCCTGCGAAGTCATCTCGGTGATGTTGCCCGGCGGCATGGCGCGCGAGCGCACGGCGTTGATCTCGATCAGGCGGGCGTGGCGGCGGATGCTCGCGGGCGTATCGAGCAGGATGCCCTGCGGCGGCGCATGCACGCCGGGCCAGACCGGCTCGTCGCGGTGACACATGCTGCAGCGGACCAGGACGGTGTTTTCGGCGGCCTTGACGTCGACCTTGTCGGCGCGCGGGCCGATGCCGCCGGGGCCGGCGCCGGAAAGCCAGGCGACCGCGATCATGCCGGCGGCCGCCACGCCCCAAGTCCACCACGGGCTGCCTTTGCCCTCGTGGCGGGAATTGAAGAAGTGGCGGATGACCGGACCGATCGCCAGCACGATGGCGACGATCAGCCAGTTGAAGCGGGTGGCGAACATCAGGGGATAATGGTTGGCGATCATCAGGAACACGACCGGCAGCGTGAGATAGTTGTTGTGCACCGAGCGCTGCTTGGCCGCTTCGCCCCAAACCGGATCGGGCTCCTTTCCCGCGAGCAGCGCGGCCACGGTCTTCTTCTGGTTCGGGATCACGATCACGAACACGTTCGCCACCATGATGGTGCCGATCAGCGCGCCGATCTGGGTGAAGGCGCCGCGCCCGCTGAACACGTGGGTAAAGCCATAGGTGAGGCGCGACGAGAAAGACGTAGCCCACGAGCGCGAGCGCGAGCTCGTGCCGGCCGAGCGGCGAGCGGCACAGCGCCTCGTAGGCGAGCCAGGCGAGCACGAGGCTGGCGAAGGCGATGGCCGCGGCCGTGGGCGCCGTGAGCGCGAGCACGGATCTGTCGATGAGATAGAGCTCGGCGCCGAGATAGTAGACGATCACCAGCAGCGCGAAACCGGAGAGCCAGGTGGTATAGGCTTCCCACTTGAACCAGGTCAGCTCGTCCGGCATGCGGGCGGGCGCGACGAGATATTTCACCATGTGGTAGAAGCCGCCGCCGTGCACCTGCCAGGCGTCGCCCTGCACGCCCTGGGGCAGGCCGGTGCGCGGCTTGAGGCTGAGATCGAGATGGATGAAATAGAACGAGCTGCCGATCCAGGCGATGCCGGCAACGACGTGCAGCCAGCGGGCGACGAGGCTCAACCATTCGGTGAGCACGGACTCCACGAGGCGAACCCCTTCTGCTTTCGGCTTGCCCGCGGCAGGATGACAGACGCGCGCCGAACGTTGCAAGAGTGGCGCCGGCAAAATACTGCATAGGCATGGGCACGGACGCAAACAGCATGGCCAGCGGCGCCGAGGAGGGCGCGTTCGGCCGGCGAATCATGGAGCTCGCCGACCGGCTGGCGCAATGGTCGGAAATCTCCGACGGCCTCACCTGCACCTATCTCTCGCCGGCGCATCGCGCGGTCGCCGCGGACATCCGCGACTGGATGCGCCAGGCCGGGCTGACCACCGCGATCGACGCGGTCGGCAACGTCATCGGGCGCTATCCCGCCGCCGATCCCGCCGCGCGCACGCTGATCGTCGCGCTCGCACTACGACACCGTGCGCAACGCCGGCAAATACGATGGTCGCCTCGGCGTGCTCGCCGCGCTGGTGCTGGTCGAGCATCTGCAACGGCTCGGCCACAAGCTGCCGTTTCACCTCGACGTCATCGCGTTCTCGGAGGAGGAGGGGGTGCGCTTCGCCGCGAGCTTTCTCGGCAGCAGCGCGGTCGCCGGACGGTTCGACCCGGCCTTGCTCGATCGCCGCGACGCCGACGGCCACACGCTGGCGGCGACGATGCGCGCGGCGGGCCTCGATCCCGCGCAGATTCCGGCGCTCGCGCGCCGCGGCGAGGAGCTCGTGGGCTATCTCGAGGTGCATATCGAGCAGGGCCCGGTCCTGCTCGAGGAAGGACTGCCGGTCGGAATCGTGAGCGTCGATCGCGGGCACCGTGCGTCGCATGGTCATGATCACCGGCACCGCGGGCCATGCCGGCACCGTGCCGATGGCGCGCCGGCACGACGCCGCGGCGGCGGCGGCGGAGATCGTGCTTTATGTCGAGCGCCGCTGCGCGCAGGCGCCGACCCTGGTCGGCACGGTCGGCCAGCTCGCCGTGCCCGGCGGCGCGATCAACATCATTCCCGGCCGCTGCGCGCTTTCCCTCGATATCCGCGCCGCCGACGATGCCACCCGCGACGCCGCGGTGGCCGACGTCATGGCGGAGATCGCGCGCATCGGGGCGCGGCGCGGCGTCGACATCGTGAGCAGGGAGGTGCAGCGCACGGCCGCGGTGCAGTGCTCGCCGCGGCTGCAGGCGCTGCTCGCCGAGGCCGTGGCGGGCGCCGGGATCAAGCCGCGTTACCTTGCGAGCGGCGCCGGCCACGACGCCATGATGTTCGACGGCCTCACCGACCTCGCGATGCTGTTCGTGCGCTGCGGCAACGGCGGAGCCAGCCACTCGCCGCGCGAGACCATCACCGCCGAGGACGCCGACATCGCCGTGCGGGTCATGCTCGATGCCGTCTTCCGGCTGGCCGCCAGCCCATGACGCTGGCCGACGACATCGGCGCCTTCGTCGATCGCGAGTTTGCGCGCGAGACCGAATTCCTCGCCGAATTGGTGAAGGTGCCGAGCGACAACCCGCCCGGCGATTGCGCGCCGCACGCCGCGCGCGCGCGCGAGCTGCTGGAGCGGCTCGGTCTCACGGTCGAGGCGCATGCGGTGCCGCGCTCCGCGGTCGAGGCGGCCGGCATGAAGAGCGCCACCAATCTGATCGTGCGCCACCGCTTCGGCGACGGACCGGTGGTCGCGCTCAATGCCCATGGCGACGTGGTGCCGCCGGGGCTGGGATGGCGTCACCACCCCTACGGCGCGCAGATCGAGGATGGCCCGCGAGGGCCGGTGATGTACGGGCGCGGCGTGGCGGTGTCGAAATCGGATTTCGCCACCTATAGCTGGGCGCTGCTCGCGCTGCAGGCCGCGGTGGCGCAGGGCGCCAAGCTTGCCGGCACGCTCGAGCTTCATTTCACCTATGACGAGGAGGCCGGTGGCATCGTCGGGCCGAAATGGCTGCTCGATCAGGGACTGAGCAAGCCCGACGCCGCCATCGCCGCCGGCTTTTCCTACGCGGTCGTCACCGCGCACAACGGCTGCCTGCATCTGGAAACGACGGTCACGGGCAAGCAGGCGCACGCCGCGATGCCGGAGAGCGGCGTCGACGCATTGGAGGCGGCGAATACGATTCTCGCCGCGCTCTATGCGCATCGCGCCGCGCTCGCCCGCATACGCTCCGGCACGTCGGGCATCGTGTCGCCGACGCTCAACGTCGGCCTGATCAAGGGCGGCATCAACACCAACGTGGTGCCGGACCAGGTCGTGTTCCGCATCGACCGCCGCATGATCCCGGAAGAAAATCCCGCCGAGGTCGAAGCCGGGCTGCGCGCGCTGATCGCGGGCGCCGCAGGACGCCACGCGCAAATCACGATCGACGTGCGCCGCCTGCTGCTGGCCGACCCGCTGAAACCGCAGCCGGGCAGCGAGCGGATCGCGGCCGCGATCGTGCGCCGGGCGAAACAGATCCTCGGGGTCGAGGTGCCGGTGACCGGCGTGCCGCTCTACACCGATGCGCGCCATTACGCGGCGGCCGGCATACCGATCGTGCTCTACGGCGCCGGGCCGCGCTCGATCCTCGACGCCAATGCGCACAACGCCGAGGAAAATCTCCGCCTTAACGATTTGCGCGCGGCGACCAAGGTCGTCGCGCTGGCGGTCGCGGATTTGTTCGAGGTCGCGGACGGCCGCGGATAACTACGTGCCAGGCCGTGTACTCACACTTTGGAGCTGCAACGCCGACGCTTTGCAGCGCTTGAGCAATTGTTGAACGGGGGTCCCAACGAATGTGGTTGTATTAAAGCAAAAATTCTGCTTTAAATTGTACGGCCGGTGCCTAACGGAATACCACCATGGCAGCGCTCCCCTTTCCGCCCCAACAAGCCTGGCCAAGGTGGATGATCCCGGCATCGGCCGGCACGACGGCGGCTCCCTCCGTTTCGCGATGATCTCGGCGAGCCGCCTGATTTGCTGTGAGCGGCACTAACGAACATGGAGGAGCGAATGAGGACCAGTCTTGTTCGTCAGGCCATGGCGGCGCTGACGATTGCGCTCGGTTTGGTGCTATTCGCGTCGACCGGCGCGTCCGCGGTCGGGGTCGGCAAGACCTGCGGCGGCATCCAAGGCATCCCCTGCGACGCCGGGCTGTTCTGCGAAATGAAAGCGGGAACGTGCAAAATCATCGACAACCAAGGCAAGTGCGCCAAAGTGCCGACGGTCTGCACGAAAATCTTCCGGCCGGTGTGCGGCTGCGACGGCAAGACCTACGGCAATGACTGCGAGCGTCGAGCGGCCAAGGCGCAGAAGGATCACAACGGTCGCTGCAAGTATTGAAGGCCAAGGTAGGGCGCAGGCCGGCCAACTAAATCGACGTCAGCCCAGCCTCGAGCCTATGCCGGCGCGCGATCGAGCAGCGCGGCCTCGAACGCGCCGGCGATCGCCTGCTTGCTCTTGCCGGCGCGGACGGCGTCGCCGATGACCATGACGGTTTGGCCGGGCCTCGCCAATCGCTTGAAGCGCTCGGCCGTTCCTTGGCGGCCGCGGTAATAGAACCAGTCGCGCACCGCGGCGCGGATAGCAGCCGGGACACGCCGGGCCAGCGCCCGGCGCCCCGATCGAGCATCGCGGTCGCGATCGGACCGAGGCCGAAGCGGTAGGCGGCGCCGGTCGCGATCACGATGCCGGTCGAACGGCGCGAGCAGGTCCGGGTCGTGTGGTGACGTCGGTGCTCGAAGCGGAATGTCACGCCCTTGCGGATGCAGGCGGCGACGAGGTCGGCGATGTAGCGCTCGAAGCTTTGCGCGCTGGCGGCGACCTCCTGGAACAGCGGCGCCTTGCCGGCGTAGCGGAACGCGCCGCCGGCGCGCGGCTCTTTCTCGAATACCGTGACCGTATTGCCCTCGGCGACCAGCGACGCATAGGTCAGGCCGGCCGGGCCGGCGCCGATCACGGCGATGCGCTCGCCGCGCGGCGGCTGCGGCTCGGCGAACATCGTCTCGCGGCCGGCGGCGCCGTTGACCACGCAGCCGATGCGCGCGCCGCCGCGCATCTCGTTGATGCAGGTGTTGCAGGCGAGGCAGCGCCGGATCGGCTCGCCGCGGCGCAGCTTCTCGACCCATTGCGGATCGGCGATCAGCGTGCGGCCGAGCGCGACGAAATCCGCCTTGCCGTCCGCCACCGCCGCGGTCGCGGTCGCGGGGTCGCCGAGCCGCCCGACCGCGATCACCGGTACGCGCACCGCCTCGCTTCACCTCGGCGGCGAAGTCGAGAAAGGTCGCGTCCGGCATGGTCATCGGCGGCAGCACGATCTGCGCCGACGGCAGCGAGCGGTAATGGCCGGCGGTGACGTGCAGCGCGTCGGCTCCGGCCTGCGCCGCCCACAGCGCGATCTGGCGGCCCTCGCCGAAGGTCAATCCGCCGGCAAAGAAATCCTCGACCGAGAGCCGATAGATCGACCGGCATGCCGGGAACCGCGGCCTTGACCGCGCGCAGCACCTCGAGCCCGAAGCGCGCGCGGTTCTCCAGGCTGCCGCCATAGTCGTCGCTGCGCCGGTTCTCGAACGGGGCATGAAACTGCGAGATCAGGTAGCCGTGGGCGGCGTGGATCTCGACGCAATCGAAGCCGGCGTTGCGCGCGCGCGCGGCGGCGCCGGCGTGGGCGGCGATGGTGGCGTCGATGCGCGCCTTGCTCATCTCCTCCGGAACGATGGTCTCGAACGTGGTCTCGTAGACCGGATGCGGAATCGCCGAGGGCGCAATCGGCGTCTCGCCGCAGATGTCGATGCGGGTGTGTCCGCCGCCGTGGCCGAGCTGGATCGACGCCTTGGCGCCGGCGCGATGAATTTCGCGCGACCAGCCGCGTCAGTCCCGGCAGGAAGCGATCGTCGTAGATGCCGACCTCGCGGCGGCGATGGCGGCCGACCTTTTCCGGCGACGCCATCTCGACGGTGATGAGGCCGACCCCGCCGCGCGCGCGCGCCAGGTAATAGGCGACGGTGTCGTCGGTGACGTAGCCGTCCTCGTCCGCCGTTCGCGTGGTCATCGGCGGCATGACGATGCGGTTGGGATCTCGACCGAGCCGATGCGCGCCGGGGTGAGCAGGATGTTCATGCCCTATCACTGCCGGCGAACCACGGCACACAGCCGGATTGTGCGCGCGCACCTCACAGCACCGGAATCTCGCCGCCGTCGAGATCGACGGTCGCGCCGTGCAGCCAGGTTGCCCGCGCGGAGACCATGAAGGTCACGAACTCCGCCACGTCCTCGACGGTGCCGTAGCGCGTGATCCCGGTCTCGCGGCAGAACTGCTCGCGGATCTTGTCCTCCGGCTCGCCGGTGCGCTCGACCTCGGCGCGGATGCGCCGCCATTGGCGCTCGGTCTCGACCAGGCTCGGATGCACGCAGTTGACCTGCACCCCGTCCTCCTTGCCGAGGTCGGCCAGGCACTTGGTGAAGGCGGCGACGGCGGCATTGACCGAGCTGCCGATGGTGAAGTCGCTTCTCCGGCTTGCGCCCGCTGGTGCCGCCGATCGCGACCAGCGCGCCGCGGCGCTCCTTGAGCAGCGGCCAGGCCGCGCGCGCGAGCCGCACATGCGCGAACAACTTCAGCGCGTAGCCGTCCTCCCAATCGGCATCGGTCAGCGCGAAGAAATCGCCGCGCTTGGTCGTGCCGGCATTGTTGACGAGGATGTCGAGACCTCCGAACTCGCGCCGCGCCGCCGCGACCAGCGTCGCGGGCGCGCTCGCCGTCCGCAGATCGAGCGCGCTGACCGCGGCCTGGCGGCCCTTGCCGCGGATCGCCTGCGCCACGTCCGCGAGCGCCGGCTGGTCGCGCCCCGTGAGCAGGAGGTCGCAGCCCTCCGCGGCCAAGGTCAAAGCGATGCCGCGGCCGATGCCGCGGCTCGATCCGGTCACCAGCGCGACCTTTCCCTGCAACCCCAACTCCATTCACAGCCCCCGTGCTCGCGCGCCGGCCTGTCCGCCGCGATACTGGCGACGATAGAGACGTAAATGGCCGGGACAAGCCCGGCCATGACGATGTGGTGCACGCATCAAACTGCGTGAAAAAGCTCTCAGATCCGGTCCGGGGCCCAGATGATGAAATTGTCCCGGTTTGGCATCTTCACCTGCGGCAAGGTCTTGGCGTCCATCACGTCGTTCTCGCCGATGATCTTGTTGAGCGCGAGGATATAGGCGCTGAGCGCGTAGAGCTCCTCGTTGCTCAGCGTCTTCGGCATCTGGTAGGGCATCGAGCGACGGATGACGTCGAACAACGTCGTGGCATATTTGTAGTAGGGGACGGTCTTCATCGTATCGATGCGGTCGAACTTGGTGGGACCGATCATTGGGGAGTAGCCGCGCGGAGGATTTACGCCGTTCTCGCCGTGGCACATGGCGCATTTCTGCGAATAGATCGGGGCGCCCTGCATGGCCGTGCCGCTGCCGGTCGGCAGGCCGCTGCCGTCCGGCAGCACCTCGATGTTCCACGCCGCGATGTCGGCCTCGCTGATCGGCGTTCCCAGGCCCGGCGTTTCGGCGGCTGCCGTCCCGGCGAACGAGAGCGCGAGGACGAGGGCGAAGAGCGAGTTACGCGTAGACATGCTTGATCCCCCCGCTGCTGTCGATGCCCCAGCTGGTGATGCTGTTGTAGTGCTGGTTGGGGAACGCCAGCGGGCTGGCCACGGGTTTCGAAGTCTGACCGCGCGCCGCCACGAACTCGGCGCGCAGCGGCTGCACCGCGCCGGACTCGTCCCAGGCGCGGCTCTGCAGCACCACCGGCTGGCCGTCCCAGCGCCAGGGCATGCGGAAGCGCGTGAATGCCTTCGGGTTGACCGGCTCCTGCAGCGCGGCCTGCGCCCAGCTCTTGCCGCCGTCGGCCGAGACCATGACCTTGGAGATGCGGCCGTTGCCGGAATAGGCGATGCCGGAAATCTCGTAGTAGCCCGGTCCCTTCAGCGAGTGGCCGAACGAAGGATGCGTGATGAACGATTTGACCTCCTGCACGAAGTGAAACAGCCACATCTTGCCGTCCGGCAGGATCTGCGAGTAGGTCTTGGCTTCGTAGAAGCTCATCGCCGGCTGATCGATCAGCTTGATCCGGCGCACGTGCTTGACGTTCATGTTGCCCTGATAGCCGGGCAGCAGCAGACGCATCGGATAGCCGTTGCCGGGCTGGATGCGCTCGCCGTTCTGGTAGAGCGCGATCATGGCGTCATCCAGCGCCTTCTTCACCGGCACGCTGCGATGCAGGGCGAGCGAATCGGCGCCTTCCGCGAGCAGCCATTTCGCCTTCGGATCGATGCCGGTTTCCTCCAGCAGCGTGGAGAGCAGCACGCCGGTCCATTCGGCGTTGGAGCAAAGCCCGTGCAGCGCCTGCGCGGTGGCCTGCACCGGCTCGTTGGAGAACATCGGCGCGCTGTTGCCGCTGCATTCGACGAAGTGCATGCGCGTCACCATCGGGTAGCGCGACAGCGACTCGACCGTGTAGACCAGCGGCTGCTTGACCAGCCCGTGGATGACGAGCTTGTGCTGGGCCGGATCGATATCCGGCAGCCCGGAATGCGAGATCGAGAAGAACAGGCCGTTGGGCGTGACGGTCCCCTGCAACAGATGGTGCGGGGTGCGCGCGTGCGAATTGCGGAATTCGTGGTTGGGATTGCTGCGGGTCCGAATGACATCCTTCTCGAACCGCGATGGCACCTGATAGGCCGGCACGACCGAGCCCATTTCCAGGCTCCATTGATCGTTCTTGAGCGGCTCGGCGGCGGCGCTGGTGAGCGCGGTGCCGGCGCCGGTGGTCATGGCGCCAGCGAAGACAATGCCGCGTCCGAGCAGCGCGCGGCGATCGAGCAGGCCATTGCCGGCGACTGGCTCCAGCGGTGGAGCCTCGATGCGATGTTTGCGGATGGTCATCTATCCTTCTCCCTAGTCGACAGCGGCGCTTCATGGCGCCGGTTTGTTATCGGACGGTTGGGCGCCAACGCAGGCGTCTGCCCGGCGCCGGGTGTCGGCTCCTTTCTGTTGCTGCGGCGAAAAACCGACGAATGGAGCGGAAAGATTGCGCCTTTTCCAACTCCGTTGCAACGAATGGGACAGCGAAATTGACCTACCGCCCGTCGCCGTCGAGCAGCCAGCCGAATTTCTCCCGCGCCTTGCGGGTGACCTCCGGGCTCGGCGCGTTGGTGGGGGGAAACTTGTCGCGCCAGTGCCAGGGCTTGCAGGCATCGATCAGCGCCACCGAATGCGTCATGTTGCCGACCGCGCGCCGCTCCGGCGGCAGCGCCGGGTCGGCGCTGGAATCCCAGGAGCCGGTGATGAATTGGATCGATTCCTTGGGATCGGTGCGGGTGAGCATCGCCCACAGCAGGTGGTCGAGATTGGTCACGTCGACGTCGTCGTCGACCACCACGATGTATTTCGAGGCGTAGGCCGAGGCGCCGCATTGGGCGGCGACGTGCGCGGCCTGCACCGCGTGCCCGGGATAGCGCTGGGTGATCGAGACCGCGTGCAGCATGCGCGCGCCGCCGACCTCGTGGCACCAGACCGCCTGCACGCCGGGCACGCCGGCATTGGCGACGTTCTGCTTGATCGTGGCCGAGCGCATCACCGCGCGGTAGCGCGCCATCTCGTCCGGCCCCGCGCCCATGGGCGGAACGCCGAGCAGGATCGGATCGTTGCGATAATAGATCGCCTTGATATCGAGGACCGGAATCTGCCGCACGCCGCCAGCGTAGTGTCCGGTCCATTCCCCGAACGGGCCTTCGGCGTGGGTGCGCTCGGGCGGCACGTAGCCTTCCAGCACGACCTCGGCATTGGCCGGGAAGGGCAGCCCGGTCACCTTGCCGCGCACCATCTCGACCGGGCGGCCGCGCAAGCCGCCGACCAGGTCGAGCTCGAACACGCCGTAGGGGGCTTCCAGTCCGCCGAAGAAGAAGGCGAGCGGGTCGCCGCCCAGCACCATCACCACCGGCAGCGGCTCGCCGCGCTTGAACGATTTGTCGCGGTGGATGCGGCCGTGATGGCCGGCGGCCATCACGATGCCGACCGTCTTCTTGTCGTGCACCTGGGCGCGGTAGGCGCCGGCGTTCAACCAGTTCTCCTCGGGATCGCGCGTGATGCTGTAGGTGCCGGTGCCGATGTAGCGGCCGCCGTCCTTCTCGTGCCATTTCGGCGCCGGGAATATGGTGACGTCGACGTCGTCGCCCATCATGACGTTCTCGAGCACCGGGCCGTCGTCGACGATGACATGCGGCGCGACGCGCTGCTCCTGCAGATAGGCCTCGCGATAGGCGTCGCTCAGCTCCCACTTGGTGAGGTGATCGGGGAATCCGAGCGTCATGTTGCGGCGGGTGCCGGCGAACATATTGAGCAGCAGGCGAAATCCCTTCGGGCAGCCGGCGATGTCCTCGAACACGACGCAGGGGCCGTGCTCCGCGCGCAGCACCGCCTCGGCGGCGAGGCCGATATCCTCTTCGCAATTCGCGCCCTTGACCGTGCGCACCTCGCCGAGGCGCTCGGCCAGCGCGAGCCATTCGCGCAGATCGTCGTAGGCGATGTTGCCGGCGAAGTTGCTGTTCCGAACCATGGGATGATCGACCTTTACGAATGGACGGCCTATTCCGCGGCGATGGCGTAGTGCGCCGGCGCTGCGAGCCTGGGCAGCCCGAAAACGAGAATCTCAGTCGGCGTCTCGGCCTCGAATGCGGTGTCCTCGCCGCGCTCGCAGAACACCGTGGTGTAATGACGATAGGCCTGACCGCCAACCCGCCCGTCGCCGGTGAGCACGAAATAAAGCTTGCGGCCGAGGGCCAGCATCCTCGCCTGCGGCGCCAGCCGCAGAAAGCGCGCCTCGCAGCCGCGCTCGGTGAACACGCCCATCAGCTTTTCGCACACGCCGGGAGCGCCTTCGACCGGGACCCAGTCGAAATGCTCGGGCACCATCATGATCGGATCGTGGTAGCGCGGCGCCGGATAGGTCATCGCCCGCTTGTTCACGTGCTCCCACACCGCCTGATAGGCGTCGACGTTGCGTTTGCCCTCCTCGCCCTCGTTGCGGCGAAACACGCCTTTATCGAAGGTGCCGTGCTTCTTGAGCTCGGCGGTGCCGGCTTCCAGCTGCTCCTGGGTCATGTAACCGTTGCCGCTGGCGCCGCCGAATTGCAGCACCAGCGTGAGCGAGCTCACGCTCGAGCTCTGCGGCCCGTACGGCGTGCCTTCCGGAAAGTACCCGATCACGCCCGGCGTCATTTTTCCGTTGCGGTCGAAATCGAATTCGCCTTCGAGCTGATAGCGGAACTGATCGAAATTGTGCTTGTGGCGCGGCGAAAAGAAATCGTCGGTCGTGCGCACCATTTCGAGCAGGAAATTGCCCGGCGTGCCGGGCTCGCCCGCGGCCACGGCGCGATGGCGGAACATCCCCTGACGGTGCTGGTGGATCCGGATCTTCTCCTCGACCTGATCTCCCTGCACGATCTTCATGGCGCTCCTCCCGGTTTCTTGTCGGCACGTGCGGCGATCTTGCGGGCGGCCGAAAGCCTAGTGCGGTTTCCGTTCCGTTGGAATCGGAAACCGCTTCTAGGTTCTGCCGTTTGACGCGTTTTCAGCGGCGAACCGGTTCCCACTTCGCCGGAAAACGCTATAGTGTACAAGGCTTTCGGACACAACGTGCGATCAACGCACCGGTAAACGGGAGGAAGCAGCATGCGGTTGCTCGCCACGCTCGCGGCCGCCGTGGTGACGTTCGCGGTCACGCCGGCCGTTGCCGCCAAGATCACGGTGAGCCAGTACGGACGCCTGGTGGCGACGCTGCCGTGGGCGGTGGCGCTGGAAAAAGGCATGCTGCGAGACGCCGGCCTCGACATCGACGGCATCACGGCGGGCGCGGGCGGAGGCACCTCGTTGCGCAACATGCTGGCCGGCGAGCTCCCCTACGCCGAGATTGCGACCTCGGCCGCGATCGCCGGATCGCTCGCCGGCGTCGAGCTCAAGGCGCTGGCGTCGTCCTCGAACCACATCGGCGAGCTGACCTGGGCCGCCAAGCCCGATGCCGGCATCAATTCGATCAAGGACCTGGTGGGCAAGAAGGTCGCCTATACCAGCCCGAAGTCGATCACCGAAATGGTGATCCGCACCGCGCTCAAGCGCGAGGGCCTGACCGGCAAGGTCGACATCCTGCCGCTCGGCGGCCTCGGCCCGGCCCTGACCGCGCTGGCGCAGGGCGCCGTCGCCGCGGCGCCGTGGAACGACCCGGCGCTGACCGTCACCCCCGACAAATACAAAGTGCTGTTCTACGGCCACCAGTACTATCCCAAATTCACCTGGCAGGTCGCGGTCACGACCAAGGACTTCGCGGCGAAGAATCCGGACACGCTGCGCAAGATCCTCGCGGTCCATCGCAAGGCGGTCGAGTTCGTCTACAACAACCGCGAGGAGACGGCGCGCATCTACGCCAAGGTGTGGGAGGTGAGCCTGGCGGAAGCAAACGCCATCCTGCCGAAATACTACGAATGGCAGCATTGGAGCCGCGGCGACTTCTCGCAGGAGGGGTTGGCCGCCGTCATCGACGGCCTCGTCTCCGTCGGCGAGCTCAAAGCGCCGTTCGACTGGGGCAGGTTGATCGATCAAAGCCTGCTCGATGAAGACTTGCGCCGTCCGCTGTGATGGCGAAGGGTGCGCTCACCCTCGATCCGGCGGCATCCCTAGCGGACGCCGCGGCCGCCCCGCCAGATATCCACGTCGCGCTGCGCGACATCGCGCACACCTATCCGGCCCGCGCCAACCAGGGGCCGGTGCGCGCGCTCGGCCCGCTCGATTTCGATTTCCAGCGCGGCGAGTTCGTCGGCGTGGTCGGACCCTCCGGCTGCGGCAAGAGCACGCTGTTGGAAATCATCGCCGGGCTGGTGACGCCGAGCGCCGGCACGGTCGAGATGGACGGGCGCGCGATCACCGGCACGGTGGCGGAAGAAATCGGCGTCGTGTTCCAGGAGGATGCGACCTTCGCCTGGCTCAACGTCTGGGACAACGTCGCCTTCGGCTTGCGCCGGGCCGGTATCGAGCCGGCGGAGATCGCGCGCCGCGTCGATTACGCGCTCGCCTTCATGGGACTCACCGATTTCCGCCGCGCCTATCCGGCGCAATTGTCGGGCGGCATGCGCCAGCGCGTCTGCATCGCGCGCACGCTGGTGCTGCGGCCGCGCCTCGTTCTCCTCGACGAGCCGTTCGGCGCGCTCGACCAGCAGACCCGCCTGCTCATGGGCGAGGAGCTGCTGCGGTTGTGGCGCGAGACCGCCGCGACGGTGATGCTGATCACGCACGCGCTCGACGAGGCGGCGCTGCTTTCGGACCGCGTGGCGGTGATGTCGGCGCGGCCCGGCCGCCTGATCGACGTCGTCGCCACCGGCTGGCCGCGCGAGCGGGATAGCGCGCTGGTCGCGGATCCGGCGTTCGGCGCCCTCACCAGCCGCCTTTGGGCATCGCTGCGCGAGGAGTCGAAGAAGGCGCTCGGCGCGTCATGACGCGCGTGCGCATCATCCAGCTCGCTGTCGTCTGCGCCGTCATCGCCGCGATCGAACTGCTCTGCCGGATCGGAGTCATCGATCGCTTCACCATGATTCCGCCGTCGGAGATGATGCTTGCGCTCGCCCACGTGGTCGCGACCGCGCCATGGTTCTGGCCCGACGTGTCCTACACGCTCGGCAACCTCGCCGCGGCGATCGCGCTCTCCGTGCTCGGCGGTTTTCTGATCGGGCTCATGGTGCACGCCGTTCCGCGCTTGCGCCGCGTGCTCGATCCGATCTTCACCTCGTACTACTCCGTGCCCACCTTCGTGCTCTATCCGCTGCTGATCGTCATCTTCGGCATCGGCCCGATGTCGCTCATCGTGCTGGGCGCTTTGTTCGGCATCGTCGCCATGATCGTCGCCACCGTCACCGCGATCGACCGCATTCCGCGGGTCCTGCTCAAGGTCGCGCGCGTGTCCCGGCTCGGACCCGTGCGCACCGCCCTGCTGATGAAATTGCCGGCCGCATCCCCGCATTTGATGACCGGGTTGCGGCTCGCGGTCGCCTACAGCGTGATCGGCATCATCGCCGGAGAATTCATCCTCTCGACCGAGGGCGTCGGCCGGCGGGTCGCGCTCGCCTACAACAATTTCGACAACCAGACCATGTATGCGATGCTGGTGCTGATCCTCGCCTTCGCCATCGCCGTCAACGCGGCGCTCGGCGCGTTCGAGGGGGCGCTGCACCGGCGCTGGGACCGGTCATGAGCGCGCGCGTGCGGCTGCTCGACTATGTCTTTCTCGTCGCCGGGCTGTGGCTCGCCTGGATTTTGCTGTTCCAGTGGGCGGGCTCGGAGGCGCTGTCGCCGCCGGCCGCCACCTTGCGGCGGGTGGGAGAGTATCTTTTCAGCGCGCAGTTCTGGCCGCACGCGGCGGCGACCGGTCTCGCCTTCGCCTATGGCTGCCTGATCGCGCTCGTCGGCGGGCTGGCGCTCGGATTTGCGCTCGGCGCCCACCGGCTGGCCGGCCAGGTCGGGGAGCCGATCCTGTCATCGCTTTATTCCGTGCCCAAGATCACGCTCTATCCCGTGATCCTGCTGGTGTTCGGGCTCGGCATTTCCGCCAAGGTGGCGTTCGGCGCCCTGCACGGCATTTTTCCGGTCGCGCTGTTCACCATCGGCGCGCTCAGGAACACGAGCCCGGTGCTGATCAAGACCGCGCGCGTGCTCCGGCTCGATCCGGTCGCGACCGCGCGCACCGTTCTTGCTGCCGGCGGCGCTGCCGGAGATCGTCACCGGGCTGCGCATCGGCTTTTCCGCCACGCTGCTGGGCACGCTGATCGGCGAACTGTTCGCCTCCGATCGCGGCCTCGGCTTCCTGCTGATCCGCGCCATGGAGGCCCACAAGGTGCTCGACATCATGGCGCTGACATTGCTCTTGTTCGCTTTCGCCGCGATCGCCAATATGCTGTTGCTCGCGGTCGAGCGGCGCGTGCACCGGCAGTGAGCGAAGGGGAGGAAGGTCCATGTTCGACAGGTCGAGACGCGGCGCGCTCGCGGGCGCGGTCGCAGCGCTGGTGGTGTGGTCCGGCGGCGCGGCGTTCGCGCTCGACAAGGTCAGGCTCGGCAAGGCGGTTCCCAACTCGTTTGCCTTCGGCGCGACCGAAGTCGGCATCGAGGCCAAGATCTTCGAGCAGGAAGGGATCGAGATCGAGGTCACCAGCTTTCGCGGCGATGCGCAGCTGCAGCAGGCGCTCGCCGCCGGCAGCCTCGACGTCGGGCTCGGCTCGGGACCCGGCCTCGGCTTCCGCGCCAAGGGCGCGCCGGCGATCGGCGTCGCCGCCATGTACGGACCGCCGGCGAACCTCGCGCTGGTGCTGCCCGCGGACAGCCCGATCAAGTCCGTCGGCGACCTCAAGGGCAAGCGCATCGGGGTGACGACCGCGGGCTCGCTCACGGATTGGCTGGTGCGCGAGCTGTCGCGCCAGCAGGGCTGGGGCAGCGACGGCATCAAGATCCTGGCGCTCGGCGCGATGCAGGCGCGCCTCGCCGCCATCCAGCGCGGCGAGCTCGACGGCATGGTGATCGAGGCGGCGACCGGCTACGAGCTGGAGGAGGCGGGCAAGGCCAAGAACTTCATCCTGTTCGGCGACATCGCGAAGGACTTCTATACCCACGTCATCTTCGCGACCGACGACATGATCGACAAGCGGCCGGACCTGCTGCGGCGTTTCCTGCGCGGCTGGTTCAAGACCATCGCCTTCATGAAGGCGAACAAGGATTTCGTGGTGGCGTCGGAGGCCAGGACCATCGACGTCAAGCCCAGCATCGCGGCCAAAATCTACGACGCGCAGATCGGGGGCTTCTCGCCCGACGGCGCCTGGAGCCCGGTGGCGATCGACGTGATCAGGCATTCGCTCAAGGAGCTCGGAATCCTTCCCGCCGTGCCGGAGGCGAAGACGATCTACAACGACAAGTTCGTGCCGGTGAAGTTCTGACGCGCGATCGACTTGAGCTTGATCTAGCCATGTCGGCATGGCCGGGCTCTGTCCCAAGGCAGACTGCAGCGATGTCTCTCGATGAGGAACCAGCCAATCCAAGTGCGAGTTCACTGAGATCGCGGATGCCCGGAACAAGTCCGGGCATGACGAAAGGAAAGGCGGACGCTTGAGCATCGTCGGCATCGACATCGGCGGCACCTTCACCGATCTCGTCGGCTATCAGGCGGGCGCGATCGTCACCTCGAAGTGCGTCGACCGTGCCGGCCGATCCGACCGCGGGCGTCGCCGAGGCGCTGCGCCTGGCCGGCTGCGACGTCGCCGCCATGGACGAGCTGCTGCACGGCTCCACCATCGCCATCAACACCGTGCTGGAGCACAGCGGGCGCGAGGACCGCGCTGATCACGACCGCAGGCTTCCGCGACGTCTATGCCATCGGGCGCGGCAACCGGCCGATGCCTTCAATCTGTTCTTCCATCGGCCGCGGCCGCTGGTGCCGCGCGAGCTGACCTTCGAGGTGGCCGAGCGCATGAATGCCGCGGGCGAGGTGCTCGTCCCGCTCGATCCCGCCGCCGTCGAAGTGCTGGGGCGGCGGCTGGCGGCGCTCGGGATCGAGGCGGTCGCGGTCTGCTTTCTGCATTCCTATGCCAATCCGGCGCACGAAGCCGCGGTCGGCGACGTGCTGCGACGGCATTTCCCGGATCTGTTCGTGACGCTGAGCCACGAGATCGCTGCGCGAATTCCGCGAATACGAGCGCACCTCGACGACGGTGCTCAACGCCTTCGTCGGTCCGCGCGTGTCCCGCTATCTCGGCCGTTTCGAAGGCTTCGCGCACGAGGCGCGCTTTGCCGGCAGGATCGCGATCATGCGCTCGAACGGCGGCATCATGTCGATCGCGCAGGCGCGGCGCGAGCCGGTGGCGATGATGGAATCGGGACCGGTCGCCGGCATGATCGGCGCCGGCCGGCTGGCCGATCTCATGGGCATCGAGCGCGCGATCGGCTTCGACATGGGCGGCACCACCGCCAAGTGCACGCTGATCACCGGCGGCATCGCGCCGATCGAGGAGGGCTACGTGATCGGCGACGAATTCACCGGCCAGCCGATGCAATTGCCGGTGGTCGACATCGTCGAGGTCGGCGCCGGCGGCGGCTCGCTCGCCTGGTGCGACCGCGGCGGCGGGCTGCATGTCGGGCCGGTGAGCGCGGGCGCCGATCCCGGGCCCGCCTGCTACGGCCGCGGCGGCGCCGCGCCGGCGGTGACCGACGCCGATCTCGTGCTCGGCCGCCTCAACGGCGAGCGCTTTCTCGGCGGCGACATGAAGCTCGACGCGCGCGCCGGCGGAAGCGCGCCATCGGCGCGGATCGGGCAGACGCTCGGCCTCGGGACCGTCGCCGAGCCGCGCTCGGCATCGTCACCATCGCGGACGGCGCCATGTCGCTGGCGGTGCGCGCGGTGTCGGTCAATCGCGGCATCGATCCGCGCGAGACCGCGCTGATCGCCTTCGGCGGCGCCGGTCCGCTGCACGCGGTCGCCATCGCGCGGGAGATTTCGATCCCGCGCGTCGTCGTTCCCAAGCTGCCGGGCAATTTCTCCGCGCTCGGCATGCTGATGGCGCAGTGGCGGCAGGATTTCGTGCGCACGCTGGTCGGCGAGCTCGGCGCGCTCGACGCGAGCAGGTCGAGGCGGTCTTCGCCGAGCTGGCCGAGGCCGGCGAGGCGGCAGCTCGCGCGCGACGCATCGCGCCGAGCACCGCCGACTTCGCCTTCGCGCCGATCTGCGCTATCGCGGGCAGGAGCACACGATCGCCATCCCGGTCGCGGCTGCCGACGATCTGACCGGCGACACCGAAGCCACCGCGCGTGATTCGACGCCGCAGCACGACCAGCCGCTACGGCCAGGCCGCGCCCGACGAGTCGATCGAGATCGTCAACCTGCGCCTCGTCGTCACGGTGCCGCGCATGGAGGACGTCGATCGGGCGCTGGCTGTCGGAGCCGTGGGCGCCGGAGCCGCCGGTCGCCGAACAGCGCCGCGACGGTCATCTTCGACGATCCGGCGCGGCCGGTGCGAGGCGCGCATCCTCTGGCGGCCGTCGCTGGCCGGCGGCGCCGCGATCGACGGGCCGGCGGTGATCGAGGAGCCGAACTCGACCACGCTCGTCGGCCCCGGCGACCGCGCCGTGGTCGATCCGAGCGGCCATCATCATCGTGACGCTGGCGGAGCGGGAGTGATGCAACGAGGTCGTCATGCCCGGTCTTGTGCCGGGCATCCATGTCTTGCTTCGATGCTGGCTCGAAGACGTGGAGGGCCGGGCCGAGTTCGGCCATGACGGCGGGATGGGTCGTCAGCAGGGACGATGAGCAACGCAATGAAAACCGATCCGATCACCGTCGAGGTCGTGCGCAACGCCATCGTCGCCTATGCCGACGAGATGGCGAACGCGCTGTGCAAGTCCGCCTACAACATGATGATCTACGAGGTGCGCGACTTCTGCTGCGGCCTGATCGACGCGAAGGCCGCATGATCTCGCAGAACCGCGGCGGCCTGCCGATCTTCCTCGCCGATCTCGGCGATCGCGGTCGAAGACGGCATCGCGCGCTACGGGCTCGACGGCTTCGCGCCGGGCGACGTCATGATCATGAACCACGGGCGCGGTCTGCGGCCAGCACCTCAACAACGTCGTGATCTACGCGCCCTGCTTCCACGACGGCAAGGTCGTGGCCTTCGCCGCCAACCGCGCGCATTGGGTCGACATCGGCGGCATGCGGCAGTCGGCTTCGGCTCGGTCGAGACCACCGAAATCTACCAGGAGGGCCTGCAGATCCGCTCGCTCAAGATCTACGAGGCCGGCAAGCGCAACGAGACGCTGTGGCAGATCATCCGCGACAACCTGCGCTTTCCCGAGGCCGCGCTCGGCGACCTGCGCGCGCAGATCGCCTCCTGCCAGCTCGGCGTGCGCCGCTACGGCGAGCTGGTCGCGCGCTACGGCCGCGACACCGTCGAGGCCTGCATCGCGGCGGTCTGGGACGCGACCGACCGCGAGGTGCGCGCCGTCGTCGCGAAAATCCCCGACGGGAGCTACGAGGCGGAGAGCTTCCTCGACAATGACGGCCGCAAGCTCGACGTGCCGCTGCGCATCAAGGTCAAGGTGCGTGATCGACGGCGAGCGCATGATCGTCGACTTCTCGCGAGATGAACGAGCAGGTGCCGGGCCCGACTCAATTCCGGCTGTTCCGGCGGGCTCGCGGCGGCGCGCGTCGCGTTCAAGAGCCTGACCCGCCCGAGCTCGACGTGAACGAAGGCTGCTTCCGCGCGCTCGAGCTCGTCCTGCCCGAGGGCAAGATCCTCAACGCCAAGTCGCCGGCGGCGCTCGGCCTGTGGAGCATCCCGCTGCCGACGGTGATCGACACCATCCTCAAGGCGCTGGCGCCGGCGCTGCCCGAGCGCATTCCCGCCGCGCACAAGGGCGACATGGGCGGCTGCTCGATCGGCGGCTTCCGGCCCGACGGCCGGCGCTTCCTGCTGATGAACATTTTCGGCGGCGGCTGGGGCGGGCGGCCGCACGAGGACGGCGAGTCCGCCGCGGTCTCGATCTGCCAGGGCGACGTGCGCAACACGCCGATCGAGTTGCAGGAGATTCAATATCCGTTCCTGATCGAGCGCTTCGCGCTGCGCGCCGATTCCGGCGGCGCCGGCGAGCATCGCGGCGGGCTCGGCGTCGAGCTGACCTACCGCGCGCTGCAGAAGTGCGTCGCCAACATCAATTGCGAGCGCACCAAGGATCCGCCCTGGGGCCTGCACGGCGGCAAGCCCGGCGCGGTCAACGAAGCGCTGCTGACGCGCGCGACGGCAGCACGCAGAAGCTGTTGAAGGCGACCGGCGTGGCGCTCGCGCCGGGCGACCGGCTGACCTTCGGCACCGCCGGCGGCGGCGGCTGGGGCGATCCGCGCCGGCGCGACCGCGACGCGATCGCGCGCGATATCGCCGCCGGCTATGTCTCGGCGGAAGCCGCGCGGCGCGACTACGGCTACGCGCCGACGCGCGCGAACGCGGCGGAGTAGGCATGCTGCTGGCCGAGGAGAGGCGCCGACGCATGCTCGCCGCCATGGCCGAGGCCGGCATCGAGCACCTCGTGCTCTACGGCAATGCCTGGCAGGGCGACTATCTGCGCTATGGCGCCGATTTCGGCATCCTCGAAGGCCACGGCATCGCGCTGGTGTCGGCCGACGGCACGGTCGAGCTGTTTCTCGACAGCGCCACGGAAGCCGAGCGCGCCGAGGCGGAGACGCCCGGAGTGCGAGATCCGTTTCGCCGCCGACATCGCCCGCGCCGTCGGCGCGCGGCTCGACCGGGTGGCCAACCATCGGCTCGCCGCCGCGCCGCGCCGCATGCTGCCGAACTGGCTCGCGGAGAAAAGCCGCAGCTTCGCGCTCGAGGACGCGAGCGCGCTCATCGACCGGCTGCTGATGCACAAGCTGCCGGCGGAGATCGCGGCGCTGCGGCGCGCGGCGCAGCTCGCGGACGACGCCTATGCGGTCTTTCGCGCCGCGGTGAAGCCCGGCCGCCGGCAATACGAGCTGGTGGCGGATATCGAGGCCTATCTGCGCAGCCGCGGCTGTCCGGACAATTTCATGATCATCGGCTTCGGCGGCAAGGACGTTCTCGGCATGACGCCGCCGTCGGAACGACGCATCGCCGCCGGCGATCTGGTCACGACCGAGCTCACGCCGGCGGTCGAAGGCTACTTCGTCCAGATCTGCCGCACGCTGGTGGTGGGCAAGGCGAGCGACGCGCAGCGGCGCGCCTTCGACGTGTTCCGCGAAGCGCTGGAGGCCGGCATCGCGGCGGTGCGCGCCCGGTGCCACCGCCGCCGACGTCGCGCGCGCCGAGAACGACGTGTTCCGCAAGTACGCCTCGGCGACTACGTCACCAGCAAATGGACGCGCGTGCGCGGCCACGGCCTCGGCCTGTTCTGCGATTCCAAGCCGCACCTGCTCGAGGATGTCGACACGCCGCTCGTCCCCGGCATGGCGCTGATCGTCCATCCCAACACCTATCATCCCGAGGTCGGCTACATCGTGCTCGGCGACGCGGTGGTGGTGACGGAACGAGGCGCGGAGGTGCTGTGCGGCACCCCGCGCGAGCTGTTCGAGGTGGCGGCGTGAGGCCAACATGCGACGCGGCCTGATCTCCCGTTCCGAGACGGAGCTGCCCGACGCGGTGCTCGACGCGCGCATCGCGCGCGTGCGCGCCGCGATGGCCGAGGCCGGCCTCGACGCGCTGCTGCTCTATACCAACAACACGCGCACGGCCGGCGTATCCTGGCTCACCGGTTTCGTGCCCTATTGGTCGGAGGCGCTGCTGGTGGTGCCGCGCGAGCGCGAGCCGGTGCTGGTGGTCGCGCTCACGTATCGGGTCAAGAGCTGGATCGAGCGCACCAGCCGCGTCGCCGAGGTGGTGCACACGCCGCGCATCGGGCTCGAAGCCGCGCGCATGATCGCGGCGTGGAACGCCGATGCCGCGGTGGGGGTCGCCGATTTCGACGGGCTGTCCGCCGGCATCGTCGAGGATCTGCGCGAGGGCGGCCCGCGGCTCGCCTTGCGCGACGCGACGACGGCGTTCGCGGCGCTGCGCGGCAAGGCGGATCCGGCGGAGATCGCGCTCGCGGTCAAGGCCGCGTCGATCGCGCGCCGCGCGCTGGCGCAGGCGTCGGGACGCGGTCTCGGGGAGATCGTCGCCGCGGTCGAGGCGCAGGCGCGCACGCTCGGCGCGGAGGAGGTCTACATCGCCGCCGCGCCCGACCTCGCGCGCGACCGCCGCCTCAAGCGCATCGAAGGCGAGGAGGCGCTGGGCGAGCGCTTCGCGCTGCGCGCCACCGTGGCCTACAAGGGAACGTGGATTCGCCTGGTGCGTACTCTGGCACGGGACGGTGCGGCGCCGCCCGAGCCGGCGGCGGCCGCGCGCCTGGCCGCCGCGGTCGCCGCGCTTCCGGGCGAGCACGGCTTTGCCGGATTTTCATCCTGGCTGGTCGAGGGCTGCCGGATCGCGCAGCCGCTCGAGCCGCTGATGGGGTCGCGCGTCACCGCGCCCAATCCGCCCGCGCCGGGGGCGCTCGTTTCGGTGCAGGCGAGCTTGCAGCAGGACGGCCGGCCGCTGCTGATCGGTGCGCCCGCCTTGCTCGGCGGACGCGGCGAGGCCGCCAGCCTGCTGGTTCAGCCGTTCTAGAGCGGGATGACTTCTCTTCGACTCGCCATCCCGCTCTAAGTTTTTGTTTTGCGCGTGATCTTTTCCGAAAACCGGTTCCCCCTTTTCGAGATCACGCGCTAGGCGGCCCTGGGGGCGGGCGGCGGCGTGCTCGCCGCGCTCGAGCGCGCATGCAGCGCCATCGCGATCATCGCGGAGCCGCCGAACAGCATGTTGATGCCGACCAGCAGTCCGAGCGCCCATGCCGCCGTGCCGGGCAGGCCGGCCAGGATGATGGCGGCCAGGATGAGATCGACGATGCCGCTCACCAGCATCCAGCCCCATCGCCCGGACAGTTCCTTCTTGTGCTCGAAGGCGTAGATGATCGAGAGGATGCCTTCGATCGTGAAGAACACGATCAGGAGCAAGGTGAGCGAAACGGCGCCGCTGATCGGCCAACCCAACAGCACGAGACCGGCGGCGATGGCGAGCACCGCCGAGAGCAGCGACCACCAGAAGCCCGGCGCGTGGCGCGCCCAGAAGGTGGTGACCAGCCCGATGATGCCGCTGATCAGGAACAGCCAGCCCAGGAAAATGGTGACGGCGATGGTGGCGACGACCGGTACCACGATCGCCAAGAAGCCGAGCACGACGAGGACGATTCCCTCCACCAGGAACAAGGCCCAATGCTCGCGAATCGATTGCGCGAGCGCGCTCTGCAGCGGATTGACGTCTCCCGGGTTTACTGACATGTCCGACCTCCCTCGCCATGTTGCGTCTAAGCGGAAATTCCAACATGAACGTGAGTTGGCAATATACCTGCTCGGCTGCATGGCCGCCATGTCGCAAATCGACCGCGGCATCCTCGCGCATGGGGCGAGCCGGAAGTGCGCGACGGGAATGCCGCAACGCCGGGAGGCGCGTTGCGGCGATCACTGGCGGCGCCGAGCGCGCGCGCACGCGCGCGGCGTTTGGCGTCGTGGCGCATTCGCATGGGATTGATCGGGTCCGCGGCCGCGGCATCGCCGTGGCGCAAGATTATGGGCCACGCGCTCTCGTTATCTAAACGCCGCCTAAAGCCGAGGGTCGCTCGGCCGACGTCTTTTTTCTTTGACTAAATTCCTAGCGGCCTTGGGGTGGCACGCGCCGCCGCGACAGAGGGACGGCCGTCCGGGTCATGGGGGTCGGGTGCGAGATCGCAACGAAACCAACTGTGACGCGCGTCGCCCGGCGTCACCAGCCCTCGAACCAATAGGCGATGTCATAGGCCATTGCGGCGATGACGCAGGCCGCAAGCGCACCCCACAGGATGCCGAGCAACAGCATCGTGTTGGCGCGCTCCACGAACTCTTTGTCGACCAGATGGGCCATGATCGCGCTCTTCGAGTTGCCCCCGACGAGATGTGGATCTAACGCCCGATCCGCCAGGGCAACCAGGGCCGCAACGGCAAACCAGGGTTGCAACTCGCGCGTGGCTCACCTGCTCGTTTACGCGCGCTTTACGTGAAAACCGACACCGCGGCCGCGATCAGCGCCGAACGCTGGATGGCTTCGCCGACCAGATAGGCAAAGCCTATAAGCACGAGGAAGACGAGGAAAAACAACGCGAACAGGACGAGCGAGATGCGCTTGGCAATGCGCGAGACATTGGTCAGCCCGACCGCCCCGGCGATCAGCGAGATGATGAGGAAGATGACCGCATATTTGAACATGCGAGCCCCGGTCGATGCGGCAGGGTCAACGACGATGCGGCGCTTTCGTTCCCGCGCGGACCGGCTGCAACCCGCTCGGGGGTCGCTCGGTACATCCTGCGGAGCCGTTACGTGACGGCCTCATTCGCGATTGCTGGAGCGCATCCAGATCGCATGGCGGTGCGCTCGGCATTTCATTGATTTGGCGCGTGGCCAGCCGCAAAACCGGTTCGCTCTTTTCCGGAACATGCGCTAGGAAGCGCGGTCCAACCATCGAGCGGGGGAAAACGCATCATGCTGCAGAGGCCGAAATGTCCGGTGATCGCGCTGGAGGAACACTACTGGGACAAGGAGCTGGCGGCGCAATTCGTCGGCGGCGAAGGCGTGCGCGATCCCGAGATGCTCAAGCGTCTCTACGATCTCGGCGACCTGCGCCTGAAGGAGATGGACGAGGCCGGGATCGACATGCAGATCCTTTCCCACGGCGCGCCGTCGGCGCAGAAGCTGTCCGGGCCCGATGCGGTCGCGCTGACGCGGCGCGTCAATGACCGGCTGCAGGCCGTGGTCGCCGCGAACCCGAAGCGGTTCGCGGCTTTCGCCGCGTTGCCGACCAGCGATCCCAAGGCCTCCGCCGACGAGCTCGAGCGCACCACCAAGCTCGGCTTCAAGGGCGCGATGATCCACGGGCTCGCCAACGGCGTCTTCCTCGACGACAAGCGGTTCTGGCCGATCTTCGAGCGCGCGCAGGCGCTCGACGTGCCGATCTATCTGCACCCGTCGGTGCCGATGCCGGTGGTGATGGACGCTTATTACAAGGACTATGCCAAGGACTTCCCGATGGTGGTGCGCGCCGCCTGGGGCTACACGGTGGAGACCGCGACGCTGGCGATCCGGCTCGTGCTCAGCGGGGTGTTCGACGCCTATCCCCGGCTCAAGATCGTGCTCGGCCATCTCGGCGAGACGCTGCCGTTCCTGGTGTGGCGCGTCGACCATGCGCTCGCCCGTCCGGGCGCGAAGACGGCCTTGAGCTTCCGCGACGCCTTCTGCGGCCATTTCTACATCACGACCAGCGGCAACTTCTCCAATCCGGCGCTGTTGTGCTGCGTGATGGAGATGGGCATCGACCGCATCCTGTTCGCGGTCGATTGGCCGTTCGTCGCCAACAAGCCGGGCGGTGCAATGGATGGACACCGTGCCGCTGTGCGACGAGGACAAGGTCAAGATTTTGAGCGGCAACGCCAAGCGGCTGTTCCGATTGTAGCGGGCGGCGAGTTGGGCGGCGCGGCCGCGGCGCGATTTCCGCTCAGGCGGCGGCATTGTATGGGGGACGGGGGGCGTCCGCCTGCGCCCGCACGCATCGGGCCCGTAGCTCAATGGTTAGAGCCGACCGCTCATAACGGTCTGGTTGGAGGCGCCATTGACGCAAATTATGCCGGCTAAAATGGGCTCTTTGGTTGGTCGCCCTTACAGTACTCCGCAAAAATAAGCCGAAGTGCCTTCTTTGTTTGATCAATATTCCCAGGCAGAGAAATGTGCGCAGACTTGAATCCATAATCTACCGTCGTCTTGTCGATTTTCAGGTACTCGACAAGGACATCATCACCGGCGACTTCCAATTCGTACGAGATTTCACGCCCGGAATATTTGTTGCTAATACGGGCGTCGTCCATCTTAAACCGGGTCAAGTAATATCTGGCGTATCCTCCGAATTTGGGATGGGGCACCACAACCACGCAGGATTTTCGATCGACAATTTCAGGACCGGCTTGGGGGTCTATTTTCCCGGTGAAGACGTAGTTAACCGCTTGTTGAAAGACGTCATCTTCAGGCACTGCTCGAGTTTGCAGAGTAATCGTCCAAAGAAAAGATGCGACTGCGATAGCCAAGGACAGCCTGAACTTGTGACCGCTTTTGTTCAGAAGCGCTAAGGCGGTCATCGCCTCAATTCCTGTACTCACCCGGAGCATTTGAATTAAAAGCCTACACTCCCCAAATGACCAATGGTTCGACGATGAAAACCAGCAGTCTGCTTGGACGCCCAGAAGCCAAGGGGGTGTACACAAGAGTATGCGCTCGGCACGAGCATCATCAAGGCTCTCGCTCACAACTCAAAAACTTGATTAGGCTCCGGCATTTCTACGTGAGTGCCGACAAGGTGTGATGCGAACTGCCTCATGATATATGCGATCGAGAATCAGGTCATCCGTGCCGCAATCGTCGGTTCCGTCTTGATTTGCGCCCATAGAACCAGGCCTTCGCACCTTCCGTCGCTGCGATGTAGCCAACGACAATGGCAATGACGGTGCCCATCCGGAGCGCCGAAAGAGGCACAAAACCAAACACCGAACTCAGGGACCCGAGGAACGGGATCGTGAGGGTGGCGACGGCGACCGCAAGCGTGGCCCACAACAGCAGGCGACTGGGCCGGCTGCGAAAAGCGGGCCTGTGCGTGCGCAGGACGAGTACGACGGCGAGTTCGGTCAGCAGCGAGACGACGAACCAAGACGTCTGAAACGTGGCTTGGTCGGCGTGAAAGACCAGGAGCAGCACCGCGAACGTCATCAGATCGAAGACCGAGCTGATCAGCCCGAAGACGACCATGAAGCGCTGAATGTCCTTAATGTTCCAGCGCTGAGGCTGGGAGACGCGGTCCGGATCGACGTTGTCGCTCGAGATCGCAATTGACGGCACGTCGGAAAGAAAATTGTTCAGCAGGATCTGCTTGGCCGCCAGCGGCAGGAACGGAAGCAGCGGCGTCGCTAGGGCCATGCTCACCATGTTCCCGAAGTTTGCGCTGGTGGTGATCGAGATGTACTTGAGCGTGTTGGCGAAGGTCCGCCTCCCGTCCTCTACGCCGCTGCGCAAGACGTCGAGATCGCGTCTCAGCAGAATGATGTCGGCACTCTCGCGGGCGACATCCACGGCCTCTTCGACCGAGATGCCGACATCGGCTGCATGCAGGGCCGGCGCATCGTTGATGCCATCGCCGAGATACCCGACCGAGTGTCCGGTTCGCTGCAAGGCGCGGACGATCCGCTCCTTCTGCTGAGGATCGATTTCCACGAAGAGATCGGTGCGCGGTGCTAGGTGCCACAACGCCTCATCCTTGAGTTTTCCCAAGTCGTCGCCGGTTAGTATTGACTTCGAATTGAGGCCAACGGCCTCAGCTAGATGAGCCGTCACATAGCGGTTGTCTCCGCTAATCACCTTGATGCGGATGCCGAGCTGGGCGAGATCGTGGATCGTACGTTGCGCGTCCAGCTTGGGCGGGTCGGAGAAGACAAGAAAGCCACGAAAGGTCATGCCCTGTTCGTCATCGCGGCCGTAGCGCGCCCTCGCCGCGACCCGGCGTGTCGCCACAGCCAGGACCCGGAACCCCTCGGCCCCTTTGGCTTTAAAGACCGCATCGAGTTGGGCGCGCAATTCGCTCGTGAGCGGGATATCGACGGCATCGCGTTCGAGCGATGAGCACGTGTCGAGCACGTTTGAGAACGCGCCCTTGGTGACGATGAGGTGCTGCGTCGGATTGCCGTCTTCCGCCACGATGATGGTGAGTTGGCGGCGGAGGAAATCGTAGGGGATTTCGTCGATCTTGGCGAAGCCGTGCGTCGTCAGGTCCGCGCTCTTGCCCGCGGCCACGATTGCGGCATCGAGCGGATTTTCGATGCCGGTCTCGAATGCCGCATTGAGAAAGGCAAGCCGGCTGACTTCATTCGAGGGCCGATTCCCCGCATCCAATGCACCGTTGAGAACGATGGTGCCCTCGGTCAGCGTACCGGTCTTGTCGGTGCACAGAATATCCATGCTGCCGAGGTTCTCGATCGCTTCCAGGCGGCGGACGATGACGCCACGCCGGCTCATGGCCCGGGCGCCGGCGGACAGCGTCACGCTGACGATTGCCGGCAACAGCTCCGGCGACATGCCGACCGCGAGCGCGGCGGCAAACAAGAGGGACTCGATCGCCGGGCGACCGAGAAGCAGATTCACCGTCAGGACGAACAGGACAATGACGACCATCGCTCGGATCAGAAGGTATCCGAACTGGCGCACGCCGCGAGCGAGACGACGAACCAAGACGTCTGAAACGTGGCTTGGTCGGCGTGAAAGACCAGGAGCAGCACCGCGAACGTCATCAGATCGAAGACCGAGCTGATCAGCCCGAAGACGACCATGAAGCGCTGAATGTCCGTAATGTTCCAGCGCTGAGGCTGGGAGACGCGGTCCGGATCGACGTTGTCGCTCGAGATCGCAATTGACGGCACGTCGGAAAGAAAATTGTTCAGCAGGATCTGCTTGGCCGCCAGCGGCAGGAACGGAAGCAGCGGCGTCGCTAGGGCCATGCTCACCATGTTCCCGAAGTTTGCGCTGGTGGTGATCGAGATGTACTTGAGCGTGTTGGCGAAGGTCCGCCTCCCGTCCTCTACGCCGCTGCGCAAGACGTCGAGATCGCGTCTCAGCAGAATGATGTCGGCACTCTCGCGGGCGACATCCACGGCCTCTTCGACCGAGATGCCGACATCGGCTGCATGCAGGGCCGGGGCATCGTTGATGCCATCGCCGAGATACCCGACCGAGTGTCCGGTTCGCTGCAAGGCGCGGACGATCCGCTCCTTCTGCTGAGGATCGATTTCCACGAAGAGATCGGTGCGCGGTGCTAGGTGCCACAACGCCTCATCCTTGAGTTTTCCCAAGTCGTCGCCGGTTAGTATTGACTTCGAATTGAGGCCAACGGCCTCAGCTAGATGAGCCGTCACATAGCGGTTGTCTCCGCTAATCACCTTGATGCGGATGCCGAGCTGGGCGAGATCGTGGATCGTACGTTGCGCGTCCAGCTTGGGCGGGTCGGAGAAGACAAGAAAGCCACGAAAGGTCATGCCATGTTCGTCATCGCGGCCGTAGCGCTCCCTCGCCGCGACCCGGCGTGTCGCCACAGCCAGGACCCGGAACCCCTCGGCCCCTTTGGCTTTAAAGACCGCATCGAGTTGGGCGCGCAATTCGGTCGTGAGCGGGATATCGACGGCATCGCGTTCGAGCGATGAGCACGTGTCGAGCACGTTTGAGAACGCGCCCTTGGTGACGATGAGGTGCTGCGTCGGATTGCCGTCTTCCGCCACGATGATGGTGAGTTGGCGGCGGAGGAAATCGTAGGGGATTTCGTCGATCTTGGCGAAGCCGTGCGTCGTCAGGTCCGCGCTCTTGCCCGCGGCCACGATTGCGGCATCGAGCGGATTCTCGATGCCGGTCTCGAATGCCGCATTGAGAAAGGCAAGCCGGCTGACTTCAGTCGAGGGCCGATTCCCCGCATCCAATGCACCGTTGAGAACGATGGTGCCCTCGGTCAGCGTACCGGTCTTGTCGGTGCACAGAATATCCATGCTGCCGAGGTTCTCGATCGCTTCCAGGCGGCGGACGATGACGCCACGCCGGCTCATGGCCCGGGCGCCGGCGGACAGCGTCACGCTGACGATCGCCGGCAACAGCTCCGGCGACATGCCGACCGCGAGCGCGGCGGCAAACAAGAGGGACTCGATCGCCGGGCGACCGAGAAGCAGATTCACCGTCAGGACGAACAGGACGATGACGACCATCGCTCGGATCAGAAGGTATCCGAACTGGCGCACGCCGCGCCCAAAATCCGTCTCGGGCTGGCGGGCTCTAAGCCGTGCCGCGATCGCCCCAAACGCAGTCCGGAGACCGGTTTCGACGACGAGCACCTTCGCCGTGCCGCTTTGGACCGAGGCGCCGAGAAAGACTGCATTTGTGCGAGCCGAAAGGGCCGCCTCTGGCTTCACGGTTCCCGGCTGTTTTTCGACCGGAAAACACTCGCCTGTCATGCTCGCTTCGCTGACCAGGAAGTCCTCCGCCTCGATCACCAGGCCATCGGCAGGGATCAAATTGCCTGCCGACAGCAGGATGAGGTCGCCGGGCACGACAGTGCTCACGGGCACCATCCGCTCGACGCCGTCCCGCACGACACGGCAAGTCAGCGCCAGTCGACGTTTCAGTTCTTCGACTGCCGCCGACGCCCGGTACTCTTGAAAGAAGCCGAGCAGTGTGCTTCCGAGCACGATCGCGAGAATGATGGCCGAATCCACCCACTGCTGCAGCACCAGCGAGATCGCTGCGGCGAAGATGAGGATGAGCACGAGCGGGCTCTCGAATTGCCGCAGAAGCAAACGAAGCGCGCTCAGGTGTGACGCGTCTTGAACTCTATTGGGGCCGACCAGGCGAAGCTGCGAGGCGGCTTTCTCCGATGAAAGGCCGCCGGGGCCCGACCCCAACGCTGCGCTTAGCGCGGCAGCATCTTGACTCCAATAGGGGGTATCTAGGCCTGGACCACTCATTCGCGATCCCAATCTCTGATTGCAGCCTTCGCTGCTAAATCTTAGCCGCACGAATTTAGTCTAGTTTTCGGAAGCGGCATGCTCTCCTTGAGAGGTTCTGGCAGGCTCGACATCCGCCTCGCCCCGGGGTGTGACCATCCCGGGGCTTTTTTTGCTGCCTCGAAGGGACGCGGCAGCCTTCACCCGCCAAGACGAAGTCATCGGATCCGACCCGGTCGCGACGAACAACCACGATCGCGGTCGGGAGATAATTGATTTGCGTCAATTCCCCGAGGGCTCTCGTATGTGTACATGGCCGCAGACCAGACTAGTCGAAGCAGAGACTTGACATGAATTCGAGGTGGCTGATGCCGAGTGCCATTTCGCTAACCGCATCGATGATGATGGTAGCCACGGGTGTCGCGCACGCGCAGGGAGTTGAGATCGGGAAATTTGAATACCTCAACTCCTGCGCATCGTGTCACGGAACAACGGGCAAAGGCGACGGACCGGTTGTGAAATCTCTCATCAAGCCGCCAGCGGATTTGACCAGGCTCGCGGAAGACAATAACGGTGTATTTCCGTTCGCACGCGTCTACGACGTGATCGATGGCAGGTTCGAGGTCGCAACGCATGGCACGAGAGACATGCCGGTCTGGGGCGAGGTCTACAGGCGCCGTTCGGCCCAGGGACAAGATGGGGCACTGCCGTATTTGTCATCAAGAGAAATCGTCGAGTCGATCGTGCGTGTCCGAATACTCGCCCTTATCGATTACATCTGGACGCTGCGAGAGAGCAAACGTTGACGAACGGGCCGTGATGCTTCCACGCTGATATTTGTCGCGACCGAGCCCAATCGCGAAGCGAACATGGACGTCATCGAAGCCATTTGTCATCGGCGGGCGACGGCCACTGGTTTGTTCGCCCTCGTCTTGCTTGGGTAGACGCAGAACGACCCTGCGCACGTCGCGACCGACTCGTCACACGCGGCTTTTCGGCCCGGGCAACTCGGACCAGTCAAGGCCAAGTTCCTCGCAGACGCGGCGTACAACGCGAGGGTCAAGGATCTGGCGGGATCCGCCGAGAGGAACTTCCGCCTTCCGTCCTTCGTGATGGACTATCACCATGACTGGGCCGTCCCGTCGCTTCTCATGCCCGTGATCGAAGCGGCATCCGCGGTCGGCTAGCCACTTTCGAAATGTTGCGCTTTCCATGATTGGAGTCCCGTATTTAATTGATTGAATGGAGTCGTGCCCTCGTATTGGGAATAGTCCGTTACTTTCCACAATCCGGAGTCCACAGGGTCAACAGATATTGCATTAAACCGCTTCGCGGTAGGGAGCGTGTGGCCTGCCATGGACCCATCGCTTACTTACGGGGCAGCGGTCACTCTCATGTTGCGCCGGTCGGACAAACACAATGCCATCCGGAACACAAGCGGCTGATTTTACAACAATATTTATTCAAGAATATTTTCGGCGGCTCGCGGCCGCGCGCCTCTTATCTCACTGAGACTTTCGTTGAGTGGCGAGGGCGGCACGAATGAAGGCAGCCACGGCCTCCAGTTCGACGATGAAGCGCTCGGCTTCACCCTGATAGACCTCGATCGTTCCGGTCGGCTGGCCGTTCGCGTGTCGGAATGCAATCCGAAAGGTGTTTCCCGGACGAAGTTCTTCCTCCCATCCGAAGTCGACGCTTACCAGATTGAGATCACAAACGATTTTGCGTTCCATCATGGTTGGTTTGCCCGAGCTCCGCAGCCGCGCCCTTCTTACGGGTGCTTATCCGGAGCATTTCTGAGCGGCGCGGCTGCTGCGTCACGATCTTGCGCAACCTGAAGGTCTAGAGGATCAACCGTCACCATCTCGACTGCTTGATGAGATTGTGCCGGCACGAAAATCATCGTCGAAACGCGCCGGTAGACTGGAAAGGACAGTCCCTCGATTAGTTCCTCGTCCGTAACGACTCGATAGTCGCCAGCCGGCAATACCCGATCGACTCCTTTCAACAAAAATGGAAGAGCGAAGGTCACCGTTTTGCTCGTCGTTCGCGTGCTCATCGAACTCCCTCTCGCCATTGTGCTTCGACATTCTCAAACAAGCCATGCCTTCTGCGGCCATTTCTACGTCACGACCAGCGGCAACTTCTCCAATCCGGCGCTGTTGTGCTGCGTGATGGAGATGGGCATCGACCGCATCCTGTTCGCGGTCGATTGGCCGTTCGTCGCCAACAAGCCGGGCGTGCAATGGATGGACACCGTGCCGCTGTGCGAAGAGGACAAGGTCAAGATTTTGAGCGGCAACGCGAAGCGGCTGTTCCGATTGTAGCGGGCGACTACGGAGGGCCTCCGTATCATTTTCCAGTTCGCCCAGGGAAATTGCGACGCGAGCGCACGCCTCGCGGACGGTGTCAGGTCAGGCGCGAGTGAGTGAGAACGCGTTGAATGCGTTCGTTTCGAACTGCTGCGCTGTGTACTCGCGGTTCGGCCTCCGACTGACTCGCGATGAACGCGCGATAGTCTCGCCACAGCGGACAGTGCGCATACAGACAGCGGTCAATTATCTGGAGAAGTGATTGCAGATGGGCTTGGCGCTGCTCTTGCTGGCGCAATCGGACCAATTCCACGTCGCCCTCCTGCCCGACTGCGGCTGCGAAAATCGCTTCCGACGCTCCGGTGGCGATCCCTTGCGACGACAAGGCGTCGCGCGCAAGAGCGGCGTCACCGATCCGCAAGCCTGCATCGCCTTCCGACCATTGCACCGAGGCCGGCTTGGTGGAACCGGCCGACATGGCGGCCAACGGCGGTACTCCATCCAGCAGCCACGGCGCGAACGCCCGAACACGGAGCTCAATGTTCGCAGCAGATCCGGCGATGATGGCCCCGCGGCCCACCAAACCAAAGGTCATGATCGAGGCCGTGCCGAGTCGGTAAGCGTATCCATCAGGCATCGCCGCGATCGAGAATTCCTCCGTTGCCTCGCAGGCAGCGCGATGCGTCCAGAAAGTCCGGGCAACCCAAGGATGCGCAGGATGCGTCCGTGATCTCGCTGTCACTGCAGCGCGTCCAGTGGCATCGACAACGCGGCGTGCGCGCCAATTCTTTCCCGCGAGAGGTTTCCCGAGCGGCAGCTTCCCCAAGTCGATGGCCGCGCCGTCGGTCCGGCGCAAGGCTGCAAACAGGGCGAGGTCGAGCGCCGGTCGTTCGAGGTGCACGGAATTCCGATTCGCGAATGCGCACGGCGCAGCGTTTTCCCACGCGGAATGACGTACGCGGTGCAGCCGATCGATTCCGACAGTGGCGGGATGGATGCCCAGCTCCGCCAGCAACGCAGCAAATCCGGCAGGCGCCGCATCGACCCGGCGAGCATCTTCGCGCTGAGGCGCGTGCTCGGTGGCGACGATCACCGAACGCCCCTGTCGCGCAATTCGCAACGCTGCAACCAGGCCGACCGGACCCGAACCCAAGACGGCCACATCGAAGCTGCGCATGATCAGGGCGGATCGATCGCGGCAAACCGCGGATCGGCGATTGGGTCGAAAGTCACCAGGAAGCCGCGGGTAGCAACAGCCTGCGCCGCGCCGTCGATGCCGTTCGGCCCGATCATCGCGGTTCTTGCCGCGTTGACGTCGGGCGCCCCGGCGATCCCACCGCGTTCGTAGCCGCGGAAGAGCTGCTGGAGCAGTGCGAGGTACTTGATCTGCAGTGTCCGATGCGCGGGATCCGTGTTCGGCGCCCGCGCGAGATTCGTCGACCTGAGATATTCGCCGGGCTGGTGGCGACCGAGCCACTCGCGAATCGCCTCGAACGTGGCGAAGTGATCTCCGCCTTCCGCCATGATCGTGCGAACGCTCTGCTCCTGCTCGTCGGTGCCGTCCCGTTCCAGGGTGGCCAGTATTCGGATATAGAGCCCATCGACCGAGGTCGACGGCCTCTCGATATCGATGAAGTCGTCGATCGCCGCGATCGTAGCGGCGCGCGGTTGGACCGGTCTGAATGTCCCCGGCAGCTTGTCGGGCAATCGGGACGCAAGCTGCAGGGCAGGCCTGAAGGGACTCACAGGGGCGAGCGAACGCAGAACCTCGTTCACCGCGCGAATATGGCGCATCTCGCCGATTGCGATTCGCATCAGCTCGGCATGTGCGGCGCGGATGTCGTCGCGCAAGGGATTGGGCAGCCCCGTGGGCGGACGCAGCGAATATGCGGCGGCAAGGTATTCGTGGGCGACGCCCAGCTCGACGCCGGCCGCATAACGCAGGTGACGGTCAAGTTCAGCAGCGGAGGCGAGCGGTTCCCCCTTGACCTCCTGCGCGCTGAAGGGCCCGACGATCTCCCGCCTGCCGACCACGAAGTTCAGCGCCTGCCAATTGCTGTTGATCTCGTTGTGACGGAACTCGACCGGATCGCTCGTCGTGGCCGGGGCCGGAAGCGTATCGACGGTACGATCGAGTCGCTCCCAGGGCACCGACAAATTCCAGCGCGGATCGTTCGGCGTCACCGACGGCAACGGCGGCATCGCGATGTCGGGATGATTGGACGCCCAGTAATAGCACCCGCAGTCGCGAAAATCGTGCGTCCATGGACTGCACAGCGACTGCGTCAGCTCGCCGGGAAGAAACATCTCGGCCAGCGCACCATTGTCGTCGAGATAGCGCATACGATTTCCGGTGAGCTGTAATGTGGCATTGCTCGGACCGCGCAGTTCAAGCGTGACCTCGGTGCCTTCGGTGAGCATGCGGACGGCGGTCCAGGCATCGGGAGGCCGTCGACCGCTGCCAATGCTTGGCCCATCCAGTTGGGAGATCGTGAGCGTGAGCGGACCGAGCGGCCCGAACGTGCCGCCAAGGCGCCGCACTGCCCAGCTGCGACCGGCCGCGAGATCGTTGGCGATGCGGCGGTAACGTTGCACGATTGCGGCGGCCAGCCCGGCCGCTTGTACACCGACCATGTCGACCGAGGCGATCTGGATGGTCTGCTCGCCAATGTCCGTCTCCAGGAATGGGAAGAACCGCCGCTCCAGGTTTCGCAGGTCGCATTCGAGACCTGGAAAGCAGTTGCCGACTGCCGACTCCAATCGCGTCGAGACCGGATTTCCTGCCACCATGCGGACGTTCGCCTGTTGCTGCGGCGCGCGGCCACGGCGGAATGCGGCGACGTTGCGGGGAATAATTTTGACCGGAGGCTGCTGACTCATGCGGACATCTCCGAGACGACGGTCGCGCCAGACGCAGCGAAATAGCCGGGGCGACGGCCGACCAATTCGCAATACGCGGCCAGGCAGAATTCCAGCCATCCGCGAATGAAATCGCAGGACGCGCGCGTGCGCGCGGAGGCCTCCTGGTGGCATCCGCCCGAGCAGAGATAGCGCGCCCAGCACACCCGACAGTCCGCCTGCGCATGGACATGGCGCTGGTCGAGAAACCGCCTGCGCCGCGTGCTGTCGAGCCCGCGGTTGTCGCCCATCTCATAATCCGGTGCCCCGATCGCCCGGTGGCAGGCATACCAGCGTCCGTCGGCCGAGACGGAAAAATATCCGCCCCCGGCGCCGCAGGGATAGGGCGCGCTCGCGCCGCGATGCAGCTGCTTTAGCGCGATCGCGAAGTTCGCAAGAGTCACGCTCCCGCCGGCGAGCGCGGATGCAAGTTCCGACCGCGCCAGCCGTACGAGCGCGGCGAGATACCGCGACCAATCGTCGGCGACGAGCGCGCCGCCGGCGGGTGATGCCCGCAACGGGGCGAATCCAACGTCGCGGAAGCCTAGTGCGCGGATCGCGGCGAAGTGGCGTTCCAGATCAAGATGGTCGCGGGTGACCGTTGCCCGCGCAGCGATCTGGGCCTGCCCCGGATCGGCCAGTAACGGGGCGATGCCGCGGCACATCGCCGCGAAACTGCCTCTGCCACCGTGGCGCGGCCGCTGCACGTCCTGCACCATCGCGTCGCCATCCACGCTGACCGTCACCGCGAATCGGCGATCGCGGAACAGTTTGACATCGTTGGGTTGCAGCAGGGTGGCATTGGTCGTTATCGAGAAGCGAACATCGAGGCCGCGTTCCCGGCCGCGCCGTTCCGCATACCTGACGACGTCATGGATGAGATCGCGGTTGACCAGCGGCTCACCGCCGAGAAAGCCGATTGTCACCGGGTGCGCCATATCGGCAGCGGCGAACAGGCGATCAACAGCTGCGCGCGCAATCGCCGCGCTCATCGGCTTGGGCTGCGCGCCTTTGAATGAGCCGCGATCGGCGTAGCAGTAGGTGCAGGCAAGATTGCACCCCGAACTCACGTTGAGCGACAGGTTCTGGGGCGCCGGTTCCGACAGCTCGTCGAGCGGCTCCTCGCCGGCCGCCGCGTCCGCCAGAGCCTCGACAAGGTGGATGGCCGCGGGATCGTGTGCATCGATACGCGCGGCGAGTTCGGCCGGCAGATCGAAGATGCGCGTATGCGGAACGACGAGCAGATGGGCCCCCTCGGACGAGGCGAAGCGCTTGAACAGCGGAGCGCCAGCGGCAGCGGCGAGGTTTGCTGACAGAGTCGTCATGCAATCGCGTCCCCGACGACGTTCAGTCGCGCCAGCACGGCCGCTCGCCGCGTGTTCGCCGCATCGGAGACGCCGGCGGGCGCGAGCGCCACCGGTACCGCCTCGACTGCCGCAGCGGCGGCCCATTCGATCACCAGCTGGTACTGCCACGCGGCAAGGGTGAGCGGCAGCGCATTGGACTGCCGCATGAAGGGCGGCATCCGCATGGTTGTATTGTTGCCGTCCTCCTGGGTCTCGACTTCAAACGGACCGCGCACCAGCGCCTGCAGGCGGCCCGGCGATTGAGCAAGGAATTTGCGAAGCTCCTGCAGGTCGGAGAGCACCCGGTGACGTGACCTGGCATGCTCGCTCAATGGCAGTGGCTGATTGTCCGACACGGCATCAACCGTGAACAATTCATTGCGCAACGCGTCTCGACCACCCATGGCACGACGGGGGTCGCTCAATCCCTCTGCGATCGGAGTCGGCCGAAGACGGTCGGGGCTTAACTGTTCGATTCCCCGTAGCGCACGGTAATAGTCAATGTTCAAGAGCGACACGGTCTCATAGACTCGCTCGAACAGATCCTCGATCCAGGCGTCGCGCTGTGTTCGGGTCATCGCCGTGTTCCGTGCGGCCGCATCTGCCGACCGGTCGTTGAGTTCATCGGCGGCCGACAGAAAAGGTCGACGGTCCGGACCGAAATCGGGCGGCCCGCAAAATGCGTTGGCCAGCGCGCGAAGCGGACGTGAAGAGCCCGGCAGCGCGAGAAGCACTTCGATCCGCGCCTCGCAGGTGTCATCGACGACGCCGAGAGAGGCGCCCGTCGTCTGGGCCCGGTTGCGTACATCGTAGGTATCGCCGGGCACCACAAAAGGCTGCGTTCTGGCACCGAACCAGCCGGCGTCCGGATCGAGAAACGCGTTCGCGGCGATCACGGCGGGAAACGGTTGCTGCGTGGTCGCCTGCGCCGCCTGCGGCGGACCGAAAAAGCGTCCTCGCCCGGGCGTGAAGCGCAGGCGAATGACTTCGAGATCGACCTTTCCGCTGAACGCCTCGCCCGGCTGGTTCGGCCGGGTGCGCAAGACCTGTACCGAGCCGAGCGGGATGCTGCGTCCCGCAGGTATCATGGGAGGCTGCGCGTCCGCAGGGCTGATACCGAAGAGAACCTTTGCGGCGTGGTCGTTGCCGCGGACCTCGACCGGGGGACGGGTTCCGAACCCGTGATTGGGGTTTCTCGTGCGCCGAGCCGCTTTGAGATTCTGCGCGTTCACCCGGATCGTCAACGCGGACTCGTCGGTACCATGTTGCGCCAGCAACGCGGTGGTGAGCGGCGTCTCCCGCCAAGTTTCAGGCGCGCTCCCGGGTTCGCCGACCAGGGCCCAGACCTCGAAGAAGGGGCACACCGGACGGATGAGGGCCGCATCGTCGCGAAAGGCCACTGCCGTTGGCATTCTCGGCTGGATCGACCCATCCGCCATGACGTCGAGCGACCATGCGGGCGCGACCGACGTCTCGCCGTCGGCTCGCGGATCGAGCGACTGCACCCAATCGTAGGCGTCTTGAGGAGACGTGCTGCCGCCAACGCGGGCGATGCCAATCGGCGGATCGATAAAAATTGATTGGATCAACTCCGGCATCGTCGCCCCCGTGCTGCGAGGAACAATTGGACCGGTGTCGCTACTTACGAGGATGCTGTGCTTAGAGCATGCTTCTACGTCCGCGCATCATTCAACTTTGGAGCGAAATGTCAATCAAAGTCTGACGGCTCCTTTCGTTACGCCGACCCCTCGTTGCAAATAAGATAGTTCAAGCCGATTGCTTCCAACGTGATCGAGAGTGGCGACCGGGGCTCATGCAGGCAACGACGGGACCTCCTGAACGCCTGCAAAGATGCGGACCGCGGACGATCCCTTCCGCGAAATTGCTGGTTAACGATCTCGTTCTGGCAGTATCTGATCCTGCATTGTCCTCAGTCTAGACGCTTAGGGCGTACTCTTGGCAGCGTCATGGTGTCCGTGTCAGGCGACTCTTCCTGCTGCATATTTCTCACATCCCTTTCCATTTCAAGGCAGGTGAGCCATTCCACGTAGCTCGGGAGATAAGTGCCTGTTCGCATGCACCGCTTTTTGTCCGCGGATGAATAAGTTGCCTGGTCTTTGATGATCTGCTCTCGGGCCTTTTGCTCGGAGTCAAGGCAGCTCTTGATGTCCTGTTCGGGGGTGCTCCCGCTCAACAGGCCGACCATCGCACCAGCGGCGGCGCGGCAGGTTTGCTCGATATTGATACTCGGTATTTGTGCCTGTGCGGTGCCCGCGAAGCCAAGCACCATGGCGGTAGCGCCCGCGGTCACGGCCTTTGAAATTGTCAGAGCAAATCTCGTCTTGGCCGATCTCCGGTCAGCCAAAGAAGTTACAACCGTTCGCATGAGGCCTTCCGTCGGTCTCCCCCAGTGACCCCATTTCCGACACAGCATGATCTATCGCCTAGGAAGTGGCAATCCGTGCGCTAGACCAACTGACATGATTTCGTTTGTGTCGCTCGGAGATCAGCGCGCTCAAACTTCCCATGGTCCCTGGGTGAGAGAACCGATGCGTCGTCAACCGGTTATTGCAGGCGGCATATTCGTTAGAATTTCGCGTAAGTGGGCTTCGCCAAGTCAACCACATGTCGACACACTCGCGCCGGTTCGACCGTTCAGCACGATCCCGATCGCGGATCAGGTAGCGCGGGCCTCGGGCGCGGATCGGTGTCACCGCACCATCGGTGTGGCAAGCGGGCCACACGCTGCGAAGAAATTTCCGGAGAGGCGACAGAGGCCACAGTTGCGGCGGAACTCGGTGAAAGGCTCGGACGTTGGCGTGCAAATGTTCGGGGGGCGTTATCCGAGCATTTTACGGATCGAATGGGCGACGAACGCGGGCCGCTACTAGGCGCCACAGCGGAAAAGGCCGTGCCGTTCCCGAGTTGTCGCCCTTCGATCCTGATCTCCATTTTGCTTCGCGTGGGCCCTGTTTTGGGGGGCATACCGGATTCGAAGCGCGCCGCGCGCGGCAGCGCATTAGAGCAGTGACGAAGCAGGTCAAGCGGCCGTGGGCGGCGGATGGGAGGCACCAATGGTCGGTCGTATTCTGGTTAGCTTGGTACTTCTTGCGCTCGCAGGCTTTGGGGTTCTCGTGCTGATCGGTCTGTGGGATCGCTACGCACAGGAAAGCGCTGCATTGGGATTCAGCGGGGTTTACGAACGCTATCTAGCGTCACAAGCCGGTTTTTCGGATGACCCCAAGGCCTACCGGCTGGCGGCCGATGCCGAGAGGTCACGACGGCAGCCATCCCGAGACAGCGCGGCGCTCGAGGAATGATGGCCAACGTGATCAGACGCCATAACGCACGCGGCATCAGCACGCCACGCTCGGGGGTCCCCGTTGCTATGCGAAGGCGGTGAGCAGCGTCCTCGCGTGGCATGTCCGCGCGATGTCCTGCCAGTGGCTCGCGCTGGCGCAAAATGGCGCCTCGCCGTCGCGCTACTTCGTCTCCGCGGTGAATACGCCGTCCCAATCGGAGATCGGCGGCATCTGTTCGAGCCGCCGAATTCGATCCGCGTAGGCATCAACCAAGCCGGCAAGATCGAACCGCTCGCCATCGCGACGGCAGACCTCGATCATCTTCAGGGCGCCGCTCCAATCCTGCTTGCGATAACAGACGAGCAGCATGCCCCAATGCTCCTGCAGCGATCTGAACTCGGGGCTCTCGGCGACGTCGGCGCGGCCGACCATGGCATAAATGACTTCCGCTTCCGTCTTTCCCTTCACCCGGATGGAATCGATCTCGAGCAAGGCGAACTCATCCACGACCGCCGCGGCGGTCCTTGATCCAATGAGGATCGACAAGCCGTAAGCCTTGGTCTGGCCCTCCAGCCGGGAGGCGAGGTTCACGCTGTCGCCCATCACGGTATACTGAAAGCGCAGATCCGAACCCATGTTGCCGACGGTGCAGCGCCCGGTATTGATGCCGATCCCGATCTTGATCGGCACGAAGCGGGCGCCGCTCGTATATGCTTCGCGCTCGCGTTCCTGATTCAGGCGATCCACGCGCTCGAGCATGTCCAGCGCCGCATGGCAGGCATCGCGCTCGTGGGCGGGGTCGTCGAGCGGCGCGTTCCAGAACGCCATGACCGCGTCGCCCATATATTTGTCGATGGTGCCGTTGCGCGCCATGATGGCATTGGTCAGGGGCGTCAAAAAACGGTTCATCAACGTCGTCAGCCCGTGCGGGTTGTCCTTGTAGGTCTCGGCGATGGTCGTGAAGCCGCGGACGTCGCTGAACAGCACCGTTATGACCCGTTCCTCACCGCCGAGGACGAGCCGCTGCGGCGAATTCGCGAGCTGCTCGACCAGGGTCGGCGACAAATACTGGGCGAAAGCGGAACGGATGCGGCGGCGGTCCAACTGCTCGCGAAAATATCCCATCAGGACCATGCTCATATACACCGACAAGGTGGCGATGAGAGGGAAGGTCGCGTCGAACAGCATCTGGTACCGGCTGTAGAGAATCCACGACGCGGCGACGAAAGCCGCCGCCGCGAGGGCGGCACTCGCGAACAGCATCAGAACGCTGGTCGCAGGGGCAAGCAGCGCAAGCGCAACGCCGCCGATCAGCGCGGCGATCAATTCGACGACAATTGCGTAACTCGGGGAGTTGAGCAGGGAGTTCGTCAACGCCGCTTCCAGCAGTTGCGCGTGCACCTCCACGCCCGGCATCGCCGAAAGCACCGGCGTGGTCTTCACGTCCAACAAGCCGATCGCCGATGTGCCCACCACCACGAGCTTGCCGGCAAACTTCTCCGGCGCGACATTGCCTTCGACTACGTCCTTTGCCGAAACGTACCTCGCCTTGTCGTGCGGGCTGAAATAGACCCAGATGCGACCGTTCCGGTCGGTCGGCAATTCGAGACCGGGCACGGCGACGCTGCGAATGCCCGATTGGTCCGTGCGGATCAAGATGGTGCTCGATCCGGTCGCCACTCGCAGCAACTCCAGGGTGAGCGCCGGGACGATCTGGTCTTCAGCCTGCATCACGATCGGCACCCGGCGTACCATTCCATCCCGTTCGGTGCGGATGCTGATGAGCCCACGCCCGGCCGCCGCCTGCTCGAGCTTGGGGAGATTGCGCAGGATATGCGGGAAGGCAATGAGGTGAGGCGCAGCATCGGGACCGACGGTGGCGATACCCGTTGCGGGGGGATGCTCGAGGGAACGGGGATTGACCGCGTTGGCACCCGCCTGTCCAAGCACCACTTTTCCCCGGCCGATCGCCTGAGTGAAGAGATCGTCATTGCTCGGCAGGTGGAGCAAGCGTCCGCGCGTGTCGTCGTCCAGATCGCGAAAATGCTTCACGGCTTCGTTGAGAGACGAGCGGTCTGGTTCCGGAAATATGACATCGAACGCGATCGCCGCGGCCTGCCATTCGTACAGGCGAGTGAGCAGATCGGCGAGGATCGTCCGCGGCCAGGGCCATTGCCCAAATGCGCTCAGGCTGGCCTCGTCGATGTCGACGATCACCACCGGACGAACGGTGGAATCGCGCGGGCTGGTGCTCTGAAAGAAGTCGAAGCTTCTAAGCCTGAGTTCCTCCAGTGGACGAGGATCCCAGACCCGGATGAGCAGAAGGAGCGCCAGAAGAAGGAGACCGAGGCTCCTTCTGGAGGCGAGTGCCTGCGCCGATCGCAGTAGGACATTTTTCATCGCGAGGAATCTCTGGTCCCGCGGATGTTACGCTCTCGATCAATCCCACTGCCCAACCGCGTTTGACATTGTCCGGGCATGATGGGTTCAGGATTTGTAAAGCCTGGCATTATCCTTTTTCGCGAAATGTCCGCTTCAACTGGTCGCGCAGCGGCTTCAGCAAATAGGAAATGACCGTCCTTTCTCCCGTCTGAATGAAGCATTCGACCGGCATGCCCGGAACAAGCCTGACGTTGCCCAATCGCACGAGCTGATCCGGCGGGATTGAGATCCGTATCGTATAATAGCTCTGACCGGTACGCTGATCCGTAGTTGTGTCGGCTGAGATTCTGCTGACCTCACCGTTGATCTCCGGAGTCGTCGCAACATTGAATGCCGGAAAGCGCAGCACCGTCTTCTGGTCCAGCTGCACTTGCTCGATATCTTGCGGATTGACCCTGGCTTCCACGGTCAGACTATCGGCATCCGGAACGATCAGCATGATGGCTTCGCCAGAGGCAATCACGCCTCCGACCGTGTGGACGCTGAGCTGGAAAACGGTCCCATCCTGCGGCGAGCGGATATCGACCCGCCGCAGCTGGTCTTCGGCCGCGATCTTGCGTTCGATGAATTCGCCGATCTTGGCATCGACCTCGCGCATCTCCTTGGCGACTTCGCTACTAAGATCCTGATCTATCTGAATTATTTTGAGTTCTGTCTCGGCGATCTTGCCCTTGGCCTGGGCGACGGAGGCGATCAGCTGCGCCTGTTCGCCGTCGACCCTCGTCGCTTCGCGCTCCAACTGCGTCAGGCGATTGATCTGCACCAGGTTCCTCTGGAACAGATCGCGCACCCCTTCGAGCTCGCGGGTGATGAGTTCAACCTCCCGCTTCTTGGCCCGCTGCTGGGCGGTCATGCCGACGATCTCTTCCTGCAGCTGCTCGACCTGCTGGCGCAATTGTGCCTTCTGCCCCGAACGAGAGGTCTTGCGCAGATCGAACAGCTTGCGCTCGCTGTCCATGATCTGTGCGACGTCCGGCTCGCTGCGCCGACTCATAATCGGATCGGGAAAGACGATCGCGTCCGCGCCATCGCGTTCGCTCGAGAGCCGTGCCTTGCGCGCCGTGAGCTCGTCGAGACCTTTGGTGATGATCGCCAGGTTCGAGCGTGTCACGGTCTGGTCGAGGCGCATGACGATATCGCCGCTCTTGACGCGATCGCCGTCGCGAACGCGCAATTCACCGACCACGCCCCCCGTGGGGTGCTGCACCTTCTTGACATTCGAATCGACAACGATCTGCCCAGGTGCGATCAGCGCACCGGAGAGCGCGGTTGTTCCGGCCCAGCCGCCCACGGCGCCGGCAAGGATGACAAAGACCGTCATGCCGGCGATGACGTTGCGCCGAATTGATCGTTGCGTGGGTGAAGGACTCTTTGCCAAGCTAAGCACTCCCGGATTCCACGACCTTGAGCGGGTGCGGCGGCGGCTCGCGCTGCAATACCTTCGCGAGCACTTCATCTTTCGGCCCGAAGGCCACCGCGCGCCCCTCTTTCATCGCCAGAAGGAGATCCACTCCGGCGATTGCGCTCGGGCGGTGAGCGATCACGACCGCGATGCCGCCGCGCGCGCGGATGCTGAGTATGGCTTGCGTCAACGCGGCATCGCCTTCGGCATCGAGATTGGAATTGGGCTCGTCGAGAACCACCAGGAATGGATCGCGATAGAGCGCGCGGGCCAGCGCTACGCGCTGCGCTTGTCCCGCCGAGAGCGCTCCCGCCTGCTCGCCGATTTGCGTATCGTATCCGTTCGGCAGAGAAACGATCATATCGTGGACGCCGGCGGTCGCTGCTGCCGCCCGTATCGCCTTCGGATCGGCATCGGGTTCGAAACGGCTGATGTTTTGCGCCACGGTGCCGGTGAGCAGTTCGACGTGCTGCGGCAGATAGCCAATAGAGCGTCCCAGTATATGCGGAGCCCATTGATGCAGTGAAGCGCCGTCAAGGCAGACCTTGCCCTGCCTGGGCGCCCAATATCCGACCAGCATGCGGGCGAGCGACGACTTACCGGAAGCGCTGGGGCCGATCACGCCGAGGCCATTGCCGCGCTGGAGCTTCAACGACAGGTCGCGCACCACCGGCTTTTGCTCTCCCGGCGGCACCACGTTCGCGTTCTCGACGACGAGGCTTTTGTGCGGCGGCTGCAGCGGCATCGGCTCGGTTTCCGGCGGGACCGTCGCCAACAGCTTGCGCAGCCGAGCCCAACTCTGTCTCGTCGCCACCCAGCCTCTCCAATGGGAGATGGCAATGTCGACAGGCGCGAGAGCCCGGGCACTGAGGATCGAGCCGGCGATGATGATTCCGCCCGAGGCTTCTTGATGGATGACGAGGTAGGCGCCAACTCCGAGCACGGCTGACTGCAGCATCAGCCGCAGGACCTTGGAGGTTGCCCCAAAGCCTCCGGCGGCGTCGCTCGCGCGCCGGTTGCTCGCAAGGTAATCCGCATTGATTTTGCTCCAGCGCCCGATGAGATGCGGGACCATGCCCATGGCGACCAGAGCCTCGGAATTGCGCCGGCTCGACTCGAGTATCGCATTGCGTGCTTGCGCCAGCTTGGCCGCCGTTCTTGTCGGCTTGAGCACGAGCCATTCGGTCAGGAGAGTCAGAACGACCAGAATCAACGCTCCGATCGTGGCCGTGACGCCGATCAAGAAATGGAAAGCGAAGCAGATTCCGAGATAGACCGGTATCCAGGGCAAATCGAATAGCGCGACCGGACCAATGCCGCCCAGAAACGAGCGGACGGTGTCCAGGTCTCGCATCGGCGCTGCCCCGTCGTTTCGCAGCCCGACGATCGACGGCAGTCGTATGATCGTCTGATAAAGTCGACCGCTCATCGCCTCATCTAGACTGATGCCGATGCGAGCAAGAATGCGTCCGCGGACCAGATCGAGAAACCCCAGCGCGACATAGAGGCCAGCCGCCAGGACGGCGAGCCCGACCAGCGTCGGCACGCTGCGGCTCGGCAGCACCCGGTCGTAGATTTCGAGCATGAAGATCGCGCCGGTGAGCATGAGAACGTTGCTCATGGCACTGAGCAGGCCGGTGGCGAGGAATGCGCCGCGACAGGACGTCAGCGCGGCGGCCAGCTCGGCGGCGGGACCGTCGTGCATCGCCTCGGAGTTAGTCATCGCGCGGCTCATGGGGCAAACCTAGCATATCCTTAACCACCGCGGACGCCGAGATCCCCGACAGAAGCCTGACATGATCCGCAACCCTTATGCATAAACGATGAAATCACTTAACGGTTTATCTTTCTGCACGCTCGTCACGGCGGCATCGTGATTTTGACCGAGCGCGGCGACCGGATCGAGGCCAGCTTGTGCAGAGTGGGCTTCTGCGGTGGTCAGGATGTCAGAGACTGTTTCGAAAATCGGCTGATCAAACTGTGTCATGTTCCCAGCCTGGGATTGGCCAATGCCGTCGTGGCCAAAATTGGCATCGAACACGAATAGATCTTTTGCATGGTCGCCGACGGCAGCGGCGCCGAGCGGCCCCGGGTCCTGAGCGGCCTGCGGCGCAACATTGTTGGCGGCGGTTGGCAGCGCAGAAGACGGCTGATCAAACTGCGTCATGTTCCCGGCGTGGGATTGGCCGATGCCATCGTCGCCGAAATTGGCATCGAACACGAACAGATCTTTTGCATGGTCGCCGGCGGCAGCGGCGCCGAGCGGCCCCGGATCCTGAGCGGCCTGCGGCGCAACATTGTTGGCGGCGGTCGAGAGCGCAGGAGACGCCTGATCGAACTGTGTCACGTTCCCAGCGTGGGATTGGCCGATGCCGTCGTGGCCAAAATTGGCATCGAACACGAACAGATCTTTTGCATGGTCGCCGACGGGGGCGGCGCCGAGCGACCCGGGGTCCTGAGCAGCCTGAGGCGCAGGATCGTTGGCGGCGGCTGCCAGCGAAGGCGAGGGCTGATCAGAGAGCGTCTTGTCCCCAGCGTGGGATTCGCCAATGCCGTCGTGGCCGGAATTGGAATCTTTTCCATGGTCGCCGACGGGGGCGGCGCCGAACGCGCCCGGGTCCTGAGCAGCCTGAGGCGCAACATTGTTGGCGCCGCTCGGCAGCGCAAGCGACGCCTGATCAGAGTGTGTGTTGTCCCCAGCGTGGGATTCGCCAATGCCGTCGTGGCCGGAATTGGAATCTTTGCCATGGTCGCCGACGGGGGCGGCGCCGAACGCGCCCGGGTCCTGAGCAGCCTGAGGCGCAACATTGTTGGCGCCGCTCGGCAGCGCAAGCGACGCCTGATCAGAGTGTGTGTTGTCCCCAGCGTGGGATTCGCCGATGCCGTCGTGGCCGGAATTGGAATCTTTTCCATGGTCGCCAACGGCGGCGGCGCCGAACGGCCCCGGGTTCTGAGCGGCAGCCTCAGGCGCAATGTCGTTGCCGGCGGCTGCCAGCGCAGGCGACGCCTGATCAGCGTGTGACTTGTTTCCGGCGTGGGAGTCGCCAATGCCGTCGTGGCCGGAATTGGAATCTTTTCCATGGTCGCCGACGGCGGCGGCGCCGAACGCCCCCGGGTTCTGAGCGGCAGCCTCAGGCGCAATGCCGTTGCCGGCGGCTACCAGCGCAGGGGACGCCTGATCAGCGTGTGTCTTGTTCCCGCCGTGGGATTCGCCAAGGCCGTCATGGCCGAAATTGGAATCTTTTCCATGGTCGCCAGCGGCAGCGACGCTGGGCGGTCCCGGGTCCTGAGCAGCAATATTGTTGGCGGCGTTCCCCAGCCCAGGAGACGAATGATCGGATTGTGCCTTGTTCCCGCCGTGGGAGTCGCCAATGCCGTCTTGGCCAGGATTGGAATCCTTTCCATGGTCGCCGGCGTGAGCGGCGCCGGGCGGCCCGGGGTCCTGAGCGGCCTGGGACGCAACATCGTTGGCGGCGCTCGCCAGCCCAGGAGACGAATGATCGGAGTGCGCCTGGTTGCCCGCGTGGGCTTCGCCAATGCCGTCGTGGCCAGGATTGGAATCTTTGCCATGGTCGCCGGCGGCAGCGGCGCTGGGCGGCCCGGGGTCCTGAGCGGCCTGCGACGCAATATCATCGGCGGCGCTCGGCAGCGCAGGCGACGAATGATCGGAGTGTGCCTGGTTGCCCGCGTGGGCTTCGCCAATGCCGTCGTGGCCAGGATTGGAATCTTTGCCATGGTCGCCGGCGGCAACGGCGCTGGGCGGCCCGGGGTCCTGAGCGGTCTCAGACGCAATATCGCTGGCGGCGCTTGCCAGCCCAGGAGACGAATGATCGGGGTGTGTCATGCTCCCGGCGTGGGATTCGCCAATGCCGTCGTGGCCGGAATTTCCATGGTCGCCGGCGGCAGCGGCGCCGAACGGCCCCGGGTCCTGCGCGGCCTGGGACGTAACATCGTTGGCGGCGGCTGACAGCCCAGGAGGCGAATGATCGGCAAGAGACCAAGGCTCTACGCCATGGTTGCCCGTATTCGCATCTCCAAAATGGAAGTGATCGGTCACAAACTCAGAGGCCGGCGCCGCCCTGTTGCCAGGCTCCATGTTGAGAGCCGATAGATTAGTGGCGTCGTTATTGGGCCTAGCTAGTGGGATTTCCGGCGGCGCGTGCAAGGCGGCTTGGCTCGACAACTCATGAGACTGAGGCTCTGAGCCATTGTTGCCCGTATCCGGATGGACCACGATAGCGCCGCCGTGACCATCATCTGAGAACGTCCAAGTAGAGCCCAACTCGCCTGTGGACCCAGCGAGGGTCACATTGACCGCATCATCGCCGGCGAATTGCAGCGTCGCTTCTGCATCGATGTTGAGCAGCCCCGTTCCAGACGCGGTGCCCGCAATTTCCAGCCTGCCGTCGGTTACTTCAAGCGCTCCGGAGATGGAATGCGAAATGGCGCTGAACTTCAGAGCCGCGTCCGAATTGACCGTCACCGAGCCAGATCCGGAAAGGGTGTCAGCAATGTCATTTTCGACTGCGAACAATCCGCCGGTGGTGGCCGCCTCCGCGATCGTGTGGGTGCCATTTTCTACAAGAAACAGAACGGCCGCCCCGAGGGACATCGACGCCGCCTGCAAGTTCCAATTGGCGCGGTCACCGTGTCGACCATCAGCGTCGTCGCGTTTCCGCTGCGACACGATCGCGAGTTGGAACGCTCCGGCATCGACCATCAGCGCACCGCTCAAGGTCAGCGAACCGCTGTCCAGCGCGGTGGCTCCGGCGCCGTTGATGATCAACATTTCGCCGCCGTCTGGATCAACCGCGATGTCGAGCGCGACCACGGCGCCATCGTCGACCGCCACCGCGGTCGCATTCGTCTGAGTGTCCGCCGTCGTTGCAGTCAGCGTCGGCGTCTCCGCAACCGGGATCACCGTGGCGTCGGAGGTCGTGGTCGAAACGGGTGGATCGGTGATCAGGGTGCCGCCATGGCCGTCGTTCGTGAGCTTGAAACTTAAATCCGTGTAATCACCGTCCTTAAAATTGATTATCGCAGTAGTTGTGCCATCGAAGATTGTGAGCGTGCCGCCTGTGTTTACGCCAGCATTGTCAGCCCACGTGATGTGGACCGAAGCAAAATTGATGGTCCTGAAGTCGATTTGGTCATTGCCGTTAAAGTCCGAAATCTTCGCATGAAAATTGGACGGATCATCTAGTATCAGCTTGGCGTTCGCACCTCCTCCAGGATCAACGCTGAACAGCACAGTCAGATTTGGTCCAACCGAGCCCGCGATTTCCAGGGTCGCGTTGTTCTTGATCTCAATCACCCCCGCTCCCGAAATGTCGCCGATAATAGTCGACGTAGGATTGGACGAAACCTGAATCGTTCCGTCATTCTGAATCGTGTCAAATGTCAACGTTTCGCCCTTGAGAACCAACACTTCGTTGGCCGCGATCGTCAGCGTGCTTGCTTCCGTGATCGTGTAGCTGTTGGAAAGGGTGCTGGTATTGCCGGCCGCGTCCGTTGCCGTCGCGGTGAAGCTGTAGGTGCCAGGGGTCAGCGCCGTCGTCGGGGTGAAGGTGAAGGTGCCGGGCGTGGCCGTCTCGGTCGCCGTGCCGACCGGCTGGCCGTTCTGGTAGATGGTCACGGTAGACCCGGCCTCCGCCGTGATCGTCAGTGTCGGCGTCGAGTCGTCTGTGGAGCCGTTGTTGCTGACCGTCCCTTGGACGCTGCCGAAATTATCCGTCACCGTAGTGATCACCGCCGACGGCGCCGTGTGGTCGATGATGATCGCGAACGGGGCGGACGCAGCGCTGGTGTTGTCCGCCGCGTCGGTCGCCGTCGCGGTGAAGCTGTAGGTGTTGTCCGGCAGCGCCGCCGAGGTGAAGGTGAAGGTGCCGGGCGTGGCCGTCTCGGTCGCCGTGCCAACCAACACACCATTCTGGTAGACCCTCACCGTCGATCCGGCCTCCGCCGTGATCGTCAGCGTCGGCGTCGTGTCGGTGGTCAGGTGGTCCAACGTGGAGCCGGAATTGTCGGCAAACGTGGTGATCACCGGCACCGACGGCAGCGTGTGGTCGATGATGATCGCGAACGGGGCGGACGCAGCGCTGGTGTTGTCCGCCGCGTCGGTCGCCGTCGCGGTGAAGCTGTAGGTGTTGTCCGGCAGCGCCGCCGAGGTGAAGGTGAAGGTGCCGGGCGTGGCCGTCTCGGTCGCCGTGCCAACCAACACACCATTCTGGTAGACCCTCACCGTCGATCCGGCCTCCGCCGTGATCGTCAGCGTCGGCGTCGTGTCGGTGGTCAGGTGGTCCAACGTGGAGCCGGAATTGTCGGCAAACGTGGTGATCACCGGCCCGACGGCAGCGTGTGGTCGATGATGATCGCGAACGGGGCGGACGCAGCGCTGGTGTTGTCCGCCGCGTCGGTCGCCGTCGCGGTGAAGCTGTAGGTGTTGTCCGGCAGCGCCGCCGAGGTGAAGGTGAAGGTGCCGGCGTGGCGTCTCGGTCGCCGTGCCAACCAACGCACCATTCTGGTAGACCCTCACCGTCGATCCGGCCTCCGCCGTGATCGTCAGCGTCGGCGTCGTGTCGGTGGTCAGGTGGTCCAACGTGCGAGCCGGAATTGTCGGTCAAACGTCGTCATCACCGGCGCCGGCGCCGCCGCCGTCGTGTCGACGATGATCGCGAACGCCGCCGACGGCAGCGCTGGTGTTGTCCGCCGCGTCGGTCGCCGTCGCCGTGAAGCTGTAGGTGTTGTCCGACAGCGCCGCCGAGGTGAACGTGCAGGTGCCCGGGCGTGCCGTCTCCGCCGTCCAACCAACACCGTCCATTGTGCGTAGACCCTCACCGTCGATCCGGCCTCCGCCGTGATGCCGTCAGCGTCGGCGTCGTGTCGGTGGTCAGGTGGTCCAACGTCGAGCCGGAATCGGCAAACGTGGTCCCGATCACCGGCACCGACGGCAGCGTGTGCGATGATGATCGCGAACGGGGCGGACGCAGCGCTGGTGTTGTCCGCCGCGTCGGTCGCCGTCGCGGTGAAGCTGTAGGTGTTGTCCGGCAGCGCCGCCGAGGTGAAGGTGAAGGTGCCGGGCGTGGCCGTCTCGGTCGCCGTGCCAACCAACACCCCATTCTGCGTAGACCCTCACCGTCGATCCGGCCTCCGCCGTGATCGTCAGCGTCGGCGTCGTGTCGGTGGTCAGGTGGTCCAATCGTGCCGGTCGAGCCAGACGTGTCAGACGTCGTCATCACCGGCGCCGACGCGCCGCCGTGTGGTCGATGATGATCGCGAACGGGGCGGACGCACGCTGGTGTTGTCCGCCGCGTCGGTCGCCGTCGCGGTGAAGCTGTAGGTGTTGTCCGGCAGCGCCGCCGAGGTGAAGCGTGAAGGTGCCGGGCGTGGCCGTCTCGGTCGCCGTGCCAACCAACACACCATTCTGGTAGACCCTCACCGTCGATCCGGCCTCCGCCGTGATCGTCAGCGTCGGCGTCGTGTCGGTGGTCAGGTGATCCAACGTGGAGCCGGAATTGTCGGCAAACGTGGTGATCACCGGCACCGACGGCAGCGTGTGGTCGATGATGATCGCGAACGGGGCGGACGCAGCGCTGGTGTTGTCCGCCGCGTCGGTCGCCGTCGCGGTGAAGCTGTAGGTGTCGTCCGGCAGCGCCGCCGAGGTGAAGGTGAAGGTGCCGGGCGTGGCCGTCTCGGTCGCCGTGCCAACCAACACACCATTCTGGTAGACCCTCACCGTCGATCCGGCCTCCGCCGTGATCGTCAGCGTCGGCGTCGTGTCGGTGGTCAGGTGATCCAACGTGGAGCCGGAATTGTCGGCAAACGTGGTGATCACCGGCACCGACGGCAGCGTGTGGTCGATGATGATCGCGAACGGGGCGGACGCCGCGCTGGTGTTGTCCGCCGCGTCGGTCGCGTCGCCGTGAAGTTGTAGATGCCGTCCGTCAGCGCCGCCGAGGTGAAGGTGAAGGTGCCGGGCGTGCCGTCTCGGTCGCCGTCCAACCAACACCGTCGTGCCATTCGTGCGTAGACCCTCACCGTCGATCCGGCCTCCGCCGTGATCGTCAGCGTCGGCGTCGTGTCGGTGGTCAGGTGGTCCGACCGTGCCGGTCGAGCCGAAATTGTCGGCCGCCAACGTCCGGTGCACTCGGCGCCGCCGGCAGCGTGTGACGGTGATGAGAGCGCCGCCGATGGCACGCGGTGTTGCCGGCACGGTCGGTCTGCGTCGCCGTCAAGTTGTAGCGCCGTCCGTCAGCGGCGCGGAGGTGATGGTCCAGGTGCCCAAGGGATCCGTCCCGCCGTGCCGACGAACACGCCGTTCTGGTAGACCTTCACCGTCGATCCGGCCTCCGCCGTGATCGTCAGCGTCGGCGTCGTGTCGGTCGTCAGGTGGTCCAACGTGGAGCCGGAATTGTCGGCAAACGTGGTGATCACCGGCGCCGACGCTGACGTGTGGTCGATGATGATCGCGAACGGGGCGGACGCCGGGCTGGTGTTGTCCGCCGCATCGGTCGCGGTCGCGGTGAAGTTGTAGCTGCCGTCCGTCAGCGCCGCCGAGGTGAAGCTGAAGGTGCCGGTCGTGGACTCGGTCGCCGTGCCGACGAACACGCCGTTCTGGTAGACCTTCACCGTCGATCCGGCCTCCGCCGTGATCGTCAGCGTCGGCGTCGTGTCGGTCGTCAGGTGGTCCAACGTGGAGCCGGAATTGTCGGTAAACGTGGTGATCACCGGCGCGTTCGGCGCCGTCGTGTCGACGGTGATGGAGAGGCCCGCCGATGGCACGCTGGTGTTGCCGGCAACGTCGACCTGCTTCACCGTCAGGTTGTGGGCACTATCGGTCAGCGGCGAGCTGGTGATCGTCCAGTTGCCCGAGACGTCCGCCACCGCCGTCCCCAGCAGCGTCCCGTTGGTGTCGTACAGCGTCACCGTCGCGAAAGCTTCGGCGCCGCTGCCGGTCACGATCGGCGTGCTGACATTGGTGATGTCGTCGGTGTTCGTGCCAGTCGGGCCAGACGAGTCAGACGCTGCGATCAGGTCCGGCGCGCTCGGCGCCGCCGCCGCCGTGTCGACGTGGACGCCAAGCAAGCTTGAGGCCCCGCTGGTGTTGCCGGCCATGTCGGTCTGCTTCACCGTCAGGGCGTGATCGCCATCGCTCAGCAGCGAGCTGGTGATCGCCCAGTTGCCATTGACGTCAGCCGTGGTCGTGCCCCGAACCGTTGTCCCATCGCTGTCGAAAAGCGTCACCGTCGCGAAAGCCTCGGCGCCGCTGCCGGTGAAGGTCGGCGTCGCGGCGTTGGTGATGTTGTCCGCGTCCGTGCCGGTCGGGCCAAAGGAGTCCGAGGCCGCAATCAGGTCCGGCGCGCTCGGCGCCGCCACCACCGTGTCGACTTTGACGAAGAGTGCCGCGGATATCGCACCGGTATTGCCGGCAATGTCGGTCTGCGTCGCCGTCAGGATATGGACGCCATCGCTTAGCAGCGAGCTGGTGATCGTCCACTTGCCCAAAACGTCCGCCACCGCCGTCCCCAGCACCGTCGTGCCATCGCTGTCGTACAGCGTCACCGTGGCGCCCGCCTCGGCGCCGCTGCCGCTCAGCGTCGGCGTCGCGTTGTTGGTGATGTTATCCGTGTCCGTGCCGGTCGGACCGAACGAGTCAGACGCCGCCACCATGTCCGGCGCACTCGGCGCCGCCGCCGCCGTGTCGACTATGATGGGGAGCGCCGCCGATATCGCGCTGGCGTTGCCGGCAAGGTCGAACTGCGTCGCCGTCAGCTTGTGACCGCCATCGGACAGCGGCGAACTGATGATCGTCCAGTTGCCCGAGGCATCGGCCACCGCCGTCCCCAGCACCGTGCCGTCGCTGTCGTACAGCGTCACCGTGGCGCCGGCCTCGGCGCCGCCACCGGTCACCGTCGGCGTGATGACATTGGTGATTTTGTCCGCGCTCGAGCTGCCGCTGTCGGATGCCGCCACCAAGTCTAGCGCGGTCGGTGCCGCCGCTATCGTGTCGACCAGCACCGACTTCGTCGCCTGCGGCGCCGGATTGCCGGCCGCATCCGAAGTGTCCGCTGTTACCGTATAACTACCGTCGGGAATCAACTTGGCAACCGCCGAACTGATCTCCACCAACCAGTTGCCATTGGTGACCGTGGCGGTCCCGCTGTAGACCACCTGGTTGGCACTATTGACGATGGTGATGGTAACGGTCCGCCCTTCCTCAACCCCCGAGGTGGTGCCGATGATGGGAAAGCCGGCATGCGCCGCGCTGGCGTTCACGATGCTGATGGCGGTACTTGGGTTGGTAATGGCAATAGCCGTGAGGGAGATGATCGGCGCGGGCGGAGGGGGCGCAGCCTGAGGCGGCGGTACGAAAATAAAGTTTTCCTTGAAGAGATTCGTATTGTCGTTGCCGATCCCTCCAGGCCCCACCGTGTTATTGATGGGCTGGGGCGCGAGCTGGAAAATTTGCGGAGCCTGGTCGCCGATAGGATTGCCGCTCGATCCCGGCGGACCGCCCCCCTGCTGTCCCAGCGACAAAGTCGCCATCGCGTTTTGCTGGGCTTGCTGCAGCTCCGCCATTCGCGAAGAAGTATTCGGGATGCGGGCCACCGCCCCTGTCGGGTCGATGACGATCGTTTCCCCGGGGTCATCCGCCAGGACGACCCTCCCATCCCTGGTCGTGATCTCGAACGTGCCGTATCGCGCGATGATGCCGTCGTCCAACAAGGCTTCCTGTCGGCTCGCGGCCTCGGTTTCGTGTATGGCTGAGAAGGTCAATGCGGCAAGCGTCAGGATGCCGATCCCGCCATCTCCACCGCGAATCCTCGCGACCGGGGTGTCGATCCTGAGGCCACCGGTCTTGGCCACCCTGCCGGCAATGAAGGCGAACGTCCCCTGGGTGAGACTGAGCAGGGCCGAATTCGAGGTCGCGTTCGGATCGTACGCAAACTCGTTCAACACCGCGCGGCCGTCGTTGGCTAGATTGAACACGGTGCCGTCGGTGAAGATGATCCCGATGGCGCCATCGGCTCCGGTCGCTATCGCGTCGCCCTGGTAGACGAGGTCGCCGACATTGACTCGAGCGACAATGCCGCCGTCGCGCCTGACGGTGACCGAACCGATGGCCGACTGGATTTCGCCGATGGCTTGGAGAGGCGTAGCGACCCGCGTCTGAGCGGAACCGACCACGCCTTCCTCACCCGGCCAATTGCTGGGGTTGCGGTACATGCTGCTCTTCCCCCTCCGTTGGGGCGCCTCGCGTCGATCTCTTGACGCGTTCTTGTTTTTGCCCGCGCGGCTATTTTAGAGCTCCTGTTCTTGTTTTCGCCCGCGCGTATTGGAACTTATTATGCACGATAACAAAATCTCTGATTGAATCAAGGTATTTGCGCTCGCTATAGTACACGTGTCCAAAATTTAACAGCTTCAGAGTGGGATATCCAACCGCGTTCGGCTTGGTCGGTAAGCCCTCGCGCGTGCGGTTCGCGAGTGGGACTATGCCCCCGCCCACGCGCCAAGTCCTTAAACAGATCCTGAATCGTTCTGATTTGCGCTGAAGGATTTCAGGTGGGACGGCGCCGCGCGTGACACCACCACGACCGCAGCCGATCAGGCGGGCTCATCGAGCCGAGGCTGGGGAGTAGCCACCTCAAGCAAACGGGCCGGCAGCGTATGGCCGCCGAGCTCCCCTCGCGTCAGGTTATTTCCGACATGTGCTCCAGCGCGGGTCGATTGGTGACGATGATCGACCCTTCCGAGACTTGAACGATGCCGTTGCGCTGCCAATCGCGAAGACATTTGTTGACGCTTTCGCGCGTGCCCCCGACCATGTTTGCCAGTTCCCGCTGACTGAAGCCGATCGCTGGCGCCTTTGCTTGCGCAGGAATGGTCTGCACGTCCAGAAGTCGCAGCATCGTCTTGGCCAACCTCGCGGGCAGCTCGAGCAGGGCAACCTCGGCGAAGGCTTGATCGGTGCGCCGCAGTCGCCGGCACAAAACTTCGACCAGCTTGGGCCAGGCGGAGGGGTTTCGTTCGAAGAACGAGAGAATGTCCTGCCGGTCCAACATCGCCACCGAACAGGGTTTCTGGGCGATCGCATCCGCCGATCGCTCTTTGCCGTCCAGGACCGTCAGCTCGCCGAACACCTCCCCGGGCTGAATGATCGCAAGCAACAATTCCTTGCCCTCCGCGGACGGCACGCTGATGCGGATAACCCCGCTGAGCAGCGCCATCATCTGGTCGCCAGGAGAGCCGATCGCGAAGATGGTCTCGCCGGCACCGAAGGCGCGAATGCGCGCGCGCGCAGCGATCGCCGCACGCTCGTCGGGGCTCAAGCCGCTGAATAGAACGCAATTTCCGAGCAGGCGACGGGCATGCTCGAGTGCTGCTTTTTCCGGCCCCACAATGTCGGCCTCGCAAACCGTGAAGGACGTGCGTTTTCCGTGCCTCGTGGCACGGCAAAAGCATGTCTCCCACGGCGAGGGGCAGTCAAGCAGAAGCTGCGATGGAACAACGAAAGGAAGGCGCTGACCGCCCTCAAACTGCGGCCAACGCACCGCGGTAATCCGTCGCGGGGCTCGCGGACATCGCCAACACCGCTGCGGCAACCCAGGCATTTTGGCTGATCCTGGCGGGATATGTCCTCCTCATACGACGGCTCGGTCGATGCCCTGCGCGGCCATCAGCCCGGCAATCCGCTTGCGCGCGTAAAACATGCGTGTCCGCACCGTGGCCGGCGGCACTCCGACGATCTCGGCCGCCTCATCGATCGACCTCTCGTGGTAGTAGACCAAGTCGATGACCTCGCGATGGGCGGGGGACAATCGGGTCAGGCAGTCGAGCAGAATCTCGGTCCTTTGCCGATTCTGCATCGTAACCTCCGGGTCGTCCCGCGGGTCCTCGACGGCTGCTGCCGTCGCGTCGTCCAGTTCTTCGGTCGACCGGCGGCGCAGCGCCGAAATCGCCTTGTTGCGGGCAATCGCCAGAAGCCACGTGGAAACTCGGGATTGGGCGCGGAAGTTACCGGCCTGACGCCAGACGTCCAGGAACACCTCGCTGAGGAGATCCTCGGCCGCCGACTTGTCGGCAACGAAGCGGAGCAGAAACCGGAACAGCCGCACATTGTGGCGCGCGTACAAAATCTGCATGGCATGCTTGTCGCTGGCGGCAATCGATTGGATCAGTGCCAGGTCGGAAGTGTCGGGGCCCTTGCTGGCGGCGGTGGTGTAGAGCGGGCCCGTGGTGCACGCGATGGACATTGTCCCCTCCGTTTCTTGCTCTCATCGGAGCCATGGTTAATGGAGGGAGGCGCGGACACCCTGTGACCTATTTCACAACGACGTCGTGATTGTCTGCGGCGGCGCCATTTCATGGCGCTGCCCGCCGGCGCGGTCACGGCGGCGGCGGCTCGCTGCCGCTCAGCGCACGTCAGCCGAAGGGGGCCGTCCCATCCGAATTGGCCAAATCGGCAGAAGAACAAAAAGAGGGTCAAAAACCTGATGTGCCCTGTGAAATGCGTCACAGGCCCGGATCCTGCTCGTGAGCTAGACATACAGTCAGGGCACGTTAGTGCCCTCGTGGACGGAGGCGATCATGCGAACCAGTCTCACGCAATTGATCATCGGAACGGCGGTTGCAATCGGAATGGCGGTGATCAGCGTCGGCGCCATCGGCAGCGCCGCGTCGCGTGCGTCGACGGTCGAGGAAGCCGAAGTCAACGCGCCGGAAACCCTGACCACCCCCTTCTTCGACGCGGACGACAGGCTCAGTGATCGGCAGGGGCTCAGGAGGATCTTTTTTGATGGATCACGCGACCGGCTCAGGTGACATGGCCGGACAACTACAACCAAAAAGAGCATTGATATCTTTTGCAATCGTAGTTACATAGGGCTGGAGGAGACGACCATGCGCACACGTGCCTTCGCCATGCTCATCGCCAGTCTGATGCTGGCGGCCAGCATCGTCCTGCCGGGTTCGGCGTGGGGACAGAGCAATCCTGCGGCCCCCGAAGCGAGTCCAATTGGAAAGGTGGTCACCGCGACCGGTTCGGTCACGATCGACCATGCGGGCGCCGTGGTCGTTCAGGCGAACCTGCCCGGCAATGCCGGCGCGGGTCAGAGCAAGGTCGGCGATCTCATCTATCGGGGCGATGTGGTCCAGACCGGCGCCGATGGCAAGGTCGGCATCACCTTCACCGACGGCACCGCGTTCAATCTTTCCAGCAACGCGCGCATGGTCCTGAACGAGTTCGTGTATGACCCGAATGGGAAGTCGAACTCGACCCTGTTCAGTCTGTCCAAAGGGACGTTCACCTTCATTGCCGGCAAGGTGGCGAAGACCGGCGATATGAAGATCGACACCCCGGTCGCGACCATGGGGATTCGCGGCACCACGCCCCACGTCGAAATCTCGGATGACGGGACGGTCAAATTTTCCACCCTTATTGAAGAGAACAAGGGCGGGGCGGCGGAGCGGCGCGCGGGCGTTGAACCGAATAAGCGCGTGGCGCCGGGCAAGCGCCAGGCGAAAAACGGGTCGTCCCCGGACGCCAAGCAAGCCGAGAACAATCTCGACAAGAAGTTCAACATCAACCTCAAGATTTGTCGCGGCTGTTGAACCGAAGTCGCCACGGCCAGCGCGCGCCGTCTGCGTACCAAGGGAGGCCACAGCGGCGCGCCGTCCATTGCAAAATCAAGAGGGGGTGTGACTCCGCCCGTCCTCGGTTCTTTCCAGTTGAAAAATCATCGTCCCGAACTTTTCGCCAACTCGAGGTTCTTACGCCTCGGTCGGAGCAACGCTGCTAGGGGGTTGGACATGGCATACAGCGCAAGCCGCGGTGTTCTCTCCGCCATGGCGCTGTTGCTGCCGTTGTTCGGAGTGGCAACCGCGCAGGAACGCCCGAAGCTCCTCAAGAACATCGAACTGTGCAATGGCGCGGATCGCACATCACCCGATCCTCAGATCGAGGCGTGCACCGCACTCATCGAGTTGGGCAAGGAGCAGCCGCGAGCCCTCGTCATCGCCTACAACAACCGCGGCAACGCCTACACCGGAAAGGGCGAGTACGACCGCGCCATCCAGGACTACGATCAGTCGATCAAGCTCGATCCCAACTACGTCAGGGCCTTCAACAATCGCGGCGTGGCCTACCAGAAAAAGCGCGAGTACGACCGGGCGATCGAAGACTTTGACGAGGCGATCAGGCTCAATCCCAACTACGGCAACGCCTTCGCGAACCGCGCCGAAACCTACCTCAACAAAGGCGAGTACCAGCGTGCGGTTGCGGACTATGGCGAGGCGGTCCGCCTTCTCCCCGCATTGGACGCAGCGTGGAACGGACGCTGTTGGGCCCGCGCCATCGTCGGCGAGTTGCAGGCGGCGCTGGCCGATTGCAACGAGGCGCTGCGGTTGCGGCCCAATGTTGCCGCCACGCTCGACTCGCGTGGGTTTACCCACCTGAAGATGGGCGCATGGGACTCGGCGATCGACGATTATAGTTCGGCGCTGCAACTCGAACCGAAGCTGGCAAGCTCGCTCTATGGACGCGGACTGGCCAAGCTCAAGCGCGGCGACCCAACCGGCGGCAATGCCGATGTTGCGGCGGCCAAGGAGATCGAGGCGGATATCGCCGAGCAGTTCGTGCGCTACGGCGTACAATAGGGACGCCGCGGTGCCATCCCGCCGATCACGGGGGCCGAGTCGGGCCGGCGCGGCGGCCGCGCGATTGCCGCTCGGGCCGGGGCATTGTATGGGGGCGGGGTTGCGCGGGCGTTCGCCCGCGGCCGAACGCCTCGGGCCCGTAGCTCAATGGTTAGAGCCGACCGCTCATAACGGTCTGGTTGGAGGTTCGAGTCCTCCCGGGCCCACCACTGAAATTTTTGGACGTTGATTTCATTTGTTTTTCTCATTTCTCGCCCGCACCTGGCCATCAGGTGCGGGAATAGATGTTCGATCATCGTTCGCGAGTTTGTGCATTGCTTCGACAGCGAGCCGCTGGCGATCAGCAGACCGCGTGTAATGCGATGCCATCGTGCCGCCGGACCATCCGAAGATGGCTTCGAGCTGCGCGACGGTGGCGCCGTGGTTCGCTGCCCTAGTTGCTGCGATCTTCCGCACACCGTGCGCCGAGCCGGGCACGCCAACGACTCGGCAAGCGTCACGAAACACGTTACCGAACGATTCCTTGGTGAGCGGTTGGCCCCGTTCGCCAGCGATGAAGGTGAGATCTCCACAGGGCCCGGCCTCTAAGGTCCGCGCGAGCACCGGCAGAATTGGCAACGTGACCGCGAGAGTGAATCCGCTCTTTTCGGTTTTGATCGTCCCCACGCCATCCCTGACATGCTGGCGGCCAAACCGCACAGCGTCGCCGCGGCGAAGGCCCGTGTAGAGTAGCACGTCGAGCCACACGCGCTGGCGCGTGCCGAGCGGCCATCGTCGCTCATAAGCCGCGACATGTTCTTCGGTCCACGGAATGAAGCCGTCGCCCTTCTTGCGGGGCGGGTTCTCGACGCCAACCGTCGGGTCGAATTTAACTAGCTTCGCCGCGAGTGCCCACCTGAATAGGCCGCGCATGGCGTCGAGGAAATGTCGCGCCTGATCAGGCGTTCGGGCTCGCCGCTCACGGCCAGCCACGATGGCTTGGGCCGTAATCTTCCCGAATGGCTGCTGTCCGGCGCTTGCCAGGACCTGCAAGAGGATATTCTCGCGCTGACGCCGGGTGGCGCTGGAGAGACCCGCCCATACGGAAGTCTCACAATAGCGCGCGACCAGCCACGCCAACGTGCCCGCAACTGGGCCGCCTCTGGCCCTTGGGCGCGGCGTGGCGCTGATGGCCGCCTGATACTCAGCGTCAAATTCAGGCGAGCCAAATTCTGCCCTAATACGCACGCGCGGTCCTTTGTCGACGCGCACGTACCAGACGGGCTTACCGTGTCGGGTGATCTCCCGGTGCAGACGGGGTGGGCGCGGACGTGGCATGGCGGTGATCACAGGACGATGTCCCTAGGTTCTTCAAGCACAATTTTCTCGTCTGTGGATGGACTGATGCGGATGATGATCCTCGAGTGGTCGCCCACGCGCACCTCAACCTCGGCCGCGCCCGCTTGCTTCGCCGCGCGGATTGCCCGGGCGACGTCGGCTTGCGTGAGGGCGGCAGGGCGTCGGCTCATGTCAGCTACCGAGAATCGCACTTATGGTGGGTGGCCAGCCAGGGCTTCTCGCACTCGCGATGAAGCCAGACGGTGCGGTCAGGCAAGGCCACCTCATTGACCGCGCCATTGCCGTTGCAGTGGAAGCAGCGGCGGAGGAAGGGCGGGATATCAAGGGCGTCGTCGACGAAGGTAATTTCCTGGTCAGAATGACCTTGGCCGTTATCTGGGGCAGTTTCGATCCGTCATGCGTGCAAACCCGCATGGCTGTAGGATAACTTGCCGTTTTTCGATCCGTGCGGAATATGTTGCTCGACGCTTCGAAAATCGCTAGTTGTGCCCATTTCATCGGCACTTGTACGGATTGCACGCTTCGAAAGCGCCAGGTTGGGCCGGAAGGGTGTTTTGACCAGGACAATAGGACGTCCAGGCCCCCTCGAAGTCGGCGCGACGGTAGCCCTTGCCCACGCGCCACCACCCGGAGGGTGCACCGTCTCGGACTGACGTGGAATGGTCGCAGCAGGCCGGCGAGCTGCTTCTGCGTCAGTTCCCGCCCGTGCTTCCAGTCGGCCCAGGGCCGCTCCTGTCGGCGATGAGCTTCTCGATTAGGTGGACTGACCGGATCGCCTCGGCGTCGCCGAAGGCGATCCGAACGTCGCGGAGCAGCTCGACGTTGACGGCGCCATCCTGCTCCTCGCCTGAGAGGCTGCACGCCGCGCGCCTTACGTCCTCGGCCAAGGGCCGCCGGCCAGATCGGCAATCGCCAGCAGCGGACGCCAGTTGTCGGCGGCACGATCGTTCAAGACCTCGGGGACCGCGGGGTCGGGATCGACCAGCTTACGGAAGTTGTCGGCCGCCCATCTTGCTGCCTGACTACGTAGGTGGCTTGAACCCCTCTGTATCTCGCCGGCGCAGGCGCTCAACCTTGGCGTCCCGCGGCTTGCGCTGGAGCGTGACGATGACGGAGCGATCCTCGAGCGTGTCGGCGAGTTTTCTGATGGTGGCGATCGCTTTAGGTGCCCAGGTCGAGAACCTGCGCGGCGTGTACTCGCCGTCAACCTCCACGTTGCGGATGATTTGGGCGGCGACCTTGGTATGGCCCGAATCCAGATGCCCCGGAGCTCCTCGTTGTCCTTCACGAACGTGTCGGCCTCGTCAATGAGGAGCGTCAGCCGACCGCCTCGATATAGCGAAAGAGCGCGGACGCGCTGATGTTCGCTCGCGAGCACGGATTTTGGCGTCAAGAAATATAGGAGAATGAGTACGCTGGTCTTGCCGCAGCGCTTGGTCGGCGACACCAGCACCATGAATGGCGAGATATCGTCCGCGTCCATCGTCCACGCGTGCAACACCCATAGCGACAGGGCAACGTCGGCGCTCTTTCGGCAGGACGATGTAACGACGGAACACCCGCTGGATCGACCCGAGGAGCGCGGCGCCGTCGACCGGCTCGGGCCACGGCTCGACCTTCCAGTGTGGCAGGGCGCCCTTGTCGTCCTCCGCCTCGATCTTTTTGCGCCACATCTCGACCTTGTCGTCGAGAGTGCCGACCCGGATTCCCAGGGTCTCCGCCACGTCTCTCCGAAGGCGGTCGTATTCGGTGTGGTCGTTGCCCGCCAATGCCTCGACGAGTGCCTTCTCGTCGGGCTGCGGCGCCACCGGCTTCTCTGCGGCTCGCTTGGCCAGCGCCTCTT
>CAVQIP010000018.1:0-247657 GCA_963712565.1 uncultured Alphaproteobacteria bacterium | reverse complement strand
TTAATGACGGGCCGAGGGGACAATCATCGACGGCAACGCACGCCATCGGGCTGCCGCCCGCGCGTGTGGTTCGTGCCCGAAACAGCTCGACCTCCCGGCGGTGATCGGCGCAAGCCGGATGACGTCGCGCGAGTGCGAGGGGCCGAAAGCGCGCCGGGCGGCTTGGACAGGCGAGGGCGGGCGCCGGCTGCGGCGGGGTTGCGCGGCGATCAACCGAGTGCGCCGCCTGCGCCCGGAATTTGCGATTCCGGTCTCACGCCTCGTATTTGAAGGAGAGCGAGACGCGCGTGCGAAACGCGGCGACTTTGCCGTCTTCCACCTTCATGTCCATTTGCGTCACTTCAGCCACGCGCAGGTCACGCAGCGAACCCGCCGCCGTTTCCACGGCGCGGCGGCCCGCGTCCTCCCACGACTTCTCGCTGACACCGACGACCTCGACGATCTTGTAGACCGCGTCCCCTTGCTTCTTCGCCATGGCATCCTCCCGAGGCTCGACTTGCGCTTGCTCTCGACTGGCGCAGAGCAACGTTAACAGCATCTCCGGTTCGAACCTACAGTCCAAAAACGCGCTCTGTGACCGATCCAACCTGCATATCGGCGACGAGAAGGTTGCGCGGGTTTTGCTCCTCGCCGATCGCGAGGACGCGAGCCGCGAGGACCCGCGCGCACGGCACACCAATTCGCCCGCGGCGCGAGGACGTGATCGGTACTTGGCTTGGTCAACAGCGGCCGATACGGCCGCTGTCAATGGGGGCGATCACCCGGCGGCGCCGGAGCGCGTCACCTGCGTCCCTTCTGCCTTGCGCCGAATACAGCGCGGCAGCGCGGGCTGAGATAGCGCCGGTAATGGGACATGCAGGCGCTGACGCGCTGAACGTCCGGAACATACTGGTTGCAGAGCCGCATCGCGTCTGGTTCGCACGCCGCACGTTGCTCCGGCGACCATTCCTGCGCGGTTGCGGGCAGCGACGCGCAGGCAAGCGCGAGACCGAGCAGCGCGGCAGCGCCGATGTGCGGTCGCAGCGTCGGTTGTGCGGTGCAAATTCTCATTTAGAGCCTCCGGTTGTGCGTTTTGATTCGGTACTTCTAGTCAATCCAGCAGCCATGGCAATAGCAGCGGCACCAGCAGTGCGGTCAGCAGGCCGTTGAGGCCGAGCGCGATCCCGGCGAAGGTACCAGCGAGCGGATCGACCTGGAAGGCGCGCGCGGTGCCGATCCCGTGCGATGTTAGCCCGGCGGCGAAGCCGCGCGCCGCGTAGTTCCGCAGCCGCAGCGCGTTCATCAGCGGCGTCACGATGATCGCGCCTGTGATCCCGGTCAGGATCGTCAACACGGCGGTGAGCGCGGGATCGCCACCGATCTTTTCCGCGATGCCCATGGCGATCGCGGCGGTGGCCGATTTCGGCGCCAGCGCGAGCATGGCGGCGCGGTCGAGCCCGAACGCCCTGGCGAGCCATACCGCGGAGACGATAGCCGTCATCGATCCGACTGCGAGCGCAACCAGCATGGGCATGAGCGCGCGGCGCACCTGCGGCAGGTGGCGCACGAGCGGGACGGCGAGCGCGACCGTCGCCGGGCCGAGCAGGAAATGCACGAACTGGGCGCCGGCGAAATAGGCCGGGAAGGTCGTGCCGGTCGCCAGCAGAATCGCGGACACGAATACCACCGCGATCAGAACCGGATTGGCGAGCGGATGGCGGTCGCAGGCAACGGAGATCGCATCGGCGGCGAGATAGGCGATGAGCGTGGCGGTGAGCCAGAGGAGGGGCGAGCCGGAGAGATAGACCCAGAGATCGACGAAGGTGATCATGGCTGGCGCTCGTCCTCGCGTGTGAGGTCCTCGCTGCGCAACAACCGGGCCAGCGCCGCGAAAACGAGCGCGGTCACCGCGAGCGTGACCAAGGTCGCGAGCACCACGACGGCAATGAGCCGAAAACCGGCGCCGCTGAGCAACTCGAGATGCTGCACCACGCCGACGCCGGCCGGCACGAACAAGAGCGAGAGGTGCTGAAGCAGGCCATCGGCGGTATTGCCGAGCGCGCCCGGCAGCGGCGCCCGTGCCAGCAGCAGCGCGAAAAGCAGGACCATGCCGACCACCGGCCCAGGAATGGGCAGCGCGGCGACGCGCACCACGGCTTCGCCGGCGAGCTGGCAGGCGAGCAGCGTGGTGATGGCGGCGAGCATGGCTCTATCTCTCGCCGCTTGCGGGCAGAGATCTCACGGTGGACTTGGCGCGATTTGCGCTCAATACCGGTGGCTGATCGGCAATTCCTCGGCCGGGAACAACGTGATCACGCGGCAGCCTTTGTCCGTGACCACGACTTCTTCCTCGATGCGGGCGGCGGAGTAGCCGTCGGTCGCCGGGCAATAGGTCTCGAGCGCGAACACCATGCCCTCCTTGATCTCGGTCGGATGATCAAGCGAGACCACGCGCGAAATGATGGGACGCTCATGCAGCGCAAGTCCCAGCCCGTGCCCGAATTGCAGGCCGAACGCCGACATCTCGTCCGGGAAGCCGAACTCCTGCGCTTTCGGCCAGACCTGGCAGATCCTATCGGTGCTGACCCCCGGCTTGATCAGGTCGATCGCGCTGTCGAGCCACTCGCGCGCCTTCTTGTAGGCGTCGTGCTGCACCGGGGTCGCGCGCCCGACGTTGAAGGTGCGGTAGTAGCAGGTGCGATAGCCCATGAACGCTTGCAGAATGTCGAAGAATGCCTGGTCCCCCGGGCGCAGCATGCGGTCGGTGAAATTGTGCGGATGCGGATTGCAGCGTTCGCCGGAAATGGCGTTGATGGCCTCCACGTCGTCGGAGCCGTGGCGGTAGAGGAACTCGTTCACCTTGGCGACGATGTCGTTCTCGCGCACGCCGGGCTTGAGTTCCTCGCTGATGAGATGATAGGCGCCGTCGACCATGGCGGCGGCGCGGTTGAGCAGCGCGATCTCGTCGATATTCTTGAGCTCGCGCGCCTCCAGCATCACCTGCTGACCATCCTTGATTTTGAGGCCCGCCTTTTCCAGCTCGAACAGCATCGGCGGCTCGATGATGTCGACGCCGATCGGCATTTTGTGCACCCCCGCTTCCTTGATCAGCGCAGCAATCTCCTTGGCATGGCGCTCCATCAGCCCGAACGCTGGATTGACGGTGCCGCGCAGTCCGATCAATCCCGCCTTGCAGTTCTCCGGCTTGATCCAGGGCGTGTAGAGTCTGTGATGCACCGCCGCCGAGCCGAAATCCCACAGGATGGGATCGCCGTCGCGGGTGAGCAGCGCCCAGCGGCACAGCTTGTCGCGCTCCCACTCGCCGATTTTCGTCGAGGTGATGTAGCGGATGTTGTTGACGTCGAACACCAGCAGCGCGCCGAGCTCGGATTTCTCCAGCGCCTGGCGGGCGCGCGAAAGGCGGTAGCGGTGGAGGCGGCGGTAGTCGACCCGTTCCTCGAAGTCCACCCCCATGATGCCGAGCGCCGGCAGCGCGCGGGCCCAATTGTAGCGCGGATTGATGTCGTCGGCGCTGATCTTGCGGACCGTGTCGTCCATCGAAGTCTCCTGCGGATTTGCGGCTGACCAAGTGGCGCCGGTATCGGTAGGGCGGGATTATAACCCCGCGCGCGAATTGCGGGGCGCATTATTCTGCGCCGAGGTTGGCCCTGCGGCTCGCGTGGGGCGAGGGCAGCGGCAAGTCGCTCAGCGCGCCGTGCCGTCGCTGCGGGAGGCCGCGGAATCGGTACCCGGGTCTTTGTCCGGATGCTTGATGAGCGCACGGATCAGGAGCTCCAGGTCGAGGCGCGTGAACGGCTTGGGCAGCACCGCGAACTCGTTGCGAAGAAGCTCCGCGTGCCCGGGATATCCGGTCGTGATCAGGACCTTGAGAGCTGGGACAGCGAGCAACGGCTTGATTGGCGAGCTCGATGCCGCTCATTCCTCCCGGCATCACCACGTCCGTGAACAGGATGTCGATCGGATCGCCGGCGGTCACCAAGGCCAGCGCCTCGGCGCCATTCCTCGCGATCAGGATGTGGTGGCCTAGATCCTGCAGCATCGCGATCGAGGTCTTGCGCACTTCCGGGTCGTCTTCGACCACCAGGATGGTGGCCGGCCGCTCGAGTTTCGGCATCGCCGCCAGAGGATTGCCGTCTTCGGCAATCGTCTCGGACGATCGTGGCAGGAAGATCGATATCTGCGTTCCTCGATCGACCTCGCTGTGAATCGAAATCGACCCGCCCGACTGGTTCGCAAAGCCGTAGACCTGGCTCAACCCGAGTCCGGTTCCCTTGCCGACCTCCTTGGTGGTGAAGAACGGTTCATAGACGCGGGCGAGAGTCTCCGGGGCCATTCCGTATCCGGTGTCCTCGATCCGCAGCTCGATGTACCGGCCGGGCCCGCCCGGCGGCAGTTTCGTGCTGCCATCGCCGGCCGCAAGGACCGTCTCCCGGGTCAGGAATCTGAGCGTGCCGCCATTGGGCATCGCATCGCGGGCGTTGACGACCAGGTTGAGCACGGCAGCTTCGAACTCGCTCACGTCGATGCGGACCGGATACAGGTCCGGGCTCAGATTGAATTCCAGTTGGATGTTTTCGGGAACACAGTGCTCGATCAGGACGCGCGTGCGCGCCAGGGCGGCATTGAGGTCCACCGCCTTGGGGTTCAACATGTGCCGGCGCGAAAATGCCAGCAGTTGGCGGGTCAGGTTGGCCGCGCGGTCCGACGCGTAGCGGATCGATTTGAGCAGCCGCCTGATGGCGGTGAGATCGCTGCGGCGGTCCGCCAAGTCGAGATTGCCGGCGATCACGGTGAGAAGATTGTTGAAATCGTGCGCGATCCCGCCGGTGAGTTGCCCAACGGCCTCGAGCCGTTGGGCTTGCATCAGCGATGCTTCCGCCCGCTCGCGTTTTTCGATCTCCTGCTCGAGCTTCTGGGTGGTTTGCGTGAGGCGTTGCAGCGCGAGTCCTTCCTGCTTGGCGCGCTTGAGCGCAAACCAGGCCGTCACGAACAGGCACAATCCCACCGCGAAGGCGAGCGCCGCGGCCTGCAAGATGATGGAAAGCCAAGCCGCGGTGATGGTGTGCTGATCGATGCCGTACACGGCATAAACCGGAAATCCGCGCACCTTCAGATAGCCGTACAGTCGGTCTTGTCCATTGAAGGGAGAGCGCGCGAAGAAGGTTCCGTGATCGCTCCCGGCCAGCTTCTGAAGAAACGGACTGTCCGAAGCGATCTTGCTGCTGCCGGTCGCCAGCGACGGATAGCGCACCAGGATGTTGCCGTCGTCCTTGACCAGGGCGATGGCGAAGTGATCCTCCGGCACGCCGACGCTGCGGTAATAGTTCTCGAAATAGCCCACGAAGGCGGACACGCCGATGACGCCGGGGAAGCGGCCGTCTTCGCTGGTCCGGCGAATGCTGAAATTGAAGATGGGTTCCTTGCTGATCTTCCCGACATAGGACTGGCCGACATAGAGGCCTTGGTCGGATCGTCTTTGCTCGTAATAATAGTCCCGATCCGAAAAATCGTAGATCGGGGACTGAAACATCCGGGTCGTGAACGGCCCGAAGCCGTCGCGATCGACGACGAAAATCGAGGCCACCTGCTCGCTCGATTGCGCGAGCTTCTGTAGTTCGTCCCACAGCGGCCGGGAGTTCATCAGCGTCTCTCGATCGACGCCTCGCAGCCTTTGGTCGGCTGTGTGCAGCACGAGCCCGATGGTCTCGAATACCTTGAGGGTGTGTTCCTCGATGACGGCGGCCAGGCGTTGGGCTCTGTCCTGCGCGCCATGAAGGGTTTGATTGTAGCTGTGCCAGGCGAACAGTCCGAATACGCCCGCCGGCGCCACGATCGAGGCGACCAGCATCGCCCGGATCAACTTCAGCAACAAGGACTGGGATCCGACCATCAATGACCTCGGCGGGACTGTGCGGATTCGGCCGGCCCGCGGCGCCATGACATTGCGCGCGGCCGGTCCCATGGCTCATCTAGCGCGTTGTTGCAGCCTTCGTCGACCGCCGGCATACTATATTTGATATCATTTGATGTTCCCGGGAGGCGCCGCACGGCGCGCGCACTAGCGATGGCAATCGCCGCCGAAATCGGGCCCGGGACCGCACAAAGCCAAATCGATCCGCGCGCGGCCATCGACGCGATCCCGCGCGTCTACAACTTTGCCGCCGACATCATCGAGCGCAACCTCGCGGCCGGGCGCGGCGGCAAGCCGGTCTACATCGATCCGCGCGGAAACTGGACCTATGCGCAGTTTGCCGAGCGCGTCGACCGGTTCGGCAATGTCCTGCGCTCGTTCGGAATCCGACGCGAGGAGCGCATCCTGCTCGCTCTGCTCGACACCATCGATTGGCCGACCGCTTTCCTCGGAGCCATCAAGGCCGGTGTCGTGCCAATTCCGGTCAATACGCTGATGACCGAGGACGACTACCGCTTCATGCTGGCCGACAGCCGCGCCCGGGTCTTGATCGTGTCGGAGGCGCTGTTCCCGAAATTCGCCAACCTGATCGGAGCGAGCACCGACCTCGTGCAGGTGATCGTCTCGGGCGAGGAGGGTTACGGCCATCGCCGGCTCGATGATCTGCTCGCGCACGCCGACACCGCCCCCTATACCGCGCCGACCACGCGCGACGACATCTGCTTCTGGCTCTACACCTCGGGCTCGACCGGCAGACCCAAAGGCGCCGTGCATGTCCATGCCAATCTGCGCCTCACCGCCGACCTCTATGCCGGCGGCGTGCTGGGCCTGCAGGAAGGCGACGTCTGCTATTCGGTGGCGAAGCTGTTTTTCGCCTACGGGCTCGGCAACGCCATGACCTTTCCGATGGCGGTCGGCGCCACCACCATCCTCTCGCCCGAGCGCCCGACGCCGGACGGCGTCGCCGCGATCCTGCGCCAGCATCCGGTGACGGTGTTCTACGCCGTGCCGACCTTCTATGCCGCCTTCCTCGCCAGCCCCAGCGCGCCCAAGCGCTCGGAGGTGAAGCTGAGATATTGCATTTCCGCCGGCGAGGCGCTGCCGCCCGACGTCGGGCGGCGCTGGAAGGAGCGCTACGGCGTCGACGTGCTCGACGGCATCGGCTCGACCGAGATGCTGCATATCTTCATCTCCAACTATCCGGGCGACGTGAAATACGGCACGACCGGCAAGCCGGTGCCGGGCTACGACGTCCGCCTCATCGACGACGACGGCAACGTCATCAAGCGCAAGGGCGAACTGGGCGAGCTGCAGGTGCGCGGGCCGACCGCCGCGGTCATGTATTGGAACAATCGCGAGAAAACGCGCGAGACCTTCCTGGGCGAATGGACGCGATCGGGCGACAAATATGTGCAGGACGAGGGCGGCTACTACGTCTATTGCGGGCGGCGCGATGACATGCTCAAGGTCGGCGGCATCTATGTCTCGCCGTTCGAAGTCGAAGGCGCGCTCTGCACCCATCCCGACGTGCTGGAGGCCGCGGTCGTGGCCTGGCCGGACGAGGATCAACTGATCAAGCCCAAGGCCTTCGTGGTGCTCAAGTCGGCCGACAGGGCCGGCGAGCAGCTTGCGGGCGCCCTGCAGGAGCATGTCAAGGCGGCGCTTGCGCCCTACAAATACCCGCGCTGGATCGAATTTCGCGCCGACCTTCCAAAGACCGCGACCGGCAAGATCCAGCGCTTCAAGCTGCGGGCGGAGAGCGCAAGGTAAGGTCGGCCGCTGGCGCGGGGCGGAGGGGATGCGAAAGACCGTATTGGGTCGTACCGGGCTCGAAATATCGGAGCTCGCGTTCGGCGGCGGCGTCACCGGCGGGATTCTGATCAACGCCGATGAGCCGATGCGAGCGGGCGCGCTGCGGCGCGCCGTCGCCGCCGGCATCAACTGGATCGACACCGCGCCGGTCTACGGCAACGGCGCGTCGGAGGAGACGATCGGCCGCCATCTGCGGGCGCTTTCGCCGCGCCCCCACGTCTCCACCAAGGTGCGGCTCGAAGCCGAGGACATGGGCGACATCGCCGGTGCGATCGAGCGCAGCCTGGAGCGAAGTCTCCGGCGCTTGCGCTCCGATCGGGTCGCGCTGTTGCAGCTGCACAACCACCTCGGCGCGGGCGTGGGCGAACGCCTGGCACTCACGCCGGCGCAGGTGCTCGGTCCCGGCGGCGTCGCCGATACCTTCGACCGGCTCAAGGAGCAGGGGCTCGTGCGCGCCATCGGCATCACCGCGGCGGGCGACACGCAAGCCTGCCTCGAGGTCATCGCCAGCGGCCGCTTCGACGCCGCGCAGGTCTATTACAACGCCATCAATCCGAGCGCCGCCTGGCGGCGCGTGCCGGCGGGATGGCGGGGCGGGCAGGAGTTCTGCGGCATCCTGGCGGCATGCGCCGGCCGCAACATGGGCGTGCTCAATATCCGCGTCTGGGCCGGGGGAGTGCTGGCCAGCCCGGCGCGGCCCGACCGGCTGTTCGTCATGACCGCGGGCACCGACGTCGACAACGAGGTGCGCTGCGCGGCGGCGGTGCGCGCGGCCCTGGGCGAGGATCATGGCACGCCGGCGCAGGCCGCTTTGCGCTTTGCGCTGGGGAATCAGCAGTTCGCGACGCGGGTGATCGGGATTACCACGCTCGAGCAGCTCGACGAGGCGCTCGCCGCTCTCGCACGGGGACCGCTTCCGGCCGTGGCGGTTTCCAAGCTCGAAGCGCTATGGGCCGATGGATTTGCGGCCGATTGACCTGCTCAGTGACCTGCATTATATTGCATGAATTATAATGCCGATGATGGATCGCTGATTTGCCCGGACTCAAGGCGAAGTCGCGCGCGGACGAAAAGCGCGCCGTGGAGGCGCCACGCGGTACCGACGTATTCGTCGCTGCCGTCGGCCGCCTGGTGCGGCTTGCGCGCGCCAAGCGCGGGATGACGCGCCGCCAGCTGGCCCAGGACTCTGGCGCCTCCGAACGCTATCTCGCGCAGATCGAGAGCGGCCAGGGCAATCCCTCCGTGCTCATTCTCAAGTCGATCGCGCAAGCGCTCGAGCTTCCGATCATCGAATTGCTCCCGCGCGGCAACGGCCGCGACGCGGCGATTACGCATATTCTCGATGTGCTCGGGCGCGTGTCGCCGGCCGAGCTTCCCGCGCTCGCGAAGCTGATCGAGAGCCATGCCGCGCAGGGGGCCGCGACCGACCGCGGGCGGCGGATCGCGCTGGTCGGGCTGCGCGGCGCGGGCAAATCGACGCTCGGTCGCCGGCTGGCGGACGAGCTCGGCTGTCCCTTCATCGAGCTCGATCGCCTGGTCGAGCAGGACTACGGCGCGCGTATCCCCGATCTGATCGAGATGGCGGGGCTTGCGACCTTCCGCCGCTACGAGCGCGCCTGTCTCGAGCGCGTCATCGACACGCACGAGGCCGCGGTGATCGCCACTGCCGGCGGCATCGTGTCGAATCCGGAAACCTACGCGCTGCTGCTTCGCCGCACCCATACGGTCTGGATCAAGGCGCGGCCCGACGAGCACATGAGCCGGGTGATGGAGCAGGGCGACTTCCGCCCGATGGCGCAGAACCGCGAGGCCATGGCCGATCTGGTCGCCATCCTCGATGCACGTCGCGCCGACTATGCGCGCGCACAGGCCGAACTCGATACCTCCGGCGATACGGTCGAGCAGAGCTTCGAGAAACTCGCGCGCATCGTCGGGAGTTATACGGACGGAGTGAAGTCGTGAGCGTTTGTTCGCCGATGCCGGACTCGATCCACCTCTCCCCGCTGGCGGGGAGAGGTCGCGAGCGCAGCGAGCGGGTGAGGGGGAGTCTCCATAGATTTAGTGCCTGGAGAGTCCCCCTCACCCCGACCCTCTCCCCGCCAGCGGGGAGAGGGAGGACTCGTGGCGCGGTCTCAGGAGGACAACCCCGATTGTGCCAATGACTCTCGCCGATGAAGGTTTTCTCGAGCTCGGGCCGATGCGGCTCGAATACCGCATGATCGGACCGCGGCCGCAGGAGGCGCCGACGCTCGTCCTGCTGCACGAAGGGTTGGGCTCGGTCGCGGTGTGGAACGGCTTTGCGGACGAGCTCGCGGCCGCCACCGGGGCCGGGGTGTTCGCCTATTCGCGCGCCGGCTATGGCCGCTCGTCGCCGGCGCAATTGCCGCGCCCGGTGTCGTTCATGCACGACGAGGCGCGCGAGGTGCTGCCGCGCGTGCTCGCTGCCATCGGCTTTCGCCGCGGACTTCTCGTCGGCCACAGCGACGGCGCTTCGATCGCCGCGATCTACGCCGGCAGCGTCCAGGACCACCGCGTGCGCGGGCTGGCGTTGATGGCGCCGCATTTCTTCACCGAGGACATGGGCATCGCCGAGATCGCGCGCGCCAAGGCGGCGTTCGAGGCGGGACCCCTGCGCGCCAAGCTCGCGCGCTTGCACGCCGACCCGGACAACGCATTCTACAACTGGTGCGGCCCCTGGCTCGACCCCGAGTTCCGCAAATGGGAGCTCACCGACGCGCTCGCGCATATCCGTGTGCCGATCCTGATCGTGCAGGGTGAGAACGACCAGTACGGCACCGTGCGACAGATCGAGGTCGCGCAGCAGGAGTGCTATTGCCCGGTCGAGGTCGCGCTGTTGCCGGACACGCGCCACGCGCCGCACCGCGAGGCGCCGCAAGCGACCCTGCGTGCGATCGCCGACTTCGCCAACCGGCTGCTGCGCGATCACCACGAAGGCGATATCGCCGCTCGCGCCGAGGCGGGGCCGGCCCGGGTTCGGTCGTTGTGAGCGGGCTCAATGATGTTGTGAGGAAATCCATGGCCGAGGCAGAGCGCAAATTGAACAACGGCGAGAGCCGGATCGATTTCCAGACCGATCCGTCGCGCTATCGCCATTGGAAGCTTGAGGTCGAGGGCGACGTCGCGACGCTGCTCATGGACGTCGACGAGAAGGGCGCGCTGTTCGAGGGCTACGAGCTCAAGCTCAATTCCTACGATCTCGGCGTCGACATCGAGCTCGCCGACGCCATCGAGCGGCTGCGCTTCGAGCATCCGCAGGTGAAGGTCATCCTGCTGCGCTCGGGCAAGCCGCGCGTGTTCTGCGCCGGCGCCAATATCCGCATGCTGGCGGGCGCGACCCACGCCCACAAGGTCAACTTCTGCAAGTTCACCAACGAGACCCGCAACGGCATCGAGGACGCCAGCGAGAATTCGGGCCTCGCCACCATCTGCGTGATCAACGGCACCGCGGCGGGCGGCGGCTACGAGCTCGCGCTCGCCGCCGACCACATCATGCTGATCGACGACGGCTCCTCGGCGGTGTCGCTGCCGGAACTGCCGCTGCTCGCGGTGCTGCCCGGCACCGGCGGGCTCACCCGCGTCACCGACAAGCGCAAGGTGCGCCGCGACCACGCCGACGTGTTCTGCACCACCGAGGAAGGCATCAAGGGCAAGCGCGCCGTCGACTGGCGGCTGGTCGACGAAGTGGTGCCGGGCTCGAAGCTCGAACGAGACGGTGGCCGAGCGCGCGCGGGAATTCGCCGCGAAGTCGCGCCGGCCGGCCGGCGACAAGGGCATCGCGCTCGCGCCGCTCAAGCGCGAGCGCTCCGCGGACGGCGTCGAGTACGGCTCGCTGTCGGTCGAGTTCGAGCGCGCCGAGCGGCTCGCCACCATCACGCTGCGCGGGCCGGAGGCGCCGCCGCCGGCGTCCGCCGACGCCATGGTCGCGCAGGGCGCGGAGTTCTGGCCGCTCAAGCTCGCGCGCGAGCTCGACGATGCCATCCTCGACATCCGCGCCAACGAATTCGACACCGCCGCGATCGTGTTCAAGTCGGCGGGCGATCCGGCGCAGGTGCTCGCCTACGACGCTTTCCTCGACGCCAACAGCGATCACTGGCTCGCGCGCGAGATCAGGGGCCTTGTGGAAGCGCGTGCTCAAGCGCGTCGATCTCACCTCGCGCTCGCTGGTCGCGCTGGTCGAGCCGGGCTCCTGCTTTGCCGGCACGCTGGCCGAGCTCGTGTTCGCCGACCGACCGCTCCTACATGCTGATCGGGCAGCTGCGACGGCGACAACAAGCCGCCGGCGACGCTCGGCGCTCGCCGAGGTCAATTTCGGCGCCTATCCGATGTCGAACGGGCTGTCGCGGCTCGCGAGCCGCTTCCTGGCCGACCCCGCCGATCGTCGACAAGGCGAAGGCCGAGATCGGCAAGCTGCTCGACGCCGAGGCGGCCGAGGCGCTCGGCCTCGTCACCTTCGCGCTCGACGACATCGACTGGGAGGACGAGATCCGCGTGTTCCTGGAGGAGCGCGCGAGCTTCTCGCCCGACGGGCTCACCGGGCTGGAGGCCAATCTGCGCTTCGGCGGGCCGGAGACCATGGAATCGAAAATCTTCGCGCGCCTCACCGCCTGGCAGAACTGGATCTTCCAGCGCCCCAACGCGGTCGGCGAGGAGGGCGCGCTCAAGCGCTACGGCACCGGCCAGAAGCCGGTGTTCGATACGAGGAGGGTGTGATGCGAACAACCTCGTTGTGGGCTGTCGTCCCCGCGCAAGCGGGGACCCATCGTGCCCCACGCCGCGGTCGCTGGAATATGGGTCCCCGCCTTCGCGGGGACGACATGGCGGAAAATAAGAGGAGCGAGCCATGAGCGATATCATCAACGTCGACTACTCGACCAAGATCCCGAACAACGTCAACCTCACCGAGGACCGCCAGGTGCTGCGCGCGCTCGAGGGCTGGCATCCCGGCTACATCGACTGGTGGAAGACATGGGGCCGGAGGGCTTCCAGGAGTCGCTCGTCTATCTGCGCACCGCGGTGTCGGTCGATCCCAAGGGCTGGGCCAAGTTCGACTATGTGAAGATGCCGGAATACCGCTGGGGCATTCTGCTTGCGCCGCGGAAGAGGGCCGGAAAATTCCGTTCGGGCGGCACTACGGCGAGCCGGCCTGGCAGGAGGTGCCGGGCGAATATCGCGCCATGCTGCGCCGCCTGATCGTCATCCAGGGCGACACCGAGCCCGCCTCGGTCGAGCAGCAGCGCCATCTCGGCAAGACCGCGCCCTCGCTCTACGACATGCGCAACGTGTTCCAGGTCAATGTCGAGGAAGGCCGCCACCTCTGGGCGATGGTCTATCTCCTGCAGAAATATTTCGGCCGCGACGGCCGCGAGGAGGCCGAAGAGCTGCTGCGGCGCCGCTCCGGCGACGCCGACAAGCCGCGCATGCTCGGCGCCTTCAACGAGGCGACGCCGGACTGGCTGTCGTTCCTCATGTTCACCTTCTTCACCGACCGCGACGGCAAGATGCAGCTCGAGAGCCTCGCGCAGTCCGGCTTCGATCCGCTCTCGCGCACCTGCCGCTTCATGCTGACCGAAGAGGCGCACCACATGTTCGTGGGCGAGACCGGCATCGGCCGCACCATCCAGCGCACCTGCGAGGCGATGAAGGCGGCCGGCATCGAGGATCCGAACGACATCGACAAGGTCCGCGCGCTCGGCGTGATCGACCTGCCGACCATGCAGAAGAAGCTCAACCTGCACTATACGCTGTCGCTCGACCTGTTCGGCTCGGAGGTCTCGACCAATGCCGCCAACGCCTTCAATGCCGGCCTCAAGGGCCGCTATCCAGGAGACCAAGATCGAGGACGACCACCGGCTCGAGCAGCTCGACCTATCCGGTGCTCAAGCTGGTCGACGGCGAGATCAAGCGCGTCGACGAGCCGGCGCTCACCGCGCTCAACATGCGGCTGCGCGACGACTACACCGCCGACTGCCAGCGCGGCCTCGACCGCTGGAACAAGATCATCGAGCAGGGTCGGCGTGAGCTTCAAGCTCGAGCTGCCGCATGTCGCGTTCCACCGCGCAGATCGGCGAGTTCAGGGACGTCAAGGCGACGCCCGACGGGCATGCTGATCGACGACGGCGACCTGGGCGCAGCGAAAAGGACAAGTGGCTGCCGTCGAAGGACGACGGCGACTTCATCCAGAGCCTGATGAAGCAGGTCACCGAGCCCGGCAAGTTCGCGAGCTGGATCGCGCCGCCGCGGGTCGGCATCGACAACAAGCCCGGCGATTTCGAATACGTGAAGATCGCGGCGTAGGTCGGCTAACCCAACCTGCGAACCGGCGCGCTCACTCCGCCGCTTCGCCGCGCACCACGCCGTCCCACCAGGGACAGACCCCGGGCGCGAGCTTGTAATTGCCCTCGATCACGTTGACCGGCTTGCGCAGGCCGGTGGCGGCCGCCGCGACGCGGATCGCCCGCGCCTCGGCGCGCTTCTCCGGCGTCATCCACAGCCGGTCGTGGCCCCACATGCTCGGGCCCCAGGTGACCTCCTCGGTCTGCCAATTGTCGACGTCGATGACGCGGCCGCCCCAGCCGTACTCGACCATGAATCCCGACGGCGAATTCGAATAGAACGACGTGACCTCGTCGTTGATGTGACGGCCGAGCGTGGTGCCGATGCGGCCGTCCTCGCCCAGCGCCAGGTCGTAGCACTGCCCGACGTCGTCGAGGCTGAACAGCTCCACCATCAGATGGTGGGTGGCGTTGCGGCCGGTCTCGATGAAGGCGATCGAGTGGTGGCGCGGATTGGCGTGGAAGAAATAGGCGTTGAACGGTCGCAGCATGTAGTCGGAGAGCCGGAAGCCGAGAACGTCGCGATAGAACGGCACCGCGTCGTTGATGTTCTTCACGTGCAGCACCGCATGGCCCATGCCGAGCGGTCCGGTGCGGAAGCCGGAGATCGAGCGGCCGGGCTTGAACGGATCGCTCGCGCTCTCGGCACCGTGGAAGACTTCGAGCCGGTTGCCGAGCGGATCGGCGAGCACGATCATATCCTTGACGCGGCGTTCGTCGGCGAGCGCGCGCGAGCCGCGCGCAACCTGGACTCCGGCTTGCTCCAGTCGCGCGGCGAATCGATCGAGCGTCGGGCCGTCGCTCACCTCCCAGCCGAAGAAGGCGACACCCTCGCCGCCGTCCTCGCTGACCACGACGCGCTGCTTGCGGTCGTCCATCCGCAGCGCGAGGCTCTTGCCGCTCCTGTCGACCAGCTGCATGCCCAGGAATTTCGTGCCGAAGCTCGACCAGTCGTCGAGCGATTTCGCGCGAACGCCGACATATCCGAGAGCCTGGATGTCCATGGGCGGCCTCCGTAATCCGGGAGCTCAATCCTGGACTGGAATATGGGCTTCCCGGACGATCTTGGCAAATAGCAAGAGATCGGCCCTGAATTTCGCGTCGAACTCCGCCGGCGTGCTGCCGACCGGTTCGTTGCCGAATGCTTTCAGCCGCTCCAGCACGTCGGGCGCCGACAAGGCTTTGACCGCGGCGCGCTGGATGATCGTGACGACGTCGCGCGGGGTATTCGCCGGAACGAAATAGCCCTGCCAGCCGGACGATTCGAATCCCGGCAGTGCGTCCTCTGCGACGGTCGGCACGTGGGGCAGCGCCGGCGAGCGTGCGGCGCCGGTCACCGCCAGCGCGCGCAGCCGGCCGCTCTCGATCAGCGGCCGCGCCGTCGCGATCGGCACGATCGCCACGTCGATATCGCCGGCGATCAGCGCGGCGTTGAGCGGCGCATCACCGCGATAGGGGATGGCCTGGAGGTCGATCCCGGCCGCGCGTTTGAGCATTTCCATGGTCAGGTGCAGCTGGTTCCCGACCCCGGTCATGCCGTAGTTCAGGCGTCCCGGCCTCGACTTCGCCAGCGCGATGAGCTCGTTCAGCGAGCTTACCGGCAGATTGGGATTGGCCACCACCACGGTCGCGGTCGCGACCAGCTGGGTCACCGGGATGAAGTCCCTGACGGGATCGAACGGGAGCGCGCGGTAGAGCGCGGGGCTGATCGCCTGCCCGTTGGTGTTCTGCAGGATGGTGTAGCCGTCGGGCGCGGCCTTGGCGACCGCATCGGCGCCGAGATTGCCGCCGGCGCCCGGGCGGTTGTCCACGATCACCGGCTGATTGAACGCGTCCGCGAGCTTGGAACCGAGCAGCCGTGCCAGAGTATCCACCGCGCCGCCGGCCGCGAACGGCACGACGATATGGACGGGCTTGCTCGGATAGCTCTGGGCGAGCGCGGCGGCGGCAGTGGTGCCGAACGCGGCGAGCAGCACGAGGAAGCCCGCGCACCGCCGTTTCATCGTATAGCCTCGCCTCATGCGCCGTCATCCTTCGAGGGCCGCGCTTCGCGCGGCCGCCTCAGGGTGACGGAAAGCCGAACAGCGTGCGCGGCTATTCCGCTGCCGCCCGCGCCGGGCTGGTATGCACCGAAATGAGATGATCCACCGCCGCCTGCACGCCGCCTTTCTTGTGCGGGATGCCGGCGACCGCGAGCGCCATTTCGGTGGTCGCCAGCGCGCCCATCAGCATGCCGTCGTTGACGTCGCCGAGATGCCCGATGCGGAAATACTTGCCGGCATAGCGGCCGAAGCTCGCGCCGTAGGAGATGTTGAAGGTGTCGAGCGCGAGGTTGCGGAACGCGTCGGCGTCGTGGCCCTCCGGCAGCATCACCGCCGTCACCGTCGGCGAATAATATTTCGCATCGCGACACATGATCTCGAGGCCCCAGGCGCGCACCGCGCGGCGTGTCGCCTCGGCCAGGCGGTGGTGGCGCGCGAACACGTTGTCGAGCCCTTCCTCGTGCAGCATGGCGATACCTTCGGCCAGCCCGTGCAGCATCTGCGTCGCCGGCGTGTAGGGGAAGAAGCCGATCTTGTTCATGTTGAGCATGTCGTCCCACGCCCAGAACGACTTCGTCAGCTGCGAGCTCTTGGCCGCCGCGAACGCCTTGTCGCTCACCGCGTTGAACGACATGCCGGGCGGCAGCATCAGTCCCTTCTGCGCGCCGCCGACGGTGACGTCGACGCCCCACTCGTCGTGGCGATAGTCGGTCGAGGCGAGCGAGGAAATGGTGTCGACGAAGAACAGTGCCGGATGGCCGGCGGCGTCGATCGCCTTGCGGATCTCCGCGATCGGCGAGAGGCAGCCGGTCGAGGTCTCGTTGTGCAGCACGCAGACCGCCTTGATCTCCTTGTTCTTGTCCTTGCGCAAATGCTCTTCGACCGTCGCCGGATCGGCGCCGATGCGCCAATCGGTCTTGATGAATTCGGGCTCGCAGGCCGAGCTTCTCCGCCATGGTCTTCCACAGCGTCGCGAACTGGCCGGTCTCCACCATCAGCACGCGATCGCCGGGCGAGAGCGTGTTGACCAGCGCCGCCTCCCACGCGCCGGTGCCGGTGGCGGTGTAGATGACGACCGGCTTGCTGGTCTTGAAGATGGTCTTGATGCCGTCGAGGCACTTTTTGGCGAGTCTGGCGAATTCCGGTCCGCGGTGGTCGATGATCGGCGTGTCCATCGCCCGCAACACGCGGTCGGGCAGCGGGGTCGGCCCTGGAATCTGCAGGAAGTGGCGGCCCACGGGGCGCGAAGAGTTCTTCGACATCAGTCAATCCTTGCGAGGCACGGCTTTTTGAGATCGGTCGACGACGGCCCGAGGCGGCCGCGGCTTGCCGCCATCAAGGACGAATGCGACAGTCAGTCAAGTCTCTTGGTCGAGTGTTGCGATCGGAATTGACGCGGTCCGTCTCTCGTCGAACAAGGATGGATGTGCGGGCCAAGCCCGCGCATGACGGCGGTGGGATTGGGCCGCGTCGAGGTCCGATCCCACCAATTGGGCAAGGACCAACGATGGCCGAGACGGTGGTGCCCGGACTCGAGCGGCGGCTCAAGGCCCATCTCCTGGGCGAGGTGCAGTTCGATTCGTTCACCCGCGGTCGCTACGCCACCGATGCCTCGCATTATCAGATCACGCCGATCGGCGTGGTGGCGCCGCGCTCGACCAAGGAGGCCGAGCACGCGCTTGCGCTCGCCCGCGAAGAGGGCGTGAGCGTTCTGCCGCGCGGCGGCGGCACCTCGCAGGCCGGCCAGACCGTCAATTCCGCGCTTGTCATCGATTGCTCGAAATATCTCGACCATCTGCTCGAGCTCGACGTCCCCGGCCGGCGTTGCGTGGTCGAGCCCGGCATCGTGCTCGACGAGCTCAATCGCCGGCTCAAGCCGCATGGCCTGTGGTTTCCGGTCGACATCTCGACCTCCTCGCGCGCCACCATCGGCGGCATGGTGGGCAACAATTCCTGCGGCGCGCGCTCGCTGCGCTACGGCAATACCCGCGAGAACGTTCTGTCGATCGACGCGGCGCTGGCGAACGGAACCGTTGCGCATTTCGGTCCGGCGGCACGCGACCTGTCCGACCTCCCGCCCAATTCGCCGCTGCTGCCGCTCGCCCGCGGGCTCTTGCAGCTCGCCGCGCGCGAGGCCGACGAGATCGAGGCTCGCTTCCCGAAGGTGCAGCGCCGGGTCGGCGGCTACAATCTCGACGCATTGGTGCCCGGCCGCAACGATCTCAATCTCGCGCACATTCTCGTCGGCTCCGAAGGCACGCTGGCGTTCTCCACCCGGATCGAGCTGAAGCTTTCGCCGCTGCTCGGCCGCCGCGCCGTCGGCGCCTGCCATTTCGGCAGCTTCTCTCGGGCGATGGATGCCGCCCAGCACATCGTCAAGCTCGGGCCGATCGCGGTCGAGCTTGTCGACCGCACCATGCTGGGCTTGGCGCGCGACATCGCGATGTTCGAACCGACGATCGCGGCGGTCGTGCGCGGCGATCCCGCGGCGGTTTTGTTCGTCGAATTCGCCGAGGATGACCAGTACGACAATCTTCGCCGCCTGATGCGGCTGAAGGAGACAATCGGCGATCTCGGGCTGGGCTGGGACAAGACCGGCGAAAAATGGGGCGGCGTGATCGAGGTGTTCGATCCCAAGCTGCAGACCGCGATCACGGAGATGCGCACCGCCGGCCTCAACATCATGATGTCGATGAAGGACGAGGGCAAACCGGTCTCGTTCGTAGAGGACTGCGCGGTGCCTCTCGAGCATTTGGCGGACTATACCTCGAAGCTGACCGACATTTTCGAGCGGCACGGCACGCGCGGCACCTGGTACGCGCACGCCTCGGTCGGCTGCTTGCATGTGCGGCCGGTGCTCAACCTGCGCCTCGAGCACGACGTCAAGGCAATGCGCGCCATCGCCGAGGAGGCCTTCGACCTGGTGCGAGCCTACAAGGGCTCGCATTCGGGCGAGCACGGCGACGGCATCGTGCGTTCCGAATTCCACGAAACGATGTTCGGCGCGCGACTCGTGCGCGCGTTCGAGGAGGTGAAGGACTGCTTCGACCCCGGCGGTCTGTACAATCCCGGCAAGATCGTGCGCGCGCCCAAGTTCGACGACCGCCGCCTCTTCCGCTACGGGCCGGACTATCGGGGCGAGGACATCCGCACCCGTCTCGACTGGTCGGCTTATCCCGGCGCCGGCGGCGGCTTCCAGGGCGCGGTCGAGATGTGCAACAACAACGGCGCTTGCCGCGCGCTCGAGGGCGGCGTCATGTGCCCGAGCTACCGCGTCACCCGCGACGAGCGCGACGTGACGCGCGGCCGCGCCAATACGCTGCGCCTCGCCATCACCGGTCAGCTCGGACCCGATGCGCTGACCTCGGACGAGATGGCGGAAACGATGCGGCTCTGCGTCTCCTGCAAGGGCTGCCGGCGCGAGTGTCCGACCGGCGTCGACATGGCGCGGATGAAGATCGAGGTGCAGGCGGCGAGGGTGGCCAGGCACGGCCTCTCGCTGCACGACCGGCTGATCGGCTATCTGCCGCGCTATGCTCCGCTCGCGGCCAAATGGGCCCGTTTCGCCAACCTGCGCAACGACGATCCGCGCCTGCGGCAATGGTCGCAGACATATTTCGGCTTGAGTACGCGCCGCAGCCTGCCGCGCTGGCGCGTCGATGCCTGGCGGGAGCCCGGCCGCTTCCCGGCCGCGCCGGATGCGCGCTCGGTGGTGTTCTTCGCCGATACCTTCAATCGCTATTTCGAGCCGGAAAACATCGAGGCCGCGCTCGGCGTGCTGGCGGCCGGCGGCTACGGGGTACATCTGCCGCAACCGTCGGACGGCAGCCGGCGACCGCTTTGTTGCGGGCGCACCTTCCTCGCCGTCGGGCTCGTCGACGAGGCGCGCCGCGAGGCCGAGCGCTGCGTCGCTGCACTGGCGCCGTTCGTCGCGCGCGGAATGGCGCTGGTCGGCCTCGAGCCGAGCTGCGTCCTCGGCTTCCGCGACGAGCTGCCGGCGCTCGTCAAGGGCGAGGATGCGCGCCTGCTGGCCGCCAACGCGTTGCTGCTCGAGGAATATCTGGCGCGCGAGGCGGACGGCGGGACGTTGCAGCTGGCGCTCAAGCCGGTGGCCAAACGGGCGCTGCTGCACGGCCACTGTCACCAGAAATCGTTCGGCGCCATGGCGGCGGTCGAGACGGTGCTCAAGCTGGTGCCGGACCTGGCGGTGGACACCGTGGAATCGACCTGCTGCGGCATGGCCGGCGCCTTCGGCTATGGCGCCGACACCATCGATGTGTCGCTCAAGATGGCGGAACTTTCGCTGCTTCCCGCCGTGCGCAAGGCCGAGCCCGACACGCTGGTCCTCGCCGACGGCACCTCGTGCCGGCATCAGATCAAGGACGGCACCGGGCGCGACGCGCTGCACGTCGCGCGGCTCTTGGCGATGAGCATCACGCCGTAGTTTGGGTTACGCGCGGACCAGACGTTCAGCCAAATCAGGCGCGCTTGCGCCGCGCTGACCCAGCCTACGGGCTGCGATCCAAACGCGTGAAGCCATTGTGCCGCTTGGCCGCAAGCCGATAGATGGCGCAGTATCCGGCTTTGCAACGTCACCAGCCATCGACTAGGGGAGGGGGCATGATGCGCGCGTATCAACTGCCGCAAGCCGCCGGCATCGATGCTCTGGTCGAGGCCAATCTCCCCATGCCGAAGCCTGGACCACGCCAGGTGCTGGTCAAGGTCGCGGCCTGTTCGCTCAACTTCCGCGATCTGGCGATCGTGCTGGGCACCTACCGCATGCCGGTGAAGCCGAACCTCATCCCGCTCTCGGACGGCGCCGGCGAAGTGGTTCATGTCGGCGCCGGCGTGACGCGCGTCAAGGTCGGCGACCGCGTTGCCGGCTGCTTCTTCCAACGCTGGATCGGCGGACCGATGTCCGCCGATACCCATGCCAGCGCGCTCGGCGGCAGCATCGACGGCATGCTCGCGGAATACGCCGTGCTGGAAGAGTACGGCGTGGTCAAGCTGCCGGCCCATCTGTCCTATCAAGAGGCCGCAACACTGCCGTGCGCGGCGGTGACCGCGTGGCACGCGCTCGCCGAGCACGCCCGCATCGTCGCGGGCCAGACCGTGCTCGTGCAGGGAACCGGCGGCGTCTCGATCTTCGCGCTGCAGTTCGCGCGGCTCATGGGCGCGCAGGTGATCGTCACCTCGTCGAGCGACGAGAAGCTCGCGCGCGCCAAGGAGCTTGGCGCCGCCCACGGCGTGAACTACAGGAGCAATCCCGAATGGGACAAGGTTGCAGTCGAGTGGAGCGGCGGCGGCGTCGACCACGTCGTCGAGGTCGGCGGGCCGGGGACCTTGGCGCAGTCGCTGCGCGCCATCCGCATCGGCGGCAAGATCACGTTGATCGGCGTGCTCTCGGGTGCCGCCGAGATCAACCCGATGCTGATCTTCGCCCGGCGTGCCAACCTGCAAGGCATATCGGTCGGCTCGCTGCAGATGTTCGAAGCCATGAACCGCGCCATCGCGGCGAGCGAGCTCAAGCCGGTCATCGACCAGGTGTTCTCGTTCGACGATGCCCCGGCGGCCTACCGGCACCTGCAATCCGCCCGCCATTTCGGCAAGGTGGTGATCCGCACCGGCTGAAGACGGCGCGCAGCAAGCGCGGCGTGAGCCCGCGTTCGTCGTTCAGACGAGGTGCGCGAGGATCGCAACGCCGGCAAGCGCGATGAGCGCGCCGCCAAGTCGATACGCGGTCCGGCCCAAGGCGTCGCCGATCCGGCCGATCGCAAAGCCGAGCGCGATGCCGCCGGCATGGAGGAGCGCGGTCGCCAGCACGAAGCCCGCGGCGTAGACCGCGCCGGCGGCGTCCTGCGGCATCTCGGTGCCGTGGGCATGGCCGTGGAAGATCGCGAACAGGGCGACCAGTCCCGTGGCGACGGCGAGGGGGACGTTGGCCCCAAGCGCCACGATAGCGCCGAGCACGATCACCGAGGCGGCGATACCCAGCTCAACGAACGGCGCCGGCACGCCGGCAATGCCGAGTGCGCCGCCGGCCGCCATGACCAGGACGAAGCTCGCCGGCACGAGCCAGAGCGCGCGGCCGCCGAGTTGCCAGGCGAAGATGCCGACGGTGACCATCGCCAGAATGTGGTCGAGCCCGCCGAGCGGATGCGCGAAGCCGTGCACGAAACCATGCCCGTCGCCGATCCCGGCGTGAGCGAGGGCGGCGGTCGGGACGAGCGTGAAGGCGGCGGCGATCGTCAGGCCAGTGCGCATGGTTGGTCCCCGTGAGTGGCGAGTAAGATCATCGGTGCAAAATTGCATATCGCGGGCGCGGTCCGCAAGGGCGCATCGCCATTCCCCGCTCACCAGTGCAATCGAGTCGATCGTGGGGCCACGGTCTCAGTGTGCTCCCTCTCCCCGTTTTGGGGAGAGGGATGGGGTGAGGGGGTTCGGATCTATCGAGAGACCGTAACCCCTCACCCCGCCCCTCTCCCTATGGGAGAGGGAGCCGACCGTTGTGCGGCCGACAGGCAATCGCAACCGCTCTCCTACTTTCGCTGCGCGTCGCTCGCGTGACGATGCCGCCGCCGCGCGGGGCCGCGGCGCGCGAGCGCCCCGGTCGGCATCAGCACGATGCGGCCGTGGCGGACGCCGCGCTCGGCGATCACGTGCTCGGCGAAGTGCTGGACCGTGCCGGTCTTGCCCTTGAGCACGGTCACCTCCATGCAGCTGTCCTGGTCGAGATGCACGTGCAGCGACGAGAGCGCGAGCTCGTGGTGATCGTGGAAGGTCTCGGTCAGCCGCTTGGGCAGTTCGCGGGCGGCGTGGTCGTAGATGTAGACCACCGCCGCCACGCACTCGCGCTTGGCGTCCAGGCTCTCCGCGGCCTCGCGAATGCCGGCGCGGGCCAGGTCGCGGATCGCCTCGGAGCGGTTCTGGTACCCGCGGGATGCAATGATGCGATCGAGCTCGGTCATGAGCTCGTCATCGATGGTGATGGTCACGCGCTGCATGGGACTGCTGCCAAAAATCGTTGCCGTCATGGCCGGTCCCGACCGGTCATCCATCCGTTGTCGCATGCCGTTGGATGTCCCGGTCGCGTCCGCGCACGACCGTCGCAGACGAGCGTAGTCCGTTATCGGGCGAGGGCCAATGCTCGCGCGGATGCTCGAAGCAGGCCCGCCCGGATGGGGACATCCGGGCGGGCCGCGTGGACCGACGCGGGGGTGGATGGGGGCGCACGCGCCGATCACAACCTTGTTCGTTCCGGGGACGAGTCCTCCGGCGGGATGATGGGCTTTTTCTTATTGCTCCCGTTGCGGCTCTTGCGTCCGCTCATCCCGTTGGTCGCGGCATGCGGCGAACGGGTTCAAAGGCGATAAAGGGCCGCAACCGGCAGGAAATCGCCCTCGCTGTGGCCATGATCGCCCGCCCGCGGGCCGCCCCGGTGCGGGCGCGACACGAAGCTGATATTGTGCGCTCCGTTGCTGACGATGCCCTCCCATCTTGCCCATGCGCCGGCGCCCGAGGTCCGCGTTCGCAAGGCCGAGCGCGACGACCTCGGCGCGCTGGCCGAGCTCGAGCATCGGGTCTTTGCCACCGACCGGCTGTCGCGCCGCAGCCTGCAGCGTTTTCTAACTTCGCCGAGCGCGGAGGTGATCGTGGCGCAGGAGGGCGCCCGCTGTGCCGGCACCGCCATCGTGCTGTTTCGCGCGCGCGCGGGTGTCGCTCGTCTCTATTCCATCGCGGTCGCGCCCCATATGAGCGGGCGCGGGGTGGCGCCGCTGCTGCTCGCGGCCGCCGAAGCCGGCGCGCGCGAGCGCGGCTGCCGCGCGATCCGGCTCGAAGTGCACGTCACCAACCACGCCGCGATCGCCCGTTACCGCAAGAGCGGCTATCGCGAAATCGGCCGCCATCGCGGCTACTACGAGGACGGCGGCGATGCGTTGCGGTTCGAGAAGCGGCTCGCGTCCGACCTGCCCGCGCTGGCGGCGGCGCCGCCCTATTTTCACCAGACTACTGAATTCACCTGCGGGCCGGCCTGCATCATGATGGCGCTCGCCTGGGCCGATCGAAAGTTCAAGCCGGCGCCCGCCTTCGAGTTCCAGCTTTGGCGCGAAGCCACCACCATCTTCACGAGCTCAGGACCGGGCGGCTGCGAGCCCTACGGCATGGCGGTCGCGCTCAAGCGGCACGGCCTCGAGCCGGCAGTCTATGTCAGCAGCCCCGGCCCCTATTTCCTCGACACCGCCAAGTCGGCCGACAAGCGCCGGGTCATGCAGCTGACCCAACGCGAGTTCCAGCGTCAGGCGAAGGCGCTCGCTATCCCCAGCCACCTGACTCCTGTGAGCGAATCGGTTCTCATGCGGGCATTCGATGCCGGGAGCGTGGTCATCGTCCTCGTTTCGGGCTATCACATGGTACCCAGAGGGAAGCCGCACTGGATTTTTGCCTTCGGCCGCGACGGACGTCATGTCCTCATGCATGACCCGGCGGCCATCAGAGATGATCAAGGGATGGCGGCCGCCGCCGAGACCTACGCGGTACCGTGGACCGCGTTCGAGCGCGTGACCCATCTGGGTCGCGAGCGGCTGAGCGCGGCCATCGTCATCCGGAAAGGATCTTCATGACCGGCTGGGTCATTCTGGTCGACCAGCCCAAAGACCTCCCCAACGCCGAGACCCCGCACAAGGTGATCACGACGAGCGAGTATCTCGCGCGTCCGCGCCTGTTCGACATGGGGCGGCCGAAGCTCGTCAATCTGGCGCGCTCCTACGCCTATCAGTCGAAGGGCTACTACGCCTCGCTGCTGGCGGAAGCGCGCGGACACCGGGTGGTGCCGAGCGTCGAGACCATGCTGGAGCTGCGCGAGGCCAAGCTCTACGAGCACGCGCTGCCCGAGCTCGAGGACGAGCTCAACCGCTGTGCGCGCCGGGCCGACTTCCAGCCCGAGGGCGAGTTCAAGCTCCTGGTCTGCTTCGGCATCGCCCGCGACCCGCGCTTCGAATCGTTCGGGCGCCTGCTGTTCGACTGGTTTCGCTGTCCGGCGCTGGAGGTGAACGTCGAGCCCGGCAACTGGCTTTCGATCGAGCGCATCCGGCCGCGCAACATCACGCGGCTGGCCAACGGCGAGGCGAGCTTCCTGCGTGAATCGCTGCACCAGCACACCAAGCGCGAGTGGCGCGATCCCAAGGCGCGCACGGTCGCCGAAATACGACCTCGCGGTGCTCTACGATCCCAACGAGAAGATGGCGCCGTCCTCGGCGGCCTCGATCAAGCACATGGCGCGCATCGCCGAACGGCTCTCGGTCGACGTCGAGCCGATGACGCGCCGCCAGCTCGCCGAGCTCGCCGAGTACGACGGCCTGTTCATCCGCGAGACCACCTCGATCGACAACCACACCTACCGCTTCGCCCGCCGCGCCTGGCAGGAGGGCATGCCGGTGATCGACGACCCGATCTCCATGATCCGCTGCACCAACAAGGTGTTCCTGATCGAGCTGCTGAGCCAGAACCAGGTGGCGACGCCGCCGACCGTGCTGCTCGCCGACGTCGGCGACCTGCCGAAGGCGATGGACGAACTGGGCCTGCCGCTGGTGGTGAAGATCCCCGACGGCTCGTTCTCGCGCGGCGTGCACAAGGTGAATACGCCGGACGAATTTCGCCGCATCGCCGACGAGCTGTTCGAGGAGACCGACCTCCTGCTGGCGCAGAAGTTCCTGCCGACCGAGTTCGACTGGCGCGTCGGCGTGCTCGCGGGCGAGCCGCTGTTCGTCTGCCAGTACCGCATGGCGCGCGGCCATTGGCAGATCGTCAAGCACCGCCCGGACGGCTCCGCGCGCGAGGGCGGCTTTCGCACCTTCGAGCTCGACCAGGCGCCGCCTGCGCTCATCGACATCGCGGTGCGCGCGGCGCGGCCGATCGGGGAGGGGTTCTACGGCGTCGACATCAAGCAGACCGACCACGGCTTCATCGTCATGGAGGTCAACGACAACCCGAACCTCGAGCACGGCATCGAGGACCAGGTCGGCAAGGACGAGATCTGGATCCGGCTGCTCAAATGGTTCGTCGAGCGGTTCGAGCAGTAGTTCGCGCGCTGCCGAGGCGTGGGGCTCAATACGGGCGGCAAACTCGGCGTGCTCCCTCCCCCGCTTGCGGGGGAGGGTTGGGGAGGGGGCACGCTTGCTCGAATTTGGATTTAAGCACTGCAGCACGAGTCTTGATGTCTGCCCCCACCCTGTCCCTCCCCCGCAAGCGGGGGAGGGGACCATGTGGCGCCGCCCGTGTCAGCCCGCACATGCGGTTCGAAGTCAGCGGAAATCGCTGGCAGCGTCCCGACTTCGAAGCTGCGCGTCGTTTTGCGTGCCTTTGCCCATGCCGCGCCATCATGTATGGACTTGGTCTGCGCGTGGGCACGGCGCCGCGACGCGCGCGATTGGTGAGAGCGAAGTCCTGTCGCGTTCTTGCCCACCCTACGGCTAATGCACGTCGCGAGGTGAGTATGTTTGCTGCACGATTGAAGCGCATCGCTCTGGCCGCCGCTGCCGCGAGCGTCATTTGCCTTCCCGCAACCGCGCAGCAGCGGCTCGACAAGGTGTCCTTCGGCACCAACTGGGTGGCGGAGGCCGAGCACGGCGGCCACTACCAGGCGCTGGTCGACGGCACCTACCGCAGATACGGGCTCGACGTCACCATCGTTCCGGGCGGGCCGAACGTGAACAACCGCATCCTGCTGCCGGTCGGCAAGCTCGACTTCTTCATGAGCGCCAACACGCTGCAAAGCTTCGACGCGGTCGAGCAGAACATTCCCACCCTCGCGGTCGCCGCCATGTTCCAGAAGGATCCGCAGGTGCTGATGGCGCATCCGGATCAGGGCATCGAGAAATTCGAGGATTTGAAGCAGCTCACGCTGTTCATCTCCAAGGAGGGGCTCGCCAGCTACTTCCAGTGGCTCAAGGCCGACTTCGGCTTCAGCGAGGCGCGGGTGAAGCCCTACACCTCCAATCCGCAGCCGTTCCTCGCCGACAAGCGCAGCGCGATGCAGGGCTATGTGACCTCCGAGCCGTTCGCGATCGAGCGGGAGGCCGGCTTCACGCCGAAGATCTTTCTGCTCGCCGATCAGGGCTTCAACAGCTATTCGACCTTGATCGAGACCCGCCGCGAACTCGTGGAGAAGCGTCCGGATCTGGTGCAGCGCTTCGTCGATGCCTCGATCGTTGGATGGGCGAACTATCTCTACGGCGACAACAAGGCGGCGAACGCGCTGATCAGGCGGCAGAACCCGGAAATGACCGACGAACTGCTCGCCTATTCCATCGCCAAGATGAAGGAGTACGGCATCGTCGATTCCGGCGACACCGCCACGCTCGGCATCGGCGCCATGACCGACGCGCGCATGAAGAATTTCTACGACAAGATGGTGCGCGCGGGCGTGGTCAAGCCGTCGGTCGCGCTCGCCAAGGCCTATACGCTGCAATTCGTGAACAAGAAAGTCGGCCTCGATCTGCGGCCGAAGCAATAGTGCCAGACGCCACTCACTCTCGCCGTCACCCTGAGGTGCCCGCGCACTGGCGCTCGCACGCAGCCAACGCTGCGCAGGCTGCGTAAACTTGCCTGCGTGCTCGCACCTCAGGATGACGGGGAAAAGCCTCGGTTGACGCTAGGGTTCTTGGAGACCGACGAATGCGCGCGCTATGGAGTCTCATTTTCTGCGCCCTGCTCTCGGCCGCCGCCGCGGCGCAATCCTTCCCCTCGCGGCCGGTCCGGGTCATCGTGCCGTTCCCGCCCGCCGGCATCACCGACCTCTCGGCGCGGCTGGTCGCCGAGGGCCTGCGCGCGAAGTTCAACCAGCCGGTCATCGTCGAGAACAAGCCCGGCGCCAACGGCCTCATCGGCCTGCGCGAGATGCTCAAGGCCGAGCCCGACGGCTACACGCTGATGGCCGGCACCGTCGGCAATCTCGTCATCGGCTACGCCATGGAGGTGAACCCGTCCTTCGATGCCCTGCGCGACGTCATCCCCATCGCCGGCACTGCCGAATACGCCACCGCCATGGTGGTCAACAACAAGACCCCGGCGCATTCGGTCAACGAGTTCATCGACTACGCCAAGGCGCGCGCGGGCAAGCTCACCTTCGGCTCGACCGGGACCGGCGCGCTCGACTATCTCGCCGTCGAGCTGTTCATGCGTGCGACCGGCACGCGGATGGTGCACGTGCCCTACCGCGGCGGGCCGGCGGCGCTGCACGACCTCATGGGCGGCTCGATCGACCTGCTCATCGAGGTGTTCCCGGTGGTCATGGAGCAGATCAAATCCGGCCAGATCCGGGGGCTCGCCGTGAGCAGCCCCTATCGGCTGCCGTCGGTGCCGGATCTGCCGACCTTCAAGGAGGCGGGCGTGTCCGGCGTCGAGCTCACGGGCTGGCTCGGCATCTACGGGCCACCGCGCATGCCGGAGGATGTTCGGGCTACCCTCGGCGAGGCCATCGCCGAGATCGTCAGGCGGCCCGACATCCAGGACAAGTTCCGCGCCATCGGTTTCGAGCCCACCGGGCTCGGCCCGCAGCAATTCGCCGAGCACCACGCCGCCGAGGTGAAACGCTGGGTCGCGTTCATGACCGAGACCGGGCTGCGGAAATAGGCTGGGTCGGATCGCCTGGGGGCCGCGGCGAAGCGCCGGGCATGACGCCGCAGGCGTCCGAACAATTACGATCCATGACAATCGCGTTTAGACCGCGACCTTTTCAAGCCGGGTGGCCAATTGCTTGAGGTCCCACTCTCGCGCCAGCTCGGCCGCCCGCAGCCAAGTCGGCTCTTGGCGCCCGAGCGGAGGCAATGGCGCCTTCGGGTCCATGGTGGCAATCGAGCGGAACAGCCGCAGCCTCTCCGCCTGCGCGGGAAAGCGGCCGGCCTTGAGGAGCTTCTCCAGGGTCCCGTATTTGCGCAACAGGGCCGCGGCTCCCGCGGCGCCTATGCCTGGCGCCCCCGGCAGTTTGTCCGACGGATCGCCGCGCAACGCGATGAAATCCGGGACCTGCTTGGGATCGACACCGTAGCGCTGGCGAACCTCGGCCGGACCGACGCGCTCGATCACGCCCGCCCGCACCGGGTAAAGGATGGTGACGCGCTCGGAGGCAAGCTGAAAGGTATCGCGGTCGCCGCTTGCGACCAGGACAGTGCCGCCCCGGCGCTGTCCGGCGGCGGCCGCCGCGGCAAGAAAATCGTCGGCCTCATAGCCCGCAGCCTTGGCATTGGCAAAACCGCACGCGGCGACGAATGCCGGCAATAGCTCGAGTTGCTCGAGCAAGGCATCGTCGAATTCACGGCCGCTCTGATAGGCCGGAAATTTTTCGTGGCGATAGGTTGGCTCATCCAAAGTATCCCAGCACACGAGCACGTCGCGCGGCGCTTCCTCGCGGTAGAGCCGCAGCAGAAAATTCGCAAAGCCAAGGATCGCGCCGGCTGGCCTGCCGCCGCGCCGCAAAATGCTTTTCGGCAAAGCATGAAAAGCGCGGTGCGCGAACGAATCCCCGTCGATCGCCAACAACGGCCGGCGGGCGAGGGTGGGCTTTGGCGATGACACCTGCGGCCTTCTTGCTGCGCCCTTTGCTGCGGCGCGCGCAGAATCCCGGCGCCGCTTCCCATCATGGCGCAGGATGACCCAAGCGGGCGCATGATCGCTGGCGCCTTCTTTGCCGCGAACCTCGCGATCGACGCCCGCGTCGACAAGGCGCTTGGCCGCCTCTGAGCTCAGCAACAAATGATCGATGCGAAGCCCTGCATCGCGCGGCCAGCGATTGCGCATGTAATCCCAGAACGTGTACATCGGCGCCTCGGGATGCCGGGCCCGGATCGCGTCGACCCAGCCCTGGTCAAGGATGCGCTGGAACAGCGCGCGGCTCGCCGGCTGGAGCAGGGCGTCCTTGGCATAGGATTTCGTCGGATAGATATCACGGTCCGTCGGAACGACATTGTAATCGCCGGCGAGCACGACCGGGATGCCAGCGGCATAGAGCTCGGCCGCGTGCGCGGCGAGACGCTCCATCCAGGCGAGCTTGTACGCGAATCGGGGACCGGGCTGCGGGTTGCCGTTCGGCGCGTAGAGCGAGGTGACCAGAACCCCCTTCACCGCCGCTTCGAGATAGCGGCTCTGGCTGTCGGCGTCGTCGCCGGGGAGCGCGGTACGCGTGACGATGGGCTCGCTTCCCCTGGCCAGGATGGCAACCCCGTTCCAGGTTTTTTGTCCCCGCCAGACCGCGCCGTAACCTTCGCGCTCGATCGCTGCGCGCGGAAACTCGGAATCCGCCGACTTGAGCTCCTGCAGGCAGACCACGTCGGGCTCCGCCGCCCGCAACCAGTCGAGCAGGTTGGCGAGCCGTTTGTTGACGTTGTTGATGTTGAAGGTCGCGATCTTCATGTCCGCCGGGCGACCTCCGCACTTCGCGCTCCGTTCCGTCGCAACGCGACATCGGCCGCGAGAGTCGGTGTTCCGCTTTTGATTTAGATTAATGCTTCTTGCCGTTCATGAGCACCTCCTCGGAGGCCATCATTAGGCATGGCGTCGTCGTCCGCTTCGCCGAGTTGTTTGTTCAGGCCGCCGCGGCCGGCATCGTCACCGCAGGCACTGCTGCACGAGCGTTCGCCGCGCGGCGAACGACACGCGGAGCGCATCCGCCTCCCGGCGGCAGGAAGGCATTCGTCGTTCGACGATCCAGAGCACGGTTGCGCGCGCGGGATAGGGCGAGGTCGCCACCGGACAGGGGTAGACGGTGTAGGGGATGTCCGCCGCGCGGTTGATGATCTCCTCTTCGTCGAGCTCGTCGCTGAGCCGGTTGCCGGCCCGTTGCAGCTCCAAGGCCAGGCCGGGCAGGCGGTAGAGGATCGCCCTGCTGGCGAGGCGGGTGAGCTCCTTCAACACCGCCTCGCCCTCGCGCATGGTGGCGCAATAGCCGGGCGGGACCGGCGTCGCGCCCGTCCACCTCCCGGGTCCGCGATGGTAGGCGGCGATGCGCGCACTCAAGGCATTCGCGGCGCCTATGGCCCTGCTCGGCTCGCTCCCCACGAAGGGCTGGGCGGCCGCGCTCACGATCGTCGCTGCCGCAACGCCGAGCGCCACAAATCCAAATGCAAGCAACCGGCGCAACATGACTCCCCCGTCGGTATTTGACGGTCAACGCTAGCGCGTATCCCGTTGAAATGGAATCAGTACAAGCCGCAGGCTCGGTGTGCTCCCTCCCCCCTTGTGGGGGAGGGTTGGGGGAGGGGGGTGATGCGTTTGGCAATGTTGGTGCATGATCTCGAACCGTGTCTGCTCCTCTCACCGCTCCTGCATCCCCGTCCGGTGCCCCCGTGGTCGCGCTCGACGGCGTCGGCAAGATTTTCGCCAACGGGGTGGTCGCGCTGGAGGGGCTGAGCCTCGATGTGCGATCGGGCGAGTTCGTCTCGCTGCTCGGCCCGTCGGGCTGCGGCAAGTCCACGGCGCTGCGCATCATCGCCGGCCTGAGCGAGCCGACCAGCGGCAGGGTCGCATGGCTCGAGGCCGAGGCGGAGGCCGCGGGCCCGCGCCGCATCGGCTTCGTGTTCCAGGAGCCGACCCTGATGCCGTGGGCGACGGTGGCCGCCAATGTGCGCCTGCCGCTCAAGCTCGCGGGGACGCAGCCGGACGCGCCGGCGCGCGTGACCGCCGCGCTCGAGCGCGTCGGCCTTGCCGGCTTCGCGCAGAGCTATCCGCGCGAGCTTTCCGGCGGCATGAAGATGCGCGCCTCGATCGCGCGCGCGCTCGTCACCGAGCCGAAACTCCTGCTGATGGACGAGCCGTTCGCCGCGCTCGACGAGATCACGCGCTTTCGCCTCAACGACGACCTCCTGGCGCTGTGGCGCTCGCTGCGCAAGACCGTGGTGTTCGTCACCCATTCGGTGTTCGAGTCGGTCTATCTCTCGCAGCGCATCGTCGTAATGACGCCGCGGCCCGGGCGGGTCTTCACCGAGCTCGTCATCGACGCGCCCCATCCGCGCGACCAGCGCTTCCGCACCTCGGCCGACTATGCCGGCTACTGCCGGCGCGTGTCGGAAGCCTTGGCGGAAGCCAGCAGAGCGGGGGACCGTTGAAGATGGAAGCAGCACAAACGGCAAACTCGGTCTGCTCCCTCCCCCGCTTGCGGGGGAGGGGTGGGGGGGGGGTGATGCGTTTGGCTCAATCCCAGCGGATTTGCCGCAATCGCACGATCCCTCCACCCCCAACCCCTCCCCCGCCGAAGTCGGGCTTCCCGACTTCGCCACTATCATGGCGCAACTCGGGTGAGCCCGGGTTGGCGTAGCGGGGAGGGGACGATGTGCACCGCAGTGCGAGGCATGTTCTGCGGCGAGCCGGCGACAGACCGCGCTGACGAGACCATGAGCAACCCGAGACCAAAAGACGAAGCACCCCCGCGGCAGGATCGCGCGCTGCGCCTGCTGCTCCCGATCGCGGTGCTCGCGCTCGGCGTCGTGCTGTGGGAGCTGGTGGTGCGCCTGGGCGACATTCCGCCCTACCTGCTGCCCGGCCCCCGGCTGGTTGCTTCGACCTTGGTCTCCGACTGGCCGGTGCTGTCGGCTTCGCTCCTGGTCACGCTCACCACCACGCTCGAAGGTTTTCTGCTCGCGGTGGTCGGCGGCGTCGGGCTGGCGGTGCTGTTCAACCAGTCGCGCCTGATCGAATATTCGCTCTATCCCTATGCGGTGATCCTGCAGGTTACGCCGATCGTGGCGATCGCGCCGCTGCTGCTGATCTACCTGCCGCAGCAGGCGGCGGTGCTCGCCTGCGCCTGGATCGTCGCCTTCTTCCCCGTGCTCGCCAACACCACGCTCGGCCTCAACTCGGTCGATCACAACCTCGTGGACCTGTTCCGCCTCTACGGCGCCACGCGCTGGCAGGTGCTGTGGGAGCTCAAGCTGCCGGCGGCGTTGCCCTACATCCTCGGCGGGCTGAAGATCGCGGGCGGGCTGTCATTGATCGGCGCGGTGGTCGCCGAGATCGCCGCCGGCTCGGCCGGCGCCGGCTCGGGCCTCGCCTACCGCATCGTCGAATCCGGCTACCGGCTCAACATCCCGCGCATGTTCGCGGCGCTGCTGCTGCTCTCGGTGGCCGGGATCGTGATCTTTTTCGCGCTGTCGCTTCTTTCGCATCTGCTGCTGCGGCGCTGGCACGAGAGCGCCATCGTGCGCGAGGTCTGAAGTGGCGCGCGCCTGCGGCACGCGTGCGCCTTGCCAGCGGGGCGCTCCCTCATGCAGGCTAATGCGGTGCCACAGCGTCCCCTCCCCCGCTTGCGGGGGAGGGACAGGGTGGGGGCATCCAGCAAGATCCGTGCGATGCGTTCCCCCTCCCCACCCCTCCCCCGCAAGCGGGGGAGGGAGCAAACCGAGTTTGCCGCTCGCGCTGATTCCATTTCAGCGGAATAGGCTCTAGATGTCCTGACGCGGAACCAGCGTCGATAACGGAGGGTCGCCATGGCTTGGATCGTCAGCGTCGTCACAGCGCTCGTCTTTCTCTGCGCGGGTCCCGCGCGGGCGCAGGATTATCCCGCCAAGCCGATCCACATCCTGGTGCCCTACGCCCCCGGCGGGATCACCGATATCGCCGCCCGCATCGTCGGCGCCAAGCTCACCGAGGCCTGGGGCCAGCAGGTCGTGGTGGAGAACCGGCCCGGCGGCAACGGTTTCATCGCAATGAGCGCGGGCGCCAAGGCGGCGCCCGACGGCTACACGCTGACCATGGCGACGGTCGGCGACGTCGCGATCAACCCGGCGATGTTCAAGGACATGCCCTACGACGTCGAGCGCGATCTCGCGCCGATCGCGATGGTGAGCGACGCGCCCATGGTGCTCGCCGCCAACGCCAACGCGCCGTTCAAATCCGTCGCCGAGGTCATCGCCGCCGCCAAATCGCAGCCCGGACGGATCTCGGTCGCCACCCCGGGCAACGGCAGCGTCAACCAGATCGTGCTGGAGTGGATGGCGCTCAACAGCGGCACCCGGTTTCAGCACATCCCGTACAAGGGCGGCGCGCCCGCCGCCGCTGCGCTCGCCGGCGGCGACATTCCGCTCGGCGTGTTGGCGAGCTCCTCGGTCGCGCCGCACGTCAAGTCCGGGCGCGTCCGCGCGCTGGCGGTGACCATGGCCAAGCGGTCGAAGTTCAGTCCGGATTGGCCGACCATGCAGGAAGCGGGCGTCAAGGAGGTCGACGCCTCCAACTGGACCGCGCTGTTCGCGCCCAAGGGGACGCCGCAGCCGATCCTCGCCAAGCTCAACGCCGAGGTGGTGAAGATCCTCAACATGCCCGACGTCAAGGAGCGCTTCGCCGGCGGCGGCGTCGACACCATCCCCTCGAGCGCGGCGGAATTGGACAAGCGCGTGAAGCAGGAATCCGAGCGCTTCAAGGTGATCGTGCAGAAGGCGAACATCCGGCCGGATTGATCCGGTGCGTCGCGCGAAAGCGTGGAGTCCGGGAAGGCTCGGTTTGTGCAGGGTGGGCAAAGGCGCACGGCGAGACGCCTCTGCGGCGCACGCTCTCGCGTGCGCCGTGCCCACGCGGACTTGCATGCGGGGCAAGATCGACACGTGGGCACGCTTCGCTTTGCCCACCCTACGCGTGCGTCTCGAGGCTGCCTGATGCGCATCCGCGCGCCGAAGGATTTCTGGGCGGGGCTGATCTTCGTCGCGATCGGCGTCGGCTTTATTCTTCTGGCGCAGCAATACCGCCTCGGCGACATGCACCGCATGGGGCCGGCCATGTTCCCGAGCCTGGTCGGCGCGCTCCTGGCCGTGCTCGGCGCGCTCCTGGCGCTGCGCGCGTTCGTGCTCGACGGCGCGGCCGTGCCGCGCTTTTACGCCCGGCCGATCGGCGTCTCGCTCCTCGCCATCGTGCTGTTCGGGATCGCGCTGCAATGGCTCGGCCTCGTCGCCGCCATCGCCGCGCTGGTCCTGGTCGGCGCCTATGCCGCGCGCGACGTGCGCCCGCTGGAAAATCTCGCGCTCGCGGCGGTGATGATCGTGTTCTCGGTCGCGGTGTTCGTCTGGCTGCTCGGCCTGCCGCTGCCGCTCTGGCCGACGTCGTGAGGATTGGTCCCACATCGTTCCCTCCCCCGCTTGCGGGGGAGGGACAGGGAGGGGGCATGCAACAAGATTCGTGCGGGCTCGAGCGTGCAGTTCCAGATTCGAGCGCGCGTTCCCCCACCCCAGCCCTCCCCCGCAAGCGGGGGAGGGAGCAGACCGAGCCTGCCGGCAGGGGGCGGCACATCGAGCGCGCGGCGACAAGCGTTCTGCGTCGAGCCCGACGGGGCGCGCTCTAGCGAGACGGGCATGGAAACGCTGTCCAATCTCGCCTTCGGTCTCGGCGTGGCGCTGAGCTGGCAGAACATTCTCTACTGCTTCATCGGCTGCTTCCTCGGCACCCTGGTCGGCGTGCTGCCGGGGATCGGGCCGGTGGCGACGGTGGCGATGCTGCTGCCCTTCACCTTCGGGCTGGGGCCGGCGCCGGCGCTGATCATGCTCGCCGGCATCTATTACGGCGCCCAATACGGCGGCTCGACCACCGCCATCCTGGTCAACATCCCCGGCGAGTCGTCGTCGGTGGTGACCACGCTCGACGGCCACCAGATGGCACGCCGCGGCCGCGCCGGGCCGGCGCTCGGCATCGCCGCGATCGGCTCCTTCATCGCCGGCTGCATCGCCACCCTGGTCATCGCCTATTTCGCGCCGCCGCTCGCCGATGTCGCGCTGCGCTTCGGTCCGGCCGACTATTTCTCACTGATGGTGTTCGGGCTGGTCGCCGCGGTCGTGCTTGCGCGCGGCTCGCTGCTCAAGGCGATCGCCATGGTGTGCTTCGGCATCCTGCTCGGCCTGATCGGCACCGACGTCAATTCCGGCGTCATCCGCTTCGCCTTCGGCTGGCCCGAGCTCACCGACGGGCTCGGCTTCGTCGCGCTCGCCATGGCGTTCTTCGGCATCACCGACGTGGTGTTCAATCTCGAGCACAAGGAGAAACAGGAGGTGTTCACCGCCCGCATCGGCAACGTGCTGCCGACCGGGCAGGATCTGCGCGCGTGCTTCTGGTCGATCGCGCGCGGCACCGCCCTCGGCTCGATTCTCGGCATCCTGCCCGGCGGCGGCGCGCTGCTCGCGTCGTTCGCCGCCTACATGGTCGAGAAGAAGGTCGCCAAGCCACCGCGCAGCTTCGGGGAAGGCGACATCCGCGGCGTGGCGGCGCCCGAATCGGCCAACAATGCCGGCGCGCAGACCTCGTTCATCCCGATGCTCACGCTCGGCATCCCGTCGAACCCGACCATGGCGCTGATGATCGGCGCGCTGATGATCCAGGGCATCGCGCCCGGCCCGCAGGTGATGACCGAGCGCCCGGAACTGTTCTGGGGCCTGATCGCCAGCATGTGGATCGGCAATCTCATGCTGCTCGTGCTCAACCTGCCGCTGGTGGGCCTGTGGATCCGGCTGCTCGCGGTGCCCTACCGGCTGCTGTTTCCCGCGATCTTCGTGTTCTGCTGCATCGGCGCCTATACCGTCGACAACAAAATCTTCGACATTTACGAGATCGCCGCGCTGTCGGCGGTCGGCTACGTGCTGCTCAAGCTCGACTGTGAGCCGGCGCCCATGGTGCTCGGATTCATCCTCGGCCCGATGATGGAGGAGAACCTGCGCCGCAGCATGATGATCTCGTTCGGCGATGCGACGGTGTTCGTCACGCGGCCGATCTCCGCCGCGTTCCTAATTGCGGCGCTGGCGCTGCTGGTCGCCGTCGCGCTGCCGGCGCTGCGGGCCAAGCGCGAGGAGGCGATGCAGGAGTGAGCGCCGCCCGGCTCGTCGTGCTAAGCCCTATTTTGCACCGGTGGGAGGCTCGGCCGCATCGGTTACCCGCCGCCAGCTGTTGTCCGGATTGAACGTTGTCATGCCGGCGGCGATGCGGGCGGTGTTCGGGCCCAGATCCTTTTCGTAGACGTTGCCTTGGTGATTGACGAGAAACGTCATTACACCCGAGTTTCCGTATTCCGCCGGATAGGCCACCAGCGCGAAGCCGCCGATCATGCGGCCGCGTACGACGTAATCCAGCGCGCCGCCGGGCGCGTTCGGCCCCTGCCTGGTGAGAACCTTGTAGTAGTAGCCGTGATAGGGCGCGCGCTGCTGGCCGACGCGATAGCCCTGCGCGGCGGCACTCGCGGCAAGCTCGCCGAGCGGGCTCTCGTCCGCGCTGGATTGCGCCGGCCAATAGAGACCGTCCTTCTTGCCCGGCCGGCTGACAATGCGTTGTGCGTACACTCCATTGCCGGCAACGCCCTGCTCGGCATATTCCTGCTGCGCGTCGACATAGGCGAGACAGGCCTGGATCGCGCTCAGCTCGTTGCGGCCGATGCGGCGATAAAGGATCTCCTCGCGGCCGGCCGCGGCGTCGAACCGCCAGGTGTTGTGCTTGCGCACGAGCGGGATCGGGAACGGCCAATCCTCCCGGCCGATGATCAGCACGGCTTTGTCCGTGCCTTCCATCACTAGTTGATGCTTGGCGTCGTAGGCCTCGATGACGCCATTGCGCGCCGACGCATCGGCGATCGCGTCGCCGGAGGACACGATGTCGGCGCCATCTCGGCCCAACACAGTCAGAAGGCCTTTCCGGTCGCCGGTCCTGGCCGCGCTCACGAAGGCATCGGCGGCCTCTTCCATGGTCTTGAAGGACTGTTGGGCGTTTGCCACCGACGCCATCGCGAGCGCGAGCACCGCCGCGGTCAACGAGGCCAGTCTTGCCAGGGATGGGGCGGGATTGCTCAAGGAGAGAATCGTGATCATGGCATCCTCGGTCGCATCTGAATCTGGGATTCGGTTGGTCTCATACCGAACATTGGCGCTCTTGCGAGCACTGCGATCACCGCCGACGTCCCCCGCAGCTCGCTCGTCCAGGTAGTCAGTGCCGGATCCGGGTGATGGTCGGGACCTGTGCGCCCGATGCGATCCACCGGTCGTAGGTCTGGAACTTCAGGCCGAGCTTGTCGTAGAACACTTCAAGGTAGCCATCCCGACCGCGGATGACCGCCTCCGGCATGATCGTTTGCACTTCCTGCGCCATGACGCCGACATAGGCTTGGTCGCTGCCATTATAGCTGAAGCGATAGAACCCGAGGCCGTTGTCGAGACGGCCGAGAAGGGTGATGTCGTGCTTAAGCCTAACATCGGACCTCCGGCCGCCGCCGCCACCGCGGCCGCCGCCACCGCCGCCTCGTCCTCCGCCACCACCTGCGGCCACGCGGGGCGCTCCTCCGCCACCCCGCGCGGCCGGCCGGGGCGCTCCTCCGCCACCATGCGCGGCCACGCGGGGCGCTCCTCCGCCACCGCCGACGCTTTGGCGGCCGCGATTGGCCTGGGCGTGAGTCTTGGGCCCTGATTGGACGTTTGAAAAAGCGCTGTCGCGCTGCGGCTGGCTCGCCTTCTGGCCTGTCTTCGGCGCAGCCTTCTGGCTCGCTTTCTGGCTCGCCTTGCCGGCCGCCCCTTTACCTGCGTCTTGCCGAGCCCCGGTGTCGCGAGCTTGCTGGCGATCGCGATCACCCGCGCCGGGCCGGTCGCGATCGCCCGCGCCTGGCCGATTACGATCGCCGGCAGCGGCCCGGTCGCGATCACCCGCGCCGGGCCGGTCACGGTCGCCCGCAGCCGGCCGGTCGCGATCGCCCCCCGCGCCCGGCCGGTCACGATCACCTGTACCCGCACGGCCGCGATCGGGCTCGAGCACCTTCTGGCCGTCCTTGCCGCGAAAATCCTGCCGCGCCGCCTTCCCGGCCTGGATGTCGGTCTTGGCGAATTTCTGGCGCACGTCGGCGTTGTTGTATTTCACGCCGTGACGGTGATCCGCGTTGTGCTCCCACTTGCCGCGATTGATGTTGCCGATGTCGACGGATCGGTTGGCCACGACGTTGATGTTGCCGCGGCCCCAGTCGCAGTTGCCCCAGAAGGCATGGCGAACGGCGACGCCGGCTGCGAACGCGACGCCGGTTGCGAGCACGCCGCCGGCGAAGGTGCCGTAGGCCGGCGGAAAATAGTAAGGCGCATAGTCGGGATAGGGCCAATCCCCGTAGACCACGGCGGGCTCGTAGTACGGAACGTAGATCTCGGTCGGCGAGGCCGGCTCGATCGCGACGTATTGCTTCTGGTCTTCGGTCTTGACCGTGACCGTCTGCTCCTTTGTCGATTCGAGCTTGCCGTTGGCCCGCGCGCGAGCCCGGAGCCGCTGGATCGCGTCCATGACGTCCGCCTGCTGAGCGAGCACGGCGTCGCCGAGTTTCTGCGTCCAATCGAGCTGTTCGCTCATCATGGTGAGCACGCTCGGAACCGCGACCAGTGATTTCACGCTGTCGTCCCAGCTCTGCTTGGCAAGCGCGGCAGTGAGCGCATCCCCCTTAAGAGCCGTGTTGGACTTGGCCCAGCGGTCCGCCTGCACGACCTCGAGCGGATAGGTCGAGGCGATCAGGACCTCGGACAACAGCGGATCCGGATGAAGCGCGATCGGCGCCAGCAGTTGGTCGAGTTCCGCAGGCTTGAGCAGCGGTTGCGGCGGCGCCGGCGCAGGCTGCTGGGCCATTGCGCCGAGCGGGACCGACCAGAGCAGGGCAATCATGACCAGTCGCGAGAACGGTGCCATCATGGCCGCCTCCTTTCGCCCCCATGACGGTGTCCTGCGTGCCGACCTGTTTCGCAGGTGTCCGAGCTCGCCGCCGCTCGGGCGGGCCGGGTCATGACCTCACGGATGTTGTCACCAATCTCCGTACGGGTAAGGCTGGTGGTAGATATTCACCCAGCGATGGCCGTTCAGGCCGCAGCTGCGGTAGGACGGCACCTCGCGCCACCGCGAATGGCATGAACCCGCCACCGACCGCGATGCCGCGACCCACACCCCCATCGCGATACCACCGAACCCGCGGCCTCCACGCTGGCCATAAGCCCCGACTACCAGCATCGACGTCAGTGCTAGCGCACGCAAGGAACAACCGTTGCATTCACGCGCTCCTATCAGGCAAAAACGATATTCTTTGGGCGAGATGGTGCTTGATCCACATCACCTACACGCGGCTGTCGCGCGAAAGTTCCATCGGCGCATGCATCCCCTCCGGGCAGCCACGTTTGTGATGAACCCTGCGGTCGTCTCCATGGGCACCTGACCAGGCCGCGCCACCGATGACCTGACATGTCTCTTGATCGAGTGATCAATATCCTGGTCACGATCACGCTCATCGAGATGATGGTGCTGATCGGATTGCGGGTGACATTCACCGAGCTCGCCCAAACTGAGCCGCCGTTTGGTGGCTTCCGCCGGGATCGCCCCGGTTGACCGCGCCATGCCGGCGAGGGACACTTCGAACAAGGCTCACGTTTCGGCCCTGATCCTTGCGGCAGACGAGGTGACGCCATGAGGAAATCCCTAATCGCTCTCGCCGCGGCGAGCAGCATCGCCGTCGCGACAGTCGCCATGCCAACCACGGCGGAAGCCCGCTGGGGCTGGTGGGGCCCGGCGCTCGGCGGCTTCGCCATCGGCGCGATCATCGGCGCCGCGCTGGCACGGCCTTATTACGCGTATCCCTATTACGGATACGGCTACTATCGGCCGGCCTACTACGCCTACGCGCCCGCGTACTACGCGCCGGCCTATTACGCGCCGGCCTACTACGGCTACTACGCGCCGCGGCCTTATTACGGCTACTACGCACCGCGACCTTATCGCTACTACGGACGGCGCTACTACGCACGGTGGCGTTAGTCCGGCCGCCCTGATGGCCGCGTTGCGGGGAGACCGGAGGGAGCCTTCGCCACGGCGGAGGCAAGGCGTGGCCTCGCGCAGTTCAAGCGGGGCATTTTAAGCCCGTCTTCGCATGGGGCTATGGCCGCGAGTCGTTCTTGCGATCGGCAGACGACGAATCGCCGCGCCAGCGCGCTTCGCTCCGGTCGGAATCGCGGAGGAGCTGAAGGAAGACTCCATGATTCATTTCGAACTGCTGCGCGACCGGAACATCCTGATCATCGCTCCTGATGGCCCGCTTGAGGAAGCGGATTTCGAGCGACTGGCGAGCGAGATCGATCCACTCATTGCGTCAAAGGGTAAGCTCGCCGGCGTCATGGTCTGTGCGAAGTCGTTCCCCGGCTGGCGCAGCTTCGGAGCATTCGTGTCGCATCTCAAGTTCGTCGTCGATCACCATCGACAGATTGAGCGCATCGCCGCCGTAACCGACAGCGGGTTCCTGAAGATCATGCCGCGCATCGCCGGTCAATTCGTTCAGGCGAAAATCAAGCATTTTGACTTCGAGCAAAAGGATCGGGCGCTCGCGTGGCTCGAAACGGGTCGATGAACGCGCCGACAGGCGGTCACGCGCCGAAGCGGCACGACAACCTGATCGTCAGCCAGCGCCGCTCGCGACCAACAGGCCGATGACCTGGACGGCGATGACCTTCACGATCGTCATCGACGGAAAGATCATCGCGTACCCGATGTCAGGCCGCTCGGTGGGCGCCATTCGCGTTGAATACACCAGGATGGCGGGATTTCCGGTCGCGCCCGATGCGACGCCGACCAGATCGTCGTAGGGGATCTTCAGCAGATAATATCCGACAAGCAATACGATGATCACCGTCGTGAGCAAGACGGCGGCGCCGATGAACAGCATGGTCAGCCCGGTCTCCGACACCGTGCGCACGAACGGCTGTCCGGCATTGATGCCGACCGCGGCAAGGAAGATGGCCAGGCCGAAGTTCCGCAGCACGATGTTTGCGGGAAGCGGCATCACCCAGAGCAGTGAGCCGGTTCGGCGCAACTTGCCGAGGATGAGCGCCACGATCAGCGGGCCACCGCCGATGCCAAGCGTGACGGTTCCGACCCCGGGAATTGGAATGGGAATCAGCCCGAGCAGCACGCCGAGCACCATGCCGAGCCCGAGCGAAACGTAGCTGAACTCCGCCGCCGCTTTGACGGTGTCGCCGAAGTGGCGCCGGACGTCCTCCTTGCGGTCGGCCGGCATCAGCACCCCGACCCGATCGCCAAACTCCAGGGTCAGATCGGGCGTCGGGACGAGGTCCATGTCGTAGCGCCGGACATGCAGGAGATGCACCGGAAAGCCGGTCGGCAGCGGAAGTTGGGCGAGCGGCAGCCCGACTACATTGGCTTTCCCCACGAACACCCGGATGTAATCGAGGGCAGAACGATCCTTGACGATCCGGCCGGGTTCCAGTTTTCCCAGACGCGCGGCCGCTTCGGCGATTGCGTCCTCCCGTTCGGCGATGATCAGCAGGCCATCTCCGGGCGCCAGAACGATATCGCTCGACGGAACGATGTTCTGGTGTCCCTTGCGGATCATCGTCGCCTGGACGCCGGTCGGCATGTCCTTGCTGAGATCATCGAGGGTACGCCCGGCGCAGTTGTCTCCCAGGGTCACCTCGCCCATGTGGAATTGTTGCGCCTTCGGCGGGAACTTCGGCTGGATGTGGCGCGTCATGAAGTAGATGCACAGGATCGGGCCGATTACGCCGAAAGGATAGGCGACCGAATAGCCGATCGACGGTTCGCTGTTGCGCATGACGTCGAGGGCGGCCTGCAGGGTCGCGGTGCTCGTCATCGAACCGGCGAAAATTCCGAGCGTGTGGCCGAGCTTGATCCCGAAAGCCTGGCCCAGCCCCAATGCGACCAGAAGCCCGGCCACGACGGCAACCAACGCCAGCAGATTGTATTTGCGCCCTGCGGCTCCGCTCATCCCTTCAAAAAACTGCCGACCGTACAGGATGCCAATTCCGTAGAGAAACATGATCAGGCCGGTGAGGCTGATCGGTCCGGTGATCTGCGCCTTCGGGGCGAAGGCCCCGATGGCCAAGCCGACGAACAGGACGGCTCCGACGCCGAGTGAGAAGCCTCCGATGTTGATTTGGCCCACCAGATAGCCGACGCCAATAGCCAGGAACAAGGCGAGGATCGGCTGTGTTCCGACGATTTCGCGCGCAACCTCGAGCATGACGATGTCCTTGCTCTGAACGGGTTTTGGGACTTGCGGCGCTCGGTCAGCGGGCGTGGCAGCCCGCTGCTCGAAATTGCCCGAGCACGCGATTCACCAGCTCAGGAGTGGGCCTCGGGGTGTCGACATGCTTGTAGTCGAGCTTCATCGCCTTCCATTTGAACGCGCCGAGCTGATGGAACGGCTGCACCTCGACCCATTCGACATTCTTCATCGGAGCGACAAATCGGGCGATCGCTTCGACATTGGCGGGCGCGTCGGTAAGTCCCGGCACCAACGTGAAGCGCACCCATACCGGCTTCCCGATCGCCGCCAGCCGCTCGGCGAAGCGCAAGGTCGGAGCCAATTCCCGCTCGGTCGCCGTGCGATAGGTTGCGGGGTCTCCGCTTTTGACGTCGAGCAGAACGAGGTCGAGGCAAGAGAGATATTTCTCGTCGACCCGATCGCCGAGGAACCCGGACGTCTCGATCGCGGTGTGCAGGCCCATCTTTTTGGCCGCCGCCAGTATCCGCCGCGTGAAGGCGAGCTGCACCATCGGCTCTCCGCCCGAGATGGTCAGGCCGCCGTCGAGCGACCGCAGCGCAGGCGCGAACGTGCCCAGGCGATCGATCACCTGCTGCGCGGAGACGTAGGTGCCATCCTTCAAGTGCCAGGTATCGGGATTGTGGCAGTAGGAGCAGCGCAGCAGACAACCCGATACGAACAGCACCGCGCGCACGCCTGGTCCGTCGTATCGGGAAGAGGTCTCGTAGGAATGGACGTAGCCGAAGGCGCCCTCGGCGTCGTCGCGGATGTCGGCTTCATCCGGCGCGTCCGGCGAGATTCCGACGCGCAGATCATGCCGACTGCCCGCCTCGAGGCTGCCTAGCTGCGACATGATACTCTCTCCCTGTCTCAGACTTGCCCGTGGAAGGTGCGGCTGATCACATCCAGCTGTTGCTCGCGCGTCAGGCGGACGAAGTTGACGGCATAGCCCGAGACCCGGATCGTGAGCTGCGGATACTTGTCGGGATTGTCCATCGCGTCTTGCAGCGTTTCCTTGTCGATGACGTTCAAGTTCATGTGGAAGCCGCCCTGGCCGAAATACATGTCGAACGCTTTGACCGCGGCATCGATCAGCTCCTGCTCCGACAGGTGCGCCTTCTGCGGCGCGACCGAAACGGTGTAGCTGATGCCGTCGAGCGCGTCCTTGTAGGGCAGCTTTGCCACCGACAGGCACGACGCCAGCCAGCCATGGCTGTCGCGGCCGTGCATCGGATTGGCGCCGGGCCCGAACGGCTCGCCCTTGCGGCGACCGTCCGGCGTGTTGCCGGTGTGCTTGCCGTAGACCACGTTCGAGGTGATGGTCAGCACGCTTTGGGTATGGGTCGCGTTGCGATAGGTCGGATGCTTGCGGATCTTCTGCATGAAGCGGGTGACGAGCTCCGCGGCGATGCTGTCCACCCGATCGTCGTTGTTGCCGAATTGGGGGACCACGTTCGTGCCCTCGATCGGGCCCTCGATGCGGTAGTCGACGGCGAGTCCGGTCTTGTCCCGGATCACGTGGACCTTGGCGTATTTGATCGCCGCCAGGCTGTCCGCCACCACCGACAGGCCGGCAATCCCGAACGCCATGGTGCGCAGGATGTCGCGGTCGTGCAGCGCCATTTCAAGGCGCTCGTAGAAGTACTTGTCGTGCATGTAATGGATGCAATTCATGGCATGCACGTAGGTGCGTGCCAGCCATTCCATGACGCGGTCGAACTTCCCGAACACCTCGTCGTAGTCGAGCACGTCGCTGGTGATGGGCGGTGTCGCCGGCGCGACCTGGTCGCCGGAGATTTCGTCGCGCCCGCCGTTGATCGCGTAGAGCAGGGCTTTCGCCAGGTTCACGCGGGCCCCGAAGAACTGCATCTGCTTGCCGAGCTTCATCGCCGATACGCAGCACGCAATGCCGTAGTCGTCGCCCCAGTGAGGCCGCATCAGGTCGTCGTTCTCGTACTGCAAGGAGGAGGTATCGCGGCTGACCTTGATGCAATAGCGCTTGAAACTTTCGGGCAGGTATTTCGACCACAGCACCGTGATGTTCGGCTCCGGCGCCGGCCCGAGATTGCTCAGCGTGTGCAGCATGCGGTAGCTGCTCTTGGTGACAAGCGGCCGGCCGTTCAGATCGAGGCCGCCGACGCATTCGGTCGCCCAGTAGGGGTCGCCGCTGAACAGCGCGTCGTATTCGGGCGTGCGGAGGAAGCGCACGATGCGGAGCTTCTGCACCAGCTGGTCCCACAGCTCCTGCGCGCCGCCTTCGTCCAGCGTGCCCTCCTTGAGGTCGCGCTCGATGAAGATGTCCAGGAAGCTCGAAATGCGGCCGATCGACATCGCCGCGCCGTTCGCTTCCTTGATGGCGCCGAGGTACGCCAGATACGTCCATTGCACTGCCTCCTGCGCGTCGTTCGCAGGGCGCGTGATGTCGCAGTCGTAACGCTTCGCCATCGCGGCCAGGTCTTCCAGCGCGCGAATCTGGTCGGCCAGCTCCTCGCGCACGCGGATCACCTCGTCGGTCGGCCACATGTCGTTGACCTGCGCCCGCTCCTCCCGTTTGGCGCTGATCAGGCGCTCGACTCCATAGAGCGCGACGCGGCGGTAATCGCCGATGATGCGGCCGCGGCCATAGGAATCGGGAAGACCGGTGATGATGCCGGACTTGCGGCACCGCATGATCTCGGGCGTGTAGGCGTCAAATACGCCGTCGTTGTGGGATTTCCGGTACTTGGTAAAAGCCTCATGCACCTGCGGATCGGGTTCGAACCCGGCGGCCTTGAGGCCGCCCTCGACCATGCGCAATCCGCCGAACGGAAAGATCGCCCGCTTGAACGGCTCGTCGGTTTGCAATCCGACGATCACCTCGTTGTCGCGATCGATATAGCCGGCCTTGTGCGCCAACAGGGTCGACGGCGTCATTGCGTCGACGGCGAGCACGCCTTTCTTTCGCTCTTCCTCGAAGTAAGGCTGCAGCTTGGCCCAGACCGCCTTGGTGCGCTTGGAGGGCGCGGCCAGGAATTTCTCGTCGCCGGCATACGGCGTGACGTTGCAAACGATGAAATCGCGCACATCGACGGTGTTGCACCAATTGCCCGGCTTGAAGCCGCGCCAGCAACGTTCGTCTTTCGCGCTCTTCGAAAGCCCGGCGGTTCCCTCCATGGCACTCTCCCTTGGGTCGGATTATCCCTTCAATTCTCGTTCGGGATGCTCGCTTGACAGCGTTTGTCCCGTCGTTGTCGTGCCTTCGCGGCATGACTCGCGGCATCTCCGCCGCTCGTACCGCCGGAGGAGGGCAGGTCGCAGCCATCCCCGGAAGGGTGTCCTATTGCGATTGCGCCAAACCGATTTGCCGCCACATCGCAGCCGTCGTCCGCACCAGAACGGCTGAGGCCTTTGCCAATGGAGGCGACGACTTCGTCGGCCTCTCCGGGTATCCAATCACCGCCATCGCAGGCTACGCATGCTCGGCCACCGGCCGTGGCGCTGCGGCCGTCAAACATACCACACCCGAGAACGGCGCAGATGGCATGAGGCCATCAATTTTTCGAAACTTTTTAATGAATGACGGGTTGGCGAACCGCTACCTCCAGCGCAACAACATCGATCCCACGGCGGGGTTGCGCTTCCGTTTCTGAAGCCGGCAGGCCGCGACCGTCTGTCGTGCGAAGAGCTCCGCCGGTGCCGGCTGCGACAAGTCTATGACCTGTCGCGCCGTACCCTCATCCTGCAAGCCTTCCGCCGGCCACTTTGCGCGCGGTGTGTTTTAGCAGCAGCGCAAGGGTGTGCTGCGCGATCATCAATTCTTCATCGGTCGGCACGACAAGGAGCACGACCCGGCTGTCCGGCCGCGAAATGAGCGATTTGCGATCCGCATTGGCCGCCGGATCGAGAACGACGCCGAGCCATGCGAGTTTCTCCGCGATGCGGGCACGGATCGTCGGCGAGTTCTCGCCAATGCCGGCCGTGAACACGAACGCATCCAGCCCGCCCAGCGCCGCCGCCAGCATCCCGGCATTCAGCCCGACCCGGTAGACGAAATGGTCGACCGCGAATTTCGCGCGGGGATCGGAATTCGATTCGAGCTCGCGCATGTCGTTGCTGATGCCGGAAAGGCCCTTGAGACCGCTGTCACGATAGAGCAGATCCTGCACCGCCGTCGCTTGCATGCCTTTTTCGGTGAGCAGGTAAAGCAGGACTCCGGGATCGGTCTGGCCCGGTCGCGTGCCCATGGGTATCCCGTCGAGCGCGGTGAAGCCCATCGTGCTTTCGATGCTGCGGCCGTTTGTCAGGGCGCACATGGAGGCGCCGCTGCCGAGATGCGCGACGATGACGCGGGCCGCCGCCACGCTCGGGGCGACCTCGCGCAAGCGCTGAGCGATGTATTCGTAGGAGAGTCCGTGGAACCCGTACCGTCTGACGCCCTCGGCGTAGAAACGCTCGGGAATGGCGAAATGGTCGGCGACGGCACTGTGGCCGTGATGAAAGGCGGTGTCGAAGCAGGCAACCTGAAGCAGCTCGGGACGACCCTGCAACAGCGCGCGGATGGGCGCGAGGTTGTTCGGCTGGTGCAGCGGTGCGAGCGAAACGTATTGCTCCAGGCCCGCCACAACCGCCTCGTCGATGACGACCGGCCGGTCATATTGCGGCCCGCCATGGACAACCCGGTGGCCGACCGCGACGAGGTCGAAGCTCTGGGTCTCGCGCAGCCACGCCGCCACTGTGGCGATCGCCGCGGGAACGTCGGGGATCTGGTCCGACGCATAGGACTTGTCGACCAGCGATGAGTTGTCGTTCCCCTTGGCGGCCAACCGTGGCCGCGTGCCGATCCCGTCGATCTGGCCCTTGATCAGGCGTCGGAGCGCGCCGGCTTCCTCAATGCCGAATATCTGGAACTTGACGCTGGAAGAACCGGCATTGACGACGAGAATGGCATCCACGGCGATCAGACCTCCGGCAACGCCGCGGCACGTCGGCGTGCGTCAGCGTAAAGAACGGCGGCCGCGCAGGAGGCCATGCGGGAACGCACGGAATCCGCGCGTGAGGTCAGGATGATCGGCACGCGCGCGCCGAGAACGAGGCCCGCCGTGTCCGCCTTGGCCATGAATGCAAGGTTCTTGGCCAGCATGTTGCCAGCCTCCAGATCCGGGACCACCAGGATCTGTGCGCGCCCGGCGACCTCGGATGTGATGCCCTTGATCTTCGCCGCCTCGGGGCTCACCGCGTTGTCGAAGGCGAGCGGGCCGTCAAGGATGCCGCCCGTGATCTGTCCACGCTCGGCCATCTTGCAGAGCGCGGCCGCTTCGATGGTGGATGGTATCTTCGAGGTCACGGTCTCGACCGCGGAAAGGATCGCCACGCGCGGCGTGCCGAGACCAACCTGCGTGAAAAGATCGATCACGTTCTGGATGATGTCACGCTTGGTGTCGAGATCGGGGAAGATGTTGATCGCGGCGTCGGTGATGAAGAGCGTCTCCGAGTAGGTCGGCACGTCGAGGATGAATACGTGGCTGATCCGACGCGCCGTGCGCAGGCCGGTCTTGCTCGACGTCACCTCGCGCATGAGCTCGTCGGTGTGCAGGCTGCCCTTCATCAGAAGTTCGCCCTTGGATTCGTGAATCAACGCGACTGCCTTGGCTGCGGCCGCCTCGCTGTGGGGCGCGTCGACGATCTCGAAGCGATCGATATTGATCCGATGCTCGCGCGCCACGGCGGAGATCTTCGCGGCCGGACCAACGAGAATCGGAACGATGATGCCCGCCTCCGCCGCCTCGACCGGACCGCGGAGCGAGGTTTCGTCGCACGGATAGGCGACGATGGTCGTTGCAGGCGGCACTTTCTTCGCATTGGCGATAAGCCGCTCATACTTGGAGGTCGGCGGAGCGCCGAATGGGCTGGCCGCCATAGCTCCGATTTCGCTCGCGCCGTCGGTATGCACTGTCACTGGTTCGTATCCTTCGTTCGAGCGATCGCTGCCACTACGATGCTTTTGCCTGAAGTTCCGTTCGAATCTGGCGCAAGGAGGCGCGATCCTCGCCCCAATTACCCTCGATACCGAACAGCCGGGCGACCTCGTTCATTCTCGTCCTGTCGTCGGCGGACAAGTCACCGCGTGCGCTCAGCGCCTGCCTGATGAGATCGAAGGCCTCGCGCCGCGTCGCCGCATCGGGTGGCAGCATCGACGGGATTGCGGCGAGCGCCGCATCCCGGTCGATCAGCAGCATGTTGAATTGATCGCGCACTAGCGCCTTGAACACCGACAACGGGATGTCGCCGTGCGCGCGGCGAATGCGGCGCACGGCCTCGAAACCGCGTTCGTCGACGCCGGCCCGCGCCATGCCGGCGTAAAGCAGCGCGCGGATGACGGCCGCGCGCAGCCCGCCGACCGGGATGCGCGACCTGAGCTCGGCGATCCGAGTCTGCAGTAATTCCCGATGCAGCGGATTCTTCGCCGCCTTGCGCAACGGACGGGTCCCGGCCGGGTCGACCCCGACGGCGGCCTGGAGCGTCGGCAGACCGTAAACCGCCAGGAACGTCCGCTCGGCCAGCGCCTCGTTCACGTCCCGCCAGGCGTCGAGCGCAGCCACGATCCCGCGCGATACGTTCTCCTGCAGCGCGACGAATGGGTTGTCGGCGGCCACGGGCCTGCGGTCCTTGCGAACCTGCTCCGCCGAGGTGGCGACCGCGGCCATCATCGGATTGGCGTTGGAGAACAGCTCGTATTGCAGCCGCAGAGGATGCAGCTGCTGCATCCATTCCGCCAACGGGGAGTTGACGAGCGCGCGAACGATCGGCTGCGCGAACGTGCGATAAAGGGCGAGGTTGGTCTCGGAAACCCGGGCGGCGGTGGCGAACCGGCGCTCGTCGGCCGCGTCGTTGCCGCCCAGCGCTCGAATGTCGTCCAAGGTCCTCGCTTCGCAACGCATCACCCAGCTTCCGGTCGCGAGGTCCGGGTTGGTCGTGTCCTCGGTCTTGGCTTCGAACACGGCCTCGTAGAGACCGGGCGGCAGCGTATCGATCAGATCGATATTGCTCGAGAACTCACCGTGCTCCTTTCTGGCGACGCCTCCGGACACGAAGATGCCGAGGTGGCCGACGCTCTCGTGGACGGTGTAGACGATGGTCTGGCCGTAGGAGCGGATGTCCTCGACGTTCTCGTACAGGTCGAGAATCCATCCCAGCGCCTGCTGGGGCGGCGTGATGTTGTCGCCCTTCGAGCAGAACACCACGATGGGAGAGCGGATGTTGCGAAGGTCGATCGTGGTGCCGTCCGATGTCTGGATTTTTCCGGCGGCGAGATTGTTGCCGACGAACAGCTCGTCGACGATGAACTGGATCTCCTCGGCGTTGAGGTTGACGTGGCCTCCCCACCAGCGCTCGAAACCGAGGTAGCGCGGTCCTTCGGTGTCGATCTTGGAATAGAGGTTGTATTGCTTGGTCCAGAGCGTGTTCGCGGGGTTCTGATTCTCGAAATTCTGCACCAGCCAGGCGCCGTCGAACTTGCCGTGGCCGAGATCGCTGGCGAAGGCGGTCAGCCAGCTGCCGCCCAAGAGGCCGCCGCTGTAGCGCATCGGGTACTTGCCATGGACGCCGGCCCAGTACGACAGCGGCGACCCCGCGATGATGATCGGGCCGAACAATTCGGGGCGAATGGCGGCGAGCATCATGACCGCCCATCCCGCCTGGCAATTGCCGACGATGCAGGGTTTGCCGTCGGCCTTGGGATGCAAGGCGATGACCTTTTCCAGGAATACCGCCTCGGCACGGGCGACGTCCTCGATGATCTGGCCGGGCATGGGGTCCGGCAGGAAGCCGACGAAATAGCAGGGATGCCCGGCTTTGAACGCCACCCCGATTTCGCTGTCGGCCTTGAACCCGCCGATCCCGGGGCCATGTCCGGCGCGCGGGTCGACGATCACGAACGGCCGCCGCGTCGGATCGACCTCGACCCCCGGCGGCGCAACCACCCGCACGAGGGCGTAGTTGACCGGCCGTTCGAGCGTGCGGCCGTCGACGATGAGCTCCACCTCGTAGTCGAGCACATGCGGGGCGGTCTCGGCCAGGTGTTCACGATACTGATTGCCGCGCTGGCGCATGACGTCCCAGAACAACACGCTGCGCTGCGCGGCATCGAGCATGTATTCCACGGCGGGAGCAAAGAGGCCGAGCGGCGGTGGGGACGCACCGATCGAAGACGGGTGGTTGCGGCTGGCTGGCATGTTTCTGGTTCCTATGTTTGTCTCGTCGCTGCAGCTTGCCGTGCTGTCGAGGGGGGAGGCGTCATCCGCCTTTGCGCCAGTTCTGCTGCCGCATGATCTCGAACCGAACATTGGGGTCGGGGTCACGGCCGATCCACCCCGTGGCGCCGTACACGTCATAGGTCGTCGGCGGCGAGGCGTACGGCGGCTTGCGCAGCGACTGCGCGAAAGCAGGAGTAGCCGCAATGACGGCCGCCACCGCTGCAACGTAGAGGCTTCTCATGACATAGCCCTGACCGTGCCGGATCGCCTGTCGTCCAGGTCGCGTGCGGGACCTGAATCCGCGTTAACCTAACTCAAATTTCAGTAGGCGCGCTGGTCAGTGGCCGGCCCCGCCCGGCATGCGCGTTCTTTCTCACGTCGATTCTCTCTTTCCTGAGGAATCTCCGCAGCGTGAGATAGCTGACCTGGATGCCGCGCGCGCGAAGTTCCTTGTGCAGTTCAGCCGCCGTCAGTTCGGGCGCGGCCGCGATCCGTTGCAACAGCCACTCGCGCTCGGCCTTGAGCCGTGAGCGACGATCGCCGCCCATGGGTTTGGCTCTGACGCTGCCGGTTTGGCGAAAGTGCCGCGCCCACTTCAGCGCCGCGCTGGCACTCACGCCGTATCGCCCAGCCGCTTGACGGTAGGACGCGCCGCCTTCAACGGCGGAAATCACGCGAGATCGCAGTTCCTCCGAATGCGGACGCCCGCGCTTTGCCCGGCCTGTCGTCCAGCCGGATGAAGTCGGCACCGCTTCCCCGTTTCGGGTGGGCTCCTCTAGCATGACGACACGAGCTAGCCCCACTTCAACGTCATGGCCACGTCTCCCGGCAGCCCGCCGGGGAAATCGATGATTTCGACTTTCAGCTTGTAGCCGCGCGCACGGAAGTATTTCGCCCACAGCTGATGGATCTCCTTGGGCACGCCGGTCAGCGTGTTTTCCCACCCCGGCTCCTGCTGATTGATCGCCCGCCCACGATCCGTGCACAGCTGGTTCGGAAAGCGATGGACCTGTACCTCGGTCTTGCCGTTGCTGACCGCGCGCTCGATGATCTTGATCGCGCGCCGAATTGCCTCTTCGTCGGAAAGGCCGGACGGCTTCTTGAGCTGATCGAGCAGTGCTTTCTTCTCGGCCTCGGCCTCGGCGAGCTTGCGTGCCTGCTTGGATGCCTCTTCCGCCTCGGCGAGCGCAACCTTCTTCATGATGTCGCTGGCCGAGGGCAGCAACTCGTCGGGCTTGGTCGTCATCTTCGCTCCTTTCGAACGGCCTCAGCGTGGTCGCAGATATCGCTGCCACGGCAGGTAGGCCTTGATTTACATCAATGATCAATTGTCGGACGATGCCTACTCGATGGCTAGGAGGTAATCATCATGAAGGTGAAATCAACCGACGCAGCTGGTTCGGCGGCGTCTGCGTTCGAATTGGGGCAGGAGCGCACCGAGGCAATGCTCAATCTGCAAAAGGACCTTCTCGGCGCGTATGAGGAAGCGAGCCGCGCTTGGCTTGCCCGGGTGCAGTCGGAAGCGGACCTCTGGACTGGATTGGCCGCAAAACTGACGGCCACTCGTTCCGTGCCGGAAGCGGTGGCGGCCTACCAGGAATGCGTAGCGCAGCGGATGAAGATGGCCGCGGAAGACGGACAGCGGCTGACCGAGGAGTGCCAAAAGAGCATGAACAAGATCAGCCGCGCGCTGTCCAATGGGTGGCCGAGCGGAAGTACTTGAAACGAGCCGCGACCTTGCAGACCAGCTTCCGTAGGATTGCATCCGTGCAATGAGCTGATCGATCGAGGGAAAAATAGGAGGACGGCATGGAACGGGCGCGCAAGAACGAAGAGAATTTCATCGATCGACAGTCATCGCGGGAATGGGGGAAGCTGATCCGCAAGCTGCGCTGGATCGGCTTGGAAGACGAGGCGCGGCGTCTGGAACTCGCTGTGAGCACCCTGCCTCCGGAAGAAAGAGGGAGCGTGTCGGTCGGTCCGTTCAGCACCGATTAGCGCGAGGCCGCGCAGGCTGAGACCGCCCCGCATCCAGCCGCCGCCGCGGGAGTTTCCCAACAAGGTCCGGACATAACGCAGTAAAGTTCCAAAACGCGCTTGCCGCCGAGACAAGAGCGCGCTCCCGCGCGGACTCGAGCAAGAGGACCGGTCAATGATCCCTGTTGCAAAAGCCAAGCTGCTCGAAGGCAAGAAAGGCCTCGTCATCGGCATTGCCAACGACCAGTCGATCGCTTGGGGCTGCGCCAAGGCTTTCCGGGCGTTCGGAGCCGAGCTCGCGGTGACCTATCTCAACGACAAGGCAAAGAAATACGTCGATCCGCTCGCCCGCGAGCTCGAAGCGCCGATCGTGCTGCCGCTCGACGTGCGCACGCCCGGCCAGCTCGAGGCGGTTTTCGAGCGCATCGGCAAGGATTGGGGCGAACTCGATTTCGTCGTCCACTCCATCGCCTTCTCGCCCAAGGACACGCTGCAAGGCCGCGTGGTCGATGCGCCGCGAGAGGGCTTCCTCACCACCATGGAGGTTTCCTGTTGGTCGTTCATTCGCACGGCGCACTTGGCGGAGCCGCTGATGAAACGGGGCGGGACGCTGTTCACGATGACCTATTACGGCAGCCAGATGGTCGTTAAGAACTACAACATCATGGGGGTCGCCAAGGCGGCGCTCGAGAGCGCGGTCCGCTATATCGCCGCCGAGCTCGGCCCCAAGGGTATCCGCGTGCATGCTATCTCTCCCGGACCGCTGGCGACGCGGGCCGCCTCGGGAATCCCTGAATTCGACGAGCTGCTCGACAAGGCCAAGGCGAAGGCCCCTGCGCGCAGCCTCGTCAGCATCGAGGACGTCGGCATCGCCACCGCCTTCCTGGCGCACGACGCCGCCCGCCTCATCACCGGCGAAACGCTTTACGTCGATGGCGGCTACCACATCATCGACTAGTGTCCCGATTCCGAAGTTCGCATCATTAAGCAGCACCCTCGTTTGCGAACTTCGGAATCGAAGGACACTAGCAACTTATTGTTCTAGTGTGGCTTTGGTTCAGAAGTCCGCATTTCGGACTCGCCGCGAGAATGATGCGGACATCTGAACCGCCACACTAGAGTGGATTTCGATCGAGTGGGATGGCCTGTAAGGTGGATAAAGGCGACTCAAACCAAGGAAGTCGCATCACCGCGAGTCCCGCAAAGCCACCTCGTATGAGAAACGGATGACGTCATGGCCTTGAAACGGACGGCTGGCAGCAATGCCAAGACCAAGATGAAGCGCAAAGCCTACGAGAAGGAACTGGGCAAGCTGCAGGTCGAACTTTGCCGCTTGCAGGATTGGGTCAAAGCCGAGGGAGCGCGGGTCATCATCGTGTTCGAGGGCCGCGATGCCGCCGGCAAGGGCGGCACCATCAAGGCCATCACCGAGCGCGTGAGTCCGCGCATCTTTCGCACCGTGGCGCTGCCGGCGCCTTCGGACCGGGAAAAGACGCAATTGTTCATGCAGCGCTATATCGGGCGGTTCCCGGCGGCGGGCGAGATCGTCATCTTCGACCGCAGCTGGTACAACCGCGCCGGCGTCGAATACGTCATGGGATTTTGCAGCGAGCAGCAGCACCGCCGCTTTCTCGAGCTTTGCCCGCAAGTCGAGAAATACATTGTCGATGGCGGCATTACCCTCATCAAGATCTGGCTCGAGGTCGGCAAGGACGAGCAGGAACGACGGTTTTCGGCGCGCATCGACGACCCGCTGCGGCAGTGGAAACTGAGCCCGATGGACCTGGAGTCGTATCGGCGCTGGTACGACTACTCGCGCGCGCGCGACATGATGCTGGAGAAGACGGACAGCAAGCACGCGCCCTGGTACATCGTGCGCTCCGACGACAAGCGGCGGGCGCGGCTCAACTGCATCTCCCATATCCTGAAGCAGATCCCGTTCCAGAAGGTGTCGCGGGCGAAGGTCAAGTTGCCCAAGCGCTCGGACAAGGGCAAATATGATGATCAGGCGTCGCTGAAGGAGAGGAAGCTCGTTCCGGAGCGATACTGACCGTCATCGATTGAGCGGTAAGACCGCAATGCCGCAACGAGCCGGCGAGCGACCGCGCGGCCACCCGGGAGAGCGATAGCCGATGCCTCTTTGGCTCACACCGATGATCTACGTGGCCGGAAGCGTCGTCTGCGGGCTCGCGCTGCCGCGAATCGAGCAGGCATACCTGCCGTCCTACACTTTCAATTTATCGGTTGCCTCGGCGCAGGCATGTCTTTCGGCCGCGGCTTCGGGGATGATGGCGCTGACCGGGGTCGTATTCGCCATGGCCTTCGTCATGGTGCAATTCAGCGCGATCGCCTACTCCCCGCGGCTGGTGCTTTGGTTTGCGCGCGATCGCGTGCTGTTTCATTCGCTCGGGGCCTTCGCCGCCACGTTCATCTATGCCCTCTTCACGCTCGCATGGATCGATCGGGGCCGATCCGGGACAGTGCCGCTGTTTTCCACCCTACTTGTGGCGGTCATGCTGGTCTATAGCATGCTGCTGTTCGCCCGGCTGGTGCAGCGGCTGACCGACCTGCAGATCACGAGGGTGCTTCAGCTAGTCGGCGACAAAGGCCGCGAGGTCATTCGCGACATGTTCCGGCGTCTCGACGAGCGACCGGCGGCCGAGTGGAAGCGCGGAATCGAATCCGCCGAAGGTGCTCGGTTCGGCCCGGTTTCGCAGACCCTCGTGTATTCCGGGCGTCCGCGAACGATCGCCGAGCTGAACACCGATGCCTTGGTCCGGCAGGCACGACAGAGCGGAGCGGTCATCGTGCTGGCGTGCGCCGTCGGCGACACCCTCGTCGACGGCAGCATTGTGCTGCGCATCCACGGCGCAAAAGGCAAGCTCGCGGAGAAGGATGTGATGCGGGCGGTTCATCTCGACATCGAACGCACATTCCGGCAAGACCCGAAATATCCCATTCGCCTGCTCGTCGACATCGCCATCAAGGCGCTATCTCCCGCTGTCAACGATCCGACGACCGCGGTGCAGGCCATCGATCAGATCGAGGATCTCCTGCGTCGCCTCGTTCGACGCGATTTGGATGCAGGCTTCGCCAGGGACTCGGACGGCGTCTTGCGGCTCGTCGTTCCCATGCCGACATGGGACGACTATCTGACCCTTGCCTTCGACGAAATCCGTCAATTCGGCATGAGCTCGATCCAGGTGATGCGCCGACTGCGAGCGGCACTCACCGGTCTGGCGGAGAGCACAACGATCGCCGCCCGCGCCGAAGCGGTGCGGCGATATCTCAAACACCTCGATCTGGTCATCGAGCGTTCGTCGCTCGATTCCGAGGATAAGGTCAAGGCGCTGCAAGAAGACCCGCAAGGGCTCGGTCTTTCCCGGCGGCGGCCCGACGCTCTCCTCGCATCGATGTCGGCGGGGGACCCTTGAGCGAACGGATGGCCGGACGAGTTTTTGTCGTTCTCGGCAAGGCTCCATCTTGCGTATTGGCGCCGCGTTTGCTGCGGTCAACAGCCGTCGACTTTCGATGTCGCGAGAGAACGGCCCCGACGCCGCGCGGCGCGGCCATTGATCGGACCTCCGGCTGGCGACGATGGGGATGTCCCTCGACCGACTGATCAATATTCTCGTCACGATCACACTCGTCGAGATGATGGTGCTGATCGGGTTTCGAGCGACGTTCGCCGAGCTCATCCACACCGCCCGGAACTGGCGACTGGTCGCGCGGGCCGTGGCGGCCAATTATCTGTTCGTCCCGGCCATCGCCGTCGCTCTGCTCATTTTGTTCGAGGCCGCTCCAATGGTGGCCGCCGGCTTTCTCATTCTCGCGGTCTGTCCCGGCGCGCCTTACGGCCCGCCGCTTGCGGGAATCGCGCGCGCAAACGCCACCGCGGCGGTCGGCCTGATGGTGATTCTGGCGGGATCGTCGGCGATTGTTTCGCCGGCCTTGTTGCACCTGCTGCTGCCGTGGGTGTCCGGCGGCGAAGCGCCGCGCATTGATTTGATGGCGATGCTGGCCGCCCTGCTCAGCACGCAGTTGCTGCCCTTGCTGCTCGGGCTCCTGGTGAAACATTGGCGTCCGCAGCTTGCGGATCGGCTGCTCCGTCCATTCGAGCTTGTCAGCAAGGTCTTGAACCTCAGCGTCGCGGCACTCATCTTGGCCAGCCAGTTCCGGATGCTGACGGAGATCCGCCTGAAGGGATTCGTCGGAATGTTGCTCTTGCTGGTCGCGAGCCTCGCCATCGGCTGGCTGACAGGCGGTCCCGGGCGCGATAACCGCAAGACCATGGCGCTGACGACCTCGCTGCGGAACGTCGGGGTCGGCCTAGTCATCGCGACTGGAAATTTCGCCGGCACTCCCGCCGTCTCCGCCGCCTTGGCCTACGGAATCGTGGAGGTGTTTGGATCGTTGTTGGTGGCGCTCTGCTGGGGTCGTTCGGATAAGATGGCGCGCCGCTTGGGCCGCGCGACGAAAAGCTCTCGCTCTCAGGGCTGAGCCTGCCGCGCGCGTAGACCTAGAGCGGGATGACTTTTCTTCGAATCGTCATCCCGTTCTAGCTTATTGTTGGAGCATGATCTTTTCCGAAAACCGGTACCCACTTTTCGGGATCATGCTCTAGCACGGCGAGCCTTGACGAGAAGCCGGCGGTCGAGCTTGGTCTCCCGGCATCGGCTCTTATGCCCACGAGCTCACGCCGCTCGACGCCACCGCGCCGGAACATCAAGGCATGAGGCATCCACGTCCGTCCGGCCTGGACACCATGCGACGCATTGCAGGAGGCACAGTCATGTTGCGCCAATTTCTCGTGGGTGCCGTAGTCAGCGCCTGTACCATCGGCATCCATGCATTGGTGATGACCGCGGTGGTCCGGGTGGCGCATAGGGCACGCGCACAGGACACGCCGCGGCAATCGCTGCAATTGATCGCCGTCATGGTTGCGACCGTCTCGGTCCTGATGGTCGCCCATGTCTTGGAAGTGATCGTCTGGGCGCTGGCTTACGCGCTCACCGATGCGGCGCCTGCCGGCGCCAATCTCGTGTATTTTGCCTTCGTGAACTACACGACGCTCGGCTACGGCGACGTAACGCCGGTGGAGCGCTGGCGGCTGCTCGGCCCGATGACGGCCATGAATGGCGTGTTGTTGTTCGGCTGGTCGACCGCCGTCATTTTCGACGTGCTGCGGAGAACGGAGATACTCGACGCCGCGGACGAGCGGCAAACCCAAATGCGAAGGAACGGGTCATGATACGGAGGCGAGTCTTGGCCTCACCGCTCCTCGGCTATTTCAGTGAGACGCCTATGCCGGCTACAAGCCGGCATGTCGGCGCGTACCCTTGGCGCGTGTATCCGTGACTTTGCAGTCACTGATTCAGTTCCGGTATGAAATAGAACATCGCCGCGATGACGATGTAGACCGTCACAAGCTGGACGCCTTTGAACCAGTTGGAATGGCCGTCCCCGCAAACAATCGTGCCGATGAATACGCCGATGAAGAGCGAGCCCACTTCCGCGCGGCCGAATGAAAGTTCCAGCGGCTGCGGCCCAATCAGGTAGCTCGCGAACACCAGCATGGGTGCAACGAACAACGCGATCTGAATCGAGCTTCCGAGGGCGATGCCCACGGACAAATCCATCTTGTCCTTCCGCGCCAAGGCGATGGCGGATAAGCTCTCGGCGGCGCCGCCGATGATCGCCAGGAACACGATGCCGATGAAAATTTGCGACATGCCGAGCGCTTTGCCGGTGCCTTCCGCAACGCCCACCAGAATTTCGCTCATCCAAGCCGCCAACACCGATGCGCCGGCGAGGCTGAAGACGGCGCGCGGCATGCTCCAGCGTTTGCCGTCGTCGTGCGATTCGTCCTCGCCTGCGTCGACGCTCGCGAACGCGCCGCGATGCGTCTTGAGCGAGAACAACAGGTAAAGCCCGTACGTCAGCAGCAACAGGCCGGCGATTCCGACACCGAGCAGCTCTTCCTGCGGTATCGTGCCTTCCGGCGCGAAGTAGCGGCTGAACGCGCTCGGCACGGCGAGGCTGGCCGCGGCCAACAGCATCATCGAGCTGTAGATGCGTGCGGCCGCCGGATTGTACTTCTGGTCCCGGTAGCGGAGGCCGCCGAGAAAGAATGCAATGCCCAAGGCCAGCAGCAGGTTGGCGAGGATGGCGCCGATGATCGAAGCGCGCACCATGTCCGGATAACCGGCCTTGAGCGCGACCAGCGCGATGATCAGCTCCGGCGCGTTGCCGAAGGTGGCGTTGAGCAAACCGCCCACGGCGTCGCCGGTCCGCATGGCGATCTGTTCGGTCGACCGCACGATCACGACCGCGATCGGCATGATGGCCAACGCCGCGGAAAAGAAGATCACCGGGGGCGGCACATTGCCGGCGTGATCGAGAATCACGGCGACCGGAATGAAAACGAGCAGCCAATGGATGGAGGGTTTCATGGGATCAGGTTCGCTTGATCACGTTCGTCCAGATGCATTCGGTTCCCTGGGCGGCGCCGGATTGTAGGATATCGCATTGGCCATTTTCGGAAATAGCCGGCGTTATTCGATCGCCTCGTCGGCGCGGACGATGAGCGTGGCCGACACATCGAGGCCAAGCGTCCTGGCAGCCCTGAGATCGATCACCGGCCTAGGCTTTGTTTGCGTTACGACCGTAAGCTCGCTTAGCTTGGCACCATTGAGGATTTTCCCGACATAGACCGGCAATGCCACAGTCTTCCGCGGTTTGGAGAAAGCGCGTCGGCGGCGCCTTGTTGATGGCGCTGGGAGCGTTCGCCCTGGCCGCGCCCGTGGCGGCGGGCCGCTGGTCGCTGGCGATCCTCGGGATTCCCCTGATCGCGCTGAGCGTGACGGAGGCCTACGCCACGTTCGCTTCGCCGCGGCGTGCCGAGGTGAGCGCCTACCTGCCGTCCCTGCTCGCGCTGCTGGCCGGAAACCTCCTGTTGCTGAGCTCCGCCCTGGTGCTCAGCGGCCTGTTGATCCTGCTGCTCGCAATTCTGCTGATCGACGGTTGCGGCAAGCTGCTGACCGTCTGGCGCAAGCCCCGTTCGCAGCGCGTTGCGACGATCGCCAACGGGTTTGTCGATCTCGGATGCGCGGCGCTGCTTTGGTATCTCAATCATATCATCGGCACGGAATGGGCGATCGGCATCGTCGTCGGCGCCTATGTCGCGGCGGCGGGGTGGCGAATCCTGATGGCGCCGGTCGAAGCCGTCACCCCCGACGCGGCCGTCGCGGCGCGGGGCGCGCACCCCGATCCCGGTCTCGGTTTCCCGCCGAACGACACCTTCGCGCGCTTGCGCGCCGAGGCCGACACCGCATCGCAGACCGTGCGTGCCGCCGATCTCATGTGGATGTTGACCCTTGCGGCCGTCTTCCTGGCGATCCACGCCGGCCGGATGCCGATAGGGGACACCCTGCTCGGCATCAGTTCTCCCTTCGTTGCGACCGCCGGCGATGTGCTGATGACGCTGGTCCTGGCGACGCTTCTCGTGCTTCCGGCGCGCCTGCTGTGGAGACGATTGACGAGGCCGCTCGAACGCTTGGCCTGGTCGTTGCGGTTCGGCGCCAAAGATGAAGTCGCAGCAATGAATCCGGCGGCGGATTGGCTCATCGGCCGCTGGCTCGAGAGCCGCTTCAATTTCAACATGCGGCTGCGCGAAGCGCGCAGCTCGCTGCCGGCCGCGCTGATCCTCGTGCTGCGGCTGGGCCTGCCGCTGACCGCGTTCTTCGTGGCCTTCAACCCGATCTGGGGATTCAGTTGGTATTTCAACACCGAAAGCTGGGCGACCGGCCTCTATCAGAAAATGACCCAGCTGCGGGTCGATCCCTGGCGCGTCGCCATGGTCGACGCGGTCGCGCGCGCCTACGGCGGCGACGGCGACGAGCTGTTTCGCATCAACCCCGGCGGCCTGGAAGGTGGCGGGGATTTCAGCTTTCTCGTCATCGGCGATACCGGCGAAGGCGACGCGTCGCAATATTCATTGGTCTCGCGCTATCTGGAACTGGGGCGGCGCGATGACGTGAAGTTTCTCGTCATATCCTCCGACGTCATCTATCCCGCCGGATCGATGCATGACTACGAGGCCAATTTTTATCTTCCGTTCCAGGGCTTCGCCAAGCCGATCTACGCGATCCCCGGCAATCACGACTGGTACGATGCGCTCGAAGGGTTCAATGCGAACTTGCTCGAGCCCAAGGCCGCGCGCGCGGCGATGGAAGCGCGCGTCGACGCCGATCTTGGCCTCACCAGCACCAATGCTCGCCGCATCGACAAGCTGATGGCTGAGGCAGCGCGTCTGCGCCGGCAGTACGGCGTCGACGTCGGCACCCAGCGGGCGCCGTTCTTCGAATTGCAGGCCGACGATTTCGCGTTGCTGGCGATCGACACCGGCGTGCTGCGCACGGTCGACGAACGACAATGGGCATGGCTCGAGCGCGCGCTCGGCCGCAGCCGCGGCAAGTTCACCATCGCGATCGTTGGGCATCCGCGCTTCGCCGGCGGCCACGATCTTCCCCCGACCGCCGAAGGCCTCGACGTCTCGGAAGCCTCGGGAAATTTCGCTGCGCTCTATCGGCTGCTGGCGCGCCACAACGTCAGGATCGCCATGGCCGGCGATACCCACGACTTCGAGTATTACCGGGAGAAGGTCGGCAACGACGGTGCCGCGCAGGTGATGCACCACTTCGTCAACGGCGGCGGCGGGGCCTACCTCAGTATCGGCACGGCGCTCGACTTTGCACAACCGCCCGCCCTCGGCGACTGGGCGTTCTATCCGCGCACCGACCGCCTGCGCGCCAAGATGGACGCCGAGATGCCGCTGTGGAAGCAGCCGTTCTGGTACTGGGTCAAGTGGTTCGGGGCCTGGCCGTTCCATATCGAGGCCTTGTCCGGCTTGTTCGATTTCAACCGTGCGCCATTCTTCCAGAGCTTCCTGGAGGTGCGGGTCGAACGATCGAAGAAGCGCGTGGTTCTCGTTCTCAACGGCATCCACGGCCCGCTGCAGTGGCGCGACCTGCAAACCGGCGGCACGGTGCTACCGCCGGGCGCGACGCCCGACGATCCGGTCGAATTCGTCGTGCCGATGGACCGCGAATAGCTCGATTGGTCGCGGTCGGTCCGAGTTTGCGCGGGGCGTGCCCGCGGGCGGGAGGCGCAAATGGGCGCATAGGGTCCATTTAAGGACACCGTATCCAAGGTGAATGCTACCTGGGATACGTCTCTCGCATGGCGAAGGCGATTGCCAGCGCGAGAACAATCGCCACCATCAATGGCCGGGCCGCGTACTGTGCAAGTTCAAGCGATTTGGGTTCGATCCCGGCGTCAATTCCCAGGCCGATGCGCACGCCAGGCCTGCTGATCATGATTCCGCCGACGATGAACATGATGCCGTTCACGATCGCTGCCGAGGTGCCGATGCGGTTCGGCGTGACCGTGTCCGCAGCGGTGCTGAACGCGAGCATGTGGGCCGCATTGCCAGCCCCAAATGCGAAGCACAGAAGCATTGCCGCGATTGAGTTGAGCTCGGGCAGATAGAGCAGTAGCGCCAACGCTAAGGCCTGCACAACAGTGCAGATGATGATCGGCAATTTGCGACTCTTAATCACGTCGGACCATTTGGGAACCACAAAGCAGCCGGCCGCCAGACCGAGCCACAGCAGGGAGGCCGACCAGTTGGCAGTTGCGGCATCGAATCCGCGCACTGCCAGCAACTTGGGAGCCCATACCACTCCCAAGCCAAGCATAACGCCGAAGCAAAGCGCACCGAACGCTGACGCCACCCATACGTGAGGGATCTTGGCGACTTCAATCATCCCATTCAGTACTGCGGTAAAAAATTCGATGAAGCTCTCGGAAGCGCGCGCGATGGGTGCCGGATTTCTGATGAAAAGTGCGCCGAGAATGAACAAGATTATCCCCAAGAATCCGATGAAGTTGAACAGCCCGCGCCACGAAAACTGTGTGAGCCCCAAACTCAGAACGTTCTGGTTAAAGGCGGAAAAAAACGAAGCGGCAAACTGGACAAGACCAAACATGAAGCTGAATTTGGCCATGCCGAACCACTGGCCGCCAACATACCCAGCCCCGACGAAGCCGCTGCACGCCCCAACGGCGATGATCAATTGCGACAGCAAAAGGGTGCCGTAGCTTTGCGCATTGGCGAAGACGAATATGCCGATGGTCACCAATGCGATCGAAATCGGGATGATTTTGCCAGCACCTAATCGGTCCAACAAGGCGCCGCTGAAAAACTGGCACAGCGCAAAGACCCAGGTGTAAACCGCCGCAACAAGGGCGACCTGGGTTGCCGAGAGGCCAATGTCCTTCCCGACACTCGGATTGACGATGGCGTAACCGGTTTGGAAGCTGAAGTAGTAGACGACGAAGGCGACCGCGAGCGCCCAGACAAACCAGGCCCGGGCGCCACCGAGTTCGACCGGCTTGATTGCGGCATCAATGGCCATGGTCGTGATCCTCCGGCGCTCGAAGTTACCGGCGCTACTCTGCGAGCGTCACGAGATCGCGCAGTGGCAGGTTTGCGGCCATCCCTACGATTTCGGATAGGTCTCCTTCATGTAGAACGAGAGCGCGAGAGCAATCACGAGCGCGACGATCAACGGCCAACTGGCGTATTGGGCGAGTTCAAGCGATTTGGGTTCGACCCCGGCTTCAATCCCCAAGCCGATGCGCACGCCCGGCCTGCTGATCATGATCCCGCCGACGATGAACATGATGCCGTTCACGATCGCAGCGGATGTGCCGATCTGGCTGGGCTGCACCACGTCTGCCGCGGTGCTGAACGCAAGCATGTGGGCGGCATTGGCAAAGCCGAAGACGAAGCAAAGAATGATTGCAAGCGCGGTTCCGAGTCCCGGGATATAGAGCAATGCGAGAAGACAAGCCAACTGGACCGCGCCGCCGAGGATGATCGGCAGCTTCCGCGCCTTGATGTGATCGGACCACCACGGGATTATTGCGCTACCCGCAGCCAATCCCAGCCAGAGCATCGACGTCCCGAAGCCTGCGGTCGATTGGCTCAGGCCATGCACCATGAGCAGCTTCGGCATCCAGACGACGCCAAGCGCGAGCATGACGCCGAACTGCGCAGCCCCGATGAGCGACGCGATCCACACGTGCCCAATCTTGGCGACTTCCACCATGCCCTTGACCACCGAGGTGAAGAACTCCCCGATTCCTTGGCTCATGCCGCCGGCGACCGGATGCGGATTTCGAATGTAAAGGGCCCCCAACACGAACAGCACGATGCCGAGTAAGCCATAGACGTTGAAAAGCGAGCGCCATGTCACGTGAGCAAGAACGGCCTCGAGTATGTTCACTGAGAACGCTGACGTCAGGGCTGCGACCACCTGCACCAGGCCGAACATGAAACTGAACTTGGCCATGCCGAACCATTGGCCGCCGACATACCCAGCGCCCACGAAGCCGGTGCACGAACCGATGGCGATGATGATCTGCGAAAGCAGCAGCATTCCGTAACTGTTGGCGTTGGCAAAGACAAAAATTCCCAACGTCACCAGGGCGATCGAAGCCGGCAGCACCTTCCTCGCCCCGAGCCGATCGAGCAACGCGCCGCCAAAGAACTGGCATATCGCGAATGCCCAGGTGTAGACCGCGGCAATTGTTGCGACCTGAGAAACCGACAGTCCCGCGTCCTTCTGCACGCTGGGATTCACGATCGAGTAGCCGGTCTGAAAGCTGAACAGGTAGACGACGAAGGTGACCGCCAGAATCCAAACCCACCAGGCAAACCCGCTGCCAAGACGCGACTCTACCGAGGAAGAGCCCGTGATGCTTGTCATGACACACCCCTTGCGACTGTGTTGACTTGCGAGTGCGATCGCCTCAGGCGGTCACCCGCCGATGTTCATCGCTGCGGCTGTACAGCAACTGGCCAGCCACATAGGTCGCCTGCACCGCCCGGTCGTCGCCGAGCGTCATCTGGATGAACAGCGCCTCTTCGAAATCCTTCGCGTATTGCATGCGATATTCGATGATCGGCGTCGATTTCATGTCGAGCACGACGATGTCGGCTTCCAGGCCCGGCGCGATGCTTCCGATCTTGTCCTCCAGATACATGGCGTGCGCCGTCCCGCGCGTGGCCACGTAATAGGCGTGACCGGCGGAAAGCGCGTAGCTGTTGAGCTGCGCGGCCTTGTAGGCCTCGTTCAAGGTCGCAAGGATGGAGAACGAGGTGCCGGCGCCTAGATCGGTGCCGAGCCCGACGCGAACCGGGCGCTCCCTCTGCATGGCGCGCTGGATGTTGAAGAAGCCGCTGCCGAGGAAGAAGTTGGAAGTCGGGCAATGCGCGATCGCCGAGCCGGTCCGGTGCATCACCTGCATCTCGCCGTCGGTCAGGTGGATGCCGTGGCCGAAGACGGCGCGCGGCCGGCACAGCGAGTAGTGATCGTAAACGTCGAGATAGCCCTTGCGCTCCGGAAACAATTCCTTCACCCAGGCAACCTCGCCCTTGTTCTCCGACACATGCGTCTGCATGTAGCATTCGGGATGCTCCTTGCAGAGCGCGCCGGTTGCTTCCAGTTGCTCGGGCGTGCTGGTGGGCGCAAACCGCGGCGTGATGGCATAGAGCAGCCGCCCGCGGTTGTGCCATTTCTTGATCAGCGCCTTGGAGTCGTCGTAGCCCTTTTTCGGCGTGTCGAGCAGCTTCTCCGGCGCGTTGCGGTCCATCATCACTTTGCCGGCGGCCAACCGCAGGCCGAGCTTTTCGGCCTCCTCGAACAGGGCATCCACCGACTGCGGATAGACAGTGCAATAGACGCATCCGCACGTGATGCCATTGCGCAAATTCTCTCGCAGAAAAACCTTGGCGACGGAGCGTGCGAACTCCTTGTCCGAGTACTTCTGCTCCGTAGGGAACGTGTACTTGTTTAGCCAATCCAACAGTTGCTCACCATACGCCGCGATCATCGGCGTTTGCGGAAAATGAACGTGGCTGTCGATGAAACCCGCGGAAATCAGGGAGTCCTTGCCGTAGTCCTTGATCTCGGTGCCCGGAGTTAATCGGGGACGGATTCTGTCGGCCGGTCCGAAATGAGTAATGAGTCCGTTCGCCATCGCGACGATGGCATCGGACTCGTAAACCATCGTGTGATCGAGCCCGCTCTTGAAGGGATCGCCGGTGTAGGTCAGAACCGGGCCCCGGATAGCGATGGATTTTTCAGACATCGACGATCCTCCCTGTTGCGACGGTTCCGCCACATCATTGCTATTTTAACGTCAGTCATTCTGACACGGCTAAGATCGCCGTAAATGGGAAAAATGACAGGACACGGCTCGGTTGTTGCGGTGCAGTGCGAAGGTAAGCCGGTCCGCCTGCGAGGCGCACAGGCGATTGAGGATGTGCACCATCAATGTCGAAGACAACGAGCCGATGTTCTGGTGAGCGCGCTGACGATCGCGTCGCGGCGAAATCGCGACGCCCGCCGACATGCGTCAACACTCCGGTGTGATCAGATTACCACAAGCCTTTTTCTTTTGTGGTCTGCACAGCACGGATGCAAATAATGCCGAATTTGCAGCGATCCTTAAAGCGTGGGGAAGTGGAGCCTGACCTCAGCACACTCGAAGAAGTGTCACAGGTCATTTGGGGGGGCGTGCGATGAAAGCGACAGCGAAGCTGGCATTTCTCATTGCCGTGATGACGACCACGGTTTGCATAAATGCGTGGGCGCAGGTTGCCGACCGCTTCGTGGACGAGCAGCCGCCCCCTGAGAAACCGTCGCAGCCACTGCCATCAAAGGCTCCGAAGGAACCGCCGCCCCTGTTCATCGTGAACGACAATATCGTGGGATACTACTACCTGCCCACCGCCACCAACCCCGGAGCAGGGCAGACGCCGAAGAACGTTGCGTTCTTCCAGCACTTTGATGTGTGGACCTACGGCACGAACTTCTTCAGCGTCGAATATCTCAAGGCGACTAATGGCCGTGTGCCACCTTTTGGTACGCCGGCGGCGCCCTGCGATCAGGGTCCCCCCGTTTTTCCTCCCGGGGCGGAGATCTGCCCCGGATATACGGAGATCTACGGGTTCGCCCGCAGCACGCTTGGTTGGAACCAGCTCTCGGGTACGAAGGCTTTTTCGATCGGTCCACTAACCAACATCGAGTTCGCATTTGGTGCAGATGCCAACACCGACAACACCACCCTGGGGTCGGCCAAGCGCTCGATCCAGGCGGGCCTGCAATTCGACTTCGAGACGCCCTACAGGGGTTTTCTCAATGTCGCTGCCTATGCCTATAAGGAGTGGCAGCACGACGGGTTCGCCTCAACCTTCCCGTTCCAGCCCATTCCCAATCCGAGTGGGAACGTAAACTTCGATCCGACCTGGGCGGTCGAAATCAACTATTCGCAGCCGCTGGGCTTCCTGCCGCCCTGGCTGCCGCTGAAATATAAAGCCCTGGTGGTGATGCATGGGCCGAAAGGTTGCGGTGAGCCTTGCCAGCCTTTGGGGCCGGGTCTCCTACGAACGACTGAATACCTCACCCAACAGATTCTCGTGTTCGATGTGGGGCAAGCGCTGTGGAATCTGCCTCAACGCTGGGCGATCTTCGGAGGGTATCGCTGGTGGAAGAACAAGTTTGGCATCAGCCCTGACCAGCCGAACGGGCCATTCATCGCGACCCTTGAGAGCACGTGGTTGGTGGGGACCGCAGTGAAGTTCTGAGTTTGCATCGTGGAGGTGTTGAGTTCGTTAGCTGGGGCCGACGATCTGGGGCGCGATGATGCGGGATGTATCTCTGTCAGGTCGGCCGCTCACCAATTCAGTATGCGTCATCGCGGCGCTTCTGCCTCTCGCTTTTTCTGACGGCGCCTCGGCGGACGAAGCGGGCGTCAGCTTCTGGCTGCAAGGTCAATTCGGCAGTTTCGCCGCGGTGCCCTCGAATCCGGGCTGGTCGTTCGAAAGCACGTTTTACCATGCAAGGGCCGCTGCGGGCGCCGGCGTAAGTTTTGCGCGCGGCGGCGGGTTTCAGGCCGGCATGAAGTCGCCCTCGGATTTCGTCATGGTGACTCCGACCTACGCGTTCGCCACGCCGGTCCTGGGCGGACAAGCGGCCGTGGGAATGACGGCCGTGTACGGGCGCAACACCACCTCGGTGTCGGCAACGCTGACCGGGCCGGGGGGAGCCTCGCTGTCGGGAAGCCGTTCCGACTACGTCCTCGGATTCGGAGACTTGTACCCGGCCGCGACGTTGAAATGGAATCAGGACGTGCACAACTTCATGCTTTACGCGACGGCCGCGGTTCCCGTCGGCGTCTACGATCCCACCCGTCTGGCGGCCATGGGACTGGGCCACTGGTCGGCGGACGGAGGCGCCGGCTACACCTATTTGAACGAGCAAGTCGGATTTGAATGGTCCGCGGTCGTCGGGTTCACCTACAACTTCATCAATCCCTACACCCAATACCGCAGCGGCATCGACGCACACGTGGATTGGGCGATTTCGCCGTATCTCACGGAAAAACTGCACATCGGAGCGGTCGGCTACGTCTACAACCAGGTGACCGGTGACAGCGGTGCGAGCCCCGCGCTCGGCGGTTTCAGATCGCGCGTTGCCGGGGTCGGCCCGCAGATCGGGTTTTTCCTTCCGGTCGCGGACCGCGACGGATACCTCAATCTCAGAGGCTATTACGAGTTCGACGCCAAGAACCGGCTCGAAGGATGGACCGCCTACGTCACGTTCTCCGTCGAGGCGGCGGAACGCAAGCCGGGTGAACCGAGGCACGCAAGACCCGTCACGTTTCCGCGCTGACGGCGGCCGGCGGGCGCCGCGCCGGCCTTCAGCCGCCCAGAGCGATCGCAACGCCGACCAGCGCCGCGCCCACGGCGACCATCGAGAGCCCCGTGGCCCACGGTCGGAACCCGGCGTAATGCCCGAACGCATAGCCGCACACGAACAGCATTGCGATCGCGAGCGCATTGGAGAGGCGCAGCGCCAGGCGCGCGTCGCCGGTCAGAATGAACGGGATCACGATCGGGAACGTCGACAGGAAACTGAGCAGGCAGATGGCCAGTGCGCCGAGCCCGTCGCGTTTCGTCAGCCGCGGACGCTCGGGCTCGGGCAGTTGCAGCAATCGTTGCCGCATCAATTCCAGCTGGTCCGGCGGCAACACCGACGCCAGCAGCGGCGGCATTGCGTCCGCGATGATGCGATGCGCCTCGCCTTTGCCGGCGGCCGTGCGCACCGCCCGCAACTGCACGGCGTTGCGCCCCCGTTGGTTGAAGCGAGCCATCAGGAACACGCCGGCATCGATGATTCCCCAGGCCAGGTTGCAGCCGAGCGCGGCGAACAGCATGGTCCGGACTTGCATGCGGTCTGCCGTCACGACGCCGAGCGTCAAGGTGAAGGTCAGCGCCATGATCAAGCCGAACAGGACCTCCGAGATCCGGTCCATCGGCTCGAGGATTCGATCGGACGATTTGGCCGGAAACTGCGCCAGTGGATCGACTGCCATTGGGACCGGCTCGTTTTCCCTCTCCGTCACGGGCGCCGTTGCGGCTCGCGCCGATCTGCCTCGCCGGCGAGCAGACTATCGAGAGCAGCCGCTCTGTCGAGGCCCCCGAGCTTTTCGTCCATGCCGTCGGCTCGCAGCAGGTCGCGCACCCGCCCGTGCGCCCCGACGACGCGCAGCGCAATGCCGTCGGCAACGAGCTCGCCGTGCAGGTCGTGCAGCATGCGAGAGCCGGCGAGATCGAGATAGGGCGAGGCGGAAAGATCGCAGACCACCAGGCGGAGATCGGAGGGCGCAGCTTGAAGTCGGTGCAAGACCGTTTCCAGCACGGCGCCGGCATTGACGTAGATGAGCGAGGCTTCGGGACGAAAGGCGATCACGCCGGGCAGCGCCTCGTTTTCGGGATGGCGGGCGAGGTCGGAGTAGCTGTTGGTGCCGGGAATGCGTCCGAGGAACGCCACATGCGGGCGCGACGCGCTCAGCAACAGCAGCAAGATGGAGGCCAACGCGGCGAGCAGGATGCCTTGCAGTATCCCCAACGCCAGCACACCGCCCAGGGCGGTGGCGCCGGCGTAGAAGTCGAGCCGGCTCACGCGCCACATGCGCAACAGCGCCGGGAAATCGAGCAGCCCGGACACCGCGGTCAGCACGACCGCGGCCAGCACCGCCTTCGGCAGATTTTCCAAGAGCCCGGTGAGGAACAGCAGGCAGAGCGCGAGCGCAATCGAGGCGAAGACCAGAGCGAGCGGGGTGCGCGCGCCGGCCTTGTCGTTGACCGCCGATTGCGACAGTCCGCCCGCTACCGGATAGCCCTGTCCCAGGGCGGTTGCGAGATTCGCCGCGCCGATGCCGAGCAGCTCCTGCCGCGGATCCAAGCCATAGCCGTGCTTTGCCGCGAAGGTGCGGGCGGCGGACACGCTTTCGATATAGGCCAGCAGTAGGCATCCGGCGGCCAGCGGAACGATCCCCTCGACGTCGCGTAGCCGCAGCGCCGGACCCTCCAGCGTGGGCAGGCCGGCCGGAATCTCTCCCGTCGTGGCCACCCCGCGGGCAGGCAGCCCGAGCACGGTCGCGGCGACGATCGACAACGCGACGACGCCGAGCGCGACCGGCCGTCCCGGCAACATGCGCTCGCCGAGCACGAGCAGCAGGATCGCGACGACGCCCACGGCCAGTACGAGGTAGTTGGTCTGGCCAAGCTGCCCGGCCAGCAGCACCGAGCGCTCGAAAAAATTGTGTCCGCCGCCGGTCACGCCAAGGAGGCTCGGCAACTGGGTCATGGCGATGGTCAATGCCGCGCCGGCCTTGAAGCCCACGAGGGTACTGTCGCTGATCAGCGTCACCAGCCCGCTCAGCCGCAACAGCCAGGCGATCAGGCACAGCATGGCGACGGTCCAGGCCGTGAGGCTCGCGATCTGCGCGTAGCGGATCGGGTCCCCGTCCGCCATCGCTCCGACCGTTGCGGCGATCATCAGCGAGATGGCGGAGGTGGGTCCGATCGCCAGCTGGCGTGACGACCCGAGCAGGGCATAGCCGAGTCCGCCCAAGAGGTAGCCGTAAACCCCGACCTGCGGCGGCAGGCCCGCAAGCGCGGCATAGGCGAGAGACACCGGGATGGCGTAGGCCGCCAGCGTCACGCCGGCGATGGCATCGGCCGGCAACCAGGAAGCACGATATTGCGCCAACCAACGCGCCGGCGGCACGAAGGAAAGCCACGTCGGACCGGTCCGCGATTGCGTCGAATCCTTCATGCGCGGCCATCATCCCTGAGGCGTTAGCCCTTGGATTCTCCGACGGCACACCGGACGGGTCGCGACGATCATCGGCAAGCCCGAGATCGTTGAACGCGCCGCATATGGATCATTCCCCCGCCACCTTTGGCCGCCAAGTTCAAGGCGGCTTGAACACTCTCAATGCCCTTCGAGGAAGATATAGTTCTGCCAGCTGCGCATGCGCAGCAGGATCTTGCGCAGCAGCGAGACGTGGTGCCAGTGCTCGGTATAGATCGCGACCTGGGCCGCAGCGCCGAGCGGGATTTGGTAGCTCGACATGTCATCCGTGATGTCGATGACGGCCAGCGCCCGGCCACCCTCCGTGCGCGCACCGACATCCACGAGTCCCCCCGTCGCCTGCAACTGGCCGGCCGCGATCGCATCGAGCACGAGGCGCACCTTGCCCTTGAACACGCGGCCGGGCACGGCATCGAAAGCGGCCTCGGCGTCGTCGCCGGCCTTCACGCGCTGCAGGGAATTCTGCTGGAAGGCCGCCGTGAACTCCTGGTCCCGCTTGTCGGTATTGACGAAGACCATGACCGGCCGCAACGGCGCGGGGACGACGTACATTCCCGGCCGCAGGGCGACCTGGGTGACGAATCCAGCCGCCGGCGCCCGCGTCACCGTCTGATCGAGATCCCATTGCGCATCGGCGAGCTCGGCTTGCAGGCGGGCGACCGTGGTGTTGACGCCTTCGATGTTCGAGGTGTAGGCGAGCCGCGCTCGCTCCTCCTCGGCTCTCGCCCCCGCCAAACTCTGTCTCGCCGTTTCGAGATTGCGAGTGAAGGTATCGAGCGTCGCCTGCGCGATGATCTTCTTTTCGAACAGCTCGGCCTGCCGGTCGTAGTTCTGCTGCGCGAGCTCCAACTGCGCATTGGTTCGCTCAGCGGCCGCCGTCGCCTGGTCGAGCGAGGCCTTGAGCTGCCGCACGTTCTGCTCGGCTTCCGCCAGCGACGCCTTCTTCTGGTCGACGACGTATTCGTATGGTTTCGGGTCGACGCGGAACAGCACATCCCCTTCCTTGAGCGGCGCGTTGGTCTGCACCGGCACCTCGATCACACGACCCTTGACACCCGGCAACACCGGCGTGACCACGAAATAGATCCGGGCGTTCTTGGTAAAGGGATGATTGTAGTTCATGATCAGCAGCAGCAACGCGATGCCGATGACCCCGCCCAGCGCCGCGGTCGCCAGCGACCATTGGTTGACCGGTATCCGGAAAACCTTGAACACCACGTAGCAGAGCGAGACGTAGATCAGGATGAGCAGGAGTTCCATTATCGGTCTCCCGTCCTCATGCTGCTTTCGAGTTCGGCAACCCGGCGCCGCAAATCCTCCAACTCGCTCGCCTTGACTGCTGGCTCTGCGCCAGTTCCGGCAGGTTGGGACGGGAATCCCCATCCGCGCTCAGGACGGTATGCCATCGCCCAGATCCAAAGGAACGGCCACAACACGTGCAGCGTGAACAGGCTTACCCATCCAGCCGCATGGATCGCGTCCTGGTGGGGATGATGGCGTGACTCGGCGATCTTGGCCGGGATGTCGTGGATCGCGATGATGCCGTAGAACAGCACCACCACCACGAAGATCAGCAGGAACAGCGCGAAGTAGTTCAGGAACGGATCGCCCATGGCCGACCTCCTTAAGACCCTAAAGGCCGATGCGAGGACCCACAACTTTTGATAAGATCAAAGCGGCCACGGCCGATCAATATCACGATTTGGCGTTGCAGGCTTGCGAGGAAAGCGATGCTCGATTGGATCGGCGAGAAAATCTTGGCGATCGTTACATCAGTGCCGGCTGTGTTCTTGGCTGAAGACTCTCCGAACTTCGTGGCCATCCGGGCGATGTTTGGATTGTTGCTGATCGTGCTGGTCGCATACCTCATTGCCATGCGGCCATTCCGCGCGGCGGTTGCGCGTTGTATGCCAGCAATATCAAACTTGATCGTGCGGAAATCCTGAATTTTTCGCACTCCTTTGTGATGGCCTGCTCGCTTTCCGGATAACCCGCCGGGTGGACCATTGCAGGTCACTTGCCATGGAAGTAGCCAAGTATTCCGCGATGGAGGCGCTGCGCGATGGACGCAGGGTCGAAATCCGCGCCCTCGGACCTGACGACCAGGCCGACCTCCGCGCAGCCGTCGGCCGCACCAGCGAGCAGTCCCTTTACCGCCGTTTCTTTGCCGCAAAACGTAGCTTCACGGAGCCGGAAATCGCGTTCTTCTTGAACCCCGACTTCGTCAAGCATGTGGCGTTGGTCGCCGTGGTGGAAGAAAGCGGCCGCCCCGTGATCGTCGGCGGCGGTCGTTACGTCGTCACGCAGCCCGGAAGGGCGGAGGTGGCTTTCGCCGTGATCGACCAGTACCAGGGGCAGGGTATCGGCGCGGCTCTGATGCGTCATCTCGCCGCGATTGCCCGTGGAGCCGGGGTCGAGGAACTGATCGCCGAGGTCCTACCCGATAATATCCCGATGCTGAAAGTGTTCGAGAAAAGTGGATTCCGCCTCAGCACGAAGCGCGAGCCCCAAGTCGTGCATGTCGCTCTTTGGCTGTTCTAGGCGGGGAAGGTCATTGGGTGCCCCGCTCATATCGTCCCTAATGGTCCGCCAGCGGCTCGAGTCTAGCGGCGAGCCATTTCGCGCGCGCGTCCGGGCTTGCAAGGAAGCGGATGAAGGCGCGCGCCGCCTCCGGCGCCGCGCCGTCCGACATCAGCGCGCACTCATAGGTCGTGGAGATCTGCAGCGCGGCCGGCACCGGTCCGGCGAGCGTCAAGCCCTTGCCCTCCGGGATCTCGCTGACGTTGTACAGTCCCATCTCCGCTTCGCCCTTGGCGATCAGCTCCTGGCTCGCGGCTTGGCCGGGAACGATGCGCAGCTTGCCTTTGAGCGTGTCGAGCAGCCCCGCCTTGGCAAGGATCTTCTCCGCCTTTTCGCCGCTCTGATTGGGCAGCGCGGGATCGCCGTAGACGATCGATTTCGCCGCCAGCAGCGCCTGCTTGAACGCCTCCGGCGTCGACACGTCCGGCACCGCCGTGCCCGCGCGCACCGCGACGCCCATGCCGGTATTGGCGAGCCGCACGCGGCTCTCCGGGTTCACGATGCCGTCGCGGTCGAGCCCATCCATTGCCGGCTCGGAGACGATGACCGCGTCGAACACCTCGCCGTCCTTGATCTTCTGCGTGACGACGGCGGGCGAGCCGATCGTGAACAGCACCTGATGGCCGCTCTCCCGGGCGAAGTCCGCGGCCAGGTTCCTGACCGCATTCTGCACCGCGCCCACGCTGAGCACGCGGATATCGGCTGCCGCAGCCATGCCGGTGAGCGACGTCAGCACTGCCGCGATGGATGCGACCCGGCCGAAAGTCCGCATTGTGTCTTCTCCTCGGAAGTGTCAATGGTGCGATCTTAGTGTCCCGATTCCGAAGTTCGCACACCCTCGCGGCATCCTCTGATGCGAACTTCGGAATCAAAGGGACACTAACAACTTAATATTCTAGTGCGGTCTTTGGATTTGAAGTTCCTAAACGAGCTTACGGCGACATGATAGGAACTTCAAATCCACCGCACTAGTCGATCGCACCGATCCTCCACATGCACGACCACGCATCGCACGAGCGCGCTTCGCGCCTGACCGGCATCGCGCTGATGTGCGGGGCGGTCGCGTGCTTCGCCATGCTCGACACGACGGCGAAATATCTCAACCTCTACATGAGCACGCTGCAGGTGGTGTGGGCGCGCTATACCGGCGCGTTCTTGTTCCCGTTCATCGTGTCGAATCCATGGACGCGCCCCGGTCTGACCCGCACCACACGGCCGCTGCTGCAGGTCGGGCGTTCGGTGCTGCTGCTCGGATCGACGCTGTGCAATTTCGCGGCGCTTCGCTACCTGCAGCTCGACGAGGCGATCGCGCTGGTGTTCTCGACCCCGTTCTTCGTGGCGGCGCTGTCCGGCCCGCTGCTGGGCGAGCGCGTGCGCTGGCGGCGCTGGACCGCCATCGCCGTGGGCTTCGTCGGCGTCCTGGTGGTGGCGCGCCCGGGCCCGGGCAGCTTCCAGCCGGCGGCGCTGCTCTCGCTCTCCGCCGCGCTGTTCTACGCGCTCTATTCCATCACCACCCGCATTCTCGCCCGCACCGATTCCAACGAAACCACCTTGTTCTACTCGAATATCGTCGGGGCGCTGGCCTTGCTTCCGGTCGTGCCGTTCGTGTGGACCACCCCGAGCGAGCCGCTGGTCATCGCGCTCATGGTGGCGACCGGCGCGATGGGCAGCTTCGGCCACTATCTCCTGATCGCCGCCCACCGGCTGGCGCCGGCGGCTGTGCTGTCGCCCTTCATCTATACCGAGATCGTGCTGGTCATCGCGCTGGGCTTTCTCGTGTTCGGCGACGTGCCCAACCGCTGGACCCTCACCGGCGCCGCCATTGTGGTCGCCTCCGGCCTCTACATCCTGCACCGGGAGCGGCAGGTGAGAAGGAAGACGTAGCTGCCCGTGTGGCGCGTGCTCCGGCGCTGTCGTTCCCGCGAAAGCGGGAACCCATATTCGCAGAGTCGGTGGTTATGGGTCCCCGCAACGGGGTCCCCGCGACGCTCGCGTCGCGGGGTGCCCCGCGCGGGGACGACATTATACCCGGACCAATCGGTCGGATTCGGCCTGACTTCGGACGCCGGCACCCTGGACACGAATACGCGTTGCATAAGCTTGCGCCGGGGCGCTAATTTCCGCCCGTTCCGGCTCCCTTCCTTCATCGGCCTTGTCGAGGTGGCGTTCATGTCGAAACAACCGGTCCGTGCGACCGACGGCTCCCGTCCCGGCATCAACGACGACATCGGCGAGGAGAAGCGACTGACCATGTACCGCATGCAGGTCGAGATCCGCGAGAGCGAGCAGCGCGCCTTCGACCTGTTCCTGCAGAACCTGGTCAAGGGCACGAGCCACCTCTCGCTCGGCCAGGAGGCGGTGGCGACCGGCTTTGCCGCCGCGATGAAGCCCGGTGATCTCTCGTTCTGCACCTATCGCGGCCACGCCCACACCCTCGCGCGCGGCGTGCCGATCGAGAAGGTGCTGGGCGAGCTGATGCAGCGCGACAACGGCCTGATGCGCGGCAAGGGCGGCTCCATGCACCTGACCTCGGCCGAGCACGGCGTGATGGGCTCCTACGCCATCATCGGCGCGCATCTGCCGATCGCCTGCGGGGCCGCCCTGCGGGCGCAATACAGGGGCGACAGCGACGTGACGGTATGCTTCTTCGGCGACGGCACCACCAATATCGGCGCCTTCCACGAGGCGCTGAACTTCGCGGCGGTGTGGAAGCTGCCGGTGATCTTCGTCTGCGAGAACAATCTCTACATGGAATACACCCCGATCAGCGACGTGACGGCGGTCGAGCATCCCGCCGCGGATCGCGCGGCGGCCTACGGTCTCGAGCGCATCATCATCGACGGCAACGACGCCGATGCCGTCTACCGCGCCGCCGCCGTCGCCTACGACAAGGCGCGCGCGGGCGGCGGTCCGTCGCTGATCGAATGCATGACCTATCGCCACAGCGGGCATTCTCGCGCCGATCCCGCCAAGTACCGCCCCGAAGGCGAGCTCGATAAGTGGAAGGAGCGCGATCCGGTCAAGCTCTACCGCGAGCGGCTCAAGCAGTTCGGCATCGGCGACGACGTGATCGCGGGGATCGACGCCGAGGTGATGCGCCGCGTCGACGAGGCGACCGAGAAGTGCAAGGCTGCGCCGCCGCCGCCGCTCGATCTCCTCACCGCCGACGTCTACGCCGACGGGGGCTTCGCATGGCGGAACTGACCTATCGCGACGCCGTGGCACGCGGCATTGCCCAGGAGATGACGCGCGATCCCGACGTGATCTTCTTCGGCGAGGACGTGGCCAAGCCCGGCGGCGTGTTCAAGACCACGGTCGGCCTCTACGAGCAATTCGGGCCCAAGCGCGTACGCGATTGTCCGATCTCCGAGCAGGCGATTCTGGGCGCCGCCATGGGCGCGGCGATGACGGGCTTGAAGCCGATCGCCGAGATCATGTTCTCGGATTTCTTCGCGGTATGCTTCGACTATATCGCCAACGAGTTCGGTAAGAGCCGCTACATGTCGAACGGCCAGCTCAAATGCCCGCTGGTGGTGCGCACCGCCAACGGCGCGGGCTCGCGCTTCGGCGCGCAGCACAGCCAGAGCGTCGAGAACTGGGCGATGATGATCCCCGGCCTCAAGGTGGTGGCGCCCTCGACCCCGCGCGACGTGATCGGGCTCCTGGCCGCCGCGGTGCGCGACCCCGATCCTGTCATCTTCTTCGAGCACAAATCGCTCTATCCGACCAAGGGCGAGGTGCCCGACGGCGAGATCGTCGATCGGCTCGGCACCGCCGCGATCGTGCGTCCCGGCAAGGACGCGACCATCCTGGCGCTGGCGCTGATGGTGCCGCGCGCGCTCGAGGCGGCCGAGAAGCTCAAGGCCGAGCACGGGATCGACTGCGAAGTGGTGGACGTGCGCTCGCTGGTGCCGCTCGACACCCGCACCATCCTCGGCTCGGTCGCGCGCACCAACCGCCTGTTCACGGTCGAGGAGAATCCGCGCCTGTGCGGCTGGGGCGCGGAGATTGTCTCGATCGTGGCGGACGAGGCGTTCTACGATCTCGATGGGCCGCCGGTGCGGATCACCACGCCGCACATCCCGCTGCCGGCCGCCGACATTCTGGAGGACATCGCGCTGCCGACCGTCGATCGCATCGCCGACCGCGTGCGGCGGTCGATGCAGGGGTAATGGAGGGCAAGCACGCTGCGGCCAGCTCGGTGCACTCCCTCTCCCCATTTGGGGAGAGGGTTGGGGTGAGGGGGTTACCGGACTCTCGATAGACCTCAACCCTTCACCCCACCCCTCTTCCTATGGGAGAGGGAGCCGACCGAGCCCGCGGCGCCGACATAGCTCCAATCATAGGAAACGTCCCATGTACGAAAATCTTCTCGCCAATGTCCCGACCGATCTGTGGATCGGCGGCAAGTGGCGCAAATCCTCCGACGGCGGCCGCTTCGACGTGCTCGATCCGGCGACCGAGAACAAGATCGCCTCGGTGGCGAGCGCGACCGTCGAGGACGCCAAGGCCGCGGTCGATGCCGCCAGCGCCGCCTTCGCGGGCTGGGCCGCCCGCAAGCCGCGCGAGCGCGCCGAAATCCTGCGCAAGTCGTTCGAGCTGATCATGCGCGACGCCGAGCGGCTCGCCAAGCTGATCACCATCGAGAACGGCAAGGCGCTGTCGGATTCGCGCGGCGAGGTCGCCTACGCCGCCGAATTCTTCCGCTGGTACGCGGAAGAAGCCGTGCGCAACATCGGCGAGGTGTCGCGCGCCCCGGCGTCGGGCGCCCGCATGGTGGTGCAGCACAAACCCGCGGGCGTCGCCGTCCTGGTGACGCCGTGGAATTTCCCGGCCGCCATGGCGACGCGAAAGATCGGCCCCGCGCTCGCCGCCGGCTGCCCGGTCGTGCTCAAGCCCGCCTCCGACACGCCGCTCACCATGCTGGCGCTGATGCCGATCCTGGAGGAGGCCGGCGTGCCCGCGGGCGTGGTCAACGTCATTCCGTCGCGCTCCTCCGGCAAGGTCGTGAGCGCCATGCTGCACGATCCGCGCGTGCGGGTCGTCTCCTTCACCGGCTCCACCGAGGTCGGCCGCAAGCTGCTGCACGAAGCCGCCGACAACGTGGTCAAGCCGGCAATGGAGCTCGGCGGCAACGCGCCCTTCCTCGTGTTCGAGGACGCCGATATCGATGCCGCGATCGAGGGCGCCATGATCGCCAAGATGCGCAACATGGGCGAGGCCTGCACCTCGGCCAACCGCTTCTACGTGCACGAGACCGTGCACGACGAGTTCGCAAAAAAGCTCACCGCCAAGATGGCGGCGCTGAAGGTGGGCAACGGACTCGACGACGGCGTGACCGTGGGTCCGCTGGTGAACGCCGATGCCAAGAAGAAGGTGATTGAGCTGGTCGACGACGCGGTCGGCAAGGGCGCCAAGGTTCTCACCGGCGGCAAGTCGCCGACCGGCCCCGGGCACTTCTATCCGCCGACCGTGCTCGATGCCGTGCCGGAGGGCGCCAAGATGTTGAACGAGGAGATTTTCGGCCCGGTGGCGGCGATCCAGACCTTCAAGTCGGAGGGCGAGGCGATCAAGCGCGCCAACGACACCGAGTATGGCCTGGTCGCGTACCTCTATACCAAAGACATGAGCCGCGGCATGCGCGTCTCCGAGCAGCTCGATTTCGGCATGATCGGGCTCAACCGCGGGCTCGTCTCCGATCCGGCTGCGCCGTTCGGCGGCATGAAGCAGTCCGGCATCGGCCGCGAGGGCGCGCACGAAGGGCTGATGGAGTTTTTGGAGACGCAGTACATTTCGGTGACGTGGTAACCAGGGGACAGTCGCCTCACGCCTGACAGCGACGAAGAAAGAGCCGCAACGGGGACAGCGTCGATGGACGTGCTGATGCCGCAGCTCGGCGAGACCGTGGCGGAAGGCAAGATCACGAAATGGTTCAAGTCGACCGGCGACGCCGTCAAGGCCGGCGACAATCTGTTCGAGATCGAGACCGACAAGGTATCGATGGAGGTGCCGTCGATCACCGCCGGCGTGCTCGCCGAGATCCGCGTGCCGGCGGGTGAGGTGGCGCCGGTCGGCGCCATCGTCGCCGTGATCGCCGACGGCGCGGGCGCGGCCGCAAGCGCGCCGCCCGCCGCCGCTCCGGCTTCGGCCGCACCCGCGTCCTCGCGGACGAGCCCGCCGCCGCGCGCGGCCGAGCCCGCGCCATCGGCCGACAAGCAACCCGCCGCGCCGCCGGCAGCACCGATCGCGCTCGATCCGTTCTTCGAGGTGCGCACGCCGGCGCGCAATTACGGCCCGGCACGATTGCCCGGCGGTACTCGCGTCAGCCCCTTGGCGCGGCGGCTCGCGGCGGAAGCCGGCATCGAGCTCGGCGCTATTTCACCCTCGGGCCCGCACGGCCGCATCATCGCGCGCGATGTCGAGGCCGCCGCGGCGCGCGCCGACGAGCCTGGTGCAGGGCGAGTGTCCGCGGCTGCTGCCGTCCCGGCGGAGGGCGTGAGCGCCGACCAGGTCAAGGCGCTCTACCGCGACGTGCCGTTCGAGGAGGTGCCGCTCGACGGCATGCGCAGGACCATCGCCGCGCGGCTCACCCAGGCGACGCAGACCATTCCGCACTTCTACCTGACCGCCGATGTCGCGATCGGACAGCTGCTCGCGCTGCGCGAGGAGGCGAATGCGGCCGCGCCCAAGGACGGCGACGGCCGTCCTGCCTTCAAGCTGTCGGTCACCGACCTCGTCATCAAGGCCTGGGCGGCGGCGCTGCAGCGCGTGCCGACGGCGAACGCGGTGTGGGCGCAGGACCGCATTCTGCGTTTCAAGCATTCCGACATCGGCGTCGCGGTCGCGATCGAGGGCGGGCTGCTCACGCCGGTGATCCGCCAGGCGGAGCTGAAATCGCTGTCGGCGATCTCCAACGAGATGAGGGAGCTGGCGGCGCGCGCGCGCGCGAAAAAGCTCAAGCCGAGCGAATACCAGGGCGGCGCCTCCGCCATCTCCAATCTCGGCATGTACGGCGTGCGCGAATTTTCCGCCATTATCAACCCGCCGCAGGCGACCATCCTCGCGGTCGGCGCCGCGCGGCGGCAGGCGGTCGAGACCGAAGGCGGCGGCGTCGCCTTCGTGAGCGTCATGTCGGTGACGCTTTCCTGCGACCACCGCGTGGTCGACGGCGCGCTCGGCGCGGAGCTCATCGCCGCGTTCCGGAAATTTGCCGAGCAGCCGGTGACGATGCTGGTCTAGGAGCAAGACGATGGCCGCTGCTAGAAGCATGTTCCGGTGGCGTAAAGTCTATCCCCCGTCATTCCGGGGCACGCCGAAGGCGCGAACCCGGAATCCATAATCGCAGGCCGTGGTTATGGATTCCGGGTTCCCTCGCTGCGCTCGGGCCCCGGGATGACGACAGAGGAGTTGGCACCATTGATCGCAATTCCGTCTAAGACCGACATCCTGCTGATCGGGCCGCCCAAGCCGGTGATCGTCAAGGGACTCGAGCACCCCTTCAACCTCATCAAATTCTCCGACGCCAAGGATCAGGAGAAGTTCTTCGCCGAGACCGCGCCGCGCGTGCGCGGCATCGCCTGTTCCGCCACCGAGGAGCGTATCGACGGGGCGTTCATGACGCGACTTCCCCGGCTCGAGATCGTGGCTTCCTTCGGCGTCGGCTACGACCACGTCGACACCAAGTGGGCGGGCGCGCACGGCGTCACCGTCACCAACACCCCGGACGTTTTGACCGAGGAGGTCGCCGACACCGCGCTTGGACTGCTGCTGTGCACGGTGCGCGAATTTCCCCAGGCCGAGCGCTATCTGCGCGCGGGCAAGTGGCCGCAGAAGGCCTATCCGCTCAGCAAGGCGACGCTGCGCGACCGCACCGTCGGCCTGGTCGGCATGGGCCGCATCGGGCAGGCGATCGCGCGCCGGCTCGACGCCATGCGCGTGCCCGTGGTCTATCATTCGCGCCGCCCGAACGCGGAGGTGTCGTACCGACACTATCCCAAGCTCATCGACATGGCGCGCGACGTCGACGTGCTGCTGGTGATCACGCCCGGCGGCGCCGCAACCCGAAATTTGATCGATGCCGCGGTGCTCGGCGCGCTCGGTCCGGAAGGGATCCTCATCAACATGGCGCGCGGCTCGGTGGTCGACGAGCCGGCGCTGATCAAGGCGCTGCAGGACAAGACCATCCTGTCCGCCGGCCTCGACGTCTATGCGCGCGAGCCGGAGGTGCCGCCGGAGCTCATCGCGATGGACCAGGTCGTCTTGTTCCCCCATCTCGGCTCGGCCTCGGTCGCGACCCGCGAGAAGATGGACCAGCTGGTGGTGGACAACTTGCTGGCCTGGGCGGCGGGCAAGCCGCCGCTGACGCCGGTGCCGGAAACGCCGTGGCCGCCGAAAAACGCTCGCGCGCGCGCGTAAATTCCGCATATGCGGGTTTCGCAAGTCTGGCGCGCCGCCGCGTTTCCCGGCATGACGACGCGCGCTGCGCGTGATAGCGTCCGCGCCGATTTCACCAGCGTCGGGCTTGCCATGCCGGGTCGCGTTTCTTTGCTTGCGCTCGCGCTTGTTCCGATCGGGCTTGGGCTTTGCGCCGCCGCCAACGCGCAGGCGCCCGAGCCGAGCGACGCCGCCAAGGCCATGGTCGGCGCCTGGGAAATTTCCAACGCCGCCCGCGACAAGACCTGCCCGGTGACCTTCAGCCTCGATGCCGCGGCCCGCGGCTTCAAGCTCGATCTCGACGAGGCCTGCGGCACCGCGTTCCCGTCGCTCAAGGACGTCGCGGTCTGGGCCATGGGACCGAACGACGCCGTGCGGCTGTTCGATTCCAAGGGTGGCCTCGTTCTCGATTTCATGGAGGTCGAGTCCCACATGTACGAGGCCGAGCGCAAAGGGGAGGGGCTGTTTTTCATGCGCACCCAGGCTGCCATCAAGGCGGCCACGGTCAGCCCCGAGCAGGTGTTCGGCGAGTGGACTCTGCTCAAGGAATTCGAGAAGCCGCTCTGCCGGCTCACGCTGTCGAACGCCTCGGCGGGCGGGGAAGACTACAAGATCGCGGTGAAGCCGGGTTGCGATGCCGAGATCGCGGACGTCGGGCTTGCGACCTGGCGGCTCGACCGCGACGGGCTGGTGCTCAGCGGCCGCGGCGCCAGCTGGCGCTTCTCCGAGAGCGATGCCACCACATGGGAGCGCATCCCCGCGAGCACCGAACCGCTGGTGCTGATGCGGCAGTAGCGGTTGTCCGCGCCACCTTTCGACAGCCGGTGACCGGCTTCACGCCGGCGCGGGCGGTAACGGGGGCGGCACTCCGTCCGGCAACGGGATGTCGTGGCAATTCAGCGTCATCGCCACCATGGTGTAATACCCGATCAGCGCCGTGAGCTCGACCACGCCGACGGCGTGCCAGCGCGCGAGCACCCGCCGATAATTCTCTTCCCCCACCGTCTTGCGGCGATTGAGCTCGTCGGCGTAGTCGAACACGGCGAGGCCGTCGGCATCGAGCCCGGCCGGCCGGCGGCCGGCATGCACGTCGTCGATCACCGCCTGCGGCAGGCCGGCCTTGCGCGCCATCTGCGCGTGGATGTGCCACTCGAGTTGCGCGTGACAGTGCCGCCCGGTGACGAGGATCGCGAGCTCCTTCAAGTGCGGCGGCAGCGAGGTGCGGAAGCGCAACAGCTCGCCCAGCTGCTGCCACTTGTCGGCGAGCTCCGGGCGATGCAGCACCGCGCGCAACGGCCCGCGCAGCTCGCCGCGCGGGCCGGCGACCACCGCGTCGTGGACGCGGCGCTGCTCCGGCGTCATCTCGTCGCTGGGAAAGAGCGGAATGCGCGGCAACGGACTTCTCCTATTGGGATATGAGCGCTGGAATTGCAGCTGGCTCGGTCTGCTCCCTCTGCCACTTGCTCGGTGTGCTCCCTCCCCCCTTGCGGGGGAAGGCTGGGGAGGGGGGTAGCGCGTGTGGCAATGCAGGTGCCTCAATCGGCCACCCCACCCCCGACCCCTCCCCGCAAGGGGGAGGGGAGTTCACCGAGTTCGCGGAAGCGCGGTCATTCGAAAACGTGCGCAAATCACTTTCTATCCGCCCCGGTCGCGGCTCGCGCCTTCGCATCCGGCCAGCCCAGCTCGCGCAAGATCTCCTCGGTGTGCTCGCCGAGCAAGGGCGGCGGGCGATCGTGCTTGAGCGGCGCGTTCTTGAATCGCATCGGTGACGCCACTTGCGGAACGGCGCCGGCGGCTGCATGCGCGATCTCGATCAGCATTCCGCGATGCGCGATCTGCTCGTCGGCGAACACCTCCGGGATGGTGTTGATCGGCCCGCACGGCACGCCCGCGCGCGCGCAGGCGCGCACCCAATGATCGCGCTCGCGCGTCGCCAGGATTTCGCCGATCAGCGGGGTCAGGGCATCGGTGTTGCGCACGCGTCCGGCATTGGTGCTTGAAGCGCTCGTCCGCCGCCAGCTCCGGCCGTTCCAGCACGTCGCAAAATCTGGCGAACTGGTCGTCGTTGCCGACGGCGAGCACGAGATGGCCGTCGCGCGCCGCAAACACGTCCTGCGGCTGGATGTTGGGATGCGCGTTGCCGGCGCGCCGCGGCGCGCTGCCCGAGATCAGGTAGTTCATGGCCTGGTTGGCGAGGAACGAGATGCCGACATCGAGCATGCCGATGTCGATATGCTCGCCTTGCCCGCTCCGTTCGCGCCGCGCCAGCGCGGCGAGAACGGCGATGGCGGCGTACATCCCGGTCATGATGTCGACGATGGGGACGCCGACCTTCTGCGGTCCCGCGCCCGGCTTGCCGTCGGCCTCGCCGGTGACGCTCATCAGGCCGCTCATGCCCTGGATCATGAAATCGTAGGCGGCCTGGTCGCGCCGCGGCCCGCTCTGACCGAAACCGGTGATCGAGCAGTAGATCAAGCCGGGATGGGCCGCGCTGAGATCGTCGTAACCGAGGCCGAACTTGGCGAGCGCGCCGGCCTTGAAATTCTCCAGCACGATGTCGGCGCGCCGCGCGAGCGCCTGCACGATGCGCTGGCCTTCCGTTGCCGCGAGATCGACCGCGATCGACCGCTTGCCCCGATTGACGGCGAGGAAATAGCCGGCGTCGCCGGTGTCGCGGCCGGATTTGTCCTTGAGGAATGGCGGTCCCCAGCCGCGGGTATCGTCGCCGGCGCCGGGACGTTCCACCTTCACCACGTCGGCGCCGAGATCGGCGAGGATTTGGCCCGCCCACGGGCCCGCCATGATGCGGCTCAGATCGAGCACCCGGACATGCGACAGCGGACCGGCCATGTCAGCGTCCGCCCGGCGGATGATCAGACCGCGCGCAGCCTGAGCGCCAGCGCGATCCAGGCGCCGCCGAAAAAGATCAGCTCGATTCCCAGGAACAGGCCGATCACCCAAAGCCCGGAGACCGGCCATTGCGCCAGGATGAGGATCCCGAGCACCAGCGTGATGACGCCGTTGAGCGCGTGCCAGCCCCACTCCGGCAAGGAAACCACGAACGGAGTGATCAATTGGAACAGGCCGGCCACCACAAAGAACGATCCCATCAGCAGGGTCAAAATCTCGGCGGTGACCAGCGGCCTCCATATGATCAGCGCGCCGAGCACTCCGAACAGGACCGCACTCAGCCAATGTTGAAACAGGCCGGCCCATTTGCCGACCATGATGGCCTGGGCGATCTCGATGCCGGCCGCGATCAGCAGCAGCCACCCGAAAAACAGCATGGAGACGACCGTGGCTGCCACGGAGCGCGCGATCGCGAGAATTCCAAGCAGCACCAGGGCGATGCCGAAGGCCAGGAACCAGCCCCAGTTGTTGATGATTTCCGCAGGAACTCGGACATCCAAGGCTTGGATCTCGGTCATGGCGCGATCTCCTTCGGCAGAGGCCGCGACGTCGCCTTGTCTGACGCCGCCGCCAAGGACGTCGCTATAGGACGTGCACGAGAAGTGTCATTCCGGCGTCGGCTGGGGTCAAGTCGGCATCACCAAAATCGGGTGCCGGCCGCTTGGCGTGGTCGAGTTCAGGGCGGTCGAAGGCGCGGCGCTTAAGGACTTGGTAGCGGATGCTCACTGTCGTCGACCGGCTCGGTGGCGCGCACCGAGGGACGGCGGCAGAATTCCCGGTGCCAGCGGGCGATGCCGGGATGCGCCGCTCGCCAGTCCTCGTCGGCAAACCTGAAATCGAGATAGCACAGCGCGCAGCCGATCGCGATGTGGCCGACGCTGAAGGGCGAGGCGGCGAGCTCGTCGGCTTCCCGCTCGAGCGCCGCGAGCACGGCCTGTTTCTTCGTGGTGAAGGTCGCGAGATGCGCCGCCGACGGCTGCGCGCGCTCGCGCTCGTTGCGCAGCAGCAGCAGGAAATCGAGAAAGCCGTCGCCGAGCGCCTGCCGGCGCAGCGCGGTCAGGCGGTCCTGGCGGTCGGCCGGAACGAGCTTTCGCCCCGCGTGCAGGCGAGTCGAGGTACTCGCAGATCACGGGCGAGTCGTAGAGCACCGTGCCGTCGTCGAGCACGAGGGTGGGGATTTTCGAGAGCGGGTTCTCGTCCATCAGCGCCGCGTGCGGCCGGGTGGTCGCGACCACGGTGCGCACGCAGGTGATGCGGTCGGCGAGCCCGAGCTCGTGGGCGGCGATCATCACCTTGCGCACGAACGGCGAGCGGGGCGACCAGTGCAGCTTCATCGGAGGCCCATGGGCCTTAGTGTGGTGGATTTGCAGTTCCTAGCATCGTCGCGGCAAGCTCGTCCGCTGATGGCGCTTGGAGGGCCTTCGGGCTACCATTCCCCACCGTCGCTGTCGAGCACGCCGCCGACGGCAGAGAACGCGTCGCGTCGGCGAAGGCCTTGCCGCTGAAGGGGGATGACATTTCATGGACTACGATCCGCGCAGCGAGCCGCACGGTCTCGCGCATGATCCCGGAACCTGTCTGGTGGTGCCGCGCCCGATCGGCTGGATCACCACGATCAGCCCGGCCGGGGTCGTCAATCTCGCGCCTTACAGCTTCTTCAACCTCATTTGCACGCGGCCGCCCTTCGTCATGTTCTCCTCGAGCACGCGCAAGCACTCGCAACGCAACGCCGAAGCGTCGGGAGAGTTCGTGTTCAATCTGGCGACCTGGGAGCTGCGCACCGAGATGAACATCACCGGCAGCGATCATCCCGAGGACATCAGCGAGGCCGACCTCGCCGGCCTCAAGATGGTCCCGTCCCGGGTGGTGAAGCCGCCGCGGGTGGAACGCTCCCCGATCGCGCTCGAATGCGTCTACAACCAGACGGTCGAGCTCGTCCGGTCGAACGGGAAGAAGACGGTCAACTCCCTCGTCATCGGCGAAGTGGTCAACGTCCATATCGACGATTCCGTGATCGTCGACGGCAACATCGACATGGCGCGCATCCGGCCGATCGCCCGGCTCGGCTACATGGACTACACCTCGGTGGACAATATCTTCACCATGCACCGGGTGCCGGTGGTGCAGCGAGAGCCGGCAAAATAAGAGTTTGCGTTCCGCAGGGCATGCCATGGATCTCGAACAGTTCCGCCTCGACGTCGCCGACGGCATCGCCACCGTCACCTTCGACCGCCCGCCGGTGAACGCGCAGAACGCCCGCACGCGCGAGGAGCTGATCCGCGTGTTCGACGCGATCAGCGACCGCGACGACGTGCGCGTCGCCATCCTGACCGGGGCCGGCAACACGTTTTCCGCCGGCGCCGACCTCAAGGAGCGCGTCGACATGGTGCATGAGCCGGGCGACTATGTCCGGCACAACCGCTTGGTGCGCGAATTCTTCTACGCGGTGACGGACTGCGCCAAGCCGGTCATCGCCGCCGTCAACGGGCCGGCGATCGGCGCGGGCTTCGTGTTGATGCTCGCCTGCGACATCATGCTGGCTTCCGACAATGCCTATGTCGCCATGCCTGAGATCGACGTCGGGCTCGCCGGCGGCGCGCGCTTCCTGATGGAGCATGTCGGGCGCTCGCGCGCGCGCCTGATGTATTTGACCGGCCGCCGGGTCTCGGCGGCGGAGCTCTACCGGCTGGGCGTGATCGAGGCCTGCCCGCCGCGCGCCGCCCTCATGGACGCCGCGCGCGACATCGCGCGCGAGATCGCGAGCAAGAGCCCGCTCGCCGTGCGCCATATCAAGCGCGCGCTCAACACCATCGAGGAGCTCCCGGTGCGCGACGCCTACCGCTTCGAGCAGAGCGTGACCGTCGAGCTCTCGCGCACGGAGGATGCGCGCGAGGCGCAGCGCGCCTTCGTGGAGAAGCGCAAGCCCGTGTTCAAGGGGAAGTGAGCCACACTGCTGCCGCGAGTCGGCTGTGCTCCCTCTCCCCGTCGCGGAGACGGAGCCCACCGAGTTTGCCGACAGATCATCGGCATACATGTCGCCGGCAGCTTCTCTTATCCCTCCGCCAGCCCGAGCTCCGTGAGCATCGCGACCGCCTGTTCCGGCCCGGTGGCCACCCGGCATCCCGCCGCGGCCAGCGCCGCAAGCTTCGCGGCCGCGCCCTCGCGCGCGCTGCCGACCAGCGCGCCGGCATGGCCCATGCGCTTTTCCGGCGGCGCATGGCGGCCGACCACCATCGCCACCACCGGCTTGGGAAAGCCGCGCACCGCGTCGGCCAGCGCATATTCCTTGTCGCCGCCGATCTCGCCGCAATAGAGCACCGCCGCGGTCGCCGCGTCATGCGCGAGCGCGGCGAGATATTCGTGCGGATTGCGTCCGGCCACGGTGTCGCCGCCGATATGGACGACGAGGCTCTGGCCGATGCCGGCCGCGGTCAATTGCCGCGCCATGGCGAGCGTGAGCGTGCCGCTGCGCGCGATGACGGCGAGCCGGCCGGGTTTGCAGAAGCTCGGCGCGATCGAGCCGAGCAGCCCGCGCCCCGGCACGTACATCCCGAGCGTGTTCGGTCCGATCAGCCAACAGCCCGAGGCGCGCGCGCGGGCGGCGGCCGCGAGCGCGTCGTGTACCGGCACGTATTCGGCGACCGCGACGATGGTGCGGATACGCCCGGCGGCACACATCGCAATGGCGTCGCGCGCGCCTTCGGCCGGCGTGTAGAGCACCGCCACGTTCGGCCGCTCCGGCAGATCGGCGAGGCGGTCGTAGAGCGGCAACCCGTCCAGCGTCTCGCCGCCGCGGCCGAGCGCGACGCCGCCCACGAGCGGCGTGCCGGCGGCGACGAGCCCGGCCACCTGGTTGCGGGCGTAGCGCCCGGTCGGATTGATCACCGCCACCCGCCACGGCTCGGCGTCGAGAAACGGCAGGCGCTCGATGACCGGGTCCGGCATGCTAGGGTCCGAGTTGATGCGCGGATGGGCGCAGGGGGAGGGTGGCCGCATTATGCGCTTGGCGGAGATCGACGGAAAAGCCTTGCTGCGCCGCCACGGGCTCGCCGTCCCGCGCGGCGTGTTGCTGCGCGCGGGCGAGGGCGCGCCCGCCGAGGCGGCGCAGTGGCCGGGCCACGTGCTCAAGGCGCAGCTGCTGGAAGGCGGCCGCGGCAAGCGCGGCCTGGTGCGCCGGCTGGCCGATCTGGCGCGAGCTTGCGCAGGAGCGCGCGCGCATCACCGCCGCGCTCGACGATCCCGCGGCGCCGCTGCTGCTCGAGGAGGCGGTGCCGATCGCGCGCGAAATCTATCTCGCGGTCCGTATCGACGGCACGCATCAGCGGCTCGAGCTTCTGGCCGCGGAGGGCGGCGAGGACATCGAGACCGCCGAGGCGCTCATCCGCATCCCGCTCGACACCGCGGCCGGCGATGTCACCGCCGACGCGCTTTATCCCGACCTGACCAGGTTGTTCGCGCGCGATCTCGCCGCGCGGCTGGCGCGCTGTGCCGCCCGGCTGCCGGAGATCGCCCGGCGCGAGGACCTGGAGCTACTCGAGATCAACCCGCTGGCGCTGACGCCGGATGGGCGGCTCGTCGCCTGCGATGCCAAAATCATTCGCGACGACAGCGCGGACTTCCGCCACGACGCGGAAGAGTTTTCGCTCAGCCGCGCGCTGGCGGAGCATGCCCTCACTCCGCTCGAGCGGCGTGCGCGCGACTTGGGATTTCATCTGGTCGAGATCGACGGCGACGTCGCCCTGGTCACCGCCGGCGCCGGGCTCGGCATGATGATGATGGACCTGCTCGCGGACCACGGACTGCGGGCGGCGTGTTTCATGGACAATCTGCGCGGCGCTCCCGACGAGACCATGGCCGAACGGTTGCGCATCGCCCGCGCGATCGCCGAGCGCCCGCAGGTCAAGGCGATCGTGTTCCAGACCGTGCTGGCCTCGCGTTCGCTCGCCGACCGCATCGAGGCGCTGCTCGCTTGGGTCGCGGCCGAGCCGCTGGAGAAGCCGCTGTTCGTTGGCATCGCCGCCGGCCATGCCGCCGCCCGCAAGATGAGCGCGGAAGCAGCGGTGGCAAAGCTCGGCGCCGCCGGCATCGCCGCCTTCACCGATCCGATCGCGCTCGTGCGCGCGGTGGCGGCGGCGGTGGGCGCAAAGGCGTCGTCGTGAGCTCGGCGTCGGAGCCGCGGACGCGCCTCTCCACCCTGCAAACCAACGTGATCCGAGAATCCGCGCGCCGCGATTACGTCAGATAGCCGCCGCCGAAGTGGATCAGCGGATTGCGCCCGCTGCCGATGAGGACGTCGACGACGCGGCCGATGACGATCGTGACGCCATGGCGCTCGAGCGCCTCTTCGAGCTCGCAGTCCATGGCGCCGAGCGCGCTCGCCAGCACCGGCGCGCCGGTGGTGAGCTTTTGCCAGCGCGTGGTCTCGAACCGCGCCGCGCCTTTGAGCGCGCCTTTGCCGCCGAACAGATCCGCGATCTCGGTCGCCTCGCGCGGCAGGAAATTGACCGCGAAATGGCGAGCCGCCAGCACCGTGGCGAGCGCCGAGGTGCGCTTGTCGATCGAGACCAGCATCAGCGGCGGATCCGCGCACACATGGGAGGCGGAGAGGCCGAGGAAGCCCGCGGGTCCGTCCGCCGAGCGCGCGGTGACGACCGTGCTGCCGATCGCGCGCTGGCCGAGCGCGCGCCAGAAGGTCTTGGCGTCGACCAGCTTGCCGCTTGCCGGTGGTTGCATGCGTTTCATCCTCATCTTGGCGCCACCCACGCCAGCCTGCGTCCGTTCCGTCGTGGCTGGGCTTGTCACTGCATGTCGGGCTTGCCCGACCGGCAGCATTTTGGGCGCGTACTCTCAAATCGCGGTTGCTCAGGGATCGCTGGCTGAATGTCGGCTTCACCTTAAAAGGACCGAATAGCGGACATAGCTGCTCGTCGGCTTCATGCCAGCTGCGGCAGTCGGTCGGGCATCAATATTTTCTGCCGTCTTTGTGCGTGAACTGCCATTTGCCGTCAGGCCCAAGCGTGGCTTTGATATCGTCGGCCGGGTAGCTCCCTTCGTCGCCCGGGGTTCGGTCACCGATTTCGAGATAAGTGACTTTGCTGCTCGTCCGATTCACGAGCTGGTGGGCGAGACCCTGCGCCGGAAAGCCTGCACACATACCTGGGGAGAGTGTGACCTCACCCTGGTCCGTCACCAACGTGGGGGTTCCTTGAAGAACGTAGATAAATTCATCCTGCCTGCTGTGCCGATGCAGCAACGCTGACTCCCCGCCGGGATGCAAGGTCGTAAGATTTACACCGAAGTTCTTGAGGCCAAATAAGTCGCCGAGCGGGCGCTTTTCGCGCCTGGACATTCGGCTGAAGAATGGCTCTGGATAGTTTGACGATTTTGATCTTGTTGGCGCAGAGATAGCCTCGATTGCAATGCTTTTGACACCGCGTTCAGCACTCATCAAGGTCTCCAGATCGACGCGCACAAAGAAAGGCTACTACACAAATCTCACGGCGTCTGCACAGGATCGAACTCGGTCATTCGCGATGCTATCTGCTGCATGACCGTTGTTCCACCGAAAGCGGCGCGATCGAGGCGGCACTTCCGGACCAGTCATCGAACCAAGGAGTTTCCCCGATGGGTACGATCAAGATGTCCGAAGAAATCAACCATCATCGCCGCCGCTTTTTGGGCATTGCGGCCGTGACCATTGCTGCCGCCGAGCTCGGCATGATCGGTTCTGTGGACGCACAATCCGGCAAGGCAAAACCGGCAGATCTGCCCACGATCAAGCCGGGGACGAACACGTCGTTCGGCGCACTGAAGCAGGTCGATGCCGGGGTTCTCAATGTCGGATACGCCGAGGCCGGTCCTGCCGATGGGCCCGCGGTTCTACTTCTGCACGGTTGGCCCTACGACATTCACAGCTATGTCGATGTTGCCCCTCTGCTGGCGTCGGCGGGCTACCGGGTGATCGTCCCGTATCTGCGCGGCTATGGCACGACGCGCTTTCTTTCAAGCGAGGTCCGCAACGGCCAGCCGTCGGCGATCGCTGTCGATGCTATCGCCTTGATGGATGCTCTCAAGATCGAGAAGGCGACCATCGGCGGGTTTGATTGGGGGGCGCGGACCGCCAACATCATCGCGGCGCTTTGGCCACAGCGCTGCAAGGCCATGGTGTCCGTGAGCGGTTATCTGATCGGCAGCCAGCAAGCGGGCAAGATGCCATTGCCGCCGAAGGCCGAGCTCGAATGGTGGTACCAATATTATTTTGCCACGGACCGCGGCCGGGCCGGCTACGAAAAATACCGGCGTGATTTTGCTAAGCTCATTTGGCAGATCGCTTCGCCGAAATGGGACTTCGATGACGCCACCTTCGATCGCAGTGCGGCGTCCTTCGACAACCCGGATCATGTCAGCATCGTGATCCATAATTACCGCTGGCGGCTCGGTCTGGCTGAAGGCGAGCCGAAGTATGACGATTTGGAAAAGCGGCTTGCCGAAGGTCCGGTCATCACCGTGCCCACCGTTACCCTTGAAGGTGACGCCAATGGTGCACCTCACCCGGACAGCAGTTCCTATGCCAAGAAATTCTCGGGCAAATATTCGCACCGGATCATCACGGGCGGCGTCGGTCACAATCTGCCGCAAGAAGCCCCGCAGGCCTTTGCCGAAGCTGTCGTCGAAGTCGACGGTTATTGATCGGCGTTAGTCATAAAGCCGGCCAGGACGAGTCGGCATTTGTGCAGCCCGGGACTAATCCGGCTTGGCGCCGGAAAACCTGACGACCTTGGCCCATTTCTCCGTTTCTTCGGCGAGCAGCTTGCCGAATTCGGCCGGCGAGCCTGCAAGCGCAGCGCCGCCGGTCTCGGCGAGTCGCGCCCGCATCGCCGGATCGGCAAAGGCGGCATTGATCGCCGCATTGAGGGTGGCGATGATCTCGGCCGGGGTGTCTTTGGGCGCGCCGATGCCGGTGACGGCGCTCGCCTCGTAGCCCGGCACGGAATCGGCCATCGTGGGGACGTCCGGCAGCGCCGCCGAGCGCGTGGCGGTGGTCACCGCCAACGCGCGCAGCTTGCCGGCCCTGATCGGCGCGATCGCGGCCGACATCGGCTCGAACATCATCTGCGCCTGCCCCTCGACCAGGGCTTTCAGCGCCGGTCCGCCGCCGGCGTAATGCACGACCGCGAGGTCGACACCGGTCAGCATCTTGAACAGCTCGCCCGACACGTGGGGCGAGCTCCCGTTGCCGGTCGACGCCAGCTTGATCCGGCCCGGCTCGGCCTTGGCATAGGCGACGAGTTCGGTAACCGTCGTTGCCGGGACCGACGGATGCACCACCAGCACCAGGGGCTCGCGGGTGATGCCCGCGACCGGCGCGATGTCGCGCAGAAAGTTGAAACCGAGACTATCGTAGAGCGACGCGCTGATCGCGTTGGCCGGACCGACCAGGAGCAGGGTGTAGCCGTCGGCGGGAGCGCGAACGACCGTTTCGGTGGCGAGATTGCCGGAGCGGCCGGGCCGATTTTCGACCACGAACGGCTGCGCGAGCCGTTCCGACAGCCATTGGCCGAGAAGGCGCGCGAGGATGTCGTTCGGACCGCCGGCCGGAAAGCCGACGATCAAACGCACCGGCCGCGTCGGGTAGCTTTGCGCCGCGGCTGTTTGCGATTGCAGGGCGAGCGCGGCGCCCGCTCCGGCAAGCGCAAGAAACGCACGGCGAGGAAGTATCATGCCGATCCTCCGCGCATTGCCGGCGACGTTTGGTCGGCGGCCTAAGACTTGATGCCCAGCAGTCTTGCCGCGGTGTCGCCCAGCATGGCCGCGCGCTCGGCGTCGCTCAGTCCCGGCGTGTCGAGGATGTGATCGACCGAGGTCTTGGTCCAGGGGAACGGATAGTCCGTGCCCATGACGATCTGGCTGGCGCCGACCTCCGCAACCAGATGACGCAGCGCTTCCGGGGTGAAGATTATGGAGTCGAAATAGAGCTGCCGCAGATATTCGGTCGGTTTCTTCTTGAGCTTGACCGCCGCGCAGCGGTTCGGAAACGTGACGCAGCCCGCGTCCGACCTTGCGGCGTAGGACGGCAGATAGCCGCCGCCGTGGGCGGCGCAGACCTTGAGCCCCGGAAACCGGTCGAGCGTTCCTTCGAAGATCAGGTGCGACAGCGCGATCGTGGTTTCGAGCGGGTTGCCGATGACGTTGATCAACCCGCCGTTGCCTTTCAGCCGCTTCTCGAAATCCGGATTGGCCACCGGGTGGATGAAGATCAGGCAGCCCAGCTCTTCCGCCTTCGCCCAGAACGGGTGGAACTTCGGGTCGGAAAGCTCCTCGCCGTTGACGCTTCCGCCGACGCCGGCGCCGCGCAGCCCGAGCTTCTTGACGGCGTCCTCGAGTTGCTCCGCCGCCAAATCCGGGTATTGCAGCGCGACCGTCGCGAAAGCGACGAAGCGGTCCGGCTGTGACGCGCACAGCTCCGCGAGCTTCTCGTTCTGCAGCTTGATGAGTTGGCGGGCGAGGTCGCGCTCGGCCTTGTACCAATAGGCATTGATGCTGAGCGCCTCGACGTCGATGCCCTGCTCGTCCATGGCGCGGATGCGCTCGGCGCCCATGACCAGGGTTTCCGGATTCACTTTCCGTCCCATCAACGCCATGGCTTCCGGAAACGCGCAGTGCGCATGCACGTCGACCGTCTTCACGCGGCGGCCGTTGACCACCACCTCTCGGCGCCGGGTGGCCGGCTGCGCATGCACATGCGCCGTGCTCATGAGTTCGCAGCCGACGAAGGCGACGCCGGCCGCGCCGCCGATGAAGTCCCTGCGCGTGGTCATGTCGTCCTCCCGTGCCGACTTTTTTTGATCTTCCGGCTAAGGCCCGAGTATCCCTCGCCCATGCACATCATGGAAGAGGGAGCCGGCCTCCCGGCTGCAATCGTCTGCCAAGCTCACTTCGGAGGTTGCGCGGAAAACTCGATCGCCGCGTAGTAGGCCGCCAGATCGGCGATGTCCTGATCGCTGAGATCTTTGACCACGAGCGTCATCATGTCGTCCTTGCGTGCACCCGTGCGATATTCCTCGAGTGACTTGACGAGATAGCGCTCGGGCTGGCCGGCGAGATGAGGGGCTTCCGGCAGCTTGGAAAGTCCGTCGAGTCCGTGACAGGTCTGGCACTGAACGGCCTTGCGGCGGCCGGCGGCTACGTCGGCCGCGCCGGCCGGCGCGCTCGCAGCCAACGACAGCAGTGCAAGTGCGGCGAGCCGCGCGCTGCGTCGGTGAGGCGGCATTGCCTTGATCCTGATCGACGCAAAGGGCCGCGCCGATCGCGGGCGCGGCCCGTCGTTCGGGTTCAGCGGCCGTCGTGCCAGATGCGGTAGACGGCGCCGGCGAAATCGTCGGAGACGAGGATCGATCCGTCCGGGAGTTGCGCGACATCGACCGGCCGGCCGAGATATTCTCCGTTCTCGGTGAGCCAGCCTTCGGCGAACACCTCGGTCTTGTCGGCCGTCCCGTCCTCCTTGAGGCTCGTGAACATGACGCGTGCGCCGATCGGCTTGGTGCGGTTCCACGAGCCGTGCTGGGCCGAGAAGATGCCGCCGCGGTACTTCTGCGGGAACATGCTCCCGGTATAGAAGGTCATGCCGAGGTCGGCGGCGTGCGCGTCCATCTCCACCTGCGGGAAGGTCACGCCGGCGGGCGGCGTCTGGTCCTTGTATTCATTGGTGCGGGTCTTGCCGCCGCCGAAATAGGGAAAGCCGAAATTCATGCCCGGCTTGTCGGCGCGGTTGAGCTCGCCGGGCGGCTGGTTGTCGCCCATGCCGTCGACCTGATTGTCGGTGAACCAGAGGGCGCGGTCCTTCGGATTGAAGTCCATGCCCACGGAGTTGCGCACGCCCCAGGCGAAGACCTCGCGGTCCTTGCCCTCGCGGCTCATGCGGATGATGCCGCCGATGCCGGTCCGCTTGTACAGGTCCATCTTCCCCGGCGCGAACACGTTGAACGGCTGTCCGAGCGTGATGTAGAGCTTGTCGTCCGGCCCGATCCGGCACACGCGCGCGGTGTGGTTGTAGGATTCCTCGGTCGGCGGGATCAGCTCGCCCTGCTTCACCACGACGAAGGCGGCGACGTCCGGACCTTCGTAGAAGAACTCGGCGGCGGGAAAGACGAGCACCCGGTTCTGCTCGACGAGGAAGAGAAAACCGTCCTTCGAGAAGCACACCCCGTTCGGGAGAGTAAAGCCGATCGACGGTGCAAACTCCTTGACCTCGTCGGCCACGCGGTCCTTGTCGCGGTCGGTGACCGCCCACGCCTTGCTCTTGCGCGTGCCGACGAACATCACCACGCCTTGCGGCCCGACCGCCATATGGCGGGCATCCGGCACGATCGCATAGAGGTCGATCTTGAACCCGGGCGGCAGCTTGATGCGGGCGAGGTTCTTCTTGATCGCGTCCGCTTTCGCTCCGGTCTGCGGAATCTGCGGGATGTCCATCGGCGTTCCGGTGGTCTTGAACTCCGAAAGTTTTTCGAGATTGCCCGCGGTCGGCTGCTGCGCATGGGCCAGAGAAGTCCACGCAAGCACGAGTGCCGAGGCGGCGCCCAAGAGTGCTTTCGTCATGTCTTCCTCTCCCTGTCTTTAGTTTGTGTCGTTGAAGCCTCGATGATCATTGCGAAGCTCTTCCGTAGCGCAAGTCTATCTGACCGGCTCGGGGAACCGGCGAGGAATTTGCCTCCCTTCCGTGCACATCTGCTATGTGGAAGGGATGTTGGATCGGCCGCCCGGAAGTGGCCGTCGTGCTGCTGGATCGATCAGGCGTCGCCGTCATTGCCGGCTTCTCGGGCACGATGCCGGTCCGAGGTTTGCAAATGTGCGAGTGCCGAGGGCAGGATTCGCCCGGCGCGGCGCGATCTCTGTGCGCGATAGGAGGAAGGCTGGTGTCGTGATCGTGCCGGACGGCGGGAGGAACGCTCGGGCGCACCGACCCTGCGGCGTCTGTGCCAACGCCGTCGTCAATGAAGCTCGGAATCGAGAGAGAGGAATTTGGTGACCACCGAATTCATGCTGCTGCTCGCAATCGGCTTTGTGGCGCAATTGGTGGACGGCGCGCTCGGCATGGCCTACGGCGTGCTGTCGAACGCCGCGCTGTTGACCATGGGCCTGCCTCCGGCGCCGGCGAGCGCGCTGGTCCATACCGCCGAGATTTTCACTACCGGCGCTTCGGCGGCTTCGCATATCTATCATCGCAATGTGGACTGGCGGATGGTGGCGCGCCTCGGAGTGACCGGCGTGCTGGGCGCCGTGCTGGGTGCCTGGATTCTGTCGAACATCGACGTCGCCGCAGGGCGCCGGTTGGTCTACGGCTATCTGCTGCTCATGGGATTCTACATTCTGTGGAAATCGATGCGGATCGCGCTCGCGCCGCGAGCGCCCGCCGGCTGGACCGCGCCGCTCGGATTCGTCGCGGGATTTCTCGACGCCAGCGGCGGCGGCGGGTGGGGACCGGTGACGACCTCGACGCTCATCGGCTCGGGACATGCGCCGCGTCATACCGTGGGCTCGGTCAACACCACCGAGTTTTTCGTGACCGTTGCGGCGGCCACCACGTTCTTTGCGGAGCTCGGGGCCACTGCCGCTGGAGCACCTCGTTCCCCTCGTGCTCGGCGGCGTGCTGGCGGCGCCGTTCGGGGGATGGGCCGTCAAGCACGTGCCGGCGCGGGCATTGATGATCGCGGTGGGCGGCAGTGATCGTGCTGCTCTCCACGTTTCAACTGGTGCGCGCCTCCCGCCTGCTCTAATTCGCGGGCTGCTGCAGCAGCGGATTGAGTCCGCTGCGGGTGACCCGCCCATGGAGCTCGCGGCCGAGCGTCGCCTCGCACCAGCGTGCGGTCTCGAGCAATCCGGAAAGATCGATGCCGGTGCGGATGCCGAGCGACTCGAACAGATTGACCAGGTCCTCGGTGCAGACGTTGCCGGTATGGCCGCCGCCGTATTCCACCTGCGCGGGATGGCCGCCCACCCCGCCGAACGAGCAATCGAAATGGCGCAGGCCGGCAGCATGGGCGGCGAGCGCGTTGACCAGGCCGGTTCCGCGCGTGTCGTGCAGATGCGCGATCAGGGTGATGCCCGGCGCCGCGCGCCGCAGGCGGCCGATCAAGTCCTGCACCGCCGCGGGCGTGGCCATGCCGGTGGTGTCGCCGAGCGCCACGTGGTCGACGCCGAGCTCGCCGAACCGCAGTGCATCGGCCACGACCACGTCGCCATCGACGGCGCCTTCGAACGGGCAGCCGAACGCGACCGAGATCGTTCCGATCAGCCGGAAACGGCCCTGCGCCGCCGCCGCCATCTTGCCCACGTTGCTCCATTGCTCGGCGCGCGAGCGTTTGAGGTTGCGCATGGAATGCGCTTCGCTCGCCGATACCAGCAGGCTGAGCTCGGTCACGCCGAAGCCGGCCGCGAGATCGGCGAGCGCGCGCTCGACCGCGCGCAGATTGGCGCAGGTCGCCTTGTAGTGCACGTCCTCGCGGCGCGCGAGCGCGGCCAGCAGCGCGCTCGCATCGGCGAATTGCGGCACCACCTTGGGGTTGGAATAGGACGTGGCCTCGATCCGCCGAAAGCCGAGATCGGCAAAGCGCTCGATCAGCGCGCGCTTGCGCTGCGTCGGCACGAACTGCGTCTCGTGCTGCAGGCCGTCGCGCGCGAAGCATTCGCACAGGACGACGTCGCTCATCGCGCCGCTCCCGGCGCATCGGGCTTGCGCTCCCGGATCGCGTGTTCGCGCAACCGCTTCGAGCTCATGTCGAGCCTTTGAACTGCGCCATGCGGCTGCGCCAGCTATCCTCGCTTCGCGCATCCGGCCCTTGCGCGTCCTGGGCGAGATTTTCCTCGATCGCGAGCAGCTCGACCGCGAGCGCCCCGCGCGGATCGAGCTCGCTGCCCTGATCGATGCAGCGCTTGGCCTGGCGCAGCCCCGTGGCCGAGGCCTTGCCGATAGTTGCGGCGATCTCCGCGAGCGCCTGGTCGAGGTGGCCCGCCTCGACGATGCGCGTCACCAGCCCGGCGGTCCTGGTCTCTTCGGCGCTGAGCTTGCGTCCGGTGAACATCAAATCCTTCGCCAGCCGCTTGCCCAGCACCCGCGCCAGCCGCTGCGTCGCGCCCACCGTGCCCCACATCGCCTCGGGGGTGGAGAACGTCGCGTCCGGCGTGGCGATGATGAAATCGCAGGCCGCGGCAATCTCGCTGCCGGAGCCGATCGCCGCGCCGTGCACCACGGCGATGGTCGGCATCGGCAGCGCTTCGAGCGCGTGATAGGCGGCGAAGCCCCGCAGCCGCCGGTTGCGCACTTCGTCGACGCTCATGCCCGCGCGTTCCTTGAGGTCGGCGCCGGCGCAGAACACCGGTCCGGCGCCCCGCACCAGCACCAGCCGGACCTCGCGGTCGGCGGCCGCGGCGGCGGCCGCTGACACCAGATCCTCGCACATGGCGCGGTTGAGCGCGTTGCGGCTGTGCGGGCGGTTGAGCGTGATGGTGGCGACGCCATCGGCGCAGTCGTAGAGGACGGTGGTCATCGTCATGTCGCCCTTGCCTCTTTGAGCTGCGCGATACGCTCGGCCGACCTCACGATGTCCGGAACGCGCGCATGCGCTTGTTGACGTCGCGGCCCTCCTCCAGCGCCTGCGCGAACGGCAGGTCGAGCACACGGTAGAACAGCGCCTTGGTCGCGGCCATGGCCGCGCGGTCGACGGCGGCGAATTGCTCCGCCATGGCGCACGCCTCGGTCATCAGCGCAGCGGGCGCGCTCACGCGATTGACGAGACCGAGCGCCAGGGCGCGCGCCGCGTCCACCGGCTCGCCGCCGGCCACCAGCTCGAACGCCGCCTTGCAGCCGGCATTGCGCAGCAATCCGGCCATCACGACCGCGGCGACGATGCCGTGCCTCACCTCGGGGTAGCCGAGCTTGGCGGTCGATGCCATCAGCGCCACGTCGCCGGCGAGGGCCAATCCGGCGCCGCCGCCCATGGCGGCGCCGTTGACGGCGGTGACGACCGGCTTGGTCAGGCGCGAGAAGATGCCCTGGAGGTTCATCGTCAGCTCGGCGCGCTGCGCGACCAGGTGCGTCTTGTCCGGCGTCAGGTCCTTGAATTCGGCCAAGTCGGCGCCGGCGCAGAAGGCGGGCCCCGCGCCGGTGAGCACGATGCTGCGGATGCTGTCGTCGGCATCGGCGGCGCGCAGGCCATCGAGCAGCGCCTGCGTGAGCGCGCGGTTGAGCGCATTGCGTTTCTCGGGCCGGTTCATGGTCAGGATGCGCACCGGCCCGCGATCCTCAGTCAGCAACAGCTCCGACGACATCTGGTTACCTCTCCCCCATGTCATTCACGCCTCGATGTTTGTCACCGCAGACAGCCGGGATGGCCGGAGCATGTCCGGCCACGACGGACGCAGGACGTGCCTCAAACAACGACACCGGGACCCGTCACGGCGACCGCATCACTCGAGCTTGATGCCGAGTGCGTTCACCACCGGTTCCCACTTGGCCTGCTCGGTTTTCACGAACGCCGCGAATTCGGCCGGCGTGGTCGGCGACGGCACGGCGTCCTGGGTATCGAAATGCTGTTTCAGCTCGGCCGAGCGCAGCGTGGCGGTGGCGGCGCGCTGCAGCTTGTCCTGGACGTCGGCCGGCATGCCCGCCGGCGCCACCAGCCCGTACCAATTGTCCGACAGCACGGTCTTCAAGCCGGCCTCGCCCGTGGTGGGCACCTCGGGAAGCGCCGCCGTGCGCGTCGCCGAGGTCACCGCGAGCGCCTTGACCTTGCCCGCTCGGATGTGCGGCAGCAGCACCGGAACGTCGAGCACGATCATCTGGATGTGTCCGCCCAGAAGGTCGTTCACCGCCGGGGCCGCGCCGCGGTAGGGCACGTGCACGAGATCGATCTTGGCCTCGATCTTGAGGAGTTCGACCGCCATATGCGTGAAGGTTCCGGTGCCGGCCGAGCCGAAGCTGATCTTGCGCGGATTGGCGCGCGCGTAGCTCACGAGCTCCTGCAGCGTATTGACGGGGAGCGACGGATGCACCACCAGCACCTCGCGCACGCGCGACACCAAGGTCAGCAGCGCGAGATCCTTCTGCCAGTCGAACGGAAACTTGCTGGTCATGAACGGAATGGCGGAGAGCACCGACCCGCTGCTCAGCCCGAGCGTGTAGCCGTCGGGCGGGCTCTTGGCGACGGCGTCGATCCCGGTCGAGCCGCCGGCGCCGGTGCGGTTCTCCAGCACGATCTGCTGCCCGAGCTCGGGGCCGAGCCCGTTGGCGAGGGTGCGCGAGAAGAAATCGGCGGGGCCGCCGGCCGGGAACGGCACGATGAGCTTGATCGGCTTTACCGGATAGCCTTGCGCCACCGCGGCCGCGGGCCAAAGCACCGTCGCGGACAACAAAGCCGCCGCCGGCAACAGCGCCGCGGCGATCAGCGTCGAAATGACGGCACGTCGGCTCATAGGATCCTCCCACGATCTGCCGGCTGGCGCGGCGCCGGCTTGCGCGCAGCATGGATGAATGCGCCCGCTTCATCAACTCTGCCGCGACCGAGGCGCAGGCGAGGCCCGGACCCGGATCTCGTCCTGGCCGTGGCCGCCCGATCAGGAGTAGGAATGGGGCGGCCGTGGCGACGGGCGATAATGCGGCCCGCGGCCGCAATCGAGGCGCACATGCCTGAGCAAGCAGCGGCAGCAGGAGGCGCGATCGAGCTGCGGATCGGGGATGTCTCCCAGCTCTTTCACACCCTCGACCCGTTCCCGTTTCGCGAGCGCGATCTCGACAAGGAGGCGGAGGAGTTCATCGTCAGTTGGGCCAGAGAGCTGCCCGCGGACCGAGCGCTGCGCATCGTCGTGCATCTGCCGCAAACAGAGGCGTCGCTTCCGGAAGCGGGCGAGATCGCCGCGGCGATCACCGGCTATTTCGGCTATCGCGCCCGCATCATCGGCCTCGATCTCAAGGAGCTGTTTCGGGTCGGCCGGCGCGCGCTCGGCATCGGCGTCGCGGTGCTCTCGTTCTCCGTCATCGTCGCTCAGACCGTGGTGATCAGGCTTGCGCCGCAGCCGGTTGCCGGGTTGATCGTGGAGAGCCTGCTGATTTTCGGATGGGTCGCGAACTGGCGGCCGATCGAAATATTCCTGTATGAGTGGTGGCCGCTGGTTCGTCGGCGCAATCTCTACCGGCGGCTGGCGGCGGCGCAGGTGGAGCTGAAACCGTACAAGAGCGAGCGCAGCGGAAGAATTCCGCAAGATTGAAGACCGCGGCCGCGGCGGAACATCAGTCACCTCACGCTGGCGGCCCGGCGCGCGGTTGCGCGGCGTGCCGGGCCGTCATCCCAGGGGACGGCTTGTCGGTCAGGCGGCCTTGGCGCGGTCCGCCGGGTGTGCGGTCCGCGCGCTGATCGCCAGGCGGTTCCAGGCGTTGATCATGGCGATGACGATCGACAGATCGGCGAGCTCCTTGTCCGAGAACTGGCGTCGCGCGCGGTCGTAGACTTCGTCGGGTGCATGCGTGCTCGCGATGTGCGTCAATGCTTCCGCCCAGGCGAGCGCAGCGCGCTCGCGCTCCGAGTACAGGCTGGACTCGTACCAGGCATCGAGCAGGTAGAGCCGCGCTTCCGTTTCCCCGAGCTTGCGCGCTTCCTCGGTGTGCATGTGCAGGCAATAGGCGCAGCCGTTGATCTGCGACACCCGCGTCTTGACCAGAAGGACCAGCCGCTGATCGAGGCCGCAGCTTTGCAGATATTTCTCCACCGCGACGAGGGCGGCGACGCCGTCGGGGGCGACGGCGTAGGGGTTCAAGCGTTGGGTCATGGAGGCCTCCTGATCGGTTGGGGCAGCCGGCATTCCGACACGGCGCGGAACAGAACGCGGAACAAGAACGCGCGGCGATGCTTTCCGTCCGAGGACGCATCGTCTCGCGGTTCCCGACGCAATATCGTCGCTCGCGGTTCCCGACATGCGTCGCCGGCGCGCTTGGCCAGTAGGTGGGGCCGGTTGCGCGGTCGGCAACCGCGCTATGCAGGACGGCATGGCAGCGCAACGCCGGGAGCATCAGGGAGGCAGCCGTGCACCAGCGGAAGGTCGGTCAGCTCAGCGCGCGCAGGTCGCGCCGCAAGCGGTCGGGCCCGGCGGGCGGAAGCAGGCGGTCGATCTCGGCGTGGGTGCGCCGCCAGAGCGGCACGGCGCGCGCGAGCAGCGCGCGGCCCGCTGGCGTCAGCTTGAGCCGGCGACTGCGCTTGTCGTCGGGGTCGACCAGCACCGAGACGAGGCGGCGCCGCTGCAGCGGCTTGAGCGCGGCGGTGAGCGTGGTGCGGTCCATGGCCAGCACGGAGGCCACCGCGCCGATGTTGGGCGGCTGCGGCCGGTTCAGCGCCATCATCATCGAATACTGCCCGCTGGTCAGGCCGAGCGGCCGCAGCGCGTCGTCGAACCGCCGCGCCAGCGCCCGCGCCGCGCGCTGTAGGTGCAGGCACAGGCAGGTGTCCCGAACGAACAGCGTGGTCTCGTACGGAACTTCGGTCGCCTTTGACATGCCACAATTATGTTGATATCAACGTATTATGTCAACCGCGACGGGGGCCGGCGGAGGCACAAGCCCCTGATGTCGTATGCAGAGCAAACGCAACGCGAGGGAAGCAGATCATGCAGATGACGGCACAAAAGATCACCCCCTGCCTGTGGTTCGATACCCAGGCCGAAGAGGCGGCGAAATTCTATGCGTTTGTCTTCAAGAATTCCAAGATCGGCAAGATCAGCCGCTACGGAAAAGAGGGCTTCGAGATTCACGGCAAGAAGGCGGGAACGGTCATGACCGCGGAGTTCGAGATCGAGGGGCAGAAATTCCTCGCGCTCAACGGCGGCCCGCAGTTCAAGTTCAACGAGGCGGTGTCGTTCCAGGTGCACTGCGAGAACCAGCAGGAGATCGATTACTTCTGGAGCGCCCTTGCCAAGGGCGGCGAGGAGGGGCCGTGCGGCTGGCTCAAGGACAAGTTCGGCCTATCCTGGCAGGTCATCCCCCGGGCGCTGCCTCAGATGCTGATGGACGAGAATTCCGACAAGGCGCAACGGGTCATGCGGTCGATGTTGCAGATGCGCAAGATCGACCTCGCGGCCCTGCAACGGGCGCAAGCCGCCTGAACCTAGCTACCGCATCATCGCAACAATTTCGAAAGGGAAAGACCATGCCAGTGACACCGTATCTGTTCTTCGACGGCCGCTGCGAGGAGGCGATCGAGTTCTACAAGAAGGCGCTCGGCGCCGAGGTCGGGATGATGATGCGCTACAAGGAAAGCCCGGAGCCGCCGCCGCCCGGCATGGTGCCGCCCGGCAGCGACAACAAAGTCATGCACGCGTGCCTGCAGATCAACGGCACGCCGGTGATGGCGTCCGACGGCTGCGCCCAGGGCAAACCGAAATTCGAGGGCTTCTCGCTCTCGCTCAATGCCAGGAATGAAGCGGAGGCCGACCGCATGTTCACGGCGCTCGCCGACGGCGGAGAGGTGCGGATGCCGCTCGGCAAGACGTTCTTCGCCAAGCGCTTCGGCATGGTCGCCGACCGCTTCGGCGTCGGCTGGATGGTCATACTGGAGCAGTGAGCGCCGCGACAACAGCAGCCACCGACCGGAGATCAGCAATCATGACCGCGAACAAGACTGCAACGGCCACGGCCGCGCGTTCTGCGACGGCCGCGGAGGAGTTCGTGATCGAGCGCACCGTCGATGCGCCGCGCGAACGGGTGTGGAAGGCGTGGACCGATCCCGAACAGCTCAAGCAGTGGTGGGGGCCGAAAGGTTTCACGCCGCGGCACGCCAAGGTCGATCTGCGGCCGGGCGGCGCCTTCCACTACTGCCTGCGCTCCGCCGACGGCCAGGAGATGTGGGGCAAGCTCACCTACCGCGAGATCGTCGCGCCGGAACGGCTGGTATTCATCGCCTCGTTTTCGGACGAGCAGGGGGGCGTGACCCGCCATCCGCTGAGCCCGGACTGGCCGCGCGAGACGCTGTCGACGATCACTTTCACCGAACAGGGCGGCAAGACCAGGATCAGCGTGCGGTGGTCGCCGCACGCCGCGACCGAGGTCGAACGCAAGACGTTCGACCTCGGGCACGACAGCATGCGGCAGGGCTGGACCGGAACCTTCGACCAGCTCGCCGCCTATCTGGCGAGGGGCTGAACCCTCGGTAGACACTGCTCCGCGAACTCGTTCTCGATTAGCTTCAGCGCCAGCTCGCGTGCCGTCCTTGCCGACGATGAGGTGGTCGTGGATCGCGATCGCGCGATGTGCGCGATCCCGCTGACGCATTCTGGTCATGCCGCCTATTTTAGGATCACGGCAAATCAGGTGAGGTCTGCTTTAGAGTTGTAAGCGGACATTCTTGCATCAGCACGATGGCGGACAGCTCGAGAGCGCGCTTGACCCCTTCACGCCGATAGATCGGCGCGTGGTACCCGCAACCGGGTGCCGCGCGGCCTCGCCGGTAGCGACAACGGATTGGGCCCGAGCGCTCGCGATCGCCTCGCGCCGTGAGGCCCGCGAACGGAATCGGCCCCGCAGCCGCCTAATTCGTCTTCGGGCCGAAGAAGGTCGAGCCGTAGATCACCACCGCCCAGAGTGCCGCCAGCACCCCGATCGCGATCACCAGCACCATGATCCCGTCGACCATGTATCCCTCCCTGCAACTGCGCCGAGCTTGCGCCAAGCATAGCTCATCCGCGCGCGGACCGACAGGCGAAGCAGCCGCCAGATCGCCGGGCTATTTGCGCAAGATTGCAGCAATGACTGCAGCACCCCCGGCTCAGGTCGAAGTGCCGTGCACTCGGGTGCCGATGCAAAATCCTCCCGTCGGCTTGGAACAAGTTCAAGGACCGCTCCGTTGAGCCTATGCCGGTCGAGAACGGCGCGCGCGTGCGCCGGCTCGCCGATATTGTCATGTGCCCCGGGTTACCTCCGCATATAAGGTGCCCGCGAACCTGGGGCCTATGACGGCACGGTCCAAAACGCGGAATCCAAAAGACCTCTCTTCGACATCCGAATGACGGCGTGCAAACGTGTGAATGGCGCCTGCCTGGAGAATCCCGATGGCTCAACCATCCGCAGCGGCTCGCAAGCGGCCGGAAAAACTTCCCACCCCGGCCAAAATGGCGGTCACGCTTCGTGTCAACGGCGTGGAGCGCAAACTCACCGTCGCGCCATGGACCACGCTGCTCGACGCGTTGCGCCTCGATCTCGACCTCACCGGCACCAAGAAGGGCTGCGATCACGGTCAATGCGGCGCCTGCACGGTCCTGGTCGACGGCCGGCGGATCAATTCGTGCCTCACGCTCGCGGTCATGAAGGACGGCGCGCAGGTCACGACGATCGAAGGTCTGGCGCAAGGAAACACGCTGCATCCGTTGCAGCAGGCCTTCGTCGAGCATGACGCCTTCCAGTGCGGCTACTGCACCCCGGGCCAGATCTGCTCCGCCGTCGGCCTGATCGCCGAGGGCCGCGCGCGCACCGCCGATGAAATCCGCGAGCTGATGAGCGGCAATATCTGCCGTTGCGGCGCGTATCCCAACATCGTGGCGGCGATCGAAGAAGTCATGCTCGGCAAGGTCACGCGGAAGCCCGGGGAGGCGGGACGATGAACAATTTCGGATACAGTCGCGCGAGCGACGTCGCCGACGCCGTGCGCCAGATCGCGGCGGACCCGGCCGCAAAATTCATCGCCGGCGGCACCAATCTGGTCGACCTGATGAAGGAGAATGTCGCGCGCCCGTCGCGGCTGATCGACATCACGCATCTGCCGCTCGACAAGATCGAGGAGACGAAGGGCGGGGGCTTGCGGATCGGCGCGCTGGTTCCCAACAGCGATCTCGCCTATCACCCGCAGATCGAGGCGCGCTATCCGCTGCTCGGCAGCGCGATCCTCGCCGGAGCCTCGCAGCAATTGCGCAACATGGCCTCGACCGGGGGCAATCTGCTGCAACGAACGCGCTGCCTCTACTTCTACGACACGGCCACGCCGTGCAACAAGCGCGAGCCGGGCAGCGGCTGCTCGGCGATCGGCGGCATCAATCGCATGCACGCGATCCTGGGGACGAGCGAGCATTGCATCGCCACCCACCCCTCCGACATGTGCGTCGCGCTCGCCGCGCTCGAGGCGCGCGTGCTGGCGACCGGCGGCGGCGGCGAGCGCAGCATCGCGTTTGCCGACTTCCACCGCCTGCCGGGCGATGCGCCGCAGATCGACAGCAATCTGCGTGCGGACGAGATCATCACGGCGATCGAGCTGCCGCCCAAGGGCTTTGCCGACAACTACACCTATCTGAAGATCCGCGACCGCCTGTCCTATGCGTTCGCCCTGGTATCGGTGGCGGTCGGCCTCGACATCGAGGGAGATGCGATCAGGGAGGCGCGCCTCGCGCTCGGCGGGGTCGCGCACAAGCCGTGGCGTGACCGCGAAGCCGAAGCTCAGCTCGCCGGCGCGCCGGCAACGCGGGAGAACTTCCTGCGCGCGGCCGATACCGTGCTGCGCGGTGCCCGCGGCTTCGGCCACAACGACTTCAAGATCGAGCTGGCGCGGCGCGCCATCTTGCGTGCGCTGGCGCAGGCGGCGCGCGCGACCCCGCAGTCGCAAGCGGACAAGCGGATCAATTGAGCGGGAGCGCGCCATGACCGCCACCAGCTATCTCGGCAAGCCCACGTCCCGCGTCGACGGACGCGCGAAGGTGACCGGAACCGCGAAATACGCCGCCGAATACAACGTGCCCGGCCTCGCGCACGGTGTCGTGGTGTCATCCGCCATCGCCAAGGGCCGGATCAAGCGCATCGATGTCGCGGCTGCGCTCGCGGTCGACGGCGTGCTCGACGTTTTCACGCACGCGCATCGGCCCAAGCTCGCGTCGTCGGACAAGAAGTACGAGGACGAGGTCGCGCCCTCCGGCTCGCCCTTCCGTCCGCTCTATGACGACCGAATTCGCTTCAGCGGTCAGCCGATTGCGCTGGTCGTCGCGGAGGAGTTCGAGATCGCGCGATTTGCGGCTTCGCTGGTCCGCGTCGAATACGAGCAGCAGCCGCACGTCACCGACTTCGAGGCGCAACGCGAGCGCGCGACCGCCTCCAAGCCCGCCACGGCGCGCGGCAAGCCCGCGCGGGCGTTCGAGCAGGCGGCAGTGCGCGTCGCAGCCGAATATCGCATTCCGGTCGAGCACCACAATCCGATGGAGACATTCGCGGCGACGGCGGTCTGGGAGGGCGACGGCCGCATCACCGTCTTCGACAAGACACAGGGACCGCAGAACGCCCGCAACTACCTCGCCGGCGTATTGGGGATGCGGCGCGACAAGGTGCGCGTGCTGTCGTCTTTCGTCGGCGGCGCGTTCGGATCCGGGCTGCGTCCGCAATATGAGCTGCCGCTCGCCGCGTTGGCGGCACTCGCGCTCAAACGCTCGGTGCGGGTGACCCTCACCCGCCAGCAGATGTTCACGCTCGGCTATCGTTCCGCCACCATCCAAGAGTTGGCGCTCGGCGCCGATAACGACGGCCGCCTCGCCTCGTTCCGGCACGACGTCATCGCCATGACCTCGCAATTCGAGGATTTCCAGCGCGATTTCGTCAACTGGTCGAGCCTGCTCTACCGATGCGCAAACAGCGAGCTCGGTCAGAGGCTGGTCAAGCTCGACCAGAACACGCCCTGCGATATGCGCGGCCCCGGCGGAACCGAAGGGGTCTACGCGATCGAATGCGCGATGGATGAGCTCGCCTATGCGGCGAACGTCGATCCGCTCGAGTTGCGGCTGGTCAACTATTCCGACCAGGACCAGATCGAGAACCGCCCCTACAGCAGCAAGCAGCTGCACGAATGCTATCGACAGGGTGCGGAAAAGTTCGGCTGGTCCAATCGCAAGCCGCAGCCGCGCTCCATGCGCGACGGCAACGAGCTCGTCGGCTGGGGCATGGCAACCGGCATCTGGGAAGCGATGCAGATGAAGGCGAGCGCCAGGGCGGTGCTGACCGCCAATGGCAGCGTCGAGATCGCGAGCGCGACCGCCGATATCGGGCCCGGGACCTATACGATGATGACCCAGCTCGCCGCCGAGATGCTCGGAGTGCCGCTGGACAACGTGACGGCGAGGCTCGGCGATTCCGCGCTGCCGGATGCGCCGGTGGAAGGCGGGTCGTTCACCACCTCATCGGTCGGCTGCGCCATTCACGCCGCCTGTCGGGCGGTGCAGAAGGCGCTCCTCGGCATGGCGCAGAAGATGGCGGGATCGCCGCTCGCCGGCGCGAAGCTCGACGACGTGGTCTTCGCCGAAGGCAAGATCCGGCACAAGGACGACGCGCGCCGGGAGGTCTCGGTCGCCGATGCGATGCGCGCCGGCAAGGTCGACCGGATTGAAAAAGAAGCCAGCGCCGAGCCGGATGAGGACAGCAAATATTCCCATTTCGCGCACTCGGCGGTATTCGCCGAGGTCAAGGTCGACGAGCAGCTCGGCGTCATTCGGGTCACCCGCGTGGTCAGCGCGGTGGCGGCCGGCCGCATCCTCAATCCGAAGACGGCGGGCAGCCAGATTCTCGGCGCCGTGGTCGGAGGCATCGGCATGGCGCTGCACGAGGAGACGGCGACCGACCACCGCTTCGGCCGGTTCATGACCCATAATCTCGCCGACTATCATGTGCCGGCGAACGCGGACGTGCATGCGATCGACGTGATCTTCGTCGAAGAGCAGGATGACGAGATCAATCCGCTCGGCGTCAAAGGCGTGGGCGAGATCGGCATCGTCGGCACCGCCGCGGCGATCGCCAATGCGGTCTATCACGCCACCGGCAAGCGCGTGCGCGATCTGCCGATCACGCTCGACAAGCTGATGCGGGATTAGTTGCCAGTTCTCCTGGATGGCCTTCGAGTCATGATGCCGGGGGGCGGTGGACTGGATAGCGGCGCCGGCCCACTCAAATCAGCTTCAGCGCCTTCAGGCTCGCGTGCCCGTCCTTGCCGACGATGAGATGGTCGTGCACGGAAATCCCGAGCGGGCGCGCGACCTCGACGATCGCCTTGGTCATCTCGATGTCGGCGCGCGAGGGCGAGGGATCGCCGGAGGGGTGGTTGTGCACCAGCACGATGGCGGTGGCGGATAGTTCGAGCGCGCGCTTGACCACCTCGCGCGGATAGACCGGCGCGTGGTCGACGGTGCCGGTCTGCTGCACCTCGTCGGCGATGAGCGCGTTGCGCTTGTCGAGGAACAGCACGCGCAGCCGCTCCTTCTCGTCGAACGCCATGGCGGTGCGGCAATAGTCGAGCACGTGCGACCACGACGACAGCACCTGGCGCTCCTTGACCTGGCCGCGCGCGAGCCGGGTGGCCGCCGCTTGCACCAGCTTGAGCTCGGCAACCGCGGCATCCCCCAGGCCGTCGACCTTCTTCAGCCGTTCGACGGGAGCTCCGATCACCTCGGAGAACGAGCCGAACTCCTTGAGCAGCGCCTTGGCCAGCGGCTTCACGTCGCCGCGCGGAAGGGCGCGGAACAGGACGAGCTCGAGCAGTTCGTAGTCGGCGATGGCGTCGCCGCCGGCGGCGAGAAAGCGTTGGCGCAGCCGCTGGCGGTGGCCGTGATAGTGCGGCGCCGGTTCGGCCGGTTGCGAGGGCCTCGTGGCTTTGTCGCCGGACATGGGCATCCGATCGTCTGCGCGCGGGGCCGAGCGCCGCCGCGCCATTCAGCATGCCGACGATATCGCATTTTGCAACGGGCGCAGCCGCCTTCGTGGGGTAGATAGGTGACTCGCGTGCGCGCCGGCCGTCATGGCCGTGCTCGTCACGGCCATCCACGTCTGGTTCGGCCCGGCCATGACGACGGTGGAGGTCGTGTCAGTCGTTTGCGAGTCGGGAGGACTACCGTGGCGCGCTCGCCGGCCGCGGCCGGTCGAGCCCCTTGGGCGAGAGCGTGAAGATCTCGACCCCGGTCTCCGTCACCGCGACAGTGTGCTCGAACTGGGCGGAGAGCGAGCGGTCGCGCGTGACCGCGGTCCAGCCGTCGGACAGCACCTTCACGTGCGGGCGGCCGAGATTGATCATCGGCTCGACCGTGAAGAACATGCCGGGGCGCAGCACGATGCCTTCGCCCGGCCGCCCGACATGCACGATGTTGGGCTCGTCGTGGAACAGGCGGCCGAGGCCGTGGCCGCAGAAGTCGCGCACCACGCTCATGTGCTGCCCCTCGACATAGTTCTGGATGGCGGCGCCGATGTCGCCGGTGGTGGCGCCCGGCCGGATCACCGCAATGCCGCGCATCATCGCCTCGTAGGTGACCTCGATCAGGCGCTCGGCCCGGCGCGGGATCGTGCCGACGCCGAACATCCTGCTGGAATCCCCGTGCCAGCCGTCGAGGATGAGGGTGACGTCGACATTGACGATGTCGCCCTCCTTCAGCGGCTTCTCGCCCGGGATGCCGTGGCAGACGACATGGTTGACCGAGGTGCAGGTGGCTTTGCGGTAGCCGCGATACATCAGCGTCGCCGGCGTCGCCTTGTGGGCGCGCGCGAAGTCGAACACCAGCCGGTCGATCTTTTCCGTCGGCACGCCGACGCGCACCTCGTCCGCGAGCATGTCGAGGCATTCGGCCACCAGCCGTCCGGCCTTGCGCATGCCCTCGAAGGCGGCGGGGCCGTGGAGCTTGATCTGTCCGGTCTTGCGTTGCGGCGCCAGTGCCGCGTCGACGTAGCTCATCAGGACATCGCGGCCGCGCCGCCTCCTCGCGGCGCTTCCGATGCCGCTGCTGCATCGCAATGTAAGCAAGGACGCGGGCGACGCAAGCGTTGCCGAGAGGTCATCCCCGGCTTGACCGCACGCGGGGAGAGCATAGGACGGAATTTGGCCGCCGTTCTTAACGGGCAAAGCACGCCGATGCGAGGCTCGGCTATGGAGCGAAGAGAGCGGGAGAGGGGGAACCGATCCGACGAGTTGAGTGCTCGGAAAATCCCCCTCGCCCCGACCCTCACGCCGACGAGCAAGGACAGCGCGATCACTCCGCGATCGCGACCGGCTCGACCACCTCGATACCTTCGCGGCTGATGCCGCAGCGATAGGCGATGGCCTCGACCCCCATGGCGCGCGCGGCGTCGAAGGCCTTGCCGTAGGCCGGATCGATGTCGCGGGCGAGCTTGAAGCGCCGCGCCGATCCGATCTGGATCAGGAACAGCATCACCGCGCGCGCGCCGGTGTCCGCCATGTCGCCGAGCTCGCGCAGATGCTTCGCCCCGCGCTTGGTGACCGCGTCGGGAAACTCGGCCAGCCCCGGCTCGCGCATGAGATGCACGTTCTTGATCTCCACGTAGCAGGGTGGCCGGTCCGCGCCGGCGAGCAGAAAGTCGACGCGCGAGTTTTTCCCGTACTTCACCTCGCGGCGGATCGAGGCGTAGCCGGCGAGCTCGGCAATGGCGTCGGCCGCGATCGCCTCGGCGACGAGCGCGTTGGGATGCGCGGTGTTGATCCCCACCAGCTCGGCGCCGCCGCCGAGATCGACCTCGATCAGCTCCCAGCTGTGGGCGAGCTTGCGGTTGGGATTGTCCGATGTCGACAGCCATACCCGCGCGCCGGCCGTGGCGAGCCCGGTCATCGCGCCCGGATTGGCGCAGTGCACCGTCACCGTCTCGCCCGAGGGCAACGCCACGTCGGCGAGGAAGCGCTTGTAGCGGCGGACCAGGGTGGCGGGAACGAGCGGAGCGGCAAAGCGCATGCTGGGGCGTGGATCCATCAACTCGCAGCTGCAGTCCGACGGCGGCAAGCTGGATGAACGCTGGGGCGATCTGCGGAGCTGCGTGTCACGGCGGGAATTAAGAATCGCATGGTCGCATGGGGCGCACCGGGTTACCAAGCCCTGGCGCGGGGCTGCACGCGATCAGATCCGTCTACAAAGCCCTGGAATGATAACGTAGCATCGACCAAAAGGGGCGGGCTTGTCGAAGATTGTCCAGCCATTGCGACACCGACCGGCGCACAAGAACGCCGGCGGCCCGGCCTTTTCGTGCCTCGGAGATCTTCTTGCGTGCTATGGGCGAACGGCGCCCGGCCGCAATGCCATCCTGGCGCCCGGGCGGCCGGCGGTGACATATGGCGCGCTCTGGTCGTGCGTGAACGATGCGGTTCGCGGGCTGCGCAGCCTCGGTGTCGGCCCAAGCGACCGGGTAGCGGTGGTATTGCCGAACGGACCAGACACCGCGGTGGCGATGATCGCGGTCGCGGCCGGCGCGGTCTGCGTGCCGCTCAACCCGGGCTTCACCGCCGACGAATGGCGGCGCTATTTCGGCGATTTGCGGGTATCGGCGCTGTTGACGCGCGCGGACCTGGATTCGGCGAGTCGAGGCCTCGCCCATGCCATCGGCATACCCGTCATCGATCTGGTGCCGCGGTCCGGCGAGGGGCCCGGCGCGTTCAGCCTTGTCGGCCCGGAAACCGGGCGCAGCGTCGATGGCGCGTTGGCGCCGAGCACCGGCGATGCCTTCATCCTGTCGACCTCGGGCACCTCGTCGCGCCCGAAGCTGGTTCCACTCACCCACGCCGCCGTCTGCCTGTCGGCCTATAACGTGGGCGCGACCTTGGCGCTTGCGCCTCGGGACCGACTGCTGAACGTGCTGCCCCTGTTCCATGTGCACGGCCTGGTCTCCGGCGTGGTGGCCGCGTTGGCGGCCGGGTCGAGCGCGGTCTGCACGGCCGGCTTCGACGCCGCGGCCTTCTGCGGCTGGTTGAAGGAATTTCGGCCGACCTGGTACACGGCGGTCCCGGCAATCCATCAGGCGGTGCTATCGGCGGCACGTGTCGACCCGCGCAGCGCTCGGCAATCCTCGCTGCGAGTTATTCGTTCGGCCTCTTCGTCCTTGCCGCCCAGCGTGACGGAGGGGCTGGAAGCGCTGTTCGGCGTCCCGGTGATCGACACCTACGGCATGACGGAAGCCGCCTCCCAGATTGCCGCCAACCCGCTTGAGCGACGCAAGCCCGGCTCCGTCGGGCAGCCCGCCGGGCCTGAGATTGCGATCATGGACAGCGAAGGCCGACGGCTGCCGGCCGGCAAGCGTGGCGAGATCGCGTTGCGGGGTCCCACCATCACGCGCGGCTACGACAATGATCCCGCCGCCACCGCCTCCGCGTTTCGCGACGGCTGGTTCCGAACCGGCGACCTCGGATATCTGGACGCGGACGGATACCTGTTCATCGTCGGCCGCATCAAGGAGATCATCAATCGGGGAGGGCAGAAGGTCGCGCCCGCCGAGGTCGAACAGGCGCTGCTGAGCCACCCGGACGTGGTCGACGCCGCGGCCTTCCCGATCTTCCATCGCAGACTTGGCGAGGACGTCGCCGCCGCCGTCGTATTGCGTCCGGACGCCAAGGTCACCGCACATGGCCTCCGCGACTTCGCGCGCGAACGCCTGGCCAGGTACAAGGTCCCTGGTCTCATTCGCATCGTGCCGGCGATCCCGAAAGGGCCCGCCGGAAAGATCAAGCGCGCCGAACTCGTCGCCGCGCTTGCAATGACGCTGCCAAGAGCGCGCATGGAGCGCGGCGGCAAGTCGGTTGCGCCGCGCTCGGAATTGGAGTGGCAGCTGGCCGATACCTGGACGGAGCTCCTGGAGTTGAGCGGGATCGGCATTGACGAGGACGTCTTCGCGCTCGGGGCGGATTCAATTACCGTGACGCAGATGCTTTCGCGTCTGCGGGCGCGTTTTGGCGTCGATCTTTCGCTCAGGGATATCTTCGATGCGCCGACTGTTGCGGCGCTCGCGGCCCGGCTCGAGTCGTCGGAAAAGCATTCGGTCACCGTATCCCCGGGCGATCCGCCGGATGACATTGCGCGCGGGTCGGATGACGGTCCCCGGCCGGTGTCCATTTTGCAGGAGCACGCGCTGCGGATCGAGCGGGAGCTCCCGGGGCTACCCCAGTTCAACCTGCCTTTCGCCTATCGGCTGCAGGGATCGCTGAACGTCCCCGCGCTCGCGCGCAGCTTGGAGGAGGTCGTGCGCCGGCACGAGTCGCTGCGCACGGGATTTTCCTGGCTGCGCGGGCGGCCGGTCGCTCGCATCGTTCCGGCCGGCGAAATCAATTCATCCCTCGTGGTCGAGGATCTCGCAGCCTCGGTGCCCGCCGGCAACGAGCAAGCCAAGGCGCTTCTGCTCAAGAAGGCGGAGCTGGAAGCCGAGCAGGAGGCCTTGACGCCTTTCGACATGCGCCGTGCGCCCTTGTTCCGGGCGCGCCTGTTGCGGCTCGGCAGCGACGACTACGTCTTGCTCCTGATCCTGCACGATCTCGTCGTCGACGGCTGGTCGATGGGAATCTTCATGGAGGAGGCCTCGGAACTCTATGCCGCTTATACCGCCGGCCGGCCGGCGCAGTTGCCCGAACCGGCGCTTCAGTTTTCCGAGTTCGCTCGCTGGCAGCGCCGGTGGTCGACCAGCGATGCGGCATCGCGGCAGTTCGCCTACTGGAAGGGGCGCCTGCGGGGAGCCTCGCCGATATTTGCCGCCAACGGCGACATCAGTGACGCGCTGCTGGCCGCGCGCATTGCCCAGGAGCCAGTACATCTGTCGAAGCACTTGGTCGCGCGCCTGAGCGCCCTGAGCCACGGCCAAGGCGCAACGCTTTTCATGACATTGCTGGCCGGCTTCAAGACCCTGCTGCTGGCGCGCAGCGGACGCAACGACATTTGCGTCGCCACCGCGATGGCCAACCGCTCTCAACTGCGGACGGAGCGCATGATCGGCCCGGTCGGCAACACCGCGCTCATCCGCACCCGACTCGATGCCGATCTGTCGTTTCAGGACGCACTCCGGCGCGTGCGCGACTCGGTCCTGGAGACCTACGCCAGGCAGGAGCTGCCCTTCGATGTTCTTGCCGCCCGGCTGGCGGAGGAAGAGGGCCTGGATCCGGCATCGCTCATGCAAGTGTTTTTCGTCCTCCAGAACGCGTTTCGCCGGTCGCTCGAGCTGCCCGACGTGTCGGTCCGGCCGTTCGAGTCCCGGAACGGTCAGCCGGTCACCCCGATCGACCGCACTTGGCTCAGGGTGTCGCTCAAGGAGACCCCGGCGGGCATTACCGGCACATGCAGCTACAAGGACGAGTTGTTCGCGCCGGACGCTCTGCGGCATTGGGCCGCGCACTACAGGGCGATCCTGGCCAAGGCGGCCGCAGACCCCGAGACGTCGCTCGGCCGGTTGGCCGATCGTTGAACATGCGGTCGGACGATCACGCAAGCCGGCAAATAAGAAGTGCGCTGCACGGCTCCGCAAAGCTTCCTGCGAACCGGCCGGGATTCAAGGAATATTCGGCTTGATTATCTTCTCCATAGGATTAACATTTCGCGTTATCAGTCGCCCGCTAGACATGCGGTTTCTCAACTTCGGACTGTCCACTAGATCAAGGGGGGTAAGCAATGTGCTTAACCGATGCAACAAATCTCATTCACCGCCCGTCGAATCCAAGGGAAAAGGCCCGCCTCAAGGCCCTGAAGAAAAAAATACAACAGCGCAAGAACGAACTTCAGAAGCAGATAGACGACCTCAACCGGAGCCTCAGGAAGGTCGACCAAAACTTGAAGGGCTAGAGCCTGCCCGGGGTTACCAGAACGTTCGGGTGGACGCGACCTGGAAATCCGAGCGGCCTTTTCTTGGCACCGCTCATTGGACGAGCGCGCGATCATTCGATCACGCTCGTCTCAGCAGATGACCTGAAAATGATCGCCGTGTGGATCAGGCCGTCGCCGGACGCAGGTTGTTCCGCAGGGGTCGCAGGAACGGCGATGCTCGCGCTGATGCTGCCACTGCGGTTGTGACCTGAATTCCACAAAGGCCCGACGAACCCGGGCCCTCAAGGACGGCTACATGCCGCACATGCGTCGCGTCCGTCGTTCCGACGCGAATGACTCATAGCGATATGCGGCTCGCTTATTCGATCGTCTTGTCGGCCATTCCGCGAGTCGGACGCGTAGCTAAGCGTGCGAACCTTTTGGCTTGCGTCACGCATGCCGTGCTGGGTCCAGCGGGTAGGACGCGCCACCGACAAGGATGTCGTTGGCGTAGACCTCGACATGAATGATGGGGTTTCGCGCGCTCTTGACCTGTTTCGCCGTAAACTTCCTGCCGGGCTTGAGCCGCATGACGACGTCGCGGCCGGTGCGGGCCTTAAGCGAGAACGCGCGTCCGCCCCGGTTGATGAACTCGAGCCGCCAATTGCGCTTGGCGAGCAGCGGCGGAAGAACGAGCTTGATGACCATGCGGGCGCGCTCGGCATGGGGATTCTTCACAGAAATGCGCCGCCCGTCAAAAGCCGCGCGCAGGCCTCTCGGTCCAGTCCCATCTACCGGAAACACGTTGCGCAGGCCGATATTGTTGTCGTGTGGCACCAGACGCCACGCTGGAATCGATTCGCCCAGGGTGAGCTTGCCGATGCTGCTGAGGTCTCCAGGTGCCGAGACCACCATGATCATAAACTCGTCGCCGGCCTGGGAAGGCACCCACGCAAACGGACCGACGGTGATTTCGGCAGCCGAATTGGGCGCAACATCGGGGGTGGGGAGCTCGGCCGTGGTCATGGGCTGCCAGTCGTCGGGATAGACTCCCCCGGCCGACGGTTTGCAGTGGAATGCTTTGACCGTAACTCCCGTGGCGGTCTGCGTGCCGCGGTTCTTGATCTTGACGTAGGCGAAATTGGTGGTTCCGGCGACCGGCTCCTGATGGGTCCTGCGGCCGTCATTGGCGTGTCGGTTCCAGATCGCCCGACAGCTCCAATAGTGGCTCTGGTACTGGTACTCGCCTTTTCGGCCGTCCTCGATATAGACGTCGACCGGCTCCGGCACGCCGGGCTTTGTCACCGGCGTCGGCGCTCCCGGAGGTTGATAAAGTCCCTGTTTCTCGAACGCCCAGCGAATGACCTTCGCGTAGGCGCCGCCCGCGTGTCCTGCGTGCGTCCAATCGCCCCCGTCCGCATCCATGAGAGCCTTGGCATACTGGTCGGCGTCGATCCCCCGATCCGCGGGCCCCATGTCGCCGATAGTGCGCAGAATGAGGTAGGCGACGAAGCGTGCGGCGAAGCGGCGCATATTGAGCTCCGCCGCATCGCCGCCTATCGAGCGGTAGATGCGGAAATGGGTGGTGCTGAGGATCTGCTCCGATTGGTATCCGTTGGGATCCGCCGGGTCTCGTTCGACCCCCAAATCCTTCTCTCCGCCCCAGGCCCATCCTCCCCTAACCTTGCGACCATGGGAGCGCTTCTTGGGGAGAGAACTCCACGGGAAGGTATCGAACCGGGTGTTGCCCGTCAGTTGAGTCTCTGGATCGTTGAGGATCGCCGCGAAACTGTCGCCGGCGCTGTGGGCAAACTTGAATTTTCCCCAATTGATGTGGTTCCACAGCGTTGCGTGGCCTCCAAGCTCGTGCAGCACGACCCGCCAGTCGCATGCGATGCCGATGGGATCAACAGTGTTGTTCACATCGGCGAGGGCAAAGCGGACATTTTTGAGTCCTCCGGTCGAGGTGGACTTGCCCTCGGTTTTCGCATTGACCTCGTTTCCGCTTCCGTCGGTCGTTCCAATCGAGCCCCGGTGATCGACCGGCAAGGGAAAGGTCGTGGCGTTGAAATAGCTGGCTCGCGGAAAGCCGAGGTCCTCGACCAGGCGGAAGAACCTGTCACAATGGTAATAGGCATTGACGGCGGCGAAGTCGTTGGTTCGCGCTTTATAGTTGAATGCCACGCCCCTGCGCTGGGCCGGCGGATTGATTCGCGGGGGCGAGAAATTCCAAATCTTGATGATTTTTCCGCTCAGCGAGAGGTTTCCGGCTCTATTGGGGCGGTTCAACCCCTGCAGAGTGACCGGGCTGCGCAGAGAATTGAGCGCCCGGTTGGCGGCGGTGGGAGGAGGTCCAGCGTTAAGGGTCATTGGGTCTGCCGGAAACACCAGGCCGGAGACATCATCGATCAACGCGCGCAGATAGAGGACTGTCAGGGTTTCGGCTTCCAGTAGCGCGACCCAGGGGATGACCCCGAAGCGTCGCGAACGGACCCGAAAGTCCACAACAGCAACGACGTAGTGCCGGCCTTCTGCGATGCCGCGCGCCACCGGCGGCAGCGGCAGCATCGGATCATCGGACACCAACCGCTTTCCACCCTTGCCGATCTGCTGTTCGGGGACGACGACGCGCTGGGACTCTTCGTAGCGATAAATCATGAAACGTTGGTGCAGCACCCGCAACGACTTGGCGTTGAACTCACTCGGCTTGTCGGCGATGCCGAGCACCTTCGCCAGCGTTTGGGCGTTGAGCTTCTTCAGGCGGGCAAGAGCCTGCGCGGAGGGTTTGGCAACCTGGATGTCGGGATGTCCCGTTGACCGCGCGCCCATGATCCGAAACGGCGCCTGCTTCATGTGGACGGAAAGACCCGCCTCCCAGACCGGTAAGCCGAAAAACGTTTGGTAATAAGAAACCGTGGTCGTGTCGAATTGCGATTTCTCCGCGAGAAACCTGAATTCGACGCCGGCATCGACGGGATCACGCTCGGGCGGCAGGCTGAGATTTTCGAACTCCCCAGTTTTAGCTCCCAAAAGGCCACGAAAGCTGCGGAGATATTCTTGTGCAGCGAGTCGTGCGGTCCGGGCCCTGCTGACGACTCCCTGTTCGTGGCTCAAACCGCGCGCAACGCCCTGCGAGTCGCGTATGACCTTCGTTCCCGAAGATCGATCAAATTCTTCGAGCATTTGTTTGCCCTTCCTCATCGCCAGTCGTCTTGGAGTGGCAGGCGTCACACAGGCCTTGAGCGGTCTTGTCGGCTATCGCCAGCGGCAAGGAGATGACTGATGGCAGGAGCATATCAGCTTTCGGGCGCCGTCCGGAAATACATCGACGGACCGGGCTGCCAGGGCAAATGCAAATGACCCACGCTCGACATCGCGAGAGCGAGGCGGAAGACTGCGTCATTCTGCCCGCCTTGAGACGCTACGTTCGCGTCGTGCTATGGGTTGTTCGCGATGACGATTGATCTTCGACGACGAGAATTCATCGCCGTGCTCGGCGGAGCGGTGGCGTGGCCGTTTACCGCCCGCGCGCAACCGGGGAAGCTGCCGACCATCGGATTGCTGGGCGGGGCCACTGCTTCGGCCCAGGCCAAATGGACCGCCGCCTTCGTCGAACGACTGCGCGAATTGGGTTGGGCTGAGGGTCAGACCGTCGCGATCGAATATCGCTGGCTGGGGGGACGCTCCGAGCGCGCACCCGCGATCATCGCCGAGTTCGTCCGGCGCAAGGTCGATGTCATTGTCACGCATGCGACTCCGAATGTCGTGGCCGCCAAGCAAGGGACATCGGTGATTCCCATCGTGTTCCCCTCGGCGGGGGACCCGGTTGGCAATGAGATCGTTGCCAGCCTTGCGCGCCCGGGCGGCAACGTCACAGGCCTGTCGGTCCAGTCAGCCGAGCTGGCTCAAAAGCTGGTCCAGCTGTTACGCGAGTTCCTCCCAAATCTCGGCCGCTTGGCGATCCTGTACCATATCGGCAATCCCGTCACAGCGCGGCAGACGGACGGGGTTAAGGCAGCGGCCGCCAGGTTCGGCCTCGATGTCGCTGTAGTTGAAATCCGCCGTGCGGAGGATATCGCGCCCGCTATCAAGGCGCTCGAGGGTCGCACCGATGCACTGATTGTTGCCGAGTGACCCCCTCTATAACACCAATCGAATTGAGGTCAATTCCTCGGCACTGAGGGCACGGCTGCCGACGATCTACTTTGACCGGGAGTATGTCGAAACCGGAGGCCTGATGTCCTATGGGCCGAACTGGCCGAGCATCTGGCGCCGCGCTGCCGAGTTTGTCGACAAAATCCTGCGCGGAGCAAAGCCGGCCGATATCCCGGTCGAGCAGCCGACGACGTTTGAACTGGTCATCAACCTCAAGACCGCCAAGGCGCTCGGCCTCAGCCTGCCGCGCATATTCCTCGTGCGCGCCGACGAGCTGATCGAATAGGCGCTTGCCGGCATCACGCTGATGGCGGACATGGAGCGTTGCGCGCGCAAACGGCGCGATGTCCGAGTACACGGCTTTGAATGAAAAAGGGGCGGCGCGGACGCCGCCCCTGCAATGTCGTCAGCCGCGCCCGTTCACTTCGCGAGCGGATCGGGACGCAGCTGGAAGTGCACGGCCATGGGCTTCATGCCCTTGCCGCCTTCGATCAGCCACGGCGCCCGGTCGCCGCTCGACGTCCACAACCCGCGGCCCTTCCAGCCCGCGTTCGGATCGTCGATGCGGCCGTCGAACCCCTTGGCGTAGAAGCCGAGCGGATAGGGCACGCGCAGCAGGACCATCTTGCCGTCCTTGAGCGCGACCAGGCCGTCCTGCAGGTTGGCGGTCGACATCGGCACGTCCTTGCCGAGCCCGAACGTGTCGTGCTGGTCGACCCAGGAGTAGTAGCTCGACTCCGCGCTGTTGTCGCCGAGGCCGTCGAAGCCGGGCCCCGGATATTGGTAGAACGACCAGCCTTCCGGACAGTGGTCGCCGGTCGCCTTCGGGCCGTTGAGCGGGCCCTTGCACTTGCTGCGGTCGAAGCTGCCGATGTGGCCGCTCGCGAGCGACACCCACACCACGCCCTTGCTGTCGATGTCGCCGCCGCGCGGGCCGAAGCCCGGCATCGGGACATTGTAGATTTCAGCGAGCGCGGTCTCCGGCGGGTTGGAGCCGGGATTGAGCCGCACGATCGAGCCGGGGCTGGCGCGCAGCGTTCCCCAGACCGAGCCGTCGACCGGGTTCGGCATCACCGCGTAGAACACCTGGGCGATGCGCTTGTCCTTGCTCGGATCCAGCGGCTGGTTGGGCTCGACGTACTCGTCGCGCTTGCCGTTGCCGTTGGTGTCGAGGATGAGCGCCGTCCAGCCCTGCGACTTCGCCGCGTCGCCGGTCTCGTCGAACATCTTGGTGTTGACCCAGCCGACCACGCCGCCGCCGCCGCCGCTCGAGGTCCACAGCGTGTCGTTGGCGTCGTAGGCGAATTGCAGGTGATGGGTCTGGAAGCAGGTGTCGACGAAGGTGTACTTCATCGTCTTGGGATCGAGGATCGCCAGCGCCCGGTGCGTCTGCTCCAGCGGGAACAGCTTGGCCGAGGGATGGTCGGAGCCCTTCTTGCAGAAGTCCGGGTTCTTCGGCCCGCGCACCGCCGCCGCCAACCACACCCGCCCTTTCTTGTCGAACATGGCGTTGTGGTTGTTGACCTTGGTGTCGTAGAGCTTCTCCAAGCCCCAATAGGGCGAAGGCCCGAGCGGCTTGTCCATCGCCGCGTGCCCGGGGCCAAGCCCTTCCGGCGTGTCGGCGTCGCGCACCGGCGCCTTGAAGGTGGTGACGGTGTGCGTCTTGGGATCGAGGATCGGCAGGATGTCGGTCGAGTATTCCGGCTGGCCGAAGACCGGGCCGTAGGCATTGACCGTGGGATAGCGCCGGTCCGACGCGATCAGGTCGTGCAGGTATTTCTTCGGGTCGCCCCAGTCCCAGGTGGTGACCACGATGTTGCGCTCGACGCCCTGCGGTCGCGGCGGCTTGTTCTTCGGCAGCTCGCCCTTGGCGACCCGCTCGGTCCAATCCGCGAAGTACTTGATCGGCGAGCCGGCAAGCTGGCCGGCCAGGATGTTCACCATCAGCGCGCCGGACTGTCCGGCTTGCGTGCGCTTGACCCATGCCTCGGAGTGGCTGGCGAATTCACCCAGGCCCGGCGGGAACGTGCGCGTCGACATCTGCCCCATCTGGTGGCAGCCGACACAGCCGTTGTTCTTCATCAGGTTGAGCCAGTCGTACTGCTTGACCTTCTCCGGAATATCGCTCTTGCCGCCGAACTGGCCGGCGTCCGGGATCTTCAGCATCGAGTACCAGTAGATCGCCGGATAGTATTTCGCCGCCTCCGCGTCGTTCGGCGCCGGCACCGCGCGCAGATTGAGCTGCTTGCCCGGCTCGCCGTCGACCTTGGGCGAATCGACGAGGCCGTAGCCGCGCACCCACACCTTGTATTTGGCCTTGGGAAGATCCGGCACCACGTAGCGGCCCTGGTCGTCGGTGACCACCATCTTGGCGTAGCGGGTGGGAAGGTCGGTGGTCTCCGCGATCACCCACACCCCGGCCTCCGGCCCGTTCGCTCCGGTCACCACGCCGCCGATGTCGTCGTTGTCGATGGCGACGGCGGGCGGTGCCGCGGCCTGCTGGGCGGCGAGCTGTCCCGCCGAGCCCAACCACGCAGCCATGGCGATGGCCGCCACGCTGACATACAGCATGCTTTTGGTTTTCATTGTCGCTCCTCTCCCTGCGTTTCCGCTCTGGACCTTCGGCGCGCTGCCCGAGAGGTCGATGGCGGTATTGAACCGCGGCCCGCGGCCTGATCGGCAATTGTCGACCGAAATCCGTGCGCTGTCCATTCGCCTGCGCGGCAATTGTGCATGTCTCGGGCGCCGGCGGTCGGGCGGGAATTGTTGATGATACGGTGCGGGCGGGATAGTTTCGCTTTTTTGCAAAGCGGCCGTCGCGCGCAACGGTCCCGAACTCGGAGATGAAATCGTGGCTGACGTCCTCCAGGCAAGCGACGCCGGCGCGTCCCCGCGCGCAACGCCGAACATCCGCCATCTCAGCCGCCTGGAGCTGCCCGGCGGCGGCCAGATCACGATCCAGGGCCGCTACGCCTATGTCGGCCACCAGAACGGGCCGGAGGGCACGACCATCCTGGACATTTCCGACCCGCGCAAGCCGAAGATGGTCAGCCGGCTGATGGTGCCGAACGAGCTCACCCACACCCACAAGGTGCGCGTAGTCGGCGACCTCATGCTCACCAATTCCGAGCACCAGCCCGGCTCCGGCCGCCGCGATGAATTTGCCGATGCGGGATTCCGCATCTACGACGTCAGGGATCGCGCCGACCCCAGGCTCGTGACCTTCGTGAAGACCCACGGCAAGGGCGTGCATCGCTTCGATCTCGACCAGGACTACGCCTACATCTCGACCGAGATGGACGGCTTCGTCGGCAACATTCTCGTCATCTACGACATCCGCAAACCCTCGAAGCCGGTCGAGGTCTCGCGCTGGTGGATGCAGGGGCAGCACGTCGCGGGTGGCGAGCCGGCGCATCCGAAGGGGAGCGAGCACCGGCTGCACCATGCGATGCGCTGCGGCAACGAGATGTATGCCGGCTGCTGGGCGTCGGGCGTCGCCATCGTCGACGTATCCGACATCGGCCGTCCTCGCACGCTGAGCCACACCCAATACGACCCGCCGTGCCCGGAACCGACTCACACTTTCCTCAAGCTGCCGTTCCCGATCGCGGGCAGGAGCATCGCCGTGTCGACCGAAGAGGAACGCGCGCACCGCGGGAGCGATGCCGCAAAGCCGCACGCGCCGTTTCGCACCTGGGACGTCACCGATCCGACCAGCCCCAAGCTGCTTTATACCCACGAGGTGCCCGACGACGCGTCGCCCTATCACGGCCGCAGCTTTCGCTTCGGCGCGCACCAGTTGCGCGAGCAGGTCGACCGCGACGGTCTCGTCTATGTCACCTGGTTCGCCGCCGGGCTTCGCATCCTCGACATCAACGATCCGTCGCATCCCAGGGAGAAGGGCTACTTCATCCCGAAGCCGGGAAACGGGCAGAAGGCGCCGCTCACCAACGACGTGGCCATGGACGATCGCGGTCTCCTCTACGTTACCGACAAGGCCTGCGGCCTCGACGTGATCGAATTCCAAGGATGAAGGTGCCCGGATTTCAGGATTTGTCGTCCCCGCGAAAGCGCGGACCCATATTCCAGAGATCGCAGTGCCTGGCACGATCGGTCCCCGCAACGGGGTCCCCGCGACGCTGGCGTCGCGGGGTGCGCCTCGCGGGGACGACGATGCTGCTGCTGCTCGCGTCCCAGATCTCGCTCGCGCGCGCGCAGGACGGCGCGCCGTTCTATCGCGACAAGACGCTGCGCATCGTGATCAGCACCGGGGTTGCCGGCGGCTTCGGGGCCTATGCGCGGCTGCTGTCCGAGCACCTCGGCAAGCACATCGCCGGCCGGCCGCACCTGATCGTGCAGAGCATGCCCGGCGCCGGCGGCCTGCTGGCGGCGAATTATCTCTACGCCTCGGCGCCGACCGACGGCACCACGATCGGAATCGTCAACTCGACCGTGCCGCTCGCGCCGCTGTGGGGCAGCAAGGGAGCGCGTTTCGACCCCTTGAAGTTCAACTGGCTCGCCGCGCTCGACCGCGCCGAAGGCGTGTGCACGATCTGGCATAGCTCGCCGGTGAAGACCTGGGCCGACATGCGGGCGAAGGAGATGACCGTCGGCAGCATCGGCGCGGGCTCGGAGATGGAGCTCTATCCGGCCATGCTCAACAAGCTGTTCGGCACCAGGATCAAGGTGGTCGCCGGCTACAAGGCCGGCAGCGACATCGACCTCGCCATGGAGCGCGGCGAGCTCGACGGCCGCTGTGGCACCCACCTCACGACGTTCAAGGCGCTGCATCCCGGCTGGTTCGCCGAGCGGAAAATCGTGGTGCCCATCATCATCGCCGAGAAGCGACGTTCCGATCTGCCCGACGCGCCGGCGATCATTGAGTTCGTCAAGGACGAGGCGACGCGTCAGCAGCTCGAGCTGATGATGGTGGCGCAGAATCTGGATCGTCCCGTGCTGGCGCCGCCGGGGGTGCCGGCCGAACGCGTCAGCGAGCTGCGCGCGGCCTTGGCCGCGACCCTGGCCGATCCCGAGTTCCGCGCCGACATCGAGAAGCGCAACCTGCACATCGATCCGGTGCGCGGCGAGGACATGGCCGCGGCCTATGCGCGGGCATTCGCATTTCCCCCCGAGATCATCGCCGCCGTGCGCGAGGTGATGGGCGGCGGGAAGTAGGATGCGTTGCTGCAGAGTTGCTTCGGAATCAGGTTGATTGCGCTCGATATTGCTGTCGTCCCCGCGTAAGCGGGGACCCATATTCCAGAGTCGGTGGTTATGGGTCCCCGCTTGCGCGGGGACGACAATCGGGCACTAAGCCACGAACGTGCCGCCGCGGTCCTCGTCGATGTGGATGCGCACGATCTCGTCGAACGAGCTCTCGGCCTTGAAGCCGAGCTCGCGCGCGCGGCGCGCCTCGATGCGCTGCGGCCAGCCCTCGACGATGCGTGCGACCAGAGGATCGTGTTCGCGCCGGATGCGGGCGGCGGCGCGCTCGCCGGCGATGCGCCGCAGCGCCGCGATCTGCTCGGCGACGGTGCAGCACACTCCCGGCATCGACAGATTGACGCGCGCACCGAGCGCGTCGCGGGGAAGACCCGCGGCGTGAACGAGAAAGCCGACCGCCGAGCGCGGGCTCGCATGGGTGTGCACCACCGTCTCCGACACCGGCAGCACCGCCTCGAGCCCGGCCAGCGGCTCGCGGATGATGCCGGAGAAGAAACCGGAAGCCGCCTTGTTCGGCTGGCCCGGCCGCACCACGATGCTCGGCAGGCGAATGCCGACGCCGTCGCAGAAGCCGCGCCGGGTGTAGTCGGCGAGCAGCGCTTCGCCGATCGCCTTCTGCGTGCCGTAGGAGGTGAGCGGCGTGAGATGGAAGTCGTCGGGGATCGAAGGCGGGAACGGCGCGCCGAACACCGCGATCGAGGAGGTGTAGACGAGTTTCGGGCGATAGCCGTCGGCGGCCGCGCGGATCGCCTCCAGCAGCGCGCGCGTGCCGTCGAGATTGACGCGATAGCCCTTGTCGAAGTCGAGCTCGGCTTCGCCGGAGACCACGCCGGCGAGATGGAAGATCGTATCGGGGCGGCCCGCAATCGCAGCTGCGGCTTCCCCCGCCGCCGCCAGATCGGCAGCGCGGGCCTCGATCGCTCCGGCGAAGTTTGCCGGCTTCGCCGGAGGGACGACGTCGAGCAAGGTCAGCTTGTCGATCGGCTTGCCGTTAAGCGCGCCGTCCTTGGCGAGCCGGTCGATGAGCTTGCGGCCGATCATGCCGGCGGCGCCGGTGATGAGGATATGCACGTCGTCTCTCTCCTGCTGTCATAGGCGCGAGCCGCCGGTATACTACGGCCGACGACGAAAAATCAGATCGAGGGAGAACGCCGTGAACATGATCGCCTATCTCGGGCTCGCCGTCGCCGTATCGTTGGCCGCGTCTCCCGCCTGCGCCGACGACGCCGCGGCGAAGCAGGAGCTCGCGCCCACCGGCACGCTGCGCGTCGCCGTCGCGGTGGGGCCGGCGCCGTCCGGGATCTATGCGCTCAAGGACGCCGACGGAAAATACCGCGGGGTCAGCATCGACCTGAGCACCGCGCTCGCCAAGAAGCTCGGGGTGCCGCTCGAATTCGTGCCCTATCGCGGCTCCGGCGAAATCCAGGCCGCCGCCGGCTCCGGCGTGTGGGACGTGTCGTTCATGCCGGTCGACGAGGAGCGCAAGAAGTTCGTCGATTTCGGAAGCCCCTATCATTTGCTCCAGAGCACCTACCTGGTCGCGCCCAATTCCGCGATCAAGTCGGTGGCTGAGGCGAACGCCGGCGGCGTGCGCATCGTCGGGGTGCGCGACACCGCGACCTTCCGGGCGTCGAACCGGGCGTCGCCCAACGCGACCCACGTCGCGGTGGCGGGTCCGGCCGAGGCCATCGACATGGTGCTCGCCGGCAAAGCGGATGCCATCGCGCTCGGGCGCGAGTCGCTCGGCGGCGTGGCGAGCAAGATCCCGGGCTCGCGCATCCTCGACGGCGGCTTCCTCAACTCCACCACGGCGATCGCGGTGCCGAAGAGCAAGCCCGCCGCGCTCGCCTATGCGAGCGCCTTCATCGAGGAGGCCAAGGCCTCCGGCCTGGTGCGCCGCGCCTTCGACGATATCGGGCTGAAAAGCTCGCAGGTCGCCCCGGCCGGGATGAAGCCGTAACCTGCGTCCCGCGGTGTAGGAAATCCGGTTGATCAGCTCAGGTGACTGTCGCCCCCGCGAGGGGCACCCCGCGACGCTCGCGTCGCGGGGACCCCGTTGCGGGGATCCATAACCACCGGCCCCTGGAATATGGGTTCCTGCTTTCGCGGGAACGACGGCAACGAAGAGGCGCGGGCCAATCAGCCGGATTCCGTATCAGTCGCCCGCGACCGGGCGCCGTTCAATGCGCGCAAGCTCACGCGCTGGCGGCCCGACGCGTCGAAATTGTCCGGCGCGAGCCAGCGCTCGAAGGCGGCCTTGCGCGCCGGCCATTCGCTGTCGAGTATCGAATAATACGCCGTGTCGCGGCTGCGTCCCTTCGCGATCATGTGTTGACGCAGCACGCCTTCGAATACGAAGCCATAGCGCAGCGCCGCCTGCCGCGACGGCGCGTTGAGCGCGTTGCATTTCCATTCGTAGCGCCGATAGCCGAGCGTCTCGAAGGCGTAGCGGGCGAGCAGGTACTGCGCCTCGGTCCCGAGCGGCGTGCGCTGCAAGGCGGGCGAATACACGATATGGCCGACCTCGATGACGCGCATGGCCGGATGGATTTCCATCAGCGTGGCGATGCCGACCGCCTGACCGGATCGGTCCGTGATCGCATAGGAATAGGGGTCGTCGAGCTTCGCGCGGCCGGCCAGCCATTCGGAGAACGCCGAAAAACCTGGGAATGGACCGTAGAAGGACATGTAGGTCCAGATGTGGTCGTGCCCTTGGACCGCCTCCCACAAGGCCGCGGCATGATGCTGCGCCAGCCGCTCGACCCGCCCGTAGCGGCCCTCGAGCGTCACCGGTCCGGGACGCCGCGCCGGCGTGGCATCGACCGGCGGGCCGACCGGTTGGCCGGTGACCGGATGCGGCTGCGACGCCGCCGTCATCGCTTCTTCATGTCGTCGCGGAAGAAGGCGTTGAGCTCGGCATTCGCCATCGTGCCGTTGAAACTGTCGAACCTGCCTTGCTCCGCGATCTCGCGGGCCGAGCGGACGAGCGCGGTCCACGCCACGCGCGCCAGCGTTCCGCCGACGCTGATGCGGCGCACGCCCATCGCGGCGAGGTCGTTGACTGTGAAGTTGGTCGCCGCCGACATCAGGAAATTCACCGGCTTGGGCGCCACCGCCTGCACCACGGCGGTGATCTGCTCGCGCGTCTTGATGCCGGGCGCGTACAGGCAATCGGCGCCGGCCGCGGAATAGGCCTTGAGCCGGCGGATGGTCTCGTCGAGATCGGGACGTCCGCGGATGAAGCCCTCGCTGCGCCCGGTGAACAGCACGTCGCCGCCGGCCTGGTCGATCGCGGCGCGCGCGGCGCGCACGCGCGCGAGCGCGAAGTCGAAGTCGTAGAGCGGGATCGCCGGATCCGAGGTCGAATCCTCGATCGACAGCCCCGCCACGCCGGTGTCGACGCACAGCTTGACGCTCGCGGCCACGCCCTCGGGCGCGTCGGCATAGCCGCCCTCGAAGTCCGCATTCACCGGCACGTCGGTCGCGGCGCAGAGCTCGCGCAGATGCGCAAGCATCATCTCGCGCGACGCCGCGCCGTCGGACAGCCCCTGCGCGAAGGCAAATCCGGCGCTGGTCGAGGCCAGCGCCTTGAAGCCGAGGCCTTGCAGGTAGCGCGCGGTGCCCACGTCCCACGGATTGGGGATGACGAAGCATCCGGCCTGGTGCAACTTGCGGAACGTTGCGCGTTTTTCGGCGACGGTGGTCATTGCGGAGCTCTTTCGTGATTCGACCGCAGCGCGGACATGGCGACCCCGATTGTCTGAGGCATTCGGCGGTGTAGGATGGACCGGGTGCCGCGTGCATGCCAGCCGAAAGAGCTGACGGCGCCGGCCCATTGCTCTTGAGGGAGGCCCGCCATGCCGTCATTTGCCGATCAAGCCGCCAGCCGTCGCAAGTTCCTGCAGTTCCTGGCCGGAAGCCCGCTGCTCGCGGCCGGCGGGCTCGAAGCCTTCGCCGGCGAGGGGCCGACGCCGGGAACCAAGCTTCCGGACCCGCTGATGTGGGCGCCGATGCGGGCGGAAGACCTGATCAAGTCGCCCAAGGAGGCGATCAACGTCTTCGACATGGAGCCGGTGTGCCGCAAGAACGTGCCGCCGGCGCATTTCGGCTACATGGCCTCCGGCATCGACGACGAGGTCACGCTGCGCGCCAACCGCGAAGGCTTTCTCAAGTTCCAGCTGCGTCCGCGCCGGCTGGTCGACGTCAGCAAGGTCGACATGTCGACCGACATTCTCGGCGTGAAATATCCGAGCCCGATCGTGCTCGCGCCGGTCGGCGGGCAGCGCTCGTTCCACAACGAGGGCGAGCTCGCCAGCGCGCGCGGCGCCAAGGCCGGAAACCATCTGCAGATTCTCTCGACCGCCACCAGCACCGGCGTCGAGGACGTGACCGCCGCGCGCGGCGCGCCGATCTGGTACCAGCTCTACGCCACCAACAAGTGGGAGGTGGCCGAGCACTTTGTCAGGCGCGCGGAGAAGGCCGGCTGCCTCGCGGTCGCGGTCACGGTCGATCGCTCGGGCGGCCGCAACCAGGAGACCCTGTTCCGCCTGCGTCCGAGCGATACCCGCAACTGCTCGGAGTGCCACGACCGCTCGAGCCTGCAAGCCAACCTGCGCACCAGGGCGATGTATCAAGGCGTCGACCTCACCGGCCTGACCAACACCCAGTCGTCGGCCATGACCTGGGACTTCTTCAAGCGGCTGCGCGATCTCACCAAGATGAAGATCCTGGCCAAGGGCATTCTGGCCTGGGAGGACGCGGTGCTCGCCGCCGATGCCGGCCTCGACGGCATCATCGTCTCCAACCACGGCGCGCGCAGCGAGGACAGCGGGCGCTCGACCATCGACGCGCTGCCGGAAATCGTCGAAGCGGTGAAGGGCCGCATGCCGATCCTGGTCGATTCCGGCTTCCGCCGCGGCTCCGACGTGGTCAAGGCGATGTGCATCGGCGCCACCGCCGTGTGCGTCGGGCGGCCCTATATCTGGGGCCTCGGCGCGTTCGGGCAGGCCGGCGTCGAGCGCGTGCTCGAGCTCCTGCGCATCGAGACCTACGCCATGATGCAGCAGGTCGGCGCGCCCTCGATCAAGCACCTCACCCCGGCGATGGTGCGCCGGGCGTGATACGATAGCGAATAGCGAGTAGCGAATAGCGGAATAGCGAGTAGGAACAGTTTGCGACCACCGGCAAACTATTCGCTATTCGCTACTCGCCATTCGCCTACTTGAGAAGTGACCCCCATGCTGAGAACCGTCCCCGCCTTCGACCGCATCGGCGAGGAGAACGCCTTCGCCGTGCTGGCGCGCGCCAACGCGCTCTCGGCGCAGGGCCGCGACATCATCAATCTCGGCATCGGCCAGCCCGATTTCCGCACGCCCGACTTCATCGTCGAGGCCGCGATCAAGGCGCTGCGCGACGGCCACCACGGCTACACGCCGGCGGTCGGCATTCCGCCGCTGCGCGAGGCGGTCGCCGCCGATCTCGGCAAGCGCTTCAAGGTCGCGGTGTCGCCCGACGAGGTGATGATCCTGCCGGGCGGCAAGCCGACGATGTTCATGTCGATCCTGATGTTCGGCGAGCCGGGCGCCGACATCCTCTATCCCGATCCCGGCTTTCCGATCTACCGCTCGATGATCGAATATACCGGCGCGCGGCCGATTCCGGTGCCGATCCGCGAGGAGAACAATTTCGCGTTCTCGGCCGAGGAGACCCTCAAGCTGATCACGCCGCAGACGCGGCTCCTCATCGTCAACTCGCCGGCCAATCCGACCGGCGGCGTCACGCGGCAAGCGCGAGGTCGACAAGCTCGTCGCCGGGCTGGAGAAATTTCCCGACGTCGCGATCATGTCGGACGAGATCTACGACCACATGGTCTACGACGGCGAGACCCATGTGTGCCTGCTGTCCTATCCGTCGATCCGCGACCGGCTGATCCTGCTCAACGGCTGGTCCAAGACCTACGCCATGACCGGCTGGCGGCTCGGCTACGCGATCTGGCCGGGCAAGCTCTACGACTATGCGCGCAAGCTCGCGGTGAACCTGCATTCCTGCGTCAACGCCTCGGCGCAATATGCCGGGCTCGCGGCGCTCAAGGGCCCGCAGGACGAGGTGGCGAAGATGGTGGCGGAGTTCGACCAGCGGCGGAAGGTCGTGGTCGAAGGATTGAACCGGATTGCCGGGCGTGTCCTGCGCCACGCCCAAGGGCGCGTTCTACGCCTTCCCCAACATCAAGCGCACGGGCTGGAAGGCGAAGGCGCTCGCCACCGCGCTCCTTGAGGACGCCGGCGTCGCCATCATCGGCGGCCCGGACTTCGGCATCCTGGGCGAGGGCTACGTGCGGCTCAGCTACGCCAACTCGACCGCGAACATCCTGCGCGCGCTCGACCGCATGGGCGAATTCCTGGCCAGCCGCAAGGCGGCGTAGTCCTGATTGCCGGCGCAGGTGCGATGAAACCCTCTCCCCTTCGGGGGAGAGGGTGGCGAGCGAAGCGAGCCGGGTGAGGGGGCAGGGGGCGCGAATGGTGAAATTCGAGCGTCGTCCGCTTGCTACGGTGCGCGCCCGCGACATGCGTCGCGAGCCGACAGATGCTGAGAAAAAGCTTTGGCTGCTGCTTCGCGACCGGCGCCTGGGCGGTGCAAAGTTCCGCCGCCAATTTCCGATTGGACCCTACATCGCCGATTTCGTTTGTCTTCGCCACAAGCTGATCGTCGAAGCCGACGGCGGACAGCACGCGGATCCTCGTGCCGATGCGGTTCGAGATCGATGGCACAGGCGAGAAGGATATACCGTAATCAGATACGGTAACCTCGACATTCTGAAGAATCCCGAGGGTGTGCTTACTGATCTTTGGTCAAGGCTCCCTCGCCAAGGCCACTAGAAATCCCCCGCACCCGGCTCGCCCGTCTCCGCTGCGCTTCGACGGGTTCGCCACCCTCTCCACCAGAGGGGAGAGGGTTTCTTCGCACCGGCAAGTCCGCAAGGAAAACCCACCATGTCCCAGCTCTCCGAAGAACAGCGCCTGATGCGGCAGATCGTGCCGCGATTTCGTCGACGACGTCGTCATCCCGTTCATCCGCGGCAACTGGCAGCGCGAATGGATCATGACGCCCGAGGACCGGCTGCCGAAGGAAATCCTGGAAGGCGCCGAGAAGGTCGGCATCCGCACGCTCGGCGTGCCGGAGGAATTCGGCGGGCTCGAGCTCGAGCCGGGCAGCGAGGTGCAGACCTTCGCGATGATCTCCGAGGAGATCGCGCGCGGCGATTCCGGCCTCGCCGACAAGCTGGTGCAGAACTGGAAGGTCTCGGTGCTGCTGCGCAACCTGGCGCCGCGCCACCTGCAGGCGAAGTGGTTCAAGCGCCTGGTCGAGGACCCGCAGTTCCTGCTCGCGCATTGCCTGACCGAGCCGCGCGGCGCCTCCGACCGCTGGCTGCCCTACAACGTGCCGGAAGCGGCGATGCAGACCCGGGCGGTGAAGAAGAACGGCGAATGGGTCATCAACGGCCGCAAGCAGTTCATCTCCAACGGCTACGACGCCGGCCTGTACGTGGTCTACGCCAACACCAATCCGAAGGTCGGCATGCTGCAGGGCACGTCGTCATTTCTGGTACCACGAGACACTCCGGGGCTCACCGTCGCACGCTGCAACGAGACCATCGGCTGCCGCTTCATGAACAACGGCGAGCTGGTGTTCGAGGACATGCGCGTGCCGCATGACCATCTGCTGGTCGAGAACGACGCGCTCGGCCAGGCCGGCGTCTATTTCCGCCCGGGCAAGATCATCCAGGCGTCGAAGAACCTCGGCGTCGGCGTGCGCGCCTTCGAGGCGGCCTCCGACTACGTGCAGAACTACGTGCAGGGCGGACGCATTCTGATCAAGCACCAGGCGGTGGCGCTGCGCATCGCCGACATGGCGACCCGCATCGAGGCGGTGCGCGCCTTGCTCGATCGCGCCGCGCGCGCGGTCGACGACAACGCGCCCGACGCCGACCGGCTCTGCAACATGGCCAAGGTCTTCGCCTCGGAGGAGATTTTGAAAGTGGCGCAGCACTGCCTCGAGCTGCACGGCGGCAACGGGGTGATGCTCGATTTCGGGGTGGAGAAGATCTTCCGCGACGCCGTGGTGTTCCTGCACATGGACGCGACGGTCGACATCTCGCGCTTCAAGATCGTCAAGGCGATGTTTCCCGACACCGCGGGGAAATACGCGGGGCCGGAATAGGGCGGGTGAGGGCGCCTCAGCTCTTCTGCGTCAGCCGGAATCCGATCAGCACGATCGCAAAGCCCGCGAGCTGCGCGAGGCTCGGCACCTCGCCCAGCGCGAGGAAGCCGATCAGCAGCGTGAATCCCGGCACCAGCGACGGAAACACCGCCGCCCGCCCGGCGCCGAGCAGCACGACCGAGCGGGCGAACAGATAGGTCGCGCCGGCGCCGGCAAAGATGCCTTGCGCCACGAATTGCACCAGATTTTCGGTGAGGCCCAGCGCGATCATGCGCTCGAAGCCGAAGGCGAGCCAGTGGATCGGAATATCGACGAGCGAGATCACGCTGACGACCGCCACCGCGCGCGTCGGGGCGATGCGCCAGAGGCGCAGCAGCGTCGCGAACACCGCGAACATCAGGCCGGCGGTGACGAAGGACAGATCCCCGAGCACGCCGTGCGTCCCGATGGTGGCGAGCGCCTCGCCGCCGATCACCGCGAGGCCGGCGACGATGACCGCGGCGCCGACGGCGCGCTGCGCCGGCAGCTTTTCCTTCAGCACCAACGTCGCGAGCAACAGCCCGCCGAGCGCGGCGCATGACGGCTGGATCACCCCGCCGTGGGCGAGCGGCACGAACAGGAAGCCGGCATAGCTGAACAGCGCCAGCGGCGGCCCGCCGGATAGTGTCAGGGCCACGCCCCGCATCCAGCCGACGCCGCCGAGATCGGCGAGCCCGACGCGGGCGAGCAGCGGCAGGAAGGCGAGCCCCGCCCAGACGAAGCGATGAAACACGATGTCCGCCGGCGAAAACCCGGCGCTGATGCCGTGGCGCGCGGCCACGAACCCCGCGGCCCAGAACAGCGCCGCGCCGCTGCCGCAGGCGATGCCGGCGGCGGCCGACGGGCGCGGCCCGGGAGCGGGGAAACCGGATTTCAAGCCATGGCCTTTCGCAACGCCGCTGGCTGGGCGGCCGGCACGACGCGACCTCTAGTTATACCGGACTCGTCATGCCCGGACTTGTTCCGGGCATCCACGTCTTGACCGATCGGCGCGACGAAAGACGTGGACGGCCGGGACGAGCCCGGCCATGACGTGGAGTGTCGATCACTCCAAAGCTTGATATTAGCAGTTGCCGCGCGGCGGGCGCGCATTTCCAATGGGGATCGAGGATTCGCGGATCATGGCGTCGCTCGACACCGTCAGCATCGGCATTCTGCTGGGCGCTCTCCTGGTCCTGGCCGGCATCATGTCGAGCCTGGTGGCAATGCGCTTCGGAGCGCCGCTGCTGCTCGTGTTCCTGATCGTCGGGATGCTCGCGGGTGAAGGAGGTCCGGGCGGCATCAAGTTCGACGACGTGGGCACGACCTACATGGTCGGCTCGATCGCGCTGGCGCTGATCCTGTTCGACGGCGGCTTGCGCACGCGGTTTGCCACCTTTCGCAGCGTGCTGGCGCCGGCGGCCACGCTCGCGACCGTCGGTGTCCTGCTCACGGCGGCGATCACCGCCCCGATCGCCAAATACCTGCTCGACATGAGCTGGACCGAGGCGCTGCTGGTCGGCGCGGTCGTGGCCTCGACCGACGCCGCGGCGGTGTTCTTCCTGGTCCACGCCCGCGGATTGCGGCTGCGCCCGCGGGTCGGCGCCACCCTCGAGGTGGAATCCGGCAGCAACGATCCGTTCGCGGTGCTGCTCACGATCATCCTGGTCGAGTTTCTCGCGCTCGGCGAAGGCTCGTGGCAGCACGTGCTGGCCATGCTTGCCGAGCAGGCCGTGCTCGGCACCGTCATCGGCATGCTCGGCGGGCGCGCCATCGTGCTTCGTGCTCAACCGGCTCGCGCTGGCCCAGGGTCTGCACGCCCCGTTCGTGGCCGTCAGCGCGCTCGTCATCTTCGGCCTTGCCTCGGCGCTGCATGCCTCGGGCTTTCTCGCGGTCTATCTCGCCGGCCTCGTGGTCGGCAACCGCCCGACGCGCGCCCACAACACCGTGGTGGTGTTTCTCGACGCCGTGACCTGGCTCGCCCAGATCGTGATGTTCGTGCTGCTCGGCCTTCTGGTGTGGCCGCAGCGCCTGGTCGAAAGCATCTGGCCGGCGCTCGCGGTCGCGGCCACCCTGATGTTGATCGCGCGTCCGGCGGCAGTGCTCCTGTGCCTTGCGCCGTTTCGCTTTCCCTGGCGGGAGAAGACCTTCATCTCGTGGGTCGGCCTGCGCGGCGCGGTCGGCATCTTTCTCGCCTCGATTCCGCTGCTGGTGGGACTGCCCCAGGCCCACCTCTATTTCGACATCGCCTTCGTGGTCGTGCTGACCTCGCTCCTGATCCAGGGCTGGACCATCCCGTTCGCCGCGCGGCGGCTGCACGTCGCGCTGCCGCGCCACGATCCCTTGCCGCGGCGGGTGGAGCTCGATCTGCCCGGTCAGCTCGAGCAGGAGATCGTGGGCTATCCGGTCGTCCGCCAACAGTCCCTATCTCAAGCGCGGCCTGCTGCCGTCGTGGGCGCGGCCGACCCTGGTGGTGCGCGAGCAGAAGATCCTCAGCCCGCCCGAGGCCCATCCGGTGCGGCAGGGCGATTACGTCTACCTGCTGGCGCCGCCGGAGAAGGCGCAGGCGCTCGACCGCTTCTTCGTCGACATGCCGCCGCCGGCGGTGCCCGACCCGCGCCTGCTCGGCGACTTCTTCGTGTCCGGCGAGGTGACGCTGGGCGCGCTGGCGGAGATCTACGGCCTGTCGATCGCGCCCGAGGCCGCCGACATCCCGCTCGCCGATCACATGGCCGACGAGCTCAAGCGGCGGCCGAAGCAGAACGATATCGTCCCGCTCGGACCGATCGCGTTGCTGGCGCACCGCGTGGCGGACGGCCGCGTCACCTCGGTCGGCCTGCGGCTGCCGGAAGACGACGAGCAGCCGGCAACGCTTGCGGCCCGGCTCAAGAAGACGGCGCGCGCGCTTTGTGGGCGCGGCTGGGCTGATCGGGTTGCGCTACTGCTTTTCCCGCGAGCTCTCAGTGCCTGCGACGGCCGCGGAAGGTCCGACTGGTGCCAATGGCGGTCGTGAAGGGCTCAGCGGGCGGTCCCGCGCACAGCCCATGCCCGTGCAATCAAATGGATGCTGCCGTCATCCATAATCGGCAGGTTCGCTCGAATTCGCTCGCGCAACGCGGCACGACGGTCTTCGGAAAGCGACCCGCAATATCCTGGCGCCGGCCCCTGACCCCCAAGAAACGGGGTCCAGTAGTCGTCAAAGTCTTTGAAAATCGTTGGGATATCGATTGCGCGGACCGCCACGCCCTCGAGTGCGGCGCTCTGAAAGAGATTCGCCAAGGACTCTGGGCGGCACACGGGAAACCGGCAGCCCTCGTCGAGTGGAATGGCGCTTCGATCTAGGGCTATCGCCGCATCCCAAAACCTACGCATCATTTGCATCTCGCCGGCATAGTCCCAAACGTATGCCGCGACGACGCCGCCGGGACGGGTGGCTCGCCCCATTTCGCCGACGGCTTTGGCCTGATCAGAAACAAAATTCATCACAAGGCCCGCCACTGTCGCATCGAATGAACCGCCAGCAACAGGCAGCGATTGCGCATCGCCGACCTTGAAGGTTGCCCGCTGATCGGTCACGGTGTGACGCGCAAACGAGACGAAGCCATCCGACGGATCGATGCCGGTCACGTGCTGTGGCGACGCGTTCACGAGGATCGCTTCGCACAAGGCGCCAGTGCCGCAGCCGACATCAAGCCAATTCTTTTCTGGTGGCACGCCGAGCCACTCTACGAACTGGCGGGCGACGAGGCGGCTCCACCGCCCGACATAGGGCTCATAGGCGTGACCGCTCGCCCAGACATCCTTGCGTTCAGCAGCCATGCGGTAGTCTCAACTAACGCTGGCCAGAGGCTAGGCTCAAACTTCGTGCCGCACCAGCGGCGCCGCGCTTGCAATGTGGTTTTTCGGGTCCAAAACCAGTAAGTGTCGCGTGAACAAATGTCTCCAGTTTGCATAGCGGCCATGCCGAGCAGTCTCGGGATCGACGTGAGGTGCCAGCAGGGGAGATCGACAGTTGCGATCGCGCTTCTGCCGTGATGACAGCATAGCTAACCAGGCAAGCACTGAGATCGTAGCAGTGTCGATCAAGCGCGAAAGATTTCGCCTCACAGCGGCCGGCGCAGGATCGGGATCGGCCCGACCGTGCTGTCGGCGATGCTGGCCTCGACCGCGAACACCGCCGCGATCCGCTCCGGCGTGAGCACCTCGCGCGCGCCGCCGTCGGCCACCAGCCGGCCGCGCTCCATCATCACCACGCGGTCGGCAAAGCGCGCGGCGAGCGCGAGGTCGTGCACGATCGCCAGCACCGCGCCGCCCTCGTGCGCGGCGCGGGCGAGCAGCTCCATCACCAGGAGCTGGTGGCGCGGATCGAGCGACATGGTGGGCTCGTCGGCGAGCAGGATCGGCGCTTGCGTCGCCAGCGCGCGCGCCAGCGCGACCCGCGCGCGTTCGCCGCCCGACAAGGTGGTGACCGCGCGCGCGGCCCAGGGCGCGACCGCGGTGGCGGCGAGCGCGCGGCCGACGGCGGCGCGGTCCTCCGCGGTCAGCGGCGCCAGCGCGTCGGCATGGGGATGACGCCCCAGCGCCACCACCGCGGCGACGCTCATCGGCCAATGGAAGGCATGGCCCTGCGGCAGATAGGCGATGCGGCGCGCGCGCTCGCGGGTGGAAAATGTCGCGAGCGGGCGGCCCTCGAGTTCGATGCGGCCCGCGGCCGGGATGAGCCCGGCGAGCGCGCGCATCAGCGTGGTCTTGCCGGCGCCGTTCGGGCCGATCAGCGTGGTCAGCTCGCCGGCCTTGAGATCGAGCGTGGCGCGCTCGACCACGAGGTTGCCGGCAAGCCGCACCGACACGTCGGCCGCGCGCAGAATTGCGCTCACGACGGTGCTCCTTCGAGCAGGCGCCGCTCGGAAAAGATCATGGCCAGGAAGAACGGCACGCCGATCAGCGCGGTGAGCGACGCCCACGCGCAGCTCGTCGGCGGCGGGGATGGCGCGCACCGCGATATCGGCGGCGGTGAGCAGCGCCGCGCCCGCGAGCGCGCCCGGCAACAGCACCCGCGCCGGATCGGAGCCGACCGCGCGCCGCACCAGGTGCGGAGCGACCAGCCCGACGAAACCGATGGAGCCGGCGACCGCGACCGCCGCTCCCACCCCGAGCGCGACCCCGATCACCACCGTCAAGCGCACGCGGGCGAGGTCGACACCGAGCGAGGCGGCGGCGTCCTCGCCGAGCGTGAGCGCGCGAAAGGCGCGGGCGTTGGCCGCGAGCAACAGCCAGCTGGCGGCGAAGAACGGCGCGGCGATGATGACGTGATCGCTGCTGCGGTCCTCGAGCGAGCCGAGCAGCCAGAAGGCGATTTCGAGCGCGGCGTAGGGATTGGGCGCGAGATTGAGGATGAGCGCGACCATGGCGCCGGCGAAGCTCGCGAACGCGAGGCCCGCCAGCAGCGTCACGGTCAGGCTGGCGCGGCGGCCGGCGATGGCGACGAGCCCGCCGATGGAGACGAGCGCGCCGGCGATGCCGGCGAGCGGCACTGCGAGCGAGGTCGCGCCCGCGACCGAGAAGGCGATCATGAACGAGGCGCGCGGCGGCGGCGGCCTGCGGCGCGCCGAACAGCGCGGGCTCGGCCAGGGGATTGCGCAGCAGCCCCTGCAGCGCCGCGCCGGAAAGGCCGAGCGTCGCCCCGATCAGCAGCGCGAGCAGGGTGCGCGGCAGGCGGATGTCGCGCACGATGATGCCGGCCGGTCCCTCGCCGTCGAGGAGGCCCGCGAGCGCGGCCCTGGGCGACAGTCCCGCCGGCCCGACCATCAGCGAGACCAGCGCCAGCACCACAATGAGCGCGATCAGCAGGGCTTCGAGCCGCCAATCGCCTTGCCGCGCCGCCTGCATCGCCGACCTCCGGCGCCCTTCCTACCGACTTCCGGCTTGCGGCGAAACCGGATTGCGCGGCACCATTGCGCGATGCGATCGCGCGCCGAGATCCCGCTGATCCCGACCCCCCTCCCGGTTTCACGGGCAGGGCGATCGCATTTGCCGCGCATGATGCCTCTTGCGCGTGGACGCCGCATTTGCCCTCTCCCCGCGGGGGAGAGGGCAACTCGGTGGTGCAGCGAAGAAGGCGGGGTGAGGGGGCGGATGCGTAAGGCGGCCGTCATCCGGCGGCTCGCAAAAATTCTGCCGTTGGGGCTCGCTCTTGCCGCTTCATCCCCCGCGCCGGCGGCCGATCCGCCCCGCCGCGTGGTGTCGTTCAACATCTGCGCCGATCAGCTCGTGGTCGCGCTCGCCGATCCCGCGCAGATCGCCGGGCTCTCGCCCTACGCCACCGATCCGACGCTGTCGGCGGTCGCCGGCGCGGCGCGGGCGTTTCCCCGCATCCAGTGGCACGCCGAGTCGACGATACCGCTCGACCCCGATCTGGTGCTGGTCGGCCCGCGCGATCGTTCGGTGACGCAGCGGCTGCTTGACCGCGCTCGGCTTTCGCGTGGTCGAGGTCGATCTCGTCAGCACCATCGCCGCCGCGCGCGAGCAGATCCGCAAGGTCGCCGCGCTGCTCGGACATCCCGAGCGCGGCGAGGCGCTGTTGGCGCGGCTCGACGCGGCGCTGGCGCGGCTCAAGGCGGTGCCGCGGCCGGCGGCGTCGACGGCGCTGCTGATCGGCCACGGCGGCTATACCGAAGGCGCGACCAGCCTCGCGGCCGCCCTGATGGCGGAGGCCGGGCTCAAGCCGCCCGCCGGCGCGCCCGCCGGCATCGGCGGCTTCGTCCCGCTCGAGAGCCTGGTGATGATGCGTCCCGATCTCCTGGTGATGAGCAGCGTGATCGAATTGCCGCGCGATCAAGGCGCGGTCTATCTCACCCATCCGGCCGTCACGGAGCTCTACCCGCCGGACCGGCGCATCATCTTGCCCGGCCGCTACACGCTGTGCGGCGGTCCGGCGCTCGTCGCCGGGCTCGATCATCTCGCCGAGCAATTGGCGCGGCTGGCGGATCGCGATCGGCGCTAGAGCATGATCCCGAAAAGTGGGCACCGGTTTTCGGAAAAAAGATCATGCTCCGACAAAAAGCTAGAGCGGGATGACGATTCGAAGAAAAGTCATCCCGCTATAGGAGTTTTCCGGCTGGTTTTGATCGAGCTCCCCACATGCGTCACCCGCGGGCTTGACCCGCGGGTCGATCTAGCTTGCAATGAATTTGTCCGAAGACGATGGATCGTCGGGTCAAGCAGCCGGTGTAAGCGTTTGGGATGGAGGTGCCGTTGTCTTTGCTCATTCGCGCCGACGCGTTGCTCGAATGAAAAGGCGCGAGTTCATCACGCTGTTCGGCGGCGCGGCGGTATCAGTGCCGCTCGCGGCGCTGTTCTCTACTGCGGCTGCTTCTGCGCAAAGATATCGCGCAGCGCCCAAGTCGTATGACGCCGTCCATTCCAGGGCCAGGGGTCAGCGTTTCACGGACGAGGAGCAGCGGATCATCGACGCGATCACGGCAAACGGTTGGCACAACGGCAAATGACATGGATGCGAGCACCAATGTCCAAAATCGGCACGAGGCAGACGTGCCGGAACGCAGCGACTATGTCTGCTCTCCGGGGTAATCGAGACGAAATATGCTGCGAGGCTTTCCGCTTTTGACCCCGCACCGGTCATCGACGACCGGCATTCGCGGAACGAAACAGCGTCGGAACGCGTCCCGGATCACTGCGGCTTGATGCCCGCGAACCTGATCACCTTGGTCCATTTGTCGATGTTTTCGGCGATGAACTTGGCGAACTCGTCCGGCGAGTTCGGCGCGACCGCCACGGCGCCGAGATCGGTGAACCGTTGCTTGATGCCCGGGTCGAGCACCGCCGCGTTGGTCTGCTTGTTGAGCGTCGCGATGATCTCGGGCGGCGTGCCCTTGGGGACGCCAAAACCGATCCAGCCAGCCGCCTCGTAGCCCTTGAGGAAGCTGTCGATCGTCGGCACGTCCGGCAGAAATGGCAGTGGCTCCGTCGTCGTCACGCCCAGCGGCCGGACCTTTCCGGCCTTGATCTGCGGCAGCGAGGTCGGCGTAACGTCGAACATCACTTGCACCTGCCCCGCGACGAGATCGGTCACCGCCGGGGTCGAGCCCTTATAGGGGATGTGCGTGAGATCCACGCCGGCCATGAACTTGAACAGCTCTCCCGCGATGTGCTGCGGGCCGCCGATGCCGGCCGAGGCCATGTTCAGCTTGCCGGGATTGGCCTTGGCGTAGGCGATGAACTCCGGCACGGTCTTGGCCGGCACCGAGGGGTGGACCTCCATGACCAGCGGAACGCTCTCGACCCTCCCGACCGGCGCGATGTCGCGCACGAAGTCGAAGCTGAGCTTCTCGTAGAGCGCGACGTTGATCGCGTTCTGCGAGTTCACCAGCAGCAGCGTGTAGCCGTCGGGCGGCATGTGGGTCACGGCTTCGGTCGCGATGTTGCCGGCGGCGCCCGGCCGGACCTCGACGAGGAATTGCTGGCCGAGCTTTTCCGACAGGAATTGCGCGACCAGACGTGCGACGATGTCGGACGCGCTGCCCGCCGCCTGGCCGACGATGATTTTCACCGGCCGCGACGGATAGGCCTGCGCCCGCGCGATGCGCGACGCGGCCGGCAGTGCGGCAGTGCTCGCCGCCAGCTGCAGAAATTGCCTACGGGGAAGTTTCATCGCGTTCCCTCCCTGATGTTCGCAATGTCGCGCGCGCAATCGAGCGCGGCACGCGATGCGAACAGACGCCGAAATTGAACGTCCGAGTGAGATGCCTGCCGACGGCATCGCCGCTGCCATTGCAACAACAGGACCTCGGCACGTCCCACCGGCAGCTCTGCGGCGAGGCTACATCACTTTCGCAAGCACGCGGAAGGGGGCCTGCGCTGCAAGCGGCCGTCCAGTTTTTGAAATTTTTCGACGGCTGCCGACTCGATGCCTGCGCCTAGCAGGGCCTCGTCTGTGCACCGGAGCTGTCATAGGCCGGAATGCATGCCGTGCCCCGCCGCTTCGGGCTCTCCATCCTGACTTCGCGATTGGGTCTCTTGCCCGTGTTCGGCGGCGCGGGCGCCGTCACCGTCGGCTGCAGCTCCGGCTGTGGGGTCGAGCGACCCGTCGTTTCCGGTTCTGGCGCGATCGCGGCAACGGGTGCAATCGGCAGCGCGACGCTCTCGCTCCGGAATGTCGGGTCATACCTGACCACCGTCGCGGGAGGCGGTTTATACGCCGCCAAACCTGGATTGAGGACGCGCGCGGGCTGCAGCAGGGCATACAGGCCGAAGGCGAGACATGCCGCCACGCCGCAATAGACGACAAGATAGATGCCAAGCGCCGCGGTCACGCCGTCGGGACGGTAGGCAGAGTACGCCGCACTCACGGTCGAAGCACTCCAACACGAGCTTCGTCCCCCCGTCTAGACCCGCGGCATTGTCGCGCCGATCGCAGCAGGAAAGCAAGCGCGGCGTGCTCGAAGAAGATTTTTCGTGACGTCGAGTGCAGCGTGCCGGCGTCAATCTTACCTTCCGATCATCCCGTCGCGGTAGCATGGCACCAAGGGTGGCGCTTGATCGGCAACATGAGCGTTCGACCAGGCGCCATCGCAGCCCGCGGCGTCAGGATGATGCTGGCGGCAGCGGCGTCCAGTGGCCCGCTTGCGACCACGATCAATACAATGCGCGGGAGCTCTTTCGCGCGGAGGCGGCTTGCCGGTCCGGCCTCGCGGCCGCTCTCGAATCCTCGCGGGAGCCGGCGGAATCGGCTTTGCCCTTGCCGTCCTGTTTCTTGACCTCGCTCGCGGGGGCCTTCGATTTTTGCGCCGGCAACGGCTTCTGCCTGCCGGCCGCGATCGCGCCGGTGCTGGCGGAATTGGCTTTGCTCTTGCCGTCCTGTTTCTTGACCTCGATCGCGGGGGTCTTCGATTTTTGCGCCGGCAACGGCTTCTGCCCGCCGGCCGCGATCGCGCCGGCGCTGGCGGAATCCGCTTTGCCCTTGCCGTCCTGCTTCTTGGCTTCGATCGCGGGGGCCTTCGATTTTTGCGCCGGCAACGGCTTCTGCCCTGCCGGCCGCGATCGCGCCGGCGCTGGCGGAATCCGCTTTGCTCTTGCCGTCCTGCTTCTTGGCTTCGATCGCGGGGATCTTCGATTTTTGCGCCGGCGACGGCTTTCCCCTGGCGGCCGCGATCGCGCCGGCGCTGGCGGAATCCGCTTTGCTCTTGCCGTCCTGCTTCTTGGCTTCGATCGCGGGGACCTTCGATTTTTGCTCCGGCGACGGCTTCTGCCCGCCCGTCGCGATCGCGCCGGCGCTGACGGAATTTACATTGCCCTTGCCGTCCGGCGTTTTGGGTTCGGTCCCGGGGATCTTCGGTTTCGGCACCGGCACCGGCATCTGCATGCCGGCCACGACCATGTCGAGCTCGCTTGGAAGCAGCATGACGAAGCGACCCGGATGGCGAATGCGACCGGCGATGCGGCCGGCCTCATCGCCGGCGCCCCAGTAGAGATCGGCGCGCGCCGGTCCGACGATCGCCGATCCCGTATCCTGGGCAATCATCAGGCGGCGGAAAGGCGAGGCGGGCTTCACGCTCGCGATCGGCAGATTGGCTTCGATGAAGAACGGCGTCCCGTATTCGTGCAGCCGGTCGACCGCGATGGATCGGCCCGGCGTCAACGGCACCCCCTGCGCGCCCACCGGTTCGCCTTCGTTCGACAGGCCGGTGACGCGGAAGAACACGTAGGAGCGGTTGCTGGCGCGCACCTTCGCCGCTTCCTCCGGATGCGCGGCCATCCAGTCGCGAATGCGCTGCGTCGAGATCTCCTTGCGCGCAATGAGGTTGCGGTCGATGAGCACGCGCTCGAACGAGCTGTAGCGATAACCGTTGTGCGAATTGAAGCTGATGCGCAGCGGCGTGCCGTCCTCGAGGATCACGCGCCCCGAGCCTTCGATCTGCAGCGCGAGCAGGTCGAGTGGATCCTTGAGCCAGCAGATTTCGAGTTTCTGCCCATCGAGCGCGCCGGCCTCGATGGCGCCGCGGTCGTGGTAGGGCACGAGTTCGTTGTTCGCGTTGAGGCGGCCGATGCGTACCCCTTTGTTCGGAAATGCAACGGAGCCGGGCTTGTAGCCGGCAGCGACCAGGTCGCGCGGCCGGCGGTAGAGCGGGACATGGAATTCGGGATTGGGAAAGCGCGAGCCCGCGACGATCGGCTCGAAATAGCCGGTCAGAAGTCCCTCGGCCTCGCCCAGGCGCGCGATGCGGACCGGTTGAAAATTCCGTTCGAAGAAGGCGCGAGCGGTATCGGCATCCTGCGGCCGCAGGCCCAGGGCGCTGCGGCACACATTCCCCAGGGCTTGCGCGATCTGTCCGCGATCGTCGCTGGGCCGCACCTTGCGCAAGGCTTGGCAGCTGGCCTGATAGGCTGCGAAGGCGGCGAGATGATCATCCGCGGTCCAGCCCGCGAGCTCGGTCCATTTGATCGGCTCGAGCTGGCTGCCTGCGAGCTTGAGCGGCCCCTCGGCCGATGCGGCGCCGGCGGTGAAACACATGATCGCGCCGACAAGGCTTGCGACCACGCCACCCCCCGGGGCTTGCGCCAACGCGCGATCAGTCTGCATGCAGGCATATGCCTCGCAGACAGGATTGGTTCCGGTGCGCGCGCCAAGCTCTCTTCGGGAACGGCGGAACGGCTTTGCCGCAGCGGCGCGCCGGTATCACGATCCCGCTGCCCGGATGGCAAGGTCGCCAATTGCGGGTCCGCGCACCGCGACCACCTGCGCCGGAGCCTGGAACTGTTGGATTGGGGGCGGTGGAATTGGGGCTGATGTTTTAGTGAAAAATTGTTGAGTGCGACTTTTCAGCAACAGGCACGATGATGATTTTCGCCATGCGGCTTGAGCTAGGGAGACGCGTCTCAACGGCCGCGCGCAGGCGCCCGATCTCGTCCCGCCATCCGGCCGCCGTACGGCAACCGCTGATACTCACCCTCTTTTCCGAGCCTTGATCTCGTTGAATTTGGCCAGCGCGCGTTCGAACTTGTCATTGAACAGCCACATCGCATCGAGAATTTCGCGGAAGGTGGCGGATGTTTTTGCCCTGTCGGCCTGTCCAAAGGTGAAGATGCTGTTGTTGCGCAAATATGCCATTACCGTCGGGTCGGAAATTCTATAATTGGCCAAATTGCCCGATCTGAGCGCGGACCGGGTCGGACTGGGAATGATCTGGATCAGCTCGAAGAGCTTCATTTGATCGATCGGATTTGGCAATGCTTTCGCGATCGCCGGTATATGCGGGAAAACGTCCGCGTGTGCGTTCACGAGGGCGTCTCTCACGGCGGTCCAGTGATTGAATCGATGATCTGAATTGCCGACCCGCGCCTCTTCTTTGTCGTCGCGAGCGCTCAGTGCGGGATCAAAGGCCGTGATCGACTTCTTGATCGCTGCCCATTTCTTTTGACCGTTTTGATCCTCGGATACGCCCGTCTGCAAACTTCCCTTGTATTTGTTCGAGCGCGCATTCCCCATGTTCTGATTGCCGTTCGTCTCGGCGAAGAACAGGCCCAAGCTGATACGGCCCGCCGCCTCGGCATTTGCCGCATCGAGGCCCTTGGCTCGTGCAATGGCGGTTCCCAGGTCGACGACGTCGTTGAACGGAGTGTCCGAGTTTTGCGCATCGACCGGCGGCGCCTGCATGATGTTGAAGAGATTCGCATACTCCTCGAGCAGCGGCTCGTTGTCGGCATCGAAGTACGCCGGCGGAAGCCCGAATTTGTTGGGCCTTCCGATTTTGGACGGAAGCGCGTCGGTGAGATCCTTGTACGCGCTGATCATGTTGTTGCGGGCAAGATAGAGTGCTTGTCCCGGCAGGTTCGGCAGCTGTTGTCTCGAATTGATCTGGGCGCGCCGCTGGCTCAGGATCGACCTGAACTGGCTTACCGCGTTGTTGTAGGCATTGAGCGCATCCGACTGTGATTTCGTGAGTGCGGCCGGCTGACCCTGCGCGGGGGAAATGAAGCCGGGATTGCCGATGTTGGCCGGGACGAGCGAGGTGACCGTGCCGGTGATCGTATCGATGGCGTCGGACACCGGTGGCGCGAACAAGAGCGAGAGGGCAAGCGCTGGCGCACGCGCGGCTGCAAGCGCTCTCGAGGTTGCCGCAGCGACGATGGGCGCTGCGGCGCCGGCATCGGCGGCAGCAGTCGAATTTGAAATCGATGGCAATAGATCGTCGCGCGTTCTCGCCAAGTCGGGACGACGGTGCGGCGGCGGTATGGCTTGCTGTCCCCATGGCGGTTGACATGTCTCGGTTCTTACAAGGGTACACGCATCGGATCGTAGACAACGCGCGCGCGTTTGCCACACCCCCGACGGAAAAAGACGCGCCAGTCTCCGCCAGGCAGCGGCCTCTGAACATTGCGCTGGCTTAGCTAGAGCCAGTCGTTGCGGCGGAATTGCACGTAGAGGGTGGCGCAGATGGCGACAATGACGCCGATCACGAGGTAATAGCCGTAGGCCCACTTGAGCTCGGGCATGTGCTCGAAATTCATCCCGTAGATTCCGGCAATGGCGGTGGGGACCGCCAAGATGGCGGCCCAGGCCGCGAGCCGGCGTGTGGTCACGGTGTGTTGCGCCTGCCCGGCCATCAGGCTCGCTTCGAAGGCGAAGGCCAGCACTTCGCGTAACGCATCGATCTCCTCGCTCACGCGACGCACATGGTCGGTGACGTCTCGAAAGTGCGGCTGCATCTCCCGATCGATCGGCATCAGCTCCGTGTGTTCGAGCTTGTTGCACACTTCGACCAGCGGCCCGGCCGCATTGCGCAGACGCAACAAATCGCGGCGGAGCATGTACAGGCGCTCGATGTCGGGCTTGGTCAGCGTGGTCGCCAACACGGTGTCCTCGATCGCCTCGACCTCGGCGTGGATTTTCTCGACAACGGGAATGTAATTGTCGACGATGAAGTCGAGGATTGCATAGACGATGTAATCCTCTCCCTGCGACAGAACGGTCGGACAGGCCTCGCAGCGCTGGCGCACCGTGGCGTAGGAGGCGGAAGCGCCATGGCGGACCGATACGACGTAGCCGCGGCCGACGAACAAATGCGTCTCGCCGAAGACAATCCGCCCCTCCAGCATCTGCGCGGTGCGGGCCACGATGAAGAGACCGTCGCCATATTGCTCCAGCTTGGGATGCTGATGGGCCTTGCCGGCATCCTCGATGGCCAGCGGATGCAGATCGAATTGCTGCTGCACGCGTTGCAGAAGCTCATCGCTGGGTTCGAGCAGGCCGATCCAGACGACGTGACCGGGCCGTTTCGACCAATCGCCGGCCTCCTCGATTGCGACATCGGCAACCTTCCGGCCGCCGGCATAGACAGCTGAATTGATTACGCCGGGCTCGTTGTCCGAATCGACAACCGGCATTTCGGCTTTGGTCAGCACGGTCGCACCTCCCGGTTCTGGCGCTGCCGTTGTGCTCAGGCGGCGGATCGCCCCACCGCCACGATGGTCGGCTCAGCCGGTCTTCCCTCCCGATTGCTCCATATAGACAAGACAAACGAGTACCCCATGATCGCGGGTTTAGTCCAGGTGATCCGCGCTCGGCCTCGAGGTGCCGCCGACGCTCATCGGCCGCGCCGACGAGGTGATCGAATAGCCCGTCCATGTCGTTTGCTGCGGTACATGAGTCCGGACGCAAGGCACGATGACTGCATCCTTCCCGCCCAAAAAGCGCCGTTACTTCAATCACTGCGGGTTGGCGGAGCGCTTGCGCGCCGGCGGGGCTGGCAAATAAGTCACGCTTCGCCACAAACCGACACGACCCTGTGCGTTGCGGCCGGCTGCACCTTGCCCGGGGGGTCGGCAGCTTTGTAAATTTCGTCAAGGGGTTTTCATCCGGGGGGTGGGGGTGCGCTACTTCGCGATGATACTCGTAGCGTTGCTGATGCCTTGGGGACCCGCTGTCGGTCACGAGGTTGATCCCGCGGTCATGGCCATGTTCAGGGAGTGGTCGCTCGCGCCTCCGAGCCCATCCGGCGTGTTCATTTGCCACGGCTTCGGATGCGACTTCCGCACCGAGGTCGGTCTCGCGGGCAGCGATCGCGCCCAGATGTCCGCGATCATGGCCTCGGGGTCTGCCTCGGCTGAGGCCGAAAGAATTGCCATAGGCCGGACCGAGGCGTGGTTTGAACGGCGCATTGCCCCCATAACCGGCACTGCGAAGCGCGTGGCGCGGGCCGGCCCACTCATCTTCGGCGTGGGCAATCGCGCTCAACAGTTCGACTGCATCGATACGACCCACAACACGAATTCGCTCCTGCTCATTCTCGGCCAGCTCAAATTGCTGCGGCATCATACAATTGCCGCGCCTGCGTTTCGGTTTCTATTCACTGAAGGTCCGCACAATACGGCGGTGATCAAGGATCGCAAGACCAACGAGCTCTGGACGGTCGATCCCTGGACTCACAAGGGCAGTGAAATTCCCGATATCTGGCCGCTCGCAAAGTGGAAGGCGGGCGGATGAAACCAAAAATCCGCGAGCAGGCTTGCCGCCGACACTGCGCGCCCGCGCTCACGAGCTGCTTGAGTAACGCGGTGATGTCCGGCCTTGGCACTGAACAGGCGTGCCGGGTCTGGACGCGCAAGTCCGCTTAGCGAAACAGACCCGCTCGGCGAACAGACTGAGCTGACAACTTCGCGCCCTAGTCCAAGGAAATGTTCGCCGCCTTGATCACCGGCTCCCACTTTTCGCGCTCGAGTTTGACGAACGCCGCGGCGTCGGCCGGCGTGCCGCCGCCCGCCTCGAGCGCCTGCTTGGCCATCAACTCCCGGCCGCGGGCGCTCTGCAGGTAGCGATTGGTGACGGCATTGATCTTTTGCAGGGTGTCGGCCGGCGTGCCGGCGCGCGCCAGGATGGCGAACCATGCGGCCGCCTCGAAAGGCGTCTGGAGCAATTCCTGCACGGTGGGTATGTCGGGCAGGTCGCTCATCCGCCGCGCGGTAGTAACGGCGAGAAGCCGAACCTTTTTCTCCTTGACGAGCTGAACGAAGTTGGAAAGCAGGTCCGAGGCAAGCGGCAGATGGCCTCCCAGCAGATCGGTTACCATCGGCGCGCCGCCCTTGTAGGGCACGCCGTTTAGCTTGATGCCCGCCTTCTGCTGCAACAGTTCGAAACTGATATGCCCCATGGAGCCGATGCCCGCCTGTCCGACGCTGAGCTTGCCCGGTTCGGCCTTGGCATAGTCGATCATGGCCTGGAAGCTGCTCACCGGCGCATCCATGCCGGCGATCAGGGCAATCGGCGATTTGATCACCAGCACGACCGGCACCAGATCGCGCGCAGGATCGTAGGGCAAGCTCTTGAACATGAATTTGTTGAAAGCCGCTTGCGCTTGCGAGGCGAATAGCAGGCTGGTGCCGTCAGGCGCCGCCTTGGCGACCGCGGCGGCGGCGAGATTGCCGCCGGCGCCGGCGCGGTTCTCCACGACGAACTGCTGACCGAGCTCCTCGCTCAAGGCTTGCGCGGTCGCGCGCGCCAAGAGATCGGCGGTGCCGCCGGCGGGGAAGGGCACCATCATCGTGACCGGTCGGCTCGGCCACGCTTGCGCCGAGGCGGCGCACGGCGACAGCAGCATGACTGCTCCCGCCACGGCGATGACACGGACACTGGGCACGGTTGCTGACCTCGCTTGCTGCGACCGCGATCAGACCTTGGCCGTTTCCGGCGTGATCGGCGCCTGCGGCTTGCCGCGCTTGTCGGGTGGCCGACCCGTGGTGCGCCGGATGGCCTTGCGGACGTTTTCCGGATCGGCGCGTTCGACGCCATTCACCGGCCCGCCCCTGATCGTAACGCGCTCCATATATCGGCGTTGCGGGAAGTAGTCGTTGACCGCGTAATGCTGGGTCGAGCGATTGTCCCACATGATCAGCGTGTGCGGCGCCCAGTGATGACGGAACTGATATTCGGGGATCTGCGCCTGCTGGAACAGAATATCGAGCAGCGACTTGCTCTCCCGTTCGTCCATGTTCTTGATCGGCGACCGTGAACTGCGGATTGACGAACAAGACCTTGCGGCCGCTCACCGGATGCACGCGCACGACCGGATGAACCACCGGCGGGTACAACAGCTCCCAGCGCATCACGTTCTTGCGATCTTCCTCGGATTCGTCGAACAGCTCACGGAACGGCTTGAAGTCGTGGACCGCTTCGAGACCTGAGATGAAATGCTGCATGCGGTCGCTGAGCCCGTCGAAGGCCGCCGACATGCTGGCGAACATCGTGTCGCCGCCGATCGCCGGCACCTCCTTGGCGACCAGAATCGTGGCCTTCGGCGGCTCTTTGCGGAACGTCTCGTCGGAATGCCAGACGTCGGTGCGGAACGGCGGATTGGTTTCATCGTTGCGAAATTTGATCAGCACCGAGACGTTCTCGTCGCGGGGCGCGAACGGATGCACGGTCAATTCGCCGAACCGGCGGCCGAAATCCATCAGGTTCTCCGAGCTGATGTCCTGGTTGCGGAAGATGATGAGCTCGTTCTCGACCAGGGCGTCCTCGATGGCGCCGCGGACCTCATCGGAGATTGGCTTGCGAAGATCGACGCCGGTGATCTCGGCGCCGAGGTGGGCGCCGACCCGCGTGACCGTCAGGCCGGCGTGGTGTGAGACGATGGGACGGCCTTGGAAACTGGAGGTCGGCTTGTTCAAGGTGCAATCCTCCCTGGCGACTAGGCCGAGCACTGCGGACCGGCGGGGCATGTGTTCGGATCGATATCATAGATGGGGGAGGCGCGCGCTGAAAGTAGTCGCTCGCCATGGTCACGCATTTCGCTTCGAGCTACGACGGTATGCGTCACCGTGCCTGAGTTGCGCACTCGCGGGCGACGAAGTGCTCGCGCACCGCAACGGCTATGTCTGCTCTTGGGCGGTGATCCGGAACGAATATGCTCACTGCGAGCCTTTCCGCTTTTGACTCGACTCGGACATCGGCTCGAGCGCGGGCGGCGGCGGATAGCACCTCGATTGAGAATGATTCAGGTCCATCCGCGGGACTTGCCGGCCGCTCTGTGGCAGGCTGAAGGTGCAGCAGACCGACTGCGCGAGGGGAAACCCCCATGTCCGACATGCGGCGGCGCGAGTTCATCATGCTGCTCGGCGGTGCAAGTTTCCGATTCAAATCCTCGACGGCGGCCTGCCTTAGAAGAGACCATGGGAGAAGCGCATGACGTTCACGGTCAGGAGCAATAGCTTCAAGGACGGCGACTATCTCGCCCAGACCCATATTCTGTCCGCCGACTTTGGCTTCGGCTGCGAGGGCAACAACCAATCGCCGCATCTGGCCTGGTCGGGCGCACCCGCAGCCACCAAGAGCTTCGCCATCACCTGCTTCGATCCGGATGCTCCGACCGGCAGCGGGTTCTGGCACTGGCTGGTGGTAAACATCCCGCCGAACGTGAGCGAGCTTCCCCTTGACGCCGGGAATCCGAAGACCGGCAAGCTGCCGCAGGGAGCGCTACAGACCCGTACCGACTTCGGCACTCCCGGGTACGGCGGTCCGTGTCCGCCGGCGGGCGACCATCCGCACCGCTATCTGTTCACGGTGTTCGCGGTCGGAATTGACGGTCTGCCGGTAACGGCGGACACGTCAGCAGCCGTGATCGGCTTTCAACTCCATTTCAATACGCTGGCCAAGGCGGCGATCATGGGGCTTTATAGACGGTGACCGGAGTCCTGGAGAACCGGATATGCTCGATCGCTCGCTGCAGGCCGAGTTCGAGGGTTATCGCAAGACACTCGCCACCGACGAGGCCCGACGTGCATTCGACGAACGCATCGAGCGCCTCCTGAGTCAGCACGGCGTGGATTACGTGCGCGGATATGTGGCCGCCCTCAGGGAAGCGTCAACAGGTCCATGAAATGGAGGAGACCCGAATGGTGAGAAAATGGTCCGTTCAGCTCAGATGGCCGCTTTTCGCCTGGAGCGCCATTCTGCTGTGTGCGGCCCAATCCGCCTTCGCCCAGCTGGCGCCGGCGGAACGGCGAGGTTTGATATTCGTCCGCGAGCATTGCTCGCGCTGTCACGCCATCGGCAGGGTCGACCAGAGCCGTCTTGCCACAGCTCCTTCATTTCGCACCTTACGTCTCAGGTATCCGGTTGCAGACTTGCAGCGACCGCTGCTCGAGGGGATTCACCCGGTGATGCCGCGGTATCAGCTCACGGGCAGTCAGGTGAGCGATGTCATGGCGTATCTCAAAACGCTCGAACCCTAAAAGCCTCTCCCTACAATGACCTCGAATTCGCGATGGCCGCTTCAGCCCGGCGGTATATGATAACGGCCACGCCGAGCGCCCTGCGGTGACGGGAGAGGTGACGGAGACTGTCGATGAAGGAGTATCTCCGGTCAGATAGAACGCCACCACCGACAACGACACGATCCAAATGGCGGCGGTTTATCGACCGCAATCTGCCGAGTGCCGTGATCTACCTGATGGTCGCAACGCTTGTGGCCATCGTGCTCTTCCCTCACGTGGCAGTGACGGTTCCAAGCGGCCACGTCGGGGTGCTGTGGAAACGCTTTGGCGGCGGCACCGTGCTCGACCCGCGCCAGCTGAAAGACGAGGGACTCCACCTCATTTGGCCTTGGGACGAACTGTTCATGTACGATCTGAGGCTGCAATCCATTACCGAGACCTACAATGCCATCTCCAGCGACGGCGTGAACCTGACTGCGGCGGTCAATGCCCGGTTTCGACTGCAACGCGACGCGATTGCCGTGCTTCACAAATTCATCGGGCCAAATTACCTGCAAGTGATAGCACAACCCGGACTCGGCAGCCTGACGCGCGAGGTCATCGCTCAATACACCGCCGCGCAGGTCTATTCGACGGCACGCCAGGAAATTCAGGAAAAGATCCGCCAGCGTACGCTGGAAAAGGCAAGTGAGAGGACGATGGGTCGCGTCGCGCTAACGGACATGTTCACCCTCTATGACACGCTGTTGTACGGCATCGATCTTCCAACCTTCGTGGTCAATGCGATCAATCGTAAAACCGAGCAGTACTACATTTCGGAGGAGTACAAATTTCGTGTTGAGCGCGAAAGAAGAGAGTCGGAACGCAAGACGATCGAGGCTGAAGGCATCCGCGATTTTCAGCAGATCGTCAGCCAGGGCATCTCGGATTCCTATCTGCGCTGGCGTGGCATTGAGGCAACGCTTCAGCTCTCGCTGTCGACGAATTCGAAGATCGTAATGATCGGGAGCGGGAAAGACGGCTTGCCGATCATCTTCGGCAATCGGAATGCGCCGGCGCCACAGACGGAACTCGCGCCACCAACCGACAAGGACACGATATCCAAGGACGGAACAACGGCTGCTGGTCCGGAGCGGACGTGGGCCCGGTGATGGCGATGCAGGCACTTATGGCCGGGATGCGCTTCTAAGCGCAGTCTCTACCGCAAACCCATCCGATTCTTGAGCGCTGCCCGCTCAATGCGGGCTGCGAAAGGAGATGCTTCACTTTGATTGTGAGCGATGGAAGCGGGTTGGCGTGGCTCTCCACGTTCGGCCTTCAAGGTGCGTAACGGTTGAAGACAAAGTCGCGGGCTTTGGCGACCTGGTGGCAGGAAAAGCAGGTGTTGTGCACCGCCGCGGCGGCGGGTTTGCCGTTGTCGAATTGAGCGAACCCCCAGCCGCCGGTCGAGGCGTATTTTCTTGAGTCCTTGACCATGAACTGAACCCCGTTCTTGGGTGGCCCGGCCACGAAAGATTGGGGACGGCCAAAAGCTTTGCTGCTTTCCTCCAACGGGTCGTAACTCCAGGCGAGCCGGGCAATGATTGTGCCGTCCGGGAACGGAAGCTTCCCTTCCCGGGAGGCCCCGATTGCTACGTCGTTGCCCAGAATGGCGCGCAGATCGTTGAGGTTGCCTTCTTCGTGGGCCACGGAGATCAACCTCCAGTCGCGGTATCCGGGGGGGATTTTGACTCCGAAGATCGGGGAGCTTTCGTCATCGGCGCCTCCTGCTGAGAATGTCATTGCACCGACGCTTAGCGCCATGGTGGCTGCGATCACGAAGATTGGGATCTGCTTCATAGCGGGGCCTATAGAGGCGCAGTTTGGTGAGGATTGCTGCCGCCAATATCGCTTTGCGCGAAACAACGGGCGTGACATTGCGCGCAGCCTGTCGACCCGTGAGTGCACAGGTCCGGAGCATCGGATGGTCTCCCGGGCGGTGGCTGGGCATAGCGCGCTTCACCGCGCGGTTCAATATCGTGCTCGCCCTCGGCCTCGTGCCGGGTCTGTACGCGCATGTCCGCTTGGCGAAACAGACCCGAAATCATTTGAGCGTTCTGGGCATTTCCGCTGATGATCCCGGCTCGGACATTGGCCGTCACCCAGATGCTGGAGGCACTCGCGTCTCCAGGGTGCTATAGTCTCACCCACTGAGATATCCCATCCCGCAGGATCGGAAATAGTCATGCGGCTCCGCTCATGGACGCCATTTCCATCCTACCAGCTGCGGGGGTTCATACAGCTCAATGTGTCCGCTCCAATCAAAGGAGGTGCGAAATGAACATGCCAGGATTTACGGCAGAGGACTCACTTTATCCGACGAGTGGGCGCTATCGGATAACTCGCAGAATCGGGATCAGTGCGAATTCGGTTCAACCATCGGCCGCTATCTACCAAGGTGGGCGATTCATCTGCTACGGCGAGGTAACGGATACGGGTTACATCAACTGCTATCCGCCTCCTCACGGATCGCCACCGGGAGAGCTCGTTTGCGGCCCGTGCAGAAATGGGCGACAGCGCTGCGGAATACCGGGAGTGGGTTTTCAGACGGTACCCTGCAGTGAATGAGCCCGGCGTAGGATGCGGTGAACGAAGGAAACCGCGTCGCTTGCGAAAGGTCCCGCTGTTTCGCCGCTGGGATTACGGCCTGTCTGTCTGTGGGTGATCGGAGGACTCGCGACGCCGCTCGCGGGGAAGAGATCCTTGGCCCGGATGAGCGGGTCAAGCCCGCGCATGAAGCTTGCGCGCGGGTCATTTCAACGTTGTATGCTTGTCCGGCGCTGCAAGGCTGCTCACCTTGGATGATTTTGCCTGCTTGGCGCGCAGCGATGCGCCGGGATCGTTGCCGGCGCCCGCCTGACGCTTCCTTGTTTCCAATTTCGCCGCTTGCGCCTTCTTTGTCGACAATCCTGCCTTTTGCACAGCCGGCCGGCCACGCTTGGCGGCATATTCCTTGCCATCGATCGGCGCGACATGCGGGGGGTCTCGATCGAGATACGGGCGCCCGATCCCAAGCTCCTTCTCGTGCGCATCGATCCACTTCCACAGCTCTTCGCTTGAGGCGAATCGCTGCAAACGGGTCTCGCCCTTGACGCTCACGAGATCGACGGCAAGCGCGTGGCCGTAGCCGCCGCGGCGGCTCCCGCCATGGTATGAGCTGTCGCTCGCCGCCTTGTTGCCGGCTGCGATCGATTGCCGGTAATCGTCGCGGAATGCGCTGGTTATGCCCGGCATGAGCCCGGCGTCGTCCATCGCGCGAAGCGCTCGGTAGAGCTTCAGCTTGAAGCCGCGATCCATGCCTCCGATCACATATTCCTTGAGCGACATGCCGACTCTTTGTGCCGCGATCGGATCCTTCCACGTGAAGTCGGCGACGACATATTTCGTAATGGTTTTGGTGACGGTCCGCGTCTTGCCCTTCGTCTTGACCGTCGTCTTGATTCGCTCCGTCACCTTGTTCGTATCGACTTTGGGCGTCCGGTCGTACAGCGACCAAAGGTACTCGTCGATGCAGATTTCGACCACCAGGCATTCGTCGGGAGTTTCAACCGGGCGCGCGGCCGGCTGCGGGTACTCCTTCGCCGGATCGGAGGTGAACAGGGACCCGAGCCGCACGCCTGTTTCGGGCGGCGGCGTCGGACGAGAGTCGGGCAAACGGGCCTCGACGACGGGCGCCTCGGCGGCGGAAACGCCCGCGAGGACGAAGGCAGTTTCGCGGCGGGCTGGATCGACCGTCGCCGCATCGGCGGCAGGCACGGCCGCGGACGCGACGGCGAGCTTGGATGATACGGGATCGGCCGCCGCCCCGTCTCCGAGGGAGACGGCCGCGCGCGCGACGGCAGGCTCGGGCAGCTTGAGATGGGACGTGGCCACAGCGGCCACGGAGGCCATTGCGGCTACCAGCGACGCGCCGACGCGCCCGGCGTCAGCACTCGAAGTCGTTGCGCCGCGTGTCGCGCTGCGGTTCCAGATCGGCGTTGCGGTATTCTCGAGGCCGGACCACTCGAAGCCGCCGAGCCTAGCAGCGCACCAACCGGCGAGGGTGACCGTTCCGCACAACAGCACCAGCGCAAACTGCCGCGGTCTCACCACTCGCTCGCCCCCCGTTCGGCTCCAGCGTACGGCACGCCGCACAGCCGGCCCACGACAGGATCGATTGTCGGCTCACAATCGATTCGTGCAAGACAAGGAAGCTGCGGGTAATCACTTTTCCAAAACGTGTTGCCCAAATACAACGCGGGTCTCGACGGTGAAAACGATGCAAGACGATGCAAAGCTCGAAGCGATCATTGCCGAGATGGAGCGGCTGGCGGCGTAAGGATTGATTGCCGTCACACTTGCTCGTCGCATGGCCGAGCTTGGCCCAGCCATCCCGCTTAGGGTGGCACGGTCGTCGTCCCGAAGCTGGATTGCCCGGTGGCGAGCGGACAAGACTGGCCCGCTTCGTGACCAGGGAACTTCGATATCGGCCTCGTGCGATTTCTGCTTGTGGCGCGAAGCTGCCGATCAGGAATGTCCGCTCTTCGGTCGCAAGAGGCAGAGCGGACAACATATGCTCAATATGAGTTCTCGCCTTTTGACCCCCGAACCGACATGCGCGGGTCAGGATTTTTGCAGCGCAGCTTGACATTGCCCCCCATTTCGCTGCTCGCACTTTCCTGTTTTTAGAGCCTGAGTTAAAAGTCAAATTTGGCGTAGTGCCGGACTTGGGGAAGGCAGTGAGACGACGCGAGCTCATCACCCTCCTTGGCGGCGCGGCGGCCGTGCGCACTGGCCGACGAAGTGATCAATGATCTCGCGTTTTATAGGAGAGAGTTATGGATGATGATCATCCTCGCTTAGAAAAACAAATGGGACATAAACCCTACGGACATGTGCCGAGGTTGGGGAAAATTGCAATCTGGTTAGTATTGATTGCCATAGCGTGTGGCTTGGTTTTGTATTTGGCTGTGTGGGCAAATTTGATCCAGTAGCGGACTGCGACGATGAAATAGCATGCCGAGGAAGCTCTCGGTAATCACTATCCTGCCGACATTGGTCGTCCGCGCCGACGAGGCGATCGAATAACGCCGCTACTTGTTGCGGCTGCTTACGACATTGCAGTCGCCGCGTACTCTGGGGCACTAACCCCAGCTGCTATAATAGGACAACGGCGTGGCCAGAATGAAAGGGCCCCCGGCGGAGAGCCGAGCGGTCCTGATCAGGTGAGCGCAAGTTTCAGGAGATCACCAAACGTTCGAGTTTTCCCATTCGTTGTCATCTTCCTTGGGCCTAGGAAGCAACCCTAATCCGTAAAATGCCCAGAGAACCAGACCAGCGAAATCCATGATCCACCCCCGCCCCTTCGTGAGAAGGACAGTGTCAGAGCTAATCGGGCCTAATTTGAGCGGCCATGCCCCGGCAACAGAACGCCGCTTGAAATTGAATCTGTATGTTGCCGAAAAGCTACAGCCAAAGCAGCGCGGCAAGCCGTAAGATTAATGCACCGATAACCGGCTTGGGGGGCCTAGCTATGAAAAAGTTCTTGCTTGGAAGCGTGGCGCTTGCGGCGATGATCGCAGGCCCGGCGATGGCGGCGGACATGCCTTACAAGGCACCTCCTCCCGCCCCGGTGGTCTACTATGATTGGTCGGGTGCCTATGTCGGCTTCAACGTCGGTGGGATTTGGAGCACGATCAATCAAGAGTTCCCGAATCCGCTGCTCTTGGGCGGCACCGGACCCGGAAGTGGGAACAACTTCTCGACCAGCACCAGCGATGGCATCTACGGCTTCCACGCTGGCGCGCAGTGGCAGTGGGGTGCCTGGGTTCTGGGCGTTGAGGCGGCTTTGAGCGGATGCTTCAACGAGTGTCGGAGCACGAGCGGTATTGTTCCTCCCCCTGGGATCGCGGCCAACACATTCTTCGAGCACAAGATCACCAACCTGTTCACAGTGGGTCCGCGGCTGGGTTATGCTTGGGACCGATTCATGATCTTCGGGACTGGTGGCTGGGCTTCGGCCAATCTCAAGACAGCGACTTGCAATAGCGTTACCAATCTTTGCGACCTTTCCAGGTTCAACGGCGCTTCGCGCAACAGCGGGTGGTATGCCGGCGGCGGCTTCGACTACATGGTCTACAAAGGCCCGCTGGTTGATGTGATCCTCGGCGTCGAATATCAACACTACGACGTCGAGAGTGAGAATGCGTTCTGCTTCAACCCGGCTTGCAATCCTCCGACCGGGTGGGACGAGAACCTGAGCGCCAAAGGCGACATTGTTCGCGCCCGCCTGACCATCAAGACCCAAGGCTACGGCTGGTGGCCGACGTATGGGGCTTCGGGATATTGATTTATCGGGGAGCTTAAGAACCCCCCAAGGTTCCTCGCTCCCGGTAGGGGCCCTCGGCAGGATTGAACCCCCCGCCGAGGGCTTTCCTTGCGATCTCAGTGCTGCGCGGGGGAAACCGGCAGTCTCGATCATGACGCGCCTCTCACCGGGCGCGTTGTGACAAGCCCCGGCCCGTCGTTGGGGATGGCGGGTCGGGGCGCTTGCACCATGCGCGGGCTGGGCGATAGCCGGGAAGCCTTGCTTTCTTGTCTACGCGAGTAAATTGGTTAAGCGTACGTGCCTCGCCCGTGGCGTCTGGGTGCACAACGTCAGCGCCGTCGCCGCTTGACTCTCTTCTGGTCGATCGCAACGAGCATAGGGGGACCTTCCACAGACAAGGAGACCTTGGTTACGGTTGCGTTCCAGCCGAACGCGGCGTTGTTGTCATTGGCCACGCTGACTTCTGCGGTGCTTGGCGAACCGAGGACCGAGGGAAGGGCTCGACGCGCAAGGCTTTCCTCCGAAGCTCGCACGCGGACGAGAGCGACGACCTTCACCTCAAACACGTATTCGGCCATGGGTCAGGGCCTCCCGTGGACTGTCACAAGGGGGGCCGCTCTGCATGAGTAGCACCCGCCGCCCATTGGTCGCCCATTGAGCCGTAGCTATTCAAAGTATTACTGAACTTTAATTTCCGTGCCGGGGCAGCCATGCCCGCCATAGCCTCCGGCCCGCCCGGTTCCTCACCAATCCGCCGCCGCTGCGCCCGCGCCAATGAGGTGAATCGAATGAAGCGGCGAATGAACGGAAATCGTGGCATTCGTACAACAGGTTCTTGAAATCGATGTGTCCGTACCTTGACACCACGCGGGCAGCCCGAACGCGCGTATAATTTACAGTCGTCGCCCGCGGTTTCGCTCTAATGGATCCCCGAGGCGCGTCTGACCATGCCAGTGTAACGCGTTGGAGGCGGATCACGGTCGCAGGCGACAAGCGAAGTGGGGGCAAGCCATGGGGAATCAGCGGAAGCTGGGCGTGCTGACAAGCGTCACCGCGAAACGTCGAAAATCTTGGCTTCTCGCGGCCTCTGCGCTGGCGTCCTCGTCGCTGGGCATATCGGAGCCGGCGCTGGCGCAATGCACGGGTCCCGCCGACAACACTATCTGCACGCTGGGCGGCAACGATTATCCTAGCGGCATCAACGTCAGTACCAGCAACACCGCCATCAAGGTCACGCTTGAGCCTGGTGTCCGGGTCGTCATCCCCAACGGCTCGCCCATCGCAAACGCGGTCAACCTTTCGAACACCACGGCCCCGTTTACGCCAGAAGCCGACGCCACTCTGACCGTGAATAGTGCGTTCATCGACAATACCCTTACTTTCAGTGCCCCTAACAAATCTGGGCTGCGAATACAGGCCAGCGGGAACGCCACAATTACGGCAACGGACACCGAAGTTCGTGTGACCGGCGCCCAAAGCACCAATGCGATATGGGCGATCGTTCTGCAAAGCTCGAACCCGAATTTAGCGGCAACCGTAAACTATAACGGTCCGGGGGTGACCTCCATCGGAACGACATTCTCGACCGTCATCCAAGCGGAAAACGACGGGGCCGGTCCCGCCATCATCAAAGCAGCTGGGGATATGACGGGCGTCGCGCTGGGGTCAGCCGCCAACGGTATCACTGGTCTGTTTGCCTCCGGGGGGAGTAAGGGGACCGTGGACTACACCAGCGGCACGATCGCCGTGCGTGGAAACTTTGCAAATGGCATCTACGCGGCCGGCAACTCGGCTACTGTCAACACCGCGCCAGGTACGACCATCACTGTCTTGAGCCTAACTGGAGAACGTTTGAAGCCGGGCATTGCCCTGCGATGCGTTCGGGACCGCGGCGGCCAATGAGGCGCTAACGGCGACGTGGCGTCGACAATCCAGATGCTTGGTCCCGCGGCTCCAGATTCCAGCTTCGCAACAACGGTTATCGGTATTCGGGCGTTCAGCTTTCAGGACGCGCCTATTACGGTGACCCTCACCAAGGAGGGCAGCATTACGACGTTCGGCGGGAACGGCATCGGCATCGCTGCTCTTTCCGGCGGCGGCAGCATCAATGTGACTTCCCTCGGGCCAATCACGACGAACGGCTCCGGCGCTATCGGCATCTTCGCCGACGCACCAACTTAGTCGCAAAAGCTTCCCAAGCGAATTCCGGGCGACGCCAGTATTCACTGGAACGCCGACCGGCACGGTGGAGGTGAATGCGACGAATGTGACGACCACGGGACAGTTCAGCACCGGGATCGTCGCGAACGGGGCACGTCGACGTGATGGTCAACATCGCATCAGGTGGATCGGTGCAGTGGCGGCTGGCAAGCCGGCCTTACCGGTGGCTCGGATCTCTTTGGTCTGCCGGCCGCCGGCGTTATCCTGAACTCGACCGGGGGCATCGCGACCCTGAACAATGACGGCAGCATCGGGGCGCTCTCCGACCGCGCTGTTGCCGGCGATCCGCAGGTCACCAACAACGGCACCATCACCGGCTTCGTGCAATTCACCGGCGGCGGTAACAGCATCACCAACAATGGCCTGTTCGACCTGAGGCACTTCGCCGACACCGATGGGGATGGCGTGCGCGATACGGTTCGGGTGGCCATAGCGGACCTCGGCGACGCTCCAAACAATAGTAACAGCTTCACCAACAACGGAACGCTGAGGCTCCTGGCCGTGACAGGTGCCACGAACTTGGACAGCACGGGGCAGTATCTCCCGCTCGGCAACCCCAACAACAAGATGGCGCTCGGCGGGCCGTTGCAGGGCCAGTTGTTCGGGGTGACGACCTTCACCAACTCGGGCACGATCGATCTGCAAAGCAACCCCGTCGCTGGCGACGTGCTCGTGATCACCGGCGTGCTTGGCCCGCTGTCGCCCACGCACCCCATCGCGGGCGTTCCCGGCCCCGGCTTCTTCATCTCCAATGGCGGCACGCTGAGGCTCGACACGGTGCTCAACGAGGGCGGCGCCGCAACGCGCTCCGATACATTGGTCGTAGACAGCACGTCGGTCGGCACGGGCGGCCCAACAAGCATGGCAATCCGCAACGCCGGCGGCGGGGGCGCGCTGACCGTTGGCGACGGCATCCTGGTGGTGCAGGTACTGAACCCGGCCGGCTCCGCATCCGGGGCGTTTTCACTCCAGGGCGGCTCTATCACCGCCGGCGCGTTTGACTACTTCCTGTTTAAGAACGGAGTCACTCAGGGTTCGCAAGGTAACTGGTATCTGCGCTCGACCATCGTAGCGCCGCCGATCCAGCCAATCCAGCCGATCCCGCCGGGGACGCCGACGGAGCCGCCGATCCCCCCGCCTGAGGCGGCGCCCGGAACGCCGCCGCTGCCCACCCCTGTCCCCGGGGCGCCGCCGATCCCGCTCTTCCAGCCCGGCGTCGCGGTGATGTCAGTCGTGCCGTCCGTCGCGCGAACGCTCGGCTTGCTCACGCTTGGCACCTTCAACGAGCGCCAGGGCGATCAGCTGCTCGTGCGGGGCGGTTGCAGTCGGGAAACTCAAGATCGCTCATGGGCCGGCAAAAGCATCACGGGCGATGAGAACTGCATTACGAAGGTCGGTGCATGGGGCCGTGTGTTCGGCCAACACAGAAGCGAACATTTTGCACAGGGGGCACGGCCGGACTTCGATGGCACTTTTGCGGGCTTCCAGGTCGGAGCCGATCTGTTGCGGCTGGAGAGCATCAACGGCCACAGTGACCATGTCGGCTTCTACGTCGCCCAGGCGCGCGCATCCGGCAGCGTGCACGGCTCGGTCGACGGCTTCGAAGGCGCCCTCGCCGGTCATGTCGACCTGGATGCCAGCAGTTTTGGCGGCTATTGGACCCATCTTGGTCCGTCGAACTGGTATATCGACACGGTAGTGCAAGGAACCCATTTCGATGGTACTCCGAACTCCATCCGCGGCGTTAGCACCGCGGCGAAGGGAGACGCCTTCGCGGGTTCGATTGAGGCTGGCTATCCGATCGCGCTGGCGCCGTGGCTGACGTTCGAGCCGCAGGTACAGGGGATCTGGCAACGCGTCTGGTTGAACGATGCGCTGGTCCCGGTCGCGACCATCCAGTTCGACCGCGCCGACGTGTTCACCGGGCGCGCAGGCGCGCTGTTGCGAGGGAGTTTTGGCAGCACCGGCGCGCTGTGGCAGCCCTATCTCAAGGGTAACGTGTGGTGGGGCACCAATGGCTTCGACACCGTCGCGTTCAACAGCTTCGGTATCCCGACAGGGCGCAACGGCGGCACCACGCTCGAAGGCGGCGGTGGCGTTACCGGCAAGCTGACCCGCTACGTCAGCGTCTACGGCGATGCCAGCTATCTGACTGCGGTGAGCGGAGAATTGGTCATCGCCCTAAAGGGCAATGTCGGCCTGCGCGTGACGTGGTAACTCGCGGCTGATCCAAGTGCTCTGGCTCGCTCGGACGCGAATATCGCCTGATGGCCACTTGTGAGACGTCCACCGATGTCCGCTCTACGGCCGCTTTCGAGGATCATGCGGACATCAGCCAGCGATTGCCGGACCGCTTAGGTGAGGCCAGTGGCGAGACGGCCTCCACAGCCGCGCGGAAATCCCATCGCGATCGGGCTCGGCCATGGTTTTCTCCTGTCGTTTCTATGGTGACGGGCGAACAAGCCCGCGTCACGCTCGATCCGGTACCGCGCCACCGATGTGCGCCCGAGGCTTGGCCACGTTCAACCCCGCTTTCGCGATCCAACCCGTTCCGGGCGCTAATCCTCACCATTACGATACCCGACCTGAGCCGAGGGTGGGACATGAGAAGGCGAGTACTTCTCGGTCCGGCCCGCGCAACCTCTATCCCGACAAACTCGGCGTGTGGAAGAAGGGCGTTCGCCGACCTGCTGGTCGACGGCGACCCGGATCGCCAACATCAAGCTAGTCGAAGATCCCACCGACGCTGCTCGCCCGCGCCGACGAGGTGATCGAGTAAGCATACTCTTTAGCTGCGATGCGCGGGTCTAGAATCCGCATAATCGACTTCTGCCGTTTTGCTTCCGCGCATTCAACGTTCTGTGGGTGCGGAGTGCTAAGTCGCGCGCCTCGGTAAAGGCGTAGGGGTCAAATATATGATTGAGACATATCAATGGGATGTGCTGATCTGTAAATGATGGGTCGGGGAATTATCGCGGGCAGCGGCGCGAAGTGAAGCAGTCGCCGAACATTCGGACGAACCAGAGGCCGATTGCAATCATGCGCAGGTCATGTCCTGATTCGTCGCTGAGAGCGGGCCAATGGATTGGTTTTTCCTTAGACGACACGCTGGGATTGGAGGAAGTGAAGTGGGATCCTCCGCCGTTTGCGCTGGCCTGAGGCCGCTAGGACCAAAAATCATACGAGCCTTAAAGCCTCTCGGATCCTGGTGGCGCGCATCGCTTCGACTGCGAGGGCGCCGTGTCCATGGCGCGGATTTGGCGACTATCACCTTGGCATTCATCGCCTTGGGATTGACCGCGGCCGAACCGCGAGACTTTAGAGCAGCCGACACCCAATCGAATGATCACCCGACAGCGCGAGCGCTCGTTCACATGAGTGAGCTCGTGAACGACCGGACGCAAGGCCGGCATCGCATGATCGTTTATCCAGGAGGCCTATTGGGCGAGCAAGAAGCAAGCTTCGAGCAAACGCGTACTGGAGGAATCGACATTAATCGCACCAACATGGCTCCACTCGCCAGCTTTGTCGGCAAAGCGAATATTTTCGGGTTGCCCTTCCTTTTCCGGTCCGCCGATCATCTCCACAAGATTCTAGACGGCGCAATCGGCGACGATATCCTGCACAGCCTCGAACCCCATGGATTCGTCGGCCTCGCATTTTTCGAAGCCGGAGCAAGGTCGGTTTACACGGTCAGACGGCCGGTGCGAACGATTGACGACATCAAAGGATTACGCATTCGACTGCAACAGTCAGATCTCATGGTCGAGATGTTCGCGGCGCTCGGCGCAGAACCCGTCATACTTCCCTATACCCGCACCAAGACGGCATTGACGACCGGCCTCATCGATGCTGCCGAGAATAATTGGCCGTCTTACGTGGCTTCCGACCATTACTTCGTTGCTCCCTACTTCGCGCTTACCGAGCATACCATGACGCCGGACGTCCTGATCATGTCGATGAAGGCTTGGAGAAGCCTGAGTCCCGCGGATCAGAATATCTTTCGAAATGCGGCGCGAGACTCGAGCATATTTTTGCGCGGCCAATGGAAAAATTGGGAGGCGAGTTTCCGCAAGCAAGCAGTGGACTTAGGCGTGACCGTCATAGAAATCGACCGGAAACCGCTGGAAGCCGCATTGACGGGCCTCTATACGAAAGTTCTGATGGATTCGCACTCAAGACATCTTGTCGAGTCCATACAAAAAGACCAATAAAGTTTCCGCCGCTCGTGATCGAGTGAGCGTGGCCAATGGCCGCTGTTGGCACTTTTCTGCCGTGCCAACCGCGCCGAGCAATGTCGGCTATCGGGGGGCAGAGCTGCCGACATATGCTCATTGCGAGGTTTTCGCGTTTTGACCACCGATCCACGACTATTGTAGAAGAAGCCTTCAGGTCGCGATGCATGATTACGCTACCCGAGCTAGCGGCAGGAGCCCTGGGCTCTTTCCTCGCCTCCGATATGAAGGATCGGTTCGGGTCTTCGCATGCGCGCTTGGCGGAACTCATCCCGTTCGCCGCCCGGCTGGTGCTTGAATGCATCGGAAATAGCGATGCCCTCTACCACAACGTCGAGCATACGATGCTCGTTACTCTGGCCGGCCACGACATCTTCAAGGGTCGTGCACTATTGAAGCCTTCGACACCGACCGATTATTCGAACTTTATCGTCGCCTGCCTGGCGCATGATATTGGATATGTCCGTGGCGTCGTCAAAGGGGACGGGGATGATGGCTACGTTGTTGATGGGACTGGCCGGAAGGTTTCACTGCCGCGCGGATGCTCCGATGCTGCGCTTGCGCCATATCACGTTGAACGGTCGCAGCTGTTCGTGCTGGATCGTGTTGCGGCAGTCGAGGAACTCGACGGCGCACGGATCGCACGCGCGATCGGATCCACGCGATTCCCATATTCGTCGCCGACCGACGAGAAAGAGGACGTTGACGAAGAAGGGTCACTCTTACGAGCCGCAGATCTCATCGGTCAGCTTGGCGATCCCCACTATTTGAGAAAAGCCAATGCGCTCTACTACGAATTCGAAGAGATTGGTCTAAACAAGCAGCTCGGCTATGAATCGCCAGCAGACGTCGTCGATAAATATCCGCAATTTTATTGGAACAGAATCTCGCCGCACATCCAGGCCGCTATCGGTTATCTCAATGTTACCTCGAGCGGACGCCGGTGGATTGCAGGCGTCTACAGTAACGTATTTCGTGCTGAGCGTGAGCTGCGCCATTCGGGACCACAGCGGTAGCGAGGTCTCTCATGCGCCGCGCCTTGCAGCGGAAAAGAGAAGCGCGAGCCCGCGAGCGACATCGACACTGCAGCGGCGGATAGTCTGAAAGCGCTTGACCCCAAACGGCCGATTAGAGAAGCGGACACGCGAACCCGATCCGAGCCGACCGGCAGGTCAGATCCCGAAGGCGAGCTCTGCCCAATGCAGCACGGTCCGGCTGTTGAGAAACTCCAGGACGCCGGGCTCGATCGCCGCGGGTCGATCGTGCGGGAGTACGGCCGTCGCGACGATCATGTCGCAGCGGTCGTTGAACACGACCGATAGCGCGGACTGACCCGGCCGGTCGCGGGCGGTGAGCGTGTAGGCGCGACTGCGGCCCTTCATCCAGGCGACCGCGATCGGCCGGCCGGCGCCGAGCGGCGAAACCTCGCCGCCGACCAGATCGAAGTCGCTCATGCGATCGAGGTCGGCGTCATCCGCGACGCCGGTCGTGCAATTGCAGGAGCCGAGCTTGGCGCGGAGATAGAGCCTGACCTCGCTGCCGCAATCGGCCGCCTTGCACGCAAAGGCGCGACCGCTTCCCCATTGATCGATCGGGAACGGCCACTTCACCTCCGCCCAGACCGGGCGGACGGCGGATGCGTCGCCCGTCGCCTCGCCCGGCGGACCTCGGCGCGACCAGCGCGAAATACCCGGCGCTCGCGCCGGCGAGTCCCGCCGCCAGGACGAGCGCCAGTGCCGCGGGCTTCATCACGCGTCCTCCCGCATCGCGGTGGCCTGCGGGCTCAGCGCGCGCTTGTCGCCACGAACGCGCGGGCCTGCGCGATCTGCGGCCTGACCGGATCGGCATTCTGCGTGAGCGCGACGGCGGCGGTGTAATGCGCCCGCGCCTTGGCGGCATCGCCCGACTTTTCCGCCGCCGTCGCGGCGCCGAGCTCGGCGCCCAGCCGGTGCGGCTCCTTCTTCAACGTCGCCTCGAAGGCGGCGAGGGCTTCCTTGGCCATGCCGCGCTCGAGCAGCATCGTGCCGTAAAGCTCGCGCGCCGGCGTCGGGACGCCCGGAGTCACGGGATGCTTCTCGGTCTTGTCCTCGGCATCGGCGGCGGCGCTCATGGCCTTGAGCGCGTCGTCGTACTTGCCTTCGGCATACAGCACCCAGGCGCTGGCGACCTGCCGCTGGATGTCGACCTGCTCGGCCCAATAGGCGTCCTTGGCCGCGCGCAGCTTGTCGCGCAGCTCGGCGAGCTTGGCGATGTCGGGCTTGGCGGCGTCCGGCTTGCCCGACCGCGCCGCCCCGAAAGCGCGCGCGAAGTGCGTCATGGCTTCGACGTGGGCCAGCGGGCTCGGCCTGACCGCAAGCTGCGCCGCCGCGTTCCAATCGCCGCGCTCGACCGCATAGCGCGCCGGGCTCACCGCCAGCGCATAGGGGCCGGCGATGAACGTCTCGGTGAAGCCGCTGATCCCGCGCATCTCCTCGATCACCGCCTGCGCTTTCGCATCCTGCCCGGTCTGCAGATAGGCATAGACCAGGTAATCCATCGCGTGCAGCTGGTCGTGGGCTTCGTTGCTGGCCTTCGCGGCCCGCGCCGCTTCCATGTTGGAACCGATCGATTCCTTCCAATAGCCGACGCGGGTGAAGATGTGGGACGGCATGTGCTGCGCGTGCGGCGCCGCCGGTGCGATCTGCGAATAGCGCTTGGCCGCCTCGAGGCCTTTCTCCGCCAGCGCCGGCGTGTCGTAGAGATGGATCAGATAGTGGGCGACGCCGGGATGGCGCGGCTGGCGCCGGAAGATCGGCTCGAGGATCGCGGCGCCCTTGAGCTGCATCGCATAGGTCTTGTCGCTCGGCGGCGCCGCGACGTTGAGCTCGATCGCATAGAGGATCTGCGCTTCGTCGTCGTTCGGATAGGCCTGCGCCACGCCTTCCATGGCCTTGAGATAGGCGAGCACGCGGGTGCGGTGATCCACCTTGTCGAAGTCGGTATAGAACGCGGCCATCGCATTGATGAAATCGCGCTCGCGTTGCGTCTTCGCGCCGGTCGCCTTGGCCTTCTCGATCGCCGCAAGGCCGAGCGGAAGGTTGCCGACCGGCGGCGGCGCGTGCGGGTTGTTGAGCAGGCTCAGCGCAATGCCCCAATAGGCGATGCCGCAGTCCGCATCCGCCTTGAGCACCTCCTCGAACAGTTCCTTCGACTCGCGATACCAGAACGAATGCTGGTAGCGCATGGCGCGATCGAAGCGCCGCTGCGCAACCTCGTTGCAGGACGTGTCGAAATGAACCGTGCCCAGCCGTTGGTCGGATTCCTCCTGGGCGAGGACAGGCGGCGAGAATGAAACGCTGGCCGCGATCGAGGCGGCAGCGACGGCACATGCTGACCTGATCATGAGGATTCTCCTATCTGCGTGTATGTTCGAGCCCGACCCCCAGACAGGTTGCCCGATGTTACCAGATGCTGCCCTGCGCCACAATTTTTGGGACGGCGAGCGGAGCCACGGCAACCACAGCAGATGAAGATCTGCATAGTCGCAAGCTATCGAGTTCAAGCTTGCTTGCCGCGATCCCGAGGTGAGGGCGGGGCCGTGCGGCCCACGAACCCTCCAGTCACGATGGAACTCGCCAACTGACGAGCGCGTTGAGCGTCATATTGGAGTGAACACATGGCCGACGATCGCACCAACAGGGGTCCGCAGGACCGAAGCCGCATCAGTCTGCTGGAGCCGCACGAAGTCCAGTATTGGGCCGACAAATTCAATGTATCGAAGGAGCGGCTCTCTGAGGCCGTGAAGAACGTCGGGCATTCCGCCGCCGCCGTCGAAGAAGAACTCAAGCGACTGGCCTAGTACCCGGAAATCGCAAGTCGCTGATACGGAACGGCGGCCCGCGGCGAGACGCTGTGACCGCGCCGCGATTTCGGTGCGCTCCCTCTCCCCAGCGGGGAGAGCGCCACCCTAGTCTATCTATGGGCGGCGGGCTGAAGGCCGAAAACGGACGGTTGGTCGGCACCGATCATCGGATTGCCCCCACATCCGCCGGCTAACTTCTGCGATGTTGAATTCTATACCGAGGCCGTCAAAGGACCAGCGGCTTCGAGAACAATCAATGACTGCACCGTTTGTAACGAAACGGGCGCTGCCCGCGATATGGGTGCACCTGTCTCCGAATTCACACGGGAGCTTGCAAACCGATGTTTCATCAAATTCTCGCGGGGTTTTCCGTCAGTCTCTGCGACATCGTGATCCATGCCCTGGTGATGACGGCTGTCGTCCGGGTGGTACATATCGCAACCGTGAGGCACAGATTGCCTCCCACGTCGCACATGATCGCGGTCATGATTGCGACCGTAGCGGTCTTGATGGATGGCGCATGCATCCGTGATCGTTTGGTCGCTTGCCTACGCGGCCATGAACGCCGCACCTGCCGGAGCCGATATCGTGTATTTCGCGTTCGTGAACTACACGACGCTCGGATACGGCGACGTCGTTCCGGTGGAGCGCTGGCGGCTGATTGGACCGATAACGGCAATGAACGGCATGCTCGTGTTCGGGTGGTCGACCGCCGTCATTTTCGAGGTCCTGCGAAGAACAATGACCGGCGGCGGCGGTTGGACCGCCCTTCCTGCTCAAACATGAACTGAGCACAAGCGACTCGCGGTAGGCGCGCGCCCCCGCGGCGTCAATTCCACGCCGTTCATCGAGCGAGCCACACGGTCATGCCCGGCTCGAAGGCACTCGCATCGCGTCGCGGATCGAGGCGCAGGCGCAGTGTGTTGCGGTCGTGATCGCCGACCGCGCGCTCGGCCTGCCAGGTCGCGAACGGCCCGAGCGGGAGCAGCTCGGTGACGAGGGCCGGCGTCGGTCCGCTCGCGCCTGCCCGCCCGACGTCGACCGTCGCGCCCACCGTGAGGCCGTGCAGCAGATCTTCGCGCGCGTTGAACGACAGCCAGCGCTTGTCGGGCTCCTCGATCGCGAGCACCGGCTGGCCGGCGCGCACGTTCTCGCCGACCTCGGCGACAATGACGGTAACGACCCCGTCGGCCGGCGCCCGCAGGATGGTCTTTTCCAGCCGCCGCTCGAGCACCGCGAGGGCGGCCGCCGCCGCCTTGACCTGCGCGTCGGCGATGGCGCGCTGCTCCTGGGTCGGCCCGGCTTGCGCGGCGGCATGGTTGGCTTCCGCCTCGGCGACGTCGGCGCGCGCGGCCTCCACGTCGTTTTGGGCCTGATCGAGGCTCTGCTGCGAGGCGATATCGCCGCGCGCCAAGTAGGCAATACGGTTGAGCTGCGCTTGCGCATAGTCCAGCTTCGACTTCGCCTTGGCGATCTCGGCGGCGAGCGCGGCGATCTCCTCCGCGCGCACGCCGGCATAGACGTGGTCGCGGTCCGCCGTCGCGGCGGCGAGGGCGGCGCGCGCCTGCCCTACCGCGGCGGTCAGCTCGAGCGCGGACAGCTCGGCGACGACGTGGCCGGCTCGCACGTGGTCGCCCTTCTGCACCTTGATGCTCGCGAGCTGGCCGCCGACCTCGGGCGCGACGCGGACCTCGGTCGTGCGCACGACGCCAACGACGCGCGCGCCCTCGTCGGACTGCCACAGGACATATTCGCCTGCGCCCGCCGCGACGACGATCAGCCCAAGCGCGACGATGGTTGCGGCCTTGCGGCTAGCCATGGCGGCGCCTCCGCTTGACGAGGAACGCCGAGAGCACCGCGAGCACGAAATAGGCGACGGCGAGGAACCAGAGGCCCCACCAGTCGTGCACCACCTCCCACAGGCTCGCGCCCAGCTGGTCGATGCGCACAATGCCGTCGATCGCCAGATCTGAGGGGAATATGTAACCCGCGGTAAGCACCGGCTTGGGGATTGCTTCGCGCGGCCAGGAGAACCCGGTCAGAAAAAGCTGCGGCAGGCTGGTGCCCAGGAAGATCAGCGTCGGCGTCTCCGGACGCGTGAACCAGGCCCCCACCGCCTGGCCCATGAAGCTGGTCGCGAGAACGAACAGCGACGCGAGCGCGAACAATTGCAACGGGTGGCCGAGCGATGAAAAGCCGTAGAAGCGCGGCAGCACGATGAAGTAGAGCGCGAGCGAGGGCAGAAAGATGGTCAGGTGCGCGATGCCGCGGCCGAGCACGCTCGCGAACGCTCCGCTGACGCCCTGCGCCAACGCGACGACCGTCAGCATCGACGCGCCGATCAGCAGCATCTGCTGCAGGATCAGCACGAAGGCCGCCGGCACGATGTAGCTGGCGTAGCCGCCGACCGGATTGAAGATCGGCTGCTGCAGGATGTCGGCGGGGCTCGCCGACACGAGCGCCGCCTTGACCAGGCTGCCGTCCGTGCGCGCGCCGCCCGCGGCGAGCTCGGACGACAGCGTATTGATCGCGACCGCGATACCGCTGCCCATCGTTCTGAACATGAAGAAGTAGGTCGCATCGGCATAGATCGGAAGATGTACGATGCTGCCCTTGAGCACGTCGCGCTCCGTCCCGGGCGGGATGCCGACCACGGCGAACGCTTCGCCGCGGTCGAGCGCGGCACGCGCTTCGGCGAGCGTATCGGCGCGGACCGCCACCTTGACCGCGCCGCTCGCGTCCAGCGTCTGCACGATGTTGCGGCTCAGTTCGCTCAGGTCGTTGTCGACGACCGCGATCGGGATCTTGCGCAGGATCTGGTTGAGATAGGGCTGCGGGTAATAGAAGCCGTAGACCAGCGGCGCCAGCACCAGCAGGATGAAGGCGCCACGGGTCGCGAGCACGCGCCACCATTCGGCGGTGAAAGCTCCGCCGATACCGCGCGGTGCGGCAGGAGCTGCGCCGGCTCCGGCGTGGGCCGGGCGGGTTATGCTTCCGGCGATCGCGCGCAGGCGAAGGATGGCGAACAAGGTGCAGAGAACGGCAGCGCCGCGAGCACGGCGAACGGTCGTGCGGAATTGGACAGCGGCAATCCGCGCGCCGCCTGCCCGAACAGCACCGCCATGTACCAGCGGAGCGGAAGGATCGCGCCCCAGGAGAGCGCGAACGCGTTCATGCCCAAGACCGGAAATCCCACGCCCGCATATCCGAATGCGGGCGAGACAACGAGACCGGTGAGGCCGAGGCCGGTCGCGAGATCGCGCACCAGGAGCTGCAGCAGCGCTCCGAGCGCCAGATAGCCGACGATCAGCAGCGAACCTGCGGCCACCATCATCGGCACGTCGCCCTTGAACGAGATCCCGAGCAATCCCTCCAGAATGAGCGGCACCGACAGCATGATGACGAAGAAAATCCCGAACAAGGGCGCAAGCTTGCCGGCGAGCGCGACGATCGGGTTGCCGCCCGCGCAGGCGAGCCAGCTGCGCATGCTGCGCCGGCGGAACTCGGAGCCCACCGCGTAGCCGGCGGCGAGCGCGATGACCACGTGCAGGACCATCGGCAGCAGCGCGCGCAACAGGAACTGCGCGTAATTCTTCTCCGGGTTGACCAGCACGATGGTCTCGGCGACCAGCGCCCCGATGCGTGACGCTTTTGGCGCCGTGCGGGCCGCCGCGCCGCTTGCGGCGGCCGCGAGGCTGTCGCTCAAGCCGGACGAGGCGATGCCCGCAGCGGTCAGGAACTGCTGGTTATAGAAGGCGACGACCTGCGGCCGCCGCTCCGCCTTGAGGTCGCGCTCGAAATCAGCCGGCACATAGACGGCGCCAATGGCCTCGCCGGATCGGATCGCGCGCGCGGCCGATGCGAGGTCGCCGGCGCGTTCGACGATGCTGAGACCCGGAGATGCCGCCACCTGCTCCACGAATGCGCGCGAGGTGTCCGAGCGATCTGCGTCGACGACGACGACACCGAGCCCGCGGATCACCGGATGACTGAATACCGCGGTCAGCACCACGAAGGCGAACACCGGCACGCCGAAGATCAAGATGAGCGCCGCACGGTCGTGCAGCAGCCAGCGCCATTCGCGTCTGGCGACCAGCAGGAATCCGGGCTTCGCCGCGCCGGCTTCATCGGCGCGCCGCCAATCCAGATAGGCGCTCATGCCGGGGCGCAGCTCCGGCACCTTGTCGACCGGATAAGCGCGGATCGAGAACGTTCGCAGGTCGAAATCGCCGGTGGCGCGCGTGGCGCGCCAGCTCGCATATTCGCCCTTGGTGGCGATCAGCCTGACCTCGACGGTGACGCGGCGATCGCGAGCGCGGGAATGCGCACGTCGAAACGGTCGCCGATCTTCAGCGACTTGACCAGATCCTCACGCAGATCGAAGTGGACCCACATGTCGTTGAGATCGATCAACGTCACCAACGGTACGCCAGGCGAAACGTATTCGCCGGGCTCCACGTTGCGCTGGTAGACCTGCGAAGCTACCGGCGCGTAAACAACCATCTGATCGATGATCGATTGCACGGCCTTGATGTCGGCGATGGCCTTGCCGACATTCGCCTGCGCGATCTCATGCTCCTCGCGCGTGTAGCCGTTGACGGCCTGATCGTAGGCCGATTGGGCCTGATCCACGGCACGTTGGCTTTCGTGCAGGGAATCGGTCGCCTGGTCGAGCCGGGCGATCGGGGCATTGCCATGCTCAGCCAATTGGCTGACCCGGTCATAGGTCTTTTGCGCCAAGACCACGCTCGCTTGCGCCCGCTCCAGCTCGGCCTTGCGCGCGGCGATCACCTCCGGGCGGGTGCCGACATTGATGTTGGCGAGCTGCGCCTCGGAAACGATCTTGGCGGCCAATGACTGCTCGTGCTTCGCGATCGTCTCGGGGTTGTCGATGCGCACCAGCACCGCGCCTGCCGCGACGTCCTGCCCGCGATCGACCGGAATATCGCGCCACCCGCCCGTCTACCCGCGCCGCGATGTCGAACCGCGTCGCGTCGACCTCGCCCTGCACCAGCAGGGTTCCGGCCGCACGAGATACCAGATCGACAGGGCGGCGACGGCGGCGACCACCAGGCCGACGATCACGGACGGAATTCGACCAGACGACTGAGATGCGTTCGCCGTTGTTTTGCTGGTTGCGGTGACCCGTCCGGAGCCTTCGCGGAGTCGGCCACCGTTGTTGGCAACACCTTGCCGTTTCGGATATCGGGGGTCGACATGTCTCGACCCGCGGTCCGGCATACTCGTTCACGCTGAAATCAGTCGGCGCAGTAGGTCCCCGTAGCTATGAGCTCGGTACCGACAATGCCGATCAGATAACCGAAGTACATCTTTCCACTGACATCGGCGATTGGCCATACAGCGCTGCTCCTCCTTCTGCGACGATGTCGGCTCGCAGGCGGAAACTGTACGAGTATAATTGGCGGGCGGAAACTGTAATTGAAGAAGGGCCCGTTCGTCCGTCCGTCGGGTACTGAGACAAGGCGGAACGGGTGCCTCGGGGGTTGGTAGCAGTCGGATCCCCAAGTGTCCAAAATTGAACAGGTCAGGCACGGAAACTGCGCCATACTATTGAATGGCGTCGCATACGACCCCGAGACCCGGCGCGTCATGGGCGTCGCATTCGAAATGGCCTGCATAGCTCTTCGACTTGCCGACAGAGACGAGCTCGCCAACGCAATGATCGCCGAGAGAATCATCGAGCTTCGCGCAAGCCGGGAGCGCAATCCTGATTTGTCGTGTGAAGACGTCGTGAAGGAATTTCGCCCGCAGTGCCCGTAGGGACCGCCTCGTTTGGCGGCCTCACCGAGTTGGCCGCGCCACTTCTTATGCATGGCGCTCCGAGCCGACGAAGAAGTGCCGGTCGCGTTCGGATTCCGTAGTTGCAAACCATCGCGCTGCAATTTCGCTTGCCGCGAACGCGATTGGGAATAATCTCGTGCCGTCATCGACATGGAGAGCGACTTGATCCCGACGTGAGGGCGCCGCCGTGAGTCCGCGTTCGTTTGGGATAGAAGGCATCACAGATGAAGACCGCGCCTACGGCGGTTCGCGCTTCTCCGTCGTGCGCGACGCGCTGTTCGCCAATCCCTACCAACGAACATGGGGGGCGCGCGGGGAGCCGCCGCTGCCGGTCCACCCGGTCACGCTGAGCAGCCTGCTGTACGGCATCCTGCCGTTCGGTCCGCCCTACCTGTTTCGCCAGGCCACCGAGCGCGCCGTCGATTCCGCCGCCGACCTGCGTTGGGGCCCGGACCGAAAAGGCTTCCGCCGCCTGGTGCATCCGAATGGCATTTGCCTGACCGGGCTGTGGCAGATCACGGAAGACACCGGCTATTCCGGCTATTTTCGCAACGGCAGCCGGGCCTTGGTCGTGGGGCGCTATTCCACCTGCTGCCGCGAGACGCGGCGCGGCCATGTCCGGTCGCTGTCGCTGGTGGGCAAGCTGTTCCCGACCGTCGACCCGGATCACGTCGCGCCGCTGCGCACCGCCAGTTTCATCACCCAGCAAGATATCGGCGGTGACTACGACGACTACATCAACGACGTCGAATTGCTCAACGCTCCGAACACGACGGCGTTGCGGCGCGGCTTCGGCATGCCGATCCTGGCGGTCTTCGGGATCATGCTTAGCGTGGTCGACAAGCGGCCGACCATGCGCCAGCTCTACCAGGTTGCGGAGCTCGGAAAGGCGCAAGGCGAGCCCACGCGCGCGCCGACCTTCATGCGTCTCACGGTGGCGCCGGACCAGCCCAGAATCGAGGGCGCGGGGCTGGATTTCCGCGACGAGATCATGGCGCAGATCTACGATCGCGGCGACGTCCGACCGAAACGCACGCTCACGTTCAACATCGACATTACCGATGACGGGGAGACGCACGGCCCGCCGTTCCGCGAGCGACGCACCTTCCGGAATTGGCGCCGCATCGGAACAATCACCTTCGACCAGGCGGTCGTTTCATACAATGGCGATTTCGTCATCCATTTCCGTCATCCGACGTGGCGTGACGACCAAAACGATCCCGCAACCGCCACGCGCGTCAACGGACGAAAGGTGCGCTTGACGTGGTGCACGCGGCCTTGCCGTTCCATCGCTTCCAAAGAGAAAACTCGCCACGTTCTTCGAAGCCGAGTCGCGAGATCGGAGGAGCTCGGTGTTCCAGTCGGTCGACTTCGTGATCAGCGCCGCACGCGGATCCAGTCTTCGCGAACCGCTAAATATTCCTGTTTGATTGCGGGATACGCTTCTTCGAGGTGGCGAAGCTCAGGACAAATCGCGTCAACGCCGGGGTAAAGAACGCGGGCGCGAATTCCCATGTGTTGGAAGCGCTGAACAACGAATTTGGCAATTTGGTAGCAGCAGATACTACGAGCTTCTCCACGGCATCCGCTCCAACGGCCAAGTGCCGAATATCGCGCTGGCGCGCCGGAAAGTACGAACCTTTCCCATTCGTACCCGATCGCCAGTCGGTCCCGTTTATCCGTCTCGCTCCATTCCGACCTCCGTGCAAACCGAACGGACGCGGCGCGCGGCGCGCCGATTGAGCGGAAAAATACTGCCTCCGGAGCATGCAGACGCAACTTTCGAGTTGGTCGGGAAGCGGCGATTCAAATACACTCTGGACGGGCGTCCCGGTTCCTCGGGGTCTAAGCTTGCAGGCTCTGATCGGCCATGCTCGCCGACGGTGGATGGGAATTTTCTTGATGGCCGATAAGCGGACACTGACAATGAAATTGATGCGCAACGCACTTCTACCATTCGCCGCTGATGTACGTGCCTGCAGATTGCTGCCGCAGCTTATGAAACCCGCGAGCGTTGGGACGGGAGCGAGACATCGGCGCCGTTGTCCGCGCCCGAGGGCATCGTAGTGCGGGGCCGTTTCGGAGCCCAGCGCGGGGGTTTACGAAGATCGCCGCGTTTTCGATCGCACCGACCACGGCCGTCGGCGAAATCTTCGTGTCGGAAGGCCGATCCCGTTGCCAAGGGCCCGATACGTTGCGACGCTGCCAAGCCGGGCTCGGGCTGCCAGCCCGGCGTCGAAACGGCCAAGCCGCTGTCGTTGTTGCCGAACGACGGCTCGAGCTCACGCGTCGCCCCTACAAAGATGTCCGTCGTCAGCGCGCAGCAAGCCGTTCCGTGCCGGCCAGAATCGCCGACCTGGGACTCGCGGAATCCCAGCTTGGTCGCGGCGAGTTGCTGCACCAGCGTAGCGTCGCCTCAGACGAGGCGCCGAGAAATCCGACGTGCCGAGCTCGGTCGGACGGCGAGCGAGATTGGAGGAGGCCCGCGCCCAACTTTCAGGCCGTCGCCGAAGTGCCTTCGCGCGAAGATCATGCTGGCAGAGGCCGAGGTGGCTGCTGCGAGAAGGCGCCGCTCAAGGGCGCGATGGAAGCACTCGCTCTCACTGAAATTCGTTCGCCCGTCGATGGCACGGTCCTCAAGATCCGAGCAAAGTCCGGCGAACTGGTCCTCCCATCGGCAGATCATCGATATCGGCAACGTCAGATGTTCCGAAGATCGTCGCCGAAGTCGATGAAGACGACTGGTACCGAATTTACGGCTCGAGTACGATCCGTGCAGGTTTGCGCTCCGCGGTCAGCACGCCGAATGGCATCGCACGATTTCACGGATTGGCAGCGTCGTGCTCGCGCAAATGCGTCCATCGGCGGATACGGTGACCGGCGCCGGCGGGCGGATTGTCGAAGTCGAAGCCGCCTTGTCGAATGCAGCTCGATTGCCACCGGTTGCGGGACTTGAACTGCTCGTTGCGCATCCAAGCGCCGTGAAGGAGATGCTCAGTTCGAGATCTTTTCCGCTTCGCCGTTACGCTGTCGTTTCGACAGGCGCGCGCCAAGGTTCGCCGCAACGTTGTGGCCTTCGCCGGGGATTGCCGGCTGAGGGTGCGTCCTTGTCCTCGTTCAGCTAGGCTGTCGAAGCGCTCTCTACGAAAGCGCCGTTCGCCTGCATCGAATTGCTCGATGGCGGAATCGTCGTCGTCGCGAGCGAATTCCGCTCCATCCAGATCCCACTTGGTTTTTCACGTGAATGGCTGCGTGATGACACAGGCGCACCCGGCAGTAGGCATCGGTGGCACCGCTTTTATCTGTCGCCCAGTCGCCGTCTGTTTGATTTGGGCGCGCTGATCGGCTTCCTCATCAGCGGGATTTACATCTATCAGGTCCTCTTCCAAATCGTGGATGAAAACTTGGCCGAATACGCGGTACTGAAAAGTATGGGCTATCCCAAATTATTCGTTCTTCACGGTGCTGGTGGTCTGCACTGCGACCATACTGGCGCTTGCCGCGATCCCGCCAGCTGTTGCCGTGTCGTTCATCGTCTATGAGATCTGCGTTGCGGCAACTCTTCTGGATTTGGAACTTACCGCGGCGCGGGTGCTTGCGGTGGGAGGGCTCACGATCCTGATTGCGACCTTGTCAGCCTGGTTTGCCAAGCGTCGCTTGCATCGCATCGATCCAGCAGCCTTGATGTAGGGGTACGATGGCATCCGGGGCGATTCTCGCATGCGTGAGTGGGCTGTCCTACCGGTATGCCCCGCATGAGCCCGTTGTTCTGCGCGATATTTCGCTGACCATCCGGGAGGGGGAGATTGTGGTGCTGACTGGCCCCTCGGGGTCAGGGCAAAACGACGCTGCTGTCGCTTCTGGGCATGATGCGGCGGGTGGAACCAGGACACATACGCCTGTTTGACACAGACGTGGGAGGCGCCAGCGCCCTCGAAATAGCAGCGCTGCGCCGGCGCGTTCGATTTGTCTTTCAAAGGCACTATCTGCTGCGCTCGCTTACTGCCCTGCAAAATGTCATAGCGGGCGTCGTGGCCAACGCGACCACAGACCGCCATCGCAATGAGGCGAGGGCGCTGGGATTGCTGACGGCTCTCGAGCTCGGCGACCACGCCGGCAAATGGCCCGAACAGCTGTCGGTGGGACAGCAGCAGCGAGTGGCGGTCGCCAGATCGCTCATCAGTCTGCCGGATTTGCTTCTCGCCGACGAACCTGACCGCATCGCTCGATCGTGTGTCGGGGCATCTGGTGATCGACCGGATCAACGAGGCAGCCCGGACAACGCATTGCGGGGTCCTAATATCAACCCATGACGATCGAATCATGGGCGTGGCGACGAGGTGCATTCAAATCAGTGACGGCATGTTGTTGCCGGTCACCGCCGTTTAACATCAAATTCCAAAAACTATTACTCACGCTTGTGTCCCGGGCCGTGACGGACGCTGAAAGCCTCGTGCGATCTGCGCCCACCGCGTCGCGCTCACCACGCCTCGTAACCAGACGAGGCGTCGACCCAAAGGGAAAACAGCAATCCTTCGTTTGCAAGGCTGCGGGATGTCGACGGAGCTCGCGTCGTTTTCCTATTGCTCTGCGCCGGCGCTCCGTTCCATGATGCCGATCGAAAGTGCGAATGAGGGCGTGTGTTGAGTCGGAGCGACCGAACACTGCGCACTTATCGGGTGGGCTCACTTGGCCGCTGCAGGACCATGCGTCTCTGCCTCCTAGCATGGAGGAAGCGGGTCCGTGCCTAGTGCAGCTGAGCCGTTGGCCATCGTTCGAATCGGCTGCCGTCTGCCCGGAGGCATCGAAGAGCCGACCGCTCTTTGGAGCGCCCTGACGCAGGCGCGCGACTTCATTGACGAGATCCCCGAGTCCCCGATGGAGCCGGAGCGCGTTCCACCACCCGGACGCCGCTGCCATAGGTATGAGCTACAGCCGCTGGGCGGGTCTTGTTGACAATCCCGACGAATTCGACGCGGCATTTTTTGGCATTACGCCACGCGAAGCACAGCGGCTCGATCCTCAGCAGCGCTGGTTCTTGGAAGCAACATGGCGGGCATTGGAGGATGCCGGCCAGCGCGTTGAAGAGCTCCGCGGCCGTTCGGTCGGAGTTTATGTCGGGTGTTCGAGTTCGGATTATGGCGAAATCCAACGACGGTGGCACTATCACGCCGACCTGCATACCAATACTGGAGCAGCGGTTAGTCTCATCGCCAATCGCGTTTCTTATGCGTTCGATTTTCGAGGCCCAAGTCTCGTCATCGATACAGCATGCTCATCGTCTCTCGTCGCGCTCGACATTGGTGCGCGCGCCATCCGCGATGGTCAATGCGAGTCGATCATCGTTGGTGGCGCGAACGCGCTGTTCATGCCGGAAGCTACTATCGGGTTTTCCAAGGCCTCCATGCTCGCGCGAGACGGCCGCTGCAAGGCTTTTGATGCTCGCGCCGACGGCTATGTTCGTGCCGAAGGAGCGGTCGCTCTGTTTCTCAAGCCACTTGATCGCGCGCAAGCGGACGGCGACCGCATTTATGCCTGCCTTCTAGCCACCGCCGTCAATCAAGACGGGCAAACGCCGGGCATCACCATGCCGAGCGGGTCGCAGCAGAAGGCCATGATTGAGTCCGCCTATGACGGCATCGTCGATCCCGAATGGGTGGGTGGGGTCGAGGCCCATGGCACGGGCACTCCGGTCGGCGACCCGATTGAAGCGGAGGCGCTGGGCGCAGCGCTAGGGCGTGGGCGTTCGCCGGCCAACGCGCTGTTGATCGGTTCCGTCAAAACCAATCTCGGTCACTTGGAGCCGGCTTCGGGTGCCGCCGGTTTGGCCAAACTTGCGCTTTCCCTTTACCACCGCAAGTTCCCGCCGAATCTTCATTTTCAGCGAGGCAATCCCGCGATTGACTTCGACGGTCTCGGGCTGCGGGTCGCAACCTCGATCGCGGCCTGGCCGGTTGCGCCCGATGGCCGCTGCTATGGGGGGGTCAATTCCTTCGGTTTCGGCGGTACCAACGCCCACGCCGTGTTGGCTACGGCACCGCCCGATCAATCGAACGGATCGATGATCTCCGTCGCAGGGCCGATCCTTTGGCCGGTGTCGGCACGGAGTGTTCCAGCGCTGCAGACCACTCTGAGTGAAAGCCGCGGGTTCCTGGAAACCCTGGACGAATCGAATCTCCGTCGCCGCTCGGTCGCGCAGTCTCGCCGACGGAGCGCCCATCCGCATCGCCACGCGATCGTCGCAGATAATCCAAACGAGCTGCTGGCGTCGCTGCAGACAGCCAAAGCCGCCGGCAAAGCGGCTCGCAGCCGTGAACAGTTGGGCCCTTGCCTGTTCATTTTTTCCGGACAGGGAAGCCAATGGCCCGGCATGGCCGGCGATTTGGCGGACGTGGGCTCGGCGGCGGCGGACGTGGCGGAGCGAATTTCGCGGCTCATGCCGAGCATCGCCGGGCGGCCCCTTCTGGAGGCGCTGCAGCAGCCCGATCCCGATCACGTCGACCGCACCGATGTCGTCCAACCGCTGCTCTTCCTTCAACAGGTCATGCTGGCGGCGCAGCTTGCCAGTTGGGGAATCAAAGCCGACGTCGTGTGCGGGCACAGTGTCGGAGAGATCGCGGCCGCCTACTGGGCTGGCGCACTGACGCTCGAAGACGCCGTCGCCATTGTCATTCATCGCAGCCAGCTGCAGGAAAAAACGCGAGGCAGTGGCGGAATGGCCGCAGTTGGGCTCTCCGTGCTCGATCTCAAGGAAAGGCTTCTCGCATATCGCGATTTGCATATTGCTGCCGTCAACTCGCCGGCCATGGCCACTGTGGCAGGAGATTCCTCCGAGCTCGAAGATTTTTCTTCACGCTTGAGTGGCGACGGCGTGTTCGTCCATCGACTGCCGATGCCCTATGCCTTTCACTCGCCGCATATGGAGGGGCTTCGTGCGGAACTGCTCGGCGCGCTCGCTGACATTGTTCCCCGGAAAGGAAGGCTTCCCTTCTTTTCCACTGTTAGCGGTCGGGAAGAGCAGGGAGAGTTATTGGATGCCAACTACTGGTGGAAGAACTTGCGGGAGCCCGTTCTCTTTGCGGATTGCGTGTCCGCGGCGGTGCGCACCGGATACCGGTTGGTAGTCGAACTGGGACCCCAGCCGACTCTGCTGCGAATGGCGGCCGACTGCGCCGCCGAGTTGGGCGACACAATCGAGGTGCTGCCGACGCTCCAGCGCGGTCTCTCCTCGCGGCGGGCGTTGATGGAAACCTTGGGGAAGGCGTGGTGCCACGGCCTCGAGCCCAATTGGTCCGCCGTCTACCCGGGGCCAAGTCCCCATGAATCTTTGCCGCATTACCCCTGGCAGCGGCAAAGGCATTGGCTCGAAGCGCCAGCGGTGCGTAGCTATCGAACTCAGCCTTTGGCCCATCCGCTGCTCGGGCGGCGGACGTACGGCCCCGGCGCGCGCTGGGAGGCACACATCGACCTCGCGCGCTTGCCCGATCTCGCTGACCACCGGATTCGTAACGACATCGTCATGCCAGCGGCGGCCTACGTCGAGCAGATGCTGGCTGTCGGACATGCGCTGTTCGGAAATGTGCCGGTGGCAATCAGCCATCTCGAGCTGGATCGAATGCTGGTCGTGGATCATCCACGATGGGTGAATGTGGAGCGCAACGAGATGAGCGGTCGCACCGTCATCTCGAGTGAGCCCGATGGAACGGAACAGAGCTGGCCAACGCACGCGCATGCTCGGGTGTTGCCATCAGCAGGGACTTTGCAAGCGCCAGCCTTCCCGGTCAGCGATGAGGGAAAGGAGGTTTCCGTTGACGAGCTCTATCGGTGTTTGGACGAAGGGGGCAACCATTATGGTCCGCGCTTCCGCTGCGTCCGAAGCTTGCGCAGCGACGGCCAACAGGCCTGGGGTCGCATTGCGCTCGATCCGCTCTCCATCGATGACGCGGAGCGATATCGCTTTCATCCGGCCTTGCTCGATGCCGCCCTTCAGGTGGTGCTCGAGTTGCTGCGCATTGGTGATCGCCTCGAGCTGTATCTACCCATCGGGGTCGATCGCATTGAGGTGAGCCGAGCAGTCGGCAGCGAGGCATATTGCTTAGTCCGCAATGCCCATCGCGGCGACAGCATCTTGGGCGCTGATATTTTTATCTACGATCGATTCCATGCCCCGATTGCAATCTTGCAAGGTTGCCGTTGCCGGGCAATCGAGGCGGGCTCGCCCAAAAGCTCGGCCACACAAGTCCTCGCTTGGCAGTGGGAGCCGAAGCCCGCGGAGCCGGTCGCGCCCAAGCCGTCGTCGTGGCGGCTTCTCGGATTCACCGCAACCGATACCCAGGAGCTGACGCATCGGTTCGGTCGCGATGGCGTGGCGCTTTGGAGCGACACGACACCGACCGATGGCGACGTCGTCTGCTGGTTTCGTTCGGCCGGTGGAGAGCCGATGCAGGAGACCCGGGCTGCGGTGCTCGCCCTCGCGAGATTCATACAGCAGCTTGCCGGCTCCAACTTGCGTCTTCATTTGGTGACCGAAGGCGCCACTGTGGGGCATGCCGCTAATGACCATGTCAACATCGCTTCGGCCGCGGTCTGGGCCCTGGGACGGTCGCTGATCACCGAGCGCGTGCTGGCGGTGAGCGGAATGACGGACCTCGAGCCCGGCACTGAAATTTCGGTCGCCCTCTCCCAGATTGGCGCCGACATGGAGGTCGGCGCCGAGGAAGTGGCTTGGCGCGGCGGGCGCCGGTTTGAACATCGCTTGGCGCCGCGCCCGTTTCGAACCTTTTCAGAACGAACGATCCCCGCAAGCAAAGTGGAAGGATATGCCCTGTCACTAACGGATCGTGCCGGGTTTGAGGCGCTGCGGTGGCACGGCCGCGCGGCACTGACGCCGAGTGCCGGTCAGATCGCGATCGCGATCGAGGCGAGCGGGATTAATTTTCGTGATGTCCTCAAAGTCCTCGACCTCTACCCACTCGACCGGTCGGAGTGGCGGTGGCTGGGAGACGAATGCGCCGGCCGCGTTGTTGCTGTCGGTGCTGGCGTTCTGGGCTTTGACGTCGGAGACCCCGTTGTCGCGATTGCGCCCGGCTGCATGGCAAGCGATGCACTCGCGGACGCGCGTCTGGTAGCGCCTCGGCCGCTTGCGCTGACCCCTGAATTGAGCGCTGGGGTGCCGATCGCCTTCCTGACAGCCTGGTATAGCCTGATTGAGTGCGGCCGGCTCAAGGCGGGCGAAACGGCGTTGATCCACGCCGCAGCCGGCGGAGTGGGACAGGCCGCGGTGCAGATCGCTCGCTGGCTGGGCGCGAGGGTCCTCGCGACGGCCAGTGCTGACAAGCAGTCTGTGGTTGCCGAACTTGGCGCGGACGCCGTTTTTGGCAGTCGCGACTTGTCTTTCGCGGAAGGCATTCGCGGCGTCGCTCCAAGTGGCGTCGATCTCGTCCTCAATTCACTTGCCGGCGAGGCGCTGATCCACAGCGTGGAATTGCTCAAACCGTTCGGACGCTTTGTCGAGCTCGGCAAACGCGACATCTTTGCGAACCGATCTATCGATCTCAGATCACTGCGCGATAATCGGGCATTTGTCACTGTCGATTTGGCGTTGTGGCTGCAAAGATCACCGGAGGCCGCAGGAGGATGCCTTCGCCGAATCCTGCATCTGCTGGAACAAGGACAGCTGCAGCCCGTTCAGACCCGTGCGCTGCCGGTCCGCGCTGCGGTCGAGGGCTTCCGCGCGATCGCGCAGGGCCAACACATTGGCAAGCTCGTGCTGCGCGTGGATGCGGACTGCGCCCCGACGCACGTCAGCGACCCGCAGCGCAGTGTCGTTCGCCCGGATTCTACCTATTTGATAACAGGCGGCACCTCTGGACTGGGGCTCCTCATCGCCCGCGTACTGGCGAATGCAGGAGCGCGCCACCTGGTCCTGATCAGTCGCCGCGGCAAGGTCGCGGAGTCCGACACATCCATCCTGGATGGCATCCGCGCGCTTGGTGCTGCAGTGCACTTGCGGGCTTGCGACCTCGGAGACGTTGATGAGACCAAAGCCATGCTCGCCCGGATTCGACGTGACCTGCCTCCGATCCGCGGCATCGTCCATGGGGCCATGGTGCTCGATGACGTCCCAGTGATGGGGCTCGATGCGGCACGGCTTGACCGTGTGCTTCGCCCCAAAACATGGGGCGCTTGGAACTTAAGCGCGTTGACCGAGTGCGACGATCTTGACTTTTTTGTCTTGCAAAGCTCCGTCGCCGCAGCACTTGGGGCTCCTGGGCAATCAAATTATGTCGTGGCGAACCTTCTACTTGAGGTGCTTGCAGCGGAACGCCGCCGCCGTGGACGGCCTGCCCAGGTGATCGCATGGGGCCCCATTGCAGATATGGGTGTCGTCGCACGCTCGGAGCGGCTGCAGCAATATTTTGAGCGCCTCGGTTTCACGCCGCTTGATTACGAAACCATTGAAGACGCATTCTCCCGCGTTCTTGGCTCCAACGAGTGCTCGGTAACTGTATGCAAAGCAGACTGGCCCCGGATGGCAGCTTCCATTGGCAGCTTCCATTCGGACAAGAGATTCTGCCAACTGGTGGATGCGGCAGGAGGCCAGGGCGATGCCAACCTTGCGGAGATGCTTCGCGCGGCAGAACCCAAACGCCGCCGCAAGCTCCTCATAGACCTGATCAAGATTCAAGCCGCCAGTGTGCTGGGCATCCAAGCGGCCGAGGTGCCCGAGCATCGGCCCTTAGGAGACGTCGGGCTTGATTCGCTGATGGGCTTCGAACTGGCCGCAATGCTTGAGTCAAGGTTGAACAGCCGTTTGCCGGTCTCGGCGCTGCAGGGCAATCGAACGGTCGAGGAATTGGCGGATCAGCTGGACCGCGTCTTTGCAACCGCCAAGAACGACAAGGGTCCGGAACCGGCATCCGCCAGCGTGCGCTCCGAGATTGAGAGCCCCCGAGCAGCCGATATCCGTTTGCGCTATCTGGAACCGACGCTGCTGGTCGAGCGGCACACACGTTTCGAGGCCGCTGCGCTCACCTATATTCCTGAACAGTTCGCGACGAAAGGCGGCCTCGGCCGAGCCGAACTTCAGGCGGCGTTTGGCATCGAGCCATTCCTCAGCGCCATCGTCGACGCCCCAATCGGCCGCGTCGGCACCTTCATGCTGCCGCTCCGGGCGCGCGAGTTATTTTTCGAGCCGGAGCAAACCCGAGATTTGGTTTTTCGTGCGATCGAGCTGGCATCCCAGCAGGGTTCGCGGGTTATGACACTGACTGGACTCTTGCCGGCAGCGACCGCGTACGGAGAGGCGCTGAAACTGCGCGATGGGCAGCATTCAAACCAGCCGGTTACGACCGGGCACGCGCTGACCACAGCCACCATCATCGCCAACCTGACGGACTTGCTGAGACGATGCGGACGCCGGCTCGAGGAGGAGCGAATTGCCGTCGTCGGCTTGGGGTCCGTCGGCCGTTCCGTCTTGGAGCTGTTGTTTCGCACACTGCCACACCCTCGCGGGCTCGTACTTTGCGATCTGTATGTGAAGGCAGGTGACTCGCAGGCGCTCCGTCAGAGAATCCAGGACCAGTTCCACTTCGACGGCCCAATCGATGTCGTGGCCGGTGATGCTGGACTGCCAAGTGCGGTGCGCGAAACGAGGCTCATCGTCTCGGCCGTAGATCGGGTCGGCGTGATCAATCCGTTGGAACTCTCTTCTGGCACGATTTTGCTCGACGATTCATATCCGCCGACATTCGATCCGGCCGTCGCTTGGAGGCGAATGAATGAGAGCAAAGATGTCGTGATCGCGTCGGGCGGCTTTGCACGTTTGCCCGGATCAGTTCGAGAAACATTCTACGTTCCAAATAGTGCGCGCCCATTTCTTAGGGCTTATGGAGAGGAAAACTTCATTCGTGAATTTCAACGCGAGCCGTGTGACTATACGGCTTGCATTTTTGCTGGTCCTCTGGCCCTGAAAGATCCGGCGTTGCGACCCGAAATCGGTATTCCCACGCCGGCGGCGCTGGAGGCTTTCTATCGAGCTTTCGAGCGCTATCGCCTGGGGTCTGCTGCGCCTCACTGCAATGGGCAGCTAATTCCAGAGTCGCTTTTCGCTCAGTTCAAGATGCGTTTGGACTAACAGCGTCTCGGCGGCACAGGGCTTGGCCTTGCCATAACGCGCAAGCACGCGCGCATGATGGGCGCTGATGTGACTGTGACTAGCGAGGCAGCCGCCGGGCTCAGTTTTCACCGTGCGCCGACCATCCGCCAGCTCTATCAGGTCGCGGAGCTCGGACAGGCGCCAGGCGAGCCCACGCGCGCGCCCACCTTCATGCGCCTCACGGTGGCGCCGGGCCAGCCGCGGATCGAGGGCGCGGGCTCGATTTCCGCGACGAGATCATGGCGCAGATCTACGATCGCGGCGACCCGCGGCCGAAACGCACGCTCACGTTCGACATCGAGGTGACGGACGACGGGGAGACGCACGGCCCGTTCTTCGGCGAGCGGCGCACCTTCCGCAATTGGCGCGGCATCGGAACGATCGCCTTCGATCAGGCGGTGGTCTCATACAACGGCGATTTCGTCATCCATTTCCGCCATCCGACGTGGCGCGACGACCAAAACGATCCCGCCACCGCCACGCGCGTCGACGAACGAAAGGTGCGTTGAAATCGCCGCAAGCCGGACGACGATCGAGCGCGCGCAGTTGCGGTGCTGACTCGCAAGGTCCGCCTAGTGAAGGCGGTCTCGTACCTCTCAAAGGCCGCCCTTGGGCCGCACGAAGCACTGAACAGTGTCCGCCAGCATGAACAAGTACGGTTGCCCATCCGGTGCATGATCTTGAACGATCTTTTCCGGTGGGATGGGAATCCACTCTTCATTGAACCAAGCGTACCACCGATCTTCCGGATACTTTTCGTTACCCGGCTCGACCTTGAATTTCGTCTTCACGGTATCGGCGATACCACAGCAAAAACGAGATTTTTCATCTCGATATGGGTGCTTGTCGTTGTCGGGCCGCTGGAGGCCTTGAAACCAATGCTTGTTGGGGCTGTCCGGCCATTCCCCACGTGCGAAGAGCTCCGTGGGGAGCACAAGAGGAGCTGTCACGACCAATCCGGCGGCGAGACCGCGTAAAAGCATGGTGACCTTCTCGGTGATGGAACAGTTTTTTGTTTACGTAACAAGCGAGTGTCACTCGGTATGTGACGTAGGTCACAGTGCGGCTAAATGACCGAGACTAGGGCGTGTACCCATAAAATCGCGATTGGAGACAGCGACCTGATCAAGTCCGCTGTGGCCACTTTGCGGACTCAATCGGACATCTCCCGACATCCGAGAAGTGCCATTTCTGGACTCATGCACCGCAGCAAACAACGTCTTTATTCGATCACTTTGTCGGCGCGCGAGCAGCGTGGACGGCAGGTCGAGTCCCAGCGTTTTGGCGATTTTCAGATTGATCACCAAATCGTACTTGGTGGGAGCCTGCCTGGAAGGTCGGCCGGTTTCTCTCCCCCGCCGCGATGAGTTGGAATCATCGCTACTAGGCAAGCCCGCGGCTGTTCAGGTAGGCGCGCTCGGAAATGTCGCTCCAGTCCATGATCAGAGCGCGGAACTGCTGGTAGCTCCGGTAGACCTTCCTGGAAGTATCGTCGCCGGAGCCGGCCGCTGCGACCACCTCCTTGCTGATCTCATGAAAGGTCTTCAGCATCGAGTCGTCGAACTTCAAGATCCTGACGGTGCCTTCGTCCCGCAGCTTGCGCAGCGACACTGCGTTGTTGCTGTTGAACTCCACCAGTGTTTGCGCGTATTCGGCGGCGGCACAGGCCTCGATCAGCCGCCGGTCACCGGCATCGAAGCTCTCCCACACGCGCTTGTTGATGCCGAGCGTCTGGGCGGTACCCGGCTCGTGGAAGCCGGGATAATAGTAATAGCGGGCCGCCTCGTGCAGGCCGATAGCCATGTCCTGCCAGGGCCCGATCCACTCGCTGGCATTGATCGCGCCCGACTTGAGCGCCGGCGCGATCTCGCCGCCCGGCAGGCTCACCACGATGGCGCCCAGCCGGCGCAGGATCTCGGCCCCGAGCCCGGGCATCCGGTAGCGCAGTCCTTTGAATCCCTCGAGCGAGGTGATCTCGTCGTTGAACCAGCCGCCCATCTGGGTCCCGGTGCTGAGGCAGAGGAGCGGCTTGATGTTGAACTGGCCTCCAAGTTCATCCCACAGCTCCTGACCGCCGCCGTAGCGGACCCAGGCGAACAGCTCGTTTGCAGTGAACCCGAAAGGAACGCCGCAGTAAAAGTTGAGCGTCGGCGACTTCTTCTCGAAGTAACCGTCGTACGAGTGATACATGTCTGCGACACCCGCCGATACGGCGTCGAAGGTCTCAAACGCGCGCACTAATGCGTTGGCTGGGAACACGTCGATCCTTATACGGCCATTGGTCGCCTCCCCGATGGTCCGCGCCAGCCGGCGCGCGCTGGGAAGCAGGCCCGGCATGGTTTCGGTCCAGTCGGTCACCATCGTCAGTTGTCGGATGCCCTGGGCGATCGCGGGCGTCGGGAAGCTCGCGGATGAAGCGGTGGCCAAGGCTGATCCCGCTCCAGCCAAAATATCGCGCCGTCTCATGACTGTTGCCCTTCGATGTGTTCTATCAAGCGAGGCCCCGGCTGTTCAGGTAGGCGCGTTCGGAAATGTCCCCCCAATCCATGATCGACGCGCGGAACCGCTGGTAGCTGGTGTAGATCTTCTTGGAAAGCTCGTCGCCGGAGCCGATCTCGGCGACCACGTCCTTGCTGATTGCGAGAAAGGCCTTCAGCAGAGGATCGTCGAACTTCAGGATCTTGACGGCGGCTTCGTCGCGCAGCTTGCGCAGCGACAGCGCGTTGTTGGCGTTGAACTCGGCCAAGGAGCGCGCGTATTCGCTCGCGGCCACGGTCTCGACGAGCCGCCGATCGCTCGCGTCGAAGCTTTCCCACACGCTCTTGTTGATGCCGACCGAAAACCCGGAGCCTGGCTCGTGAAATCCGGGATAATAGTAATAGCCCACTGCCTTGTGCAGGCCGAGCGCCATGTCGAGCCAGGGCCCGATCCATTCGCTGGCGTCGATGGCGCCGGACTTGAGCGCCGGCATGATCTCGCCGCCCGGAAGGGTCACCACGACGGCGCCCAGCCGTCGCAGTACTTCGGCGCCCGGCCCGGCCATCCGGTAACGCAGGCCTTTGTAGTCCCCCGGCGAGTTTACCTCGCGGGTGAACCAGCCGCCCATCTGGCAGCCGGTGCTGCAACCCAGCAGCGGCTTGACGTTGAATTGACCGCTGAGCGCGTCCCAGAGTTCCTGGCCGCCGCCGTACCGCACCCACGCCAGCAGCTCGTTCGCGGTGAAGCCGAAGGGGACGGCCGAGAAGAAATGGAACGCCGGCGACTTCTTTTCGAAGTAGCCCTCGAACGAGTGATACATGTCGGCGACGCCGGCCCCTACCGCGTCGAATGTCTCGAACGCGCGCACCAATGCGCCGGCCGGGAAAACCTCGATCTTGATGCGGCCGCCGGTCGCGGCGCCGATCGTCTGCGCGAAGCGGACCGCACTGCTGTGAAGGCCCGGCGTACCCTCGGGCCAGTCGGTCACCATCTTCAGCTGGCGGATGCCCTGCGCAATCGCGGGCGCCGGGAAGCTCGAGGTCGCGCCGACGGCCAACGCCCCCGCGCCAGCCAGAATATCCCGCCGCCTCATGGCCGTGCCTCTCTTACCGATGTGTGACGGCGCCCACCCCGTGGTGTCGAGATTTTACTTTAATAGCCCATAAAAATCTCTGCTAGTGTCAAGGTCCCGGGAAAAACGACCGAGGTGCCGGTTGACCTCGACGGCATTGGAAGGCCAAAAGGCGGACGGTTCGAAACTCAGGAGCTGGAAGCTCGGCGTCCGCGGGCGGCTGTTGCTCGCCTTCTTCGGGATCAGCGCCTTCGCCATTCTTGCCGCCGCCGCCGGCATCTATGCTTTCCGCCAGGTCGGCGACCGGCTCGAATTGATCGATGCCCGCGTGCCGCAGGTCGTCAGCTCGATGGAGATCTCGCGCGCGGCCGATCGGCTCATCGCCTCGACCCCCGCCCTGCTCGCCGCCGCGACCACGAAGGAGCGCGACGAGATATCGAGCCGCATGCGGCCGGAGGTCGACCGCCTCATCATCGGGCTGACCGATATCGGACGCACCGGCAGTGCCGGCGAGTCGACGGTCGCGATCCAGTTGCTGGTCGCCTCGTTGCGATCCAATCTGGCGGAGCTCGAGGCCTGGTGGGACGGCGGCTCGAGATCCGCGCGCGCCTCGCCGGACACCTGCAGGCGGTATTTCAGGCCAACCAGGCGACGCAGCGGCTGTTCGCGCCATGGTTCCAGGTCATGGAGATGCAGATCAGCCGCTCGCTCGACGAGGCGCGCAAGCGCGGCGCCGAGTCGGCAGGCGCAGGAGGCGCGCGATCTCGCGGCCTGGATCGTGCTCGACCGGGCGGCGCAGGCCGCGCAGCGCGGTTTCGCCTGCCGTTCTCGACCAGCTGGTGCAGACCGCAACGACTGGCGAAAAATCCCGCCTTCCGGTGGTTGGATTCCAGCTGCGCCGCGGCTTGGATGACCTTGCTGCCAAGGCGAAGGATCTCGACCCGAAGCTGCGCGCCCTGTTCATCGAGCAGCTCGACCACGTGCGTGCGCTCGCCTTTGGACCGGACGCGATCCTCGCCGTGCGCGCCCAGGAGCTCGATCTGATCAGCAGCGCCGAGAAGCTGATCGCCGAGAACGCCAATTTGTCCGCCCGCCTCACCGCTGCCGTCGACGACCTGGTATCGGAGGCCGAGACCGAGGTGAGCTTGTCGGCCAAAGCGGCGCTCTCGGTTCAACGGCTGAGCGCGCGCGTCCTGCTGATATTCGCGGCCTTGAGTTTGATCGGGTCGATCCTGATCGTCTGGCTCTATGTCGGCCGCAATCTCCTGCGCCGGCTTATGCGGCTGAGCGACGGTATGCTCGCCATCGCTGCCGGTGGCCACCACCGCCCGATCGACATTTCCGGCAGCGACGAGGTCGCCGAGATGGGGCGAGTGGTCGAGATCTTCCGCAAGAACACGCTGGAACGCGACGAGCTGCTGGCGGAGCGGGCGCAGGCCGCCGATCGGCTCGAGCGGCAGGTCAAGGAGCGCACGGCGGAGCTCGCCCAATCGGTCGAGGAGCTTCGCGCGCTCGGCGATGTGACTCAGGCGGTCAACTGGTCGATCGACCTGCGGACCGTGCTGACCACAATCGTCGCCAAGGCGACGCAGCTCTCCAACACCGACGCCGGCGCGATCTACGTATTCGACGAAGCTGCCCAGGAATTTGGCCTGCGCGCAACCTACGGAATGGACGATGCGATCATCGCCGAGATCAGGGATCGTCACATGCACCTCGGTCAGACAGCGATCGGCATTGCTGCAGCGCAGCGCATGCCGATCCAGATCCCCGATGTCCAGAACGATCCAGCATCACCCGTACTCGACGTCCTCGTCCGCGCCGGTTTCCGTGCCTGGCTGACCGTGCCGCTCCTCGGCGCCGATCGGGTCGTCGGCGCACTGGTCGTGCGCCGCAAGCAGCCGGGCGAATTTTCCAGGAGCACGGTCGATCTGCTGCAGACCTTCGCCGCCCAATCGGTGCTGGCAATCCAGAACGCGCGCCTGTTCGCGGAGATCGAGGACAAGAGCCGCCAGCTGGAACTGGCGAGCCAGCACAAATCCCAGTTCCTCGCCAGCATGAGCCACGAGCTGCGCACCCCGCTCAACGCCATAATTGGCCTGACCGAGATGATGGTCACCAACGCCGTGCGCTTCGGCACCGAGAAGGCGCAGGAGCCGCTCAACCGCGTGCATCGCGCAGGCGCGCACCTGCTTGGGCTGATCAACCAGGTGCTCGACCTTTCCAAGATCGAGGCCGGCAAGCTCGAGCTCAATCCGCAGACGGTCGAGCTCAAGCCACTGATCGACGAGGTGATCGGCACCGCACGCGAGCTCGCTGAGCAGAACAAGAACTGCCTGGTCGTCGAATGCGAGGACAAGCTCGCGCCGATCACCGTCGATCCGATGCGGCTGCGGCAGATCCTGCTCAATCTCCTGAGCAATGCTTGCAAGTTCACCAAGCAAGGTGAGGTCGCCCTGCGGGCCCGGAAGGTCGCCAATGGCCGCAACTGGATTGAGCTCTCTGTCTCCGATTCCGGCATCGGCATGACGCCGGAGCAGCTCTCCAGGCTGTTCGAGGAGTTCAGCCAGGCCGAGGCGACGACCGCGCAGAAGTTCGGCGGCACGGGCTTAGGCCTCGCCATCAGCCGCAAGTTGGCGCGTATGATGGGCGGCGACGTGACGGTGACGAGCGAGCTGGGTAAAGGCTCGGTCTTTACGGTGCGCCTGCCGACTGAGGCGACGCACTGACCGCACGGGATTCCAGGGAACCAGTCGCCCCAATGTCCGGGGCTGGGGTTACTCGCGTCGATTGGGCGTCGGCCGCGAGTCCGCTTATCCCCACATTCCGGACTCTTGGGCGCGCGATTCATTCGACGCGATGTGCCATGTGTGGACCGTGGCTCACGGCTGCGGCGCGGCGCCTACATCGCAACGTTCTGGCAGCCGCGCTCGCCAACAAGCTGGCGCGGATCGCTTTGACCGTCTTGGTGCAAGGACGCAGCTACGAGGCGCGAATTGCACCGCGAGCGGCATAGACCGGGCATGATTGGTTCTACCGAGGGAACATCCAATACGGATCGCTAACGTCAAGGGCTACAAAACCCAGGAGTTTCCCGCCGAGGTCTGCGAGTTGGATTGAGGAGATGGAGAAACGGTCTCACCGTCGCATCCGTGATCTGGTGGCACATACGGCCTTCCAGGGCCTTGACGCGAATGAGATCGGATGTGCGCGGATATCCATGATGGCCGGGAGCAAACGCTCCCTTCAATGGGCCGAATACAGATGCGCGAGACCAATTATCTCCAGATCAACATATCCGGCTTGCAACGCACGGCCGGTCCATACAGATGTGCCATGTGTGGACGGCTCCGAGTTGGCAAGCAAAAACTTCACGTCGCAGGCTTGGTCGGTGCAGCCATGTGTACGCGGGAAGCGACATGCCCGAAAAGTTAGGGTCGGCGGCGATAAAACGCCAGTTTGGTGGAACTGCCGACAACCGCCCCGAATTAGGCAGTTAAGAAATCCAACCGGCCGAAAGGAAGGTGCCACCATGCGTATGCCTGGATTTACCGCTGAGGGCTCGCTCTATACAAGCAAAACGCAATACAAAACGAACCATCGTCATCCGAACGGTGCGTCGCATAACGTCCTGCCTCAGCTACCGATCCGCATAGGTAGAACATGCGGCGAATGCATTTCAGGTGTGCATGGGGTGAGATTTGGTGGATTTGGTACACAGCAATGTTGCGATTTCTATTGCGATCCAGCGAAGGGTCAATGCTTTACAAGCAACTGCGCAACAGAATACTGCTGGTCCCTCGGTAATGTCTTCGATAGAGGTGGTGGAGGGATCAATGCCGGTGGAGGGATCAATACAGGCGGAGGGGTGTTCAATACAGGTGGAGGGGTTTCTCAGTAGTTGCGTCGCCGAGCCGTCGTTCGGGTCATGACGCGTCCCGCGAATGGTGCGCTCTGAAAGCCCCGGCCCGCCGAAGCGAGACAACGGCGGGTCGGGGCGTTTTCGTAGGTGCTTCCCCGGCATGCCAGCGAGCGGCGCCGCATCGCCTCCCCGGCGTCACCCGCCGCTTCAAGCGGCGCAGCGATGTTGGGCGGTCGTCACGTTGCGCTTCATTGACAGCGTAACGGCGAATCGCCTAGCAAGGCGCATCATCCAGAACTGCGCATGACGCCCGGGCGGGGAACCGCGCCGGGTTTTTTCGTGGCCGCGGCGGCAATGCACGGCCGCGCGCGCATTTTTCGATTCCGAAAGCTGAAGGAGAGGCAAGCCATGACATTTCAGAAGGGCCAAAGCGGCAATCCGGCCGGCCGCCCGCGCGGCTCGCGCAACCGGGCGGCGATGCTGTTGCAGAACCTGTTGGAGCGCGACGCCGAGAGGATCGCGTGCAAGGCGATCGACCTCGCCAAGAAGGGAGATATCGCGGCGATCCGCATGTGCATGGACCGGCTGGTGCCGGCGCGCAAGGACGATGCGATCGTGTTCGAGCTGCCGCCGCTCGCCACGGCCGCCGACAGCGTGGCGGCGGCGGCGGCGATCGCGGCCGCGGTGGCGGCCGGCGAGCTCACGGCGTCCGAAGCGGCGGATCTGGCGAAGGTGATCGATGTCTACGTGCAGGCGCTGGCGACCGCCGGGTTCGAGGAACGCCTGGCCAGGCTCGAAAGCAATGCCGACCAGCGCGCGCCCGCGCCGGCCGCCGTGCCGGGCCCTGACGATGACGCGATCGGAGGGTCGCAAGCATGAGACGGCTGCCGCGCGACCGGCTGCAACGCCTCGAGGACACGCGCGCGGGCGAGCGGCGAATCCATTTCCTGTTCGTGACGGCACGGGACGCCGCCGGCGATTTCGAGCGCCAGCGCAAGTCCCTGATCGCCGAAGGGAAGGCGCGGCCGACCGACCGCTTCATCGCGTTCCGCTGGAAAGACTGATGATGCGGTGGCGATTGTTCTTCGCTTGTTATTTGCAACCGCCCGCGCGCGGGCAGAGCATGAATTTCGCTGATCTCACGCGATGTTACGCCGATCGTCGATCCGCGCGGGCCGTTGTTATTTCGTTGTTGTTTACAATGGCTGCGGCTCAGCGAGAGGATCGGACCGCAAGCGCGCCGATCGCGCAACCGGTGTCAGCGCGTGCTCGCCCATTCCGCGACGATGCCGGCGAGCGCGTCGAGCCCGTCGGTCAGCGCGGCGGGCCCCGCCTGCAGGATCAGCGGCGACTTGATCTCGCGCAGCAAGCCGTCGCGCACGGCGGGAACCTCGGCGAAGCCCGGCCGCGCCGCCACCTTGGCCGGCACGAATTTCTTGCCGCACCAGGAGCCGACGATGATGTCGGGTCGGGCTGCGATCAATTCCGGCGCCGAGACGATGCGGTCCTTGGCGTTCTTGCGCTTGGACAGCGCGGGGAACACGTCGATGCCGCCGGCGATTTCGATGAGCTCCGCCACCCAGCCGATGCCGGAGATCATCGGGTCGTCCCATTCCTCGAAATAGACCCGCGGATGGCGCGCGAGCCGCGCGGCGCGGCTGCGCACCTCGTGCAGATGCCGCTCGAGCGAGGCTCGCCAGCGCCTCGGCCTTGCCGGCGGCGCCGACCAGCGCGCCCAAGGTGCGGACCATGGCGAGAATGCCGGCGACGTCGCGCTGGTTGAAGGCATGGACGGCGACGTTGCGGCGAATGAGCTCGGCGGCGATGTCGGCCTGCAGGTCGGAGAAGGTGAGGACGAGGTCGGGCTCGAGCGCGAGGATTTTCTCGAAGTCGGCGGAGATGAAGGCGGAGACGCGCGGCTTCTCCTTGCGCACCCGCGCCGGCCGCACCGCGTAGCCGGAGACGCCGACGATGCGCCGTTCCTCGCCGAGGAGATAGAGCGTCTCCACGGTCTCCTCGGTCAGGCAGACGATGCGCTCGGGCGGAAACATGCCAATCACTCCGCGCGTACTATGACGACAACCGCGATTCTCTTCCACCCGCAGGCGGAGGTACTATAGGCTGTGCGGACGCGCGCTGCCGCCGCAAGCTTTTTGCCGCACCGCCCGCAGCGACGAAGGCAAACCATGCTGGCCAGACAAATGATTCCGTTCGCCGTGATCGCCGTGCTGGGCGCGGGCGCGAGCCCGGTCGCCGCCCAGAGACTGGCCGACCCGGCCGGTGACCATGGTCGTTCCGTTCGCCCCCGCCGGCGGCACCGACGTGTTGGGACGCATCGTCGGCCGCCGGCTCGCCGAGACGCTGGGCCAGCAGGTGGTCATCGAAAACGTCGGCGGCGCCGGCGGCATGGTGGGCTCGGCGCGCGTGGCCAAGGCGGCGCCCGACGGCTATCAGTTCGTGCTCGGCAGCCGGGCCGACGCCATCAACCAGACGCTCTACAAGAACCCGCTCTACAATCTCGTGACCGATCTGGCGCCGGTCGTGCTGATCGCCGATCAGCCGACGGTGCTGGTCGCGCGCAAGGACCTGCCGGTCGCCGACCTCAAGGAGTTCATCGCCTACGCCAGGAAGAACCAGGGCGCGATGCAGTACGGCTCGGCCGGCGCCGGCTCCACCGGCCATGTCGACTGCGCGCTGCTCAACGCCAGGATGGGGGTCAACATCGCGCACATTCCCTACCGCGGCGGCGGTCCGGCGATGCAGGATCTGATCGCCGGCCGCATCGACTATTTCTGCACGCTGAGCGGGACCATCGTGCCGCAGATCGAGAGCAACCTGGTGAAGCCGGTGGCGATCCTCACGCGCGAGCGCGCGCCGATGCTGCCGAAGCTCGCGAGCGCGCACGAACAGGGCCTGAGCGACTTCGAAGCCTCGACCTGGTTCGGCTTCTTCTTGCCCAAGGGCACGCCCGCGCCGATCATCCAAAAGCTGCACGACGCCACCGTCGCGGCGATGGAGACGCCGTCGGTGCAGGATCGGCTGCGCGAGGTCGGCGTCATCGTGGTGGCGCCCGAGCGCCGTTCGCCGGAATATCTGCAGCGCTTCGTCGTGAGCGAGATCGCGCGCAACGCCGGCCCGATCAAGGCCGCCGGCATTGCGATGGAATGAGATCCGTCCTACTTCGGGACGAGCGCGAGGTAGGGCTGCGCTTCCTTGAGCGCCCGTGCGAACGAGGGCCGTTGCATCAGGCGGCGCAGATAGCCCGCCGCGTTCCTGTGCCGGTCTGCGAACGGCATCACCATATCGGCGTAGAACAGCGCCGGCGCGGCGGCGCAGTCGGCCATGCTGAACGCGTCGCCCATGGCCCAGGTCTTCGTTGCCATCTCCTGCTCGATCATGCCGCAGGCGGTCTGCAACTGGGCCTTGGCCTGCTCCACGCCGTACGGATCGTTCTTTCCCGCCGGCCGTAACCGGTCGGTGACCACCTTCTGCATCGGCACGTTGACGTAGAGATCATAGAAGCGATCGCGCATGCGCGTCTGCCGCGCGAGCTCGGCGTCCGCGGGCACGAGCTGCGTCCGGCCCGGGTAGTGCTGCGCCAGATACTCGATGATGATGCTCGACTCCGGGATCGTGCGATCGTTCGCCTCGTCGCGCAGGACCGGGAACTTGCCGATCGGCCAAATCTTCTTGAACGCGGCGCTCGAGGTTTCGTCGGCGAGGTCGACGATGTGCGGCTCGAACGGGGTGTCGTTTTCGTACAAAGCGACCAGCACCTTCTGGCAGAAGGACGAAAGGGGATGGAAGTAAAGCCTGAGAGACATGTGCAAGGACTCGCTTTCGTTGGAGGGATGCCGGTGCACTGACCGAAAGACACTACGTGCTCAGCCACGCAGCGCCGCGTCGAGCTTCTCCGGCAGCCGGCGCGTGCCGGCCACGCTAGGTGCGGACCAGCATCTTGAAGCCGCCATAGATCATGCGCTTGCCGTCGAACGGCATCGCCTTCGGGTTCATCATCTTGGCGAGTCGCGGGTCCTTCATCACCTTGGCGTTGACGCGATCGCGGTGCGCGCGCGACTTGTACACGATCCAGGAGAAGATCACGGTCTCGCCGGACTTGAGCTTCACGCTGCGCGGGAACGACGTCCGCTTTCCCACCTTGACGTCGTCGGCGACGTATTCGCGGACGTCGAGCGCGCCATGATCGCGCCAGACCTTGCCCGCCGTCTTCGCCATCCGGCGGTAGGCTGCAAGATTTTTCTTCGGGACGGGCACGACGAATCCGTCGACGTATTGCATGGGAATTCTCCTCTCAAGTGCTTGGGTGAGGCACGTTGGCGGCGAACGTCGCCGCAACCTGCGCTAGCGCATGTTCCGGAAAAGTGGGAACCGGTTTTCCGAATAGAACATGCGCAAAACCAAAGAATTTAGAGCGCATCACGATTCAACCCAATCGTGATGCGCTCTAGCCGCGTGCGGATTGGACGCGCGGCGTCGCCAGATGATTCAGAGAGATTGTCGAGACATTCGTTCCAGCCGCCGGCATGGGAGTCGCGCGACTCCGCGGATTCGAAGGTCGCCTGCCGGAACGTGAGTTTGGTCTTGCCGGCTTGATCGGCGAACCGCAGCGTGACCAGCGTCTCGTGCCCGGGCTTGCCGTCTTCGTTCTCCCAGGCGTGGGTGAAGACGAGCAATTCGTCCTGGACGATCTCGCGATAGGTCCCGCCGACGCGATATTCGGCGCCGTCGGGCGAACGCATGCGGCATCGCCAGCGTCCGCCGGGGCGGAGCTCGCCTTCGGAGTCGAGAATGGTGAAGCCGCGCGGCACGCACCAATGGTCGAGATGCTCTTTCTGCGTCCAGGCCTGGAACACGAGGCTGCGCGGCGCGTCGAAAGTGCGGGTGATGACGAGCACCTTATCGGCGGGCTCGGTCGCGGCGCTTGGATTTGCTGCGGCCATGCTTGTCCTCCTTCGCCTTGAGTTCGCGCAAGTAGTCGTCCAAACGATCGAGGCTCTGCTCCCAGAACCGGCGATAGCGATCGAGCCAGTCGTCGACGTGCTTGAGGGCGGCGGGCTCGATCCGGCAGGGTCGCCGCTGCGCCGCGCGGCTGCGCGCGATCAGGCCGGCCCGCTCCAGCACCTTGAGATGCTTGGAGACGGCCGGGAGACTCATCGCGAACGGCGCGGCCAGCTCCGTGACCGAGGTTTCGCCCAGCGCGAGCCGCGCCAGGATGGCGCGGCGCGTGGGATCGGCCAGGGCCGCGAAGGTGGCGCTCAGGCGGTCCGGCATGTCTATACCAGCTGGTTAAATAACTTAAGGGTTAAGTACAGGACGGAGCCGCCCGCTGTCAAGCGCGGTTCGCCACACCTCTCCCGGCGGCAAACAGCTATCATGGCGCATGCGCCCGATTCCGCTCGGATCGAAGGGAACCTTCACGCTGCGCGTCACGCCCGCGCATCTCGCCAACCAGTTCAAGGACGCGATGCTGCCGCGCGTGTTCGCCACGCCGATGATGATCATGGCCATGGAGAATGCCGCGCTCAACGCCATCCGCGGCTATCTCGATGCGGGCGAGAGCGCTGTCGGCACCGCGATCGACGTCCGCCATCTTGCGGCGACGCCGGTCGGGCACGAGGTGACGGCCGAAGCCGAGGTCACCGGCGTCGACGGCCGCCGCGTCACCTTCAACGTCAAGGCGCGCGACGAGAGCGAGGACATCGGCAGCGGCACGCACGAGCGCCTGGTGATCGACCGGCAGCGGTTCGAGCAACGGCTGGCCGCCAAGAGCAAACCCGAAGCGTGATTGCGGACGCCGCCGTGCGTTCGGCCGCCGCAGCTACCATGCCGTCGACGACGCGCGGGCGGCGATGCGTTCCACGTCCTCCGGCAGGAGATATCCTTCCTGCTGCAACGCGTCGGCGGCGCTGCGCACCTTTGCCGCGTAGTCGGCGGTGTCGCGATAGCGCTCTTCCAGAGATGGGCGCGTGTCTGCCTTTGCCTCGCGGTCGGCCTTGGTCCGCGCGAACGGGACGAACGAGCCGTCGAGATAGCAAAGCTCGGCCGCGCCGCCGGCGGTCGCGCTGCGGACCGACCAGCCGGTGGCCGTGCCGGTGGGGACCGCGATATCGGGCAGCCTGATGCCGCCGGTCTCGTTGCCGTCGGCATCGACCTTCGGCACCAGCACGCCGTATCGGTCGGGCAGCGCGACCGGCAAGGTCTTACCGATGATGCCCTTGGCGAAATCGGGTCCGTAATCGAAGCGTGGCCGCGTGTTCGGTTTCTTCGCCGGAGGGAGGCCGGGGATCGTGACGCCCGGAGCTGTCGTGTCGACCAGCGAACCATCGGCGACGCGCGGATGGCGGCTCGGCGGCGGCGGGGTGTCGTCTTTCGCCCAGCGATCGAGCGATGCGAGCACGGCGCGCAGCAGCGGACGGTAGTCGACGGTGTTGGAGGGCGTGGCGCAGATACCCTTCGGCATCGTCTGGATCTCGACGTGCTGCGTGCCGGCGAAATGGTAGATGCGCACCGAAGGCGGCGCCGTGCCGTCACCGCGCCCGAGCGGATCGGTCGTGATCAGTGATTGCCCCGACTGCCAATACTCCGTGCCGGTGGTGGTGTGGATCACCTTCGGACAGTTTGCGCGGGCGGTGCAGCGGGCGAGGATGCCGTCGCTTGCGCCGGTGAAGGGATCGGTCTGCGTTTCATAGGCAAAGGGAAAGCTCACGTCGGGAAAGAACATGAAGCCGTGAGCGATGTGGACCATGCGATTGGGCTGGGCGAATCGCTGGTTCAGGAACAGCCGCGCGGTGGCCACGTGCGGGTTGATCGCCTCGAACACGATGCGATTTGCCTCATCCTCGTTGAACCCGCGGTAGACGAAATCGCGCAGATAGCGGCCGCTCTGCGAGGTGCCGTGCGCAAGCGCGCGATCGACCGCGGGGCTGCCGGCGGGAGCCAGCGGATTGGCGGTACCGGCTTCGTCCACGGCGTCACGGCGAAGAAACGCTACGAGGTCGCGCGTTGCCGCGAACCCGATCCCGGACACCACCGGGTCGGCGGCCTTGTAGATGAGCTGGTAGATCGCGCCGATTTGAAAGGCGGTTCCGGCCGGGGTGAGACGGATGGTCTGCGCATCGACGAACTCCCAACGCTCGCGCGGGACGACGGCGGGTTCCTCGCTGTTGCGGCCGCGTACCAGCAGCGTGGCAGCTCCGGCTTCGCTGCCCACCGCCTTGAACGTCAGCTTCGCCGCCGTCGTGGTGGCGTTGTTGAACAGGAACTCGTCCCACACGGTCTGCTCGATCGGACCGGAGCCGCCGGTCGCCGTCGGCACCTCGATGCGCAAGGCGTTGTTGGCGGTTGGCAGGTTGGGAATCCAGCCGCTCCAGACCACCGAGAATCCCTGGCGCATCAGAAATCCGTTGCCTGCCTCCTCCGGCGTCGCCGGGTCGTTGCTCGCTCGGGCGCTGTTGAACTGGATGAGCGCGCGCTTGTTGCCGCGGTTGTTGACGTCATAGAGCAGGGCGCCGTTACCCTTCGCCATGTCGGCGGGTTTGAGAATGTAGAAGTCGGCCGAGTACTCGACTTTTCCGCGTGCATTGCGCGGAGCCTTGTCGAGATCGACGATCACCCGTTGAGCGCAAGCGCGGGATCGAGTTCGCCGTAAAACCGGCCCACGATCTTTTCGTAGGCCCCGACGTTCCCGAACTGCTGACCCGCGGCGAACGGCTCCCGTCGCAAAATGTCGATCCGGCTGACGCGTGCATCGGCCGCCGATGCGATCACCAACAGCAGGAACAGCACCGAGCCACCGGCCGTGCGTTTCATGTCTGCCTCCCGTCGTCTTCGCTTTGTTGATACTTTCGGCCGAAACCACGGCATGCGCAACGCTGATCGGGCAAGAGTATTGCCCCCGCATTCGCCCGCCGGATACACTATCACTACAAATCAACCGATCACGCGGCGATTTGCACGCAGTCGGATCAGCCGGGAGGAAAAACCATGCAATTCGAGATTGCGGCTCTTCGCAACCACATCACGCGTCGTAGCGTGCTCGGCGGTGCCGCGGCGATGGCGGTCACGCCGGCATTGGCGGAAGACTGTCGGATCGGGCCGCCGCCGCACGACAAGGGCCCGCGCGTCTTTCTGGATTACGATCAGGTCGAGCTTGACGCGGCCTATGATCAACGTTTCTACGCGCCGCTCGCCGGGCAGGTCATCAAGCGGCTCGGCTTCCACCAGCGAAGCGGTGCGCAGCCGCATCGGCCAGCCGGTGCGCGAATCGTACGGCCCGAGCGCGGCCGAGAAACTCGACATCTATCGCCCGAAGCGCGCAAATGCGCCGATCTTCGTCTTCATTCACGGCGGTGCCTGGCTCGGCGGGGAGTCGAAGAACTATGCCTATCCCGCCGAGATGTTCGTGAATGCCGGCGCGCACTACGTCGCGCTCGACTTTGTCGCGATCAAGGAGGCCGACGGCGACCTGCGCGTGATGGCGGAGCAGGTGCGCCGTGGCATCGCCTGGGTCTACAAGAATGCGGCGAGCTTCGGCGGCGACCGCGACCGGCTCTATATCGGCGGCCACTCGTCGGGCGGCCATCTCTGCGGCGTGGCGCTCGTCACCGACTGGCAGAAGAATTTCGGCCTGCCTGCCGACGCCGTCAAAGGCGGGCTTTGCATGAGCGGCATGTACGACATGAAGCCGGTCCGGCTCTCGAAACGCAGCTCCTACGTCAAGTTCACCGACGAGATGGAGCAGGCGATGAGCTCGCAACGCCAGCTCGACTTGTTGCGCGCGCCGATCATCGTCACCTACGGCACCAACGAGACCCCGGATTTCCAGCGCCAGAGCCGCGACTTCGCCGCCGCCGTGAAGGCCGTCGGCAAGCCCGTCGAACTGGTCGAGGCTCCGAATTTCAATCACTTCGAAATCGCGGAATCGTTGGGCAATCCCTACGGCCCCAACGGTCGCGCGGCGCTCGCGCTGATGAAGCTCTCCGTGGCGTGACCGACGGCAGCTGCATGGTCGAGACGACGCCGAGCGAGGGCGAATACGACTACATCATCGTCGGCGCGGGGTCGGCCGGCTGCGTGCTGGCGAACCGTCTCTCCGCCGATGCCGGCATGCGCGTGTTGCTGCTCGAAGCCGGCGGCATGGACAACTGGATCTGGTTCCACATCCCGGTCGGCTACCTGTTCGCCATCGGCAATCCGCGCGCGGACTGGATGTTCAAGACCGAGCCGGAGGCGGGACTCAACGGCCGCAGCCTCAATTACCCGCGCGGCAAGGTGATCGGCGGCTCCTCCGCCATCAACGCCATGATCTACATGCGCGGCCAGGCGGCCGACTACGACCATTGGCGTCAGCTCGGGCTCACCGGCTGGGGCTACGACGACGTGCTGCCGTTCTTCCGCAAGCACGAGGACCATTTTCTCGGCGCCAGCGACGCGCACGCCGCCGGCGGCGAATTGCGGGTCGAGCCTCCGCGCGTGCGCTGGGACATTCTCGACGCGTTCTGCGCGGCGGCGGAGCAGGCCGGCATCAAGCGCATCCCCGATTTCAACACCGGCGACAACGAGGGCTCGTGCGCCTTCCACGTCAACCAGAAGCGCGGACGGCGCTGGTCGGCGGCGCGCGGCTTCCTCAAGCCGGTGCTCAAGCGGGCCAATTTGCGGCTCGAAACGGGGTGCCTGGTGGAAGGCGTCGTGTTCGACGGCCGGCGCGCGGCCGGCGTGCGCTGGCGGCAAGACGGCGCCGCGAAGTCGGCGCGCTGCCGCGGCGAAGTCGTGCTCGCGGCCGGCTCGATCGGCTCGGTCCAGATCCTGCAGCTCTCCGGCATCGGGGCGGGCGAAGAGCTCAAGCGCTTGGGCATTCCGGTGGTGCTGGAGCGGCCCGGCGTCGGGGAGAACCTGCAGGATCATCTCCAGCTTCGGCTCATCTACAAGATCGCCGGCGTCAAGACGCTCAACGAAGCCTATCGCTCGCTCCTCGGCCGGGCGCGCATGGGGCTCGACTACGCGCTGCTCCGCCGCGGGCCGCTCACCATGGCGCCGTCGCAGCTCGGCCTGTTCACGCGCTCGGACCCCGGGCGCGAACGCGCCAATATCCAGTTCCACGTGCAGCCGCTCTCGCTCGACAAATTCGGCGATCCGCTGCACGAATTTCCCGCCTTCACCGCGAGCGTGTGCAACGTGCAGCCGACGAGCCGCGGCTTCGTGCGGCTGCGCTCCGCCGACGCCGCGGACAAGCCGGTGATCAAGCCGAACTATCTGGCGACCGACGAAGATCGCCGCGTCGCCGCCGATTCGATCCGCGTCGCGCGGCGGATCGTGGCGCAGCCCGCGCTCGCGAAATATCAGCCGGTCGAACATCTGCCGGGACGTTCCGTCGGCAACGACGACGCCGCGCTGATCAAGGCCGCGGGCGACATCGGCACCACGATCTTTCATCCCGTCGGCACCGCCAAGATGGGCCGCGCCACCGATGCGATGGCGGTGGTCGACGAGCGCCTGCGCCTGATCGGGATCGAGCGCCTGCGCGTGGTCGACGCCTCGATCATGCCGACGATCACCTCGGGCAATACCAACGCTCCGACCATGATGATCGCGGAGAAAGGCGCCGCGATGATCCGCGCCGACAGGCACGGCTAGCCGGCGGCGGGAGAACGACAATGTGGCGCAATGACGCGATGAAGCTGGTCGAGCGAGTCAAGGCGATCATGCTGACGCCACGGGCGGAATGGAAGGTGATCGAGCAGGAGCCGGGCAAGCTCACCGATCTGTTCATCAAATACGTCGCGATCCTCGCGGCGATTCCGGAAGTCGCTCACTTCATCGGCCAATCGTTCATTGCCGGCTCGGCGCCGATCGTGCCCAATCTCGTGCGCGCGATCATCGTCTACCTGCTGACCTTCGCGATGGTCTACATCATCGCGGGCGTGATCGACCTGCTGGCGCCGCGTTTCGGCGGCCGCAAGGATTTTCCCAGCGCCGTCAAATTGTCGGTCTATGCCCATACCCCGATCTGGCTGGCCGGCATTTTCCTGCTCGTCCCCGGGCTGAACTTCCTGCTGATTCTGGCGCTTTACGGCTTCTACCTGCTGTGGACCGGGCTGCCCCAGCTGATGCGCACGCCCACCGACCAGGCGTTGCCTTACGCCGTCGTGGTCACCGCCTGCGCGCTCATTCCGGAGGTGGTGCTGGCGATCGTGTAGGACGACGCTGAAGCGATCGCCGCACACGGTCCTCGCCTCAGCCGAATGGCTCCGCCTCAGCCGAATGGCCCCGGAGACTGCTCCGAGGCCATTCGCGCGTCGCCGGTTATTGGCGATTTGTGTTATTGCCGATTTGTCGGCACTAGCGACTTGTCGGCGCTAGCGACACTCGCGGTGCGTCCGTGATGATCACCCGACCGCTCGGGGTCACGACGCGCTCGCGCACCAGCGGGCACTCCGCGCCGTAGGCGTAATAAGCGTCGCGATCCCGCCAGTAGTCATAGCGCGGGCCGACGCCGAATCCGAACGGGCCGACCTGAACGCCGGCGCTGCCGGGGTCCGCGCCCATATAGACCTGAGCGGAGGCCGGAACCGCCGCCACGAGTGCAGCCGCGGCTGCCGCGGCAAACAACAGTTTCCTCATAGCATCCTCCTGTCTCGTTCCCCACGCATGCCCGCATAGCCCGGGGTCAACGCCTAGGAGGGATCGTGTTGCGGCCGGAAAAAAATTTTAAACCCCTGGAACCACAGGACTTTTGCATGCCGCGCGGCGACCGGCCGGGAACAGTTTTGAGACCGAAATCGCTGCCTTCCATGGGCGCTAGCCGCGCCGCGGGCGGACAGCGCCGCGATGGGGAACCGCGCGCCGGTGACGCGCTAGCGCATGTTCCGGAAAAGTGGGAACCGGTTTTCCGAATAGAACATGCGCAAAATCAAAGCGCTCTAGGGCAGCGCCCTGAGGTGCCGGATCGGCCGCCCCGGCGTCAACGTGGCGGCGGCCGCGACGATGGCGTTGGCGTCGATGCCGTAGTGCCGATAGAGCTCGGGGATCGAGCCGGTCTGGCCGAAATGCTCCACCCCGAGCGGCCGCACGCGATGGCCATGAACGGCGCCGAGCCAGGCGAGCGTCGCCGGATGGCCGTCGAGCACCGACACGATGCCGCAATGCGAGGGCACGTCCGCCAGCAGCTTCTCGATATGCGAGCGGGCGTGAACGAGGCCGCGCTCGCGCGCTCGCTGCGCCGCGGTCCAGCCGGCGTTGAGCCGGTCGGCGGAGGTGACGGCGAGCAGGCCGACGTCGCGCCGGTCCTCCGCCATCAGCCCGACCGCCTGGATCGCCTCGGGCGCCACCGCGCCGCTATAGGCGACGACGACTTGGCAGTTCGGTCCCGGCGGCCGCTGCCAATAGGCGCCGTCGACGATCGCCTGGCGGAGCTCGTCCGTCATCGTGCGCTTGATCTGTTCGATCGGGCGGGTCGAAAGCCGCAGGTAGACGGAGCCGCCGGTCTCGTCGCGCAGCCAGTTGCGCTCGGAGCCTTCGCCGTCGGCATGGCGCTGGATGTAGTCGAAGGCAAAGGCGAGGATCGCCGCGAGCTCGTCGACGAAGGCCGGCTCGAAGGCCGCGAGCCCGTCCTGCGCCATCCCGATGAGCGGGGTCGCGATCGACTGGTGGGCGCCGCCTTCCGGCGCCAGCGTGATGCCGGCGGGCGTCGCCACCAGGATGAAGCGCGCCTCCTGATAGCAGGCGTAGTTGAGCGCATCGAGCCCGCGCTGGATGAACGGATCATAAAGCGTGCCGATCGGGATCAGGCGCTCGCCGTTGATCGCGTGCGAGAGCCCGAGCGCGGACAACAGGGTGAACAGGTTCATCTCGGCGATGCCGAGCTCGATGTGCTGGCCTTTGGGCGAAAAGTCCCAGTTGAACGTGGACGGGATGCGCTCGTTCTTGAACGTGTCGGCCATTTTCTCGCGCGCGAACAGGCCGCGCCGGTTGACCCAGGGCCCGAGATTGGTCGAGACGGTGACGTCGGGCGAGGTGGTGACGACGCGGCCCGCGATCGCGCTCGTTGCCGCGGCCGAGCTCGTTGAGCAGCGCGCCGAAGCCGGCCTGCGTCGACATCACCGGCTGGATGGTCACCGGCAATTCCGCCGGCACCTCGATGCGCGCGGCTTGGTGACGGCGGCTGCCTTGAGCGAACGGCACCTGTTCGAGGAACGTCTGCAGCTCGGCCGGCGCGATGCTGAGCCCTTCGAACTTGTCCCATTCGTGTCCCGGCCGGACATTCATCGCGGCGCGCAGGCTTTCGGTCTGCGTCGGCGTCATCAGGCCGGCATGGTTGTCCTTGTGGCCGGCAAACGGCAGCCCGAAGCCCTTGATGGTGTAGCAGATGAAGCAGACCGGCCGGTCGTGATCGACGTTGCCGAACGCCTCGAGCAGCGACGGCAGGTCGTGCCCCGCCAGATTGGTCATCAGGCGCGCCAGCTCCGCGTCGGAACGCGCCTCGATCAGCCGCGTGACCGGACCCTGGTCGCCGATCTCATCGCGCAACCGCTTGCGCCAGGCGGCGCCGCCCTGGAACACCAGCGCGGAGTAGAGCTGGTTCGGGCAACTGTCGATCCATTGGCGCAAGCGCTCGCCGCCGGGCTCGCGGAACGCCTGCTGCAGCAGCGAGCCGTATTTGAGGATGACCACGTCCCAGCCGAACGCCTTGAACAGCGCCTCGTAGCGCGCCCACAGCCCCTCGCGGATCACCGCGTCGAGGCTCTGGCGGTTGTAATCGATGATCCACCAGCAATTGCGCAGGCCCTGCTTCCAGCCTTCGAGGATCGCCTCGAAGATGTTGCCCTCGTCGAGCTCGGCGTCGCCGACGAGCGCGATCATCCGCCCCTCCGGCCGCTGCAGGCCCCAGCCGTGGGCGCGCACATAATCCTGCACCAGCGAGGAGAACAGCGTCTGCGCCACGCCCAAGCCCACCGAGCCGGTGGAGAAATCGACGTCCTCGCCGTCCTTGGTGCGCGACGGATAACTCTGCGCGCCTTTGTAGCCGCGGAAGTCCTCGAGCTTCTGCCGGCTCTGGCGGCCGAGCAGATACTGGATGGCGTGATAGATCGGGCTCGCATGCGGCTTCACCGCCACGCGATCCTGCGGCCGCAGCACGCGGAAATAGAGCGCGGTCATGATGGTGGCGAGCGAAGCCGACGATGCCTGATGTCCGCCGACCTTCAAGCCGTCGTCGCTGGGGCGCAGGTGGTTGGCGTGATGGATGGTCCAGCTCGCAAGCCACAGCACCTTCTTTTCAAGCTCGCCCAGGAGACGAAGCTCGTCCGCGGTCGGGTTCGGCGGTGCATCTTCGGTCATCGACACGGACTCAGCGGGGTGCTCGGGACAGCCGAGTACTTAGTCCGTGCCGGAGCCAAAAGCGAGCGCGCCGCAGCGGCTCGCTCGAATTCTGCTGCGCCACCCGGGGCCGCAAGCCGCGGCTACGGCGCCAGCAGCACCTGGCGGCAGGCGGCCGGCAGATCGGCCATGCGCAGCGGAGGTCGCGGCTTCGGCGGCACGGGCGGCGGCCTCGGGTGCAGCACCGCATCGGTGAACCAGTAATCGAGCTCCTTGCCGTGGCAGCCCTCCTCCGTCGGCCGCAGCGGCTGCGGCGTGCATTCGGGGCTGCCGGCGGGACAGTTGAGCCGGACATGGAAGTGAAAGTCGTGGCCCCACCACGGCTGCACCTTGCCGAGCCAATGGCGGTCGTTGCCGGCGTCGCGGCACAAGGCTTTCTTGATCGCGGCGTTCACGAAGATGCGGTTGACCTGGGGTTCCTTGGCCGCGGCCCGGATCAGGTTCACATGCGCCGGCGTCCACACCTGCGGGTCGACGTCCAGGCGGTCCTCCCGCACGATCATGGTCGCCGACATCTCTTCCCGCTCCGCGCGCGTGAGCTCGCGGTCGGGCATGGGCGTGAGCCAGATATCGGCGTCGAGACCGACCTGATGGCTGGCATGGCCGGTGAGCATCGGGCCGCCGCGGGGCTGTGACATGTCGCCGACGAGCAGCCCGCGCCAGCCGGTTTGCGGCGCCTGCTCGGCCAGCCGTTCGAGGAACCGCACCAACTCCGGATGGCCCCAGTTGCGGTTGCGCGAAAGCCGCATCACCTGCCAGGTCGTGCCGTTGATCGGCAGCGCCATGCCGCCGGCGAGACAGCCCTTGGAATAGAAGCCGATGGTGCGCGTCGCCAGCTTCGCCGGCGCGGTCTTGCGGCCGAACAGTTCCTTGGCCGGCGTCGCCGGATCGTCGGGCTTGGCGAGCGGCGGCAGGGGCTTCGGATTGACACTGCCCTTGTCCTGCGCGGCCGCGATCTGCGGCACCAACACCAGCGCGGCGAACAGCCATGGCGCGGCGCGCCACGCGCCATCGCGCCAACTGGCGTCGGTCGGCGCCTTCATCGTCGTGACCATGCCCGTGGCATCCGATTGCGAGTTGCGCCGCCCCCGGCGGAGTTCGGATCGGTCGATCCGGCGTCGAATCCCCGCTTACAATGCCGTGCCGGCGAAACTGCGGCATGAGTTGCGGCAGGCGCAATACGGTCGGATTCAGGCTCTGCGACGGGCCGCGATGGCGCGCGCGCGGCGGCGATAGGCGTCGGCCAGGCGGGCGGCGGGGTCGCGAAACAGGTCGGCTTCGGCGCCGGCGAGTTCGAGCAGCCGTCGCTCGGTCGCCGCATGCGGCTCGACCGCGCCGTCGGCGCGGATATGTCCGGGCGCCAGCCCGCGCGCGGCGAGCGCGCGGCCGACCAGCAGGCAGCGATGGCAGTCGAGCGGCTCGCGCTCGGCGCACAGCAGGCACACGCGATGGCGCCCCGTTTCCGCGACCACGCGCTCGAGGCCGGCGCGAAACGCCGGTGTCGCGGCCATGGCCTCGTAGTCGGCGACGCCGTCGCGGTAGAGGCGGGGATCGCGTGGGCGGCCGCCGAGCGCGTCACCCAGCGCAAGATAGGCGATGCCCTCGCTGGCGAGCCGCTCCGCCAGCGCCTTGCGCGAGAACCAGGGACACCAGCGCGAGGACGGCACCGAGCGCACGTCGGCGACCGCGGTGACGCCGGCGCCGTGCAGCAAGGCCGTGAAGCGGTCGGCCGACAGGTTGGAATGGCCGATGGTCAGGAGCTCGCACGCGGCAGACGACGTCATCGTACTCCTTGCGCCCCTTGCGCTTCGAACGCCTGCACGCCGCGCCGATCGTTTGCGGCGTGAGCGCATCAGGCCGAGCGCGCCGCTGCAATGCGCGCGAATTTCCGGTTCCGCGATGGAACCGCGGAACCGAGCGCGCTGGTAACCGTTGGCCCAGATAACACGTTCAGAAGGGAGAACATCATGGCTGTGACTACCCAAGGCAAGACCCTGGATAAACGCGAGACCGCAAGCCTCATCGGCAGCGACAAGGTGGAAGGAACCCCGGTTTATCGCTCGAACGGCGACCGCGTGGGCGCGATCGAGCGCGTCATGATCGACAAGCTCACCGGCAAGGTCGCCTACGCCGTCATGAGCTTCGGCGGCTTTCTGGGCATCGGCGAGGACTACTATCCGCTGCCCTGGTCGCTGCTCACCTACAACACCCGCCTCGACGGCTACGAGGTCAACGTCAGCGAGCAGCAACTCAAGGGCGCGCCGAAATATTCCAAGCACGAGAGCTGGGACTGGTCCGACCGCGCGCGTGATCAGAAGGTCTACGGATATTATGGCGTGAGTCCCTATTGGGGCTCGTGACGCGAAATCAACTGGAGGCCACCGAGGGCCCCCGGCCGCCGGCCGGGGGCTCTTTCATTGGGACCAGCGGCGCGCTCATGGCGGCGCGGCGAAGCATGATCCGCTGAGCCGGAGCTCTCTCTCTCGCCTTGCGGGGCCGCGGCCTCAACGCGGCGCCAAATCGGCGACGAGCTCATGCACGCCGCCGGTGAGTCCCTCGAACATCGGAAAGTTCAGGCGGTTGACGGCGATGAACACGCCGACGCCGCGCGTCGGCGCCAGCGCCACGTAAGTCATGAAACCAGCAATGCCTCCGCTCTTGGTCATCAGCAGCGGGCGGTTTTCTTTCGGCAGTGAAATGGTCCAGCCGAGACCGAGCCCGTCCATGTTCTTGCCGCCGACGCCGACCGCGGCCTTGAGGCCGTCGTGCCAGCGGTAGGGGGCGTGGTCGAGCGTGCGCACCTCGGCACCCGCGGCATCGTTGGCGGCAAGGTGCCAGCGCATCCACTTCGTCATGTCGTCGCCGGTGGTAAAGACGTTGCCTGAAGCATCCATCGCCGCCGGTGTTTCCCACAGCGCGGCCTCCGTGCCGTCGAGGTCGAGCCCGATCATCGCCCGCGGCTGCTGCGCCGCCGCAAGCTTGGTCGTGGTGTCGATCATGCTCAGCGGTTGCGCCACGCGCTCGTTGAGCAGCATCGCATAAGGCTTGCCGCCGGCCTTCGCGAGCGCCTCGCCGAGCAGGCCGAAGCCGAGATTGGAGTACATGGCGCCCGAGCCCGGCGCATAAGGCAGCGTCGCACCCGCGAGCCAGCGCCAGTAGGCGTCGGCCTGGAAGCGCGTGAACGGATTCTGGCCGGGTTGCGGCTCCGGCGCATCCGGAAGTTCACGCGGCAGGCCGGCGGTATAGGTTGCGAGATCGAGCAGGGTGATCTGCCGGCCGGCGAATGCCGGCACCTTGGCGCCGGGCGGTGCATATTTGGCGAGCGCATCGGTGAGCTTCACCGTGCCGTCGGCGGCCATGCTCGCGAGCACGTGGCCGGCCATGACCTTGGCGATCGATCCCATGCGCAGGATGGAACGCCCGTCGGGCTCGACCTTGCTGCCCGGGCGCGTTTCCCCGAACCCGAGCACGAGGGCTTCGTCGCCGCGCACCACCGCCAGCACGAGACCGGGCGCGCCGGAGCTGAGCCAGAGCACCGTTCCCATCATGGACGCGGCCTCTTTCAGCACGAGGTCGTCGGCGCGCGAATTGTTGCTCGCAAGGGCGGTGCCGGCGACCAGCACGGTTGCGAGCAGCACGGATTTGATCGGTTGCAAGGGAGATCTCCGGATGCGCGGCTTGTAAACCAAGCCGTCATGTGCAGGCTACGGGCGTGAATGCGAAGAGATTACTATTACGATGAGATATGCACCACCGTGCCCGCTCGAAGGGAGGCTGCGACCATGAATTGCCAAACCGGCTGTGCTTGCCCGCGGCATTTTCCCAACCGCCGCTCGATCGTTGCCGCACTCGCCTGCACCGCCGTCCTGCCGGCGGTTGCGCGTGCGCAGCGCGGCGGGGTGACCGCTGCGGATGACCTGCGTTTCATGCGCATGGCGCTCGATGAGGCCCGCCAGGGCGATTTTCCGTTTGGCGCGGTGATCGTGCGGGAGGGCGCGGTGATTGCGCGCGGGCGCAACCTGGGACGCACTGACCGCGATCCCACGGCGCACGGCGAGATGGTGGCAATCCGGCGCTGCCTTGCCGACCACGGCCCCGACGCGTTGCGCGGCAGCACGCTTTATACCTCGGGCGAGCCGTGTGCGATGTGCATGGGCGCCATCCTTTGGTGTCACTTCGGCCGCATGGTGTTTGCCGCGTCGGTGACGCAGCTCGCTACCAAGATCGATCAGATCATGATTACGAGCGCCGAGCTCGCCGCCAGGGCGCCATTCGCCCCGATCTCGATCACCGGCGGCGTGCTGGCGGACGAAGCGATGGCGCTGTTTACGAAGTAGCCCGCGCATTCTTGTCCGCGGTACGAGATTTCGGTTCATCGCTGCGGTGGAGATATCCATGATCGTCGTCCGTGCAGCGAAGGCTGCAACCGTCGCCGCCGTCGCGTTGTTCGCCAGCCTCGTCACCTTCGGCAACCTGACCGACTACAACACCAACTTCGTTTTCGTCGAGCACGTGATGTCGATGGATACGATCTTTCCGTTCTCGACGATCAAATATCGGGCGATCACCAGTCCCGCGCTGCATCACGCGGCCTACGCCGCCATCATCGCGGCGGAGGCGGCGATCGCGGTGCTGTGCTGGATCGGCGCGGCCCTGCTCGTGCGCCGGTTGCGCGCCGATGCGCGCGCGTTCAACCGGGCGAAGACATTTGCCGTGGCCGGGCTCACGCTCGGCTTCCTGCTGTGGCAGGTCGGCTTCATGTCGATCGGGGGCGAATGGTTCGGGATGTGGCAGTCGCAGCAGTGGAACGGGGTGCCGAGCGCGTTCCGGTTCCTGATCACCATCATCGCCGTGCTGATCTTCGTGGTGATGCCGGACGACGAGATCGAGCGGGGAGGGGCGGCGTGAACCGGGCCGGCCGGATGCCGAGCGTCAGACGTCGACCTTGAGCGCGGCGATGAACGCTTCCTGCGGGATTTCCACCTTGCCGAACTGGCGCATGCGCTTCTTGCCTTCCTTCTGCTTCTCCAGGAGCTTGCGCTTGCGCGTCACGTCGCCGCCGTAGCATTTCGCGGTCACGTCCTTGCGGAAGGCGCGCACGGTCTCGCGCGCGATGATCTTGCCGCCGATCGCGGCCTGGATCGGCACCTGGAACATGTGCGGCGGGATCAGCTCCTTGAGTTTTTCCACCATCGCGCGGCCGCGGCTCTCCGCGCGCGTGCGATGAACCAGCATGGCCAGCGCGTCGACCGGATCGCCGTTGACCAGGATTTGCATCTTCACGAGGTCGGCGGGCTTGAAGTCGGTGAGGTGGTAGTCGAACGAGGCGTAGCCTTTCGACACCGATTTCAGGCGATCGTAGAAGTCGAACACCACCTCGTTGAGCGGCAGGTCGTACTTGACCATCGCGCGGTTGCCCACATAGGTCAGCTCGACCTGGGAGCCGCGCCGGTCCTGGCAGAGCTTGAGCACGCTGCCGAGATAGTCGTCCGGCGTGAGGATGGTCGCACGGATCCAGGGCTCCTCCATCTCCTTCACGTGTACCGGATCCGGCATGTCGACCGGATTGTGGATCTCGATCTGCTTGCCGTTGGTCAGCGTGATCTTGTAGATCACCGACGGCGCGGTCGCGATCAGGTCGAGATTGAACTCGCGTTCGAGCCGTTCCTGGATGATTTCGAGATGCAGCAGCCCCAGGAAGCCGCAACGGAAGCCGAAGCCCAGCGCGGCCGAGGTTTCCATCTCGTAGGTGAAGCTCGCGTCGTTGAGGCGAAGCTTGCCCATGGCCGCGCGCAAATCCTCGAACTGGGCGGCGTCGACCGGGAACAATCCGCAGAACACCACCGGAATGGCCGGGCGGAAGCCGGGCAGCGCCTCGCGCACCGGCTTGCGGTCGTCGGTGATGGTGTCGCCGACGCGGGTGTCGGCCACTTCCTTGATCGAGGCGGTGAGGAAGCCGATCTCGCCGGGGCCGAGCTCCTCGACATTCACCATCTTCGGCGTGAACACACCGACGCGGTCGACCTCGTAGGCAGCGCCGGTGCCCATCATGCGGATGCGCTGGCCTTTGCTGAGCACGCCGTCGACGATGCGCAGCAGCACCACGACGCCGAGATAGCTGTCGTACCAGCTGTCGACGAGCAGCGCCTTGAGGGTGGCGTCGCGGTCGCCCTTGGGCGGCGGCAGGCGGGTGACGATGCCTTCCAGCACCTCCGGAACGTTGAGGCCGGTCTTGGCCGAGATCAGGATCGCGTTCGAGGCGTCGAGGCCGATCACATCCTCGATCTGCTGCCTCACCTTTTCGGGCTCGGCCGCCGGCAGGTCGACCTTGTTGAGGACGGGCACGACCTCGTGATCGTTGTCGATCGCCTGATAGACGTTGGCGAGCGTCTGCGCCTCGACGCCCTGGGAGGCGTCGACCACCAGCAGCGAGCCTTCGCAGGCGGCGAGCGAGCGGTTGACCTCGTAGGCGAAATCGACGTGGCCCGGCGTGTCGATCAGGTTCAGCACATAATCCTTGCCGTCGCGCGCGCGGTAGTTGAGCCGCACGGTCTGCGCCTTGATGGTGATGCCGCGCTCGCGCTCGATGTCCATGGAGTCGAGCACCTGCTCCACCATCTCGCGCTCGGTGAGCCCGCCGGTGGCCTGGATCAGCCGGTCGGCCAAGGTCGACTTGCCGTGGTCGATATGGGCGATGATGGCGAAGTTGCGGATGTTGTCGATGGCCGCGTTCATGGCGCGCGGATTAGCACTCGGGTTGGCAAGCGGCAAGCTCGTAGCATGGAGCGGCATGTAGGGTGGGTCGAGCGGCTTCGCGAGACCCGACGCTGTTCGCGCACGCCCGGGTCGCGCGTAGTCGCTCGACCCCAGCTAAGCGCTACGTACTGGCTCCGGCGCGGAAAGGTTTACTCCGCCGCCACCCGCTGCGCCGCGAGGAACGGCTCGAGCGCGACCCGCTCGCCGTCGCGCGCCACGATCGCATGGCCGGGCGGCACCGGCTTCCAGTGCGCGCGCTCGGCGTCGAGCGGCTCCGACACCACCACCACGTTGCCGCCGGACTCCCGGTAATAGAGCGAGTTGGCGGTGTCGTTGGCGGAGTAGCGGAAGGCGTAGAGGTCGCGGCCGTTGGCGAGCGCCGCGGTGAAGCGCAGCGGCTCCTTGTACCCCTTGCTGCTGACCATGTCGGTGATGGTCGCGAGCACGCGCGCGGTCGCCCCGAGCGGATCCTTGTCGCCGCCGGCGCCGAGAATGGCGAGGAACACCGCCTCCGAATCGGTGGTGCCGATGCGCGATCCGTAGACCTCGTCGGGGATCAGCGCCTCGACCTTGCGGCGCAGCCGCGACCAGTTGCCGATCAAGCCGTTGTGCATGAACAGCCAGCGCCCGCAGGCGAAGGGGTGGCAGTTCGGCCGCGTGATCGGTGTGCCGGTCGAGGCGCGCACATGCGCGAAATAGAGGTGCGAGCGGATGTGGCGGCAGAGGTAGCGCAAATTCTCGTCGGACCAGGCCGGCCGCACCTCGCGATAAAGACCGGGCTCGGCATGCTCGCCGTACCAGCCCATGCCGAAGCCGTCGCCGTTGGTGGCGGCGGTCAATTCCAGCGCCCGCTGGCTCTGCACCACCAGCGAATGGGCGGGGGCGGTCACGTATTGTTCCAGCGGGATGGTTTCGCCGCGATAGGCAATCCAGCGGCACATGGGGCTGCTCCGAAGCAAGTCTTAACAGCATCGCCGGCCGATGCGGCAAAGCCATGGCGGCGGGCTGCGCTTGATATGGACCTCCTGGGCGGGTCATGCCATAGGCTTCGCCGCCGAGATGGGCGGTTAACCAATAGGGCGCCTTGCAATGTCGGCCAGAACGGACGCCGGCCGCCGCGGTCCCGCGCTCATCGAGCGGCTCCTCGATGCCCTCACCGACCCCGCGCGGCGGGAGCGCACGGCGGCCGCGGTCCTCCTCGGCTATGTGGCGCTCTGGACGCTGTACGGCGTCATCGCCAAGGGCAGCCAGGACATCCATGTCGACATGTCCGAGCAGTTCGTGCTCGCGCGCGAGTTGGCGCTGGGCTACCCCAAGCACCCGCCGCTCACAATGGTGATCGTGCGGGCCTGGTTCTCCGTCTTTCCCACCACCGACTGGGCCTACTACCTGCTCGCGATGGCGAATGCCGGCCTTGCGTTGTGGATTGCTTGGCGGCTCGCCGCGCGCTTTCTCGACGGCGACAAGCGCGTGGTGGGGCTCGCCCTGCTCACGTTGGTGCCGTTCTTCAATTTCCACGCGCTCAAGTTCAACGTGAATACGGTGCTGATGCCGGTGTGGGCGGCGACGACGCTGTGGTTCCTGCGCTCGTTCGAGACCCGCCGCCTGCTCGACGCGGCGCTCGCCGGGGCGGGCGCGGCGGCGGCCATGTACGGCAAATACTGGTCGGTGTTCCTGCTGCTGGGGCTCGGCATCGCGGCGCTCGTCGACGGCAGGCGCGCGGCCTATTTCCGCTCGCCTGCGCCTTGGGTGACGATCGCGGTGGGAGCGCTGGCGTTCGCTCCCCATGCGGCCTGGCTGATCGCGAACGATTTTGTGCCGTTTTCCTACGCCGTCGCCATCCACGCGACCGGCTCGTTCGCCGCCGCCATCGGCGACGCGCTGGGCTATCTCGGCGGCAGCCTCGCCTATGTCGCGATCCCGCTCGTCATTGTCGTGGCCGCCGCGCGGCCGGACCGCGCGGCCGTCAAGGACATGGCGTGGCCGGCGTCGCCCGAGCGCCGGCTCGCGGCCGCCGCGTTCTGGGCGGTGCTGCTGGCGCCGGCGGTGATCGCGCCGCTCGCCGGCGTCCAATTGGTGTCGCTCTGGTCGATGTCGGCCTGGACGCTGCTGCCGGTGATGCTGTTGTCCTCGCCGCTCGTCGCCATCAGCCGCCGCGACGCCATCGGCATCGTCACGCTGGCGGCGGTGTTTCCGTTCGTCATGATCGCGATCGCCCCGGCCATCGCCTTCGCCATTCATCGCGGCGGGCCGCCTGCCGGTGCCGCTCATTCCTCGCTGGTGGTGGAACCGATCGAACGACTATGGCGCGAAACCGCCGGCCGGCCGTTGCAGGTGTTCGCCGGCCTGGAGGAATTCACCGACGGCGTCTCGTTCTATATGCCCAGCCATCCGCTCGCGGCGCACCTGCTCGATACGCTCGACCTGCACGCGATGGACGAGCGCATCGGCCGCGACGGCATCGTATTGTTCTGCCCGCTGCAACCGCGCTCGCTGCCGAACGCGGCCTGGTGCGTGAACGCCGCAAACTCGATCGCGGACCGCTTTCCTGCCGGCAAGCGGATGGAAATCGAGGTCGCGCGCCGCTTTCTGGGCCTTGACGGCAAGCCCGCGCGCTACCTGATTATCACCATTCCGCCACGGCAGTTGGACAAATCGCCGTAGCGGCCAAAGCCAAAGCCAGCAGCTCACGGCAGCGGAGCGACCGCGGCCTTGATCAGCGCGACGACGTTTTGCCGCGGCGATTGCCGACTGGCCACTGACCGCTCGAATTGGACGCAGGCGCGATCGAACCGCTCCAGCTCGTCGCGTTTTTGCTCCTCGTCGAGGAAAGAGTGAACCAATGCGTTGCGGGCGATCGCCTTCAGCGCCCGGTAACCGAGGCCGTAATCGCGCGCCGCCCGGAAATATTCGTTGCTGAGACTGATGCGGGACACGCCGGCATCGTCGCTCGAGAGCACGACCGGAACGCCGGCCGCGAGATAGGTCGGCAGCGGATGGTCCTCGCCGCGTACGCCCAGGATGATGTCGTTGCTGGTCAGGTTGATCTCGACTGCGACCGGCCGGGCACGCATCTCTGCGAGCAGGCCTTCCATGTCGTCTTCGAAGGCGAGCGTGACGCCGTGGCCGATGCGGCGCGCATGGGCGATCTCGACGGCCTGGCGGATATGAAAGGTGAGGTCCGTCGGCGGAACCAGACCGAGCCAGAGCTCGCCGGCATGCAGCGTGACCGGCACGTCGTTGGCGAGGAAGGCGATGATCTGCATGTGGCGGGTATAGTCACGACGCGCAATCAAGTCGTCCTCCGGCTGAACGAAATTGAGTGCGACCACCTGCGGCTCGGCGCGGATCAGCGCCGCCGCGAGGGCGGTTTGCAGGAAGACGTCATCGGGAGGACTGTTGCGGGAGACCTGTGCGATGTAGCGGAACGTCACCCGGCAACCCGGTCGCGCGCGCTGTGGGTCGCATGCCAATTCGTTTCGGATCTTGCCGATTGCAGCCGTGAGCTCGTGGCGTTGCGCCGCTGCGCAATCGTCGAGGCCGTTCGCCCGCAGCGCCGCGAGCCGGCCGGCATCGTCGTTCTGCCCGGCCATCGCCGCAATGAACTTAGGGCGATCGTTCCAGCACGAGAACGACGTCATGAACTCGGCGTATTGCACATTCTCGCTGTCGTATTCCTTGAGCTGGTCGATCGTCATGTCGACGAAATTCGGGGTGGAGGCGGCGCCGAATTTGCCGAAAGTCGCGAAGAATTCGTCGTGGCCGCTCGGCAGCGCCCGAGTCGGCAGGAACGCCCGCGTCGAAAATGCGTTGACCAAGCGGTCATAAAGCTTCTGATCCCGCATGGCGTCGGCGACGGGCACCTCGTCCGGCCACTCGCAATTCGACTTCGCCAGCAACGCGTTCGCAAGGTTCGCGCACAGATGCTGCTGCGCGGCCCAGGCAATGAAGCGTTCGGCGTAGACGGCGCCGGACAGATGGGTGTGCAGGTCGCCGCCCTTCGGCATGCGGCCGAGCAAGGCGCGCAGCTCGCTATGGTCGTTGCGCGCCGCTTCAAACCTGGCGGCGGTGACTACCGTGTCGAAATCGCCCGCGACCACGGCGACGCGCAGGATGACGACGAAGGCCGCCAGTGCAACGACGGCGACGATGGCGGCAAGAACGGTCCGGCGTCGCAAGGCCTCCCCCGCTGCGCTGCATCGGCGCGCCGAAGGTTGGAATTACGCTCCTGCATCGTCCGCGGCGAACCGGTTTTTGCCCCGCCCACGAACGCTCATCGATACTCAATACCGGTAATGATCCGGCTTGTATGGGCCATCGGTGGGTACGCCGATATAGGTTGCCTGTTTGTCCGACATTTTCGTCAGTTTGGCGCCGATCTTGGCGAGGTGCAGCCGCGCCACCTTCTCGTCGAGATGCTTGGGCAGGGTGTAGACCTTCTTCTCATATTTCTTCGGATTGCTCCACAACTCGATCTGCGCCAGCGTCTGGTTGGTGAACGAGGAGGACATCACGAAGCTCGGATGGCCCATGGCGTTGCCGAGGTTCACCAGACGTCCCTCCGACAGCAGGATGATGCGCTTGCCGTCGGGGAATTCGATCTCGTCGACCTGCGGCTTGACGTTGTGCCATTTCAGGTTCCGCAGCGCGGACACCTGGATCTCGCTGTCGAAGTGGCCGATATTGGCGACGATCGCGCGGTCCTTCATCTTGCGCATGTGGTCGATGGTGATGACGTCGAGGTTGCCGGTCGCGGTGACGAAAATATCGGCGCGCGGGGCGGCGTCCTCCATGGTGGTGACCTCGTAGCCCTCCATCGCCGCCTGCAGCGCGCAGATCGGATCGATCTCTGAGACCAGCACGCGGCAGCCGGCCTGCCGCAGCGACGCCGCCGAGCCCTTGCCGACGTCGCCGAAGCCCGCGACCATGGCCACCTTGCCCGCCATCATCACGTCGGTGCCGCGGCGAATGCCGTCGACCAGCGATTCCCGGCAACCGTAGAGATTGTCGAATTTCGACTTGGTCACGCTGTCGTTGACGTTGATCGCCGGCCATAGCAGCGTGCCCTTCTTCTGCATGTCGTAGAGCCGATGCACGCCGGTCGTGGTCTCCTCGGTCACGCCGCGGATGGCCTCGGCGTTCTTCCTGTACCAGCCGGGCTTGTCCTTGAGCCGCTGCTTGATGGCCGCGAACAGGATTTCCTCTTCCTCGTTCGCCGGCTTGCTGATCAGGCCGGTTTCGCCCTGTTCGGCCCGCAAGCCGAGGTGGATCAAGAGCGTGGCGTCGCCGCCGTCGTCGAGCATCATGTTGGGCATGCCGCCGTCGCTCCATTCGAAGATGCGGTGCTGATAGTCCCAATAGTCCTTCAGCGTCTCGCCCTTGACGGCGAACACCGGGGTGCCGCCGCCGCCACGGCCGCCGCGGCGTGATCCTGGGTCGAATAGATGTTGCACGACGCCCAGCGCACGTCGGCGCCGAGCGCCTTGAGCGTCTCGATCAGCACTGCCGTCTGGATGGTCATGTGCAACGAGCCGCAGATGCGCGCCCCGCGCAACGGCTGCTCCGGGCCGTATTCCTCGCGCGTCGCCATCAGGCCGGGCATCTCGGTCTCGGCGATGGCGATTTCCTTGCGGCCCCAATCGGCAAGGCCGATGTCCTTGACCACGTAGTCGGCGGCCGGCTTGGCGGGAGCAGCGCTCTTGGCGGCTTTCGATGCAGCTGTCATGACGGTCCTTGAATGGCTGGGAGATGCGGACGCGCCAGGCGGCGCGCCGTTTCGGCCGTGGCTATAGCAGGGGCCGCCGCCGCCTGCAACGACGATATAAAGATTTCTTTATGTCTCCGGAACGATCCGCCCGCGTCGCGGCGAACTGCGCAAGCGCGTAGGCGTTGATGCGGTAGGGATCGAGAAAACCCGTCGGATCGCCCGGATGCCCGAGAACACGCAGCTCGACCTCGATGCGCCAGCGATCGGATCGTTGCGCGAGCTTGCCGAGGCCGAGAACGCGTGCACGCGCTGCCCGCTCTACAAGCACGCCACGCAAGCGGTGCCGGGCGAGGGGCGCAAGCACGCGCATGTCATGCTGGTGGGCGAGCAGCCCGGCGACAAGGAGGATCTCAGCGGCAAGCCGTTCGTCGGACCCGCCGGGCGCGTGCTGGATCAGGCGCTGGCGGAGGCGGGAATCCCGCGCGTGGAGGTGTTCGTCACCAACGCGGTCAAGCATTTCAAGCACGAGATGCGCGGCAAGCGGCGCCTGCACAAGCGTCCGAACGCCTACGAAATCGAGCGCTGCAAGATCTGGCTCGATCTCGAACGGGCAATCGTCAAGCCGGCGGCCATTGTTGCGCTCGGGGCCACCGCCGCACGAAGTCTGTTCGGCCGTCCGGTCACCATCACCAAGCTGCGCGGACGCACGTTACATCTGGACGACGGCACCACCGCTTTCGTCACCATCCACCCGTCGTTCCTGCTGCGCATCCAGGACGAGGCGGACAAGGAACGCGAGTACCACAATTTCGTCGCCGACCTGCGCCCGGTCGCCAAAATCTTGGCCAACGAGGGGGCTTGACCGCGCGTCGCGCGCCCGCGCCGCGCCAGCGGCGATCCTGCGCTATTCCTCTTCCGTGAACCGCCCGCTCACGAGCGCCGCCAGCGCGTCGATCACCTCGGCCGCCTGCGGGCCGCTCGCCTCGACCGTGATCGTCGTGCCGGGCCCGGCGGCCAGCATCATCAGGCCCATGATCGAGGTGCCGCCGACGATCTCGTGGCCGCGCCGCACCGTTACCTCGGCGTCGAATTTTTCCACCGTCTGCACGAACTTGGCGGACGCGCGCGCGTGCAGCCCCTTCTTGTTGCAAATTTCGAGCTCGCGCATGATCGGCGCCCCGTCCGATCGATGCGTCGCGGAGGATTCGGTCACGCCGGCAGGCTCGCTCATTTGCCGTTCAGAACGCGGCTGGCGATGGTGATGTATTTGCGACCGGAATCCTGGGCAGCCGCTACCGCCTCGGTCAACGGGCATTCGTCCCGCACCTTGGCGAGCTTCACCAGCATCGGAAGATTGATGCCGGCGAGGACCTCGACCTTCGGGCGCCCCATCACCGAGATGGCGAGGTTGGACGGGGTGCCTCCGAACATGTCGGTGAGGATGGCTACCCCTTCGCCGCTGTCAACGCGTTTGACCGCCTCGATGATGTCCTTGCGGCGCTGCTCCACGTCGTCGTCGGGTCCGATCGTCACCGCCTCGATCTGCTTCTGCGGCCCGACCACGTGCTCCAGGGCCGAGCGGAACTCGACGGCGAGCCGCCCGTGCGTCACGAGAACCAGACCGATCATCGAATTCCCCGCCGGCGCGTCCCGGTTGCACCGCACGAAAGGGGGCCCATCATGACCATCCGAAGCCCGCACGCAAGGGCCTTTCCAGCGATTTGGGGGTGTTGTTGCATCGCGGTAAAGGGCGCCCTTTCGGCGCCGCATGACCCTGGCAGTTGGCGGCGATGACCGGCCGCGCGCCGGTTACTTCTGTGCCGCCGGGCTTCGCCGCAAGGATCATGACCGAGGTTTAATGTCGGCCGCCGGCAGCTGTAGGGCGGCGAGGACCGGGGCGAAGGCCTCGGCTCCGGCCGCGACCGCAAGTCGCGGCAGGCTGACGCCGGCGATCGCCGTCGAACTGGCCGCCGGCAGCCGTTCGGCATCCGGCGCCGCGAGATCGACCACCAAGCCGACCACCGCCGCCGGCTCGTGCTCCAGCCGGCGGATGCCGAGCCCGCGCACTTCGATCAATCCGGCCAGCGCCGCCGCCGGCCGCACCAGCAAGCGCCCGTGCCACGGTTCGAGGTGAACGCGATCGTCTCCCACCAGGCGAGCGAACCGCAGCAAGCCGGTTTGCGCCGCCCGAATGAGCGCGAGCGCAAGCTGTGATTTGCCCGCCCCCGCCGGTCCGCGGATGAGCACGGCGCGCGCGCCGGCCAGCACCGCCGAAGCGTGCACGGTCGGAGTTTCCGCCGCCATCACATCGCCGGCAGCCGCATGATGAAGCGCGCGCCGAGCACCACGACGGTCTGGTCCGCGGCCGCGACATCCTGGCGGTTTTCCACCCAGATGCGGCCGTCATGGGCCTCGATGATGTGCTTGGAGATGGAAAGCCCGAGGCCGGAATTCTGGCCGAAGGCCTGATGCGGCCGATGGGTATAGAAGCGCTCGAACACCTTCTCCACCGCTTCCGCGGGCACGCCCGGGCCGTCGTCGTCGACGATGATCTCGACCTCGGTCTTCAGTCGCCGACAGGTGACGCGCACGCTGCCGCCCGCGGGCGAGAACGAGCGGGCATTGTCGATCAGGTTGTCGATCACCTGTCCGAGCCGGAAATCGTTGCCCGAGCACCGTGAAGGCGACGGGCCGGCCGCCTTCGAACTTCAGGTTCACGGTCACGCCGTCGTCGTGGCGTTCGTTGGCCACGCTGACGACGGTGGTGAGAAGCTGCGCCAGGTTGACCGGTTGCGCCTCGTGCCGCTGCATCTCGGCGTCGAGCCGGCTGGCGTCCGAAATGTCGGAGATCAGCCGGTCGAGCCGCGTCACGTCGTGCTGGATGACCGCGAGCAGGCGGCCGCGGCTTTCGTCGCTCCTGGCGAGCGGCAGCGTCTCGACCGCCGAGCGCAGCGAGGTGAGCGGGTTCTTGAGCTCGTGCGCCACGTCGGCGGCGAAACTCTCGATCGCCTCGATGCGGCTGTAGAGCGCGTCGGTCATGTCGCGCAGCGACCCCGACAGGTGCCCGATCTCGTCGCGCCGGTGGCTCAGATCCGGGATCTCCACCCGCGAGCGGATGCGCCGCCGCACCAGTTGGGCGCTTTCGGCGAGCCGACGCACCGGGCCGGCGATGGTTCCCGCGAGCAGGAACGACAGCAGCACCATGACGCCGGCGGCGATCAGGAACACCTTGAAGATGGCGAGCCGCTCGGCTCCCACCATGTTGTCGATGTCGGCGCCTTGCGTCGACAGCATGAGGGCGCCGCGCACCGCGCGGAAGCGCTGCACCGGCACCGCGACCGAGACGATCACCTCGCCGCGCTCGTTGATGCGCACCATGCTCGACTTGAAACCCTGCAACGCGTTGCCGACCTCGTCGTAGCTCTTGCCGTTCTGCGGTCCGAGCTCGCGGTAGAGCGGCAGCGTGCCGCGGCTGAACCAGGTGCGAATGGCGACATAGGCGCGTTCGAGAACGCCGGGCTTCTGCGTCGGCGGCGGCAGGTCGAAGCGCAGCACGTCGTAGAGATTGCGGCTGTCGAGAATGAGGACGCCGTCGCGGTCGTAGATGCGCGCGCGCGTGTTGGTCGGCGACACCAGACGCCGCAGCACCGGGGCGACGCGCTCAGGATTGATCGGGAATTCGAGCCCGGACAGCGCCTCCTCGGAAGGCCCGTAGCTCTCGCCGGCCTGCAGCTCGCAGCAGGCGCTCGGGATCGATGGTGATGGTATCGGTCTCCACCGTCGCCGAGGCCGCGATGGCGCCGGCGATGATCTCGCCTTGCACCAGCAAGCTCTGGATGCGCGCGTCGATCAGCCCGGCGCGGAACTGCGAGAGATAGAGAATTCCGATGACCAGCGCGAGCAGGCCGGTGACGTTGAGAAAGATGATGCGCCGGGTGAGGCTGGAAAAGCTGATGCGGACGAAGAGGTGCCAGCTCTGGCTCAACAGGTCGGCGATCCGCCGCGGCCGGCCTCTGGCGAGCGCCGGCGCGCCTTCGTCGGGCCGTTCCGGCTGGACGTCGGTCTTGAAACTTTCCGGCGTTCGATTGAGCACGGTCGGTCTGCCGGTTGCGCGCCCCCACTCAAGGCTTCGCTGTGCCAATGTCAGGCGATAGAGCCCCGTCGGATTGCGGCACCAAGCTCCTGCTGTCAAATCGCTTGGCGTCACATCTCCTTGAACCGATAGCCGACGCCATAGAGCGTTTCGATCATGTCGAAGTCGTCGTCGGTCCCCTTGAACTTCTTGCGCAGGCGCTTGATGTGGCTGTCGATGGTGCGGTCATCGACATAGACCTGGTCGTCGTAGGCCGCATCCATCAGCGCGTTGCGACTCTTGACCACGCCGGGCCGGCTCGCCAGCGCCTGCAGGATCAGGAACTCGGTGACGGTGAGCGTCACCGGCTCGTTCTTCCAGGTGCAGGTATGACGCTCGGGATCCATGCGCAACAGGCCGCGCTCGAGCACCTTGGCGGCATCGGTTTCCTTCGGTGCGGTGCCGTCCTTCGGCGCCGAACGGCGCAGGATCGCCTTGACGCGCTCGACCAGGAGGCGCTGCGAGAACGGTTTGCGGATGAAATCGTCGGCGCCCATTTTGAGGCCGAACAGTTCGTCGATCTCCTCGTCCTTGGAGGTGAGGAAGATCACCGGCATGTCGGACTTCTGGCGCAGCCGCCGCAAGGTCTCCATGCCGTCCATGCGCGGCATCTTGATATCGAGAATGGCGAGATCGGGCGGCGAGGTCTTGAAGCCGTCGAGCGCCGAAGCGCCGTCGGTATAGGTCATGATGCGGTAGCCTTCGGCCTCGAGTGCGATCGAGACCGAGGTCAGGATGTTGCGATCGTCGTCGACGAGAGCGATGGTCGGCATGAAGCCCCTGTCCCTGGCGTCGCCTCGGGCTTTGAAGCCCCCAAAGCAAGGCCGAAATGTGGCGAATCCCTGACAAACCCGTGATTCGTCAAAGGGTTTGTTAACATAGCTCCCATTGGCCTTCAGCGCCAAGCCAAAGTTGACGCGCCGTCGGGGGAGCCTTTGCCCGCTTCGCCGTCGCGGGTCGGCTTGCTAGATATGCATCCTCCCGCGGAGGCGCCAATGAAACCCACTCCCGATTTCAACCCTGCGGTCGCCGCCAAGAAGCTGCTGCGCGAGGGCCGCTCGGGGGCGCTGGCGACCCTGATGCCGGGCTCCGGTGATCCCTATTGCTCGCTGGTGAACGTCGCGACCGCCGCCGACGGCGCGCCGCTCCTGCTGATCTCGCGCCTCGCCGTGCATACCCGCAATATCCTCGCCGACCCGCGCGTCTCGCTCATGATCGACGAGCGCAAGGAAGGCGATCCCCTGCAAGGGGCGCGCGTGATGCTGATGGGAACCGCGGCTGCAACCGAGGACCCGGACGCGCGCCGGCGCTATCTCGACCGCCAGCCGGAGGCGGAAATGTTCGCGAGCTTCGCCGATTTCGCCTTCTACCGGATGACGCTCACGGCCGCCCATCTGGTCGCCGGCTTCGGCCGCATCGTCGATCTCAAGCCGCAGGACATCCTGACCGAGACCGGCGACGCCGCCGAGCTGATCGCCGCGGAGCCGGAGATTCTCGCGCATATGAACGGCGACCATGCCGACGCGGTGCGGCTCTATGCCATCAAGCTCCTGGGCGCAGCCGACGGCAACTGGCGCTGCGTCGGCTGCGACCCCGAGGGGCTCGAGCTGCAGCTCGACCGCACGGCGCTGCGGCTGCCGTTCCCGCAGCGCGTGCGCGCACCGGGAGTGTTGCGACAGGTGCTCAAACAGATGGCCGAGCAGGCGCGCGCGGCGTAAGCGCGGCGCCGCGCCGGCGCGGTTGCGCGGGAGCGCCTGCGGGATGCGGGGCAGCTTCCCAGCCCAGCGATGATCTCGACGGCGGCCCGCGAGCTTGGGCAACAGCGCGGGCGCCGGCCCACAGTCTCCGATCTCTTGGTTTTGCGGGCGTGCCGTGCGCGCGTGCGATGGCAGGCGCCGCCGGGATGAGTCACAATCGTCGCTACACGATTGCGATCGTCGATCGGAGAAGGGAGGGCGTCATGCGCCGTTTGGCTGTCGTTCTGGCATTGAGCGTCGCGGCAGGTTCGGCCCTGGCCCAGACCAGGGAGCCGATTGTCCTGCGCGACATGGGTTCATTCCATGTCGGCGGTCGGCTGATCGAGATTACCGGCCAGCCCATCAAGGAGATCGTATTCACCCCCGGCGGCGTGCCGGCGAAGATGGATCCGAACGGCAAATATCAGGTCGAGCAGATGTACGTGCAGTACTTCCTGCCGCAGAACCGCAGGGGCAAGTTGCCGCTGCTGTTGTGGCACGGCGGCGGGCTCACGGGCGTGACCTACGAGACCAAGCCCGACGGGGGCGAAGGCTGGCTCGCCTATTTCATCCGCAAGGGCTGGGACAGCTATATCTCGGACGCCATGGAGCGCGGCCGCTCCGGGTGGACCAATACTTTCAAGGGCGACGCGGTATTCCTTCCGTTCGGCGATCCGTGGGAGCGCTTCCGCATCGGACCGGCCGGCTCCTGGAACGACGACAAAGCCAAGCGCACGACCTATCCGGGCACGCAGTTCCCGGTCGACGCCTACGAGCAGTTCATGAAGCAGGGCGTGCCGCGCTGGCTCACCACTGACGACCAGATCGTCGCCGCCTATATTGAGCTGGTCGACAAGGTCTGTCCCTGCGTGGTGCTGGTGCACAGCCAGTCAGGCACGTTCGGCTTCAGGGTGCTGGAAGCGCGGCCCGACAAGGTCAAGGCGCTGGTGGCGGTCGAGCCGACGCGCGGCGGCGAGCGCGACAAGGTGGCGTCGATCAAGAATTCGCCGATCCTCGTGGTCTATGGCGACAATGCCAAGGATCATCCGCGCTGGTCGAAGATCCGCCAGAGCGGCGTCGACTATGCCGGCGTTCTCAAGGCCGCCGGCGGCAGCATCGATGTCGTCGATCTGCCGGACGCCGGCATCAAGGGCAATTCGCACATGATGATGATGGACAAGAACAGCGATCAAGTCGCCGACCTCATCCAGAAATGGCTGGTCGGCAAGGGGTTGGCGGAATAGCCGCCGGCTCATTCTGCTGCGGCGCAGCATAGGTACTGATTCCGCCGCCCGGCCTGCAACTGCGCGTCGCGCTAAAAAGCATTGCATGCGCATCGCGGACGCGCCTGCGTCGGCTTGTTTGCGGCGCAAAACCGGATTCACGTTTGGCGAACGCTCCGTATTTCCTCCGATTTGCGGCCATTGCGGAGCGTTGGACAGCGATGCGCTCTGCGCGCGCGGACTGCCTTGGCAGGACGCGTGGTTCCAATTATAGGTCGCGCGATCGGCGGGTGGGCGCTATCATCGGGCCATAGGGATACGGCAGCAAAAGTAAGTCCGGCTGCTGCCGGGTGTCGTGGAGGTTTTCGTGCGGGAAACGGGTTTGCGGAACAGCGCCTTCGGCGCTGATAAATTCGGTTTCAAAGATTTGAGCGCGGTGCATTGGAATCTCACCGCGCCCGCGCTTTACGAGCATGCCATCGCGGGGCGCGAGGCCGTGATCGTCCAGGGCGGCGCGCTGTGCGCGGAAACCGGCGTCCACACCGGCCGCTCGCCCAAGGACAAGCACACGGTGGTCGATGCGCTGACCGAGAACACGGTGTGGTGGGATGGTAACCGCAAGATCAGCCCGGCAAATTTCCAATTGCTCTATGACGACTTCATCGCGCATGCGCGCGGCAAGACGCTGTTCGCGCAGGATCTCTACGGCGGCGCCGACCCGAAATACCGGATAAAAACCCGGGTTTTCACCGAATTGGCCTGGCATTCGCTGTTCATCCGTCAGCTCCTGATCCGTCCGGTGGCGCCCGAATTGGAGGACTTCGTCCCCGAGCTGACGATCGTCGATCTGCCCTCGTTCAAGGCCGACCCGAAGCGCCATGGCGTGCGCAGCGACACCATCATCGCCATCGATTTCAGCAAGAAGATCATCCTGATCGGCAATTCGTCCTACGCCGGGGAGATGAAGAAGTCGGTCTTCACCACGCTCAATTTCTATCTGCCCGCGCAGGGCGTGATGCCGATGCACTGCTCGGCCAATGTCGGCAAGGACGGCGACGTGGCGCTGTTCTTCGGCCTCTCGGGCACGGGCAAGACCACGCTCTCGGCGGATCCGAACCGCACCCTGATCGGCGACGACGAGCACGGCTGGAGCGCGGACGGCGTATTCAACTTCGAGGGCGGCTGCTATGCCAAGTGCATCAAGCTCTCGGAGGAGGCCGAACCTGAAATCTTCGCCGCGACCAACCGCTTCGGCGCCGTGCTCGAAAACGTGGTGTTCGATCCGGAAACGCGGATCCCGAATTTCGACGACGATTCCAAGACCGAAAACACCCGCTCCGCCTATCCGCTCGACTTCATGCCGCGCGCCTCGCGCACCGGCCGGGCAGGCCAGCCGAAGAACATCATCTTTCTGACCGCGGACGCCTTCGGCGTCATGCCGCCGATCGCCAAGCTCACGCCGGCGCAGGCGATGTATCATTTCCTGTCAGGCTACACGGCCAAGGTCGCGGGCACCGAGAAGGGCCTGGTCGGCGTGGAGCCGGAATTCTCCACCTGCTTCGGCGCGCCGTTCCTGCCGCGCCCGCCGGCGGAATACGGCAACCTGCTGCGCGACTACATCTCCAAGCACGAGGTCGATTGCTGGCTGGTCAACTCGGGTTGGACCGGCGGCATCTACGGTGTCGGTCGCCGCATGCCGATCAAGGCGACACGCGCGCTCGTCACCGGCGCGCTCGACGGCTCGCTCAAGGGCGTGAGCTTTCGCACCGACCCCTATTTCGGCTTCGCGGTCCCGACCTCGGTGCCGGGAATCGAACCGCACCTGCTCTATCCGATGAAGACCTGGAAGGACAAAGCCGCGTTCGACCAGACGGCGCGCAAGCTCGTGCGCATGTTCCAGGAGAACTTCGTGAAGTTCGAGAAGCAAGTCGACGCCGACGTGCGCTCGGCCGCGCCCGAGGTGCGCATCGCGGCGGAATAGATTTCTTCGACGATGCTGGCGGCGGCGAGGGCACGCTCGAGCGCGGCTCGGGCCTGCGTCAACCCTGCGCGGGGCTCAGTCGATTGAACCGTTCCTTCTGCTCGTCCCCCAATGAGCCGTAGAACTTCTCGAGCGCGGGCTGCACGGTCTGCACCGCGCGCAGCATCGCATCGAGTCTCTGCTCCATGGCTTCCAGACGACCGACCGGCGTCAACGCCCGATCGGTGGGGCAGTCCGACTTCATGAGATTGACGGCTTCCGAGGAGGCATCCTCGAGCTCCCTAAGGGCGCGACGTTGCGCCTCGTCGGGTCGCACCGCCCGCTCGATCCGCTCCAAGGGCAAGCCGGCGATGCCCGATGCGCGCTCGCCGCATACCTGTGTGAGGTCGCGGCGGGATTGTTGTTGATCCGCGCTGCCGTCGGGGCCGAGCGCGTTGAAACGCGCCTTCTGTTCGTCGTTGAGCGACTGGTAGAACTTGTCCACCGCGGGCCGCACGATGCGGACCGCCTGCAGCATGGCTTGCAGCCGCAGGCGCATGGCCTCGATCCGTCCGGTCGGCGTGCTCGGCAACTCGGTCGGACACGACGCCTTGAGGATGTCGAGCGCCTTCGCCGTGGCATCCTTGACCCCGTCGAGCGCGGCGCGCTGGGCGTCGTCGGGCTCGACCGTTTGCGCGATGCGCTCGATCGGCCAGTCGGTCAGCCCCGCGGTCTGGCCGCTGCACAGGTCGGCGCTGACGCTTCGCCCGCTGTCGACGCGCGGCGTCTTCCAACCGCGGCATAGGTGCCGCCATAGCCCGCGGCATAGCGGCCGAACATGCCGTCGTAGAGGTCGTCATAGGCGTAGGGCCAGAACGTGTCGTAGGCGTAGGGGTAGAACGTGTAGCCGACGAAATCGTCGTAGGCATAAGGCCAGAACAGCGGGCCGACCCAACCGATGACGATCGGACGGGCATGGTGCCGTCGCCACCCCGGATCGAAGAAGCGGCCCTGGAAGGTCGAACGCGCCAGCTGGCGCGCATTGGGCCCGCCGTCGGCGGGTCGGTTGGCGAAAGACGGATTGCGCAGCACGCGACCCGCGACCGCGCGGTTGGTATCGGCGGATCGGAACGTCCCGCCCGGTGGGTTTTGTGTCGTCACGCCGCGCCCGACGCGGTCGGACGGTCCGGCCGCCTGCGATCTCTCGCGGTTTTGTCGTACCGGATTGTCGCGCGGATTGGGCTGCGCAAGGTTTTGTCCGCCGCGACCGTCGAGCTGCGGCTTCTCACGGGCTTTTTCACGAGCCGGAGACGCCAACGTCCGCGCCGCCGGCTCGTGGCGTTTGCCGGCCGACGGCGAGGGACCGCCGCGCGGCTGCGCCATCTGCTGCGACGCGGCGCGGGGCGCGTGCGGGGCCGCCCGCGGTGCGGATGCTTGCGGCGCCGCGCGCGGTGCGGCGATGCGCGGAGACGGAGCCGGCCGAGGCGCGGCTGCACGAGGTGCCGGCGCCGCGCGCGGCGCGGGTGCGGCATGTGGCGCCGGACCCCCGTGCGGCTTGCCCGGCGGCGCCGCGGCTGCGGTTCCGGCAATTCCGACAGAAAGGGCAACAAATGTCGCGATGCGAATGGTCGTTTTCCACATGGCACGGACTCCGGACCGCCCTCCATATCGCCCACGGAATCCAACGCGCGAGGTGATACGTTGGTTTCCTCCGTGCAGATACCGTTACCCCCTGGAACATTGGTGGCCGATGCGATGACCATCCGTTCAGATTGGCGCGCCTGACCAACGAGGAGATCGTGATGCGGCTGGTTCGATTGGGACGAGGCGGTCCGGAGGTATCCGCGATGGGTCTCGGCTGCATGGGCATGTCCGGCGGCTACGGCGCCGCCGACGACACGGAATTGATCGCGACCATCCACGCCGCGCTCGAGGCCGGCATCACCATGCTCGACACCGGCGACTTCTACGGCTCCGGACACAACGAGATGCTGATCAGGGAGGCGCTCAAGGGCGGCAAGCGCGAGCGCGCCTTCATCGCGGTCAAATTCGGCGCGATGCGCGGACCCGACCTCAAATTTCTCGGCGACGACGGCCGGCCGAATTCGGTGAAGAACTTTCTGGCCTACAGCCTGCGACGCCTCGGCACCGACTATGTCGATCTCTATCAGCCGGCGCGGCTCGATCCCACCGTGCCGATCGAGGATACCATCGGCGCCATCGCCGATATGGTGAAGGCCGGATATGTTCGTCACGTCGGCCTGTCGGAGGCGTCGGCGAAATCGATCCGCCGCGCGCACGCGGCGCATCCGATCGCGGCGCTGCAAATCGAGTATTCCCTGCTCAGCCGCGGCGTCGAGAAAGAGATTCTGCCGACCATCCGCGAGCTCGGGATCGCGCTCGTCGCCTACGGCGTGCTCTCGCGCGGCCTGATCAGCGACAGCGCGCAGGCCTCCAAGGAGGCGGGCGAGATTCGCACGCGCATGCCGCGTTTCTCCGCCGAGAACTTTCCGCGCAACCTGGCGCTGGTCCGCGCGCTCGCTGCCATCGCGCGCGAGAAGAATGCCTCGACCGCGCAACTCGCCTTCGCCTGGATGCGCACGCGCGGCGATGACGTCGTGCCGTTGATCGGCGCCCGCCGGCGCGATCAGCTCGCCGAGGCACTGGGCGCGCTCGACATCACGCTCGCGCCCGGCGACCTCGCCCGCATCGCCCAAGCGGTGCCGGCGGAGGCGGTCGCCGGGACGCGCTATCTGCCGGCGGTGCTCGCCCACATGGACAGCGAGCAGGCGGGGTAGCGCGTTTTTCGGCGGGTTTGACTCATCAGTGCATACCCCACCTGCGTCACCCGCGGGCTTGACCCGCGGGTCCATCCTTTTTCGTAAGAGGCTTCTTGCAAGATGGATTGCCGGGTCAAGCCCGGCAATGACGACCGAAGACGGGATCAAAACAGGTGGAAAACGCTGTAGCAGCGCACATCACCGCGTCATCAGCGTGCCGGCGCCATGGTCGGTGAGGAGCTCGAGCAGCACCGCGTGCTCCACTTTGCCGTCGAGGATGACCACGCCCTCGACGCCGGCCTCGAGCGCATAGATGCAGGTTTCGACCTTGGGAATCATGCCGCCGGAGATGGTGCCGTCGGCGATCAGCGCCCGCGCCTCGTCGGCGGAGAGCTGCTTGATCAGGTTCTTCGACTTGTCGAGCACGCCCGGTACGTCGGTGAGCAGCAGCAGCCGCTTGGCCTTGAGCGCGCCGGCGATCGCACCGGCGAAGGTGTCGGCGTTGACGTTGTAGGTGACGCCCTCCTTGGAGGTCGCCAGCGGCGCCAGCACCGGAATGAGGTCGCGGCCGAGGATCTGGGTGAGCACGGTGACGTCGACCTTTTCGGGCTCGCCGACGAAGCCGAGATCGACGATCTTTTCGAGGTTGGAATCGGGATCGACCATCGTGCGCGTCGCCTTGCGCGCGACCACCATGTTGCCGTCCTTGCCGCAAAGCCCGACCGCCTTGCCGCCGGCGCCGTTGATGAAGCCGACGATCTGCTTGTTGATGGAGCCGGCGAGCACCATCTCGACGATCTCGATCGTGGCCGCGTCGGTCACGCGCAGGCCGCCGGCGAATTCCGACTTGATGCCGAGCCGGTTGAGCATGTCGCCGATCTGCGGCCCGCCGCCGTGCACCACCACCGGATTGATGGCGGTCTGCTCCATCAGCACGATATCGCGGGCGAAGCTCTTGGCGGCGTCCTCCTCGCCCATGGCATGGCCCCCGTATTTCACCACTACGGTCTCCTCGTCGTAGCGCTGCATGTGCGGAAGCGCTTCCGACAAGACGCGGGCGATGTCATGGGGCGAAACGGTCATCGAGGCTGTTCCGAGCAATCCCGGCGGAGCGCCGCGGGCATCAAGAGTCGCTGCGCCTTTTAGCGAGCCGCTGGTCCGGGCGGAAGAGGGCTGACCAACGGCTCCGCGGCCGGCGGTCTAATCCGCCCCACGCTCCTTGAGCAGGCGGGCGATGGCGGATCGCAGCTCGGATATGCCGGCACCGGTGCGCGCCGAGGTCGCCAGCACCACGGGGTGAGCCGCCGGATGCTCGGCCAGAGCCGCTTCGGTCGCGGCGAGGAGGGCGGCAACTTCCTTGTTCTCGTCGGCCTTGGTCAGCACCACCTGGTAGTTCACCGCGGCCTTGTCCAACGCCTCGAGCACCGCCTCGTCGACGGCCTTGAGTCCATGGCGGGCATCGATGAGCAGATAGACGCGGGCGAGATTGGCGCGCCCCTGCAGAAAGGCGTGGATCAATGCGGTCCAGGCCTTGATCTTCGCCTTGGCGGCGGCGGCGTAGCCGTATCCCGGCATGTCGACCAGCGTGAGCCGCGGCGGCCCGGTGAAGAAGATCAGCTCCTGGGTGCGGCCCGGCGTGTGCGAGGTGCGCGCGAGCGCGCGCCGTCCGGTGAGCGCATTGATCAGGCTCGATTTGCCGACATTGGAACGGCCGGCGAAGGCGATTTCGATGCCGCGCATCGGCGGCAGCGCGGTGACCGTCCCGGCGGCGGCGACGAAACGCCAGTCACCGGCGAACAGCCTGCGGCCGGCTTCGATCTCCGCGCGGCTCAACGGCGAGGCAGAGACGGCTGCCTCCCGGCCGCTCATGACGAAGAGCCGCTTACGCCTGGGTCACTTTTTTTTTTGAAAAGGCCCTTCAGGCTTTCCCATGTTTTCTTGAAAAGGCCCTTCACGCCTTCCCGTGTGGATTTGAGATTGTCCCACAGCTCGATCTTGGCGCCGTGTTTGTGCATGATCACGCTCTGCTGCGCGACCGAGAGCGTGTTGTTCCAGGCCCAATAGATCACCAGCCCGGCCGGGAAGCTCGCCAGCATGAAAGTGAAGATGATCGGCATGTAGTTGAAGATCATCGCCTGCGTCGGGTCGGGCGGCGGCGGGTTGAGCTTCATCTGGAACCACATGGTCACGCCCATGATGAGCGGCCAGATGCCGAGCATCAGGAACGGTCCGAGCAGCGGGAGGTGCGAGGGATCCCACGGGATGAGCCCGAACAGGTTGAACACCGTGGTCGGGTCCGGCGCCGCGAGATCCTTGATCCAGCCGAAGAACGGCGCGTGCCGCATCTCGATGGTGACGAACAGCACCTTGTAGAGCGCGAAGAAGACCGGGACCTGGATGAGGATCGGCAGGCAGCCGGCGATCGGGTTGATCTTCTCCTTCTTGTAGAGCTCCATCATCGCCTGCTGCTGCTTCATCTTGTCGTCGGCAAAGCGCTCGCGGATCGCCATCATCTCCGGCTGCACCGCCTTCATCTTCGCCATCGAGGCGTAGGACTTGTTGGCGAGCGGGAAGAAGAAGAACTTGATGATGACGGTGACGATCAGGATGGCGACGCCGAAATTGCCGACGTGGCGATAGATCCAGTCCATCACCAGGAACAGCGGCTTGGTGATGAAGTAGAAGTAGCCCCAGTCGATCAGCAGCTCGAAGCGGTTGAGCTTGAGCTCCCTGTCATAGTTGTCGACGACGCCGACCTCCTTGGCGCCGGCGAACAGGCGGCCGTCGACGGCGGCGCTCCCGCCCGGTGCGATGGTGTGCGCCGGGCCGAGATAGTCGCTTTGATAGGTCCTGATGTTATTGCCGATAATGCTGGTCGAGAACTTCGCGTCGACGCGGGTGGTGGTGTCGGGGAGGAGGGTTGCGGCCCAATACTTGTCGGTGATGCCGAGCCAGACGTTGGCGGCGGTAAAGGAGATGGACTTCTGCTTCTCGATGTTCGCGTAGGTCTCCTCCTGCAAACCCTTGTCGCCGAACACGCCGATCAGGCCTTCGTGCAGGATGTAGTAGCCGAGCGTCTGCGGCGTTCCGTGACGCGAGATCAGCCCATAAGGATAGAGCGTCACCGGCGCGGCGCCCTTGTTCACGACCTCGTCCTTGAGCGTGAACAGGTATTTGTCGTCGACCGCGATGCTGCGCCGGAACTCGAGCCCTTCGCCGTTGTCGTAGACGAGCGTCACCGGATGGCCGACGGAAAGCGCGCCGGTGCCCTGCTGCCGCCACAAGGTATCGGAACCCGGCAGTTTCACCGACACCCCGCTGGGCGGCGACCAGCCGAAGTCGGCGTAGAACGGATGCGGGCTGCCCGAGGGCGCGAGCAGCACGATCGGGGGCGAGTTGGGGTCGACGGTCTCGCGGTACTTGATCAGCGACAGGTCGTCGATGCGGGCGCCCTTGAGCGCGATCGAGCCGGCGAGACTTGGCGTCTCGATGCGCACGCGCGGGGAAGCTGCGAGTGCGGCCTCCCGGGTGAGGGCCTGCGCCGGAGCGGCGGTCGGCTGGCCGGGTACTTGCGGCGTCGTTGCCGGAGCGGCCGGAGCGCCGGTCTGCTCCTGCGTCGCGCCGGATGGTTGCTGGGGTGCGGGCGGCGGCTGCGAACGCTCATGCGCCTGCTGCTGCTTCTGTTTGTCCAGCTGCGGGACGCCGAAATAGATCTGCCATCCGATCAGGACGAGCGCGGAGAGCACGATGGCAAGGATTGTGTTCTTTTGATCGCTCATCTGGGAACCCGCAGCCGCCGCAGCGCGCGCTTGAAATCCTCGGTGATTTGCTCGAATGGCAGCGCCAAGGCGGCGCGCCGGCCGACCAGCACATAGTCATGACCGGCGGAAAGACCAGTCGCGGCCGATAGCCTCACCATTTCCCTGAGGCGTCGCCGCACCCGATTGCGTTCGACCGCGGTTCCGACCTTTCTCGAGACGGTGAAGCCGACGCGTACCGGACCACCATCCCGTCGCTTGCGCGCCTGCAACACGAAAGCCGCGGTCGGGACCTTGACCCCGGCCGCGGCAGCCAGGAAATCGGCGCGGTGCCTGAGCCGCTCCATGGGACGACGCCGGCCGCGTCGCGGCCAACGTCAGGCGCTGAGCCGCTTGCGTCCGCGCGCGCGGCGCGCGGCAATCACCCTGCGACCGCCTTTGGTCGCCATGCGGGCACGAAAACCGTGACGGCGCTTGCGCACCAGCTTGCTCGGTTGATAGGTCCGCTTCACGGGTCGTTCTCCGCTGGCCGCTGGATGTCGATGGTTGGCTCGCTCGCGCGGCGCAACGGGCCTAGCCTCTCGCCCAAACCGCGGATTGTCGCGGTTCGCCGCGTCCGAAATCCCGCGGCTTATACGGGAGGCTGGCCGTGGTCGTCAATGCGAGGCGCGCGTGCCACAAGCGCGTGAGCGAGCGTCAAAAGACGGTGAAACAGGCTTTTCCCAGCCGCCGCTCGGCTAAGATCGTCCGCATGACCCCCAACGCCGATCCGTCCTCCACGGGCGCCGCTGCCGGCTCCAAATTCTCGCTGCGGCGCCTCGTCCCGCTGGTCGTGGTCGTGGTGGCGTCGGGTGGCGTGATCGCCATGGGCTGGCACCGGCAACTCTCGTTCGAGACGCTCGCGCGCCACCATGACGCCCTGGAGGATTTCATCGCAATGCACGAAGCCTCCGCGGTCGCCGCCTATGTCGCGCTCTATATCGCGGCGGCCGCACTGTCCGTCCCGGTCGGGTTCTATCTCACGGTGATCGGCGGCATTCTGTTCGGCACCGTTCTTGGTGGAGCAGCGGCGATGGTGGGCGCGACGATCGGGGCCATTTGCATCTTTCTGATCGCAAGGAGCGCGCTCGGCGAGCAGCTGGTGCGGCGGGCAGGTCCATTGGCAGAGAAGCTCGCAACCGGTTTTCGCGCCGACGCCTTCAGCTATCTCCTGTTCCTGCGGCTGGTACCGATCTTTCCGTTTTGGCTCATCAACCTCGTTGCGGCGTTGCTCGGCGTCCCGCTCGCGACCTTCGCCGCGGCGACCGCGCTCGGCATCATTCCCGCGACCTTCGTCTTCGCTTTCGTCGGCGCGGGCCTCGACAGCGTGATCGTCGCACAGCAGGACGCCTACCGATCCTGCCTCGCGGCCGGGCGTCCCGATTGCCGGCTCGAGTTTCACATGCATGCCGCCCTCACGCCGGAGCTGCTGGCCGCGCTCGCGGCGCTCGGCGTTCTTGCGCTCGTTCCGGTGGTGGTGAAACGGCTGCGGGCGCGCTCACGCGTCACCGAGCCGTTGGGTTGAAGCGCTCGCGATCCGCTCGCGAGCTGGGGGACTGAGCATGGCGGAATGTTTGACACCCGATATCTGCGTCATCGGCGCAGGCTCCGGCGGGCTTTCGGTCGCCGCCGCTGCCGCTGCCTTCGGCGTATCGGTGGTGCTGGTCGAGAAGGGCAAGCTCGGGGGCGAGTGCCTCAACACCGGCTGTGTGCCCTCGAAAGCGCTGATCGCCGCCGCCAAGCACGCCCGCGCCATCGTCGCGGCGCGCGCCTTCGGTGTCGCGGCGACGCCCGAGGTCGATTTCGGCAAGGTCCACCGGCATGTGCACGACGTGATCGCGGCGATCGCGCCGAACGATTCGAAGGAGCGCTTCACCGGCCTCGGCGTGCGGGTGATCGAAGGCGCCGCGCAGTTCAAGGATCGCGCCACCGTGGTGGTGGGCGATGACACCGAGATCAAGGCCCGGCGCTTCGTCGTTGCCACCGGCTCCTCGCCGGCTGCTCCCGCCATCGCCGGGATCGACGCCGTGCCCTACCTCACCAACGAAACGGTGTTCGATCTCGCCACCCGGCCGGAGCACCTCATCATCATCGGCGCGGGTCCCATCGGTTTGGAGCTGGCGCAGGCGTTTCGTCGCCTCGGCGCCGCGGTGACCGTGCTGGAAGCGGCGCAGCCGCTCGCGCGTGAAGACGCCGAATGCGCCGACGTGGTGCTGGCTGAGCTCGCGCGCGAGCGCGTCGACATCCGCAGCCCTGTCGCGGTCGTCCGCGTCGCCGCCACCGGCGGGAAGATCGAGGTCGTCATCCGCGGCAGCGGCGGCGAAGAGACCATCGCCGGCAGCCATCTCCTGGTCGCGACCGGCCGCCGGGCGAACACCGACGGTCTCGCGCTCGAGCAGGCCGGCATCGTCTGCGACCGCAACGGGATCGTGGTCAACAAACGCCTCAAGACATCCAACCGGCGCGTCTATGCCATCGGCGACGTGGCGGGCCGGGGGCAATTCACCCATCTCGCCAATTATCATGCCGGACTCGTCATCCGGAACGCGCTGTTCCGGCTACCGGCAAGGGTGAACGAGAACCTGGTTCCGCGCGTGACCTTCACCGACCCCGAGCTCGCGCAGGTCGGGCTGACCGAGACCGAGGCGAGGGCGCGCCGGCGCGCCATCCGGGTGCTGCGATGGCCCTATCACGAGAACGACCGCGCCCAGACCGAGCGCGCGACGATCGGGCACATCAAGGTGATAACCGACCCTAAAGGCAGGATTCTCGGCGCTACCATCGTGGGCGCGGGCGCCGGCGAGTTGATCACCGCCTGGACGCTGGCGATCGGCCAGAACCTCAACATCCGTGCCTTTGCCGGTATCATAGTGCCATATCCGACCCTGGCCGAGATTGGAAAACGCGCCGCGATCACCTATTTCACACCCGGTTTGACCAGCCATTGGGTGCGGCGCATCATCGCTTTCCTGCGTCGCTTCGGCTGAGCTGGGCGCAAGGATCCATGAACATGACCGAGCAACCCGCGGCGGCGGACGGATCGAGCCGCGCCCGCCCGCATCTCGGACTATCCGGCAAGCTTCTCGTTCTCACGCTCTCGTTCGTGATGATCGCGGAAGTGCTGATCTACGTGCCCTCGGTCGCCAATTTCCGGCTCAACTGGCTGCACGACCGGCTCTCCGCCGCCTATACCGCGGCGCTGGTGTTCGAGACCGCGCCGAGCGGGATGGTGCCTGACACGGTCGCGCGTCAGATCCTGGACAGCATCGGCGCGCGCGCGGTCGCCCTGAAGATGGACCAGCAGCGACGCCTGCTCGCGGTCACGGACATGCCGCCGGCGATCAATCACGACATCGACATGCGCAACATGTCCTGGCACCGCGCCATCATCGATGCCTTCGACACGCTCGTGTGCGCCGACAGCGACGTCATGCGGGTGGTGGGTCCCGCGCCCATGGGCGGCGAGTTCGTCGAGATCGTGCTGGACGAGGCGCCGCTGCGCAAGGCAATGGTGGATTTTTCCATCCGCATTTTGATCCTGTCGCTGATCATCTCCGCGTTCACCGCCGCGCTGGTCTACCTCGCGCTGCACTTCCTGCTGGTGCGGCCGATGCGGCGCATGACCGCCAACATGGTGGCGTTCCGCGCCCAGCCTGAGAATCCCGCCCGCATCATCGCGGCATCGGACCGTACCGACGAGGTCGGCACTGCGGAGCGCGAGCTCGCCGCCATGCAGCTCGATCTCGCCACGCTGTTGCAGCAGAAGAACCATCTTGCCGCGCTCGGGCTGGCGGTATCCAAGATCAACCACGACCTGCGCAACCTGTTGTCCTCGGCGCAGCTGTTTTCCGAGCGCCTGGCCAAGATTTCCGACCCGCACGTGCAGCGTTTCGCGCCCAAGCTCATGCGCGCGCTCGAGCGCGCCATCGACTTCTGCCAGTCGACCTTGTCCTACGGCCGGGTGCAGGAGCCGCCCCCCGACCGCCGTCCGATCGCGCTCGAGCCGCTGGTCGAGGACGTGCGCGAAACGCTCGGCCTCGAGCCGAGCTCGCCGGTGCGCTGGATCGGCGCGGTCGAGCGCGGCCTGGTGGTGGATGCCGATCCCGACCAGCTCTTTCGCATCCTGCTCAACCTCGCGCGCAATGCGGTGCAGGCGCTCGAGGGCCGCGCCGCCAAGGATCCGGGCCGCGACCAGGTGCGCATCACCGGCCGGCGCGAGGGCGCGGTGGCGGTGATCGAGGTGTCCGATACCGGCCCGGGGCTTCCCGAGCGCGCCCGTGCGCATCTGTTCGAGGCGTTCCAGGGCTCGACCCGCACCGGCAGCGTCGGGCTGGGTCTCGCCATCGTGGCCGAGCTGGTGCGTGCGCACGGCGGCGAAATCCGCCTGGTGGAAGGCACCATCGGGGCCACCTTCCGGCTCTCGATCCCGGACCGGGCGGTCGATCTCGATACCCGGCGCGGCGAGCGCGCACGGGCTTGAGTAACGACGCGGCTCGGGTAGCGCCGTTTCGAAAACTACGGTCCGCCCCGCTTCCCGCGGCAGGGTGCGTGCTATTCGTGCAACACTCTCCCGAAAAGGATCAACGGCGTCTCTGATAAAAGCGCTTTTTCGTTGTGTCGCGAGTCTCGGTTGAGCATCGTTAAACCGTGCAACGGTGGAAGCCGCTCTGGCTAAGTGGTGATGGGAAGAGGGGGGCGTCCCTCTTCGGTTGCCCCATCCGGGCTTGAGTTTCAGGGGAATAGTCATGATGAAGATTGTACTCGCAACGGCTGCATCCTTGGCCATGCTGAGCGCTGCCGCCGCCGCCGATCTGCCGCGCAAGGAGCCGCCGCCTCCGGCGCCTCCAGTTGGCAAGGCTCCGATCGGTAAGTATCCGGTCGGCAAAGCTCCGATCGGCAAGTATCCCGCGCCGGTCGTCACCAAGGGCTGACGTACCATGTAACCGAACGGTGCTCACGTTCTCGAGCGGAGTGACCGTGAGCACCCCTCGGCACTTTCCCGCCGATGCAATGCGCTGAGCAGTCGTTGCTGAGGTGGATCGGGTTTAGGGGAGCCAGCGATGCAAAAACCTCGGATGAAAACGCGCAGCCTTGCCCTCGCGCTGGGCCTTTGTGTGATCGCGATCTCCGCAGGGCTGCAAGTTCAGCCGGCGAGTGCGCAAGACAGCAGCGCCGCGGCGACCGCCGCCCAGCCGCAGACGGCGGGCAAGGCGGTCTACTACGTCGATTTCCGCGCGCGGACCGCCGCCAGCTATGGACACGCCTTCGTGTGGTACGGGCGTTCGGATCGGAAGCAGATCGAAGTCGCGGGCCTGCATCCGGCGAGCGACAGCGTCGTTCCCTACATGTTGGGGCATCTCATTCCGGTCGTAGCCGAGACCGGAAAGAGCTACGGCGACCTCGACGAGCAGTACCTGACCGCGAGCTACCGCGTCTACATGACCGAGGCGCAGGCGCAGGAAGTGTTTGCCTATATCAAGCGCCTGCAGGCGATCTCGCCGGTGTGGAACGCCGCCACGTGGAACTGCGTGGCCTTCATTCAGGCCATCGCGAGCCACATGGGCCTGCGCATTCCGGGCAACCATCTGCTGTACCCCGAGGATTGGGTCAACCGGCTGCGTGCGCTCAACGGCAACCGCAAGCTCATGCCGGGTGCCAACGGCCAGCCGATGGCGCAGGCCCCGGCGGCCCCGGCGCAGAAGCCCGCGGCTGCGGCGGCGGCGCGCAAGCCCGCGAGAGTGCCCGCATCGCAGGTCGTCGAGGCCAACCCGCGCACTTGATGCGAGGCGATCGCTCGGCTGCGATCGACACGACCGCGGAGTAATATCGGACGGACGGCGGAGGCCTCGTGCCTCCGCTCTTCGTTTGAGGACGGAGACAGTCGACAGCGGAACTTTGCGCATCGATTTCAGGTCGATTCGGAGCTTTTTCCGGGCCGTGCCGGTGTGTTATAGGTTGCAATTGACGGCGGTAACTCCCGCTGGTTGGGCGGGCAGGGGGCGAGAACCGGAATGGCGGGTGCATCGACGCGGCCGCAGCGACGCTTTCAGCTCGTGCTGATCAAGCCGTCGCGCTACGACGACGACGGCTACGTCATCCAATGGGCGCGCGCCTATCTTCCCTCGAATTCGCTTGCCGTTCTCTACAGCCTGGCGCGCGATAGCGCGCGGCGCGCGGTGCTCGGACCCGATGTCGCCATCGACGTCACGGTGGTCGACGAGTTCACCACGCGCGTGCGGATCAAGGAGCTTATCGCCCTCATTCGCAACCATGACGGGTTCGGTGCGGTCGGCATGACGGGCGTGCAGACGACGCAGTTTCCCCGTGCGCTCGACATCGCGCGGCCGTTCCGCGCGGCCGACGTGCCGGTGATCATCGGCGGATTTCATGTGTCGGGCTGCCTTGCCATGCTGCCCGAACTGCAGGCCGACCTGAAGGTCGCGCTCGACATGGGCATCAGCCTGTTTGCCGGCGAGGTCGAAGGGCGGCTGGACGGGATCCTGCGGGACGCCGCTAACCGAACCCTGCAGCCGATCTACAACCACCTGAAGGAGCTGCCGGCGCTCGAGTCGGAACCGACGCCGATCCTGCCGGGCAAGTACCTGAAGCGGATCGTCCAGTCGTTCGCCAGCTTCGATGCGGGCCGCGGCTGCCCCTATCAGTGCTCGTTTTGTGTCATCATCAATGTCCAGGGGAGAAAGTCGCGGGGCCGCAGCCCGGACGACGTAGAGCGGGCGATCCGCGAGCACTGGGCCCACGGGGTCCGCCACTTCCTCATCACCGACGACAATTTCGCCCGCCACAAGGACTGGGAGGCGATCTTCGATCGCATCACCCTGCTGCGCGAGCGCGACAAGATGAACATCCGGGTGATGATCCAGGCCGACATGCTGTGCCACAAGATCCCGAACTTCATCGAGAAGGCGGGACGGGCCGGCGTCAACCGGATATTCGTCGGGCTCGAAAGCATCAATCCCGCGAACCTGATCGCCACCAAGAAGCGCCAGAACAAGATCACCGAGTACCGGCAGAACCTGCTCGCCTGGAAGAAGGTCGGGGGGATCGTCACCGCCGGCTACATCATCGGCTTCCCGTACGACACGCCGGAATCGATCTACAAGGACATCGAGATCATCAAGAAGGAGCTGCCCCTCGACATCCTCGGCTTCACGCTGCTGTGCCCGCTGCCGGGCTCCGAGGATCACAAGGTGCTATGGGAAAAAGGCGTCTGGATGAACCCGGACATGAATCTGTACGACGCCGAGCACATGGTCACCAACAATCCGATCCTCAGCAAGGAAGGGTGGGAAGAACTCTGCCGCAGCGCCTGGAAGGCGTATTACACGCCCGACCACATCGAGACGATCCTGCGGCGCGCGGTGGCCAGCAACTGCAGCATCTCGCGTTTGGTGCCGCTCATCTGGCTTTTCGGCAGCGCGCTGGAGCTCGAAGGGATCCACCCCTACCATGCCGGCCTGGTGCGGCGAAAATACCGGCACGATCGGCGTCCGGGAATGCCGATCGAGCCGATCTGGTCGTTCTATCCGCGTTTCGCCTGGGAACTCGTGTCGAAGACGGCCCGTGCGCTGCGCCTCCTGCTGTGGTTGCATTTGACCAAGCGGCGCATCGTCAAGGATCCGGCTCGATATTCCTACACGGATCAGGCGCTGACCCCGGTCTCCGACGACGAGACCGAAAAGCTCGACTTGTTCACGCACAGCGACGCCGCTCGCCACGCGGTCGCCCATGCGCACAAGATCGAGCAGCTCACCGGCGCCCACAGCGCTGCGCGGGCCGAAACCGCCGCGTGAAGCAGAGGCGCTGCGGCTAATAGATGCCCGGCAAGATGCACGAGATCCGCGCCAAGTAGCGGCGGTACTCATCGCCGAAGGTGGCTTGAGTAATGGCGCGGCCGTCCTCGATTCTGCCATGCCGAGCCCTGTGTCATCCACGTCTTTGCATTCCGCGCAGGCGAACCGTCATGGCCGGGGACGAGCCGGGCGATGACGGGCGGATGGATCGGTAACAATCGCCGCGCTCACGCGGATAGCTCGGTTGGGGACCCGCAACTTGCCAATGGGGCGCGAAATCTATAGCTAGAGGCGCGTTCCCGGCGGCTTTGGCCGGTTCGGGAACATCTCCCGCGCGATGCGCAACAAGCGCCCGTAGCTCAGCTGGATAGAGCACCAGACTACGAATTTGGGGGTCAGGAGTTCGAATCCCTTCGGGCGCGCCAATTAAACCCGGGCACTTCCAGCAATTTTCCGCCTGTTTTGCTTCCCCAGCTTTTGCCATCTGGGAAGCGGCTGGGAAGCGAAAAAAGCTAACTGCTGCGGGGGTGTGGAATTCCTCCGATGTGCTTCGGCATCGACTCTTATTCTGGCTGCTGCGGGCCTCCCGGTTGCGGCCTCGAAGGGTTCTGGGAAATCAAATTCAGACTCGCCGTCGGCATTTGTGTCGCTTGTTCTGAAATTGCAGGATTGCGTTCCAAAAGAGGCTCGCCGTCATAAGACGCCAGACGGTCTTGCGACCGCCATCCATCGGGCACGCAGGGGCCTCGGGTCAAAATCTGGGCGCCTACCGAAGAAAAAATGACCCGCCGAAATTAGTGCCGAGATGGCATTAGCCCCGGTTATTTCCGCCATGCGCGAGAACAACCGGGAGGTCGTCATGCCCAAAGTTCCGAAGTCGCCTCGCTTGGCAGCAATCGAAGCGCTGCCAAACGAGATGCAGGACTACGCGCTTGTCGACTGGCGCGACCGTCGCGGTCCTCACCGGAAACGAGGACGTCGATTACGCGCGAGAGATCGTTACGAAAGCTGGCGTCCCGCTCGTCGAGGTGAGCTCTCGGCGCAAGCTCCCGACCTGGCGCGAGCTCCGAAATTCGTCGGTCCGCGGCAGCACGACCTGCAACCCCTGAAATCGAAACCCCGCAAGACGCCGCTCGGAGGGGAGAGCAATGACGCACGACCGCGCCGCCCGCGTTGCCGAGACCCTAGTCGTCGAGCTCGTCGACGTGATGGTCACAGTTGCGCGTACCGAGCTCAAGCGCCGCATCACGGAAATCCTGCGCGACGAGTTTGTGGACGAGCGCCAGGAAGCCGCTGCTAATCGCGAACTGCCCGATCCGTGAGTTCAAGTGGAACTCGGAAATCGCGGCCTTCGCGCGCAGCCGCACCCCAATGTGCGCGACAATCCAAAAAAAGGCAA
>CAVQIP010000017.1:0-80278 GCA_963712565.1 uncultured Alphaproteobacteria bacterium | reverse complement strand
ACAAACAGCCCAAACGGGGGCACCTTTGGCCACTGACGGATCGTGCATCCGTCTGTGGCCGAAGCGCGCCCCTTTTTTCAAAGCAAGCTGCCCAGGGGGGCCAGGGGGGCATAGAAAAAAATCAAAAGTGGCCAGGCATTCCGGCGCGGCTGCGGGTCGAGTTTGTTAAATTATAACAAAAAAAAGGATTTTATTGCGATGCAGCGAGGCCGAAGACCTGCGGAATCCCTATCGGTAGTCCCGCTCGTTCCCAGTCAGGCGCGCCCTGGCCCGCCGGCGAACTGACTAAGGAGAGGCCGCGGAATGGCGGATAATCGTGCGTCAAATGCCGGTGGATTGGTTCACCCCTGAGCATTTCTCGATGATCTGTGATTTATGCACGCATATCACGACTTCGCGGGCGTTGAGGGGGGAGATAGCGGCGTTTGACATGGAGTCGCTCAAGGTCGAGCGGGGGTTATGCCGGTTTGATTTCTTGACCAAGATGTTTGAGCGGGAGGTGCGGTCCAAGTCCAGTCTTGCCAGCTATGACCACCGCCACCCGATAAGGCTCAAGGGCATGGGCGACGCGCCAGAGGTATGCAGCCTGCGCAGCCGCTTGTGGGCTGCGGGACTTCCTGTCCCGGCGCGGTGGCGGCCTGCGCCGAGGCCTGCGCCGGGGCGCGGCGGCAATGGTCACGGGGTTATCGGTCTCGTCGTCCTGCATGCGCTTCTTCCTCTGTTCATAGCCCCTAGCCCCCAGCCCCCAGCCCTTGAGCCTTGGTCTATTGGCTAGGTGCTAGGGGCAAGCTGGCCGTCGCCAGAAATGTGAGTAGGGGTAAGGGCGGGCAGGCATTGCAGGAAACCATCACCAGAAATGTGAGTAGGGGTACTGGAGCGGGGCCGATATCCGACAGAGAGAGGCAGGGTAAGGGCAAGGGCCTCCTTTATAAAAAACTCTAAAAAATACGTACTCACATTTCTGGTGATGGTTTTTGGACCCACTTTGCCCTCCGTCGGATCAATCCCGGGAAAACCGAATTGGCTTCGAGCCGGGGCCGCCCGGGGGGCCGAGCCGGGCCTTTGCAGGCGGAGGAGGCTTGGGGGCCGCTGCCGGTGGGGACAGGAAGGCCTCGGTCGCAGGATCGATCCGGGCCATGGCCAGGAGCGTCTTGCGGTCGAAGTCCGGAGCCAAGCTGTACAGCCACTTAGTCTTAGCCTTCCCTCCCTCGTCCTCGGGCTCGACGTCCTCTTCCTCGCATAGGAGCAGGCCGAGCATCTGCAGCCCCTCCAATTCCCTTTTGACGGTGGTCCAGGGCTTGGTGATACGCTTCCGGACGCCGGTCACGTCCGCGTCGGGGTTCATGGCAATGTCGAGCAGAATTTCCAGGCGCAGCGGCGGGATGCTGTCGCGGGCGCAGCGGATGGCGAGTGTCATCGCCTCCTCGCGCGACATGCCAATCGCAACGCAGCCGCGTATCATCTGCGCCAGCTGCTTGGCGTAGCGCGTCGGCATTTCCGGCGCATGGCCATATACGACCTCGCCACGGTAGTCCCGCTCGACTGCGGTCCGCGCCATCGTCACGATGTCGGCGACCTTGACCAACTGGTCGGTTTCGCTGTCCGAGAGTTTCGTCTCGTCACTCGAGGCATGCGCGACCAACCCGCCGACGGCAGCTGCCAGCTCCTCACGCATTTGCGTTTCCGTCCCGGTGTTGGAGATGGAACGGGCACCCGATTGCACGCGGCCAAGTTTGGAATCGATGCGCAGCGACACGAAGCGGTCGCCCATCGCGGCAACGACGGCGTGTGCGCTATCCCATGCGGTGGTAACCGCTCCGACGATGACGATGCGCCCGGTCCAGGTCAGTGTCTGTCCGCCGTCGGTGCCGACATTGCGCTCCCAGCGGCCATCGTAGATTTCGCGGATGGCGGCTAGCACCGAGCCACGGATGTTGCGGTCGCTCGACAGGATCGACGTCACGTCCTTGATCACGAGCAGGCCGCGCTCGCCGATCTTACGCAGCAGTCCACCGGTCGCGTTCTTGGCGCGGCTCTTCTTTGATGTGGCCGACAGCAACGCGCCTTCGCTGGCAATTGTGCTCGTGACGTATGCGCCTGCACCGGCAAGTGCCTGCACCGTTTCGGTCTTGGCGGCACCGGGGCCGGAGATAATCAGCAGCCATAGCGGGTCGCCGGAGAGCCGTTCGGCGGCGGCGGCGGCTGCCACGGCGTCGATTGCGTCGAGGTCATACTCGTCGCCGAGCCACTTGCGGAAGACCCGGTGCACGTCGGCGAGCGAACATTTTTCCAGTTTCAACTCGACCTTAACCGCCGGACCATAGCCCTTTGTTAAAAGGGCTTTGATATTCGATTTATTAGCAAGCCACTTCGGCAAAGGGCCGGGCTGCAAATCGAGCACGTCGGGATGCTTTGCAAACCAAGAGATAGCCGAGTCCCGCAGGTAGCCCGTTTCCGTCTTCTTCATATCCCACGAGGCAGCCTCCGGGATGTATTTTGGTAAAGCCTCTAAAACGAAAGCGACAGCCTCGTCGACGGGCTCACCACGGGACAACTTCGAAGCTATAATCTTGTTCTCGGTTTCATGTACATTGCCGGGATACTCCAGACCTTCGAGCAGTGCGTCGATATCGAGAGCTTCGTGATATTCATGCTCTGCGGCATACGCGCTGAAGGGGTCGTCCGCCGACGCCTTCGCCTTACGCGCTGCACTTTTGCTCGTGAGCAAAGGTTTGGCACTGTTGAGCCAAGCTTCAAGTTTTTCGATCGTATAGGTATTACCTCCGCTATTAACTATTTCGACCGGCAGCCACTCTCCGTCCTTGGTATTGTGAGAACCGGGCAAACGCATGAGGCGCGCCACCTCGCAGACTGCAAGATCGCCAGCGAAGACGTCGGCCAATTTTTTCATCAGTATTTCGACGCGCGCCTTGTTCTCGTCGGTTGCCGGCAAACTTTCATCGAACCACCAATAGCCGTGCAGCCCATGGCCAGAGGACACGACGCAAGAGGCAGGCAGGGGGATGCCGGCTAGAACCTTTTCGATCTGCTTTCGATCTTCGACGATGCCCTTGAAATCAAGATCAGCATGCAGCCCGACCAGCTCTGCGACGTTGTCCTTGTTGCGGCGCTTTCCCCTCTTGAGCGTATTGACGCAGAAGTATAGGGCACGCCCTTGGACGTCCCACTTCCGTATAAAGGCTTCGACCTTGTCGAGGTGCCGCGTGATCAGTTCTTGCGGAGGAGCTTGTTTCTTGTCGTCGCGGTCATTAGCCAGCGAGCAAAAGAAGACGGGGCCTTCCGAGCGGCCAAAAAATTCCCGCAGAAAACAGTTGCAAGTTTCTGAATGTGATGCTACATCAGTCACGTTGAACCTTTATCGAATCGGTAAATCGCAAATAGGTTTCCGCCGGATGCCGTCCTGCGGGGGCCCTTTTTTTCATTCGTTCATTGCCTGCTTGAGCGCAGCGCGAATGCTCATGCGCCGTGCCGTGACGCTGACGAGCAAATCGACGCGGCCCGTCTGCGCCAGTCGGATCGCGAGGTCGACCTCGCGCGGGTCGACGCCGAGCCTCGACGCGATGTCGAGAGCCTGCTGCTGGTGATCAGTCATCGCGCCGCCTTCCACTTGTCGAGGACGTGCTTCAGCGATTGCTGTTCCGCACGGTTGACGCGGTCGCAGCGTTCCCACGCCACGGGCTCAATCAACTCCTTGATTGCATCCTCAACGCAGTCGCGAAGATCGTTCGGGTCCATCGCGTCGATTTTTCAGCAACGATTTCCGTAGTTGCGGACGAACCGCGTGTCCTTCTTCTTATCCGTCGCGGGGAACGACGGTAGCCCGCGCACCTGCTCTCGTGTCAGTGCAATTCGCCTTACGGTGACGTGACTGCCGTCGTATTCGTCGAGCCGTTTTGGCAGGTCTTCTTCCGACATGTTCATCCCGCTCGGGTCAAAGTCTCCAACATAGAGCGCGAGCAAGACTCGGCCGTCGTCATCTTCGGATATGTTGTGGACGACGGTGGCGGAACCGAACCCGTGCATCACACGGAAGCCAACCGCATACTCGTCGAGCACCGGAGCGAGCACGCCGCGTATGGTTCCCTTCTCGCTCCATACCTCGCAGCGGTCGGGCTGTTGGTTCCAGAAGTCTCGGCGATAGGAGCGCGCGACAGTGCGGGCGTACGCTTCGGGGTTCTTCCAGGTCGAGACCCTCTCGAACTCGCGGGTCTCGTCGACGATCCACTCCCACGGGACATCGCCCCGCTCGCGCGCTTCCTTGAGGAGACGGTATACGCGCTGCATCTCGTTACGCGACATGGAGGGGATCAGACCAGCGGTGAACAGCTTGTAGCCGATGCCACGTCCGGTGATCGGCTGCGCCGCCTCGGCGGCGTCGTACATCGCGGTGATCAGGTCGAGCGACCGCTGCGCCCTGCCGCGACCCTTTCTGATACCAGTCTCAAAATGCTCGGTCATGGCCGCACTCACGCGCCGTCGGCCCGGCGTTCGGTCGCGGATTTTGGTTTGATCTTGGCCGCTGGCAGCCCGTCGATCACTTTGTCGAGCACGTCAAAGTCAACGACAATCGCGCTGCCGTTTTTTCGGAATAGGCCCGGCGTCTGTGCGGCGATGTTATAGAGCGACGAGCGACCGATGCCGCTGTACTCGACAGCGGCAGGAATACGTCCGGCGCGCGGGCGCGCAGCAAGCCCGGCTTCTTCGCTCTTACGTTTCAGGAAAGGCATGGAAGGCTCCGTGCAAATGTTCACGGATGCCTATTTGGAGCACCAAATATGGTTTGTCGACGCCCAATAATTAGGGGAATTAATGGGTGGAAATTAGTCAATGCGGTGGGGGTCTTTCCTCAAACGGTTGAGTTCGCGTCGCGCCCATTCCAGCGAAACGCCAGTTCGCTTGGCCACAGACTCGGCCACGCGCTCCATTGCAACTTTGCTCACCGACACTCGAGGAATGCGGTGGGGGTCGTTACTCGAACGTTTGAGTTGGCGTCGCAACGCTTCCAGCGAAACGCCAGTTCGCTGGGCCGCAATCTCCATTGCACGTTTGCGCACCGCCGCTCGAGCAATCCCAGGATATACCTGCTGGAGACGTGACTTCAGGGTGAGGGCCGCGTCCTCGGCGCGGTGTATTGGATTTCTTGCCGCTCGCCCTTTTGTTGTCATCCTCGGGCGGCCAACACTTAGACGCTTGCCGCTTCGATGCTTGCCGAGCATGACCTCGGTCACGAGCTTGCGCGTCTCGGGCTGCAACCGCTGCCAGTTTTTTTCATCCAGCAGCAATTCGGCCAGCGGCGCTACGTCCCCCCGCTCCGCCGCTCCGACCGCGACCCTCTCGGCATAACTGAACTCGTCGCCCGGCGGCCCCCGCGTGATGGCGTCGTTCCATATCCACCTACTCCTGTGCTCGTCTGCTAGGATCTCGTCGGCCAGCTTGGCGACGCCCTTCTCATCGTCCCAGTCGGGCAGGGTGCGCTTTCGCTCGGTCATGACCGCGTCAGGGCGGCGACTTTGTCGCTCGATTTAAAGCCGTATTTCGGCGCATGAGCACGGATCGCTTCGGCCTCGTAGGACGGGCTGAGGTGCGCGTAATGCCGCTCAACCATGCGGGTGTCGCGGTGGCCGAGATTGCGGGCCACCAGCAGCAGCGGCATCCCGGCCATGACGGCGAGGCTGGCCCATGTGTGCCGCAACGTGTGAAATCCAATGGCAGGCTTGACCTTCGCGCGCTCTACCGCCTCGCGCATCGGCCGTACCTGATGCGACTTGGCCCATGACTTGCTGAACATCGACTCCTCACCCGAGCGCCCTGCCGTCAACTGTTCGAAGAAAGCCCTTCCCTCGTCCGTCAGGATAATGTGCCGTGCCTTGCCAGACTTGGATTGACGGATCGCTAGCGTGCCGCTGTCGGCGTTGAAGTCGTGGATTTGCAGCCGACCGAGTTCGCCGTAGCGGCAGCCGGTTTGCAGCGCGGCTTGCACAAGTGGACGAAAGTCGGGATCGCAGGCGTTAATCAGCCGCTTGGCTTCGGTGACCGACAGATAGTGGACGCGCGCACTATCGACGCGACGAAACGGCTTCACCTTGCGCCACGCAAGATCGGAATCGGTCTTGCCGTCATTGAACGCATGATTGAGCGCAGCACGTAACGTGGTCCATGTCCGGTTTACTGATGCGCGTCGCGCCCGCCTGTCGTCCTCGCCTGTTGCCGCTTGCCGGTGCTTCTGGCGTTCGCCGTTGCGGGTGCGCAGTCGCGGCGGTGCCTTTGCGAGTTCGTCGCGCCACCGGCGCAGGCGATCGGTCGTCAACGCGGCGAGCTTCAGGCTGCCCAATTGCGGACGAACGAACGCCTCGATTCGATAGCGTGAATCGCGGACCGAATGCGGCGAACGCCCGTCGCTTTCCAGAAAGCGCAGATAATCATCTGCCGCATCGCCGACGGTGTACGCTCCGGATCGCCGGTGCGGCCCCCTCGCCGCTCGCTGCGCCTGCGCAAAGCTTAGAATGCGCTCGCCGTCGGCGTCCTCGAAATCATCGGCGAGGACAAGCGCGCCGTCGGCGGTGCGCAGGTTCTCGACGGCATAGCGACCCTCGCCGCCATAGCGCCTCGCCAGCCACGTCCCCGGCCCACTGCTGAGTTTTCTGTAGCCGAGGTGCAATCCGGGTTCGATCAATCGGAAAAACGGCTTGTGGCGCACCGGAAGGCGGCTGCGGGCCGTTCTGGTTTCCAAGTTCGAGTCGCGGACTTTGCGCGGCATGGGCGCGGGTCCAATATGTTTGCCGCCTTGCAGGGGCGGAAGGTTGTCGCCGAACCGGCGGGTCCAATACGGGTCCAATATACGTGGGGAAATGGCCATGGACAATAGGGGACGCCTGATTGAGTAATCTCAGGCTTTATGGCTCTTTCTGTGGATACGGGTGGACGCCAAAGTGGGCCTTCTCGTCTCTTTCACGGCGGAAACACGGGTTCGATTCCCGTAGGGCGCGCCAGCAGTTTCAATGACTTAACGGTCCGAATTGAGGCGACGCGACTTCATCAAGGCAATTGGCCGGCGCGGCAGCCGCATGGCCGCTCGCGGCGAACGCGCAGCAGCCGGCGATGCCGGTGATCGGGTTCCTCGACTCCTCATCGGCTGAGGAACACGCGCCGTTCTTGGCCGCGTTCCGCGGGGCCGCAGCGAGGCCGGCTCCGTCGAGGGCCGCAACGTCGCAATCGAATATCGCTGGGCGGATGGTCATTACGATCGCCTGCCGGCGCTCGCCGCGGAAGTGGCCCGCGCCGACGAGGCGATCAAATGAAACGGGCGTATTTCGGGGCAGCGCGGTGCCAAGCGCGGAAAGCACCGATCCCCGGCGCGTCGTCGCGACGCTCCCGGCTATGGCTGCTTGGTCAGCTCCGTGCAGGATGCGACGCGTGCCGTGGGTGACGCGTGCATATAGCAAAGCTCCAGTCGGTTCGGCGCTAGTATCGTTCCGACCGTATAGCCATCGTCGTCAGCCAAGAAGATCGTGCCGTTACGCGAGATCACAGCGACGATCGGGTCGTTGCCGCGAACCGACGAAAACGTGCCGGAGAAGCGGCGGCCGTCCTGCTTGTCGATCGTCAGGGTAAACGCGAATGGTGCTGAACCGTGTCTCGGCCGACTGGGTGGCATGATGCGGGTTGGCGCCCCCCGAGACGATCGATTCACTGTTCCCCTTCCAAGTGCCGCGCAGGTCGGGGACTGCAGTCTCCGCGACCGCAGGCGCTGCTGCCAGAGCCGAAAGCATGACGATCCAAGCAAGCTTTGACATCGTTGTCTCCTCAAGATGACGGTCGATCGCCCCGGTACGCGTGGGGCGACAGTATCGAGCCCCGCCGCGGGCAAGACAAGCGCCCGCCCAAGGCAGTTGTGGGGAGCAAAACCGGCGCCGCGACCGATCGCCGCGCCGGCTCGCGCATCGGCGCTACGATGTTCACTCGGCTATTTCCGATAGAGTCCCCACACCGCGATCAGCGCGGTGACAGTGGCGAGCAGGAACAGCCAGGACAGGATCCCGCCCTCGACGTTCCACTGCATCAGGCGGGCGAGGTCGTAGAGCACGTAGGCGCCGAAGGTGAAAGCAAGACCGTAAAGGTACGGCTTGCCCTTGCGCGCCGCCAAAACGGCGATGATCGCCACGGCGGCTTCGAGGATGATCGAGACGACGAGCATGGCAATGCAACCTTCGTGCTGGAGGGTTCGCCTACGCCACAAGCCGGGGCGCCCATGCGCCAACCCGCGGATCCACCGTGCCTTCGCCATCACCGGCCGCTTCGCTTGGCAGCATGGCGGATCGGCTCTATCCTTTCGTCACCATCAATGGGGAGGCGGCAATGCGCAAGCTGGGGTCGGCGTTGGCACTGGGCGTGCTGACGTGCCAGCCGGCCTTCGCGGACGGGATGGAATATTCCCCGCCGCGCTATTACCAGTATCGCCACTATCTGCCGCCCGAGCGCCACGTGATCGAGGTGGTGCAACCGCCGTACAGCGGCAATTTCATCATCAACGGCGCGCGCTTCACGGCCAAGACGGCAGCCTGCTGGCGCTGGGCCGCGGGCGAGCGGATTCGGCTCGTCGCGGGCGACTGGAATGGCCGGTGCGTCGACGCGGTCTTCTATAATTTCTATCGGCACAGCACCTGCGAGATGTGGTGCAGCCCCTGGTGACATGCGGCACGCCACGGGATCGGGGACTGAGACCCGGTTTCGGGGGGATGACCGGTTTCGCGCCAATTCCCGCGTGCTCTATCCCACATGCCCTGACCGCGCGATCGGCGGATAGGCGTGGCGGCGGCCGTTGAAGTCCTCGACCTCATAGCGCGTGCTGCCGTTGGCGCTGCCGACCTGGACAAGATAGCACGGCCCGACCGGCGACTTGCCGTGACCGCCCGGAATGTCGAGCACATAGGTCGGCTGGCAGAGACCGGAGAGCCGGCCGTGGAGCGCGCGCATCAGCCTCCGGCCGTGCTCGATGTCGGTGCGCCAATGGGCGGTGCCGGGCGCTAGATCGCCGTGGTGGAGATAGTAGGGCTTGATCCGGCATTCGACCAACGCCCGCATCAAGTCGCCGAGCACCCCGGCATCGTCGTTGACGCCGCGCAAGAGCACGCTCTGACTGAGCATCGGGATGCCGGCATCGACGAGGCGCGCGCAGGCGGCGCGCGCCTGCGGGGTGAGCTCGCGCGCGTGGTTGGCATGGAGCACCACATAAGTCGCCTTGCCCGGCACCTTGAGCGCGCGCACGAGCGCCGGCGTCACGCGGGGCGGCTCGACCACCGGCACGCGGGTATGCACGCGGATGATCTTGACGTGCTCGATCGCCGCCAGCGCCTTGACAATCTCCCCGAGACGCCGCGGCGCGAGCACGAGCGGATCGCCGCCGGTGAGGATCACCTCCCAGATCTCGCCGTGGTCGCGGATATAGCCCAGCGCGGCATCGAGCTGCTCGCGCGCGAGCGGGCGGCCGCGGCCGACCGTTTCGCGGCGGAAGCAGAAGCGGCAGTAGGCCGCGCAGACATGGACCGGCTTGAGCAGCACGCGGTCGGGATAGCGGTGCACGATGCCCGCAACCGGACTGTGTGGCTCGTCGCCGATCGGATCGGCCATCTCCTCGGGCCGCGTCTCGAGCTCGGCCGGATCGGGAACGAACTGGCGAGCGACCGGGTCGCGCGGATCGGCGGGATCGATCAGCGCGGCGAGGTCGGCGGTGAGCGCCAGCGCGTAGCGCGCCGCCACCGCTTCGGCCTCGGAGCGCCGTTCGGGGGCGAGCAGTCCGGCAGCGATCAAGTCATCGGGGCGGCGCAACGTCTTGCGTGCTGGCTTCATGGCTAAAGTCCTGGCGGCGAGTTCGCTTGCGCCCGGGCATGGTGGGACAAGCGCTCGCGCTGATGGTGCGCGGCCGGTTCAAATGTCAATCCGCGTGCGGCGCCGGCGCGGCGCTCGGCGCAACCCTGGCCCTGGCCGCGCGCCGGGCCGCTGCGCCTTGCGGACCGGCAAAATTCGGTGTTGGTATGCGCCGCGCAATCCAGGAGCGAGGACAAAATGAAGAACTATCTCGACGGGGGCGAGGCGATCCTCGAGGCGTTTCGCAAGCTCAAGATCGATTACATCATGTCCTCCCCGGGCTCGGAATGGTCGCCCATCTGGGAGGCCCTGGCGCGCCAGAAGCTCGACAACAAGGCCGGGCCCACCTTCGTCGAGTCCTGGCACGAGACCCTCGCCGTCAACATGGCGACCGGCTACACGCTGATCACCGGCCGCCCGCAGGCGGTCCTGCTGCACGCCGGCGTCGGCATGCTGCAGGGGAGCATGGGCGTGCACGGTGCCATGCAGAACGAAGTGCCCATGGTCGTGATGTCGGGTGAATCGCAGACGCTGGGCGAAGATCCCGATCTCGATATCGAGCAGCAGTGGTACGGCGGCCTCACCGTCGGTGGTATCGAGCGTTTCGTCGAGCCGGTCGCGAAATGGGCGCGCGCCGTCACCAGCCCCTACACGCTCTATGAAAGCGTGATCCGCGCCGGCGAAATGGCGCAGCGCGTGCCGAAAGGCCCGATCTATTTGAACGTCGCGCTCGAGCACATGCTGCACGACTGGACGCCGCCTACCGCGGCACGCGAAGTGCCGCCGGCGCCGACCGTGCAGCCGCGGCCGGAGGATGTCGAGAAGGTCGCCGAGCTGCTGCGCGCGGCCAAGAGCCCGGTGATCGTGACGGAGACCGCCGGACGCGACCCCCAGGCATTTTCCGCCCTGGTGGAGCTCGCCGATCTGCTCGCCATTCCGGTCATCAACGGGCGGGTCAACGCCTACGCGAATTTTCCGACCAATCACCCGCTTTATCTCGGCTTGGCCAACTACAAGGCGCTCGACGATGCCGATCTCGTCCTGCTCGTGGGCGGGCGCGCGCCCTGGTATCCGGCGCGGCGGCGGCCGACCAGCGGCAAGATCGTCGCGATCCACGACAACCCGCTGAAAGGCCACATGGTCTACCAGAACCTGCACGCCGACTTCTATCTCGAAGGCGACATTGCGGCATCGCTCAAGCTCCTGATTGCGGCGGCGAAGTCGGCGAAGGTCGACGCGACAATGGTGAACGCGCGGCGGCAACGCTGGACACGCGAGCACGACAACTACGTTGCGGCCCTGCGCGCCGAGCGGGAAAAGGCTAAGAACGGCAGCGCAATCGATCCGCTCTCGCTCATCGGCGCGCTCGGCGATGCGATGCCCGCCGATACGATCTACGTGGACGAGACGATCACCCATTCGCCGATGATCCGCCAGCACCTGCCGCAGACCACGCCGCAAAGCTTCTTTCGCGGGTCAGGCGGCCTCGGCCAGGGGATCGGCACGGCGCTCGGCATCAAGCTCGCGGCCCCCGAACGGCCGGTGGTGCTGCTCATCGGCGACGGCTCGTTCCTTTACAACCCGATCGTGCAGGCGCTCGGCGCCTCCAAGCGCCACAACCTGCCGATCATCATCGTCATCCTCAACAACAAGAAATACGAAGCGATGCGAAAAGGCCATGTCCATCACTATCCCGATGGCGCCTCGGCCAGCAAAGAGCTGCACTTCGGCGTCACCATCGATGGGCCGGACTACGAGCAGCTCGGGAGCCATTTCGGCTTCCACGGCCAGCGCGTCGAGAAGCTCGCCGACCTCGAAGGCGCGCTGCAAAAGGCGCTCGCCGCCACGAAAGGCGGCAAGACCGCGATCCTCAACGTGCTGGTGAGCCGGTAACAAGCCCGGTCGATCGTCATGGCCGGGCTCGTCCCGGCCATCCAGGTCTTGCCCTGCGGCGCGACAGACAACGATCCCGCGGAGGCGAGGCGTCAGCGCGCGGCCTTCAATCGCTCGAAAAACCGATCGCGCGGGTCATCTTGCCCCAACTCGCCACTTCGCTCTTGAAGTATTCCGCGGTCTCGGCCTGAGTCTTGATCATCGCATCGAAGCCGATGGTTTTGAGCTTCTGCTGCGCCTCCGGCTCCTTCACGATTTGATTGATCTCGGCATTGAGCTTGGCGACGACCGCATCGGGCACCTTGGCCGGCGCGAAAAAGCCAACCCATGATCCGGAATAGACATTGGGAAAGCCCATTTCGCCGTAAGTCGGCACGTTCGGCACCGCCGAGTTGCGCGTCGCGCTGGCAAGACCGATGCCGCGCAGGAGACCCTGCGTGATGGGCGGCACCACCGTCGGCAGGGTCAGCACGATCGCATCCACATGGTTGCCGATCGCGGACTGCACCGCCGGCGCGCCGCCAGTGAACGGCACGTGCACGGCCTGCACCTTGGCGACTTCGCGGAAAAAATATTCGGCGCCGATATGCGGCCCGGTTCCGACGCCGGCGCTGCCATAGGTGAAACTCTTCGCCTTGCCGTTGTTGATGAACTCCTTCAGATCCTTGGCCGGATTGCTCGGATGGACGGCGAGAACATCCGGGCTGATGGCCACGATGGCGACGGGGCGCAGGTCGTTGACCGAAAATCCCTTGTTCTTGCTGGCGGTCTCGTTGACCGCCAGGCTGGTGGTGGTCGCGAGGATGGTATAGCCGTCGGGTGCCGCTCCGCTCACGGACTTGGCGGCAATATTGCCGCCGGCACCGCCACGATTTTCCACCACCACCGTGTGCCCGAGGCGCTCGCTGAGCTTTTGCCCGACCAGGCGGGCGACGACGTCGGCAATGCCGCCCGCCGGGAAGGCAACCATGAACGTGATGTTCTGCGCCGGATAGACCTGCGCGTGAGCGGGCTGCGCGAGGCCGGCGACGAGAAGTCCCCAGAGCGCGAAGCTGCAACCCCCGGCACGGAAATAACGCATGCAATGTCCTTTCGTCATCGGTTTCGCCGTCGCCGCCCGCCGCACCGCGCGGTGTCAGGTCGCCTGCATGATCCCCCGAAGCTCGGACCAGGACTCGGTGCCGCGACGCCGCATCAGCGCAAGGTAATCGGCATTCTCCCACTTGACGATGGCCTCGTGGAAGCTCGGCCGGGCCTTGCAGCGGCGATACCAGTCTGCGACCCGATGTCGCTCTCCGATCATGTCCGCGATGTTGAGGTGCTCGAGACGAGCGAGGTAGGGCGTGAAGGCCACGTCCGCCAAGGTGTAGCGGTCGCAGGCGAGCCATTCGTGCGCGGCAAGGGCTTCCTCCATCTCGTCGAGCAGCATCACCATGCGCTCGACCGCGATGATGAAGTGCTGCGATCGGATTCCCTTTTCGATCACGTCGCGCCGGCGCTCGCGTTTGAAGATATTGGGGATCTGCTCCAGCATCTTTTTTCCGAGCTCGCCGCGCTCGATATATTGATGCCGGAACGCGATGCCGAAACTCAGGATCGCGGCCGAGGCATCATGGACGTCCTCGTCGAGCTGCTTGGTCCATAACCGCATCCTGGCACGCTCATAAGGATCCGCGGGCGCCAGCCGCGGATCGGGATAGGTCTCCTCGAGATATTCGAGGATGACGTTCGATTCCGGAATGACCCTGTCGCCGTCAACCAGGGTGGGCACCACCGCGCGGCGGTTGAGCGCGAGGTACCAGGACTGCTGGTGCTCGCCCGCGCGCAGCACCAGGTGGCGGCTCTCCCATTCGAGCCCTTTCTCGGCGAGGCACACCCTCACCTTCTGCGCACAGAGCGACATGTCGTTGTGATAGAGCGCGAGCATTGCTTTGCCTTAGGTTGCTATCGATCATTCACGTTTCGGAGATCGGCGTCCACAGCACCTGGCCGATATGCGTGGCTCCGGTCGCCAGCATGACCAGGCGATCGAAGCCGAGCGCGATCCCGCTTGCCGGCGGCATCTGCGCGAGGGCAGCCAGAAAATCTTCGTCGAGCGGATAGCGCTCGCCGTAGATGCGCTCTTTCTCCGCCATCTGCTGCTCGAGCCGCGTCCGCTGCTCGGCGGCATCGATGAGCTCGCCGCAACCGTTCGCAAGCTCGACCCCGCAGGCATAGAGCTCGAAGCGCTCGGCAAGCCGCGGATCGGAGGCTTGCGGCCGGGCGAGCGGCGATTGCACTGCCGGATATGCGTAGAGGATGGTCGCCTGCTCGATCCCGAGATGCGGCTCGATCCTTTCCACCAGCACCCGGCTGAATATGTCGCCCCAGGTGTCGTCGGCGGCGGTGCGGATGCCGGCGGCACGCGCGGCGGCGGCGAAACGAGCCGCCGGTTCCGGCGGCAGCATGGCCGTGAGGTCGATGCCGGCGTGGCGCGCAAACGCCTCCGCCACCGTCAGCCGCTCGGGGGCTGCGAAGGGATCGAGCGCGCGGCCGCGGAACGCGAATTGCTTGGTTCCCGCCGCCCGCGCCGCAAGCGCAAGAATGGCCGCACAGTCCTCCATCAGTGCCTGGTAAGGCTCGTGTGCCCGGTACCATTCGACGAGCGTGAACTCGGGATGGTGCAGCACGCCGCGCTCGCGGTTGCGGAAGCAGCGGGCGAACTCCACGATCCGGCGCTCGCCCGCCGCCAGGAGCCGCTTGCAGGCGAATTCGGGCGAGGTTCGCAGATAAAGCCGCTCGCGCGTGCCTGCGGGGGCGACGAGATCGGTCGTGAAGGCATGGAGGTGGGTTTCGTTCCCCGGCGAAGGCACCAACGCCGTGGTCTCGACCTCGATGAAATTGTGCGCCGCGAAGAATTGCCGCAGCGCCGCCGCGATGCGCGTGCGTCCCAATAAAAACGGTCGCCGGTCGGCGTGGCGGTCCCGCGGCGAAGGCGGCATCAGGTGTTCCTTCGAGCGGCCGTCTCAGCCGTCTCGCAACCGCGAAAATTGCTGGCGCATGGGTGCAAGATCAGTATGGTGCGGCCCGACATGGGGCCCGGCCCGGCCGTGATCGCGCCCGCTCCACAATCGAGGAAAGTTCACCGTGAAAGTCATCGCCAGCTCGCTTCGCAAGGGCAATATCGTCGAACTCGACGGCAAGCTCTACGTCGTGCTCAACGCCGAAAGCTTCCACCCCGGCAAAGGCACCCCCACCACCCAGGTCGACATGCGCCGGATCAGCGACGGCGTAAAGGTGGCGCAACGCTACAAAACCACCGAGCAGGTCGAGCGCGCCTATGTGGAGGATCGCGAGCATCAGTACCTCTATCACGACAGCGACGGCTTTCATTTCATGAATACGGAAAACTACGACCAAGTCACGCTGCCGGCCGACATCATCGGCGACCAGGCCGCCTACCTCCAGCCGGAAATGAAGGTCACGCTCTCGGTCCACGAAGGCGTGCCGGTCTCGATCGAGCTACCGCAGAAAGCGATCCTGGAAGTCGTCGAGACCGAGCCTTCGGTCAAAGGCCAGACCGCGGCCTCGTCCTACAAGCCGGCGCTGTTGTCGAATGGCGTGCGCACCATGGTCCCGCCGTTCGTGGGAACGGGGACGAAGATCGTGGTCATGACGGCAGACGGCTCCTACGTGGAGCGCGCCAAGGACTGACGCACTCTGCGCTGCGGCCGCACCGACGCCGCACGAAACCTATTTGCAACACTTTGTGTAGCGTTTTTATTAACCTACTTGGCAGGATTCTCGACTCCGGCAATACTTGATTCGGATCCGGACGTCGCGGCGACCGCTCCGGCAAGGTAATGGAGCGTCATGTTGCGCCGATTCGGCATTGCGGGCCTCGCGCTCGCCGCCGGCGTCGTTGCCGCGGCTGCGCAAGAGATGAAGGCCCCGCGCATTTCGCCCACCCACGTCGACTGGGACGCGGTCGCCGTGGAGCTTGACGCGCTGGACGAGCTCAAGCCGGCATCGGCCACCGATCGGATGGCGCGCCTCAACCGCGCAACCGGGGAGCGTTTTGCCGCCATCGCGGCGAGCCCGGTGCCGGTGCTGCTGCCCTTCGATACAGCAGGTTTTCTGCGCGACCGCGCGGCCGCCGCGACCGAATCGGCTGCGACTGAAGCGGCGGCGGCGCCGAACGCTGCTGCCGGAAACTACCTGTTCGGCTTCGCTGCGGTGCCGTTCTTCTATCCCGGGCCGGCGGGCTACGACGCCGTCGTCGTTGCGCGCGCGCAGGACATGCCCGAATTGAAGATCGGCTTTGCCAATCCGATCTACGTCCATATCGGAGGTTCCGCGCTCCTCTACGAGCTCGACGAGCCCGCCGGCATGATCGGATGGCCGGTCCATGACCTCGACGAGATCCCGGGCATCCGCCGCACCTTTCTCGAGAACTATGTGCGCTACACCTTCGTGCGCTACGGCGTGCCCTACGTCGTCGCCATCGAATGCTTCGACGGCGGCGCCCGGTTTCGGAAGATTTCATGCCGCGACGCCAACAAGGTCGCGGTACATTTCCTCAAGGCCCTGCACGTCGCGGGCGGCACGCCGCAGCAGCCGCGGGAGACGACCGAAGGCGACACCATCGACCGGCCGCGCGAGCAGTCCACGGTGTTCACCTATCACAGCCCCGGCGACATCCTTGCCGGGACCGGCTTCAGGCGCAAAGGCGGGGTCGCCGACTACACCGTCTACTCCAAGATCCGCTTTCCGCTTGCCGACGCGCCCGCCTTCGCCAATTCCCAGTCCTTCATGAACTGGGGAAACTGCGAAGCGACCGGGCGCTACGGCGCCGGCACGCTCGACGGCGTGCGGGCGTATCGCTGCCGGGTGAACGGCCAGACGCTGATCTCGGACGAATCCGCGCCCGAAAACTACTCCTATCCGTGGCGCGACAATTTCTGCGAGACCCGCAACTTCTATGTCGGCCAGTGCCCGGGCGGTCTCGGCCACCAGGGACAGGACATCCGCCCAGCCTCCTGCACCCAGCGCATCCAGGGTGCCAATCGCTGCGAGCCCTATCTGCACGACGTGGTGGCGGTGCGCGACGGGGCGGTGCTGCGGGCGCCCGGCCAGGAAGCGCTCTACATCGTGGCCAATGCGCCCAACGAGCGTATCCGGTTTCGCTACCTGCACATGTCGCCCAGGCAATTCGACACCGACGGCATGGTCAGCGGCCGCCTCGTGCGCGAGGGCGAGGTGATCGGCAAGGTCGGCAACTTCTTTCGGCGCGAGCGCGCCACCACCTATCACCTTCATTTCGACATGCAGGTGCCGACGAAATACGGCTGGGTATTCGTCAGTCCCTACATGACGCTGGTCGCGTCCTACGAGCGGCTGATCCGGGGCCGCGGCCGGGAAATCAAGGAGCCGGAGGTCAGGGAGCAGGAGGTCAGGGAGGACGTCCCCACGGCATCGATCCCGGCCGGCCCGGTTTCCCCCGGACCCGCCGCGGCGACCATGGCCGCAAAGCCGACAGAAACGGCTGTAGAATCGCCGCCGCCACGCAACAGCAATTCCAGGATGCGGCCCGATGAACGAGTGGAGCAATCTTCTACTGTCACGGCGAGCGTGCCTGCCGATCTTGGCAGGAGCCATCGCGGCGTGGAGCGTCAGCGCGCGGGCGCAGGGCAGCAAATCATCATTCGACCAATGGGTCGCAGCCTTCCGCGCGCGGGCCCGCGCCCGGGGCATATCCGACGCTACCTACAGCCGGGTCATGAGCAACGTCAGGCCCGACACGGCGGTATTTGAGCTCGACCGTTCGCAGCCCGAATTCAAGGAGCAGCTCTGGCAATATCTCAATCGCCGCGTCTCCGATTGGCGGATCACCACCGGCAAGGAGAAGGCGAAGGAATACGCCGCCCTCCTTACGCGCATCGAGAAGGACTACGGCGTCGACCGCTCGGTCATGCTCGGGCTGTGGGGCATTGAGTCGGCGTTCGGCGATCCGGATGTCCAGAAGAACCACATGCGCCCGGTCATCCCGGCGCTCGCGGCGCTGGCCTGGGGCGAGCCGCGCCGCCGCTCCTATTGGGAGCAGGAACTGCTCAACGCGCTCGTCATCATCGATCGCGGCTGGAGTACGCCCGAGGAGATGCGCGGATCCTGGGCCGGCGCCATGGGTCATGCCCAGTGGATGCCGGAAGTGTGGCTCAATGTCGGGCTCGACTATGATGGCGACGGCCGGGTGTCGCCATTCGGCAAGCCCGACGACGCGCTCGCCGGCACGGCGCAATACCTGGTCAAGCGCGGCAAGTACCGCGCGGGCGAACACTGGGGCTACGAGGTCCGTGGCGTCGCCGGGACCACCGGGCAAGGAGCGTCGCGCAGTTACGAGACCTGGCAACGGGCCGGCGTGACGCGCGCCGACGGCAAGGCGTTCCCGCAGCTCAATGCATCGGCAAAACTGTGGGCGCCGGCGCCGGGCGGACCCGCCTTCCTGCTCGGCCCGAATTTCTATGCGGTGCGCTCCTACAACCCGTCCATGAACTACACCTTGTCGATCGTGCATCTCGGCGACCGCATCATGGGCGGCGGGCCGTTCGTGCAGCCTTTCCCCGGCGGCGAGCGCGCGCCGACGCTGGCGGAAGTGCAGGAAATCCAGCAACGGCTGACCACGCTCGGCTTCAATACCGGCGGTACCGACGGCCGGGTCGGCAACGACACCATGCTCGCGGTGCGCAATTTCCAGCGCAAAGTGGGAATGCAGCCGGCCGACGGCTATGCCGGCGTGAAGCTGCTGGCCCGGTTGCGCCAGGGCCTCTGATCCGGTTCTATGGGGCTTCGCTTCCCCGGAACCCGAGGATCATCCCGTGACGACTGCAAAAGCCAAGGCGGCGCCCGCTGCCGAGAAACCTGCGAGTGCGGCGCACCCCTCGCTGCGCGCGCTCGAGCGCCCGGCCAACCTGACGGGCACGAACGCGCCGGGTTTCGGCAGCGACGTCGTAGCCGACACCCTGCGCGCGCTCGAAATTCCCTACATCGCCCTCAATCCCGGCGCGAGCTACCGCGGCTTGCACGACTCGATCGTGAATTTCCTCGGCAACGAGACGCCGCAGATGCTGCTCTGCCTGCACGAGGAGAGCGCCGTCGCCATCGCCCACGGCTACGCCAAGGTGACCGGCAAGGCGATGGCCGCAGCCGTCCATTCCAATGTGGGACTGTTCCACGCCACCATGGCGATCTTCAATGCCTGGTGCGATCGCTCGCCGGTCATCGTGCTGGGCGCAACCGGGCCGGTCGACGCCGCCAAACGCCGGCCGTGGATCGACTGGATCCACACGGCGCGCGACCAGGGCGCGATCGTTCGCAACTACACCAAATGGGACGATCAGCCCGCCTCTCCCGCGGCCGCGCGCGAGGCGCTCATCCGCGCGACCTGGATCGCGAATACGGCGCCGCTGGGGCCGGTCTACATCAATCTCGATGCCGAGATGCAGGAAGCCAAGCTCGCCGCCCCGCTCGCGCCGCTCGATGCCGCCCGCTTCATGCCGCAGGCGAGCCCCAGCGCTTCCGCCGAACTGATCGCGGAAGCCGCCGCGATGCTCAAGGGCGCCAAGCATCCGGTCATCTTCATGGGCCGGGTGTCGCGCAGCCTGGAGGGCTGGAACGACCGCATCGCGCTGGCCGAGACGCTCAACGCCAAGGTCATCAGCGATCTCAAGATCGGCTGCGGCTTTCCCACCGATCATCCGCTGCACGCCGGCGCGCCGGCGTCGAACGCGATGGTGCCCGAAGCGGTCGAGGCGCTGAAGGCGGCGGACGTGATCCTCGCGCTCGATTGGGTCGATCTCGCCGGCGGCCTGCGCGCGGCGTTCGGCCAGGAAACACCGACCGCCAAAATCATCAATGTCAGCGCCGACTTCCACATCCACAACGGCTGGAGCATGGATTACGAAATCCTGCCCCCGGTCGACCTGCTGCTGCCGACGACGCCCGACCAGGCGGTACCGCAGCTCGTCGCCGCGCTCGGCGGCGCGCGCGCACGCAAGCCGGCGGCGGTGAAGGCGAAGGCGGCGCCCTACGAGCCGTCCAGCGGGCCGCTGCGGGTCGATGACCTCGCGCGCTCGCTCAGAGCCGCGGTCGGCGAGCGCGCGGTGACGCTCACCCATCTGCCGCTCTCGTGGAACGGGGCGACCTGGCCGTTCCGCGATCCGCTCGACTATATCGGCTCGGAGGGGGGCGGCGGCGTCGGCGGCGGGCCGGGCATCTCGGTCGGCGCCGCGCTCGCCCTCAAGGGCTCGGGGCGGCTGCCGATCGCGATTTGCGGCGACGGCGATTTCTTCATGGGCGCCACCGCGATCTGGACCGCGGTACACTACCGCATTCCGCTGCTCGTCGTCGTCTGCAACAACCGTTCGTTCTTCAACGACGAACTGCACCAGGAGCGCGTCGCCCGCATCCGCAATCGACCGGTCGAGAACCGCTGGATCGGCCAGCGCATCTCCGATCCCGACATCGATTGCTCGGCGCTCGGGCGCGCGCAAGGCGCCGTCGGCTTCGACCCCGTCACCAAGACGCGCGATCTGTTGCCGACCTTCGAGCAGGCGATCGCGGCGGTCGAAGACGGCGGGGTGGCGGTGGTCGACGTGCGGGTCGAGCCGGGTTACTCGGCGATCACGACCGCCGCCATGCTGCGCGGAACGGAGAAGCCGTGAGCAGGCGGGACGAACGCCTCACGAGTCCAGGCGCGTAGCGCGAGCGCCCTAAATCGCGAAGCTCTCGTGGGTGGCGGGATGGAACAGCTCCTCCGGCGCCACCAGGCGCGACGACAGCCCCTGCGCATGGTGGTGACGCAGGAACGTCTCCAGCACCTTGCGGTTCGGCGCGAGCCCATAGGACCAGAAATCGTTGCCCATGAAGGCGCGCGCGGCGCGCAGCTGCTCCTCCACGAACGGGAGCGTGACCTTGCTGGCGGCGGTGTCCTCGAGCGCGTCGAGGCACTTCGCCTTCGACTGCGCGAACGCCTTGAAAACCGCCGCCGGCAGCCACGGGTGCTTTTCCACCAGCGCGCGCCGCACGCCGGTGACATGCATGATCGGAAAAATGCCGGTGCGGCTGAAATAGTCCCGTCCGGCGGCGATCGGATCGGCGAACAGCCAGCCGATATCGGGATTGTTCTTGGCGGCGAGGCTCGGCACGCGCGGCGCGATGAAGCCATCGATGTCGCCGCGCTCCAGCAGTTCCGAGATGGTGGCGCCGGCGGGCGCGTCCTCCATGCGTACGCCGGGCGGGAGCTTGATCGTGATCTTCTCCGGCCGCCCGGGGTGCTCGATGCCGCCCCTCACCCACACGATGTCCGACGGCTTCACGCCGTGGTCGTCCTCCAGGATGATGCGCGCCCACACGCAGGCGGTGAGCTGATATTCCGGCAGCCCCACGCGCCTGCCCTTGAGATCGGCGGGCGACTTGATGCGGTCCCGCCGCACATAGATCGAATTGTGCCGGAACGCGCGCGACACGAACGCGGGCAGGCCGACATAGGGACAGCTGCGCTCGGCGGTCTTCACCGTGAAGCTCGACAGCGACAATTCGCAGATGTCGAAATCCTCGCTGCGGAAGGCGCGAAAGAAGATCTCCTCCGGCGGCAGGTTCATGAACACCGGATCGACGCCGTCGATCTGGACCGCGCCGTCGATCAGCGGCCGCACGCGGTCGTAATTGCCGACCGCGACTGACAGTTGCAGCTTCGACATCGTCCCTGGTCTTTCTGCTGGACCCGGCTTTGACGCGGCTAGATAGCCATCCCGCCGCTACCGGAGCAACCATCTCCTTGCCGGCGTTGTGGCAACCGGCAGCCGAGCGTCATCGTCACGCGCAAGCCCGCTCCGATGAGGAACCGGACCGTGGTAGCGAGATCGCCTGCCGGCCGAATGCCGATGTCGCGAACATGCCGTTCCTAGTGCGGCCCGAGCCCCGCCTCGGCCGGCGCCACGTCGACGAGCCGCAACTGCACCCGCTCGACCCCGTTCCAGCGGTCGAGGCACAAGGTGCCGGCCGCGTGCACGGATTGCCCGCGGCTCTGCTCAAGCGCGATGCCGAGCCTTTGCCCGGCGGCGCGGAACGCGATGGCGTTGACGATCGAACCGTCGCGGGCGCGCAGCCGCGCGCGCATATGGGCTTGCCCGACCTCCTCGGCATAGACCAGGGTGTGGGCGGGGAGCGCGATCACCGGCTCCGGATTGCCCGCGCCGAAGGGACCCGCGCGCGCGATCGTCGCCACGGTGTCGCTGTTGGCAGCGGCGGCGCTGAGCGCTCCGTCGATCAGCAGTGCATCCTCGCGCCGCGCCGCTTCGACCGCGCCGGCGAGCGCATCTTCGAGATGGGCGCGGAAGGAGCTCAGGCGATCCTTCGTCAGGGTGACGCCGGCCGCCATGGCGTGGCCGCCGCCCTTGACGATGACACCGGCGGCCACCGCTTGGCGCACCGCGCGCCCGAGATCGACGCCCGCGATCGAACGGCCGGAGCCGGTGCCGATGCCTCCCGGTTCGAGCGCGATGGCAAAGGCGGGCCGTCCAAACCGCTCCTTGAGGCGGGCGGCGACAAGGCCGACCACGCCGGGATGCCAGCCTTCGGCGGCGGTGACGACGACGGGACTCTTCTCCTCGCTGCCGAGCGCGGCCATGGCCTCGGCCTCGGCCTGCGCGACGGTCGCGAGCTCGATCGACTGGCGCTCGCGGTTGAGGCGGTCGAGCTCGGCGGCGAGCCGCGCGCATTCCGACGGATCGTCCGCCATGAGCAGATCGACGCCGAGCGTGGCGCGACCGATGCGGCCGCCGGCATTGATGCGGGGGCCGAGGAGGAAACCGAGATGCCAGGGCTCCGGCGGGCCGCCGAGCCGCGCGACATCCATCAAGGCGGTGAGGCCGGGATTGTCGCGCCGACGCAGCGCCAGAAGCCCCTTGGCGACGAACGCGCGGTTGAGGCCCTTGAGCGGCACCACGTCGGCAACGGTCCCGAGCGCGACCAGGTCGAGCAAGCCGAGGAGATCGGGCTCGCCCCGCTCCGGCGTCCAGTATCCGCGCGCTCGCAGCTCGCGGTTGACCGCGACCACGGTCATGAACACGAGGCCGACGGCGGCGAGGTGGCCCAGCGTCGAGAGCTCATCGAGCCGGTTGGGATTGACCACCGCGAGCGCGGGAGGAAGCTGTTCGTCGGCCTGGTGATGGTCGATCACGATGACATCGAGGCCGAGCCGGCGCGCCTCCAGGAGCGGCTCGTGGCTGGTGGTGCCGCAATCGACGGTGACGAGCAGCGTCGCGCCTTGCGCGGCGAGCGCCCGGATCGCCTCCGCGTTCGGCCCGTAGCCTTCGAACAGGCGATCGGGGATGTGGATGATGGGACGAAGCCCGCAGTGGCGCAGGTAGCGCCCGAGCACCGCCGCCGACGTCGCACCGTCCACGTCGTAGTCGCCGAAGATGGCGATCGTTTCGTTGCGCGCGATGGCATCCGCCAGCCGCGTCGCCGCCACCGGCATGTCGGCGAGCGTGTCGGGGTCCGGCATCAGCGTCCGCACGGTCGGATCGAGGAAGCTTGCGACCCCTTCCGCCTCGACGGCGCGGCCGGCGAGAATGCGCGCCAGCAGCTCGGGCACATCGCCGTGGCGTTGTGCGATCACGAGCGCGCGGGCGGCGCCCTGCTCGTCGAGCCGGTCGCGCCAGGCGCGCCCGCAGGCCGAGCGCTCAACGCCGAGAAAGGGGCGCCGCGATAGGCTGATCGGTGCGGTTTGGGCGATGGTCATGCTACGCGGCGAATTGGTTCAAAATAGCTTGCGATATTGAATGAAGCCGGAGCGCTCCGCCAGCTTGTCGTAGAGAGCCCGCGCGCTGGCATTGCTCTCATGCGTGAGCCAGTAAATCCGGCTCGCGCCCGTGGCACGCGCCCTTTCCTCCACCGCTGCGATCAGCGCGCGGCCGAGCCCGAGATTGCGCGCGCCTTCGGCGACGAAGAGGTCCTGTAGATAACAATAGTCGCCGATGGTCCAGCACGAGCGGTGAAAGAGATAGTGCACGATCCCGCAAAGCCGGCCGCCGGCATAGGCGCCGAGCGCGTGCATCGGTTCCGCCGGGTCGTGCAGGCGCGCCCAGGTCACGCTCGTGGTCTCGCCCGAGATCGCAACCCTGTAGAAGGCCTGATAGCCTTTCCACAGCGGCTCCCAGTCGGCGCGCTCATCCGCGCGGATCGGGCGGATGACGATATCGGATGCGGCCATGCGGCGACCCGCGATCGGCAGGTGCTGCCTGCCCTATTCAGCCGCCTCGGCGTGAATTCGCAGCAGCGTCGGTATAGTAGCGGCCGGCCGGCGGCCGAACCCGCATTCGGTCGCGATCGAGAAGTTCTTCACATATTTTTCTGCCGCCGCGAGGCGCCGACGCGTGCCGGCGATCCCGTCGGTGTAGTGCACGAGGCCGAGGCAAAGCTCCGTTTCCGGCCCGAGCGCGAGCCGGGAGAGCGGCTCGAAATAGGCGTCGTCGGCGCGATCGCGCGGAACCGGCATGTGAATGAGCTGGATCGAGCGTGCGAGCCCGCGCGAAAGATGGTTCGCGAGCGCGACCATGTCGCCCATGTCGACGGGCTCGACCACGTGCCGATGATTCGAATCGCCGTAGCAGAAATGAAACAGCAGCTCGACACCGGCCGGAACGTGCTCGGCGAGCCCGATCAGAATGGTTCCGAAAGTCTCGATCATTTCCCGCTTGTCCCGCCCGTAGGCGCCGGGCTCGTTGCGTTGCAAGCGGGCGAACACGGCGGAGGCGACATCGAACTGGATCGCAAGCTGATCGTGCGGGATGGCGCGCGCTAGCTTGTCGATCTCGCGCCGCACGGCTTCGTTGTAGATCGGGTCGACCGCCCGATGCAGGTGGTCCTGCAGAAACAGCCAGACCACCGAATGGGCGGGAACGAGATCGACCTGGAAGCGGCAGTGCGCCGGAATTTTCCCCTGTTGCTTGAGCTCGGCAAAATCCCGATACGAGCGGATCGCGTTGTCGGCATAGAACAGATTGCCGAAGCTCAGGTCCTTCGCCGCCGTGCCCGGCTTGAGCCGGTAACGCGTGTGTGCGGGCGCCGTCGCGTGCAGACGAAACACCTCGTCGGATTTTTCCAGCGCCGGATTGTCGGCAAAGACGGTTTCGAGGTGCGCGATCCAGTCGCTGCGCTCGCCGGTCTCGCCATCGGGGATGCGCAGCAGGCGCGGCCCCAGCGCCGCGGCGACCGTCGTGAACACCTCGCGCGCATTGGCAAGGGGAACGCTGCCGACCAGATGGATGTTGCGAGCCGGCATGGCGTCACCGCGCGCGCTCCTCAATCCAGATGAAACTTCTCGAGCTGGCGGTGTTCTCCCCTGATCCAGCGCACGGTGCCGGTGACCGAGCGCATCACCACCGTTTCGGTTTCGATCACCTCCTTGCGGAACCGCACGCCGTCGAGCAACGCGCCGTCGGTTACGCCGGTCGCGGCAAACAGGCAATCGCCCTTCACCATGTCGGCGATCTCGTACTTCTTGCGCGGGTCCTTGATGCCCATCTTGGCGGCGCGCGCGCGCCGTTCTTCGGTGTCGAGCACGAGCCGGCACTGCATCTGGCCGCCGATGCAGCGCAGCGCCGCCGCGGCCAGCACTCCCTCCGGCGCTCCGCCGACGCCCATGTAGATGTCGATGCCGGTGTTGGCATGATCGGCGGTGTGGATCACGCCCGCGACGTCGCCGTCGGTGATGAGCCGCACCGCTGCGCCCGCCTTGCGCACGCCGGCGATGAGGTCGGAATGGCGCGGCCGGTCGAGGATCAACGCGGTGATCTCGGCCGTCGTCACGCCCTTGGCCTTGGCGAGGCTGCGGATGTTGTCTCCCGGCGGCGCATCGAGATCGACGATGCCTTTGGCGTAGCCCGGCCCGACCGCGATCTTCTCCATGTAGACGTCGGGCGCGTTGAGCAGCGTGCCCCCCTCCGCGATGGCCATGGTGGCGATCGCCCCGGGCATGTTCTTGGCGCAGAGCGTGGTGCCTTCGAGCGGATCGACCGCGATGTCGACCTTGGGCCCGTGCTTGGTGCCGACCGTCTCGCCGATGAACAGCATCGGCGCCTCGTCGCGCTCGCCCTCCCCGATCACGACGGTGCCGTTGATCGGAAGCTTGTTGAGTTCGCGCCGCATGGCGTCGACCGCCGCCTGATCGGCGGCCTTTTCATTGCCGCGGCCGGCCAATCGCGCCGCCGAGACCGCCGCGCGCTCGGTCACCCGCACGATTTCGAGCGTGAGAACGCGTTCCAACGCCAGGTCCGGCTGGACGGTGATCGACGGCATGGCTGCGCGTCCCTCGTTGCTCATGTCTTCCCCCCGCCCATCTTGCTCGTTGCCGTGGCGCGCCCTCGGCGGTCGGGCCGGATCCATGACGATAAGATATGATTGTATCAGTTTTTCTCGATCCGAATGACCTGCGGTTTGCTCGAGATCACGCGGTCGCGCCCGACCGCGGCGAGCGCCTTGCGCACGGCGTCTTCGGTGGTCGCGTAGGTGATCAGGATCACCGGCACCGGCTCGCCCGACCGGCCGGGAATATCGCCGCCGTGCGGCGCGCCGCGGTGACGCTGCACGATCGACTCCAGCGAGATGTTCTGCTGCGCCAGCCGCTTGGCGATGGTCGCGGCGGTGCCCGGCTTGTCGACGGCAAGGAGCCGGATGTAGTAGCCGCCTTCGTGGCGCTGCATCGGCGCCTTTCTGCTGACGGTGAGGCGGGCCGACGGCCGCCCGAAAGGCGCCGTGCGCACGCCGCGGGCGATGTCGCCGATATCGGAGACCACGGCTGATGCCGTGGCCATGCCGCCGGCACCCGGGCCCACCAGCGTGATCGGCGCGATGGCGTCGGCATCGATGGTGACGGCGTTGGTCACGTCCATCACCTGCGCGATCGCGGTATCCTTGGGCACCATGGTCGGATGCACGCGCTGCTCGATGCCCTTGTCGGTCTTGACCGCGACGCCCAGCAACTTCACGCGATAGCCGAGCTCGTCGGCCCATTCGAGGTCTTCCGGCGCGATGGAAGAGATGCCCTCCACGTAGACGGCGTCCTGATCGACCTTGGTGCCGAAGGCGAGGCTCGCCAGGATCGCGAGCTTCTGCGCCGTATCATGGCCCTCGACGTCGAAGGTCGGGTCGGCCTCGGCGTAACCGAGGCGCTGCGCCTCCTTCAGGCAATCGGCGAAGGCGAGCTTCTCCTGCTCCATGCGGGTCAAGATGTAATTGCAGGTGCCGTTGAGGATTCCATAGATGCGCGCGAGCGAGTTGCCGACCAGTCCCTCGCGCAGCGTCTTCACGATCGGGATGGCGCCGCCGACCGCGGCCTCGAAATTGAGCGCGACGTGATTTTTCTCGGCGATTGCGGCCAGGGCAACGCCGTGCCGCGCAAGCAATGCCTTGTTGGCGGTGACCACCGATTTCCCTGCCGCCAACGCCGCCGCGACCGCCGCTTTGGCCGGGTCGCCCTCGCCGCCGATCAGCTCGACGAAGACATCGATCTCGCGATCGGTCGCCAGGCTCACCGGGTCGGCGACCCAGCGCGGTTTCGCGCGACCGAGGTCGCGCTTCTTGCTGCGCGAGCGCGCGCTGACCGCGACCACCTCGATGACGCGACCGCAACGGACGGCGAGCGCGTCGCGCTGGCGCTCGATGAGGCGGGCGACGCACGCCCCCACCGTGCCCAAGCCGGCAATACCGAGTTTCAGCGGAGCGGACATCGTCGGCCTGTGTGGAAACGGCGCGTCTAGCGTCGCTGGGCCAGGGGGACGACGTTGTGCAACTTTTTGGGGCCGGTTTCAAGAAAGCGGCGGATATTGCGGGCGGCTTGGCGGATCCGCTGCTCGTTCTCGACCAGCGCGATGCGCACATAGCCCTCGCCGCGCTCGCCGAAGCCGCTGCCCGGCGACACCGCGACCTCGGCCTTTTCCACCAGCAGGGTGGAGAAGTCGACGCTGCCCAGGCTCGCGAACGGCTCCGGAATCGGCGCCCAGGCAAACATCGAAGCGCGCGGCGGCGGCACCTCCCAGCCCGCACGGCCGAACGATTCCACCAGCACGTCGCGCCGGCGCTTGTAGGTCTCTCGCATCTCGCGGATGCAGTCGTCCGGACCGTTGAGCGCGGCGGTCGCCGCCACCTGCACCGGGGTGAAGGCGCCGTAGTCGAGATACGATTTCACCCGCCCGAGCGCCGCGATGATCCGCTCGTTCCCGACCGCAAAGCCGATGCGCCAGCCCGGCATCGAATAGGTCTTCGACATCGAGGTGAATTCGACGGCGAGATCCATCGCGCCCGCCACCTGCAACACCGACGGCGGCGGGTTGTCGTCGAAATAAACCTCGGCATAGGCGAGATCGGAGAGCACGAAGATGCCGTGCTTCTTCGCGAACGGAACCAGCTCCTTGTAGAAATCGAGGTCGGCGACGTAGGCGGTGGGATTCGACGGATAGCAGACCACGACCGCGAGCGGCTTCGGAATCGAGCGCACGATCGCGCGTTCCAGGGTCGAGAAGAAGTCGGGCGTCGGCTCGGACGGCACCGAGCGGATCACGCCGCCGGCCATCAGGAAGCCGAAGGCGTGAATTGGATAGCTCGGATCGGGCACCAGGACGACGTCGCCCGGCGCCGTGATCGCCTGCGCCACGTTGGCGAAGCCTTCCTTCGAACCGAGCGTGGTGACGATCTGGGTCTCGGGGTTGAGCCGCACGCCGAAGCGGCGGCCGTAATACGCCGCCTGTGCGCGGCGTAGTCCCGTAATTCCGCGCGAGGAGGAATAGCGGTCGGTGCGCGGCTTGCCGATGGTCTCTTTCAGCTTCTCGATGACGTGCGCGGGCGCCGGGAGATCGGGATTGCCCATGCCGAGGTCGATGATGTCGGCACCCGCATTGCGCGCTACCGCCTTCGCGCGATTGACCTGCTCGAACACGTAAGGCGGCAGGCGCCGAATGCGGTAAAATTCCTCCATGACCCCCGCTCCTTTGGCCTGCGCGCCGATGCTATGCGAGCTGGCCGGCGCGAGACTCTTATCATGGCTTGCTGGCGACGCCAGCGGGCGGGCCGGCGGCGCCCGCGGCACGATTGCGCGTCGCGACCAGATCGTCCTCGAGCTTTCTCTGCTCCGTTTCGGTCAGCACCGTGGTCGCGCGCGGAGGTGGCAGGTCGTGAACCGCCGGATAGGCCGCCGGCGTCGCCGGGCGCTGCGGGGTGGCTTCGGGCAAACCGCCGGCCGCGCTCGGCAGGTGATCGGCGATCATGCTGCCGCAGCCCGTGAGAATCACGGCGCTGGCTACAAGCGCGGCCGCCATCAGGAGCCGCGGCAAATCCCACTGCGCGCGCGGTATCAACATCATGCCGGCCCGAGCCTGACCGGGTCCAACGCCAGCGCGCCGCCCGGCCCCCTTCCCGCTTGGAAACGAAATTGACGCGAATTCAAGCAATTGCGCCCGAGCTTTAGCCCCCCAATATGACCAAAGCAAGATTGGCCGAACGCACTGCCGGCGACGCCTCGGCGTCCCGCCGGCGGCCGGCCCACCCGTGCCGGAGGATACAGGGAGGATATGGTGCGTCCTGGGACAGTCGCGGGTAAAGTCGGTCTCCGGGCATCGTAAGGCCATGCCGGGCCCACGCCAGAACCGCGCGAAATTGAGGCGACCGTGAGAGCCCCCTCGGAACCGGTCAAAGGCGGCTCCGCCGATATGGAGGAGTTCGCCCGCAACGTCGCCCGCATCATGGAAGAGGGCGGCAAGGCCATGGCCGCCTACCTCAAACCGCGCGAAGAGGGCCACGTCGACGAGCAATACGCCGAGATCACCGACGTGGTGAAGACGCTCGGCCAGGTCGCGGACTACTGGCTGCGCGATCCCCAGCGCGCGCTCGAACTACAAACGACCTTGGGCAAGGCCTATCTCGATCTGTGGGCCAATACGGTCAAGCGCATGGCGGGCGAGCAGGTGCAGCCGGTCGCCGAGCCGGACCCCAAGGACAAGCGCTTCGCCGATCCCGAATGGTCGAGCAATCAGTTCTTCGATTTCCTCAAACAGGGCTATCTGCTGACCGTGCAATGGGCGAACCGGCTGGTGCGAGACGCCGAAGGGCTCGACCCGCACACCTTGCACAAGGCCGAGTTCTACGTGCGCCAGATCGCCAACGCGATCGCACCGTCGAACTTCGTGCTGACCAATCCGGAGCTATTGCGCGAGACGCTCGCCTCGAAGGCGGGGAACCTGGTCCGCGGCATGCACATGCTGGCCGAGGACATTCAGGCCGGCCATGGCAATCTCAAGATTCGTCAGTCCCATTCCCAGACGTTCGAAGTCGGCCGCAATCTCGCCCTCACGCCCGGAAAAGTGATTTTCGAAAACCCGCTGATGCAGCTCATCCAGTACGCGCCGTCCACGGCGACGGTGCTCAAGCGCCCGCTGCTGATCGTGCCGCCCTGGATCAACAAGTTCTACATCCTCGATCTCACGCCGGAAAAATCCTTCATCAAGTGGTGCGTGGACCAGGGGCTCACCGTGTTCGTGATCTCCTGGGTGAATCCGGACTCCAAGCTCGCCGACAAGAGCTTCGAGGACTACATGCGCGAGGGTCCGCTCGCCGCCCTCGACGTCATCGTAAAGGCGACCGGCGAGCGCGAGGTCAATGCGATCGGCTATTGCGTCGGCGGAACGCTCTTGGCCGCCGCCCTCGCCTATATGGTCGGCAAGCACGATGATCGCATCGCATCGGCCACGTTTTTCGCGGCGCAGGTCGACTTCACTTATGCGGGCGATCTTAAGGTCTTCGTCGATGAGGAGCAGATCGCGGCCCGCGAGCGGGAAATGGGCGACCGCGGCTATCTCGAAGGCAAGAAAATGGCGACGGCGTTCAACCTGCTGCGCTCGAACGATCTGATCTGGCCCTATGTCATCAATAACTATCTCAAAGGCAAGGAGCCGGCGCCGTTCGACCTGCTCTACTGGAATTCGGATGCAACCCGGATGCCGGCGGCGAACCACTCGTTCTATCTGCGCAACTGCTACCTGCAGAACCGGCTCAGCAAGGGCGAGATGGTGATCGGCGGCACCAAGCTCAACCTGAAAAACGTGAAGCTTCCGATCTACAATCTCGCCACCCGCGAGGACCACATCGCGCCGGCAAAGTCGGTGCTGCTCGGCTCGAAATTCTTCGGCGGCCCGGTGCGGTTCGTGCTGGCCGGCTCCGGCCACATCGCCGGGGTCGTCAATCCTCCCGACAAGATGAAGTATCAGTATTGGACCGGGCCCAAACCCACCAGCGCCGATGTCGACAGCTGGCTCGCCAAGGCCAGGGAACACGCGGGCTCGTGGTGGCCGGACTGGTTCGATTGGCTCAAGGCGCGCGACCCGACCGAGGTGGCGGCGCGCGCGCCCGGCGGCGGCCGGTTGGCGCCGCTCGAGGATGCCCCGGGCAGCTACGTCAAGGTCAGGGACTGATGGCGGCTCGCCCGCCGCCATCACGCGGGGCGGCCGGGTGCGAGAAACCTGTTCACAGCGGAGAACTGCGATGCATCTGAAAATGCTGCTTTCGATGGTCTCGGCGGCGGGCTTCGCCGCCGCCCCGGCTCTCGCACAAGACGTCACCGGCACGCTCAAGAAGATCAAGGACACCGGCGCCATCACGCTCGGCCACCGCGAATTGTCGGTGCCGTTCTCCTACTACGACGACCGGCAACAGGTGGTGGGCTACGCCATGGACCTGTGCGGCAGGATCGTCGAGCGGGTGAAGGGCGAGCTCAAGCTCGCCAAGCTCGAGGTGAAGCTCAACCCGGTCACCTCGGCCACCCGCATCCCGCTGATGGCGAACGGCACGATCGATCTCGAATGCGGCTCGACCACCAACAATCTCGAGCGGCAGAAACAGGTGTCCTTCACCATCACCCATTTCGTCACCGCGAACCGGTTCGTGTCGAAGAAGTCGGCGAACCTCAAGACCGTCGACGACCTCAAGGGCAAGACCGTGGTGTCGACCTCGGGCACCACCAACATCAAGCAGATCACCGAGATCGGCGCGCAGAAGGGCCTCAACCTCAACATTCTCGCCGCCAAGGACCACGCCGAGGCGTTTCTGATGGTCGAGACCGGCCGCGCCGCCGCCTTCGTGATGGACGACATCCTGCTCTACAGCCTGGTGGCGTCGTCGAAATCGCCGCGGGACTACGTCATCTCCGCCGACGCGCTGTCGGTCGAACCCTACGGCATCATGCTCCGGCGCGACGACGCTCCGTTCAAGAAAGTCGTCGATGAGGCCATGATCGCCACCTATCGCGGCGGCGCCATCAACGCGATCTACGACAAGTGGTTCCTCAAACCGATCCCGCCCAAGGGGCTCAACCTCGACGTGCCGATGAGCGACGCCTTCAAGAAGGTGATCGCCAGTCCGACCGACAGCGGCGATCCGGCGGTGTATTGACCGCCGTCGAAAGCGAGCCACCAGGCGCCAGTGATCGGATGACACCGCGTCCGGCCGATCACTGATCGCTGACGCGCGCAACCTGCCAGGGGGACCGGCGTGGACTACCACTGGAACTGGGGCATCTTCCTCGAGATGTCGCCCGACGGGGCGCACACCTATCTGGGGACGCTCATTATCGGCACCGGCTGGACGCTTGCGACCGCGCTCAGCGCCTGGTGCCTGGCGCTCGCCATGGGATCGCTCGTCGGCGTCATTCGCACCACGCCGCACCCTTGGCTGGTCCGGCTCGGCAACGCCTATGTGGAATTGTTCCGCAACATCCCGCTGCTGGTGCAGATGTTCCTGTGGTATTTCGTGCTGCCGGAGCTGCTGCCGACCGAGCTCGGCGACTGGCTCAAGCAGCTCCCGGACGCCTCCTTCTACACCGCCGTGGTGGCGCTCGGCTTCTACACCTCGGCGCGCATCGCCGAGCAGGTGCGGGCCGGCATCTTGAGCCTCGCCCGCGGCCAGCGCATGGCCGCGCTCGCGCTCGGGCTCACGCTGCCGCAGGCCTACGGCTACGTGCTGCTGCCGATGGCCTATCGCATCATCCTGCCGCCGCTGACGTCGGAATTTCTCAACATCATCAAGAACAGCGCGGTGGCGCTCACCATCGGGCTGATGGAACTCACGGCGCGTGCCCGCGCCATGCAGGAGTTCACCTTCCAGGTGTTCGAGGCGTTCACCGCGGCGACCGTCATCTACATCGTCATCAACATCGTCGTGACCTTCGGCATGCGCTGGATCGAGCGCCGGGCGGCCGTGCCCGGCTTCATCGGCGCCGCGCCCGCGTCGGCCACGCACTGAGGCGATCGATGTTCGCGAATTTCGACTTCGACGTCATCGTTCGCTCGCTGCCCTACCTGTTCTACGACGGCATGACCTTCACGCTGATGCTGACCGCGCTGGCGACCGCCGGCGGCATCGTGTTCGGCACGCTGCTGGCGATGATGCGGCTCTCGGGCCTTGCCCTGCTCTCGCTGCCCGCCGCCGGCTATGTGAACCTGATGCGATCGGTGCCGCTGGTGCTGGTGATCTTCTGGTTCTATTTCCTGGTGCCGTTCATCGGCCAGTGGGTCACCGGCGCCTCCCGCCCGATCCAGGTCGGCGCCTTCGCCTCCTCGCTCGTCACCTTCACGCTGTTCGAGGCCGCCTATTTCGCCGAGATCATGCGCGCCGGCATCCAGTCGATCCCGCGCGGCCAGGTGGCGGCGGCGCAGGCGCTCGGCATGACCTACCTGCAGACCATGGGCTACATCGTGCTGCCGCAGGCGTTCCGGAACATGCTGCCGGTGCTGCTCACCCAGACGATCGTCCTGTTCCAGGATACCTCGCTGGTCTACGTGCTTTCGATCACGGATTTCCTCGGCGCCGCGTCGAAGGTGGCGCAGCGCGACGGCCGCCTGGTGGAGATGTACCTGTTCGCCGCATCGGTCTACTTCGTGATCTCGTTCGTGGCCTCCCAGCTCGTGCGCCAGCTGCAGCGCCGGGTCGCGATCATCCGTTGAGGAAGTCCCATGATCACGCTCGACAAGGTCAGCAAGTGGTACCGCGACTTCCAGGTGCTCAAGCATTGCTCGACCGAGGTCGCCAAGGGCGAGGTCGTGGTGGTGTGCGGTCCGTCCGGTTCGGGCAAGTCGACGCTGATCAAATGCGTCAACGGGCTCGAGCCGTTCCAGGAGGGCGACATCACGGTCGCCGGCATTTCGCTCAATGATCCCAAGACCGACCTGCCGAAGCTGCGCGCCCGCATCGGCATGGTGTTTCAGCATTTCGAGCTGTTCCCGCATCTCACGGTGATGCGCAATCTCGAACTGGCGCAGATCAAGGTGCTCGGCCGGAGCAAGCAGGAGAGCGCCGAGCGGGGCCTGCGCCTGCTCGAACGCGTCGGCTTGCGCGAGCACGCGCGCAAATATCCGGGCGAGCTGTCCGGCGGCCAGCAGCAGCGCGTCGCGATCGCGCGGGCGCTGGCCATGGATCCGATCGCCATGCTGTTCGACGAGCCGACCTCCGCCCTCGACCCCGAGATGATCAACGAGGTGCTCGACGTCATGGTGGCGCTGGCCAAGGAAGGCATGACCATGATGGTGGTCACCCACGAGATGGGCTTTGCGCGCCGGGTCGCCCAGCGCGTGGTGTTCATGGACCAGGGCGAGATCGTCGAAGACGCCCCCACCGCCGACTTCTTCGGCAAGCCGCGCAGCGAGCGCGCGCAGGTCTTCCTGTCGAAGATCCTGCAGCATTGAGCGACCAACTGAAAACGCAACAAGTCTCTAGTTTCGTGTCTCAGGCAAAGGGTGCAGTCCACTCTCCCGCTCCTGTAAATAACAGGAAAAAAACAGGCCCCGCCCCCGCGCACGCGCCGAGGCGCGCCCCCGGCCGCGTCCCGAGTGCGTTGCCGCCGATGCGATTGGCTCGCGCCCGCCGTTGCCGATGCGCCGCTCGCGTCGTTCCACGCTCACGATATCAAACAGCACGGTTTCTTCGTTCCCGCGGCGCGTTGCTGCGCCCGATTCGTCGCTTCGCGGTCAGGATCGTCGCCCGAGGACGCTCCGCGCCGATGACGAATCCCTAGCATGGCTTCGCATCGTAGTCAACATCCAACCTCGGTTTGTAGTCGCAATCGCCAGGTCGGCGGCTGCGCCGGGTGCCTCGAACCGTATATCCTGTGCGCAAAGGGACGTGGGACCGATCTGCCGTTGGTCGAGCGCGTCGGCTGGCCCGTCGGGCAGACGCACAGCGTGCCGGAATAAGGACAAGTCGGAGGACCGCCATGTCAGCTGTCGCCGCCGTCGCCGAGCGCACCGGAATGCGCGATGTCGCCAGCCTCGACGCGCTCTACGAGGAGGCCGCCCGCGTCGGGTTCACGCCGGGATGGCTGCCGCGCAAGAAGCCGATCCTGTGGGCGGAGCCGAAGCCGGAATTCGTGCCGGCGCATTGGCGCTGGCAGGACGCCAAGGCCGGGCTCGACGCCGCCGGCCGCCTGATCGACGTGTCGCTCGCCGAGCGTCGCAACCTGGTGATGCGCAACCCGTCGGAGGGCGCCAATTTCGAGACGACGCGCACGCTGGTTTGCGCCTACCAGATGATCCTGCCCGGCGAGCAGGCGCCGTCGCACCGGCATTCCTCGCACGCGCTGCGGGTGATCATCGACGGCAAGGGCGCGTTCTCGACGGTCAACGGCGAGAAGATGCCGATGGAGACCGGCGACGTGGTGCTCACGCCGGGCTGGTGCTGGCACGGCCACGGCCACGACGGCAGCGAGCCGGCCTACTGGTTCGACGGGCTCGACGTGCCGCTCACCCACCTGCTCGAGCCGATGTTCTATGCGGAGCATCCGGACAGGCACGCCAAGGTCGAGCGCGTGGTGACGGATTCGCCGTTCCGCTTCACGCGCGCAGCGATCGCGCGCGGCCTCGATGCCGCGAAGCCGGACGCGGAAGGCTTCCACGGGGCGCGCATTGCGCTCGCCGCGCCCGACATGCCGCCGATGGCGCTGGCGATGGAGCGCCTCGCCGCGGGCATGCAGACGCGGCGCTATCGCTCGACCGCGAACAGCATCTTCCTGGTGACTGGAGGCGCGGGCGAATCCGTGATCGGCGGGAGGCGCTTCGCCTGGCAGCAAGGCGACACGTTCGTGGCGCCGTGCTGGACGCGGATCGAGCATCGCGCCGGCGCGGACGCCACGCTGTTCGCGCTCACCGACGAGCCGTTGATGCGCTTCTGCAACTACTACCGCTTCGAGGCGGATTGAACCGCAACCCGGATCGCGCGCTGCCGAGTTGGCCGCACGCCTCCCCGTCGCCGCGGGTCAGCGCTGACGGATCAGTCTCGCGCACACAGTTCGCGGAGAAGGAGCGGCCTCGCTGTAGCAATAATCGAGGGTGTCCTGATCGATCAGAGCAAAGATGTAGTATCCTTCGTCATCCGATCCCATGATCAACTTGCCGCCGGGCGTGAACGCGCCCCACAGCGGCTCATCCTCGTCGCCGGTCGCATTGGAGCGCTTCAGGCGACCGACGAAGGTATAGCCCTGTTGCTCGGTGATCACCAGCGTCGCAAGCCCGCCGCGCCGTCCTTCGACCTTAGCAATCCGGTCCCGCTGGCCGGTCCATGTGCCGACGAGGGATATCGAATCAGCGCCGAGCACCGGCGTTGCAATCAGTATGGCGAGGGTCGCTGAAACCAACAGTGCTTTCACGTTGAGCCTCCATGCTTCGATGCTCGAGAGTCGCACATGAGATGTAAGCAAGACGTTACCGATGGTACCCGGCGGAAGGCGCCAATTTTGAGACGACGCGCACGCTGGTCTGTGCCTACCAGATGATCCTGCCCGGCGAGCAGGCGCCGTCCGTGCTTGGGCGATGCGGATCGGATCGCGGCTGTGATAAAGGACTGCAAGGGTCGGAGAATGCAAGCAATGATGACGCCTCGTCGGGTTGTCCTTCTGTCGCTAGCGGTCTGCTGGACGGTATCGGTATCGTCGGGGCAGGCGCAGGAATCCGAAAAAACGTTCTACGCCGGCAAGACCGTGCGGATGATCGTAGGCTCCGGAACCGGCGGAGGCTACGACATCTTCTCGCGGATGATCGCGCCCTACCTCGCCAAGACGCTGGGGACGACGGTCATCGTCGAGAACCAGCCTGGCGCCGGCGGGCTCATTGCGCTCAATCGCCTGTACGTTGCGCCGCCTGACGGTTTGCAAATCTCCTTGAGCAACGGCACCAGCGCTGCCTTCGCGCAACTGACGGGAGATCAGGCCGCACGTTTCGACCTCACCAAGTTCAGCTACTTGTCGACGGTGGGCGCGCCGCCCGGGCTCTGGCTCGTGGGGCCGGATTCTCCCATCAGGGAGGTCAAGCAGGCGATCGATGCCCGGATGAAGTGGCGATGGGCCTCCTCGGGCGCAACCTCCGGGCTTGGTATCGGGGCTGCCTTCACCTGCGAGGCCCTCAAGCTCGATTGCCATGTCGTGCAGGGATACAAGGGCAGCGCCGACGCCGGGCTCGCGGTCACGCGCGGCGAGATGGACGCGCTCTATGTGCCGGAATCGTCCGCCAACAATTTCGTGAAGGCCAAACAGAACTGGGCACTGGCAACGATTTCGCGCACCAAGTCGCGCTTCTTCCCGGACCGCCCGACCATTTTCGAGGCGGTCGAAATGGATTCCGACCAGACCTGGGTGATGGATTTCCTCGCCAATATCGAAAAGCTCGGCCGCATTTTGATTGCACCGCCCGGAATTCCTCCGGCACGGCTTGCCTACCTGCAGGAGGCAGTGAAACAGACGTTGCACAACCCGCAGCTCATCGCCGACGGCGAGAAAGCCGAGCGGATCATCGAGTATCTCGATCCCGTCAGCACATACCAGAATGTCGTTGCTGCCGTTGGCAGCGTCACTCCCGACCAGAAAGCGCGAGTCCTGAAAATTCTGGCGGGTGGGAAATAGCGCTTCGCCGCGAGACGCGCGCCTCAAATCCCATTGCGATAAACCACCTTGCCTCCGACCACCGTCATCAGCGCCCTCGTCTGGCGGATCGCATCCGCGGGCACCGATAGAATATCCTGCGACAGCACCGCGAGGTCCGCGAGCTTGCCCGGCTCGACCGAGCCGCGCTCCTTCTCCAGGCCCATGATGCGGGCATTGTTGATGGTGTAGAGGGTGAGCGCCTCCTTCGCGGTGATCGCGTGCTCGGTGCCGAGCGCGTAGCCCTTGAGCACCTGCCGCGTCGTCATCCACCACATCGACAGGAACGGATCGACCGGCACCACCGGTCCGTCGGTGCCGCCGCCGACCAGCACGCCGGCGTCGATCGTCTTGCGGATCGGGATCGCATAGGCGGCATGCTCGTCACCCCACCAGCGGCGCTGGTTGTGGCCCAGGAGCACGGGATGATCCTGCATGGTCGCCATGATGCCGAGCGCCGCCATCTTCTTGAGCGCCGCGTCCGAAGGGTGGAACAGGTGCATGATGGTCCAGCGCAGGTCGCGGATCGGCCGCTCGCTGTTGACGCGCTCGTAGGCGCGCACGATCACGTCGATCGTCTCGTCGCCCACCGCGTGGGTCTGCGCCTGCAACCCGGCCGCGGCGATCAGCTTCAGGCCCGCCACATACTCGTCCTCGCCGCCCGGCGGCAGCAGCAGCACGCCGCGATAGGCCGCATCCGTCTGCTCGCCCGGCACGATGCGATAGGGCCAGCTCATGCGTCCGCCCTCGACGCCGCCGTCGAGCGGGAACTTGATGCCGACGAAGCGCAGCATGTCGTCGTTGTTCTGCGCCTTGATCGCCGCGATGCCCTTCTCGACGTCGGCCTTGCGCAAGGCGCGATAGAGCACGTCGGTGCGTACCGTCATCTCGCCCGCGTCGTGCACCGCGCGGTAGAGCGCCATCTGCCGCTCGTCGATGCCCGGCTCGATGACGCCGACGATGCCGTAGGAATTGAGATCGCGCATGGCAATCTTCAGCAGCTCCGCCATGTTGGCAGGGGGCGGCGGGAGAATCTTGCGCACCAGATAGGCGGCGGTCTCGAGCAGCACGCCGGTCGGCTCGCCGTTGGCGTCGCGCACGATGACGCCGCCGTCCGGGTTCGGCGTGTCCTTGGTGATGCCGGCAAGCGCCAGCGCCTTGGAGTTCACCGTGATGACGTGGCCGCCGCGCGGGATGAACACCGGGTTGTCGGGCGAGACCCGATCGAGCTCGTGGCGCGTCGGCATCCGCCCCTCTTGCAGGATGCTCTCGTGCCAGCCGGACGAGGCCATCACCCACTTGCCCGGCTCGGTGCGCGCGACGCGTTCGGAAATGGCCTTCTGCACGTCCGCGATGGTGCGCGAGCCGAGAAGCTGCACCGCCGGGCCGTTCAGCGCCGCGAACAGCTGATGCAGGTGGGAATCGATCAAGCCGGGCACGACGGTCTTGCCGGCAAGCTCGACCAGCTGCGTGTTCGGACCGATGTGGCCGGCGATCGCGGCGTCGTCGCCGACGGCGAGAAAGCGCCCATCCTTGATGGCGATGGCTTGCGCGATGCGCCAGTCCTGGTCGACCGTGATGACCCTGCCGCCGCGCAGCACGAGATCGGCGGGCTGCGCGTGGGCCGAAGTCGCGAGCGCGAATGCGACAAAGAACGCGAAGAGAAGCGCAATATCGAGACGGTGACGCATCGCCGGCCCCTCGCAGGTCATCCGAAGCTGGAGGATCATGTAATCTTACAATCGTTCAGGCCTCAAGCACCTCGAAATGCGCGGAAAAGGCACGGTGTCGACGGATCGCGCGCCCGCGTTCGCCGCCCGAAGGCCGAGCAGGGATCTCGGCGGATTACGCTGCGCTAAGCCGCGCTAGAGCGGGATGACTTTTCTTCGAATCGTCATCCCGCTCTAGCTCATTGTTGGAGCATGATCTTTTCCGAAAACCGGTATCCACTTTTCGGGATCATGCTCTAACTTTCTTCGGCGACCAGCCATAAGCCTTGGCGCAGGCGCCGCCCATCAGCATTGCTCGCTCACCGTCGCTCAGGCGACCAGTCTCAAGGAAGGGCTCGACGGCCTGCTCGTAGTTGACGACTGCGAACGCGCGTGTCCAGTCCGTGCCCCACAGGCAGCGGTCGAAACCCCAGGCATCGAACACGCGGGCGAGCGGGTCCCAGATGTCCGGGAAGGGATACGGTTCCCGGGACAGCGTGCAGGCGCCGCTGACCTTGATCACCGCGTTCGGGCGCTTAGCGAGCTCCAGCACCTTCGGCAGGTCGGCCCAGGGCTGCGGCGGGGCGGGCGGCGTGCGCGGCTGCATGATGCCCAGGTGGTCGATGATGAAGCGCGCGTCGGCATGGCGATCGATCAGCGCAGTGCCCGCGTCCAGGTTGCCCCAGCACAGGATGTTGACCGGAAAGTCGTGGCGAACGGCTGCGCCCAGGATCCGGTCGAGGCCCGGATCGTCTGGCTCGCGCTTCGCCTCCTTCGTCAGCATGATCCGGATGCCGACCGCGCCCGGCGTATTCTTCCAGTCGGCGACGACATCGGCCACCGCCGGATCGTCTGGGTCGACCGGCTTAACAATGGCGAACCGGCCGGGATGGGCCCGTTGCACTTCCACCGCATAACTCGCGTCGTAGCGGTACATGGAAAAGGCGGAGATGAAGACCGCGCCATCGACGCCGACCTTGTCCATTGCCGCCGCCATCTCGTCACCCGTGACGTGATCGGGCCAGTTTGGCACGCTGTGCCAGGGTCGCTTCGGGGTGTTCGCCTCATAGGCATGGACCTGGGAATCGATGATAGTCATCGGCGAAGCTCCTCTGTGCTAAGCGAGTTGGTATCGCATCAGGTCCGTATCCAGAAGGGTCAGGCGTCGTGCGTTGCCGATGCCGGCAGCCATGACAGCAGCTCCCCACGGCTGCGATGGTACCGTCGGCGGCACATCGAGACCAAGCACCGGGTTGTCGGGGTTGGCAGGATCGGCCTTGTGGGCCCACTAGTGTGGAGGTTCAGAAGTCCGCATCATTCTCGCGGGTTTGAACTCACTGACGCGCGGCCATCGGGCTTGCTGGGGCGCCTCTTTGCTCAGTCCCGCGTGTTTCGCCTTCACGCCGCGCTTATCGGCGTATTCCTTGCCGTCGATCGGCGCGATGTGCGGCGGATCTCTATCGAGATAGGGTCTCCCGATCCCGAACTCGCTGCCGTGCGCGTCGATCCACTTCCACAGGATCTCGGTTGAAATCCATCGCTCGGAACGGGTCTCGCCCCTGATGCTCACGACATCAGCTGCAAGCCCGTGGCCATAGCCGCCGCGCAAACTTCCGCCATGGTAGGAGCGGTTGGTCGCGGCCTTATTGCCGCTTGCGATCGATTGCCGGTAGTCATCGCGGAAGCCACTTGTCATGCCAGGGGCAAGCCCGGCGTCGTCCAGCGCGCGAAAGAGACGATACAACCGCTCTCTGAAGCCGCGGTCCATGCCTCCGATCACGTATTGCATCATCGACATGCCGACTTTTTCTGCGGCCTGCGGATCCTTCCAGGTGAAATCCTCATCCACGAGCTTGGTAACAGTTTTCGTGACAGTCCGCTTCTTGCCCTTGTTCTTGACCGTCACCTTGATCCGTTCCTTCAGCTTGATGGTGTCGACCTTGCGCGCGCGCTCGTACACCGACCAGAGATATTGGTCGACGCATTCTTGCGCCAGGAGGCAGTCGTCCGAAGCTTTGAGCGGGCGCACATCGACGTCCGGCTTGGCGAGCGCCACTTGTTCAACTGGATCAGCGAGCACGGCGCTTGCGTCCGGGTCAGGGCGCACGGCGCTTGCGTCCGGGTCGGGGCGCGCGGCGCTTAGGTCTGGACCAGCGGGCGCAGCATCCGAATGAGAGAGCGTCGCTCTCAAGTCCGGAACGACGAGCGCAGCGCGCGCCGGAGCGATCGTCGCTCTAGCATCCAGGCGAGCAAGCGCTGCTTTGAAATCGGGATTCGCAAGGCCAGCATAGAGCAGAGCTGCCAAGCCACCCAATACGACGCAACCGAGAGACCCGCGTACGAGCCCCATGCTTGCCCCCCTTCTCGTGCCCGATTCATTTATAACCAAACCGGACGGGGGCGACTGTGACTCTTCAGCCACAGATTGAGAAAATCACACGGCATCATTGGGGGCCGGTGCCCTGTAGCTTCCGCGTGCAACGTCTCGACGGCATCTCCTCGCTTCGCCGGAGGCGCCGCGTCGCATGAAGGCCCTTCGACGGACGCAGACCCCGCCAAAGGGCGGCCCCTACCGCCCCGCCCCGCGCATCACATGGTAGCTCAGCTCACCCGGATCGGTGAGGTCGGGCACCTTCCAGCCGTCGAGGTCGTATTCGGCCATGCATTCCTCGGCGAAGCCCTTGAAGCGGTCGGCGTTGCCCGAGGCCTGGGCGCCGAACAGGCAGTAGCGGCGGATCTCCTCGGTCGAGCCGCCGTAATTGATCTCGTAGAGCTCGTGGCGGCCGCCGAACTCGGTCGCCATGGCGTCCCACAAGAGCTTGAGCAGCTTCACGCGCTCCTCGGCCTTGTAGCCGTTGGAGCCGCGCAGGTAGCGGTCGAGATAGGGGCGAATCTCCGGGTTCTTGAAGTCGCTGGCGTGGGAGTTGAGATAGATCAGGCCGGAGGCCACCGTCTGCTCGATGATGTACTTGATCTTGGTATAGGCGATGGTGGCGATGATGGCGTAGGCGTTGCCGGGGTCCATGTTGGGGAGAAGATAGTCGCCGATCCATGGCCGCGGATCGCGCACCATCGCGTCGGAGAGCGCCCAGAACAGATTGCGCCAGGCGATCACCTCGCCGACATTGGCCTGCACGCCGCGATAGTCCTTGGTGCCGGCGGCCTCCACCGCCTTGAGCAGCAGCCCGGCGATGAAATCGAGCTTCACCGCCAGCCGCGTGCAGCCGTGCACCACGAAGCGCGGCAGGAACCCGGTGCGCGGGAAGAAATTGTTGGCCTTCTCCACGTCGCCGTAGACGAAGACGTTCTCCCAGGGCACCAGCACCTTGTCGAGGATGAAGACCGCGTCGTTCTCGTCGAGGCGGCTGGAGAGCGGATAGTCGAACGGGCTGCCCATGGCGGTCGCCGACATCTCGTACGACGTCCGGCAGATGAATTTCACCCCCGGCGTGTTGGTCGGGACCATGAACACGACCGCGAATTTCTTGTCCTGCACCGGGATGAGCCCGTGGTGGGCGACGAAGGTGTAGTTGGTGAGCACCGATCCGGTCGCCACCACCTTGGCGCCGGAGACGACGATGCCGGCGCCGGTCTCCTTCTCCACGTGGCAGCACACGTCGCCGACCTCGTTCGGCGGCCGGTCGCGGTCGACCGGCGGATGGATGATGGCGTGGTTGATGAACGGCACGCGCTCCTGGCTGAATTTGTACCAGCGCCGCGCGTTCTCCTGGTACGGATCGTAGAAGTCGGCGTTGGCGCCCAAGGTGGCGAGGAAGGCGGCCTTGTAGTCGGGCGCGCGCCCCATCCAGCCGTAGGTGAGCCTCGCCCACTCGGCGATGGCATTGCGCCCGGCGATCATCTCCGCGAGCGTCTTGGGCGCCTTGAAGAAGGCGTGGGTCATGCCGTGGTTGCCGGTTTCGGTCGGCAGCAGGATCTTGTCCTTGCGCTTGGGGTCGTGCAGCGCATCGTAGAGCCGCGCCACCATGCGCGCGGTGTTGCGGAAGGCCTGGTGCTTGGTGACGTCCTTGACGCGCTCGCCGTAGATGTAGACCTCGCGGCCGTCGCGCAGCGAGGCGAGGTAATCGGCGCCGGTCTGCGGGGCCGCGACCTTCACCTTGCCGGTGGTCTCAGGTCTTGCGGCGAAGGCTTCCCGGTTGTCGGCACGTGCGGCAGCGGCCTTGGCAGCAGCTTTGGCCATCGGTCCCTCCCTCCTCGCGGCAATTGTTGTTCGATTATCGAACGGTTGTACGATGTCCGAACCAGGATAGGTCCGGCCTCAGGCGAAGACAAGATTGCCGTCCGCGGGCAGCATGCGCTGGCCCCGCTATGTTGCTCTTCACGAGTTCTGACTCGTCATGGCCGGGCTTGACCCGGCCATCCACGCCTTGCTTTGTCGAATGGAAAGACGTGGATGGCCGGCATAAAGCCGGCCATGACGGAATAAACGTGAATCACGAAACGGCGTCACGCCACGAACGGCGCGATCTGCGCGGCGACCGCGCGCAGCTCCGGCAAAAACCGGTCGCGCATTTCGTTGCGGGTCACGCGCGTCGAGTGGGTGCTCAGATTGAGCGCGGCGACGACCTCGCCCTGGCGATCCACGATCGGAACGGCGATCGCGCGCAGCCCGCGCTCGAGCTCCTCGTCCACGATCGAGAAGCCCTGCGCGTGGTCGTCGCGGATGCGCTCGAACAGCGCCTGCAGGTCGGTGATCGTGCTCGGCGTCATGGGCTCGAGGCGCAGCGACTTGAGCCGGCGCCAGACCTCGGACGGGTCGAGGAAGCCGAGCTGCACGCGCCCGACCGCGGTGTGGAAGGCCGGCAGCCGGCTGCCCACGGAAATTCCCACCGACATGATGCGCCTGGTCGGCACGCGCGCGACATAGACGACCTCGGTTCCCTGCAGGATCGCGGCCGAGCAGGATTCGCGCACGCGCTCGCTCAAGTCCTTCATCAGCGGAACGGCGCGCTCGATCCAATTCTGCGTGGCGAGATAGGCGAAGCCGAGCTGCAGGATGTTGGGCGAGAGCGAGAATTCGCGGCCGCGCTGCTCGACATAGCCGAGCTCGGCGAGCGTGCGCAGGATGCGCCGCGCGGTGGCGCGCGAGACATTGGCGGCGAGCGCGGCCTGCGAGAGCGTCATCGCCGGCCGCTGCTTGCCGAAGCAGCCGAGCACGGCGAGGCCCTTGGCGAGCGTCGCCATGAACTCCTTGTCCTCGGGCCGGGACGCGGCGCCTGCGCGCGTGAGCATTGGCCACCTGCGATTGACTCGGGTCGCACGCAATCTAGAATGTGCGCATAACGAACTTAAGTTCGATAATCGAACTCAGCCCGGCTGGTCAATCCCAATCAGAAATGCCGGCTCCGCAAGGGCCGAAACCGCGGCCGCTCGGGTGCAACAGGGAGGTTGGCCATGACGCATCGAGAACCCCCGCATCATCGAACTGGTCGCCGCAGCGCCGCCTCGGCGCTGAGCCGACGCGCCCTGGTCAAGGGCGGCCTCGCGAGCGGCGCGGCGCTGGCCGCCACGCCGATCTTCGCGCCGGCGGTGCGTGCCGCCAAGACGCTCAAGCTCGGCTATGTCAGCCCGCAGACCGGGCCGCTCGCCGCCTTCGCCGAGGCCGACAACTTCGTGATCTCGAATTTCCTCAACACGGTGAAGGGCGGCCTCAAGATCGGCAACGAGAGCTATCCGGTCGAGGTCGCCGTCAAAGACAGCCAGTCCAATCCCAATCGCGCCGCCGACGTCGCGCGCGAATTGATCGTCGCCAACAAGGTCGATCTGATGCTGGTGGCATCGACCCCGGAGACCACCAACCCGGTCGCCACCATGTGCGAGGTCGAAGAGATGCCCTGCATCTCGACGGTCGCGCCATGGCAGCCCTACTTCATCGGCCGCCAGCAGAACCCGGGCAATCCCGCGTCATGGAAGCCGTTCAATTCCACCTTTCATTTCTTCTGGGGGCTCGAGGACGTCATCGCCGTCTTCACCAACATGTGGGGCCAGCTTTCGACCAACAAGTCGGTCGGCGGCCTGTTTCCAAACGACGGCGACGGCAATGCCTGGGGCGACAAGCAGGTCGGATTCCCGCCGGTGCTCGACAAGCTCGGCTACAAGCTCACCGATCCGGGCCGCTACCAGAACCTCACCGACAATTTCACCGCCCAGATCACCGCGTTCAAGCGCGACGCCTGCGAGATCGTGACCGGCGTGGTGCTGCCGCCCGACTTCACCACGTTCTGGAACCAGGCGAGCCAGCAGGGCTTCCGCCCCAAGATTGCCTCGGTCGGCAAGGCGCTGCTGTTTCCGGTCGCGGTCGAGGCGCTCGGGCGCAACGGCAACAATCTCTCCTCCGAGGTCTGGTGGTCGCCGAGCCATCCGTTCAAGTCGTCGCTGACCGGGCAATCGGCGCGCGAGCTCGCCGCCGCCTACGAGCAGTCGACCAAGAAGCAATGGACGCAGCCGATCGGCTTCGTGCACGCGCTGTTCGAGGTCGCGACCGACGTGCTCAAGCGCTCCGCCGACAAGAACGATCCCAAGGCGGTGGTCGCCGCGATCGCCGCGACCAAGCTCGACACCATCGTCGGTCACATCGCGTGGAGCGGCAAGGAGCTGCCGCCGTTCGCGCAGAAGAACATCGCCAAGACGCCGCTGGTCGGCGGCCAATGGCGGCTGCGCGAAGGGTCGAAATACGACATCGTGATTACCGACAACAAGACCGCGCCGCAGATCCCGGTCGGCGGCAAGATGGAGGCGATCGGGTAGCCGTTATGTCCCGGCGGCCGCCTAGTGACGCGGCGTAACCTTCGGCTTACACGCCTTCCCTCGCGCTTGCAGCGTGGGGAGCGTGATCGATCGCGGGCGCGGACTTTCCTTTAGAGCTTCTTCCGGCAAATCGCCCGTTGATTTGACGAGCAGGCCTGCTTTGACGACCCGATCGTATTCTTCAAGAGGACTTTTGATCCGGTACACGAGCTCGCCGTCTCGCTCGGGCATCGAGGCAACGATCCTGTAGTCCCCATGCGTCTCGGAGCGAAGGAGCAAATCCGGAATCCAGGTCACCACTTCACCAATGCTGAATTGGCGCATCGTCTTCCCCCCCAAAGTTCAACGATTTGTGGTACCTCCACTTCCCGTTGCCGCTTCAGCCTCCGTGGCGACTGCGACGAAAAGAAGAAATAAAGGAGACTATTTCAAGACCTTCAGGACCAATGCCCCGAAATGCCGCCACCAGGCGCGCCTCGCGGCGACGAGGACCTGACCGGCGGCGGGCTCGGCCCGGCAATCCATCCCCTTCCTAAAGTCTCTTGCGAAGAAGGATGGACCATCCGAACTCGGGTATACCCGAGTTCGGATATTTTGAGTGCGCAAGTCGGATAAATCCGACTTGCGTGGTCAAGCCCGCGGGTGACGATTTTTTGTTGCTGCCCCGGCGGCGGGTCAAGCCCGCGGGTGACGCACGTCAGCGAGCTGATCGAACCAGCTGGAAAACGTTAGAACCAGGGACGAGAGCCGCTCGAGGGACCGCCGGCAAAAAACTTGAACGGGTTCCAGAAGTCTCTCGCCTGCCGCTCGTGTCGAGCGTTGGTGCGCGCCACCTTCTTCTTCGGCTTGCTCGGCGCCGCAGGGGTGGCGTCCGTGGACTCCGGGGCCGCTGCCGCGGCTGCGGCGGACATCGGCGGCTCAGATTCGACGCGCGACGGCAGCTCCGAGCGGGCGGTCTTCGCTTGCTCCGGTGCCGTTGCCGCGACCGGGGCCGACGTCTCCGGTTTCGCCGCGACGCGCGCGGGCGGCTCGGAACGGGCGCTGTCCGTGGGCTTCGGTGCAATTGCCATGAGCGGGGGTGGCGTCACCGGTTTCGGCGCCACGCGCGCCGGCGGCTCCGAGCGGGCGCTGTCCGTGGACTTCGGTGCAATTGCCATGAGCGGGGGCGGCGTCACCGGTTTCGGTGCCACGCGCGCCGGCGGCTCCGGACGCGCGCTGCTCGTGGACTTCGCTGCGGCTGTCGCGGCGGGAGCCGATGTCGCCGATTTCGATGCGGTGCCGGACGAACGGTCCGAGCGGGCGGCGGGGACGGAAGGCAGGGCCGGGTATTGCGCCATTCCCGTGGAAGCCGGGGCGTCGGCGACCACCCCCTGGTATTGGGCCACCGTGGGCTCGACGACCCAGTGGAAAGCCACGGCCAGGACGGCATAGACCCCAAGGCCGCCGCCGATGACTGCCAGGGCGGATATTCCGCGACGCCGTGAACGATGGAAACGCATTTTCGATGCCCCCGTACGCACCCATGGGCTGCCATCGTATTAGTCGTCGGCAGGGGGCAATTGGTTCAATTTGGGCCATAAATCCCCTTCCGCCGAGGTTTCGCCCCCCAGGCCCGAGCCCGGGCCTAGCCCCCCCTTCCTCTCTCAGCGCATCACGATTGGATTGAATTGGGATGCGCTCTAAATTCTTTGATTTTGCGCATGTTCTATTCGGAAAACCGGTTCCCACTTTTCCGGAACATGCGCTAGCGCGGCGGCGCGAAGCGTAAGGGGCGCTGCCCGCCCTGCCCCGCTCACGGAAACAGCGCCACCTGCTCGAGCCCCATGGTTTCGGGAAAGCCGAACATGAGGTTCATGTTCTGCACCGCCTGGCCGGAGGCGCCCTTGGTCAGGTTGTCGAGCGCGGAGCAGACGATGGCGCGGCCCGGCACGCGGTCCTTCGCCACGCCGATGAAGGTCATGTTGGAGCCGCGCACGTGGCGGGTCTGCGGCACGGCGCCGAACGGCAGCACGTGCACGAACGGCTCCTGGCCGTACGACTTCAGCAGGATCGCATGCAGGTCCTCGGGCGAGGCGTCGCGCCCGCGCAGGTAGATGGTCGAGAGAATCCCGCGGTTCATCGGCACGAGATGCGGCGTGAAGCTGACCACGACGTCGCGGCCCGCGGCCTTGGAAAATTCCTGGTCGAGCTCGGCCATGTGGCGGTGGTGGCCGACGCCGTAGGCGTGGAAGCCTTCGGAGACCTCCGCGAACAGCATCTCCTCCTTCGCCGCCCGGCCCGCGCCGGTCATGCCCGATTTGGCGTCGATCACGATCTCGTCGGGATCGATCGCGTTGGCCCGCAGCAGCGGGATGAGCGCCAGCTGCGCGCAGGTGGTGTAGCAGCCGGGATTGGCGACGAGATGCGCGCGCTTGATCTGGTCGCGGTAGACCTCGACCAAGCCGTACACGGCTTGGCGCTGCAGCTCGGGCGCATGGTGCTCATGACCGTACCAGCGCGCATAGGCGGCCGGATCGGCGAGGCGGAAATCGGCGGAGAGGTCGATCACCTTGATCGCCGGCAGCGCGGCGAAGATCTGCTTGATGACCTTCTGGGTGGTGGCGTGGGGGAGCGCGCAGAATACGAGATCGAGCCCGGCGCCCACCCAGTCCATGCCGTCGATCGATTGCAGCTTCGGCAGCGCGAACGGCGAGAACTGCGGAAAAACCTGGGCCATCTCCTGCCCGGCGCGGCGGTCGGCGGTGAGCAGCGCGATCTCGACCAGGGGATGGCGGATGAGGAGCCGCACGAGCTCCGCGCCGGTATAGCCCGACGCGCCGAGCACGCCGATCCTCGCATTATTCCGGGCCGCGGTGGGCATGGATCATTCCTTCTCGCAGTCGGTGAGCACGACCGGACGAGGGGAAAATGCGGCGGAGGATATCAGGATCAGTGCCGCGGAGCCCCGTCCGGCGGCACGAGGGCGATCACATCCGATCGCGCGCACGTGCCGAAACGCGGGCCGGCCGGCGCAACCTGCGCAAGCCCGGCCGCGCGGCGCGGCGGCGTCGGAGCAACATGCGGGTCGTCCTCATGGGCGGGCGCTATAGACGCCTCGGCCCGCAGCCGTCAAGCCTCGGCTGCCGCGGGCATGCGCCTCGTTTCAGCGGGCCGCGCGCGCAGCCGAGCGATCGAGCCGATCAGATCGTCGGATCCCAGGGCACCGGAATTTCACGATAGCCCGATCCGCTCTTCTCGACATAGGCGAGCGAGGGGAACGGATAGTGGAAGCCCTGCACCAGCATCTTTTCCGCCACCAGCATGTCGTAGATCCGGCGGCGGGTCGCTTCCGCCATCGCGGGATCCTGATCGTAGAAGACGTGCCAGTCGGGATGGCGCACGAACAGGAACGGCACGTGGGTGACGTCGCCCTGCACGAACACCTTGCTCGAGCCCGATGCGACGACGTGAGAATTGTGGCCCCAGGAATGGCCGTTGGTGGCTACCGAGGTAATGCCGGTCACGATCTCCTTGTCCGGCTCGTACGTCTTCACGCGCTTCAAGACGTCATCGGTCATCACCGCGCGGACCCCCTTGAACACGCCCTCCATGCGGCCCTTCGGCGCCCGGCTCATCTCGCTGTCGTCCATGAAGAACTTGTGCTCGGCCGCCGGCACCAGGATTTCCGCGTTCGGGAAGGCGAGCGACTTGTCCGGCTTGAGCAGGCCGTTGATGTGATCCCCGTGGTAATGGGAGATGATCACGGTATCGACGGCATTGCGGTCGATGCCCGCGGCCGCGAGATTGCGTTGGAATTGCCCGGCGGCTCCCTTGCTGCGCTCGAAATTCGCTTCGCTCGTGCCGGTATCGATGACGACGAGCTTCGCGCCCGTGTTCACGACCACCGGGTTGTACGGCGTCGTCATCATGTCCTTTTCGTAGTAGGCAGCGGCCAGCGCGGCGTTCACCTCGTCGCGCTTCTTGTTGGTGACGTGGTTGTCCTCGAACTTGAACTTGTTGGCGCCGTCGGTCACCACCGTGATCTCGAAGCTGCCGACCTTGTAGCGGTACCAGCCCGGCGCCTGCTTTTGGGTGGGCGGGGCCGCGGCAATGGCGGCCGACGGGACGGCGAGCGGCGCGAGCGTGGCAGCCGCGGCGCCGGCGAGCACGGTACGGCGGGTAGGCTCTCTCATGGCATTCTCCCTAATGCGTGATTATTCTGTTATGTCGCGATGTTAGCTCGGATCGAGCAAGATGAGAACAGGATAGCTTGCCGCACCAGCACGACAGTCCGCCCGCGCGCGCGGCACCGAGCGCCGTCATCGGCAGCACGCCGCAATCGGCCGGCGAAGCGACGCGCGGCACGATGGCCGGACGCTCCCTGCTGCTCGCGACATTCACCGCCGCCATCTTCGCCAGCGCTGCGCTCTTGTTCATGGTGCAGCCGATGTTCACCAAGATGGTGCTGCCGCGCTTCGGAGGCGCGCCCGCGGTGTGGTCGGTGGCGATCGTGTTCTTCCAGACCGCGCTGCTCGCAGGCTACGCCTATGCCCACTGGCTCACGCGCTACACCGTCGGACGCATATCGGCGCTCGTCCACCTCGCGGTGATGACCGCCGCGGTCTTTGCGCTGCCACTGTCGATCGCCGCCGGCTGGGAGCGCCCGCCGCCGTCCGGGCAAGCGCTCTGGCTGCTTGCGCTGTTCGCCGCTTCGATCGGCCTGCCGTTCTTTGCGCTCGCCGCCAACAGCCCGCTGCTGCAGGCCTGGTTCGCACGCACCAATCACCCGGCCGCGAAGGACCCCTATTTCCTCTACGCCGCCAGCAATGCCGGAAGCCTGCTCGCGCTCGCCTCCTATCCGCTCGTGGTCGAGCCGTTCGTGCGGCTCGGCGATCAGGCCCGGTTGTGGTCGAGCGGCTTTTTGCTGCTGATCGCGCTGCTCGCCGGCTGCGCCGCGCTCTTGTGGCGGTCGCGGGACTTGGCTCCGGCGGTCGCGGCCGACGCGGCGGCCGATGCACCGCCGGGCTGGCGCGCCGCCGGGTTCTGGATCACGCGGGCGGCGGTACCGACGGGCCTCCTCGTCGCGGTGACCGCGCACATATCGACCGATGTCGCCGCGGTTCCGTTGCTGTGGGTGCTCCCGCTCGCGCTCTACCTCTTGACCTTCGTCATCGTGTTCGCGCGCCGGCCGATCATTCCGCACTGGTTCGTCGTCGCCGTCCAGCCGCTTTTCATCATCGCTCTGGTGGTCGTGCTGGTGTTCGACCCGGTCAAGACCATCGTCTGGCTCGTCGCCGTGCACGTGGCCGTGTTCTTCGTCAACGCGTTGATGTGCCACGGCGAGCTGGCCCGCACGCGGCCGTCGGCCGATCATCTCACGAGCTTCTATCTCTGGATGTCGGCGGGCGGGCTGATCGGCGGCATTGCGGCGGGTTTGATCGCGCCCCACGCGTTCGACTGGGTGGCGGAGTATCCGATTCTGATCGCGCTCGCGGTGCTGTGCCGGCCGGGGCCGGCATTGCCGCGCGGCCACCGCTGGCTCGTGCTCGGTGGGCTGGCGACCGCCGCGCTCATCCTGGTCGCGTCCGCGCAATACGATGAGAGCGCGTTCGCCTGGAGCGCGGGCGCGCTGTTGGCCGCGAGCCTGCTGTTCGCGCGAATGCCCCTCCCGTTTGCCGCGATCGTCGCAGTCGTGCTGCTCGTCAAATACGGCGTCATCGAGCAGGTGGGCGCGACCTCCGTGCGCAGCTTCTTCGGCGTGGCCAAGATTACGGAGACGCCCGACGGTCATTTCCGCCTGCTGCAGCACGGGACCACGCTGCATGGCGGGCAGCGCCTGCGCGAGCCCGATGGGCTTCCGGCGGCGAACGACCCGCCCGAGCTGCTGCTCTATTACTGGGACGGGTCCGCCATTTCCCAAGCGATCGACGCCGTGCGCGCGCGCATCGACGGCCCGATCCGCTTGGCGGTGATCGGGCTCGGCGCTGGTTCGCTTGCCTGCCGCGCCGAGCCCGGCGATACGGTGCACTTTTACGAGATCGACCCCGCCATCATTCGCATCGCCCGCGACCCGTCGCTGTTCAGTTTTCTGTGGGTCTGCCGGCCGGACGTGCCGATCGTGCTCGGCGATGCCCGGCTCACGCTGGCCGCGGCCCCCGCGGGCGCCTACGACCTCATCATCGTCGACGCCTTCTCCTCCGACGCGATCCCGACCCATCTGCTCACGCGCGAGGCCATGGCGACCTATCTCGACAAGCTCAGCCCGCGCGGCATGGTGGTCATGCACGTGTCGAACCGGCACCTCGAGCTCGCCTCGGTGGTCGCCGGCATCGCCGCCGCCAACGGCCTGCTGACGCGCGTCAACGACAGCGCCGATATCGACGAAGCGGCCAACCCGTACAAATACGCCGGCACGGTCGCCGCGCTGGCGCGCCGCGAAGAGGACTTCGGCCTGCTCGCGCAGGCGCGGGATTGGGAGCGCAAGCCGCCCGATCCGACCCAGTGGGTGTGGACCGACGACTATTCCGACATCGTCGGCGCGGTGATCCGCAAGCTCAACGAGTGAGGGGCCCTAGTGTCCCGATTCCGAAGTTCGCAAACCCTCGCGGCACCTTCTGATGCGAACTTCGGAATCAAAGGGACACTAGCACTACTTTGGCAGATTTATTCACGCTGCTTTTCGCTGCAAATCCATTTTCTGCAGTGCGGGCATCGCTGCGGCAGTGGTCGAGCGATGAGGTCGAGGATGGCCTCGCGCACGGCGGGCAATGTCGGCCGCGGCGGCAGCCCGTTGATCTTTTTCCCGCCTTGCTGTTTTGAGCCGGCGATATTGGAGGAAAGCGTAGGCGATCATCGTCATGAGCGCATGACGGTGAAGGCCCTGCCAGGATCGGCCCTCGAAGTGATCGAGACCAAGTTCTTCTTTCAGCTGCTGGTGAGCCTGCTCGCAAATCCATCGCGCCTTGATGGTGGCCGCTAGGGTGCGCAGGTCAGTCTTCGCCGGCAGGTTGGCAAGATAATATTTCTTCTCTCCCGACATCCTGTGTTCGCCAATCAACCAAGCCTCGTCGCCGGGCAGATGTTGCTGACCCTTGTCCCTGATCCGCTGCGGCGGTCCGTCGGCAACCCGCACGCGGACCGCAGCAAAACGAGCCTTGAGCTTTCCTTTCGTGCCGGTGCGCCAACTGATGGTGCGCCATCTGGCGTTGGCCAGCATGTCTTCGGCCGGTATCGATAGAATGTCCGGGACGTGCCGCTGGCGGGGACGACCGCGCCTAGCAACCGGCCAGATCATCCGCACATCGGCAGGGTAAACCTTAAGATGCCGCGGAATACCGACCGCCCAGGTCAGTTTGCGAGCTGTGAGCCCCTGGCGGAACGGCGCACTTAGCCCATAACCGGCATCCGCCAGCACGCAGCCGAAGCGCGCACCGGTCGTAATGACACGATCAATCTCTGCCAGAGCCAGCTCCGGCTTCGTCCGCGCCGTTCGATATTCGGCTGGAACACCCGCTCGCTTCAACCGAGCTCGATCACTCGTCCAGCTCTCGGGGAGAAACAACCGTAACGCCAGCATGACCGGTACTTCGCCTCGGGCCAGCGTCAGCGACACCATGGTCTGGCAGTTCGCGATCTTGCCGAGCGCCGAAGCATATTGCGCAGCGACACCCACCGAATGCGTGCCCTTCTTGGAAATCGCGGTGTCGTCAATCACCAGCACGGCATCATCGCCGCCGACGAGCATATCCGCTTGGACAAGCAGCTCGGTTTCCACCGGCGCCGCATCCCAGACCCCGGCAGCGATGAAGTGGTGCAATTGGTCGCATTCGCCGAGCGCAAGCCGCTTCGCCATCGGCTGAATGCTCTTGCGATCGCCAGGGCCGATCAGCCCCGACACGTAGACGGACACATCCGGCGCCGGGCCTTGTGCCCCAACCGATCTAGAAACGGCTTGAGCCAACGTCCAAGCTCGTCTTGCCAATCCAACGTCCTGCCAACCATGGTCGGCCCCTCCAAAAAGCCGACCACCCATGAGTCACAGAAAAAGTGATTTGGGAATCCCGCGCCACGAAAATCTGCCAAAGTAGTGCTAGGCCATGTACTCATTAATCGTAAATCGGAGTCCGCTTTCGGGGGCAAACCGGAAAACATTTGCTCACTTCGAGACTTACCGGTTTTGACCCACAGCGGTCATAAGCGGCTCGAAATCCCGCAGTGCAACGGCTGCTGAGCGATTGCTTAAGTCGGCTTTTGTTGCGAGGCGCACAATAATAGGCATGTTCATAGGGCATGGAAGAATCTGAACGAGGTTCGGGAGAACCCGAGCCGCTGGTAGAACCGGTGCGCGTCAAGACGATGTTCTGCACTGGTGATCTCAATCCCTGAGCAATGACGTTCGCGTGCGAAGTCGGCCGCGCCGGTAACAAGCTTTTCACCGACACCCTGGCCACGATGATGTGTCGAGACGACGAGACCAGTGACTCTGCAAATGGTCGAGCCGTTTGGGAAATAGGGGACGAGTTCGGCGCTAACCAAGCCGATGACCTCGCTCGCCTGTTGTGCAACGAGAAAACAGCTAGTGTCGCTGTCAAGCGAGCGACGGAGGCGATGGCGGACATCCGCTTCCTTCGACGGGTAGCCGAGTTCGGCTAATAGCGACTCGACATGCTTCGCATCAGCTTCCGTCGCACTTCTGAGCACGACTGGCATGAGCGCCTCTCTAGCTCCAATTGGGTCTCTCTGATTAGACAGGGCCTGGATAACACGACGACGCTCCCCTCAGACGGCTGTCTCATCGGTTCAAAGTGCCTGGAGGACTGATTTGTCGGATACACTGCGAAGACTCGAATGGAGCCCGGAAGGTCTGCAATTGGCACTTTTGAGACATCCACCGATGTCCGCTATACGGCCGCTTTCGGGGGTAATGCGGACATCAGCCAGCGATTGCCGAACAATCGCGATTTATGAGTACACGGCCTAGCAAATTTATGATTCTAGTGCGGGTTTGGATTTGAAGTTCCTAAGCGAGCTTGCGGCTACAATGGTAGGAACTTCAAATCCACCGCACCAGCATGCGCTATCCCCAGATCCATCTGAATACTTTCGTGACCACGTCGCCCGTGGTGAGCAGCACGGCGGACCACACGAAAGCCGAGCTGAAGTTCGCGATCTGGAATTCCCAAAACGGCATGCGGAAAATCCCGGCGACCAGCGGGACCGAGGCGCGCAACGGCCCGAAGAAGCGACCGATGAAGATCGCCAGCACCCCCCAGCGCCGCACGAACCTTTCGCCCTTCGGCAGCAGTTCGGGATGGCGCGACAGCGGCCAAACGTGCGCGACCGGGGGCCCGAGCTTGAGGCCGATCCAGTAGGACAGCCAATCGCCGAGCGCGGCTCCGATCGCGCCCGCAGCCCAAACCGGCCAGAAATTGAGGTTGCCGGAGGCGATCAGCACGCCGATCCCGATCAGCGCCGCCCAGGCCGGAAGGAGCAGGGAAATGAAGGCGAGCGACTCGCCGAAGGCGAGCACGAGCACCACCGGCGCCGCCCACGCCTCGTGGACGCGCACGAATTCCACCAGTTGTTGGGCGTGAGCTTCTAGACTCTTGAACATGCGCGCGGCGGCCTAGTGCGGTGGATTTGAAGTTCCTACCATTGTAGCCGCAAGCTCGCATAGGAACTTCAAATCCAAAACCCGCACTAGAATCATAAATTGCTAGTGTCCCTTTGATTCCGAAGTTCGCATCAGAGGATGCCGCACGGGTTGGCGAACTTCGGAATCGGGACACTAGCGCGGGTTTAGCTTGCCTCGCCCGCCAAGACCAGACCGCCCGCGGCATTATTCCGGTCAGGCGGCGAGCGTTTCTCCGCGACAGGCGGCCGCGGACGCCCGCTTGGCGTCGGCCATCCGCTTCGCGACGGCTTCCGTGCCGCATGCCTCCGCTTGATTTCCGATCTCGGCCGCGGCGGCGAGGATCGCGGCGGCCCGTCGATGGACCGTTTCCGACGCGCGATCGCCTTCGAGCGCGGCGATCTCGCGCAGCGCCGAAAACGTGCAGAACACCACCTCGGTCGGCAGCCCGGACAGCCACTGGCGGCCGGCATCGGCGGCGTGTTCGAGCGCGCAAGTCAGCAAGCGCTGCAGGGCGGAGCTATCGCAGTCGCGCAGGCTTCTCGCGATCGCGACCAGCTCCGTTGGCGTGCCGAGCGAGGAGCACCGCTCGGCGACCTCGCCATAGCCGGCGCGCGCAAGCGTCGGCGCCAGGATGTCGGCCACGGTGCGCTTGAGGATAAGCTCGGCTCGCATCATTTCGATCTTGGGCGCATCGGCCGAACCGGCGAGACGGGTGACGAACGGCACCAGCAATTCCTGCCGCAACTCGTCGTCGAGCGTGTCGTTGAGACACAGCGCGAGCATTCCGATCGGGCGCGAGAAGGAGGCCGGCAAATCCCTGACGCGGTAGACCGCGCGATACGGATAGCCGGCGGCGACGATCGCCGCCTCGTTGACGCAGGTCCCGCCGTCGGGCCCCGGAAATTCGTGACTGCCGCGCAGCAGCTTCCACTCAAGCATGCGCTGAAAGCTGGCGGTCGTGGCGGCGCGGGATGACAGCACGTTCAACAGGCGGTTGAGATTGAACATGACGGGCTCCTCTCGGCTTCGACGCAGTCTTGGCAACAGGGTTGGGCGAATGTCTGGCGAGTCGACGGCCTTCCCACGGCAGCAAATTGAATTGATGGTACGGAGCGACCATATGACATCGTGCACGGACGCGCCGCCTTCACGCAATACCGGGATCACGATGCGGCCCCGGCCGTGGCATAGTCACAGCTGATTCGTTCGCCTTCACGCCGATCCACGAGAGCCATGGCCAAGATCGCCAAAGCAGCCGCCAAGACCGCCGCCCGCAAACCGGACAAGGACCTGTTCTCGGATTTGCCCGAGGCGGCGCCGCGCCGCCTCTCCGGCAAGGCCACGCGCGCCGGCAAGCGCGCGAGCGGGGCCGAGGCCGGCTACACCGCGCGCCACATCGAGGTGCTCGAAGGGCTCGAGCCGGTGCGCCGGCGCCCGGGCATGTATATCGGCGGCACCGACGAGAAGGCGCTGCACCATCTGTTCGCCGAGGTGATCGACAACGCCATGGACGAAGCGCTGGAAGGGCATGCCAGCTTCATCGAGGTGGAGATGGAAGCCGACGGCTTCGTGACCGTGACCGACAACGGCCGCGGCATTCCCGTCGATCCGCACCCCAAGTTCAAGAACAAGTCCGCGCTGGAAGTGATCATGTGCACGTTGCACGCGGGCGGAAAGTTCGACTCCGAGGTGTACAAGACCTCGGGCGGGCTGCATGGCGTCGGCGTCTCGGTCGCCAACGCGCTGTCCGAGCGCATGGAAGTGGAGGTCGCGCGCGAGCAGACGCTCTACCGCATGGCGTTCGAGCGCGGCAAGCCGAAGGGCAAACTGCAAAAGATCGGCCGCGTTCCCAACCGGCGCGGCACCAAGGTGCGCTTCCGGCCCGACCCCGACATCTTCGGCGCAAAGGCGCATTTCAGGCCCGAACGCGTGTTCAAGATGGCGCGCTCCAAGGCCTATCTGTTCGGCGGCGTCGAGATCCGCTGGTCTTGCGCCAAGGAACTGCTGCGTGGCGTCGAGGACGTGCCGGAAGAGGCCAGCTTCCACTTCGCCGACGGCCTGCGGGAGTATCTGTCCGCGGCCATCAACGGCGCCGCCCTGGTCCATCCCGACATCTTCGCCGGCAGCGCCGGCAAGATCGGCGTCCACGGCGCCGCGCAATGGGCAGTCGCCTGGACCGGCGATACCGATGGCTTCCTGTCCTCGTATTGCAACACGATCCCGACGCCGGACGGCGGCACGCACGAATCCGGCCTGCGCGCCGCGCTGTTGAAGGGCATCAAGGACCATGCCGAGCGCGTGGGCCAAGCCAAGCGGGCGGCGCCGGTGACCGGCGACGACGTGATGAACGGCGCGGCCTGCATGGTCTCGGTGTTCATTCGCGAGCCCGAATTCCAGGGCCAGACCAAGGACCGGCTGGCGACCGCGGAAGCGACGCGCATCGTGGAGAATGCGATCAGGGACCCGTTCGACCACTGGCTCGCCGGCAATCCGGTGCAGGCGAACCGGCTCCTCGACTTCGTGATCGAGCGCGCGGAAGAGCGCATCCGCCGCCGCCAGGAAAAGGAAATTTCGCGCAAGACCGCGGTCCGCAAGCTCCGCCTCCCCGGCAAGCTCGCCGACTGCACCAATACCGCGGCCGAAGGTTCCGAAATCTTCATCGTCGAGGGCGACTCGGCCGGCGGCTCGGCCAAGCAGGCGCGTGATCGCGCCTCGCAGGCGGTGCTGCCGTTGCGCGGAAAAATCCTCAACGTCGCCTCCGCCGGCAAGGACAAGCTCGCCCAGAACCAGCAGCTCGCCGACCTCATTCAGGCGCTCGGCTGCGGCACCGGCGCGCATTATCGCGACGAGGATCTGCGCTACGACAAGGTGATCGTGATGACGGATGCCGACGTCGACGGCGCCCACATCGCCTCGCTGCTGATCACCTTCTTCTATCGCCAGACGCCGAAGCTGATCGACAACGGCCACCTTTATCTCGCGGTGCCGCCGCTCTACCGCTTGAGCCACGGCGGCAAGAATTTCTATGCGCGCGACGACAAGCACAAGGACGAGCTGCTGAAAAAGGAATTCCACGCCAACGCCAAGGTGGAGATCGGCCGCTTCAAGGGGCTGGGCGAGATGATGGCGAGCCAGCTCAAGGAAACCACGATGGACCCGAGGAAGCGCACGCTGCTACGCGTCATGGTGGTCGAGGAGGAGCGCAAGCGGACCGACAGCTCGGTCGAGCGGCTGATGGGCAACAAGCCGGAGGCGCGCTTCGAGTTCATCCAGGAGCGGGCGGAATTCGCCGACGAGGACATGCTGGACGTGTAGGGCACGTGGCGGCCGTGTTCGTTCCGCAGCGTGGGCAAAATCGCTTGCAATCCTGATGCGCAAGGCGCCGATGGCGGGGCTCGGCCGCAAGACGCGCAGACCCCATAAGCCGCGTCCGGGATTGAATTGACCAAGATTTAGGGGTGAAATGCGCGTGCGATCACAAGGGTGCGCCGCACGCAAGCGTCACCTCATCTGCGGGAAGGAAACTCGGCCATGAAAAACATCCTGACGTTCGCCGGTCTCGCGCTTGCTCTTGCCGGCGCCGGGCTCCTGCCCGCCCGCGCGCAAGCGCCGGTCGCATTGACCGGGCAAGTCACCTCGGCCGAGGAAGGCGCCATGGAGGGCGTGCTGGTCAGCGCCAAACGGACCGGCTCCACGATCACGGTCACGGTCGTCAGCGACAAGGACGGGCGCTTCAGCTTTCCGGCCGCGCGGCTTGAGCCGGGACAATATGCCATCACCACCCGCGCGGTCGGCTATGACCTCGACGGCCGCGCCGCGGCGGAGGTGGCCGCGGACAAGAGCGCCAGCATCGAGCTGAAGCTGCGCAAGACGCGCAAGCTGTCGTCGCAACTGACCAACGCCGAATGGATCATTAGCGCACCCGGCACGCCGCAACAGAAGCTCGTCTACTACAACTGCGTGAGCTGCCACACGCTCGAGCGCGTGTTCAAATCCCAACACGACTCGGAGGCCTTCGTCGATGTCCTCAAGCGCATGGCGGGCTATGCCAACCAGTCGACCCCGCTACACCCACAGCGGCGTCTCGCCCAGCGTCTGCTCGAAGAGCGCGGCGATGCGCGCGAGCAAGCCTTCCGCCAGCGTGCCGATTACCTCGCCACGATCAATCTGAACGAGGGCACGACGTGGGAATATCCGCTCAAGACGCTGCCGCGCCCGACCGGGCGGTCAACCCGCGTCATCGTCACCGAGTACGATCTGCCGCGGCCGACGATCGAGCCGCATGACGTGATCGTCGATGACGACGGGGTCGCCTGGTACTCCAATTTCGGCGAGCAGACGTTCGGCAAGCTCGATCCCAAAACCGGGAAGGTCACGGAGTATCCGGTTGCCGAGCTCAAGAAAGGCTGGCCGACCGGCATGCTCGGCCTGCGCGCCGACCGCGACGGCAACATGTGGCTCGGCATGATGTACCAGGGCGCCATGGCGAAGTTCGATCCGAAGACGGAAAAATTCCAGTACTTCAGCCTGCCGCCGGACATGAACAAGGACATGACCCAGGTCAACATGGTGCGGGCGGAATCCTCGCATGTCGACGGCAAGGTCTGGTCGCAGAACAACGGCTTCGCCGCCGTGCACCGGCTCGACCTTGCCAGCGGCAATATCGAGACCTTCATGCCGTTCAAGAACTCGAAGCCGGGCGAGAACCACAATATCTACGACGTTATTCCGGACTCGCAGAACAACCTCTACTTCACCGACTTCGCCCAGGAGCATGTCGGACGGATCGACGCCAAGACCGGAGAGATCAAACTCTTCACCGTGCCGACCAAGGCTTCGGCACCGCGGCGCGGCATGATGGATGCCCAGGACCGCCTTTGGTTCGGCGAATATCGCGGCAACAAGATCGCGATGTTCGATACCAAGACCCAGACGTTCCAGGAATGGGCGATGCCGACGCCGTGGTCATCGCCCTATGACGTGCATCTCGACAAGAACGGGGAGGCCTGGACCGGCTCGATGATGACCGACCGGATCGCACGGCTCGATTCCAAGAGCGGCCAAATCACCGAATACCTGCTGCCGCGCTCGACCAATATCCGCCGCGTCTTTGTCGACAACTCGACGACCCCGGTCACCTTCTGGGTCGGCAACAACCACGGCGCCTCGATCATCAAGCTGGAGCCGATGGATTAGCGCCTGCTGCAAGTCGGGCAAGCCCGACCTGCAGTGACGATCCGGCCATGACGGCGGCTAAGCCGCGAGCATCATCTCGCGGCTTGCTTGCCGGCCTTCGGCTCGGTCATCTTCACCGCCAGCAGCCAGGCGACCCACAGAAAGACGAAGTAGAGCAACAGAAAGATCGCGAGGCTCGCCTGCGGCCAAATACGCTCGACCACGAGCCCGATGAGATAGTCGGCGAAATCGCCGGCCACCATGAAGCCGACGTAGTATAGGATGAGCTGCACGACGCCTCCGTAGGGTAGGCATCGCCCCTGGCGCGTGTCCTAGCACAGGAGGCGGCCGGAGCGAGCGCTTTTTCGACGCCGCCGCTGTTCGACTTCCGTCGGATGAGACCCGGCCTGCGTGCGTAAGCGGTGCTATTCCGCGAATTGCAAATTGGCGGCCTTGGCGACGTCGGCAAAGATCTTGATGTCGCCTTCGATCTTCTTGCGAAACTCCTCGCCCGGGCCGCCGCCGGGGTTGACCGCCATGGCCTTGAGCTTCTCGCGCACCCCGGCATCGGCCAGAGCGCGCCGGGCCGCGTCATCGAGCTTCTTGGCGATCGCGGGCGGGGTGTTGACCGCGACAAACACGCCGCTCCACAGGCCGATATTCACCTCCGGATAGCCAGCCTCCGCCATGCTGGGAACATCCGGCAGCTCGGAAGAGCGCTCCGATCCGGTCACTGCGAGCGCGCGGATCTTGCCGCCCTGCACCAGCGGCACCGTGGGCGGACCGTCGGCGATCGAGAACAAGGTGTTCCCGCCGGCCACGCTGAGCATCATCTCGTTGCTGCTCTTGTACGGCACCGCCACGCCCGGCATTCCGGTTTTCAGCTTGAACAGCTCGGTGGTGATGGTGAAGGCGGGCGACGAGGTCGCGTAGTTCGACTTGTCGGGATGGGCCTTGCCGTAGGCGACGAGGTCCTTGACCGACTTGATCGTGTCGTTGGCGGGACCGGCCAGGATCAGGGGGAAGGACGCGATCATGGTGAGCGGGATGAAATCGCGGGTCGGGTGATAAGGCAGCTTCGGATAGATCGCGGCCGCGATCGCCATCTGGCCGGTGGCTGCCACCATGATCGTGTAGCCGTCCGCCGGCTGGTTCTTCACGAAGTCGACGGCGAGCCGGCCGCCGGCGCCGGGTTTGTTCTCGATGACGACGTTCTGGCCGAGATACTCCGACATCTTCTGCCCGACCAGCCGCGCGAACAGGTCGTTGCCGCCGCCGGCCGCGAACCCGACGATCAACCGGATCGGCCTGCTCGGATAATCGCCCTGCGCCCACGCCGAAGGGGCCGCGGCGGCGAGGACCGCGAGCGCCAATGAAACATTGCGCAGGGCGCGCGTGAGACCGGTCGATGACATGGACATTTCCTCCGTCGGGGCAGGTGAAAAAGCTGTTCGCAAGCTGGTTCGTGCGCAGTCTATATCAGTGCCGCGCGGATTTCGCGACATTCGCGGCTGCAGCGCAACGTCGCGGTTTGACGGACCAGCGTGCCGCGTTTTAGGGTCGCACCGCGCGCGTCTTGCGGGATTCGCGATCCATCCGCAGCGAGAAGGATGCCGAGCGTCACGCGCGCGAGCCAGGCGAATTGAATGACCGTCTCATCCGCCCAACATAGCCGCGACATGGCCCGCCCCAGCGACCTGTTCGGGCATCCGCGCGGGCTGACCTTCCTGTTCGCGACCGAGATGTGGGAGCGCTTCTCCTACTACGGGATGCGGGCCCTGCTCGTGCTCTACATGGTGAAATTTCTGCTGCTGCCCGAGCACGCCGACGCCGTGATCGGGCTCGGGGCGTTCAAGCAGCTGCTCGAATCGATGTTCGGCCCGCTCGGCACGCAGCCCTTTGCCTCGCACATCTACGGTCTCTATACCGGCCTCGTCTATCTCACGCCGCTGTTCGGCGGCATTCTCGCCGACCGCGTGCTCGGCCAGCACCGCACCATCCTGCTCGGCGCCGCCCTGATGGCGGTCGGCCACTTCATGATGGCGTTCGAGCCGCTGTTCCTGTTCGCCCTGACCACGCTCATTCTCGGCAACGGCGCGTTCAAGCCAAACATGTCGGCGCAGGTGGGCGGGCTCTATGCCCCGGGCGACCGGCGCCGCGATCGCGCCTATTCGATCTTCTATGTCGGCATCAATCTCGGCGCGTTTCTCGCGCCGCTGGTCTGCGGAACGCTGGGCGAGGAGCTGGGCTGGCATTACGGCTTCACCGCCGCCGGCGTGGGCATGACGCTTGCGCTCGCCATCTATCTCTACGCCATGCCCGGGCTGCCGCCCGACGAATTGCACAAGTCGATGGCCGCGGGCACCACGCACAAGCCGCTCGACCGTAACGAGTGGCGCGCCATCCTGGCGTTGATCGCGCTGTTCGTGCCGACGACCTTGTTCTGGGCAACCTACGAGCAGCAAGGCAACACCATCGTGCTGTGGGCCGACGACCACACCGACCGCCTGATCGACCTCGTCGTGTGGCGAGGCGAAATTCCGATCACCTGGTTCCAGGCCTTCAACCCGTTCCTGATCTTCCTGTTCACCCCCTTTCTCGTCGCGTTGTGGGCACGACAGGCCAAGCGCGGCACCGAGCCCTCGACCGTCGCCAAGATGTCGATCGGCTGCTTCGGCGTGGCGCTGGCGAACCTGATCATGGTCGCCGCCGCCTGGCGGGCGGGCGGCGACGACGCCAGCTGGCTCTGGCTGCTCGGCTATTTCGTGGTCATCACCATCGGCGAGCTCTACCTCTCGCCGATCGGGCTGTCGCTGGTATCGAAGGTCGCGCCGGCGCGCATGGTCTCGATGCTGATGGGATTGTGGCTCGCGACCAGCTTCACCGGCAACTTCATTGCCGGCTGGCTGGGCAGCCTCTGGAGCGGCATGGACAAGACGGTGTTCTTCCTGATGATCGCCGGCATCGCCGCGCTGGCGGGCGCCGTCATTCTCGCGTTCGACCGTCCGCTCAAAAGAGTGATCACCGACCAAACCGCCGCGGCTGGGTCATGAACGCCTCGGGTCGTTCCGCGCCGCGCGCCTTCGGTCATGTCGAAACCTGGGTGTTCGATCTCGACAACACGCTCTATCCGTACCACGTCAACCTGTGGCAGCAGGTGGACCAGCGCATTCGCGACTATATCGCGCGCTTCCTCAAGATCACGCACGAGGAGGCATTCCATCTGCAGAAGGATTATTACAAGCGCTACGGCACCACGATGCGCGGCCTGATGACCGTGCACGGGATGGAGCCTGACGACTTTCTCGACTTCGTGCATCAGATCGACCATTCACCGCTGACGCCGAACGCGGCGCTGGGAGCGGCGATCGAGAGCCTGCCCGGGCGCAAGCTGATCCTCACGAACGGCACGCGCCGCCACGCCGGCGCCGTGCTCGCGCGGCTCGAGCTCGAGCGGCATTTCGAGGACGTATTCGATATCGTCGCGGCCGAACTCGAGCCCAAGCCCTCACCGCGGACCTACGAGCGCTTTCTCAAGGCGCACGACGTCGACGCCGCAAAGTCGGCGATGTTCGAGGATCTCGCGCGCAACCTGGCGGTGCCGCATGCGCTCGGCATGACCACCGTGCTGGTGGTGCCGGAACATACCCGCGAGGTGTTCCGCGAGAGCTGGGAGCTCGAAGGGCGCGACGCCCCGCATGTCGATCACGTGACCGACGATCTGGTCGGCTTTCTGCAGCGGATCGCGATCGGCTGAACGCGAGCGCGGAAACGAGAATGCCCGTCGAGAAATCCTGCATGCCGGCGTGAAGCTTCTGTCGCGTCGGCACGCCGATCGGACGGCGGTTGACTTCCGCTGCCCTATTCCCGACAACCCCTCGGACGTGCTTTTAAGGCTCCGCCAGGGGTTTTCGCCAGATGTCGCATGCCGATCTCGCCAAGACCATCGACGACGCGTTCGAACAGCGCGACCGCATCGGCGCGGCCACCACCGGGGCGGTGCGCGAGGCGGTTGACGCCGCGCTCGACCTGCTCGACCGGGGCGTCGCACGCGTCGCCGAGCGAGGCGCCAACGGCGACTGGCGCGTCAACCAGTGGCTCAAGAAGGCAGTGCTGCTGTCGTTCCGCCTCAACGACATGGCCGTGATCGCCGGCGGACCCGGCAAATCCGCGTGGTGGGACAAGATCGCCTCGAAGTTCGACGGCTGGGACGCCGCGCGCTTCCGGCAAGCCGGCTTCCGGGCGGTGCCGAACTGCGTGGTGCGGCGCTCGGCCTATATCGCGCCCGGCGTGGTGCTGATGCCGAGCTTCGTCAATCTCGGCGCCTATGTGGACTCCGGCACCATGGTCGACACCTGGGCCACCGTCGGTTCCTGCGCCCAGATCGGAAAGAACTGCCACATCTCCGGCGGCGCCGGCATCGGCGGCGTGCTCGAGCCGCTGCAGGCAGCGCCGGTGATCGTCGAGGACAATTGCTTCGTAGGGGCGCGCGCGGAGGTCGCCGAGGGCGTGATCGTGCGCGAGGGCTCGGTGCTTGCCATGGGCGTCTTCATCGGGGCCTCGACCCGGATCGTCGATCGCGAGACCGGCGAGACGTTCCAAGGCGAGGTGCCGGCCTATTCGGTGGTCGTTCCGGGCTCGCTGCCCGGCAAGCCGACGAAGAACGGCGGCCCGGGCCCAAGCCTGTATTGCGCGGTGATCGTCAAGCGCGTCGACGAGAAGACGCGCGCAAAAACCTCGATCAACGAATTGTTGCGGGATTGACCCCGAGGCGCCGTCGCACGATCAAATCGCGCGCCGCAAGGAGAGCATCATGCCAGCCGAGCTTCCCCCCGGAATCAGACACACGATCCAGCAACAGGGCGGGCTGTCGAGCGACACGCGCGCGCTGATGCTGTACGAAGCCAACAAGAAGACCGCCCTCGTCGCATACATACTCTGGTTTTTCCTGGGGCTGGTCGGGGGCCACAATTTCTACCTCAAACGCACCGGCGTTGCGGTCACGCAACTCATCCTCACGCTCACTCTCGTGGGAATGGTGGTCACGGTCGTCTGGGCGTTTGTCGACGCGTTCCTGATTCCAGGCTGGGTGAGAAACCAGAACAACATTCTGGCCGCGCAGCTCGGCGCCTAGTGTGGCGGTTCGGTCGCAATGGGCGGTGCGGCCCCGACGCGATGGCTGGCGCCGGCCGGTGGAATCAGGCTGAAATCATCATTTCGGGGAAACGAACAAGGGCCCGCGCCATGTCCATGACCCAATTGCTGTTCTCGTTCCAAGGCCGCTTGAACCGCAAACCCTATTGGATGACGATCATCGCCATCACTGTCATTGTCCTAGTTGTTCTGCTGATCGCACTCGCCATGGCTCGCGAGCACCGCTTCGAGTTCGCCGGCGTGACGATGGCGGTCCTCGTCATCCTTTACATCCCGCTGGTGTGGATCGGCCTCGCCATCGGCGCCAAGCGTCTCCACGACCGCGACAAGTCGGCGTGGTGGCTCGTGGTGTTCTACGCCATCCCGACAATCTTGAGCGCGGCCGCCGACCAGACCGAGGATCTGACTCTCGTCATCCTGCATCTCATCAGCTTCGCCATCACGGTCTGGGCCTTCGTCGAGCTCGGCTGTCTGCGCGGGACGATCGGACCCAACCGTTACGGCCCCGACCCGCTGACCCTGCCGGCGTAGACATTGCGCATTGACGCGATCGCGCGGCACCGATAGAGCCGCGACCATGAGTTCGCCGATCCGCGATCCCATCGCGCTCGCCCGCGACCTTGTCCGCTGCCCGTCGGTGACGCCCGCGGAGGGCGGTGCACTCGGCGTGATCGAGGGCGCGCTGAAGGCGGCGGGCTTCGAGGTCCATCGCGTCACCTTCGCCGAGCCCGGTACCGCGCCGGTTGAAAACCTCTATGCCCGCATCGGCAGCTCCGGCCCCCATCTGGTCTTCGCCGGCCATACCGACGTCGTGCCGCCGGGCGAGCAGGGGAAATGGACCCATCCGCCATTTGCCGGCGAGATCGTGGGCGGCACGCTCTATGGCCGCGGCGCGGTCGACATGAAGGGCGCGGTCGCGTGCGCGCTGGCGGCGACGCTCGATCATCTCGCCGCGCGCGGCGGCGTGCCGAAGGGCTCGATCTCGTTCCTGATCACCGGGGACGAGGAAGGCATCGCCGTGAACGGAACGGTGAAGCTGCTCAAATGGGCGGCCGACCGCGGCGAGACGTTCGACCACTGTATCCTGGGAGAGCCGAGCAACATCGCCGCGATCGGGGACACCATCAAAGTCGGCCGGCGCGGCTCGCTCAACGGCACCCTCGTCATCACCGGCAAGCAGGGCCACGTCGCCTATCCCGAACGCGCCGACAACCCCGTGCGCGGGCTCGTCACCTTGATGAGCGCGCTGATGGCGACGCCGCTCGACCACGGCAGCGCGCAATTCGACCCTTCCAATCTCGAATTCGTCTCCATCGATATCGGCAACACGGTCGTCAATCTCATCCCGGGCGAGGCGCGCGCGCGATTCAACGTGCGCTTCAACGATCGCCACAGCCACGCTTCGCTCAAGATGCTGATCGAGAAGCGTGCCGCCGACGCGGCCGCCGGGCGTATCCGCTGGCACATCGACTGGGAGCCCTCGAACGCCGATTCGTTCGTGGCCGAGCCGGGCCCGTTCCTCGATCTCGTCTCCAAGGTGATCAAGGACGTGACGAAAAGGAAGCCGAAGCTCTCGACCGCCGGCGGCACCTCGGACGCGCGCTTCATCAAGAACTATTGCCCGGTGCTCGAGTTCGGCCTGGTCGGGCAGACCATGCACCAGGTCGACGAGCGCACCACGGTCGCCGATCTGGCGACGCTGACCGCGGTCTATCGCGGCATTCTCGAGCGCTATTTTGGTTGAGGAGCCGGCGGCGGGGACTCAGGGCTTGAGCTTGATGCCGGCCTTCTGCCCGAGCTCGAGCCACTTGGCGATGTCGGAATTGACGAAGGCGGCAAAAGCATCGGGCGTGCTGGGCTCGGGCTCGGCGCCCTGCTCCGCGAGACGCTGCCTGACATCGCCCAGCGTCAGCACGGTTCTGGTATCGGCGCTGATCTTCACCACGATGTCGTGCGGCGTGCCCGCCGGAGCGAACAAGCCGAACCAGCCGAGCGAGGAATAGCCGGCAAGCCCGCTCTCGGCCACGGTCGGAAAATCAGGGAACAACGCCGAGCGGGTCGCGCCCGTCGTCCCGATCACGCGCAGCGTGCCCGCGGCGATGTGCGGCGTGACCGTCAGCGCCGGCGAAAACATCGCGCTGATGCGGCCGCCGATGAGATCGGTGACCGCCGGTCCGGTGCCGCGATAGGGAACGTGCAGCATGTCGATGCCCGCCATCTGCTGAAACAGCGCGCCGGACAGATGCGACGCCGAGCCGACGCCGGACGAGCCGAACGCGACCTTGCCCGGGTTCGCTTTGGCGTAGGCGATCAGCTCCGCGGCCGTCGTCACCGGCAGGGACGGATTGACCACGAGGATATAAGGCGGCGCCGCCACCAGCGAGATCGGCGCCAATTCGCCCGCGATGTCGTAGGCGCCGCCGCCGGCGCGGTCGGCGGCGAGCGCCAGAATGGCGCCGGTCGAGGCCATCAGCAGCGTGTAGCCGTCCGCCGGCGAATTCGTCACCTGCCGCGCGCCGATCAGGCCGGCAGCGCCCGGACGATATTCCGCGATCACTGGCGGACCCCAGAGATTCTGCAGATGCAGGCCGAGCACGCGGCCGAGAACGTCGGTCGCTCCGCCGGGCGGAAACGGCACGATGATGCGCACCTGCCCCACGGGAAAGTTCTGCGCATCGGCCGGCAGCGCAAGCGCCAGCAGGCCAAAAGCCAGCAAGAACGACAATCGTCTCAGCACGGTGTAGGTCTCCGTTCTGTTTCATTCATAGTCGACCCGCGTCAGATAAAGCCCGTCGGGCGGCGCCACCGGAGCGCAGGCGGTACGGTCGCGCTCGCCAAGTGCGATCGAAACGTCGTCGGCCGTCCATTTGCCCTCGCCCACCAGCGCAAGCGCCCCCACCATCGAGCGCACCTGGCTGTGCAGAAACGAGCGCGCCGAAGCCTCGACCTGGATGTCGTCGTTGCTGCGATGCACGTCGAGCCGGTCCAGGGTCTTCACCGGCGATGTCGCCTGGCATTCGACGCTGCGGAAGGTGGTGAAATCGTGCCGGCCGACGAGACGTTGCGCCGCCGCGTGCATGGCCGCGCTGTCGAGGGGCTTGGGGATGCGCCAGGCCCGACCGCGTTCGAGGGCGAGGTCGGCACGGCGGTTGACGATGCGATAGAGATAGTGACGGCGTAGGGCGGAGAAGCGGGCATCGAAGGTAGCCGGCACGTGCTCGGCGGCGATGACGGCGACCGGATGCGGACGCAGATGCGCGTTCAAGGCGTCGCGCACCGTGTCGTCGTCCCAGTCCTTGACGAGATCGACGTGGCCGACTTGGCCGAGCGCATGCACGCCGGCGTCGGTGCGCCCTGCCCCGTGGACGCTGACTTTCTCCCCGCAGAATGCCTCGACCGCCGCCGCCAGCACGCCTTGCACCGAGGGACCGTTGTCCTGCACCTGCCAGCCAACGAACGGGCTGCCGTCATATTCGATGGTGAGCTTGTAGCGCGGCATCGCGCCACTTAACCGAGGCGGGTGCCGGCGGCAACCGGGGTGCCGCGCAGGAATTCGCCCGCCTTCATCGCCTGGCGGCCGGCGCGCTGCAATTCGAGGATTTGCACCGCGCCGTCGGCGCAAGCCACGGTCAGCGCGTCGTCGAGCACGGTGCCGGGCGCGCCGGCGCCCTCGCCCTTGGTCGTGCGCAGCACCTTGACGCGGCCGCCCTGCCCCGGGAGCTCGAACCAGGCGCCGGGAAACGGCGACAGGCCGCGGATGTGGTTGTGCACCTCCAGCCAGGGCCGCGCCCAGGCGATGCGGGTCTCGTCCTTGCCGATCTTGCCCGCATAGGTCACGCCGGCGTCGGGCTGCGGCGTGAGCGTGAGCGAGCCGCGCTCGAGCGCGCCGAGCGCGCGCACCATGAGGTCGGCGCCGAGGCGGGCAAGCCGGTCGTGCAGATCGCCGGCGGTGGCGTCGGGGGTGATCGGCACCCGCTCGGCCATGGCGACCGGACCGGTGTCGAGCCCCTCCGCCATTTTCATGACCATCACGCCGGTCTCGGCGTCGCCGGCCATGATCGCGCGGTTGATGGGCGCCGCGCCGCGCCAGCGCGGCAGCAGCGAGGCATGCAGGTTGAACGCGCCGAGGGGAAAGCTCGCGAGGATGGGTGCCGGCAGGATCAGGCCATAGGCGACGACGACGCCCACGTCCGCGCCGTGGGCGCGCACGGTGCGTTCCGCGTCGGTCGTGCGCAACGTCGTCGGCGTGAGCACGGACAGCCCCAAGCGGCGCGCCTCGCGCTCGATCGGGCTCGGCGTCGGGTCCAGGCCGCGCCGCCCGGCCGGCTTGGGCGCGCGCGTGTAGACCGCCACGACCTCGTGGCCGCGTCCGACGATCTCGACCAGCGTCGGGACCGCGAAGTCCGGCGTGCCCATGAACAAGATACGCAACGACATCTCACACCTTTGCGCCGGCGAGCCAATCCTCGCCCCGACGGCGAAGCCTTCGTTCGCCCGCGGTGTCGCGGATCACCACCGATTGCGGGACGGTCCGTCCGCGCTTGGATTGCCGCAGTCGCATGAATGCGAAGCCGCTTTCCGGCCCTTCGAGTGCGGCCTGCGCGTGCAGCGGCGACGCGTCCGACGCGGGCACCACCGGGTCGAGCCGGTCCTTGTCGTAGATGCAGTGCCACTCCAGGATGCGCCAGACGCCCGCGCGCTGCTCGAACAAGTCGTAGAACCGCGCATAGGAGGTGTAATCGAACAGGCTGCCGTCGATGAATTCCCGGATCAGGATGAGCACATCGGTTTCGAGCAGCGCGCGCGTGCCGTTGACCTCGGCGCGCATGTTGCCGAGCCAATGCTTGCGGTGCTCCTCGGATTTGCGGCCCGCCGCCATCGCCTTCGATCGCTCGATGAAGCCACCGAGCGGTCCCGAATACCACGACACCGTGACGCTCGCGTCGGGATGAAAGCACGACTCCAGCGCGTCCCACTCTCCCAGATCGAGGTTGAACGCAAAGGCCCGCCGCACATTGCAGATCTGGATCTGGTCCAGCGCCTTCGCCCACTCCGAAGTCCGTTGCACCGCCCCTCCTGCTCCGCCATTCGATCGCCGCCGCTCGCGCGCGGCACCGCAAGCGTTGCCCAGATTGACACATTTGCGACCGAAGGCCAGTGTTCGAACGTCGGCGTTGCGAAAGGAATTCCGATGGGCCGTCCCCGCAGCCGGCGCGCCAAGGCGACCTTGATCGTGCTCCTGGGCTCGCTGTTAGGTGCAGCCGCGCAGCTGCCGCTCACGCGGGTTTGCGCGGCCGAGGTCGTGCGCTTCGGCAAGCCGGTCGCGGGCGCATTCACGTTCGCCTTGCTGGACGTCGGCGTGCGCGCCGGCATTTTCAAGAAGCACGGGCTCGACCTCGAGATCAGCGCGTTCACCGGCGGCACGCGGCTGGTGCAGGCGGAGACGGCCGGCAGCATCGACATTGCATTCAATACCGGGCCGGACATGGCCATGATCTTCAAGGGCGCTCCCGTGCGGGCGGTTGCCTTGGTGTCGGATTCCCCGCTCGACCTGTGTCTGGTGGTGCATCCGGACCTCGCGGTCGCGTCGGCGGCCGATCTCAAGGGCAAGCGCATCACGGTTTCGAGCCCCTTCGCCATGACCGCATGGATGACCAGGGAACTGTCGCGGCAGCAAGGCTGGGGCGCGGAAGGAATTCAGCTCATCCCCTCGGCGAGCGGGCCGGCTTTCGCGCTGCTCAAGACCAAGGACATCGACGGCATCACGACCGATCTCGGAACCGGGCTGCAGGCGCAGAAGCGCGGCGACGCCAAGGTGGTCGTGCGTTTCAGCGAGCGCGTGAAAGACCTGACGATGTACGTGATCTTCGCCTCCGAAAAGATGATCGCCGGGCAACCCGATACGGTGCGGCGTTTCCTCGCGGCCTGGTTCGAGACGGTGGACCACGTGCGCGCCCGCAAGAGCGAGACGGTGCAGGTGGCGCGCGAGGTCACCAGCCACGATGCGGACATCGTGTCCGAGCTCTACGACCTCGTGCTTCCGCTGATCTCGCGCACCGGCCGGTTCCGGCAACAATCGCTCGACACGCTCGCCGCGTCCTATGTCGACCTCAAGCTTCTGCCGGCGAAGCCCGAGATGGGCAAGACCTACACCGAGCAGTTCCTGTCCAAATAAATCCCTGGCCGCGATCTCGGCCATTGGCGCGTCCGATCAACGGCGTTGCGCGACGACGTTCCGGGCCGAGGAAAATCCGTCGGAACGTCAGGCCGGTTCGGCCGCGCGCTTATGCGCCTTGGTGAACTTCTTGAGCACGCGGTCGCGCTTGAGCTTGGAGAGATGATCGATGAACAAGACGCCGTTGAGGTGATCGATTTCGTGCTGCAGGCAGGTGGCGAGAAGTCCATTGGCCTCGATCTCGCGCGTCTCGCCTTCGAGATCGAGATATTTCACCTTGACCTGCGCGGGCCGCTCGACGTCGCCGTAGTATTCCGGGATCGACAGGCAGCCCTCCTCGTAGATCGCCTTTTCCTCCGAGATCCAGAGGATTTCCGGATTGATGAAGACCAGCGGGTTCTTCGGGTCGTCCTTCTTGGCGAGATCCAGGGTGACCACGCGCTTGGGCATGCCGACCTGGATGGCGGCGAGCCCGATCCCGGGCGCGCCGTACATGGTCTCGAACATGTCGTCGATCAGCTTGCGGATGCCGGTGTCGATTTTCTTCACCGGATCGGAGACCTGCCGCAGCCGCTTGTCCGGCAGGATGAGAATGTCGCGCCGCGCCATGGCCGCGATTTAAGCAGTCGGCGGAAATCGGTCAATGTGGAGAACTTGCCGGCGCCCCGCGACGGCGGGCCTCATCGGCGTGGACCTGGCCACGACCTGCATTGATTTATCGTTCACATTTTGTTCTTATGCTCCGAATCGATGTAGGTTGCCCGCATGGCCGACAATCTTCTCACCCTCGCCGGCGTGCTCGTGATCGCGCTGGCGGCGCTGGCCGCAGTGGCGGCGCTGATCGTGGTCGCCGTGCGGGCGCTGCGGCGACGCGACCTGCGCGCCGCCGATAGCCAGCTGGTCGAGCTCGCGCGGCTGCAGGCGGAGACCGCCGTGCGCATCGAGGCGATGCGCGACATGCTGGCCGGCCGCCAGGCCGAGCTTCATCGCGCGGTCAACGAGCGGCTCGACTCGGTGACGCATCACTTGAACCAATCGATGACCACGACCCGCCAGCATACGGTCGAGAGCCTGCAAAAGCTCAACGAGCGGCTCGCGGTGATCGACAGCGCCCAGAAGAACATCACCGATCTGGCGTCGCAGGTGAGCTCGCTGCAAAGCGTGCTCGCCAACAAGCAGCAGCGCGGCGCATTCGGCCAGGGGCGCATGGAGCTCATCGTGCAGGATGGGCTGCCGAAGAGCTGCTACGAGTTCCAATTCACGCTCTCGAACAAGTGCCGGCCGGACTGCGCGGTATTCCTGCCGGACAACCGCCCGCTGGCGATCGATGCCAAATTTCCGCTCGAAGCGATCACCGCGTTCCGCGACGCCAAGACCGAAGATGAGCGCAAGCAGGCCGCCTCGCGCCTGCGCCAGGACCTGGCAAGGCACGTCGGCGACATCGCGCACAAATACCTGATCCCGGGCGAGACGCAGGACCTGGCGTTGATGTTCGTGCCGTCCGAATCCGTCTACGCCGAGTTGCACGACGGCTTCGACGACATCGTGCAGAAGGCGTTCCGCGCCAAGGTCGTCATTGTCTCACCATCGCTGCTGATGCTCGCTATCCAGGTCATCCAGCAGATTCAAAAGGACGCCCGCATGCGCGAGGCGGCCGATCAGATTCACGCCGAGGTGGGCCACCTCATGGACGACCTCAAGCGGTTGCACGAGCGGGTGTTGAAGCTGCAGCAGCATTTCGGCCAGGCCAACGAGGACGTGCGGCAAATTCTCATCTCGGCGGAAAAGATCGAGAAACGGGGCGCGCGCATCCAGGAGGTCGAGTTCGACGGCGAGCATGTGCCCGCCGCCGAGGCGGTCGTCATCCCCGCCCCGCTGCCGCGCCGGCTGCAGGCCGGGGAATAGCCGCACGCGTTGGCTATTCCTGCTTTGGCCCCAGCCCGAGCTCGGCAATAAACCGTCGGGCCTCGTCGATCTGCTGCAGCGCAAATTTCTGGTAGTCCTCGCTGCTCAGGTAGAAGAGTTCCTGATCGAGCTTGGCCATGGTCGCGGCGTAGGCGGGCTCCTCCAGCCCTTTCTTGAAGGCGTCGTGCAGAACCTTGACGGTCCTCGCCTCCATGCCCTTGGGACCGGCAATGCCGAAGGGCGAGTTCGAGACCATGTCGATGCCGATATCGCGCAGGGTCGGAACATCCGGCCAGTTTTTCGTGCGGGCGGCGCCCCAGGTCACCAGCAGCCGGAACCGGCCGGCATTGACCAGCTGCGCCCATCCGCTCGAATCCGCGACCGCATGGATATGACCACCCAGCAGCGCGTTCATCGCATCGGCGTTGCCCTTGAACGGGACGTGGGTCCACTTGATGCCCTGCTGCTTGGCGATCTGCTCCATCGTGATGTGCAGGCTGGTGCCGGCGCCCGGCGTTCCATAGTTGATCTTGCCGGGATTGGCCTTCGCATCGGCGGCGAGCTGCTGGAACGTCGTCCACGGCGCGTCCTCTCGCACCACGACGCCGAAGGTGTAGCCGCTGACGCCGATGATGTAGGTGAAATCGGTGCTCGGGTCGAATGTGGTCTTGGTCATGAACGGAAAGCGGAAGACCGTAATCGGAATCTGCGCGATCGTGTAACCGTCGGGCTTTGCGGTCGCGGCCATCTGGCCCGGGGCAAGCGTGCCGGAGCCGCCCGGCCGGTTCTCGATGACGATCGACTGCCCGAGATGCTTTTCGGTCGCGGTCGCGAGCGCGCGCATGCTGACGTCGGTGCTGCCGCCGGCGGGCCACGGCACGATCAAGGTCACCGGCCGCGCCGGAAAATTCTGCGCCGGCGCGGAGACGACCGCTGCCGCCAGGGCAAATCCGGCCGCCAACACGGTTCCAAGAGCGTTAGATTTCATCGCGCTTTCCTCCCGCCATTGGCCGATATTCTGCGATCGACCTGAAGACGAAGCATCAGGCTACGCCCGATCACTTTTCGCCGCAATCGCAGGCTTGTGTGCATGCGCCAATTCAACGATGGCTGAACCATGACCGTAACGCCCGACGCCGCGCCGGCCCGTCCGAGCTTCGCCGACATGCTCGCGGTCTATTCCAAACCGCGCGTATTGATCGTGCTCTTCCTCGGCTTCTCCGCCGGGCTGCCGCTGGCGCTGTCGGGTTCGACGCTTCTGGTTTGGATGCGCGAAGCGGGCGTCGATCTCGGCACCATCGGCTTGTTCGCGCTCGTCGGTACGCCCTACACCATCAAGTTCCTGTGGGCGCCGATCGTCGACGCGCTCGACGTCCCGGTGCTGTCCACGCTGCTCGGACGGCGGCGCGGCTGGCTGGTGTTCTCGCAACTGCTCCTGATCGTCTCGATCGTTCTGCTCGGCTTGTGCGATCCCGCCCGCGCCCACTGGTACGTGGTGTTCGCGGCAGCGGTATTCGTCGCCACCGCCTCCGCCACGCAGGACATCGTCATCGACGCCTTCCGCATCGAAAGCCTGTCCGAAAGCGAGCAGGCCGCCGGCATGGCCTCCTATGTGGCGGCCTACCGGATCGGGATGCTGGCCTCGACCGCTGGCACGCTGTTCCTGGTGAGCGGATTTGAAGACTTCGGCCTCGGCAAAGGCGGGGCCTGGACCGCGGGCTACCTCGCCATGGCGGCGCTGGTCGTCATCGGAATGGCGACCGCGCTGATCGCCACCGAGCCGGAAAAATCCGCCGCCGCCGCCGCCGACCACGCCGCGCATGCGCGCGAGAACCCGCTCGTGCGCGTGGCTCACGCCGCCTACGGCAGCTTCGCCGAATTCCTCACCCGCGACATGGCGATTGTCGTCCTCACTTTCGTGGTGCTCTACAAGCTATGCGACGCATTCGCCGGCGCGATGACGGCACCGTTCGTGATCGACCTTGGATTTTCCCGCAATGATTACGCCGCCATCGTCAAGGGCGTCGGACTGGCGGCGACCCTGATCGGCGGCTTCGCCGGCGGGGCGCTGGCGCGCGCCTATCCGCTGGTCACGAGCCTCTGGATCGGCGCGTTCCTGCAGATGGCGTCGAACCTGATCTTCACCTGGCAGGCGGTGGTCGGCGTCAACCTCTGGGCGCTGACGGTGACGATCATCGTCGAGAACTTCACCGGCGCGATCGGAACCGTGATCTTCGTCGCGTATCTCTCCGCGTTGTGCAACAACCCGCTGCACACGGCAACGCAATACGCGCTGCTCACCGCGCTCGCGGCGGTGGGGCGCACCTACCTGTCGGCAGGAGCGGGTTTCATCGCCGAACGCGCGGGCTGGCCGATATTCTTCGTCATCAGCGCGCTGACCGCGCTGCCGAGCCTCGTGCTGCTCATCTGGCTGCAGCGACGCGGACATTTCGCCAAGCTGATCAAGCCGACCCGCATCGTGATGGACGACTAGGCCATCACCTCATGAGCCGATGCCGGGAGGCAGCGTCCCTCGCCTTGCCGTCGCCGCAACGGGGGATCGGTTGGCACCGGCCCCCTCTTGTTCATTTTGTCAGTTGCGCGATCCGATCGAGCGCCGGTTTCCACATCCGCTGCTGCTCGTGGATGAAAGCGACGGCCTGCGCTGGCGTCATCGGGCGGACATAAGAGCCGCGCGCTGCGAGCTTGTCCTTGTACTCGGGCTTGCTGACCACGGCGCGCAGGTCCTCGCTCACCTTGTTCACGATCGCCTCCCGCGTGCCCCGCGGCGCCACCACGACTTGCCAGCCGGTAGCGACAAAGCCGGGCAGCGTTTCGGCAAAGGTCGGCAAGTCGGGCGAGCTCGGCAAACGCTGCGCCGAGGCAATCGCAAGCGCCTTGAGCGAACCCGTTTGGAACGCGCCCGCTAGGCCGGTATAGCCTTCAATGACCAGCGGAACGCGGCCGGCGATGACATCGCTGAGCGACTGGGTCGAGCTATAGGGAACCATCTGCAGCTTGATGTCGCCGCGCATCTGCAGCAACTCGCCGGTCAGGTGGGTCAATCTTCCGATACCGCTCACGGCATAGGAAATGTCCCCTGGCCGCTTTTTCGCCAGCGCGATCAATTCGGGCAAGGTGGCGACACCGAGCGTCGTCGACGCTCCGATCGCCATCGGCTGCTCCGCGGTAAATCCGATCGCGACGAAGTCGCGCGGCAGCTCGAGTGGCAGATTTGGCGCTTTTCCGGGTACGGTCAAGAACACCGACAGAGCCGGCGCATAGAGGGTGTAGCCGTCGGGCGCAGCTTCGCCGGCCACCTTGGCCGCGATCGCGCCGCTGGCACCCGGCTGGTTGACGACCACGACTTGCTGACCCCAGTGCTGGCTCAATCCGTCGGCGATGATTCGCAGGCTCGTGTCGATGGCGCTGCCAGGCGCCGCATCCGAGATGAGCCTCACCGGATTGTTCGGATAGCTTTGCGCCTGTGCACGCGCTTCGACGGCCGCGGCCGTGCATAGCGCGACCAGGCACGCAATGCTGGACCAATGTCGATATGGCTTCATGTTTCCCTCCGCTGCTGCGCGTCCCTCGCAAACGCGCAAACTCGTGATCGCTGCAACCGCGATTTCTATCGAGTTATAATAGGCTATCACGAGCAGGAGCGTCCTCAAACGGCGCATGTTGACGCGCACTTCGCTGCGATCTGAGTCAGCACCCGCACGAACGGTCGCGGTCGGTAAGGCGCACCGCAAGCGCTTTTTGCCGCGGTTCCCTGCGTACGGGAGCATAGGCTGCCGGCGCGGGGCGGACGGCAGGGAAAGCAACTCAATCCGATGACCGGAACTGGCCCAGCTGCCGCTAGAACGTCGTCCGCTGGCGGATCGCCGCAGCGAGCGTGCCTTCGTCGAGATAATCGAGCTCGCCGCCGACCGGCACGCCGTGGGCGAGGCGCGTCACTTTCACATTGGCGCCGTGCAGGAGATCAGTGACGTAGTGCGCGGTGGTCTGGCCGTCGACGGTGGCGTTGAGCGCGAGAATGACTTCCGTGACCGCCGGATCGTGGGCGCGCGCCACCAGTGCATCGATCGAAAGGTCCTGCGGACCGATGCCGTCGAGCGGCGAGAGCGTACCGCCGAGGACGTGATAGCGCGCATTGATCGCGTGTGCGCGCTCGAGCGCCCAAAGGTCGGCAACATCGGCGACCACGACGATGATGCTGCCATCGCGTCGTTGGTCGGTACACACCGTGCACGGATTCTGCGTGTCGATATTTCCGCACACTTGGCAGATCTCGATTTTCTCGAGTGCCGTACGCATCGCCGCGGCCAGCGGCGCCATGATCTGATCGCGCTTTTTGATCAGAAAGAGCGCGGCGCGCCGCGCCGAGCGAGGCCCGAGCCCGGGCAAGCGCGCGAGCAGCTAAATCAGCCGCTCAATCTCGGGTCCGGCGGCGGCGACAGGCATCAGGAACGATGGGCTGCGCGATGAATTCGCGATGAGTTATTGCGCCGCTTGTGATGACAGCGGCGCGCGTAACGCGGTGATCAACTGACGCAAGCTGAACAAGGTGCGCTTGTCCTCGATGCCGGGAGCCATCTCCGCCATCGCGGCTTCGAGAAACGACGTGAACCGGTCCTTGTCGACCACTCCCTCCTGCACCAGAAAGCGGCACGTAAGGATGTGACACGCCAAAAATCCCGCGACCGCGGCAGACAACGCCTGCATATCGATCTCTTTTTCCACTGGCACCTCCATCCGACGGTGTCCGCCGGAGCTGCCAGCGGTCAGACGTTCTTCAAAACAACTTCATCCCTGGCGGAAGCGGCAGGCCGCCCGCGACGTTCTTCATCTTTTCCTGCAACAGCGTCTCGGCCCTGCGCCGGGCGTCGGCGTGGGCGGCGACGATGAGATCCTCCACGATCTCTTTCTCCGACGGCTTGATGAGCGAGGCGTCGATCTTGACGCTTTTCATCTCGCCTTTGCCGGAGAGCTTGACCGCAACGAGGCCGCCGCCCGCGGTACCCTCGATCTCGATCTGGTCGAGCTCGGCCTGCATCGCCTCCATCTTGGACTTGAGTTCGGCGGCCTGCTTCATCAGACCCAGGAAATCTGCCATCGCTCGTCTCTCCCGCACCACACGGACGGCGTCAGAACGCCGCCGTCAAACATCGCCATCCCCGCCGTCCGACCGGCCGTCGTATGCAGATTGGGCGCCGAAAGCAGAACCGTCGTCGTCGGCTGGAAGTTCCGCCACCGCTTCGCCGAATCCGGCCGGCAGCAGCTCCTGCGCCGGTGCGCTCTTGCGCACGTCCACGATCTCGGCGCCGGGAAAGCGCGCCAGCACCGCCTGCACCAGGGGATCGGCGCGCACGCCGGTCTTGAGCTCGGCCTGCCGCACGTCGTTCTGCGATTTGACGGTCGGCTGGCCCTGTTCGGCCGATACCACGACCATCCAGCGCCGGTTGGTCCATTGCGAAAACTTGCGCGCGAGGTCGTGCACCAGCGTCTTCGCCGCGCTCCGCTCCAATCCGATCTCGAGCCGACCATCCTCGCAGCGAACGAGCCGCACGTCGCGCTCGAGCGCGAGCTTGACGCCGAGGTCGCGCTTCTGCGCCGCGAGCTCGATCAACTCCTCGAACCGGCCGATCACGAGCGGCGGGGGACTGGGCTGCGTGTCGGGCGGGCGCGCCACCGGATCGCCGGCCGGCGCAAGCGCCGCCCTGGGCGCGCCGCGCGAAGTCTCGGCCCGCGGTGTCCCCGGACGCGGCGTCTCCGAGCGTGGCGCGGCGGCTAGTGTCGAGCGCGGCGCCGCCGGCGCGGGGCCCTGCGCCGGCGCGACCGGCGCGTTCTCGTCGAGCGAGCGGATCACCTCGTCGGGCGTCGGCAAATCCGCCACATAGGCGATGCGCACCAGCACCATCTCGGCCGCCGCCAGCGGGCGGCCCGCGTCCGCGACCTCGGCAATCCCCTTGAGCAGCATCTGCCAGGTGCGCGAGAGCACGCGCATGGAAAGC
>CAVQIP010000016.1:0-132274 GCA_963712565.1 uncultured Alphaproteobacteria bacterium | reverse complement strand
CCGTCGCATTCCCTTCGCCGGTCGCGGTGCTCCTCCGCGCCGCCTACTTCTCGGCGGTGATGACGGTGTCACATGCCCAGCAAGATCCACACGCACCTGCGAGTGGCAGGATCGGCGTCGATCAAGATGCGATTGGAAAGCTGATAGACGAAGACCTGAAGAACGTTGAGCGGGGACGATTCTCAGCAATATCGGACGCGGCGCGGGCGCGTTTTTTCAAGGAGTTCGCGGATCTTGCGGACAAGCTAAAGGAGTGGGTTAAAAGAACCATTTATCCGCTCGGCGCCGATCCCATATTGTTGGAGCAGCGGCAATATGCCCCCCCTCTCGCCTTGCTCGCGCAACTCTGGCAGCGATGCATCGGGAAAGACGTAGCAGAGAAATTCGGGCAGCTAAGCGCAATATTTTGCGGCTTATCACCATGGCATACGCCCATCCGATCTTGAATGCTCGGAAATTTGGCAACCGGCCCCCTGATCGTAGCGACATACTGGCTCATTCGCGCGAGCGGTGAGCGGCATGGAGTTTTTGTCGTCGTTCGGCGAGCGCCGCTGACCAAGGCGGCCGGCAGGGCCGCCAGTGAGGCGCCTGGCCTCAAGCGTTTGTTGGAAGACAAGGCTGCAATCCTCGCTTCGTCCTTGGTTTCGTGGCGCAAGATGTTGAGGCAGGGTAAAATTGCGAAATCAAGCCCGGAGGCGCATGATCTTTCTGAGATCGGGCCTACACGATAGATCGTGCCGATCAGTTTCAGATATCGCCCAAGCAGCTGCGAAACATTACAGGGTTCGAATCTGTTTCAGGAGTGCGGAGCGCGCGGCGCTAGGTCTTGTCTTTGATGCCGAGAATTTGAGGAAATAGCCCCAGCTGTTATTTCCGCGACAACCAAGACATGTATCTTCATGTCGCGAATGCGCTGCATGGAGATAATCAAATGCCCACTCCTCCGATGTGACAGGCGCCGCAGTTGGGGTCCGACTGGAAGGTCCACACTCTCGCCGAGCTTGAGAACTGGAGGCGGACCCGGCCTAAGATTATTCCTCGCTCGTGGGCGCTCAGGCAGTTGCTCGAGCGCGCGCTCGCTTGCGATCGACCGTCCCCGCGCCGACAAAGCAGCCACGGACCGACCCGCTCACCAACCAACGGCAGCCGGCTGACACGACCGACCATCCACTAGCGACGCCATAAGGAAACGGCCGCGCGCGGTTAGGCGCGCGGCCGTAAGACCCATGTCGGGGGTGACCAACTCCCACTCAAATAACGTTCTTCCACGACCAAAAGCAAACCGGCGCGCGGCCCTCCGTTTAGGAGGTCAGCCAAATGCGCCATTCCCCCACTATCCCCAGCGCCAGCGCCTGCCGAATCGACGCGCCGCCGAGACGTTCGAGCTCGAGGTCGGTAGCCTGCGCTACACGGCCACTATCGGCCGATATGCCGACGGCACGGTCGGCGAGATTTTCCTGCAGAACCACAAACCCGGCTCGCAGAGCGACTCCAACGCGCGTGACGCTGCCGTGGGCGCGAGCCTGGCGCTGCAGCACGGTTGCCCGCTTGAAACGCTCCAGCGCGCGCTGCTTCGCGATAGCCACGGCCGGCCCCTCGACGCCCCTCGGCGCCGCGGTCGACATCATCGCCGCGGAGGACGAGCGATGAGCGTCGGCGGCGTCATCGTCGCTGCGGCAACCCCGATCATTACCGTCGGCTTCGGCCGCGAATGGTGGGCCGCCGAGGCAATCCGTGCCGACACTGATTGGCCCGGCGTGGTCGACACCGCGCTCGAAATGCTGGTCGCTGGCGGCGTCATCGAGCCGGAACCCGACATGCCTGCTCCGTCATGGCGCGAGGCCGCTGTCGACTATCATCGCGACCGGCCGGGCCGTCTCGCCGTCGAGATCGAGCCGAAGCGACTGAAACGTCTGCGCCCGCTCATGGCGGACAGCATCTCGCTGGAGCGCGTTTATGACGAGATCGGCCGCGACAGGGCGACACCAGCCGTCACAGTCGAGGCCCTCAAGCTCGCCGTCCGAGTACACGGCCCGAAGACACTGGCCGAGCCCACCAACCAAGAACGGCTGAGGCGCTGCGATGTCTATGCGCGAGACCGGCTCGATTGTTGGATTGCCGATTTCAAGAAAGGAAATTGCCTATGACCTACTTGAGCAGGGAGTTGGCGGAAGCATGTGCCAAGGCGGACGGCGCCGATTATCGGCAGTTTGGTCCGCGGCCGCTTCACACTTGGGAATCTCCAGATTGGTCCATCTTTGATGACCGCCGCGGAGAGTTGCCCGACTTCCCCCTGGATTGCCTTGGCGAACCACTGCAGCAATGGGTCGAGCGTGCCGCCACCGGCGCCGGTGTTACGGTTGCGCATGTTGCGGTCCCAGCGCTGGGGATTGCATCGAGCCTAGTCGGAATGGCGCGCCGTGTCAGGGCGTCATCTTCGTGGCTGGAGCCGATGACGTGCTGGGTAGGAATTGTCGGCGCATCGGGCACCGGCAAGACGCCGGGCATCGACGCGGTGAAGCGCGCCCTGGCCCAGATCGAGCGCGACAGCCAGAGCAAGATCGCCGATTTGCAGCGCGAGCATGAATCCAAGGTCGAGAATGCCGGGGCTGCGCGCGCCCACTGGAAGAAAAAGGTCGAGGAGGCGGTCGCGGCGGGCGTGCCGCCGCCGCCGATGCCGGAGGACGCAACAGATCCCGGCCAGTTTGTGGCGCCACGTCTCTATATTTCCGATGGGACGATCGAGCGGTTCGGCGAGCTGCTGCAAGCGCGCCCGCAGGGCATTCTGCGGTTAACCGACGAGCTCTCGGCCATGTTCATGAACATGTCCCGATACTCCGGCGGGCAGGATAACGAGTTTTGGCTCGAGAGCTGGAACGGCAATTCTTACAACGTTGAGCGCATCGGGCGACAACTTCATATCGACCATCTGCTAATTGGTGTCGTCGGCGGCCTCCAGCCCGACAAGCTGGCCAAGTCGTTCGAGGGGCCGGCAGATGGGATGTACGCCCGGCTGTTGTTCTCATGGCCGAGCGAGCCACCGTATCGACCGCTCACCAACAGCGCACTCGAGGTCGATCCCGACATCTGGAACGCGCTGAAGCGCCTTGACGGCCTTGCCGAGCTCGTCGACGGCAGGCTGGTGATGCACTCGATCGGGCTGTCCGAAGATGCTTTGAGGCAGTTTGAGCAGTTTCGGCAGTTTGCGCACCTTGAGAAGGAGGCCGTCGAGGGCCGCGATCGGGAATGGCTGGCGAAGGGGCCGGCACACGTATTGCGTCTTGCTGGAACGCTATGTCTGTTTGACTGGGCTATGCGGGGCATCGCGCCGGCGCCGGTGGCGAGTATTGATGTCGATTACGTGGCTGCGGCCATCCGAACTCGTGAGGGAGTACTTCTGGCCACACGCGCGGGCGGCGCTGCGGCAGATCGGGCTGACGGAGCGACACGTCAATGCCAGGAGGGTGCTGCGCTGGGTGAGAGCGCGGGAAAAGACTGAGCTCTCGCTCGAGGACGTGCGGCGGGATGCCCTGGGGCAAAAGCTCGACGCCGAGCATACTGCCAACCTGCTTAAGTCGCTGGCGCGCTCCGGCTGGGTTCGCGAACTCAAGGCCGTCAGCACCCTCAAGGGCGGTCGCCCCGCCCGTCGCTGGCAAGTGAATCCCATAATTGGGACCCCCACTGCGGAAACTGCAGAAACTGCGCAAACCTACCCCCACCGGGGGGTTTCCGCAGTTAGCGCAGTTTCCGCAAGCCAATCCGTATTTGCGTCGAACGGGGGCGAGAAGGTGGCCGCGCCCGATTTGACTGGCCCTGAGTCGCCTGACGATGGGCTCGACATTCCGGCCAGCCTGCGCCGGGCGCCGCCTGACCGCCGCCCCGCGCTCGGCCCGATAGTCGACAGCCTCGACGACCTCGAGCCGCCACTCGGCGGGAATGCCGCATGACCACCGATAAGCAGAGTTCCTGACATGGCCCGAAAACCGTCCATCGGCTCAGCCGAGCCCACAGCTATCTCAGTCGGCGTGCCCGACGAGGTTTTGTTCATTGAGTTGGTGCCGTGACCGCTCCGCTGGAGTTGTTCACACTGGAGGAGGTCGCCCGGACATTCCGGGTGTCGCCCCGTACTATGCGGGAGCACGTCAAGGCGCATCCGTATTACCGCTTGTTAGGCGGTCGTCGGCTATTCACCAGGGCAGACATCCGCGCGCTATATGAGGCCCTCGAATGCCCCTCAAGCTCATCCGCAGACCCGGCCGTCCGCACTGGTACATGCACGGAACTGTCCGAGGCATCACTGTTCGCGAAAGCACAGGAGTTGCTGACGCCAAAGCCGCGGAAGCGATCCGCGCGCGGCGGGAGTGGGAGATTGTCCAACGTAGTGTCTTTGGAGCGGAGGCGACGGCGACGTTCGTAGGGGCCGCTGTGAGCTACCTCGAAGCCGGCGGCGAGCGGACCTATCTGAAACCGATCATCGCGCGCATAGGCTCAATGTCACTTGCGAAGATCGATCAGGACGTGATCGACAAGACGGCGCGCGCTCTCTACCCGGACGCCTCGCCGGCCACGCTCAACCGCCAGGCTTACACGCCGATCGTTGCGGTGCTCCACCATGCCGCCAAGCGCAAGCTCTGCGCCAAACCAGTGGTCGAGCGGCCGAAGCAACCGAACGGGATGGTGCGGTGGATCACGTTCGAGGAAGCTGAACGGCTGATCGCCGCCTGTGCAAAGCACCTGCGGCCCCTCGTGCTATTCCTGCTCGGCACCGGCGCGCGCATGTCGGAGGCGCTTTATCTCGACTGGCGCGACGTCAATCTCGAGCTCGGGCAAGTGACGTTCCCCGAAACGAAGAACGGGGAGGCCAGGAGCGTGCCGTTGCACGCTCGGGTCGTGAGCGCGCTGCGCGGCCTGCGCCACAAGCAGGGCCGAGTGTTCCGCAGACCCGACGGCTTGCCCTATGCGCAGAAGGACGACGGCGGCGGCCAGATAAAGACGGCATTCAACGGCGCGTGCCGGCGGGCCGGGATCACGAATTTCTCGCCGCACAAGTGCCGCCACACCTGGGCGACGTGGCACTACGCGGCCAACCGGGATCTGATTGCGCTGATGAAGCTCGGGGGGTGGAAGTCGGAGAGGATGGTGCTGCGCTATGCCCACGCGAACGTGACGCAATTCGCGCCGTCGATCGCCGCGGGGCTTGCGGCGTGGGACACCAAATCAGCACCAAGCGACAAGCGCGAAGGCCGAAAGCTGCGGAGGGTCAAATAGATGCGCGTGGGCAACTCCTCCCTTGGTAAGGGGGAGGTCGTAAGTTCAATCCTTACCGGCAGCACCAGTGTTCTTGTCCACGTGCAAACCTGATTCGCCCCGAACTCTGCACCGGCACGTTTCACCAAACGTTTTTGTCGATAGCGTCGGATTCAGCTGCCACGCAACGGCCGCCCGCAAGCGAATCGAACCACGCAGGACGACGGCGCGCAGAGATCAGCTCAATTCGAGTGCGACAGAGCTGTCGAGCCCAAGCTCGTTGAAATAGGGAAAACAGAGGCCCGCGCCGAGCAAGCGGCGGCCCTGGCGCAACGCGGCCGCGGCGGTGCGCGCATCAAGCGCCGTACGCGCGAGCGCCGGAAGCTGGCTTGGCTGCCCGATAACCGAGCGGAGCACGGCGAGGACATCCGGTGTCCCGTCGTGGCGCAGACCGAAGACCGCAGCTGGCGGAAGCTCCCTGTGGGCCGGATCGATGACCGCACGGCAGGCGGCAAAGGGGATGCGGTTCGCGGCGGCGATCCTGGCCGCCACGTGCGATTCCGTGTCGACTGCAACGGCACGTGTTCGGACGTGCAGCCTGCGCTTTTCCGCCGGATCCGCAATCGGCGCATCGGTCCCAACAATCTCTGCGTGGACGGCGCCCGGAAGCGCCTCGATAAGCGTGCGAGCCCATACCTGATCGGTTGGAAATCGCCCTTGGTCGGTCAAGACGCCGGACCCGACGACCCAGTCGCCGGCAACGAGATCGGGCGCCAGCCCGCCGGCAATTCCAAAGCTGATGATGCCCGCAGCGCCGCGCTTGACCGCCGTCTCGAGAGAGGCGACGAGCTGCGAATTATGATTGCAGATCACTGATACGCCGGGACCGAGGGCGATGCGCGCCTCTAGCGCGAGACAGGTGACTGCGACTACGTCCCCCCTAGTCGACATTCAGCTCTCGTTCTGTTCGTGCAAGCCGGCGAATAACTTTTACGTAATGTTCCCCAGAACGTCAAAATGGTCAACGGCCTTGCGCCTGCATCTCCCCAATCGCAGCGTGCTGGTTTTTGAGAAAATTCGCATCAGGCTCTGTGTCAGGCAAGGGCGGGGTTGCTTCTTGCCCATCCGGCGAGGCTCTATCCGTTAACGCTGGGACACTAGACTCTCGATGCCCCTTCTACGGTCCGCTTCGGGACCACAGAACGAACCGAGTACAAATTTCTTTCCCCGGAGGGTCGTTGTAGCGCTGTGGCCGCGCCCCAGGGCCTGAAAGGCAGGGCGCCGCGTGGGTCAGCGACCTACGGCATTCGATCAACTCTTGCCAGCCCGGCCAGGTTTGGAGCAAACGGGAAAGCTCCGTCATCGGGTTCACTCGTGAGCAAGGGCGGACCGGCGAGGAGGTCCGATCGCACACGGGTTTTGTCCGCCAGCCGAATCGAGGGCCGCAAGCTGGCGCTCCGGCCTGGGCCGCATAGCAATGCGTCGGACCAATCGACAAAATCGACCGCATCCGGCCATTCAGTCGTGCCTGCTTCACTTCGCCGATTTGTTCGAATCTCCGGCAATGGTCGATGCCGCCTCGAGGACGAATGGCCGCCATCGATCCGAAACGACCTTGATCTGCGCCAGAATTTTTTGCTTCCTCTCCGACGAAATGTCCGTCTCGGGGTCGGCGAGCTTATCCAGCTCCCGCTCCAGTCTGGTCCAAAATTGCCGACCGCCGACTGCGGTGGCGGACCGGACCGTCCGCTCCAGCTGTTCCATCCGCCTGGTCGCAAAATCATCCAATAAATCAAGCACGAACCATCCGGACACGACGATGGCCACAGAAACGATCAAGGTCTTAATGGCGAACAGCCCGATCGGCCCCAGACCTGACTCGACGGGCCGCGGCAGTACCTCCTGCGTGGTCTCCATATGATGCCCCGCTATGCGCGCGCTGCTCAAAGCCTAACGACGTATCCAGATCGTCGGATTCTTAATGTTTCGTCGGTCGACATGCATACATCGACGCCGTCTCTCAGACAAAGTGAAAATACGACATGTCCTCTCGACCGCCCGCGACGGACGCCCCGCTCATAGCATCTTCGGCGCGCGCCCTGCCTTACGTTCTGTCATCGGCCGTTCTTGCAGCATTGATGATCATCGGCATGAATTAAGTTCAATCCTTACCGGCAGCACCAGTGTTCTTGTCCACGTGCAAACCTGGCTCGCCCCGAACTCTGCACCGGCACGTTTCACCAAACGTTTTTGTCGATAGCGTCGGATTCAGCTGCCACGCAACGGCCGCCCGCAAGCGAATCGAACCACGCAGGACGACGGCGCGCAGAGATCAGCTCAATTCGAGTGCGACAGAGCTGTCGAGGCCAAGCTCGTTGAAATAGGGAAAACAGAGGCCCGCGCCGAGCAAGCGGCGGCCCTGGCGCAACGCGGCCGCGGCGGTGCGCGCATCAAGCGCCGTACGCGCGAGCGCCGGAAGCTGGCTTGGCTGCCCGATAACCGAGCGGAGCACGGCGAGGACATCCGGTGTCCCGTCGTGGCGCAGACCGAAGACCGCAGCTGGCGGAAGCTCCCTGTGGGCCGGATCGATGACCGCACGGCAGGCGGCAAAGGGGATGCGGTTCGCGGCGGCGATCCTGGCCGCCACGTGCAATTCCGTGTCGACTGCAACGGCACGTGTTCGGACGTGCAGCCTGCGCTTTTCCGCCGGATCCGCAATCGGCGCATCGGTCCCAACAATCTCTGCGTGGACGGCGCCCGGAAGCGCCTCGATAAGCGTGCGAGCCCATACCTGATCGGTTGGAAATCGCCCTTGGTCGGTCAAGACGCCGGACCCGACGACCCAGTCGCCGGCAACGAGATCGGGCGCCAGCCCGCCGGCAATCCCAAAGCTGATGATGCCCGCAGCGCCGCGCTTGACGGCCGTCTCAAGAGAGGCGACGAGCTGCGAATTATGATTGCAGATCACTGATACGCCGGGACCGAGGGCGATGCGCGCCTCTAGCGCGAGACAGGTGACTGCGACTACGTCCCCCCGAGTCGACATTCAGCTCTCGTTCTGTTCGTGCAAGCCGGCGAATAACTTTTACGTAATGTTCCCCAGAACGTCAAAATGGTCAACGGCCTTGCGCCTGCATCTCCCCAATCGCGGCGTGCTGGTTTTTGAGAGAATTCGCATCAGGCTCTGCGTCAGGCAAGGGCGGGGTTGATTCTTGATCATCCGGCGAGGCCCTGTCCGTTAACGCTGGGACACTAGACTCTCGATGCCCCTTCTACGGTCCGCTTGGGGACCACGGAACGAACCGGGTACAAATTTCTTTCCCCGGGAGGGTCGTTGTAGCGCTGTGGCCGCGCCCCAGGGCCTGAAAGGCAGGGCGCCGCGTGGGTCAGCGACCTACGGCATTCGATCAACTCTCGCCAGCCCGGCCAGGTTTGGAGCAAACGGGAAAGCTCCGTCATCGGGTTCACTCGTGAGCCAGGGCGGACCGGCGAGGAGGTCCGATCGCACACGGGTTTTGTCCGCCAGCCGAATCGAGGGCCGCAAGCTGGCGCTCCGGCCTGGGCCGCATAGCAATGCGTCGGACCAATCGACAAAATCGACCGCATCCGGCCATTCAGTCGTGCCTGCTTCACTTCGCCGATTTGTTCGAATCTCCGGCAATGGTCGATGCCGCCTCGAGGACGAATGGCCGCCATCGATCCGAAACGACCTTGATCTGCGCCAGAATTTTTTGCTTCCTCTCCGACGAAATGTCCGTCTCGGGGTCGGCGAGCTTATCCAGCTCCCGCTCCAGTCTGGTCCAAAATTGCCGACCGCCGACTGCGGTGGCGGACCGGACCGTCCGCTCCAGCTGTTCCATCCGCCTGGTCGCAAAATCATCCAATAAATCAAGCACGAACCATCCGGACACGACGATGGCCACAGAAACGATCAAGGTCTTAATGGCGAACAGCCCGATCGGCCCCAGACCTGACTCGACGGGCCGCGGCAGTACCTCCTGCGTGGTCTCCATATGATGCCCCGCTATGCGCGCGCTGCTCAAAGCCTAACGACGTATCCAGATCGTAGGATTCTTAATGTTTCGTCGGTCGACATGCATACATCGACGCCGTCTCTCAGACAAAGTGAAAATACGACATGTCCTCTCGACCGCCCGCGACGGACGCCCCGCTCATAGCATCTTCGGCGCGCGCCCTGCCTTACGTTCTGTCATGGGCCGTTCTTGCAGCATTGATGATCATCGGCATGAATCGCATGCCCTTGGTCCTCTACGTCCCGATCGACGGGGAATGGGCAAAATGGAACGTCGAGGCCATTCTCCATTTCGGCAAGGTCTTCGATCTCAGTCCGTACAGCATGCTTGCCGGAATGGGCTCGATGTACTTTCCGAATCTCCCCTGGCTCAATCCAGGCGCCCTGGCGCTCGCTCTCCCGCTCGAAGACAACGCAAGGAATATTGTATCCTATGCCGTTTATGCCATCGAACTGGCCGTCAGCATTGTCCTGCTGGCGCGCGCGATCGGTTTTTCCTGGCTGATGGCCACAGCGGCCGCGCAGCTTTATCTCTACCTCTTGTTCCCGCCGTTCTCCCAGGTTTTCCGAATCTACGACTGGTATTCGCTCGCACCTTACTTTGCGCATCTCACGTCGGTCCTTAACGCCGCATCGGTCGTGTTTCTCGCGTGCGGACGTATTCGCGACTGGCGAGGCAACGTCGGCCTGTCCGTTGGCTTCCTAGCCCTGTTTATTTCCGGCCTCCTGTCGGCGCCCTTCACCTTCATATTCGCAAGCCCTGCCTACATTGCGATTTGTGCCGCCATCGTCCTGGCGCGACGCCCGCCGCGCGTCGAATGGGCGTGGAAGGCCGCGGCGCTGCTCATATGCCTGATCTTCTTTTTTGGCTCCGGGCTCCTCGACTATTATCTCGGTACCATCGCCACGGCCGCCCGTACCCCGAGTGCCGCGATCGCGTGGGACCATCTCCTGTCGCCGGACGCCTGGCTGCGATTGTTTCGGGAGCATCCGCTGTGCCGGGATCCAAGGCTCCTCCTATGCATCAAGGATCGGGGTGCCTGGCTGGAGATTGCCGCGCTCGTCGGAGCGGTGGTGGCCATCCTAACGCGTCGCGGCGACATCCGGGCCGCGGCTTGGGCCCTGCTAGGCTATATCGGTCTCGCGCACGTTTACGCCTACGCCTATCAGGCCGAATGGCTCGGTCCGGTGAGCGTCCTCTCCAGTCATTTTCTGATTTTGTCGTGCTGGTGTTTCATTTGTATGTTTGCGGTGCTTCCGTTCTTCGCGCCGTTGCGCCCGATCAAGGTCGAAACATCCGTGAAAATGGGGGCATCCGGCATCAAGGAACGAGCGGTCTTCGTCGTGAATATCGCCGTCGCCGCCCTGCTCGCCCTCATCGTCATCAACATGCTTCGTCATCCATACGACATCCATCGTTATCGCGCCGTTCAACTGCTTACGGCTATCGCGGCCTCGGGCGCGCTGTTTCTTGCGGTCGAAATGATCCGAAGATATCGCCGCAAGGCGCACGCGGGCTCTGATCCCGCCGCTCCCGGACGCGGCTGGGTTGAGACCGCGGCGGCCTTGTCGGTGTTTCCGATCTTGGCCCTGATCCACTCGTCCATGGGTGTTCGTGCGGATGTTGCGACTGCACGCGATCCTTCATTGCGCAACTATTTGCAGGAAAACGCATCGATCGCCGTGGGGAAGCCATTTCGCGGTTACACAGCCACCGTTTGGATCGACCAACGTGATGAGATCGGCGCTGGACCTCATCAGAAAACCCTCGATGCCGTTGATCGGTATATCTACGGCCGCGACTACTTTCGCGCTCGCTACGGGGAAACTTTCACGGAAACCGATTTGTGGCAGTCTCGCATTCCCACCTTCGAAGAGTACGGCGAGTGGTCATCTGTGCAGGCCCATGCTTTCGCCGCACGGCTTCTCGCCCCTCCCGGAATCAGGTTTCACAGCAATTATTTGCGGGCGTTCGTCATCGAAGCGGATATATTGCGCGCGCTTGGGGTTCGTTACGTTCTCACAGACGCTGCAAAGCTCGCTCAGCCCGCGACCCTTCGTGCCTCCGTGAGGGCTCCAAACGCTCCTAGCGTTTATTTGTTCGAATTGCATGACGTTAACCTGGGGACCTACAGCCCGTTGCGCTTCGTTACGGCGGCCACGGCGGATGCGATCGCTGAGCTGATACGAGAAAATCGCGACCATCTCGATCAGGTCGCAGTCCTCTCCGAGGATGTCCCGACGACGGCCGCCCGGGCGCGCGACGTCGTGATCACGATTGAGCGAGATGGCATCCGAATCCGGGCCGCAAGCAGTGGACCGGCCCACATCCTCTTGCCGGTGCAGTTCTCGCATTGCCTCGTCGTGGTCAACGGAGCTCCGGTGCGCTTGCGACGCGCAAACCTGGTTCAGACGCTGATGTCGTTCGACGGTGCAATCGACGCGCGGATCGAATTTCGTTTTGGGCTCTTCGCGGACAACAAATGCCGCCTTCGGGATGGGCGCGATAACAAGGCGCTCGGGTTATAATCAATCGATTTATGAAAGGCTCGACGATTGAATAGAGCGACGATTGCGAAGCCGAGCGCCAAGTACGCCCGCGGCATTGCTTATGTCGTCACGCTCGTGAGCTTCACCATAATTTGGTTCAGACATCCGACCGTTCTTTATGTCGGCCGGGATGCGGATCTCAGTCTATGGCTCAACAAGGCCTACATGGACTGGGCGCATCCGCTCGACGTCACGGCCATGAATCCCATTCAGGGCATGACCAGTATGCTGATGGCGATGAACCCATATTTCAATCCTGCAGCCTGGGTGTTTCAGACCGATCTGCAGGCGACCTCAAAGCAGGTCGTCTCATTCATCGTCTATTTCCTTGAAGTCACATTGTCGACGTTCGCTCTCGGCGTGGCATTAGGATTCTCGCGCTCGTTTGCTTTTGTCGCTTCGCTCTGGCTCGCGTTCCTGATGTTTCCTCCGTTCAACTTCGTATATGGCCTGCAGGGCTGGCTGGCGACCAATCCGCTCTACGGCCATACCCTGACACTCAGCAACCTGCTCCTTGTCGCCTGGATAAGGATCGGTGCCGACACACGTGCCGCGCTTGCCTTGGGGCACCGTCTTGCTCTCAACTGGCTGCTCGCGAGCTGCATCGTTCTGTTGGTGCTCCTGATCGTTCTCGCGGCCCCCTTCTACAATGGCGGGATGCTGATCGGGTCTGTCCTGCTGGCCGCGGTGATTTTTCTAGCTTCGACGTCCTACCAACAGATGCTGTGGCGGTCGATCGCCGGCATCTATGTCTTGGCATGTTGCGCAGCGTTGCACTTTTTCGACTTCTTCGCAGGCGCGCAGGCATACTCTGCGCGCTTTTCCGGCCCGGCGCGTTCTCCATTGCAAATTCACTGGCCGGTCGAGTTTTCGCCTGACTTGATCGCCCACGTGCGGAACGGATTGTGTGCGTGGGGTGTGGTCTGCGATCGGTTGACCCAGTGGCCGCTCGCATTGACCGGGTCGTATTGGCTGCAGTTGAGCATCATCATGGGGGGCATTGCCGTCGCGATCCGCATGCCTCCTCCGCTTGCGCGCGTTGGCGCTCTGTTCACCGCGCTTTGGGGCGTTTTGCTGACTATTTGGATCGGCGCAAGCATCGGTATCTTCGCCGCACCGTCGATCGCGCCGCTCTACTTTTATCTGATGATGTATCCGTTTTGGGCCTTTCTTAGTTTGTACGCGGGCCTCACCGTCCTGGAGTTGATCGCGGGACGTTTCGCGCCGAAGGCGCGGCCCGTCGATCACCTGTGGATTTCCGTCGCTGTCGGCGCAGCGGCCCTTGCACTCATTCCTTTATTCGGCGCCCGTCCTTCGGATGTGTTCAAACAGCGCAGTCCGAAGACCCGGATCGCTACTCCCATTACCGACATTCTTCAGCAGGAAATTTCGCTGCGTCCCGGTCAAACCTACCGCGGCTCGGTCGCCACCCTTCTCGGCTCGCCGGGAAGCCCGCTAAGGCAGCGGTTGCTCGGCGATGCCGAGCGACCGCTGCAAGCCGACGAGTTCGAAAAATTTCTCCAGAAATCCGCCGCTGATACCGGCAATACTCATGATCTGCTCGATTTATGGTGGCTCGATATTCCCACTCTGTCGGAATACGGCCAGGGCCTGTCCAAACCCCTCATGTTCTATATTTCGAATGTCCTCAACGCGCCGGCAGACGCGCGGAATCCCAATTTTGGAATTCCTCGCCTTGCCAAAATCGACATCCTGAGAGCAATGGGCGTCCGGTTCATCGTGACAGACCTTGAGCTCCCCGCAACCAAGGCAAAGCTCACGCGCGTCGTACGGCTGCGGGGCGGCACTGATCTATATCTTTACGAACTATCCAGTCCGAATGTCTCCGGCTTTTCGCCTTTGCAGCTGTCCGGACGCATCAGCCCGTCGGAACTGTTGCAACGGATCGACGCGAAGCCCGCGCTATTTGAATCCGAAGCGTTCGTCGATTCGCCCGCAACGCAAGCGTTGACACCTGTCCGACGGTCGCAAATCATATTTGAAAGGGGCGCAGTGCATGTGACAGCGAGCAGCGCGGGAGCTTCCGCGCTGTTGTTGCCGGTGCAGTTTTCCCACTGTTTCCGTTTGGTTGGCGAGCAGACCGATGGCGTGAAGATGCTGCGCGCCAACCTCATTCACACCCTCATACTTTTTGACGGCGAGTTGGATGTTCGTCTGAAATGGGAGTTCAGCTTTTGGCGGAACAGCGGATGCCGCTTGCGGGACGCGGAAGACGCCCGCGCATTGGGATTGCCGTAGTCAGGCAAGGCGGCACGCCTTTCGCGGCCGTTCTCAGTTGTCGCACTGTCGCTGACCGATTGACGGCGTCGCAGGCTCGACGCGGATCCGCCGCTCATTCCGGCAGGCCGGCTTTGCGCAAGGCGTCGGCATACTTGGCGAAATCCTCCGGCCGGCGAAACCATCCAATGCGATCCTTGAGATTGGAAACGCGCATCCCGGGATCGAGCTCCAACGCACGGGCAACGGCCTTGTGCGCTTCCTCTGGGCGGCCGGCGAGTGCGTTGCTTGCCGCGGCGATTCGCAACGTGGCCAGGATATTTGGCCGTTCCCAGAACGCCCTGTCCGCCCACGATGCCGCCTCGTCGTAGCGGCCGGCGAAGAAATGGGCGAATGCGGTGACGCCCTGCATCGTAAACATGAAAGGATCGAGTGGGCTCAGGCGCATCGCACGCTTGAGATGCTCGATCGCCACGTCCGGCTCACCGCCGCGAAAAGCCCTCACCGTTCCACTGGCGTACCACGCCACCGCCAGGTTCGGATTGAGAACAAGCGCCCGGTCAATGAGCGCGACGGCGCCCTCGAGATCACCGGCGACATAACCCAGCGCAAGGCCGCCGAAGGAAAGCGCGACCGCGTCATCCTTGCCCAGCTCCGCCGCCCGCCAGGCCAAGCGCGCGGCATCGGCGATCTCTTGCGCGCGGTCAATCGTCCAGCCGTTGATCTTGCGAACGACGTAGCAGAATGCGGCCACGCCGTGGGCGGAAGCAAAATCCGGGTCGAGCTCGATAGCCTTGGCGAACAATTCCAGCGCTTCCGTGGTGGCCTCCCGGGTCATCCGATGCGTGCAGGCCATCCCGCGCAGGAAGTAGTCATAGGCGTCCAGGCTCTCGGTGGGCTTGCGCTTCGCCCGCTCGATCTCGGCCTGCTCCAGTTTGGGCGAGATCGCGCCGACAACGCTCGCGGTCACCTGATCCTGCAGATCGAAGATGTCCTCGAGACCGCCGTCGAAGTGATCCGCCCACAGATGCGCGCCGGTCGAAGCATCGATCAGCTGAGCCGTGATCCGCACGCGCTGCGCCGCCTTGCGCACGCCGCCTTCAACGACGTAGCGCACGCCCAGCTCGCGCCCCACCTGCTTCACATCTACTGTCCGCCCCTTGTAGGCGAAGCTCGAATCGCGCGCGATCACGAAAAGCCAGCGCATGTGACAGAGCGCCGTGATGATGTCCTCGACGATGCCGTCTGCGAAGTATTCCTGCTTCGGGTCGTCGCTCATGTTCTGGAAGGGCAGAACGGCGATCGAGGGCTTATCCGGCAGCGCCGGCTCGTGCGAGCTTCCGATAAGACCGATGAGGCGATAGCCGCGACCGGGCACGGTAACCAGGTAGCTCTGTCCGCTCCGGTCCTCGTCGAATGCTTTCCTGAGGGCCGAAACCTGGACCTGGAGGTTGTTTTCCTCGACGACCAGCCCCGGCCAGACCCGCGCCAGAAGCTCGTCCTTGGTGACCACATCTCCCTTGGCGGCGGCCAGCACCGACAGCACGTCGAGCGCGCGGCTGCCCAGCCGCACCGGCACCCCGTCACGCGAGAGCTCCCGCCGCCCGAGGTCGAACCGGAACCGGCCGAATCTTACCTCTTCGCCGCTCATCGCGTGCAACCCGTTTACGGCCGCGATTTCAGGATCTTTAAGTTCCTGAACCAAAGACCTTAAGGGGGTGTCCTACTATGGTCCAGCATCGTTCGCCGGCCAGAACGCTGCCCGGCGACGTTCCATGACGAAGCGCGAGTGGTCCTCGTCGAGAGATGGAGGAGACTACCGTGAGAAGTCATCGCGGAATACGGCCCCGCCGCTCGGAGCATGTCACAGCGTTCTACTGCCCCGACGCCGCTCGTTGACGTCCGTCCGATGCTACCCCGCTGGTGCTATGCCGCAGCGCTCGTCGTTGGAATTCCTGTCCTCTTCATTAGTCCTGCGGGAAAAGACAGCGAGGACCTCGTGCGACTGGAGCGTCTCGCGCCCAAGATCGAACGCGCGCAAACCCTTTCGCCCGAAGCGACGGAAACCATCAACCGGTTGATCGAGCGACAAGGCATTGTCGGTGGCTCCGACGATCAATCGGATCAGATGCGGCGAAAGGCGGCGATCGAACGAATAACTCACGCGATGAAAGCAAAGCAGGACAACTCAACCAGCAGCACCGTCGCCGGCGCCATGAGCGACTAAACAGAGAGCAGCGCGGCGTGAGTCATAAAGGAGGCATCAGATGCGGAAGACCATGTCGTTTGGGATTGCTGCTTTGGTGACGCTCGCAGCAGTCGTAATCTGGTCTAATGCCACGAGCCGTTCCGCCGATCGTGCCACAGCGTTTGCTGCATCTGGCAGTCCAATCAACCCGTTCGAATTGATGAAGGGCTCGAAGCATCTGCCGCATCAGCAATACCAAGCGTATTGACCGTCAGCGCAGCTATCGTCTCTCCCGCGAGCTAGGCGCAGGAACGCGCATATCCTCAAGGATCAAACCGCGACGTCGCGCTCCTTTGCGGCCGAGCGGGCTCAACGCGCGAGCTGTTTCGCCCGCCCGATGGCCTCCATGCATTCGGATTCCTTGCCGCTGCGATCAAAGCCACGCGCCTGCTCGAGCGCGGCCTGAGCCGCCGCGAGTTTGTCGGCTGCGGGCCGCCGGGCACCTTCCGCCTGCTGAGCGGCGGTCGGTCCGCCTCGGATCTGGCTCTGCACGTCCTGCGGCGAAGCCGCCGATCCTTGCGTCGCCTGGCCCATGGCGGCGGTCGGAGGATGTTGCTCTCAGGCAGTATCGCCCGTTTGCGGAGACGCGCTGCGGCCCTGGGTTGCCTCGTTCATTGCCGCCGTCGGCGGATGCTGGGGACGCCCCGACTCTGCCGCGGCCGACGATGCCGCGGTGCCTCGGTCCGCCGCCCCCATCGTCGCGGTCGGAGGATGTTGACCCGTCGTCGAGCCGGCAACCCCGGCCGTCGGCCCCGCACCGGCGTCCCGCGATGCCAGCAGCTTGGTAAAGTTCTCGATCTCCGTCGTACATGGCCCGGCGGCAGCCGTTGCCATCGGCAAGGCGACCAGCGCACAGGCGCCAAGCAGCAATGTCGTTGTTTTCATGGCGATTTCTCCCGATTGCGTCGAAAGCCGCGCGCGCGGATTCCGGCATCGCAAAGTCAACCGGGAAAAATGACGCAACGTTCCGCAGTGAGTTCGGCGAAGAGCAGCCGCCAATATGTACATGCTTTTGTTCGGCTTCGGGAACCAGGGTCCCGTGGGCACGCGCACGAGCCGGTTCCTGAACGGCCGGCTGTCATGATTGATCGAGGATCGCGTATCGACGTAGCTTTGCCAGGTCAGTCCGCTTCACTCCCCTCAGATTTCGTTCTGCCGCTACGGGGAAAACCACAATGGCGCGCGTCGAACGCACAGGCACCCGCATCGTCGGGTTCCAAAGTCCGGAAATGGATTTCCAGCTCATGCGCTCGCTCGGCGCCGCGAGCTTTGGGGGCGGCGAGCCGGGCGAAATCTTCGCCGCCCGCGCGGCGATACAGGGCGAAAATCCTCGCGCTTGGCCGCCGGCGTTTTCGGCGCTCGCCGAACGCGTCCGCAAGGCCGGCGAGACCGCGGCGGGCCGCGGTCACCGTGTCAGCGCGCGGGATCATTTTCTGCGCGCATCCATGTACTACCGGTCGGCGGAATACTTCGCCGATCCATTCGGCCGCGACGGACTTCGATGGGGCCGCGCGTCGCGCGAAACGTTCATCGCCGCCAGCCGGCACATGGCCGAAAATGTCGAGGCCATCGAGATCCCTTTCGAGGGCACGCCCCTGCCCGGTTATTTCATGACGCCGGCGGCGCGCGCGCACGACGGCCGGACCGTCCTGATCCTCACCGGCTTCGACGGGACCGGCGAGGAGCTCTATTTCCAGGCCGCGCGCGCCGGTCTCGAGCGCGGCTTCAACGTGCTCGTCGGCGAGGGGCCGGGACAGGTCGGCTGCCTGCGCTTCCATCCCGAGCTGACGTTTCGGCCCGATTATGAGAAGCCGATCGGCGCCATGATCGACTATGCGCTGGCCCGCCGCGAAGTTGCGCCGGAACGGCTTGCAGTCTACGGCATCAGCTTCGGGGGCTATTTCGTGATCCGCGCCGGCGCGCACGACCCGCGCATTCGCGCGCTCGTCGTCAACTCTCCGATCGTCGATCTCCATGCCTACATGGTCGCCTTCGTCGGGCCGGAGCTGACGCGTAACCCTCCGCCGATAACCCTGGCGGACGTCGATGCGATCCCGGACGCCGAATTCCCGCCCGCCATGAAACTCGGATTCAAGTTGGCGTGCCGCAGGTTCGGCGTCGACAGCTTCGCCGCATGGCTCAAACGGCTCGAAGACTTCAGTGCCGGCAACAGCCTCGCCGCCATCAAATGTCCGACCCTTGCGATGGCCGGCGAAGGCGAAGGCGGAGAGACGGCGGCCCAGTTCGAGCGCTACTGCCGCGAGGTGTCGGGACCGGTCACCGCCCGCATGTTCACCGCCGCGGAGGGCGCCGACATGCATTGCCAGGTGGGCAACCTGTCGCTGTCCAACGCAGTCGTGTACGACTGGCTCAGCGATGTCTTGCGCAAATGACGCCTGCCGCCCGTCTCAAAGCTCTTGCAGCTTCAAGACCGGCCGCAACACCGCGGCAAAGTGACGGGTAGCACAAACGGCCACCGTCGCACCCTTCTACTAACGTCGCCGTTAGCTTAGTCGACGGAGTTCTTTGACAGCTTGGGCCCAAGCGGCGGGAACTTATCGGTCGATAACTTCGAATCCCGATACTGGATGAATCTCCCATACATTAGTGGCGCAGTGTTTCGTGCCGCGACCGCCGCCGGCGGTCGTTCCTTTGAATATGATGCGCGTCGAGAAACAATTGGCCCGTGATCTTCATGGGGACAGCTCTAAAGTCGCCCTTTCCAGTGAAGATGCCCGATGGCAGCGTGTCGAGCTTTTCGCGGACCATGGTGACACGAGCCTTAAGCTCCGCGTCGTTCTTTATCTGACCGGGGTCAGGAACCTCCGCAACTAGGCAATCCGCCCCTCTCTTCCTGTCCACCGTGCCAATTTCCAAGTGATAGTCGCCATCTTTTTGGCAGCGGGCACGGTAGAGAAATCCCTCAACGCTGATCATGGAGCCCTCACGGAACGTAACATCATGTCGTCCTTGTCAGCGATGATTACCCGACCTGCCCAACGCTTTTTGGCAAGCCCTTGTTTCTGCTTCGTCGTGAGCGGAGGATTTTGGGTGTCCATCAGGGCTTCAAGACTGATCTCCCGTGCGGTCCGCTCAAGCGCTCCGGCCGGCACCGATGTCTTTACCTCCCATCGGTCTTCGCCTCTTACAAAGTTGCAGGTGCGCGCAAAGCTCTGCTGACTGCCGACTGTCAGCAGGAATGCGGCGACCGATAGCATGAACTTGCGCATTTTTGGCCCCCGCAACGTTGCACCTAGGAGGAAGATACTCGAAGTGCGGCCGTATACAGGTCCCATCCGTACGCATTGAGGGGCGCTCAGAAGCGAGCGTCCCTCCTGCGATTAAACACGGTCAATCCGCCCGAATAAGCGATCTACATTTTTAACACGCATCTACCGTCGACACACACTCTTGGCGGACGGCAACGCGGCATGCAAGATGGCGGCGGTGGCTTCGGGCGGACGCAAGTACCATCCTCGCACACTGATCTTGGCGGACGGCAAGGCGGACTGCAAATTTGTGAGTCGCGCTCTACCAATAATTTGATGGATACGGTCACGTCGTTGGCGTTGATGCTCAGGTCTCGATCCCCGCCGGAAGCGGTCCTTGCGAGGTCGAAGGATAGGGTCAAGCGATCCCGCGTTGCATTGCTGACCTGGATGTTGGAAACTCCATCACGCGGATTGATGCTTATCTGCGATGCGCTCACCTGCGAAAGGTCGAAAAAGCCCGAGGAGCTGATGGTCAACGTGGGCGAGGTCCCCGCCTTGACGTTTCTTGGGGAGACGCTGATGGGCGGCTGAGCCTGTGCCATAGAAATAAATAGCGATAGGACTGCGGTCGCAGCTAGACCAACGAGCGATCGAAGTCTCGCATTTGTTGTCATGCGAACCTCCTGTCATGCGAAGCGTCTTGCGGTTCCTCCAGCGTTACGATCCCTGACCAGCAGAGGGCGGCGTACCCGCGACGCGTTTCATGCGCTCGTCGACCTGGAGGTTGAGCGTGACCACCTGCGGACAGCGAAAGCAGGCCGCCCGTCCTTCCTGCTGATACCATCGGCAAGTCCGCCGGATCGTGCAGGGCGGCAAGCTCCCGGTCACCTCCGGCAGCATCTCGACGATGCGCGTTGCGAGCTGGCAGCGAGCGCCGTCGAAGTGGACGCACTTCGACTGCTCGCACCGCGCGGCGAGCCGGAAGATCTCGCGCGGGTCGGCGGGCGCGGCCTGGGCCAGCAGTTCGGGGGTGGCCGGGATGCGTTCGTTGAGATAGGCGAGACGGGGCCCATCCGCATCGCGCGAGATGATCCCCAGGATCTGCGCATCCGGCATTCCGGGCTGGGCGCTCGGACAGCGGAGCGGCGGGTCGAGAGGCTGGGGCACGGCGGCCCTCACTGCTCGAAAAAGGTCTCGACGGGATTTTCGACGTAACCGATGAGGATGTGTCCGCCATGGACGAGGGCGGCCGGCGACCTGCCCCGCGCCGACGGCAATGACTCGGCGACACCGGCGGCGAGCTTCTGCACCTGGCCGAGGGGTTTATTTTCCAAGTCGCCCGGACGCAGGATGAGGCCGATGATCCAGGGCGGGATCGTGACCACCTTGGGGTCAGCGACCAGTGCCTTGAGCGTTTCATTCTTGGCAACAGCCGCCTTCACCTCGTCGGCGAGCTTCTTGGCGGAGATCGATTTCACGTTGTCAGCCATTTGGTTCCTCCCTTGCTAGGAAGCGAAGATGGCGCTTTGACCGCGAGAGGATTTCACAACCTTAGGATGTAGTCAATAATAATTATAACCGTGATTTGCACCCCTGCCTGTGGGCCAGGATCCCGCACGTCACGGTAGTACACGCTTTCGCGAATGCGGCTCAGTCATCCGGCGTAAACTCGAAGCGGCGGCGGGCGGCAGCGGTCGCACGGTCGTCTCGCCGCGTCCGAAATTCGATCCGGCCGTCCACGATCCTGAAATCCAGCCGATGGATGAGGCCGCAATCGCAACACTGCTCGCGAAAATCCTTCATGCGCGGGCGCGTCCATTCGCCATACGAAATTACCTCATAGCTGAGGCGCTTGCTCATGGCCACGGAGCTCACGCGCGCGAGATCAGCCAATGGGAGGCGCCGATGATGAAGCCGACCAGCCCCGACACCGCGATGATCGCCCAGCGCACACCTCTCGCCTGCAACAGGATCGCGTGCATCTCGTCGACCTTGGCCGACATCTTGTCGAGCTCTTCCTCCATGTGGGAGACTTTCTGCTCGAGGATGGCAAGGCGCTCGTTCGAACGGCCGGCGGTCATGTCCGGCCCCATATCGTCCTGGCGATCTTTTCGAGCGAGCGGCCGCCGACATAGGTCGTGACGATATAGCCGGCCCATACGCCGACATCGCCGGCGATCGGGTCGGTGCTGCCGAGCCCGAGCACGATATCCCAGACGATCACCTTCCAGAGGTAGACGATCACGGGCAAAGCCAGCAGCGGGCGGATGATGGCCGTGTACCAGCGACCTTGCTCGGCGATGAGCACGGCGTTGGCGCTCTTGCGGGCTTCGATTTCGGCAATCAGCGCGGCGCGGGTCACCTCGACTGCCTGCGCGCCCGCGTTGTTCTTCGCGTCGAGCTTGGCCTTGTAGGCGTCGAGAAAGCCGTTGATGATGGGGGCGGTGAGGAAGCTTGCCAGCCATTGCAACATGGACTTAAGCCTCCGGCTTGAAGCTGACCGCGGAGCGGGTGACCAGACGCAGCACGATCATCACCACCCCCATGACCACCATCACCCGCCCGGCCTGTTCGGACCCGACGAGCTCTGACCAGTCCAGAAGATTCGCTTCGTCCAGGATACCGAGCAGCTCCGCCGAATAAGCAACCCCGATGGTCTTGGAGTTCCCGCACAACCCGCGAAGGCGCGCGTAAAGACTTTTAAGCGCGGCCCACGACCGCGCGACGAAGGGTGCCCACCAGTCGAACTTGCGAAGCCGAAGAAGCGCCAGCCATCCACAGAGTCCGACTGCAACGGCAATCACGCTTGCGAATCCGACAAGTCCCATGTTCACTCTCCGCTCTTGAGGCTACGAACGACGAAGAAGGCAACGAGCGCAGCCGCCGCGAACGCTCCAATGGTGGTGAGCGGATTCTCCGCGATCCAATGCGCGCCGGCGGCGACGAGCGCGACGAAGGCAGCCCCCCATCCGAGTTTTTTTGCGGCTGGAACCGACGGATTGCGGCCCTTGGCGGCAGCACCGGGCACCGGCTTGGACGCTGGGCGTGGCTTGCCGGGCGTTTTGGCCGACATGGCGAGCGCGGCGGCACGGACCTCACGTACGCGCCTGCCCCAGCCGTTGCCGAACACTGACCAGGTCCGCAGCCCGTGCAGAAATCGCAACCGCTCATCGCAGATCGCGTTGATGAGATTTTTGGAATCGCACCGGCCCACCGCCGCGACAACCTCGTCGGTCATGGCGCTCGAATTGCTGGCAAGCCCAACGAACCGACGGAGCACCTTGGCGGCGCGGCCGATACCGGAGTTCACGCCATAATCGAGCACCGCGTAGTCGACTCCAGCCGGGAGCTCATCGCATCGCAGCGCGTTCCAGTATTTGGAGCGATAGATTCGCTTGGCGACTTCGACCGGCATGCTGCGTACGTCCGCAGCGGTCGCGTTCAGATTCACGTACCTTCGATAGTCGTGGATGGTGATGCCCCAATTGGTGGGTCCGCCGGGGTCAGACGGATGATTTGAATAACCCCCTTCGTGCACGAGCAGGCGCTTGAGCGCCTCGTCATAGGACGATGCAGCCATATCGGTTCTCCAAATAAAGAAGCCGCCTTGCGGCGGCCGAGACGTTTCGTTTTTTTGCTTGCCTCAGGCGGGGCGGAGGATGTCGGTCGAAGTCCTATACTCGCCATGCGCCGAAACGGTCACGCCCATGTTCTTGAGCCCGCGCGCCTTGTTGCTGACGTCGTCGGCCCACGCCCTGCCGGCTCCGAACGCGACGAACCATATCGGCAGGTCGGGCTTCCCCGCAGCCTTGCGCAGTCGATCCATACGGACTGGATCGTCCGGCGCCGCGCTCGACGATGGCACCGAACACGTCGGGATGCGCCAGATAGGGCGTGGGGTCACCTTCCATCAGCAGGGGATTCTTGGCGATGACCTTGAGGCCGTATTCGCCTGCCCGGTCCACCGCCCGCAAGACATCGCTCAGTCGATAGGCGTCGGGGTTGTCGAGCTCGACATACGCGAAACCCTGCCGTTTGCGCCGCAAGAACTGCTCGCGCAGGTTCTTGTCCCATCCCGGCCCGGCCGGGTCGATCTGGCCTTCGCCATACTGCTTGGCGGTATCCGATGTGTGCAGATAAGGACCGTATTTGCCGGTGCCCTCCTCGTCGAACAGGTTGCAGCTTTACTAGCGCCATCGCCATCGCCCTTTTCCGGTCGGGCTGCGACGAATATGTTTATCGCGACAAGGCTTGAGCATCGTTACGGCAGGCTCAGGAGCGTCAGCCCCGCGAGCATCCGATCCCATGTTGATTCAATCTTTGAGCCGGCTTGCATTCGACAGGGAGGATTTCGGTTGTGCCCGCGATCTCGCTGAATGCCTATGCGCGCTTTCTTGATCAGCTTGCAGAGCAGATTAAAACGGAGCGCGACGCGAACTGCCGATCCAGATTACTGGCAGATTTCAGGCTAGTTTCCGCGGAAAGCCGAAGGCTTGATTTCGCCGAAGAGCTGCAAAACCGAGGCGTTCGGATTTGCGAACACGATTAAAACGTGCGCAGAATCGCAGCCTAGTGTCCGCTCGCCCACGCAGCCTACATATGCAACCGTACTCGGTTTGGCGGCTCTCGTCGCACTCTCTGGAATGGTAGTTTGGTTCATCACCTCTTTCTTGCTGATGGCGGTTGATCAAGCCCGCTATCGCAAAGTTGCCGAGGAAGCAGCGCGAAGCGGCGTACTTGCTGCCGTCTATCATCTGCCTTTCGCTCCAAACGAAGATTTTTATCCACATGGCGGTGATGATTGTTTGACCCTCTCCATGCTGATCGCGCCGCGGGAGACGCAACTCAAAGCGGCCATTTCTCCCAGGGTACCGGTCGGACAGGTGCGCATTGGGGACGAAGGCCGCGCGGGTTTCCCTCCGCATCCCTTTTGTGACGCTCTCGCAGTCATGCTCCACGATTTGAATGAGCGTGGCGGTGATGGCACCCCGTTGCCCGACATGGTCTACTATCATCGTTACATTCACGGGAGCGTTACGATAGCGACGCTGCTTCTCAGCGTGTTTTCGTTCAAGAACGCCACTACCTTGCTACTCGCCACCTGCTACGGGTTGCTTGCCTGGTTGATCATTGCCGCAACATTGCGACTGCGTTCGAAGTTACTCTCGGAGCGCCGCCGAGCGGCTGCATTCTTGTTTATCGGTCTTTCATTTGCTTTGTTTTATGCGTTGCCGCTTTTCGGGAGATCATTTTGCTTCGCGCCCGTAGACATAGTGATTATCGGGTTCACACTGTTCGGGCTGCTTCAACCGTTTGGGAAAATTTCAGAACTCCGATTGGTCCTCTCCGCAGCCCTATTCGGAACCGGCATCGCCATTTTTGACCGTCTAGTCGGCGGCATCCCAACGGCGCTGATGATTTTGATCGTGCTCGTGGTGCTCGGCGAGGCGCAGGACAGGAAGGCATTCATCCGCCAACTCCTCCTTGTTCTCGTGGCATTTCTCGCCGCGGTCATTGCCTGCCTGGTCTATAAGCAGCTAGTCGTCTTGGCGATTTGGGGACCGGATGCCCTGCTCGATTTTGCCAGCAGGCTTGGTCAGCGGACCGGAGGCGGCGTAACTGAAGAGCTATCGGACAGCGTAAAGCAAAGGCTCGACGCGGTCGGACTGAGCTTGTCGTGGCTCGACGCGAACTATCCCACAAAGGCGAGGCTACGAAGCATCGCCCGCTCCATTGGCGCGGAGATCCGTTTTGCAGAGGCAGAGGAGTTCCTGTTCAGAGGAGGCGGGCGCGCCGCTGCGATGCTTAAACACCTCCACAAGATCAATATGGATCGATTGGCAGCCCAAATCGCGGGACTTGTGCTTTTTCAGCGATATATGATCTTGACGGCGCGTCCATAAGTCAAAGCACCCGCAGGATGAAGTTCACCATCATAGTCGGCGGCATGTTGTTGTGCGCGTTGCCGCTGCCGGCGGCGGCGTTAGTCAGCGACATCGGCACGGTGGTGTTGGAGCCGGTGGAAAAATTGTGCGTATGGTCGGCGCTGATCCCGCTGGTGGTGCCGCTATAGGTGTGGGTGTGATTGGCGGAAACGCCACCGCTTGTGAGCGGGTTCGGGCTACCAGCAGAAGTCATGTAGACACCAAGACCGGCGCCGGTACTGGCATTGCTGCTGCCGGAATTGATTGACGATTGGTGCGTATGATCCGCGCTTTCAGTGTTCGTAGTCCCGCTGAAGGTGTGCGTGTGATCCGCCGAGGCGCCGCCCGTCGTGCCGTTGTGCGTGTGGCCGAGGTCGTTCAGCACGTTCGCGTGCGTGTGCGAGGCGAGTTGGGCCGCGGTCAGCGTGTGCGTCTCGGCGCCGCCGGCGGCGCCCAGCGCCGTGCCGGTGATGCCCGAACCGCCGGCGGTGATCCGGTTTGCCGCCGAGCCGCCCATGTCGTCCTTGCCGAACAGCCCGCGTCCGCGCAGGTCCGGCAGGTTGAACGTGGTCGAGCCGTCGCCGCTGCCGTATGGATAGCCGGCCGAGGCGAATAATGCGTGCAGCGCGGCGTAGGTCGTGCGCGAGAGCGCCTGGCCGAACGGAAATGCGAACTTGCTGTTCGGCGCCGAGGTGCCGAAGAACGCCATGCCGGCGGCGAGCGGGATGCTGTAATCGCCGGCGCCGTAGAAGCCCTGCAGGATCCATTCCGCCGCCGCGTTGTTGTAGACCGCACCATAGGGCGTGCCCTGGATCAGCACGCCCGCGGGCAGTTCCACGCCCGGCGCCGACCGCAGCGGCTTGGCTCCGAGCCCGTCAACGTTGAGGGTAACCGTCGCGCCATTGGTCGCGTGCGGCACGAACGCGATGGTCTTGCCCGACATGTTGGCGAGCGAATCGAATAGCTGGTTCGATGTCACGGTATAGGCGGTCGACGTCCCGCCGGTCGTAATCGTCCCCGCCACGTCGTCGCGATATTTCGCCGCCGCCGCCATCATGGCGCGGGCGGAATCGTTGACGGTCGAGGGCGCCTGGCCCTCGGCCCAGTTGATCGTCGCGTCCGCCGTGGCGTTGTTGTTGGCGGTCTTGGACCATTTGAAGAAGCTCATTTTGCGGGCCTCAAAAAGACGGCCCCTTTCGGGGCCGATCAAAACGCAATCCATGCATTCCGTCACCCCCGGGGCTTGAGCCGGGGGGGTTCGGATTGCCGGGTCACGCCCGGCAATGACGAGGCGAGGTCAGAGCGCAGCGCCGCGCTTGCGCTGCAGGAAATCCGCCAGCGTGCCGGTAAAGCCTTGCTTCCTGGCGTATTCGTACTCGGTGATGTCGCGCGTCATGTGCGGCCTGGCCTTGGCCTGCAGGTACTGCATCGCGAGCGCGGGGCTGTGCATCAGCGCGGATCTGACGGCGAGGTCGATGTCGGGTTGCTGCGCGACGTATTGCGCAGCCGCGTGCCGCGCCTGCTCCGTCGCATCCGTTTGCGAGCCGGTGAGCCAGCCCTGGAGCCCGCGCCCGATCGACTGGCCGAGATTGCCGCCCTGCAGCGCGCCGGCGAGATAGCCCAGGATGGCGTTGCGATTGGCGTCGACAGGATTTGGCGCGGCTGGCGGGCCGCCGAACGGCAACACGCCGTTACCCGCGCCGCCGGCGGCGCCGAAGATGTCGGGGAATATGCCTGCCATGGATCTATCCTCCCGTCGGCCGGAACGATCCGGGCCCCATGAAGCCGTTGCTCAGCGCGCTGAACAGCCCGCCGCCGAGCGCGCTCGCACCCATTCCCGCCAGGCTCGCGCCGCCGGAGAGCGGAGCGAATGCGAGCGGCAGAAGCGACAACGGATTGAAGGGCGTGCTCGTGGTCGTGTTCTGTGTGCCCTGGCCCGAGGACGTGCCGGCCGCGGTGCCGGACGAGGAGCCGTAGGCCGAGCTGGTACCGGATTCCGAGCCGGAGGTGGCACCGGTTCTCGTTGCAAACGCCTGCGCCGCCGGCAACACCATGCCGTACTGCGCGGCAAGGGTCTGCAGCGGGATGCCGCGCCGCTGCGCCTCAATCGCCAGCATCTGGGTCGGCCCCCACATCTGCGCCGCGTTCGCCGCATCGGCGGCGCCGATCCCAGCCTTCATGTTGCCGAGCCGCGCCTGGTCGAGGGTGGAGAACAGGCCCGCGGTCGTGTTGCCGGCGCCGTAAAGCGAGTTGATGGCGCCAAGCTGGTTGGCCACGTTCTGATTGTACTGATTTTGGATCAGTTGCCCGGCACCCTGCGTCAGGCCGCGCGCCAGCGCTTGCTGGTTGAGCCCGGACAAGTCGCGGCCGGCGGCGGCGAATTGACCATTGATTTGATTCGTAATGTCTCCGGTCAGCTTATCGAACGCGTTCGAGAACCCCGGCGTGGTGTATGGATTGAGATAGTCCGCATTCAAATAGGGCGACAACTGCCGTTGATACTGCTGGTAGGCATCGTTCACCAGGCCGCTGCGGTCCGGGCCGCCGCCGAGCAGCTCGGTGGCCACGCCACCGATCGCAGGCGCGTAGGGATTGCCGGCCTGGGCCGAGGACGACATCAGGTTCAGTGCGGTGGTCTCGATCGGGCTCGGGCCGGCCGGGATGCCGCCGAGCTGATTGAGGATGCTGGTGAGCAGCCCGCCGGTGGTGTCCCATGGGGTCGTGGTTTGCGAACTCGCCCCGGATTGCTGCTGTTGCTGCGCCTGCTGCTGCTGCTGTCGCTGCTGCGACGACTGCCCGAATGCATTGCTCTGCGACGTGGTCGTGGTTTTTTCCTGCGTGCTGCCGCCCATGGTCACAAGTCCCTTTCCAGAATGATTCGTTTCGCCCGATATGACGTCAGCACGCGCGCCCAGCCCTTGCGGCCCATGATGCGCACGGCCGAGCATCCGGCCTTGCGGGCGTAGTTTTCGATCCCGTCGAGCAGCGCCAGCCAGCCCCCGCCTTCGCGGGGGCGCGTGCCGGCACCGTGCCTCCGGCCGAGATCCCCGCCTTCGCGGGGACGCGCGCCGCAGGCGACGACGACACAGACCTTGCGCCACTCCGTCTCGTGCAAGGCGGTGACCGCGGCCGCCGCGATGCGCTTGCCGTCACCATCAGGGCGTTCACGGCATAGCCCGCGAAGACGGGCGTCAACGTCCTGATGCTCTTCGCGGGCTATGGCGAGCCAGAGCAGCGCATCGCCGCGCAGCACGTTGTCCTCGACCGGCCGGAACGAGCCAAGATCGCCGCGCTTCATGGCGGCAAGGATCAGATCCCGGACGTGCGGCCAAACCTCATGGGCGCGCGCGGGGTCGACGCAGACGAGTCTCACGGCGCCAGGATCGCCTCGGGATCGGCGCCGATCGCCTGCAGCAAGGCAATCGCAGTCGGGTCGTCGGCATAGATCGCCTCGCGCGCGTTCCAGCGTTCGCGGGTGTAAAGATCGGCGGCGTCGAGCATTTCGCGCGCCGCCATCAGCTTTCCCGCCGCCTGCAGGCGATCGACGATGATGCTTCTGCGCACGAGCCGGCGCAGCGGCGGCTCCGCTTCGGACGGTGGCGGGATAAACGTTGCTCCGTCGAAGGTGTCGCCGATGTTGCCGGTGCCGGACGCAATCACCCTGCAGCGCTCCGGCGCGCTCCATGCGGCCCCTTCGTCCAACTCGACGACGTTGACGACGCGATTGTCGGGATCGAGAACGACGTGCCGCATATCAGATCGCTCCGAACTCGATGCAGATGATAATGCCGGAACCGCCGCCCCCGGATGCCGCGGCCGAAAATCCAGGACCGCCACCACCGCCGGAATTGGCAACGCCAGCAGAGCCGAATATTCCGCCGCCGCGCCCGCCGCCCGTGGCACCAATCATCTTGGTGCCGTCGGCGGTCTGTCCCGGCGCGCCGGAGATTCCAGGCTCTCCCCAATCATTGGTGCCGCCGCTGCCGCCGCCGCCGCCCGCGCCGCCCACGCTGCCTTTACTGCCGCCACTCCCGCCCGGAGCCGTAATCACGGTGCCGATGTTGGATGTGCCGCCATTTCCACCTGCGCTGTCGGTATTGGCTGCGACGTTCGCTCCGCCTGCCCCAATGGTGACGGTCTGTCCGCTGAGCGCCGATGCACTCGTCAGCTTCCAACTTGTCGCGCCTTCGCCGCCGCTGCCACCGGCAAAATTGGCGGATGTGCTGCTACCGCCGCCGCCGCCGCCGGCCTTCGCCATCACCAGCACTTTCACGTCGCCGTTGGTGACGGCCGGATAGGTGCCGCTGGACGTGAACTTCCGGATGTTGGCCGGGATGCCGAGGATGGCGATCAGTTGCGGCACGCCGAGATCGCTCGGATCGCCGGTGCCGGCGCCCCCCGCGCGGCCCTTGACCGTGCTCTGCGCCATGTTGGCGAGCTTGCCGTTGGTCACCGCATCGTCGTTCAGATCAGTCGTCGCTACCCCGCTATTGTTGCGCTCCGCGAGCTGCCGGACGAGGGCGACGATCTTGTAGAGATCCTGCTCGGTCGGAGAGAGCGTTCCGATCGTCACCGCCGGCCCTCCGGCGCGAATTGCGGCTCGAACCCATTGGCGAAGCTCCAGGCCGTGCCGGCCGGAATGCGCAGACGCGCGCGCGCCAGCCGGGTCGAGACGTTGGCGGGGCACAGCCCCTTGCCGTTCACGAGCTGCTCGGCGCCGTAGCTCACCGCGCTTTGCACGCTCTCGCGCGCGCCGACCGAGCCATAGCAGGTCGGCGCATCGGTGATCGGCCGCAGGCCCTTCACCCGTACGCGGCGGCCGCCAAGCGCCCGTTCCGGGGTATCCAACGTCGCCTCGAAATTCGGGCCGGTCGAGAACGCCACTCTGTGACTGCCGTCCACCAGCGCGATCTTGGGCAGCGCCGACAATGCGACGTCGTCGAGCGAAAACGTCAGCGCATCAATCGACGGGGCGATCGAATCCAGCCCTTCCAGGGTCAGCCCCGGTCGCGACATCGTCGTGAGGTATTCCCCAGCCTGCGCGATGATCGAGCCGCGGCCGAGCGCATAGTCGTAGCAGATCATCTTGTCGAACAGCCCGGCCTCGCCCGCCTGGGATTTGTAGGCCCAGAAAATGCGGCTGTTCTCCGGGTCGCTCGCGCCGATGACGAGCTGCAACTGCGCCTGGTCGTAGTCGGCGAAGAACGCGCGGTCGAACTTTTCCTTCGCGATGGGTTCCGGCACGCCGGTCGAGAGCATGCCGTGGAAGCCTTGGTTGGCCAAAAAGAATATCCTGTCGCCGGCGCGGATGAGCGAGTACGGCGCGAGCAAGCCTTTGTCCTCGGCGATGCGGTCGATCTGAAACACATAGGGCGCGCCGACCGCATAGACCATGCGGCGGATCACGCCATCCTGAAAGATCACGCCGAACTCGCCGCCGGCAACGCCGCGGACGATGCCGCCATCCGGCAGATCCTGGAAGTCGCTCGAATTGACGCCGGGAGTCCAGGTGACGATCGCATTGAGCCCCGACCATTGGATGCGATAGGGCGTCGACAGCAGGCCGGACAACACCAGGAAACGCCCGACCACCGCGACATAGCGCGCTTGCGGCGGCGAACCGCCGAGATCGGTGAACGCCGACGAGCTGGTGATGTCGAAGGCCTGCGGAACAGTGTTGGCCTGCACCGCGATGACGAAGTTGCCGAACTGGGCGAACTGCCAATGGTCCGTGGTCGGCAGCCCGGAATAGGCAAGTCCTGCCTTCGATACCTCCGCCCAGGTAAAATCGGTGTTGTTGAGCTTGTAGAGCCGCGTCGATGTGCCGGCGAAGATGACCACGGTGCCATCGCTCTTGCGCGCATAGAACAGGCCGCGGCAACCGGCGGGGAGCGCCGCGGAGAACGGGGACAATGACTTCCACGGTCCATAGCCGTCGGCGCGCGGCACGACATTCTGCGCAAGCTGCGACGTTTCGCCGTCATAATTGGCGAGATCCGGCTTCCATTCTCCGAATTGCAGGATCACGGCGTGTGCCCCATTGCACGTATTGCGCCCGCTCCGCGGGTTTTGTTGCTCAATCTCTCGATCTCGTCGAAGATTTCATCGCGACGCGCCTTCCAGAGCGGCGCACGCTCGTCGTTCACGCCGAACATCTCGGCCTCGATCAGGGAGCCGAACAGGTAGAGATCGGGATGCGAAGTCAGCAACCAATTCGCGGGCGCGCCATCCGACAGGGCGGCGATCTTCTGGAAATAGTCGAATTCGAGCGCGGCATCGTCGACCGGCCGCACCTTCAGGGTTGTTCCTTCGATGGTGAAAATGCGCGGCACATCGGATGGCGACGAGGGGTAGGCCGCCTGCAGATAGGACGGATGCACGTATTGCAGCTCGACGCGGGACGAGCCGGTCCAGGTCACGCGCCGCCAGCTCAGATAATCCGCCGGCAGGGCGGCCGAGCCTGCCGCCGGCGTGAGCGTGACCGAGGCTTCCTGCTGGCGCGCACGCAGGCGGCGGTTGGCCGTCGCCTCGAACAGGGCGATGAACTCCGGCACCCGCGCCGTAAACAGCGTATGATCGAGCCAGTTCTCGACCGCGGCCTTGAGCTCGCTATAGGTCGTGATGCTCATTTATCGCACCGCAGAAAGACCCAGTCCGGATCGGCGAGCTTGCGCCGTACCACCGTGTCATTGAATTCGCGCGTGAATAGCCGCAGATGCGTATTACCGCGCGTGTGTTCCTCATTGAGCCATCGCACCAGGATCACCGCCGGTATGTCGGCGATCAGGCGCGCGCAGTCGTGCTGTTGCAGCTCGCCATGCAGCGCCTTGTTCCGCTCGAGGATCGGCTCAACGTCCTGCATGCTGACCGCGATGATCTTGCGTTCGCCACGGTCGAGCAGCAGCTCCGTGCGCATCACGTCATTTCCGTCACTGACACCTTGCCGGCGGTGCCGGCTTGCAGCACGGCAAGTTTCTGCCCGGGCGTGACCGTGAAATAGTCGATCTGGTTGGCGCCCATGAGGACATCGCTCGAGGTGGCCGTCGGCGTGCCGTCGTCAATCTTGACGAAAGCCGGCTGCGCCTCCGTGGCGACGCGAACCTGGTACGTCTGCGGGCCGAAAGCGGCGGTCGCCTGCGAGCTGCCACTCATGGTGAAGACCGCATTGCTGCCGAGGCGGGAGGAGGCACGCATCATGCCCTCCGGATGACGGCGAACATCTGGGCGCCGACGGTCGCGCCGGACGCGCCGGACGGCGTAAACGAGATCACATCGTCCTCGTTGACCTCGCGTGCGGCGGTCGGCGCAGCGCTGAACAGTTGGCCCGCGGCGGCGCCAGCGATGGTGACGGTGATCGCTCCGCCGGCAATCGCGTTGCCGTTGACGGCGGTGGCGATCGTGGCGTCCGCGGTGGTGATCACGCCTTGCGTGACGCAGCCGACCTTCATGATCCGGCCACGAAACGGAGCTCGCACATACGCGGCCTCGGGCGACGCGCCGATCGAGCGCGAGAATGCCTGGACCGCTACCTCGCTGACGGGATGGAGTTCGGGAAGAGCCATTGTTGTCTCCGTGAGAGTGAATAGCGAATAGCGAGTAGCGAATAGCGGGCAGCGAGCAGCACTATTCGCTACTCGCTACCTCGCTATTCGCTCGGTTACGACGTGGTCAGATCGAACACCCCGCCGGAGGCCTTTTCGTTACGGGCCACCAGGGCGTATTCCGAGAGCATCTGCCGGCGCTCGGAGTCGCCGGTGCGCGCGAGCGGGATCGACAGCATGCGCCGGCCGTTGAGGAAAGCGACCGCCCACATGTCGGTCTGCAGGACGAGCGCATCGCGCGGCCGCATGAACCGGTTCGGCACCACTTCGAGCGTACCGAAATCGGAGTCGTAGAATTTCACCGAGGCCACGATCTTCTTCGCCTTGGTGTCCTCCGTCTGCGTGGCGCGGCCGGTGAAGGTCGAGAACGCCTGCTTGTTGAAGCCGCCCACCATGATGCAGTCGGGCTTGCCGCCCGAATTCCAGATGCCTTGCAGGACGGTCTTGAGCTGGTCCTCCTTGAACGCCCGCTGGGTGCCGTCGGTGCGGGTGCCGGTGCCGTCGGCCGCCGCGGGGTCGGAGCCGGAAGCGCCCTTCGACGTGTTGGTCTTGATCCAGGACAGGATCGAGGCCGTCTTGCGCGCCGTCGAATTGTTGCCGGTCACCTTGGCCTGGTTGGTGCCGATCAGGATCGACTCCATGTCGCGCTTGAGCTCGAGGCCCTTGAGCATCTCCTGATACTCGAGCTCGTCGTCGCGCCCGGCGTGCGCCACGGCGCGCTGGGTGCCGGTGACGCGGGCCACCTTGTCTGAGATCTGGCAGATGTTGCCGAGCCGCACCGTCGGGGTCGCCGCATCGGTCGTGGCATCGTCGCCTTCGAGCACCGCGTTGGCGGTATCGACGGCGGCCAGCGCCTGCGTCTGCCATTCATGATTGACGGCGGTCGCCTTTTCCCGCTCGAACGCCGTCATGGCCGGCGTGTCGGTCGGATCGATGCGATAGATGACGTCGGACAGGTCCTCGCGGTTGCCGACGGCCTCGTAGGTCGCGAAGGTATTGGTGGGGAGAGCCATTGGTATGCCTTTCTAGCGGGCGGCCGCGCGCTTGGCCTTGACCAGATCGGCCGCGGCCCGGAGCGCGTTGACGCCGCTCGCGGTTTCGAGTTGCTTGTTGAGGTTCTGGATTTGGGCTTCCTGCGCCGCCCCGCGGGGTTGCGCGGTGCCCGGCCGCTGGACCGGGGGAACAGTCTTACTGCTGGCCGCCTTGGCCTTCGCCTGCGCCTCGCGCCAGAGCGTTGCGTCGCGGATCAAGAGCTGCACGCGGTGGTCGCGAAGGGAGAGATCCTTCTGGCCGTTCCACGATTGCGCCAGTTCCGCGTCGGCAAAACCCAGGCCCGTGAGCGTGGCGAGGCAGGCGGTCTGCAGCTCGGCCGCCTTCTTGGCGTCCGCCATGTCGGGGACCTTCTCCTTGAACAGATCGTCCTCACGCCTGGCGAAGTCCGAGAATTTTTCCTGCCGTTCCTGCTGCTGGCGCGCCTCGGCCGCCGAAAGCTCCTGCTTGACGACAGCGATTTGCTTTTGCTGCGCGTCCCATCGGATGTATCGGGGCCAGTCCTCGCTCGCCATTTTCTGCACGTCAGCCATGGTCTTGATGTCGGCGAACTCGCCGGCCATGGCGCCTTGCAGGTTTTCCAGCAGGATCGGCAGCGCGGCTTCGTACTGCTGCCTTGCCTGTTCCACCGCCTGCTCCTTGGCCGTGAGGCCCTTGAGCTTGTCGGCGGCTTCGTTCTGACGGCGGAGAAAGTCGCTCTCCCGTGACCGCTCGCGCTCGGCAATACGTTCCTGCGTCTCGCGAGGGAGGCTCGTGAAGAGTTCCTTGTCTTCCTTCGTCCAAGACCTCGGCGGCTCGATGGGCGGCAGATTTGCCGGATCGGCACCTTCTTCGGTCTCGCCGCGGACCTCCGTCTCCGGAGGGGCGGCCCCGGCCTCATCGGCCGATTCCCGTGCGGCCGGCGGCGCTGCGCTCTCGGCGCGCTGCTCGCCGGCCTCCTGTTGTTCCTTGGGTTTGCGTGCGCCGGCCAACGCCCGCGCGGCCTCGGTGAGGGAGAGCTTGCCCTCTCCTTCCACCGTGATTTCGGCAATGGGTTGCTGTTCCGCGGCGCCGGCGGCGCCCTCGGTGCTCAGTTCGGACATGATGTCTCCTCGGCTATTGCCGCTTGTGAATCAGATCGTTGAATTCGCGCTGCGCGAGCTTGCCGTCGGCGAGGACGCGGCCGAGATGGTCGCGCACCTTGCCCAGCACGTTGACGGCCTGCCACAGCCGCTCGCGGCCCGCGGTGTCGGCAGCCGGCCAGGTCCGCCAAGCCTTGACGTATTCCGCATCGAGCGTGGCGAATGCTTCCAGCAACAATTCATTCTTGAGCAGCGCATCAGCCCGAGCGCCGCGCGAGATCGCGGACTGCAATTTGTCCTCGCTCATGGATCTCTCCGGATGTCGCGCCGCTTGCTCGATGAACTCCCTCTCCCCCTTGGGGGAGAGGGTTGGGGTGAGGGGGTTACCGGCCGATGAGTAGAGACTTCGAACCCCCTCACCCGCTCCCTTGCGCGGCTAGACCGAACTGCCCTCTCCCCCGCGGGGAGAGGGCACTTTCAGCAACATCGCATGCGCGGCGGCGATCATCCCACTTTTCCACCCATGCGCACGCCGTCGATCGCGGCCGCGTTCTCCGCCTTGGTCATGCCGACCGTGTGCTTCACCTGGGGGTCAAGCGCCATCTGCTCGCGCCGCAGCGCCAGTTCCGCGGCCATCTGCTCCCGCTTGAGGGCGAACTCGGCGTTCATCTGCTGAACCTTCAAGTCGAATTCCAGCTTGAGCTGCTCGCGCTTGAACTCGGCGTCGGCCGCGATCTTGGCGGCGCTCATCTGCTGGTCGGCCTGATTCTTTTGCGTCGTGATCTGGACATCGGCGGCGGCCTTGGCGTGCTCGAGCTGCAACCGGCCCTGCGCCTCCGCAGCCTTCGGGTCGGGCGGCGGCGGGATCGGCGCCGATGCCGGGTCCTGCGGATCGGCCGCCGCGCCCGGCGCGGTGAAGAACATGTCGACGTTCTTGTGGCCGACGAGCTTGGTCAGCTCCTTGGCCGAATTGTAGAGGTTCTTCGGCGACACCAGCCCGGCGGCGATCGCCTTCTCCTGCGCGCCGATGATGAGCTGCAGGTGGCCGAGCTGCTCGGTCTTGCTGCCGGTGCCGAGCCCGACATTCACGGTCATGTCGTTGCGCGCCTTCCAGTCGCGCGGATCGACCGTCACCCACTGATTGCGCAGCCGCGCTGTTTGCGGCTGCGAGCCGTGCTTGCGGATGGTGGCATGGAGGAGCGTGAAGAGATCGCGGATGCCGGTCTCCGCGAAGATGCGCGCGATCATCTTGGTCTTGGCCTGCGCGGCGTTGAACATCTGGTTGGCGATGGTCGCGACCTGGTTCTGCAGCGCATTGGGATCGACGCCCTGGCCCTGGCGCGAGACGCCGGTGCGCCACTCGCGCGTGGCGTCCTGGTATTGCAGCAGCGGAAACACGTGGCCGCCGATGTCCGGATGCTCGATGACGCTCAAGCCGCCCGGCATCTTGGTGCGCACGATTCCGCCCGGGCGCGAGACCAGGAGATCGTCCAAGGTGGTCTCGGTGGCGTGGCTCTCCGGGACCTCGGTGCGCGGGTTGTTGGCGAGATAGGCGTTGTCCAAAAGCGCCCGCAGCAGCGCGGTCTTGATGCGCTGGATGTCCATCACCAGATCGGCGATCGAACGGCCGAAGAAGCGATGGGTCACGATCACCGGCGTCATGGCCGCGAACGGGATGGCATCCTCGCGCACCACATCGGGCTCGCCGTTGCGCAACAGCACTTCGCCCTGCTCGCTCCCGGCCGTGACGCGATAGAGGCCCGGCTTGCCGTCCCCTTCGTAATCCATCCGCACGTAGTGCTCGGTGATCTTGATCAGGCGGTTGGGCTTGTTGAGGCCCTCGTCGCCCTGGCTGCCGTCGCGCTCCTCGACAGTGTCACGGGCCTGCGTCTCGATGTTGGTCAATCCGCTGTAACTCGGCAGATTCTCGACCTGCTCGGCGTCATAGCCCTGCGAGATCAATTCCTCCTGCCGCTTGAGCACGTCGTGGAAGACGTAGCCGGCATCGCGAATGTTGCGGGCGTTGCGGGCGATGCCGAATTCCTCCGGCGGCACGGCCTCGACCCGAGCGCAGGCATAGCTCCGCCTGGTCTCGACGGTGACGTCATGGAGGCCACCCCCGCCTTCGCCGGGGCGCTCGCTGTGCTCGATCACCTCGGTGCTGGGATCGGCAACCAGCATGGCGAAGGCGTCGGCGGGCTGGTCGAGGTAGGTCGCGCGCTCGGTCTCCTCGCGCGTTTCCCACCACACCTTGACGATGCCGACCTTGGAGAGCAGCGCGTCCTTGATGAAGCTGTAGAGAACCAGGAAGCCCGGGTTCTGTTGCATGAAGACGTGATTGACGTAGTCGGTCTCCTGCTCGGCGGCAGCCACGTCCTCGGGCCCGACCGGCTCGAACCGCACCACCTCGTCGCCCGACGTGAAAATGTCCATCAGCGCAGGCATCAGCCCTTCGATGGTGTCGGCTACGTCGGTCGATACTGCTTTTGACCGGCCTTCCGGCGCCGGCATGTCACGCGACATGTCTCCGAGGTAGTAGTCGAGCGCGCGCGACCGCTCGTCCGACAGCTTGCAGGCCGACATCGCCGACAGCGCGTCGGCCTTCTCCGCGGCCAACAAGGCCTTGAGATCGCCGGGCGACATTTTGGGCATTGTCGATCACCAGTGGAACGGGCACGAGGTAGATCCGGCGCGCAACAGACGCCGGCTTCTTACAGCCGAGAGCAAGTCAGAGAGCAGCTCGAGATCCGTCGGAAGGATGCCCCTGCGCGCAGTTGCGCGGCGCGCAAGCCGCCGCTTCGCGCCGATCCGGCGCGGTCGATGACCTCGACGGTGGTCACTGCGTAGTTTTGGAGAATGACATTCTTGTAGTTGATTCGCGTTACGTTGTCAAGGGCAGGAACGACGATCCGTCCGACCTTCGTTCCATGCATATTTTTGGAGAATGATCTTTTGTCGGCGATTCGCGATACGTGAGTCAAGACATGATTTTCCGTCTTGCGTATCCAGTCCGCCTGATGACGATTTCGGTGCCGCGAGCGGCCGACACATCCCGCGACACCGCCTGGTCAGCCGTGGGACCGCGCTCCTGCGTAGTTTTCCCGCGGACGCGAAAAATCGATCGTAAGAATCGGGGGCACGTATCTGTGTGAGACTGCTTGTTGTCTCATGAGATTCATCGAAAGATGCCGAAATCTCCATTGCCGGTCCCCCTTGGGGGTCACGCCATCGGGGAACGGGTTCATCGGTTATCGAAGCGCGCATGAACGTCCGCCGGGCTTGCCGCGACCGACGTCTCGAGACATTCCGTTGCATCTACGCCGCCATGGCCCACGTACTTGGATCAAGTCCAACGCCGCGATGAGCATCGTCGGATGGAGACCGCGCCTGCAAGGGAGGTTAAACCCATGCCCGCGCTCGCAAAATGCGGGTTGACGACCGTGCTGGTCACATTGGCCGTCATGTCCAATGTGCTCGTCACCTTGTCCGTTCTGTCCGGTGCCAACGCTCAAACGCGAGGACGCCAGCCGGCTCTGGACTGGCAGACGTTCCTGGTTCCGGAGTTCGGAACGACGGTCGACTATCCGGCCGGGATCTTTTCGGTGCCGGAGGGAAAGGCGGAGAAGGGATTCGGGCAGCGATTCAACAGCGCCGACGGGCGCTCCGTGCTGACGATCTATACCCGCGAGAACGAGGACGGCGACACGCCGGCCAGCTACCTGAAGAACAATCTGCGCGTGGGGCGAACAGCTCTCGACTACGAGCGGGTCGCCCGATCGTTCTTTGCGATCTCATCGACTCGCCACGGGCTCATCTTCTACAGCCGATGTAATTTCTCCACCGACGCGGGCGGGGCCATCCATTGCTTCGACCTGGTCTATCCGCAGGAGGAAAAACGCGCCTGGGACGCCATCGTGACCCGCATCAGCCGGTCGCTACGGCCGCTCGAGGGTTAGCATTCATCGGGTGGCAGTTAGAGGGGTCGCGAGCTGCGGAGAACCCGGCGGGCGAGCGGTTCGCGCCATTGGCAGCCATACGGCCACGGCTCCCGCGGACAGGCTGAGGTAAGAGGAGGAGTGTTGACCGGACGAGTGGCAGACCGATCGGCTTTGGGAGCGGACGGCGTGAGCTCCGCCTTCACCTCAGGGCCGACACCCGCGACCGCCGTCACCACGGCGGCACCCAATGCGAGCGCCATCAGACCAGCTGCGAGCTTAGAGACGGACATTTTGACCACCCACCCAGGCGCCCTCGTGGCGTCGAATACGCTGCCGAAGGGTCGTGGGAGTTAGTCGCGGCGCCCCTGGGAAAGGTTCATTTTCGAGGGAATCGGCACCCAACCCCAAAAAAAGGCGCGGTATTGCCGGTTTTCGCGGCGCAGGGAGCGATCATCGGCGCGTTTGCAAGCGCTCCGGAACAGGCCCAGCAGGCTGCGGGTTAACAAAGTCGAGCCCGGAAGCAACAGCCAATTGGGAGGTCGCCATGGCCAAATGCGAAACCTGCGGAAACGACTACGACAAGGCTTTTCAGGTGAGCATGAACGGTTCGACCCATACCTTCGACAGCTTCGAATGTGCGATCCACGCACTTGCGCCGACCTGCGAGAACTGCGGCATCCGCATCGTCGGTCACGGGCTCGAGAAGGACGGGACATTCTTCTGCTGCGAGCACTGCGCCGAGGTCGTCGGCGTCACCGGCCTGCGCGATCGCGTCGGCGCCGCGGCGTGACCGGAGCTGCGCGAGTCGTCTCCGACCGTCATCCGGCGCAGCGATCCGCTGCCCCTGGGGCGAAATCGCCGCGTGCTCAATCGCGATTTTGCTCCAAGCACTCGTTTGGCCGCATGATCTTGTCCGAAAAGCCTGCAACTTTTCGGGTCATGCTCCAAGGCGTGTCCTCATAAATCGCTATTGTCCGCCGATCTCTAGCCGATGTCCGCATTGGCCCCGAAAGCGGCCGTATGGCGGACATCAGTGGAGGTCTCAAAGTGCCATTAGCGGACTCATGCACCGCAGCAAACAATATGCATGGGTTGCAACGATTACTCGATCAGCCATCGGCGGCCCTCGCCATTGATAGACCTGATCGAAGCCGTAGGAGATCGAGGGCGGCGAAGGGCGTTGGCGCGGGCCAATTGAGACTTCCTTCGAGCATCGATCACGGTATTGTTCGAGCATCATTGACTGATCCAAACAACTGATCATTTGGGGATATCCGCTTGGAGGCAAGCTAATGCGAGCTCATTCACTCCTGCAAACGCTGATCTATACGACCCTGACATCGATCGTGTTGGCAGGTCTCGGCTCAACGGTGAAGGCACAAGATCTGCCGTCCTACATGGCGCCGATTTCCGGTCGCACAGTTTCCAGCCCGGCCGAGACCGCGATGAAAAACGTTTTGGCGCTGAATACCGCCATGTTTGAGCTCTATGACAACGCGCTCAAGATCTTCCAGAAGAACATTCTTGCCAAGCATCCCGTCATTCTCGGCCTGTTCTCGGGGGCGGGGGGCAGGTTCATTCTTTATCGGCCCGGCATGGCGCCGCTCGAGGCACCATCGGTGCCCATCGTCTATCAGTTGCTTAAATCCGTCGACCACAGCGCCATGGCGCTTGCCCAGGTCGTGGGGCCCTATCTCGATAATCCCGCCGATCAGTCATGGCGCGGCCCGATGCTCGCCTATCGCGCCCGGATGCAGTCCGCCCTGGATGGCCTAGAGGAGACGCCAATGCCACCGGACTGGCGGAACAACGATCGCATTATTCTGCAGAACAACATCGCATTCATGGACGATTGTTTGGCGAAAGCCGCCGTCTCCTTTGCCGCGTTGCAGGCATTCACTAGGAAGCAGGCGCCGCACCTGAAGCTGGACATCGAGTGGGCAGCGCAGACCCAGGTCGCCCATTGGATGAAAGTGCTCGCGGACTGGAAGAAGATGCTCGGCGGTGATTGGGAGAAGACCTACGCAGCCAGCAATACGATCTATGCCACGCGTCAAAACAACGTCTTATTCAGCGTGTTAGCGCAGTTTTTCGGGCCGGAGGCGATGAACGACCGCCTAATCCTGATCGAGACCATCTCCTTCACCACCGCACCCGACGAGATGATGGAGGCTCTTACCCGGATCATCGCCGACCGCTCGGATGGAGCGCTGTTCTTCGGCAATTACTATCAGATGGACTACGAACTGATGGGGGGCGATGCCCGCGCCGCAATCATCGCTGAAAGCGCCAAGCTCGGGATCAAGCCGTTCCTGCCTCCAGTGGTGCCGTTTGACTCAAGACAGTGGCCGATGCGGATCACGTCGGGTCCTGGACCCGCTTCTCTCGCTGACCTTCCATGAGATGAGGGACGCTGGCCATCGTCGTGTCCGCCGCCCGGGTTCCGTTGCGCCGTCCATCCCCCACAAAGGGCCAGCAACCGCCGTCCGGGAGCCCTGGCTGCGCGCAAATCAAGCATGACGGCTTCCGCGGTCATGGCCCCGCAAAAATCTTGCCGCCGGCCCTGAACAAAACGCCTTCTGTCGCATTGTCGACATAGGACGCGAGAGCGAGGGGAGGTTCCTGTTCGGGGAACAGGCCGCGAGATGCGCCGTCCGACCCAGGTACCACTCGACCGAATGACGTTCCCGCTGACGCTTAGGGGCGAGTTGCGGGCCACATTCGCCGACATTGTTTCGTCCCCGCTCCCGCGACGGCTGTCGGCGCTCATGCGCCGATTGAATGCCGATCCACGACCAACGCTCAGAAGGGGACCGGGCCATGGGGCAAGCGCAGCAGAAACATCGAGCCGTATTGATCGTCGAGGACGACGCTGAACTCCGCAGCCTCACGGCGGCGCTGCTCGAGGACGAAGAGATCGACACCATCGAGTGCGCCAGCGCCGAAGCCGCGCTAGCAGTCATGCTCATCGGCGGGCGAGATGTCGCCATGATTTTCGCGGACATCCGGCTTCCCGGCGCCATGAGCGGAGTGGATTTGGCATGGGAGGTGAAGCGGCGCTGGCCGCTTCTTCCCATGATCCTCACCTCGGGGCATCCGCGCGAGCACGGAGGCGAACTGCCGCCCTTGGTTGGCTACATGCCCAAGCCGTGGCAGCCGCTCAACGTGTTGATTGCCGCCGAACGGGCATTGGGGTCTGCGCGCAGCGGCTGATGTCGGCGGCGATAGGGCCCGATAAAAGCGGCTGACCTGCCCAAAAAAAACATCGGTGAAAAATCTCGGCCACCCGGCGGCGTCTTGAGACAACGAGCGCGCGTGAAGCCGTACCGTCGCCGGGGAGACCCGACGCGCATTGAAGCAGCTGGCCGGCGAGGAGACCTCGAGCTGGCAAGGCGACGTACCGTGCCGCCTGCCAGCGCTGGCCGGGCGCCGCCGCTCAGCACGCGCAAACCGGACCAGACACGGACGGAATCTCCGTTTCTGCCATCAAATCGAGGGGACGCGAACGGTCAGGTCCCAAATATGCGAACTCGAGAGGGACACCGAGACGGCCCAAACCTTGATACCCAACACAGCGTAAATCGCCCACCGCTTCCACCATACGAGCCTTGCAGGCGCGATCCGTTGGCCTTCCAGGTTCCAGATTTTTACTCGCTCCGTAAAGGTGAGGTACAGGCCCATTGATAATTCCTCCAACGCTCCAGTCTACCACAAGCGCCGAGAATGCGCACGCCGCGCGGCTGATTTGTCCGCCCGCGCGCGCAAGAGTTCGGCGCAGATCCGGCGCGGATGCCCTCCAAGCGATGGTATTTTCGGCAAGCAGGCGCTAGCGACTCCAACGCCTGTTTCGCGCCGACGGGGTGGGCGAGTGAAACGACCGCCATGAGTCAAACTGACAGAACCACACGGCGCGCAAACGTTTTCCAGTTTGCCTCCGAAAGCGGACGTCCGATCTGCGCGGTACCCGTGGATACAAACCCGTTCAGGTCCGGTTCAGCGTGAGGGGAGCCAAATCCAACTACAACGTAACTTTCCGGGAGATCTCAAATGCTGAGCAAGCTTTCGATCGCCGCTGCCATGGCGGCCACTCTCGTGATTGCCGCGCCGGCGCTGGCCGCGCCCGCCGACGGCGGCGCCCCCGGCGGCGGGGGCGGTGCTCCGGCAGCGGGCGGAGGCGGCAAGGGAGGCGGCGCCGCTCGCGGAGGCGGCGGCGGCAACGTGAACAGGAACGTCACCATCGACAGGAACGTCAACAGGAACGTCAACAGAAATTTCAATAGCAACGTCAACGGCAACAGGCCGATCGTCGGCAGGCGATACCATGGCGGCATATGGTACGGGACCGGACGGCGCTACTGGCGCGGTCAATGGTACGCCTATGGCATGGGCCCATGCTGGCTGTTGTCGCCCATCGGCTACGTCTGGATTTGCGGCTGAGAACCCGAGCAAAAGTCCGCAATCACCGCTCCCCGCTGTTCCAACAGGTGTTGGCCGAGCGCGCCCAGGAGCGGAACAGACCATAGGACCGGGTTCCAGCACACGCACCGGCTTCGCGGCGCTCACCCGGTCCTACGCCGCGGCCGGTCCGACCGAGCCGGAGCGATGGCAGTCATTGCGCCACCACCGGGACGGCCGGAAACAGGTCAGCAGTCGTAGAACACGTTGAAAAAGTACCTGCGGTTGGACCACTGCGAAACGACGCCGCCCTCTCCCCAAACGCCGGACGCCTCGTAGCCTGCATACCTTGCCTGCTCAGCGGCGGTTTCGGCGGAAAACTGGTTCAAGTACGGCCCCATTCGATGGCGACAAACTTGGGCATTCGCGGGCGCGGCCAACATCACTGACAGACATAAAGCCGACGCCAAGCCTGACAGGCAAGTTTTCAGGTTCATGGCTCTTCCTCACTGGTTTGCGCCGTCTCCTGCCCGACGAACTGCGACCGGCAGTTTCGCAATGGGCGGATCGGGGCCCTCCAGCATGATAGGGCCCGGTCGCGCGCTCGAACGTGAGCCAGTTCACAGTGCGCCAGTCGGCGCTCGCAGCGCCGACCCCGCGCCGCCGATCAAATCCGAGCATACGACGGTCGTGACTGGATGACCTTCGCGGCAGCTCGTCATACTCGCTCGAAGTCAGACGACCCCGAGCTGCGAATATTCGATGCGGCGATGGAAGCCGGTTTGCATCGTCTTGCGATCCAGCGTCAGGGCGAGGTATCGAAACGAATCCGCCGCGTGCGAGCTCCAATCATGTACTGGTCGCGGCTTCAAGACCTGTTGCTTTTCGTCGTATTCCGCGCGGTAGAGCTTGAGCGCATCGATCCCGCGCCTGCATTTCGCGGCATCGAACCAGCACTTGGGAATGAATACGCGCACCGCGTTGATCCCGTCCTCGATCCGATGCAAAGCAGTCAGCGTGATATTCTTCAGGCCGATGTTTTCGAGCACCTCGAGACGGCTCTTGCCGGTTCCCAACTCCTTAGCCTGCGCGTCGTGGGGCACGATATGCCCGGCATAGACATAAGGCCGTGTGGCGATCTCCCTGACATAGTGGCCGAGATCGACGCCGGACGCTTCGTAATAGTCGATGATGCGGACCTCGCGTCCGATCACCTGCGCGAACCAGATCGCCGTCGCGTCCCGGATGCCGAGGTCCCAGGAGGTCCAGACCAGCGCGGCGGGGTCGTGCGGAACGCCGGCGATGCGCCCGTCGGTTTCCGCCCGCGCCATCAGCTTTCCGTAGTAGGAGCCGAGGATAGCGGCGTCGAAGGAGCATTCGAACTCCTGCGCATATTGTTCCTCGCTCAGATCTCTGCGGGCAAGAGCGAGTTCGCTTTCGGAAATGAGGCCGGTCTCGCTTGCCTTCAGCATGAGGGAAAACCACCCCGCTTCCGATGTCGACCTGCGCCACGTGTCGAAGAAAGCATTGCGGCCCCTGGGCGTGCCGATGAAAACCGCCCATCCCTGCCGATCGGCGAGCGCCGGGCGGATGATCTCGGACCATACCCGCGGATCCATGTCGGCGTATTCGTCGAGTACAATTCCGTCGAGATAGATTCCGCGCAGAGCATCGGGGTTGTCTGCTCCATAGAGCCGGACCTGCCCGCCGTTGGGATAGTCGACGCGGAGTTCGCTCTCGTGCGCGGTCGCGCCGCTTTCCCGCGCTGCCGACATGGCGTGGCGCAGATAGTCCCAGGCCACCGCTTTCGACTGCTTGAGGAGCGGGGAAAGATAGGCAAAGCGCGGCCGAACGTTCGAACTCCGCAACGCCCCACGCTGCAGCTCATGGATGCACGCCACGGTCTTGCCAGCCCGGCGATGGGTGACGATGCAGGCGAAGCGCTCAGTTCGATCATGGAAGGCGATGAACCGTTTGCGGGGCTGGTAGTCGATGACGATCGGCTGTTCTCGCATTCGCACGTCTTTTCATCGGCCGCATCTGCCAGATCAATGGATGGGCTAGATCAAGCTCCAAGCTTGTCAGCATCCCCCATGCGGCCAAGCCAAGCTCCCGAAGAGAAAAGAGGCGCCCGGTGGGGCGCCTCTGAAGTTTCAGAGCCCGGCAGTGTGAGCTGGCAGACTCACAGTCGCAAACGGCGCATCTCTGCCAAGGTCGTCTCCGTTTGACGCGGCTCGTGAGTGCTCAAGTGTCGCATCTCCTGCGACTCAGCGATCTGACGGAATCACGTTTCTGGCGGTCCGGCAATTCCACCAAGGTGGAATCCTCAACTGAAAGGGCCGAACGCTCGCCGCGAGCCCAGGCGGTTGCGCGCCGCGATGCCCGCCGGGCGGAGAACGCGCCGGCAGCACCAAACGATGCACTGCACACTTTTGGAGAATGGCTTCTTCTAGGTGATTCGTGTTACGGAGTAAAGCGAAAGTTTGGGCGCCGGGGCGAGGCGTCCTCCAGCAACGGGACCAGCGCACCATCGGTGCCTGCGACGGCGTCGCGCTCACTCCGCCGGCAGTTCGAGATCCCGTGCGAGCAGCCGCCTTTGCGCCACGATCAGATGCGCGCGCGCCCTCTCGACCCGGTCCGGAATTGGCGTCGGCTGCACATTGAAGAAATAGTTCTCCACCATTCGTCGCCACAGCGGCTTGTCGCGCGTGGCGTCCTCCTTGAGGAGATCGAGCAGGCCCTGCAACATCGCCATTTCGTGCCGAGCATTCGTGGTGGGCGTGGCCTTGAAGTCGCTGGAGGCCTGGACCGCGGCGGCATTCACGTCTGCGATGAGGGTGTCGGTATCGTCATCGGGATACGCATGCCGATACCGTTCAATGAGCTCATCGAAGATCCCGTCGTCGCCCGCGAGGTCGGCCATGAGACGGTAGATGACCAAGCCGTCGAAGAGATGCTGCGGGACGTAGCGGGCCATGACGTGCTCCGAGAGCGCAACGCCGAAGCACCATTATCGTTCCAAGCGACAAGTATTGGTTGTTCCCGTTGGTCGAACATCTTATGGCTCCAAGCCGACTGGCGGGTTGGCCGTGGAAATCGCCGGCTTCGGAATGCTGCAAAACCGGAGGTCGCATCAATCGCTTGCCGCACAATTATCGTCGCGCTTTAGGTAAGCTGGCGCAGCGCCCAACGAGCATGCACCATGAATGAAGCCGCCGCCGAGCCCGCATCGATCGCCGCGCTGCGCGATGCCATCCTGCGGGGTCGCGAGCCGCCGGCGGCACAGATCGTCGCGCAGCGCGCGTCCTACTGGTGGTTCGTCGTCGGCACCGTCTGCGTCGGCGGTTTCATGGGCCAGGTCGATTCCAGCATCGCGCAACTGCTGCTCCCGAGGCTCGAGGTTGAATTCGGTGCAAGACTGAGCACGGTGAGTTGGGTCGCGGTGGCCTATCTGCTCGCGATGGCGGCGTTTTTGCCGATCTTCGGTCGCCTGGCCGACATAGTCGGACGCAAGCTGCTGTATACCGGCGGCTTCCTGCTGTTCGTGCTGAGCTCGGCGCTTTGTGGCTTTGCCCCCAACCTGCCGGTGCTCATCGCCTTCCGGATACTACAGGGAATCGCTGCGGCCCTGCTGTCATCGAACAGCGTCGCCATCGTGGTGGCGGCGGCGGGTCCCGAGCGGCGCGGACGTGCCTTGGGCGTCCTGTCGGCGGCCCAGGCCATCGGCTTGAGCGCGGGGCCCGCGATCGGCGGACTGGTGCTGGATGCGTTGGACTGGCGATGGGTGTTCTGGATCAACGTGCCGGTCGGTCTTGCCGGCACGGTCATGGGTTGGTTCATGCTTCCGCCAACCAGGGACCTGCCCGACGACGGCCGCTTCGACTGGAAGGGCGCATTCCTGATCGCGCCTGCGCTCACCGCGCTGGTGGCGGTGCTGAACGAAGGTTACGCTTGGGGGGCGACTTCCCCGGCCCTTCTCGGCTGCGCCCTGCTGGCGGCGATCTTGCTCACGGTGTTCGTCCGCTCCGAGCGGCATGCCGACGCGCCGCTGATCGACCTCAGGCTGTTCCGCGAGCGCGCATTCTCGGCCGGCAACCTCGCCGGCCTCCTGTCCTATGCCGCACTGTTCGGAGTCTTCTTTCTGATGCCGTTCATTTTCGTGCGCGTCTACCACGATTCGGCTCTCGCCGCCGGACTACGACTTTCCATCGTCCCGGTGATGCTCGGCGCGGTCGCGCCGCTCGGCGGCGCTCTCTCCGACCAACTCGGCGCCCGTCTCCTCACCGTCTCGGGCATGCTCAGCTGTGTGGCCGGCTTGGGCCTGCTGTTCACGGTCCTCGACGGCGCGACGGGCGGCCTGCCGCTCGTGATGCTCGCTCTTGCCATTTTCGGATTCGGCCAAGGGTTGTTCATCTCTCCCAACAACAGCGCGATCGTGGCAGCGGCACCGGCAAATCTGACCGGGGAGGCCGGAGGACTCTTGAACGTGACGCGCTCCCTCGGCATCAGCGTCGGCGTCGCGGCCGCATCCTCGCTGCTGGCGTGGCGGCTGGCAGTGCTGACAGGCTCCGGCCATAACACCCTCCATGCCGACGCAAACCAACTGCTGTCGGCGGGCCGTGCTGTCATTGTGCTGCTCGGCAGCTTCGCCGCCGTCGCGGGCATGGTCTCGCTGATACGAACCCCGACACGGCTCTCTTGCGGCGCAAGAGATGCGGTGGTCTGAGAATTGCGCGCGTGGGCGGAGGCAAATGCTCGGCCGCAATTCCCCCGGATTGCTGCTCGGATTTCGCCATGCCGGGTTTTTTTTGCGAAGCAAGACGAGCGTCGTTCGTCCGGGCCAATCGGTCGCCAGAAGGCAGCGCGACGCTGCTCTGCAAAACGCCGCGGTTTTCTTCATGCCCGCGATGGTATTTGGGCGATCCCGTGCTCAGGACGCCGGGCACGACGTTAACCGTGCCTTAACCATGCCGGGGCGATGAAGGATGCGCAGCCGAAGGGGTGTTCGCAGACATTGCCTGCCCGCGACGGCTCGAAGGCCAGCACCATCATCATGGGGGGACGCGATGCCGGATGGACAAGCGTACAAACTTCCGGATGCTCCGGAGCAGGAAGTCCCAGCCGATGTCCAGGCTCCTCGCCTGCTCAATGCGGCCGCTTGGCTGGAAGTGCTTGCCGCGCTGGAGACCGAATTCGCGACGATCCTCGGAAAAAACGCGTCTTCGTCCTGACGGGTGCCGCAGCGACGCGGCGAACCTTCATCGCCTCTCGCTCGGTCGTGTTGCGAGCTTTCGGCGAGAACATCCACTATTGGCCGGCTGACGCACCAACCCCCCATAGCTTACGCAACTCATCCAAAGCTGTTTTCAGACGCTCGACGGCGGCGGCGTAGGCCTGCGGCCGGCTGGTCCAACCCAACGTATAACCGACATGCTCGAGCGGAACTTCTCGGCATATTGCACAATCGAGAACGTGCGATCCGATCTTGCCTAGCACTTGCGTGGCTTCCCGGTAGCGTTGCCGATGGAAGACCTGGTTTTCCGTTTTCGCCATTCCCGAGTAAACACCGAGATCGGATGCGAAGATCCGATCGAGGTCGATCGATCCCAATTGGCCGGCCAGACCGGCATGATACCAGTGATGACGGTATTTCTGCCCGGCCGAATATTGCGCCTGCGTGATCGCAGTGCGCGCGAAAGCGCGCTCCAGCGGGCTGTCCCGCATCGTGATTTGGCCAGTATGGCCGCGCTCGAAGTCGGCCCCCGCCCGCCTCATCCGTTCCCGTGTCGGCGAGGCGCGCTGCTCGAGCGGAGAGTGATTCTTCGTGCCGTGGGAGGATTTCAGCACCCGGATGTCGGGTTGTCTTCTCGGATAGCTCATGCTTCCTCCCCGGCCCATTCCGCGACGGTTTCGCCGCCAAGTTTGATGTACGTAGCGATGCCGCGATACTTGAGCATCGCCCGGCGCCGGCGTGCGCTCGGAGCACGCCGCGGCATTTGCTGGCGGGGGCGATAGGCGCGCGCGCAATGCGCCGCGCAATAGGGTTTGTGCTCAGACGGCTCCGCGCCGCAGAAGAAGAAATCAGAATTGCTGGGGTCCCCGATCGGCCACCGGCATGTATGACTGGTCAACTCGAGAAATGAGCGACGTTGCGGAGGCGGAATATCCGTATCAACAAGCGGGTCGTCGATGTAGGGTGTGGCGTCGGTCACCCAGGCAGGCAGCGGCTTTTGCCGGTATGAATGCTTCCCGCTGACGCCATGAGCGTGCGCGTGATTCGGCGGGCGCCGAGATTCTTTGGGTCGCTGGCCGCACCCGCCGGCATATGGCGACAGTTCAGCAATGCCAAGCCGATGGATCTTCCCGAGTACAGCACTGCGGCTGACGCCATGGCCCAATTCTCGGGCAATCCGACCGGCTGGGACGCCCTGCGACCACCGCGCTTTTAAATATTCGATGCGCTCGTCCGTCCACGGCGAGGGTGGGCGTCGGTGGAATTTTGCTGGGCGGGAAAACGATCCTGCCATCTTCTACACCCTCGATCGGTCGTGCTCGGCAAGTCATAGCCTAGACATTCAACTACATTACGTAGTTAATTGTCAACCACCAAATGTAGCTGAAATCGAGATATCGTAGTCACAATGGCAACCACACGCGGAGAGCGGCTACGAAGCGCGCGGGAAAAGCGCTTCAAATCCGCGCGCGCCGCAGCCAAGGCGATGGGCATCCCGATGTCGACTTATGGCGCGCACGAGCGCGCCGAATCTCCGGGCGGCCGCGACTATGGCCCCGACGAAGCCAAGCGTTACGGCCGTCGCTTTCAGGTCGCGCCCGAGTGGCTGCTCACGGGACGCGAGCCGTTTCCAACCGGTGAGTTTGAGGAAGCCGCTACTCCGAAGGTACGGGTCGTCGGCTATGTGGGGGCCGGCGCCGAGGCGCATTTTTACGAGGTCGCCCAAGGCGATCTGGACGAGGTTGACGGGCCGCAAGGCTCGACCGAAGACACCATCGCTGTCGAACTTCGCGGCGACAGTTTGGGACCGTTTTTCAACCGCTGGCTCGTGTTCTACGACGACGTCCGTCGGCCGGTGACGCCCGATCTCGTGGGCGAACTCTGCGTAGTCGGCCTCCAGGACGGCCGGATATTGATCAAACAGGTACAGCGCAGCCGCACCGAAGGGCTGTTCAACCTCCTGTCCTCGACGGAAAGGCCCATTCTCGATGTCGCGCTCGAATGGGCGGCCAAGGTCAACAGCATCACGCGTCGAGGCCGGGGCTGACTGGGTCGGGTCACCTCCCTGGCGGCCTGCGATTTCGGCGCAATTGCTACCGCTCGCCGACTACGAAATGTAGTTGACAAAGATGGCTACATAGTGTAGTTACAGCCTGCTTTCACCGAATGCGTTTGTGAAGCAGGCAATGCGGTGACCCACGACGCGACCGTCAGCTCCGGCAACGCCGAACCAGCAATCCGCGGCGGCGACGCGGTGTCAGCCCGCCCCGAGCAAACCGATCGCGCCACGCATTTCATCGCCCGCGTGGACGCCCATCTGCCGACGCTGGCGGATGATGCCGCACGCCGCGCCTTTCTGGACAGGCAACTCGCTGGATGGGAGCGGCGCTTTGCCCGCTTTATTGCAAGCGATGGCGAATCCGAGCCCCTGACCGTTGCAGCTGATCCACCGCAGGCGGCGGACTTTCTGCTCACCATCACCGGACTCGCGGCGCGGCGCACCACCCTCGCCTGCACCAAAGGGGAGGCCATCATGGCAGAAATCAACATGAACAACGCGCCCGGCAGCGGCGCGATCCTTTCTCTCTTGGTCGCGGCCGACCAGCGCTGCCCGGCGATCATCGGCCATGCCCACCTCCTCTATTACGCCGGCTGGGGCCGACATCCGGACAATGCGTTGAAGACATTCGCGCGGTTGAAGCGAGACGTGGATGATCTGTGCCAAGCCGTCGCCGACGTCGAAGCCGCGATCAAAGAAGCAAAATCAGCCAGACCGAGCGCGCTCTAAACCATCAAATCCTTGTTCTCGAGCCCGAACATCACGCCGCCCCAACTGCTGCCGACATATTCGTATTGGTTCGAAATATGCTGCCGTCCCGCCATGAGATCCGCCAGAATTCCACCGAATGGCAGGTCGTCGGAAAGGCCCGCCGCGCCGGTCGCCTTGAAAATGCGTGCGGCGAGAAGCGTGCAGCGTTCCGTAACTGCCGTCGATTGAAACTTGTACCGCAACCGTTCCTCCAGCGGCGGCGTCTCGCCCCGCCTTGCGTATGCGTGTAGATTTTGAAAGTTGCGATGCAGTGTACTTGTCATCTCGTCGATGGCAGCCGCCGTTTCGGCGCAGAGCAGCTGAACGAAAGGGTTTTCCGCCGAACGTCCGCCCGCGCGCGTGACGCGATCCTTGCCATAGGTCAAGAATGCGTTGAGCATGCCGCGCAGGGCGCCGAGCGCGCCGGTCGAAATGCCGCGCACAAAAATCTGACCGAACGGCAAGCGGTAGAGGCTCGAAGTATTGACGGCTTGCCCGGGTCCCTTGAGGGCGAAATTATCGACCATTCTCTGCGATCGATAGGCCGGGACGAACGCCTCTTCGACGATGACGTCCCAGCTCCCCGTTGCCTGCAGGCCGGACACTTGCCAGGTATCGACGGCCTCATAGTCCTGGCGCGGGAGAAGAAAAATGCGCCCGTCTGGCGGTCCGCCGCTGTCGGACACGACCATAGCGCCCAGCAGCGCCCAGTCGCAATGCTCGCAGCAGCTCGCATATCGCCAGCGGCCGCTGAGGCGAAAGCCCTGATCCGCGGCTATGGCCTTGCCCGCGGGCATGAGAGAGGAGCAGATCAGAGTGGCCGTATCCCTGCCCCAGACCTCCTGGGCCGCGCGATCGTCCAGGAGAGCCATGAACCAGGGATGCACGCCGGACACGCCATAAATCCAAGCGGTCGACATGTCTCCTTCCGCGAGCGCGAGTTGGACATCATAGAAAGTATTGAGATCCATCTCGTAGCCGGCCCACCGCTTCGGCTGTAGCACGCGGAAAAAGCCGGCGCTCTGCATGTCGGCGATGGTCTCATCCGGAATTCGGCGCCGGCGTCTGCCCTCGAGCGAGCGTTCGGCGAGCGTCGGAATCATCGCGCGCGCGCGAGCAATGATCTGCGCCGGTTCCGGCATCCTGCTGGTGATATCTGTCGCCGCCTCCATGGCACCGTCAGCCGTCGATCTGCCCAAGTGACGGCTTACTCCGCCGCCGCCAATTTCCCGCCGGCATTGCGCTTGAGGCAAGTGATCAGCATATCGGTCGACATGATATCACCGAAGGTGAGATAGAACGCGCACAGCGAAGCGTTGTGGTCTTCGTCGGTCACGGCGGCATTGCCGTCGGTCACCATGATGGTCTTGAAATTGAGCATCATGGCGTCGCGCGCCGTCGACTCGCAGCACACATTGGTCACCGTACCGGTGACGAGGATGGTATCAAGGTCGCGGCCGCGCAGGACTTCGGCAAGGTTCGACGAACCCTGAATAAAGGCGCTGAAGCGATTCTTCTCGACGATGACGTCGTCGGGCCGCACGTCGAGCGCCGCCCAAAGCTCGTGTCCCTTGCTGTCGGCCGCGAGCGCGGCGATGCGTTTGGCTCCCTGTTGCGGCGTCACCATTTCAAAATAGGTCGACCAGTTCTTGAGCGCGTCGTTCTTGAAGGTGGTCTTGATCCAGACCACGGTGCCGCCGGTTTCGCGCACCGCCTGGGCGAGACGGTTGATGTTGGGCACGATCTTTTCCGCCATCGGGCAAAGCGCATGGGCAACGCCAGGCAGCATGAAGGCGTTCTGCATGTCCACCACGATCAGCGCCGTCTTGGCCGGATCGAGATCAGTATAGGCGTGCTCCTGCCCGCGCCGAGCAATGACACGGTCGATGACCGATTGGGGGATGGACAGCGCATGCATAAGAACCTCCCTCGTTGTCTGCCAATGATTATCGTGCCGAGCGCGGACGAGGGCAACCTCACAGCTTCCCAGCAAATGCGTCCGTGATGTAGGCATGTGCAAGTGCGTAGCCGTGGCGGGTGGCAGGCTCGCTCCATTTGGCCACTCCCGGCACGTCGGCAACCGGGTCGGTAAACGCATGCAGCACATCGCCGAATGTGAGCAGCGCCCAGCGAGCGCCCGCCGCCGTCATTTCCGCCTCGAAGGCATCACGCTCGGCCTTGGGCGCGATCGGATCGGCGGCGCCATGCACCGCAAGGACCGCAGCTTTGATGTCGCCGTGCTTGGCCGGCTGCGGGGTCGTCAGGGTTCCGTGCATGGAAACGACCGCCTGCACATCCGCACCGGTACGCGCAAGATCGAGCACATTGAGGCCGCCGAAGCAGAAGCCCATCGCGGCGCGCCGGCTGATGTCGCCGATCGCCCTGCGGTCGGCCTCGCGCGTCAACGTGTCGAGCGCGGCCACGATGCGCCGCCGCATTCCCGGCACATCGGACATGAAAGGCCGCAAAAATTCCATGGGATTTTCCGTCCCGACCGGCCCATTGCCCTCACCGAACATATCGGCGACGAAAACGACGTAACCCTCGCCGGCGAGCATCTGGCCGGCTTCGATGGCGGGCTTGATCACCCCCCTCCAGTTGGGGGCCATCAGCAGCAGAGGCCGCGTGGCCTTGACGCTTTCATCCCAGACCAGCGCACCGCGACAACCGATGCCTGCTACCGAATAAAAGATGCTCTCGACGGCCATTGGTTTCCTCCCCTGTCCTGTGAAATCCAACGAGCGGGCAGAGCGCCTAAGTCGGCCTCACGCCGATGCTACTTACGCGATGAGATGACGCCGGTATAGAGGCGTTGCCATTTGTCGCCGTCCGCAAGCACCTTGGCGGCATCGAGCAGCTTGAGCGCGCTGCGGTCGAGCGGCGCGGGGATCTTGATGCTGGTGACTACATAATCGCGCTCGGCCAGGATTTTCTGCGCATCCGAGAGCATGAAATCGAAAAACAGCACCGCGGCCTGCGGATGCGGCGCGGTACTGGCGACTGCGATGCCGTTGGACATGGATACGAGCGGCGCGAGAGCGAACCAGTCCATGGGCGCGCCCTTCCGCCTGAGTTGTTCCGCCGTGTAATTGAAGACGGTGAGCGCCAGCGGCACTTCACCCGCGGCAACGAGATTGGCCAGAAGCGTGTGCCCCTTGCGCACGGAAAAGCCGTTGACGGCGGCGATATCGCGAAACAGCCTAACCCCATTCGCCTCTCCCAGCTCCTGGACGAGCCCTGCGAACCAATCGGAATCATCGGCCTCGATGCCAAGACGACCTTTCCATCGCGGATCGGTCAAATCCTGATAGGTCGTGGGCAGCTCGTCTTTGCTCACCAAGCTCGTGTTGTAGGCTTGCACCATGACATTCAGGCAAAACCCGACCCATTCCCGGTGCGGCGGCACCGTCGCTGGCATCAGGTCGCCAAGATAAGGTGAGCGCACCGCTTGCAGAAGTTTCTCAATTCTAAGCGCTTCCAACGCCGGGCCATTGTTGAGAATGAAATCTACTTCAAAGCGCCTGGCTCTGGCCTCTGCCAGTACACGTTGGCGGATTTCCTCCGAGCTCGCGCGCCACAGATTGACCCTGAGCCCGTGTTTGTTCGTAAAAGCGGCCAGCAAGGCGTTATTGTCGCCGGTCGGCGCGTTGGAATAGAGCGTGAGCGTGCCTTCACGTTTGCCGCCTTCGATCAGTCGCTTTTCGCGATCCGGACCCTGATAAGCGGCAACATCGGCAACCTTGCCGGGTTGCGCCAGCGGCGGGGTTGCCAACACAAGCAACGTTACGGCACTGATCACCGCATGCGCCGACAGCACAAAACAACCATTGCCCCGCGACTCAGCCATTCCCATCAACCTTCGGCTGCGGCGGTCGCAAGAAGGCGAAATCGCAGCCGTCATCGGCACCGAGAATTTCCTGCGCGTACAGCTTGGCATAGCCGCGCTCGGGCTTCGCCTGCGCAGGCTTCATCGCGGCGGCGCGCTTTTTCAATTCGGCCTCCTCGACCAGGACCTCGATACGGCGTTCCCTGACCGAAAGGCGGATGCGGTCTCCGTCGCGCACGAGCCCGAGCGGGCCGCCGGACGCCGAATCCGGAGTCACATGGAGTACGATAGTGCCGAAGGCGGTGCCGCTCATGCGCGCGTCGGAGATGCGGATCATGTCCTTGACGCCGCCTTGCGCGAGTTTCTTCGGAATCGGGAGATAGCCGGCCTCAGGCATGCATTCGGGCGCATGGGGTCCGGCATTCTGGAGCACAAGCACGTCCTGCGGAGTGACATCGAGTTCCGGATCGTCGATGCGCGCGGCGAGATCGGCAAGCGAGGAAAACACGACGGCTTTGCCTTCGTGCTCGAACAGTTTTGCGTCGGCCGCCGAGCGCTTAAGAAGCGCTCCCTTGGGCGCGAGATTGCCGAAGAGGGCAACGAGCCCGCCTTGCGGTTCGAAAGGTTTGTCGCGCCCCGCGATGATCGACCGGTCGACATAGGGGGCGGCACCGGACGCAAGGCGCTCGCCCAGCGTCTCGCCGGTCACCGTCATGCAATCGAGATGGAGGAGCGGCTTGAGTTCGCGCAACAGCGCGCCCACCCCGCCGGAGGCAAAAAAATCCTCCATGTAGCCATTGCCGACCGGCTTGAGATTGACCAGTACCGGCGTCGAGTCCGAAAGCTTGTTGAGTTGCGCAAGCGAAACCTTGACGCCGGCCCGACCTGCGATAGCGCCGAGGTGGATCACGGCATTGGTCGAGCCGCCGAGTGCGAGGAGAACACGCAAGGCGTTTTCTACCGACTTCGCACTGACGATCCGGTCCGGAGTGAGGTGGGAGCCGATGAGCCTTACCGCCGCCGCGCCGGTCGCCTCCGCGGCGCGCAAACGATCGGCATGCACGGCCGGGATCGCGGCGGTGCCGGGCAGAATGAGACCGAGCGCCTCGGCGATGCAGGCCATGGTGGATGCCGTGCCCATCACGGCGCAGGTGCCGGCGGTCACCGCGAGTTGGCCTTCGACCTCCGAAATCTCCTTTTCGTCGACCTCCCCCGCGCGATAGCGCGCCCAATAGCGTCGGCAATCGGTGCAGGCGCCGAGCCGCTCGCCGCGGTGACGGCCGGTCATCATGGGACCCGCCACCAGCATCACCGCCGGCCGCATCGCGGACACTGCCCCCATCAATTGCGCCGGTACGGTCTTGTCGCAGCCGCCCATCAGCACCACAGCGTCCATCGGCTGCGCCCGGATCATTTCCTCGGTATCGATCGACATCAGGTTGCGGTATTTGAGGCTCGTGGGACTGAGAAATACCTCACCAAGCGACACGGTCGGAAACTCGATCGGCAGTGCGCCGCCGGCAAGCACGCCGCGCTTGACTGCGTCCAGCAAGTCAGGGAAGTGACGGTGGCAATTGTTGAAGCCAGACGCCGTGTAGGCAATGCCGACCACGGGCTTTGCCAGCATCGCGCGCGAATAGCCCATGGACTGCGCGAAGGAGCGGCGGAGATAGAGCGAGAAATCACGGTCGCCGTAATTGGTGAGACCGTCCTCCAGGCCGAGCGTGCGTTCAGTCATGCCTGAAAGCCTCATGGACCGCGATATTCCGATGGTGCTACCATAAACAAAAAATTCGGTCCGCGGCCATTGACGAAAGGGAGGATCATGCCAAGCCCGTATAGATTATCGGTCCTCGCCCTATCGGTTGCCAGCCTTGCGGCGATCGATGCTGCGAGTGCCCAGGGTACCCGACTCTTCTTCGAAGGCGACATGGTGCGCGCCACCCAGCAAGGCGCGCCCGGACCGTTCTGCGTCCTGGCCAATCAGTTCAAGCGCAAGGAAGCGGTCGCTTGGCGCATCCGCGTCCTTGATCAGGCCGGCAAGGCGCTCGACGAAAAAGGGGTCAAAAGCGTGGTGGTCGAATTGTCCGACGGCCAAAAGCTTACCGCGAAATTCGGCCCGCACCCGCCGCGCGGGCCCGCCACCGACCACTTCTGGTCCGTCTCCTGGAAGATCCCAGAGAGCTATCCGACCGGCTCGTTGACCTACAAGGTGGTCGCTACCGACCTCGCCGGCCAAGCACACTCCTGGGAACCGTTCAAACGGGAGCCCACTCAGCTGGCCGTCATTCCGGGCGAAATCGAAATCAAGAACTGAAGGCCGTCGTCATGGCGATCCGCACCGCCGGGCGGCTTTCGGTCGGGCTGGCGTTGGCGCTTCTGGCATTCTCGAGTGCGTTGCAGGCGCCGACTGTGGCGGCGCCGCTCGCGAGCGAGCTCGGCCCGGAAGTTCCGCTCGAGCAGCCCTCTGGCGGCTACGTCGGCCGCATGTCGGTTGCGCCCGAGCATGGCCCGGTCGGCACGCCCTTGATCGTGACCGCGGGAGGGCTGCCTGCCGAGCAGGAATTCGACCTGGTCTGGCGCACGGTGAGGGGAACCTGGAAGGTCGCCAATGCGGAATATCACGGGCGCGAGTACAAACCGGTCGCCTATCGCGTCGCCAAGGTGAGGACCGATCAATACGGCCGCGTGGTCGCGAGCTTCATGGCGCCCGAGGATTTCGGCTTCCTGCACGACATCGTTCTGCAGCAGAGCGGCCGGCTCTTCATCCAAACCGGTTTCAATCTGGACATGACGGTGAAACTCTCTCCCGAGAGTGGCCCGCCGGGCACACCCATCACGGTCGAGGTCAAGGGCATCGGTTGGCGCCATCTTCAGAACAGCTACGTGCTGCTCTACGACAACAGTTTCACCGGATGGATGTCGGCAGTCACCACCGGGGGGTCAGCGAGCTACACGATTCCCGCCGTCGGTAAGCCCGGGATCCACGTGCTCGAATTGTTGCACGCCGATTTCACCTTTGCCTACCGCAACATGCAGCAATCGCCCGAGCCTGATCGGCCGCGCTTTGCCTTGCAGTTCACGATCACGCCGGGTGCGCCGGTGCTGCCGCCGCCAGCCGAACGCCAGGTGCAAACGCATGTGCGTGGCCTTCCGGCCCCGGGCAATCTCGTGATCACGCCAAGCTTCTCTACGGTCGATCAGCCGGTGGTCGTGACCGGCGCTGGTTTCGAGGCGGGAAAGACCTATCAACTCCACTGGTCCACAGTAACCGGCAATCGTGTGGCTGCCAGCGGTGGCGGCTGGGAAAAGTCCTCGAAGGTCATCGCCGAGAGCAAAGCCGACTCCTCCGGCACCCTCGAATTCCGCCTCAAGACGCCGGATGATCTCGGTGGGCTGCACGGCCTTTGGGTCGACTTGGGCGCGAGCAAGAAAACAGCGGCGCATTGGATCGCGCCGAGCGCGCTGCCCCTCGACGTGGCTCGTGGGCCAGTAGGCACGACATTCAAGATTCATTTGAAGGGCGTGGGCTGGACCGAGACCGCCAACATCTACACGGTGGTCTACGACAACAACTACATCGGTTATGCATGCGCCTTCAACAGCCAGGGCGACGTGGAAATCTTCCTCAAGGCCACCGGCGAGCCGGGCTGGCACTTCATCGACCTCTATCCCGCGATCTACAAGGGCAAGGAAGCGCGGCCGTTGAATTTCCGCATTCCACAGCTCACCTACGCGGACGACCATCCCGGCGAGGATTTACCGCGCTTCCGCTTCGCCTTCGAGGTCACCGCTTCCAATCCGGTTGGCCAATAGACGTTTCTCCCGAGCCCGAGTGCGCAACCCAGGCTAGCCGCAGGCAGCACAGGCTGGACACCCACGGGGTTGGGCAGGCGAAGGACCTGGCAAAGGCCCCTGCGCAGCCGCCGTTCGGTGCGATCCAGGCTCTGTTGGGCCGCTACGGAGAGAAATGGCAAATGCGGCATTTCCTAACGTCTGTTGACCCCGTTCAGACCCGCGGCGTTCGAGCGCCCATTATCGCCTCGACAAGAGGCCTGGAACGCCTCTAAAAAAGAGCTTGCGATCGTTCCAACCACGGCCCTTCTTGCCCCGGGGAAGAGCAATCCATGAACTACGACGCGTATTTTACAGATGCCCTTTCCCGGCTCCGGGAGGAGCGCCGGTACCGGGTTTTTGCCGATCTTGAACGCCTCGCCGGCCGCTTCCCCCGCGCCATCTGGCATTCTTCGCATGGGCCGCGCGACGTGATCGTATGGTGCTCGAACGATTATCTCGGCATGGGCCAGCACCCCAAGGTGATCGGGGCCATGGTCGAGACCGCGACCCGCATGGGCACCGGCGCCGGCGGGACCCGCAACATTGCCGGCACCAATCACCCGCTCGTCGATCTTGAGCGTGAACTCGCCGACCTCCATCGCAAGGAGGCAGCCCTCGTCTTCACCTCGGGCTATGTGTCCAACGAGACCGGCATCTCGACCATCGCGAAGCTGTTGCCGAACTGCTTGATCCTATCGGACGCGTCCAACCACAATTCCATGATCGAGGGGGTTCGTCAGTCGAAGTGCGAGAAGCAGATCTTCCGGCACAACGACATGACGAATCTCGAAGATCTTTTGCGGGCTGCCGGTCCGAGCCGACCGAAGCTCATCGTGTTCGAGACACTCTATTCCATGGATGGCGATGTGGCGCCGATCAGCCGCATCTGCGATCTCGCCGAGCATTATGGCGCAATGACTTATGCCGATGAGGTGCACGCCGTCGGCATGTATGGTCCGCGCGGCGGCGGTCAAGCGGAGCATCAGGGTATGATGGCCCGCATCGATGTGATCGAGGGTACCCTCGCCAAGGCCTTCGGTTGCCTCGGCGGCTATATCGCCGCGAGCGCGGCGCTGTGCGATGCGGTGCGCAGCTACGCGCCTGGCTTCATCTTCACCACTGCGCTGCCGCCAGCGATTTGCGCTGCCGCAACGGCCGCGATCCGGCACTTAAAGGCCTCGAGCTTCGAGCGGGAACGCCACCAAGAGCGCGCGGCACGCGTCAAGGCGGTGCTCAACGCGGCTGGTCTCCCGGTGATGCCAAACGATACCCATATCGTGCCCGTGTTGGTGGGCGAGCCCGAGAAATGCAAGGAGGCGACCGATCTCCTGCTCGCCGAGTACGGAATTTATATTCAGCCGATCAACTATCCGACCGTGCCGAGAGGAACAGAGCGGCTGCGTATCACCCCCACGCCGTACCACGAGGACGCCCTGATCGACGCGCTGGCCGAGGCATTGCTCGAGGTCTGGGAACGGCTTGAACTGCCGCTGAGGGATCGCGCGCTGGCGGCGGAGTAAGCCCGCGCATCCGATGCGCTCGGCTTCTTGCCGGGCAAATGCCGGCTGCGCCTCCAAGCAATGCAAGTAGGTCGGCCCATAATCGGCGGCCGCACGCAACGCTGCCGGTGTAGCCACGAGATCGGGCGCGAGCCTGCGCTGTGTCCTCAATCATCAAAGGCGCCCTGCCCCGGCCGCTTCCAACGTTCGCGCGGCTGAGCGGGGAGACGACGGACGAGGCGCCGCGCCACCACGGCGACCGAGAAGCTCACCGCCAGGAACCGCGCGAGGTGATGCGCCCCTACATAGACCGGATCGAGGTGCATCGCGAGCGCGAGCACCATCATCGTGTCCTGCGCGCCCGGCGCGAAGGCCACAATGACGTCGGCAATCCGAAACGGCAGCAGCGCCAGTACCAGCAGCGCGAATGATGCCGCAACGACGGCTGCGACGGCAAAGGAGCCGAAGGCAGCACCAAGATGGCTCAACAGGATTCTGGGGTTCGTGTTGGCGAACCTGGCTCCCGCGACCGCGCCCAGCGTAAGCACCGCGCCACTACCAGCCCACCACGGCAACGAAACATGGATCAAGCCCGTGCCATGAAGAAATCCGGAGCCGGCCATGGCGCCGAACAGGAGGCCGCCCGGAAACCTGATGCGCAGCATAGCGAGCGCCGTAACGCTGGATACCGTCACCAGGACCGCAAGCTCGATCAGCGAGAATTCAGCCGCGGCCCGCATCGACGCGACGGCTTCCACCGTTGACCCGAACAGCGCGAGTCCCGCGGGCAGACCAAGCACGATCAACAGCACGCGCATCACATGCACGATAGCTATCCCGCGTACATCGGCACCAAACTCCGCCGACAGCGCCATCACTTGCGCCATCGAGCCGGGGCTGGCCCCGAGCAACGCCGACAACGGGTCCCAACCGTGCACCAAGCGCAGGTAACACGCGGTGGCGGTCATCATGCAGATGGCGGCGACCACGAGAAGTGCGACGCTCAGCGGCCAAGTTGCAATTCCGTTGAGCGTTTCCGGCGTGATCACTGCGCCCAGCAGAATACCGACAAGGACAAAGCACAGGCGCGCCAGCGGCAGCGGTATTTTCATGGGACGGCCGGCGAGCGCCGCGACCGCAACCGTCAGCATCGATCCCGAGACCAGTCCGCCAGGAAAGCCGATCAAATAGAAGGCCAAGCCGCCCCCCGTCGCAATGAACAGGGTCTCGGCAACCTGCAAGAGCTCGCGCAAAAGGGGGGAGAAAGATGGCATCGATCGATTGGTCTTGGACGTTCAGGCCGCACGAGACAAGGCCCGCGTCCGTCGTCCGCTCTTGTCCGTGATCAATGCCCGGTGCGGCTCGCGGCGTCAAATGACTGTACGGATCAGCGCCTGCGTAGCACTCTTGCTGAAAATCGCTCTCGTGGCTTAGCTCTTCGCTCAGCTCGATGCGCGTCGGGTCGGCCGCGTGCCGCACGCCCGCCTATTTGATGAGCGCGCGGCGGACATCGCCGGTACCTGCGACTGTCGATCGGCCAGCAAAAATTTCCTCGCGGCTCCGACGCCTGCAACCAGCCGGACAACGATATTCTCGCCGGACCCCCCGTACGGTAGAATGGTATCTTGGCCCCCGCGCCCGAAGGACTGCGGAACCCTCATGCTGACAGGCTGGATCGTTATCGCCGTCGCACTCGGCTATATCGGCCTCTTGTTCGTGGTCGCAAGCTATGGGGATCGGACGCGGCAGTTCGGCCGCGTAGGCCATTGGCGGCACTTCATCTATCCTCTCTCGCTTGCGATCTACTGCACCTCCTGGACGTTCTTCGGATCGGTCGGGCTTGCCTCACGCACCGGCTTCGATTTCTTGACGATTTATCTCGGCCCGATCCTGATGATCGGCCTATGCTCGCCGCTCATCATGCGCATCGTGCGACTCGCTAAGGCGCAAAACATCACGTCGATCGCCGATTTCATCGCTGCTCGCTACGGCAAAGCCCAGACTGTCGCCGCCACCGTCGCGCTAATCGCGATCATCGGCACGATTCCCTACATCGCGCTTCAGCTCAAAGCGGTGTCGTCGTCACTGACTACGATTCTTGTCCATATCGGACCCGCCAGCGATGCGATGCAACCCGTTTTGGGCGACATCGCGCTATACGTCGCGGTGGCGATGGCGATTTTTGCCGTGTTGTTCGGTACGCGCCATATCGATGCCACCGAACATCAGGACGGACTAATGCTGGCGATCGCCACCGAATTGCTGGTCAAGCTGGTCGCCTTCGTCGGAGTCGGCGTATTTGTCACTTTCTGGATGTTCGATGGGCCACTGGCACTCTTTGCCCAGGCCTTGGAGCGGCCCAACACGGCCGCGCTGCTCACCCGCGAGCCGGTACTCGGCACGCTCCTTGCGATGACACTGCTGTCGCTGTTCGCCATCGTGCTGCTGCCGCGGCAATTCCACGTCACCGTGGTCGAGAACAACAGCGAGGACGAGATCAAGCGCGCTTCCTGGCTGTTCCCCCTCTATCTCGTGCTGATCAATCTATTCGTCGTGCCGATCGCATTGGCTGGCCTGCTGACGTTCACATCCAAACAGGTCGACAGCGACATGTTCGTGTTGGCCTTGCCGCTTGCGGCGCATTCCGACCTGTTCACGATCGCAGCCTTTGTGGGCGGCCTTTCGGCAGCGACCGCGATGGTGATCGTAGAATTGGTCGCGCTCGCCATCATGGTATCCAACGACATCCTCATGCCGCTGGTGTTGCAGCGACGCGAAACCTTGATTACCGGGCGCGACAATATCGGTCGTGTGTTGCTCACCGTACGGCGAATGGCGATCTTCGTCATCCTGCTTCTCGCCTATGTGTATTATCGCCTGGCAGGCGATGCGCAGCTTGCCTCGATCGGATTGTTGTCCTTCGCAGCGATTGCGCAGCTCGCACCCGCTTTTTTCGGCGGACTGATCTGGCGCAAGGGCACCGCGCGCGGTGCGCTGGCGGGGATGACGGTCGGGATCCTGGCCTGGGCCTATACCCTGTTGTTGCCGAGCCTGGCAGACGCCGGTCTCGTCGGCCAGAATTTGTTCTCGCACGGCCCTTGGGGAGTAGCGCTGCTGCGCCCGCAGGCGCTCATCGGACTCGATCTACCGCCCCTCGCCCACGGCGTGATCTGGAGTCTATTGCTGAATGTCCTTGCCTATGTCGTGTTCTCACTCGGGCGCGCGCCGGCGTCGATCGAGCGACTGCAGGCAGACTTGTTCGTTCCTTCCGACCTGACCCCGATTCCTCCCAGCTTTCGGCTCTGGCGCTCCTCGGTGACCGTCGACGAATTGACGACTACCGTCGCCCGCTATCTCGGCGAGGAGCGCGCACGCACCTCATTCGACAGCTACGCCCTGACCCGTGGCATCAACATTGATCCGAAGGCCGAGGCGGACTTCCAACTCCTGCGCTACGCCGAACATTTACTTGCCTCGGCGATCGGCGCAGCGTCGTCCCGTCTCGTGCTCTCGCTTCTTTTGCGCAAGCGTACGGTGTCGACCAAGGCCGCGCTTAAACTTCTCGACGACGCCAATGCAGCCATCCATTACAACCGGGAGATTTTGCAGACCGCGCTCGACCATGTGCGCCAAGGCATTGCGGTGTTCGACAAGAGCCTTAACCTCGTCTGTTGGAACCGTCAGTTCGGGGAAATCCTCGCACTGCCGCCGCAACTGACCCGGGTCGGCACCGGGCTCGACCATATCCTGCGCTTCCATGCCGAGCATAGCACCTCCGACACAGCCGCCGCCGATGCGCTCGTACGCGAACGGCTCGGACGCTATGTGGCCAGCAGCGAGCCGTTCTTGGAGCGGTTCGCTGAGCGCGATCTGGTCATGGAGGTGCGCGCGAACCCCATGCCGGACGGCGGCATCGTCACGACCTACACCGACATCACCCCAAGCGTTAAGGCGGCCGAGGAGCTCGAACGTGCCAACGAGTCGCTAGAACGGCGGGTGAGGGAGCGCACGGAAGAATTGACCCGTCTCAACACCGAGCTCGGCCGCGCCAAGGGCGAGGCGGAACAGGCCAACATTTCCAAGACCCGCTTCCTCGCAGCGGCGAGCCACGACATACTGCAGCCGCTCAACGCCGCACGCCTTTACGTCACCAGTCTGGTGGAGCGACAAGGTGGCGGGAGTGACGCCCTCCTGGTCGGCAATATCGACGCCTCGCTTGACGCTGTTGAAGAAATATTGGGGGCGCTGCTCGACATTTCCCGGCTTGATGCCGGCGCAATGAAACCGGAAATCGTCAGCTTTCGCGTTGACGAGCTCTTGCGTCAGCTGGAGGTGGAGTTCACGCCGCTTGCCCAGGAGAAGGGCTTAAGCCTAAAGTTCGTACCTTGCTCACTGCCCGTGGAATCCGACCGGCGATTGCTGCGACGACTATTACAAAATCTCGTTTCCAATGCCGTAAAGTATACGCCCAAGGGTCGTGTGCTGGTCGGTTGTCGGCGCAGCCGCGGACGGCTACGCATCGACGTCTGCGACACCGGGCTCGGCATTCCTGCTTCGAAGAAACGGGCGATTTTCCAGGAATTTCAACGGCTCGATCAGGGCGCCAAGGTCGCCCGCGGCTTGGGGCTTGGCCTTTCGATCGTGGAACGCATCGCACGAGTTCTTGACTACAAGATCACCGTCATCTCGTCGGTCGACCGCGGCTCTCGATTCTCCGTCGAAGTGCCACTTTCCGCTGTGGTCCCCGTGACTCAGCCGCATCGCGTGTCGAGAAAAGTGGCTCGCGTGCAGCTCTCCGGGATCACCATTTTGTGCATCGACAATGATCTCGCGATTCTCGATGGCATGGAAACGCTTCTTGGCGGCTGGGGCTGCCGGGTGTTCAAGGCGCCTGATCTCAAGGCGGCGATCGCGGTCATTGCGGACACCAAGGTATCGCCCGATGGCCTCCTGGTCGATTACCACCTCGATGACGGCAACGGCATCGCGGCGATCAAGGAGCTGCGTCGGCGCTTCGGCGCCGACATCACGGCGATCCTGATTACCGCCGATCGGAGCCCGTATGTGCGCGAGGACGCTCGCGCCAATGGCATCCAACTGCTTAACAAGCCGGTCAAACCAGCGGCATTGCGTGCACTACTGACACAGTGGCGCATGCAGCGGGTCGCAGCGGCGGAGTAGCTTCGGATCTGCCTCTACAACCGTGCGCGTCCCGATCGGGAAAATCGGAACAACCCGCCGCAAATTAGTGCCCAGCGCTCGCCATCTGCGGCCACTGGCCGAGCTCGATCTTCGAGGCGGCAATCACCGCTTGCGTGCGGCTTTCGACGCCGAGTTTTTGCAGTATCGCCGATACGTGTGCCTTGACGGTCGCTTCGGAGACGCTGAGCTCATAGGCGATCTGCTTGTTGAGCAAGCCCTCCGAGAGCATCATCAGCACGCGCACCTGCTGCGGCGTCAAGGATGCAAGTCGTGTCATCAGGCCGGTCGTTTCGGCATCCGAACCGGCTCCGAGGTCGATGTCGGGAGGGGTCCAAACGTCCCCCTCGAACACACGCGCGATCGCGCTGCGCATCGCCTCGATGCCGAGCGTTTTGGGGATGAAGCCCAGGGCTCCGAAGTCCATGCAGCGGCGAATCACACCGGGATCGTCGTTGGCGGAGACCACGACGATCGGTACGCTTGGATATTGCGCACGCAGGTACATGAGACCGGAGAATCCGCGCACGCCAGGCATGGTCAGGTCAAGTAGAATGAGATCGATGTCCCCGCCGCGCTCGAGCAGCTTGGCCACATCCTCAAACGATCCTGCCTCGGCAATCTGGACATCCTCGAACAGACCCGAAACTGCCTCGCGCAGAGCTCCGCGAAACAGCGGATGGTCGTCCGCGATGACCAAGCGTGCCGAGTTGCCCAATCGTTTCATGTTTCGCTTCTACGTTTCTCTTGGCCCTCGGAACAATATAGCACAATTTCCACCGTGCGTGGCTCACCACGCCGCTGACCGCCGGCTCGATCGATGGTCCTGAGGACCCCCGAATAACTCCGTTGCGCTTCCGGCGACAATCGCAGCCCGCATCTTCTCATCCGTTTCACCACCCACGCGAAACCGCTCACCGCCTGCTGCCGATGAATTGCAGCAGGACCTCGCGCCGGTGCGGCCGCGTGCGGTGCTCCGCGATATAGATACCCTGCCACGTTCCGAGCGCGAGGACGCCGTCGGTCACGGGGACGTGGAGTGACACGCCGGTGAGCATGGTCTTTACATGTGCCGGCATGTCGTCGGGACCCTCGACGTCGTGGACCCAGGAAGCATCGGCGGGCGCAAGACGGTCTAGCGCGGTTGCAAGATCTAAACGCACGTCTGCATCGGCATTTTCCTGGATCAGGAGAGAGGCCGAGGTATGCCTTATGAACATCAGCAGCGCGCCATCTTTCGCCCGCGCCTCAGCGATAAACCGGGCCGCATCGCGGGTGATTTCAACGAACCCCTGCCCGCGAGTCTCGACCAGGAGGGTTGCCACCGCGACGGTCGCGGGCGCGATGCTGGTGACGGGAGATAACTGACCGCTCATGGCCGCCTCGTAGACGGGACAGGCCATCAGGTTTTGTTACGAATGTCCTTCTGCAGCGTCACGATCATCTCGACGAGGCGGCGCCAAACCTTCTCCATGAAATTCACCACCTTGTTGAGATCGGCATCCTGCGGCAGTTGCAGCCGCGGCTCCTCCGGCTTGGCGGCCGGCGGTTCCGGTTTGATCGCACCTGGCAGCGGCAGGTTATGCGCGATGAGTTCCTTTTTGAGCGCAACGTTCTCGCCTTGTAGCCGCGCGATCTCTGCTTCAAGTGCGCTGCGTTCGTCTGGCACCGACTGACACGCCCAACCCACCGGTCGGCGAGTACACATCGACACTCGGCCGGTACGCCCGTCGAGACGCAGATAACCGTCGTCGGTTCGATTGAAGGTGTAGCGGGTATCATCACCCTCGGGCGGCGTGGTCTGGGCCGGAGCCGGCCCGGCCAGCGCTAGTCCGGCGACCATGAACAAAGCCGTGCGCATCATGCGGAGCCTCCTTGGGGCCCCGTCCATAGCGATGGCGGTGCAGCCGCGCAATGGCAACTCGCGCAATGCCGATACGGGGCAAATGCGGAACGCCGCCCGCCGCCTCGTTGGGTCAAGGAGCAGCAATGATGCGGTCGCGCACTGGTGCCCGAAGATCGTTCATCGCAGCGTTGGATTGGCCCGAAATAGAGCTCGTTGCATGCTTCGGCAACTGGGTGATTCAATTTGGTTTTCAGCAACTTACCGCAAGCGCACCCATTCTTGACTCAGATAAACCCAGTCAGTATGGTCCGCCCGGCCTTGGGGCGGCGGAAGCGTTGCGATCTTGCCTGAACCGTCGCGGGTGTCGAAAGCATGGCCGACGACGCACGCGAAAAAGGTGATCGCCAACAACCGCCCGCCGACGAGGCGGCGCTGTCCGTGAGGTTCAAGCGTCTCGGCGAACGGCTCGGCCAGGTCCACCGCGCCCGTCCCTCCGAAAGCAGCCCGGGTCCCCGTCCGACCGCCGACCCATCGGCGATCGCCCGCGGGTTTCGGCTCTCGACCGAGCTTGTTGCCGGCGTTTTGGTAGGTGCGGCCGTCGGCTGGCTGATCGATCGCTGGCTCGGAATCTCGCCGTGGGGGATGATTGTGTTCCTGTTGCTCGGCTTCGCGGCGGGTGTTCTCAACGTGATGCGGGCGGCGGGCGTGGTTCCGACCAATAGCTTGGACCCGCCCGGTTCGAAGCGATGAGAAAGGCTGCGTTCCACTTGAATACAGCGCGCTGGAGCACGACGAAGGGACTGGTTCGTGGATCCTATCCATCAGTTTGAGATAAAAAATTTATTTCCGATTGCTCGCATTGGCGGCATCGAGATCGCCTTCACGAACTCGGCGCTGTTCATGCTGATCGGGCTCCTCTTGCTGCTCCTGCTGATGCTCGGCGCCACCAGGACGCGCGCCGTGGTACCGGGTCGCCTGCAATCGGTCGCCGAAATGTCCTATGAGTTCGTCGCCAACACCTTGCGAAGCACCGCTGGCACGGAAGGGATGAGATTCTTTCCATTGGTGTTCTCGCTCTTCATGTTCATCCTGGTTTTGAACGTGATGGGAATCATTCCCTTTACCTTCACCGTCACCAGCCATCTCATCATCGCCGTTTCGTTCGCCCTTCTCGTCTTCTTCACGGTGTTGATCTATGGCTTTTGGAAGAATGGTCTGCGCTTCTTTAGGCTATTCGTGCCGAGCGGAATTCCGATCTACATCCTGCCGTTGGTGACGTTTATCGAGGTGCTTTCGTTCCTGTCGCGTCCGGTTTCGCATAGCGTGCGGTTATTCGCCAACATGCTCGCCGGTCACATCACGCTGAAAGTATTCGGCGGTTTCGTAACCATGTTGGGCGCGCTCGGTTTCCTTGGTTGGCTCGGCGCCATCTTGCCGCTCGGCCTCACTGTCGCGCTCACCGCGCTGGAGCTGCTGGTGGCATTCTTGCAGGCCTATGTCTTCGCGATCCTCACTTGCATCTATCTTAACGATGCCATCCACCCGGGCCACTAACACGCCCATATCAAACTTCGAAAGGAGCTCTCTCATGGATCCGCAAGCCGCAAAAATGATCGGCGCCGGAATTGCCTGTATCGGTATGGGCGGCGCCGGCGTGGGCGTCGGCACCCTCTTCGGCCACTATCTCGCGGCCGCATTGCGCAATCCATCGGCCGCGCAGGGCCAGTTCGGCAACCTGATTTTCGGCTTCGCAGTGACCGAGGCACTCGGCATCTTCTCGCTGTTGATTGCGCTGTTGCTGCTATTTGCCCTCTAACAATCTGGCGATTGGCGGGCGCTGTGCCGCCGCGTAAGGATCGGAGTTGGCGATGGCCCAGAAGAGCGCGCAGCCCACTGCATCGGTCGAGCATATTCCCGCGAGCGAGCATGGTCGCGGGTTCCCGCCGTTCGACCCGCAGACCTTCGCCTCCCAGCTGTTCTGGCTCGCGCTGACTTTCATCGCCCTCTATCTCTTGATGTCTCGGATCGCGTTGCCCCGCGTCGGTTCGATCCTGGAAGCTCGCCGCCAGCGCGTCGAGGACGATCTTGCGGAGGCGCAGCGCCTCAAGGACGCATCCGACGCCGCCATCGCGGCGCATGAGAAGGCGTTGGCAGAAGCACGCGGACGCGCACAAGCGCTGGCCAACGAGACGCGCGAAAAAGCGGCGGCGGCGGCCGATGCCCGTCGCAAAGAGGTGGATGCGAAACTCAATGCCCACATCGCGGAAGCGGAGAAAACAATCGCCGCGACGCAATCGGCGGCGATGGCGAATGTGCGCGGCATCGCGAGCGACGCCGCAGGCGCGATCGTCGAGCGCCTGACGGGGATCGCGCCGGCGAGCCAAGAGGTCGCCGAAGCCGTCAGCAACGTGCTCAAACGCTGAGGAAGTCGATGTTCGAAGCCGAATTCTGGGTCGCCGTCGCCTTTGTCATCTTCGTTGGGGTGCTCGGCTATTTCGGGACGCACAAACTCCTGCTGAAGAGCATCGATGAACGCCGGGAGCGCATCAAGGCGGAACTCGACGACGCGCGCCGGCTCAAGGCGGAAGCCGAGGCTTTGCTCGCCACATATCAGGGCAAGCAGCAGGAGGCCGAGCAGGAGGCGCAAGCAATCATCGCCAACGCCAAAACCGAGGCCGAGCGGCTTGCCGCCGAAGCCGAGGCCAAGATCGAGGAGTTCGTTGTGCGGCGCACCAAGATGGCGGAAAGCAAGATCGCCCAGGCCGAGGCTCAAGCACTCTCCGACGTACGCTCCGCCGCCGCCGAGGCTGCGGTCGCCGCCGCCGAAACGCTGCTTACGCGTTCCGTCAAGGATAAGGTGGCCGACGCCCTCATCGCCAAGGGTATAGCCGATCTCAAGGGTAATCTTAACTAGACTAAGTCATTCTATCATCGTTGGTCGCCCGTAGTCCCCAACCCCCTCTTTAAGTCACAAAACCAGCGACCCGTGCAATCAGCTGACCCGCGCCAGATTTTTGCCATCAGCGCGCGATTCCTATCTTGCGCAGCGATTCGTCGCCCAGTGCAACACCAACGTAGCGCCGGCGGGCCGCTGGCTCGGGGGTTCGGGTGCTCATCTTCGATTGCAACGGAGTGCTGGTTGAAAGCGAACAAATCGTTGCAGCTATTGCTGCGGACGAGATCACTCGTGCCGGCATTCCAATCACACCGAGCTGGTGCATCGTTATTTCTTCGGGCGCCGAGCCGCCGACGTGTTTGCCGCCGTCGAAGTGGCGACCGATCGCAAGCTGCCCACGAATTTCAGCGCTACCGTCGCGGCGGCAACGTTGAGGCGCCTGCGCAGGGACCTGCGTGCCAGACCGCGCGGCCCATGCGCTCACTTGGCTGCGCGGACCGAAATGTGTGGCATCCTCCTCCGCCCCCGATCGAATCCGGGCCAGCTTGGAGGCGACGGGGCTCGCGCGATTCTTCGACTTTCTGTTTACCGCAAGTGACGTGCCGAACGGCAAGCCCGCGCCGGATCTGTTCCTGTAATAGGACGCTCTATTGCTGACGTGGTGCCAGCTTCTTTGCCGACTTCGGCGCCTTCTTTTCGTTCTTGTCGCCGATCTCGTCAAACCCAACATAAATGACGTAGGCGTCCAGTTCCGAGTTCGTCGGCATCGGGAAGCTTAATCCTTCCTCGACGTCGATGAATTGCACGTGCCTTTGATCCGGAGCAATGGTTACCGGAATCCGCTTGAATTTGGTCACAATCGTCTTGGGCTGCGGACCCTCGCGCACCACCGCGTAACGTAGCGGGACATCGACCTTCCCCGGACCGCCCATTGGCCCAAGTATGACGCGGCCCTGGACGCCGACCTTGATGACCATGCTACCGCTCTGCACCGCGCACTCGCGAGCGGTTTGCCCGAACGATAGTTGGTAGCGTAGGTCGCCGGCGGTCGCGTCGCCGGACTTGGCGGCGATGTTCATGGTCGATGCGCCGGTGCGAATATCTACGCCCGGACATTCGATTTCAGGTGCGGACGGTGTCGGCGAGCGCGGCTGGCTGACACCCGGCGTCGCACCGGAGAAAAAGTTCGCGAACCGGCTGCCCAACGAGGGCGAATTATCGGAGGATCCAATGCTGGACGCGAGCGAGCACCCGGACAGCGCGAGGGCACTCACGATCAGCGTACCCACGCGGCACCGAGCCGGCCTTTCGTGACCCCACCCCGGACCCATTGAAATCGCTCAGCTTTCTCCAAGACCCCCGCATCGCCTCAGACGTTTATACCCATGAAACCGTGGCGTCCCCAAGGCCAGAGGCGACGTTATCAGAGGTCATCCTTGAGACGGGCGAAGAGTAAGTGATCCTGCCAAATACCGTCGATGCAAAGATACTGGCGCGCAAAGCCCTCGCGCTTGAAACCGGTCTTCTCCAGTAGTCGCACCGACGCGATGTTGGCCGGAATGCACGCCGCTTCGATCCGGTGAAGCTTCAGTGTTTCGAACGCGAACGGAATCACGGCGTTGACCGCGGCCGTCATATGACCTTGGCGCGCATAAGGGGCCCCCATCCAGTAACCGAGACTGCCGGCCTGGGCGCATCCGCGTCGAATATTGGCGAGCGTCAGTCCACCAAGGAGAACGTCATCGCGCTTGCGGAAAACGAAGAAGGCGTAGGCGAGGTCACTGCGTTGGTCCTCAGAATAGCGCTTGATCCGACGGCGGAACGACGATCGGGTGAGGTCGTCGATGGGCCAGGTCGGCTCCCAGGGCGTAAGGAAATCGCGGCTGGCTTCCCGCAATGCTGTCCATTCCGCGCAGTCGGACATCTGCGGCGCTCGCAGCACCACGCCATCGCCAGTTACGGTAGGCAGGAGGTCGGAGAAGCTGACGGTGCGGAAGAATGCCATGGTAATCAGCTATCCAGGCGACCAACAGCAGGGACGCCTTTTCTGTACTCCGTCGTCTGTCGTCCGATCTACGCGGCCCGGCGGGCTAGACTGTCAGCGATCGTGGCGGCACTTTCAATCCCGGCGTTGGGACCGAGCGCGGCAACCGCGGGTCGTCCGCGCGCAATCAAGGCACGACCGGCCGCGCGCGTGCTCTCGACCGTGACGGCTTCAATTTTCGCAACCAGCTCGTCGAGCGGAATCGGTCGACCCCAATTGAACATCTGGCGCGCGAGCTGCTCTGCACGCGCGCCGGAGCTTTCGAGCGCCATCAGCAATCCAGCCTTCATTTGCGCCTTCGCACGCGCGACTTCCGCTTCGTTGATGGTTTCAGCTGCCGCACTGGTCTCGCCCACAACGACCCGCATCAGCTCGGCAACATCGGCAGCATCGGTCCCGGCATAGAGACCGAACATTCCAATGTCCGAATATGGTGCATGGAATGCATAAATCGCGTAGCACAGGCCGCGCTGCTCGCGCACCTCCTGGAACAGGCGTGAGGACATGCCGCCGCCGAGAACGCTTGTGAATACCTGTAGGCTGAAGAGATTCGGATCGCGGTGTGGCAATCCGTGCATGGCCAGCGCGATGTGCGCCTGTTCGAGATCGCGCATCTCGATGCGGGAGCCACCTACAAAACGCGCGGACTCGGGAGTCGGCGCCCGGGGACCGCTGAAGCTCGCGAACAAGCGTTCCGCCTCCGCTACCACGGCTTGATGCTCGACTGCACCCGCCGCCGCGATCACCATCTCAGGACCACGATAGTTGCGGGTGAGATAGGCGGCGAGGCGCGTGCGGTCGAACGAGCGTACGGTGGCAGGCGTGCCGAGGATCGACCGGCCGATGGGCTGGCCGGCGAAGGCCGTATCCTGCAGCCTGTCCCAGATCAGATCGTCTGGAGTATCCTCGACCGCACCGATTTCTTGCACGATCACATTCTGCTCGCGCCGGAGCTCATCTGGATCGAACGAGGGATCGGCCAGGATGTCGGACAGCACATCGAGCGCGAGCGGCACATCGGCGCGTAGGACCCGAGCATAGTAGGCGGTCGTCTCGATCGAAGTCGCGGCGTTGAGATCGCCGCCGACCGCCTCGATCTCCTCCGCTATTTGGCGGGCAGTACGGCGTGAAGTACCCTTGAACGCCATGTGCTCGAGCAGGTGCGAGATGCCATGCTCGTCCGGCTGCTCGTCGCGACTGCCGCAACCGACCCAGACGCCAAGCGAAGCGGTCTCCAAATGCGGCATGGCGTCGGTCACGATCGCAAGGCCGGTGGGAAGACGCGTGACTTCGACGCTCATGCGGCGGCTCCTTCGTGTGCAGCGCGACTGACAGAGAGAATATGGTGCTCGACGGCCATCTGGTCGACTGGCAGCGCCGTGACGCGCTCCGGCCTCTGATCGAGGTCGCCGAGCCATTCGGGAAGCGGCGGCCGGAGGCCGCAGGCGGCTTCAACGACGTCGGGGAACTTGGCCGGGTGGGCCGTGCCGAGCACCACCATCGGCAGCGATGGGTCGCGAGCTTCTTTCTCGGCGACCGCGACGCCCACGGCGGTGTGGGGATCGATGAAACGGCCAGTCTCCCGCCGCACGGTACGGATGGTCGCGGCGGTTTCACTCTCGTCCGCCCGGCCGGCGGAAAACACCGCGCGTATCCCGGACAGCGCGCGCACCGACAGCGCAAACCGGCGCGACTGGGCGAGCGACGACATAAGCGCGCGTACCGCGCGGCCCTCGCGACCGTGAACCTCGAACAACAGGCGCTCGAAATTCGACGCCACCTGGATATCCATGGAGGGCGAGGACGTGGCCACCACCTCGCGCAAATCATAAATGCCGGTGGCGATTGTGCGAACGAGGATGTCGTTGACGTTGGTGGCGATCACCAGCCGCTCGACAGGCAAGCCCATGCAGAGCGCAACATAGCCCGCATAAACGTCGCCGAAATTGCCGGTCGGCACGGTGAAGGAAACCTTGCGGCGCGGCGAGCCGAGTGCGACGGCGGCCGTGAAGTAGTAGACCACTTGTGCGACGATGCGCGCCCAGTTGATGGAATTTACGCCAGACAGCCGCGCTCGGTCGCGAAACGCGGCGTGGTTGAACATGCCCTTCACGATCGCCTGGCAATCATCGAACGTGCCGTCGATCGCCAGCGCATGGACATTCTGGTCCTCGACCGTCGTCATCATCCGCCGCTGCACGTCAGAAATACGGCCTTGCGGAAAGAGCGCGAAAATATCCACCCGTCCGCGACCGCGGAAGGCCTCGATCGCGGCGCCGCCGGTGTCGCCCGAAGTCGCGACAACGATGGTACTGCGCTCCCCGCGCGCCGTGAGCATTTGGTCCATGAGCCGACCAAGGAGCTGCATGGCCACGTCCTTGAACGCGAGCGTGGGCCCGTGGAACAGCTCGAGTATGAAATCGTTCACGCCGAACTGCACAAGCGGGGCGACCGCGGGATGGCGGAAATTGCCGTAGGCCTCGCGGGTCATGCGGGCAAAGTCATGTTCCGGAATGGCCTCGCCGAGGAACGGGCGGATGACTTCGGCGGCGACTTCGGCATAGGGCCGGCCGGCGAAGCCCGCAATCGTGTCCTTGCCCAGCCGCGGCCAGCCGGCAGGCACGTAGAGCCCGCCGTCGCGCGCAAGCCCTGCCAGCGTCGCCTCGACGAAACCGAGCGGCGGGGCCTCGCCCCTGGTAGAGACATAACGCACGGGCCGCTCCGATTGAGGCTAGGCGGCCCCTGCGCCGGGCTTGGTCGCCCGCCGGGTAGCCGTATAACCTATTGAATTCACTTCCGTTCCCGACGCAAGGCGCACAGGCAACGGCGTGCAAGATAGTGGGAAGGCGGGCCTTCCACAAGGAAGCGCCGCGCGCGTCACGCTGCCTGCGCGGCTCGGCGACGATCGCTAAGCCAGTACACAAACATCACCACTACGACCAAGGCGAGTCCGTACCAGGTGATCGCGTATTGTAGATGCTGATTGCGCAAGTTCGCCTTGAGCGCGCCCGCGCGCGGAAGCGCCCCTGGAGGCTGCGGACTTTCCAGTTCAACGAAGAAGGGAGCCACGTCGCCCCAGCCCTTGGCCGATGCGATCGCAGCGGGGTCGCGCACGAACCAAAGATTGCGCTCAGGTTCATCCTTTGGCGAGAAGGCGGCGCGGGTTTCCGGCCAGCGCATCACGCCGACCAAGTCGGTAGTGCCGACGACCTCGCCGGCCGCGCGCGTTGCCGGATCCTGACGTCCCTCCGGCACGAAACCACGATTGATGACGATCAGTCCGCCGGCCGCAAGCCGGGCCGGAGCAAATACCCAATAACCGGGACCGGATACGTCGCTGCGCAAGGCCGAGCCCCTGGCGTAGACTAGGGCTTCCGCGCCGGGCACAAACGCGGCAGGAAATTTCACGCGACGGAACTCATCGTGCGCCGGATCGAGCCTCGCCCAGCGGGCGCGCGAGGGCAGATCGGCCGCAGGCGCGGAAAGACGCTGCTCCAGGGTGGCGATCAGCGTCTCCTTCCAGGCCTTGCGCTGGATTTGCCAGGTGCCGAGCCCGACAAAGCCGACGAGCGCCGTGAGCGCGAACGTGGCTGGAACTGCGACGCCGGCCCGCCATCGCGCAGGCCTCACCTTCACGGCGCTTCGCCGCCGGTAAAGCGGCTCTCCGCAGCCTTGTGATGATATTGTAGCGCGATCAGGAGGCCCTTGACCGGACGCAACGGCAATAAGGTCGTGATCAGGATCAGCGGCAACCACAGCAGGGCGTGCACCCAGTATGGCGGCGCATACAGGATCTCCACGGCCAGCGCCGATCCGGCAACGATGAACCCGGAAAAGAACATGACGAAAAATGCCGGTCCGTCCGCGGAATCGACAAACGAAAAGTCGAGGCCGCAACACTCGCAACGCGGACGGAGCGTGAGAAACCCTCTAAATAGCGAGCCTTTGCCGCAACGCGGACATTGGCCCAGGAGTCCGGCCACGACCGGCGACGGCGGTGTATCGGGCGGTTGGGTCACCGCTCAAACCTTTCTCGAAAGCGCTGCCTGCGAGATGGCGTGTCGTGGCTCAATTCTCAAGCCCCTATGAGTGCTTCAGATTGTTCCTGCCTCGGCGGGCCGCAACGGCACGAGGTCTTCCATCATGGAGGGAACGAACTCCGAGACCGTCGGATGAATGTGCACAGCCCGCTGCAGGACGGTGAAAGGCGCCTTGGCGTACATGACATCGAGGATGCAGTGAATAACCTCATCGCCCGAAAGGCCCAAAAGTGAGGCCCCAAGGATTTGTTTCGTCTCCTGGTCGGCCAAAATCTTCATGAAGCCTTTGGTCTCGCCTTTCTCATAGGCTCGGCTCACGTCTTCCATGGCTATGGTCGCGACCAGCGCCGGCCGGCCGGATTTGCGGATATCCGCCTCGGTCATGCCGGCACGTCCAAGCGGGGGATCGGTGTAAAGCGCATAGGCGACGATGCGGTCGCTGATGCGCCGGGAATCCTTATCGAGAAGGTTCGCCGCAGCGATTTCAAAATCGTTGTAGGAAGTGTGGGTGAAGGCGCCACGGCCGTTGCAGTCTCCCAAAGCCCAGATGCCGGGTACGTTGGTGCGCAACTGGTCGTCGACCTGAATGTAACCGCGGGGATCGGTGGCAACGCCGGCCTTGTCGAGGCCGAGGTCGTCGGTGTTCGGCCGCCGGCCGATCGCCAGCAACAGGTGAGAGCCGGTGACTTGTGATCTGGTACCCGCAGCCTCGACCGTGACCGCGATGCTGTCGCCCCGCTTGGCCACCCCGATCACCTTGCTGTTGACGCGGATGTCGATATTTTCCTCCTTCAGAATCTCGGCAATGGCGCGTGAGACATCCTCGTCCTCTCGCGCGATGAGGCGCGGGGCCAGTTCGATAACCGTGACTTCGCTCCCGAAGCGGCGATAGACCTGTGCAAATTCGAGGCCGACATAGCTGCCTCCCAGCACGACCAAATGCGGGGGCAGGAAATCCACCTCCATCATTGAGCTGTTGGTGAGGTAAGGGACTTGGTCGAGCCCGGGGATCGGCGGGATCAAAGCGCGGCCGCCCACATTGATGAAAATCTTGCTGGCCCTGAGCACCTCATCGTCGGCCTCGACCTCATTCGGTCCGATGAAGCGGGCGTGGCCTTCATAGACCGTACATCCCTTCAGGGTCTTCAAGGATCGCTCGACGGCACTGCGCGACGCGCCCACAACGGCGTCCTTGCGCGCCTTCACCGCCTTCATGTCGACACCGATCGGGCCGCAGACCGTCACGCCATACTCCGCAGCGCGACGCGCGAGATGCGCCGCATAGGCGCTCGCGACCAAGGTTTTGGTCGGGGTGCAGCCGGTATTGACGCAAGTACCGCCGAAAAACTTGCGCTCAACGATGGCGACTTTCCAACCTGCGGCCACGAGTCGCCGCGACAAGGCCGGGCCGGCCTGCCCAGTTCCGATGATGATTGCGTCGTAGTCGGCCATGACTGACCTCCGATCGGCAGCTGCCGAGACCTGGGGCATGGGTCATCGGCACTCCGGGCCCGACTTGCCGCTGATCGAAGTCTCGACAACTTGCCGATCAACAGGGGAGCGCCGCACCGCTCCCCTTGATCGACGGCTTGGCGCGGCACCCGCGACAGCCCGCCTTCCTTTCGCCTCGCTCAGTGGCCGGCGGCATGCGCCGCGACTTCTCCGGCGGAGCCCCAGACATAGATGCAGGAGAAAAGGAAGATCCAGACCACGTCGACGAAATGCCAGTACCAGGCGGCGAACTCGAAACCAAGATGCTGCGTCGGCGTGAAATGGCCGAGATAGGCGCGGATTAAACACACGATGAGGAAGGTTGAGCCGATGATCACGTGCGCGCCGTGAAACCCCGTCGCCATAAAGAAGGTGGCACCATAGATGTTTCCGCTGAAATTGAACCCGGCATGACTGTACTCGTAGGCCTGCACGCAGGTGAACGCGAGACCCAGAGCGATCGTCAGGATCAGGCCCTGTTTGAGTCCCTGGCGGTCATTCTCCAAAAGCGCGTGGTGCGCCCAGGTCACGGTGGTACCCGAGGTGAGCAGGATTAGCGTGTTCAAGAGCGGCAGATGCCACGGGTCGAAGGTCTCGATTCCCTTCGGCGGCCACACTCCGCCGAACAACTGTTCCCGCGTGATCTGTTGCATATCGGCCGGGAACAATGCGCTGTTGAAATACGCCCAAAACCAAGCCACGAAGAACATCACTTCGGAGCCGATGAACAGAATCATCCCATACCGATGGGAGATCTGCACGACCGGCGTGTGATAGCCCTGGTAGGTCGCTTCCCGAGCGACGTCGCTCCACCAACCAATCATGGTGTAGGCGATGCCGATGACACCGATGCCGAAAATATACGGCGCGGCCGCGGACATATGATGCATCCACATAATGCCGCCGACCGCCGCCATGAATACGGAGAACGAGCCGACCGCTGGCCACGGGCTCGGCTCGACAAGGTGATAGTCGTGATGCGGCTTGGCGTGCGCGTCGGCCATCTTGGGCTTCTCCGTCTCTGGGTAACGCAGCAGCGCCTAGGGCACTGCGCTCTTTCGTTTCAGCTTCGTCCTGCTGCAAGCGTTGCGCCAATATCCGCCCGTGGCGTCTCAGTCTGGCGTGCCGGATACATTGTGTAGGATAGTGTGATGGTATCGAGGCTGTCCTGCTCCGAGTCCTTCACCAGTTCTGGATCCACGAAGAAGACGACCGTCATGTCGCGTTTCTCGCCCGGCTTGAGCCGCTGGTCGGTGAAGCAGAAACAGTTGATCTTTGAGAAATAGGCGCCCGCGGTGGGCGGGGAGACATTGTACGACGCAACGCCCACGGTCTCGCGCGCCGACTCGTTGACCGCCCTGTAGTGGACGGTCACGACCTGACCGATCCTGACCTCGATGGAATTCTGCTCCGGCTCCAAGCGCCAAGGGAGGCCGCCGGCAACGTTGGCGTCGAAGCGCACCTTGAGCTTGCGATCGAGGATACGAGACGGCGCGACAGCAGCGACCTGGGTGGTGCCGCCGAAACCAGTCGTGCGGCAGAACCAGTTGTAGAGCGGCACGGCCGCGTAGGCCGCACCTACCATCGCCGCAACGAATACCCCGCACGCTGCTGCGATCATGAGATCGCGACGTCGCTGCGGAGGCCCGTTCGAAGCATTCATCACGATCACAACGGACGGTTCAACACGGCCGGTCCCTTCACCAGCGTGACGAGGTAGAACAAGACGACGAGCGCGCCGAGCGCGAGCGCAATCGCGATTGACCGCGCGCGCCGGCTGCGCTTCTGCTCTTCGCTGAGGACGATCCATTGCGGCTTTTCATCCATCGCCGATGCCCCATGCCGCACGGCTGAGGAGCCCACCCGGGCCATCCTCCAGCAGCAACACCGCGAACAGGACGAACAGATAGAGGATGGAGAAAGCGAAAAGATGGTGCGCCGCGCGTTCAGCCCGCTCGCCTTCCCGCTCGCGGCGCACGCGCCAAGCGAACGCCACCATCAGCGCGCCGGCCAAGAGCGCAGTCAGCCCATAGATCGCATGAGCATAGCCGAGCAGCCACGGCGCCGCGCCGACCGGCACGAGAATGGCGGAATACAACAAAATCTGCCGCCGCGTCTCTTCCGCTCCGGCAACGACCGGCAGCATCGGCACCCGGGCACGGGCATAGTCGTCGGCGCGAACGAGCGAGAGCGCCCAGAAATGCGGGGGCGTCCAAAAGAAAATGATGAGGAAGAGAAGGCATGGTTCGATCGAGATAGCGCCGGTCGCAGCCGCCCAACCGATCATGGGAGGAAACGCGCCGGCGGCGCCGCCAATGACGATGTTCTGGGGCGTCGTACGTTTGAGCCACACGGTGTAGACAACAACGTAGAAAAAGATGGTGAAGGCGAGCAACGCCGCGGCGAGCCAACTCACGAGCACACCGAGCACGCCCACCGCGAACGCAGCCAGCACCATACCAAAGGCGAGCGCCTCACCGGGCGCGACGCGGCCCTGAGGGATGGGTCGACGAGAGGTACGCGTCATCACCGCGTCGATGTCGGCGTCGTACCACATGTTGAGCGCGCCCGCGGCGCCGGCACCAACCGCGATGCACAGAAGCGCAGTGAACCCGATGACCGGATGGATATGTCCGGGCGCGACCATGAGGCCGACCAGCGCGGTGAAGACGACGAGCGACATGACCCGCGGCTTCATCAGTGCTACGTAGTCGCCGACGCTCGCAATGCTCGGCTGGTGACGAGGCCACGCCGCGCTGCGTCTCGTGAACTCTGCGCCTTCGCTGATTAGGGACATCGATCCTGCGCTCAGATGTTGGATGGCTCACCCATTTGGCGGAGTTCCCCCCCAACGGGGCGCTCCGCCGTCACTTGATCAGCGGCAGCTCGTTGTATTGGTGGAACGGCGGCGGCGAGGGCAGCGTCCATTCGAGCGTGGTCGCGCCTGCACCCCAAGGATTGTCCGCCGCTTTCACCTTGCGCATGAAGGCATGAGCCACGCCGAAGAAGAATATCAACGCGCCGACCCCCGAGATGTAGGAGCCGACCGACGAGACCATGTTCCAACCGGCAAAAGCGTCGGGATAGTCGGCAATGCGCCGCGGCATGCCGGCAAGCCCGAGGAAGTGCTGAGGGAAGAACACCAAGTTCACGCCGATGAAGGTGACCCAGAAGTGCAGTTTGCCGATGGTCTCCGAGTACATGTAGCCGCTCATTTTCGGGAACCAGTAATACCAGCCGGCGAAGATGGTGAAGACGGCGCCGAGCGAGAGCACGTAATGGAAGTGCGCCACCACGTAGTAGGTATCCTGCAGGGAACGGTCGACGCCGGCATTGGCCAGCACCACGCCCGTCACGCCGCCGACCGTGAACAGGAAGATGAAACCGATCGCCCACAGCATGGGTGTCTTGAACTCGAGCGAGCCGCCCCACATGGTGGCGATCCATGAGAAAATCTTTACGCCGGTCGGCACCGCGATCACCATGGTCGCAACCACGAAATAGGCTTGCGCGGCGGTCGACATGCCGACGGTGTACATATGGTGCGCCCACACCACAAAGCCGATACCGCCGATTGCAACCATGGCATAGGCCATGCCGAGATAACCGAAGACCGGCTTTTTCGAGAAGGTCGCAACGATCTGGCTGATCATGCCGAAGCCCGGGACGATCAGGATGTAGACTTCGGGATGCCCGAAGAACCAGAACAGGTGCTGGAACAGGATCGGGTCGCCGCCGCCCCCCGGAGTAAAGAAGGTGGTGCCGAAATTGCGGTCGGTCAGCAGCATGGTGATGCCGCCCGCGAGCACCGGCATCGCGAGCAGAATGAGGAACACCGTCACTAGCTGCGACCACACGAACAGCGGCATCTTGTGCATCGTCATGCCGGGCGCGCGCATATTGAAGATGGTCGTGATGAAGTTGATCGCGCCGAGGATCGACGAGGCGCCGGCAAGATGCAGCGACAGAATGGCGAAGTCGACGGCGGGGCCCGGATGGCCTGTGGTCGACAGCGGTGCATAGATCGTCCATCCCGCGGCAACCCCGGGAGCTCCAGGCTCGCCCTCGACGAACAGCGAGATGATCAGCAGCGTGAAGGACGCCGGCAGCAGCCAGAACGAGATGTTGTTCATGCGCGGGAATGCCATGTCGGGCGCCCCGATCATCAGCGGCACCATCCAGTTGCCGAAGCCGCCGATCATCGCTGGCATGACCATGAAAAAGATCATGATCAGCCCATGCGCGGTCGTGAATACATTGAACATGTGGGCGTCGTGGAAGAACTGCAAACCCGGATGCATCAACTCGAGCCGCATGCCGATCGACAGCACACCGCCGACCAATCCGCCGACCAGCGCGAACACGAGGTACATCGTGCCGATGTCCTTGTGATTGGTCGAATAAAGATAGCGCCGCCAACCATGCGGATAATCGTGGTGCTCCTCGCCGTGAGCTATCGTCGTCGCAGCCATGACTCCAGTCCTTCGAGTTGTCGCCCGCTCAACGTCCCGCCGCCACGCGGCTTCACCGGGGCGTCGATTGAGCCGCCGCGACATTTGTCGACGGCGGCATTTCATCGCGGGCGTACTTTTTCTTCGCCTCTTCGACCCAGGCGGCGAAAGCCTGCTCGCTGACCGCGCGAACCGCGATCGGCATAAAGGCATGATCCTTGCCGCACAATTCAGAGCACTGGCCGTAATAGACGCCTTCCCGCATCGCCTTGAACCAGGTCTCGTTGATGCGCCCGGGAACGGCGTCGATCTTGATGCCGAACGACGGCACCGCGAACGAATGGATCACGTCGGCGCCCGTAGTGATCACGCGGACGGTCTTGTTAACCGGCACTACCATCTCGTTGTCGACAGCCAGCAGTCTGGGCTGGCCATCCTTGCGCTCGTTCTCCTTGAGCATCAACGAATCGAACTCGAATTGGCCGTTGTCCGGATAGCTGTAGCTCCAGTACCACTGCTTGCCGGTCGCTTTGACCGTGATATCTGCCTCGGGGAGATTCAGTTGATAGAAAAGCAGCTTGATGGAAGGAATGAAGATCACCCCGAGGATGAGGATGGGCACGATCGTCCATGCGACTTCGAGCAGCGTGTTGTGCGTGGTCCGAGAGGGAACCGGATTGGCGCGCGCATTGAAGCGCACCATGACGACGACCAGCAATACGAGCACGAAACCGGCGATGCCGGTGATGATGTAGAGCAGGAAATCATGGAACCCGATGATGTTCTCCATCACCGGCGTAGCCGGTTGCTGCAGCCCCAATTGCCACGGCGAAGGCTGGCCAAGTCCGGCCAAGGCGGCTTCCCCGCCCGCCAATGCGGCGAGGATCGTCACCGCCCATATGGTCAACCGCTTGAGCACCAACATCGTCGGCATTGCTCCTTCGAATGAGGCTCTGAGGCGTCCGCCACACCGCGCGGCACGGCCCGGAGCCGCGGCGGCCGCCCGCATGGAGCACAGCACCCGCCACGGGTTACGGCTGCCTAGGCGGGCTCCTCGGCGCGCGTGCGGCGGGACCTGAGGGGAATCCCGGTCTCTCAAACCATAATTCCGGCGCCATCGCAATGCACCCCTGCCATATCGCCCATGCGGCTAAAGGCCGGGCGACCGGGAGCGGCCAGGGGGGACATCGACTCGACCCTTTCTCGGCCACAATGCCTTGTTTTACTAATCCTTGACACGTAGGTCCGACCATGGCCCGAAGGCTTGATTCGGTCAGTCGGGATAGCGGGGCGCGCGGCTGGATTCGAGGCGCGGATACTATGGGTTCATTCGGCCCGGGGAAGGTTTTTCACACAATGAGGTCGCTGCTGGCGGTCACCGCAGCAGTGCTGGCAGCCTCGGTCGGGACGGCCGAGCGCGCCACCGCGCAGGGCGCGGTCAAATCGGTCCACAACGACTGGCAGGTCCGCTGCGACACGCCGCCCGGCGCCCAAGGGGAACAGTGCGCCCTGATCCAGAGCGTCACGGCGGAGGATCGCGCCAATGTCGGCCTCACCGTGATCGTGCTCAAGACCGCCGATCAGAAGAGCCGGCTCATGCGCGTCGTCGCGCCCGTTGGCGTGCTGCTACCTTCCGGCCTGGGGCTGAAGATCGACCAGGTCGATGTCGGTCGCGCCGGCTTCGTACGCTGCCTGCCCAATGGCTGCGTTGCGGAGGTGGTCATGGATGACAATTTGGTCAAACAGCTGCGCACGGGCCAGACTGCGACGTTCATCATCTTTCAAACTCCCGAAGAAGGCATCGGTTTTCCGATGAGCCTGAAGGGTTTCGGCGAAGGCTACGACAAGCTACCGTAGGTCGTCCGCGCTCAGCCCCTTTTTGCGTCAGACCTGGTTCCGGCGGGGCACCTCGCAACTTGGTGCGAGGGCGATTATCTTTGGCTCGGCACCCACATCTGGATTCCGCCCATGACCTCACACACCATCTCGCTTCTCGACCGTGCCGGCCTCGACCGCCAGGATGTACGCAGGCACCTCGCCCATGGCCTCGAAGGAGCCGACGATGGCGAGCTTTATCTCGAATATGCCCAGTCCGAGATGCTTGTGTTCGATAACGGACGGCTCAAGCAAGCGACCTACAACACCGACCAGGGCTTTGGGCTACGCGCCGTCAAGGACGAGGCCGTAGGATATGCGCACTCCTCCGACCTCTCCGAAGCAGCGCTGACGCGCGCGGCGGACGCGGTGCGAGCGGTCAAAGGAGGCTATTCCGGCCGCTATGCGGAGCCGCCCGGGCGCACCAATGTCCGTCTCTATGGCGACGACAATCCGCTCGGAGCGCCGGCTTTCGAGACTAAAGTGCGCCTGTTGGAGACCATCGACGCCTATGCCCGGGCGAAGGACCCGCGCGTGCGACAGGTATCGATCTCGTTCGGCGCGACTTGGCAGGTCATCGAGATGCTGCGCGGCGATGGCGAAAGCTACCGTGACGTACGCCCGCTAGTGCGTGTCAATGTCTCGGTCGTCGCCGGGGACGGTGATCGCCAGGAGGCCGGCAGTCACGGCTATGGGGGGCGCGAGGGCTTCTCGCGCTTCTTGGAAACGCAGGCTTGGCAGGGCGCGGCCGACGATGCCGTGCGCCAGGCCCTGGTCAATCTCGCGGCGGTGCCCGCGCCAGCTGGCGAGATGGATGTGGTGCTCGGGCCTGGATGGCCTGGTGTCATGCTGCACGAGGCAGTGGGTCACGGGCTTGAAGGTGATTTCAACCGCAAGAAAACCTCGGCTTTCGCCGGCCTGATGGGGCAGCGTGTCGCCTCGAAGGGCGTCACCGTCGTCGACGACGGCACCATTGCGCAGCGGCGCGGCTCGCTTTCGATCGACGATGAGGGCACGCCGACCAATCGGACCGTGCTTATCGAGGATGGCATCCTGGTCGGCTATATGCAGGACCGTCAGAATGCGCGTCTCATGGGCATGAAGCCGACGGGCAATGGCCGGCGGCAAAGCTATGCCCACGTGCCCATGCCGCGCATGACAAATACCTACATGCTCGCCGGCGAGCGCGATCCCGGCGAGATCATCGCCTCGGTGAAGACTGGCATCTATGCCGTCAGTTTCGGCGGCGGCCAGGTCGACATTACCTCGGGCAAGTACGTATTCCAGGTCACCGAGGCCTACAAGATCGAGGATGGCAAGCTTGCACAGCCGCTCAAGGGCGCGATGCTGATCGGCAACGGCCCGACCGACCTCAACCGCATCGGCATGATCGGCAATGACCTCGAGCTTGATCCCGGCATCGGCACGTGCGGCAAGAACGGCCAGGGCGTGCCGGTTGGCGTCGGACAACCCACCCTGCGCATGGACCGTATCACCGTTGGCGGAACAGGATGAAAAGCGATTTGGTCTCCGGCCGCAAAATTCGCACGCTCTGCCGCGGCTCGATCGGCAGCCCCGCGGGAAGCAGGGCCGAAGTGGCATGATCGCTCTCGGTCACCGTCTCACGCACGTTCGGTGAGCAAACGGCCGATTCATCCCACTCATTAGAACTTGCAGCCTGCGATGCGGTTGCCGTCGACTACCTCACCACACCAGAAATGCAGCATGGTTTGCGCACCGGACGGGTGATATGGTTCTTGAGATAGCAAACCGCCGCCGACCCGACATAGCCTGGCCGCACGTAGGTCCAGGCGCGGCAGCCCTCCTCAGCTTCACAAGCGACCTCACAGCTCTTGCCACTGGAGTCGTCCGGGATCTCGAAATGTCGATAATCGCCGCCGGTTCGATCGACGCCGAATTCGACCGGTCCGCTGCGCGGCTCGATGACTCCGGTCCCCCGTACCCCGGACACGCAGCATGTCGAGGCGATCCGCGGCATCACCCTGGATTTTAGCCAACACACTGCATTGGCACTTTCGGTTACCGGATAGGAAAAGCCCCAGGCGCGGCAGCGCGAATCCCGCTCGCAGCGGGCGGCGCACTGGGCCGGGTCGCCGGAACGCATGGGAAAGCTGGCATAGTCGCCGCCCGGGCGGTCGAAGCCGACCTGCGCCCGGGCAGTGGTACCGAACGGAGCGAGTGCGAGCAGCAAGCCAAAAGCCAGCCTAAGCCAATCCCGACTCATGCGCTGCCTCTCGCTCCGCCCCGCTATCGCATCCATGTTAGAGAAGCGCCCGAGCGCAGGCGAGTGCCGTGTGAGCTGACAGGCAGCCCCGCTCGAGCATGACGAAGCTCGCACCCCCCGCACCCCAACCGGGCTACGGACAGCGTGCGCTTCGCCATCCTACCGTTCCAAGGACATAGCGGTCGCGCGAAGGCCGATGAACGCCGACGACCATCATTCTCTTAGCGAAACCCTGACCGGCAGATCGGCGGCATTGAAAATGTTGGCGATGCGCGTCGGTGTACCATCGATCCGCGGTGGCGCCGGCTTGCGTCGAGATCGGAAATCCGGCTTTCCCAGTGCTGGGACGCTGTCACCTGCGACCAATCACGCCGACGCATTGTTTTCCGTTCGAGTTGCTCGAACCCGGCATTCCGCGATCCAAATTTATAGCGAGCCGCGAACGGAAAGCAGGGCCCGGATACGGACGCCGGCCGATTTCACCTTATCAGTATGCGTATTCCTTGAACACCGGCTCGACGCTGCCGTGCCAAACTCCATGAAATTTCTCTAGCAGTTCCTCCGCTGGAGTGATGCCACGCACAACATATTCCTCGATCGGACGGAGATAACGGCTCTCGTCGGTGCCGCTGGCATCCAGCCGCCGACGCCGGGCAAGTCCCTTCTCGGCCAGAGCGAGCGTCGTCTTCGCGAGATCGAGCACATTGCGCCCCGCAATCACCGCCGCAAATCCATATTTTGGCACATCGTCGCGGAGCTTTTGGCGTTCGGCAGCCGTCCAATTCTTGACCAGATCCCAGGCGGCGTCCAAAGAGTGGTCATCGTAGAGAAGCCCTACCCAGTAAGCCGGCAGTGCCGGTAGCCGCCGCCAGGGGCCTCCGTCCGCGCCGCGCATTTCAAGGTAGCGCTTGAGCCGCACTTCCGGAAAGATCGTCGAGACATGGTTCGCCCAATCGGAGATGGTGGCGCGCTCGCCGGGCAAGCCTGGAAGCCTCGCCTGCATCAGGTCGCGGAACGATTGGCCAGCGACGTCGATATAGCGTTCCCCACGCTTGACGAAATACATCGGCACATCGAGCGCATAGTCGACGTAGCGCTCGAAGCCCATACCTGGCTCGAATGCCCACGGCAACATGCCTGAGCGATCGGGATCGGTGTCGCGCCAGATTTCCGAGCGGAACGAGAGAAAGCCGTTGGGTTTACCCTCGGTAAAAGGCGAATTGGCGAACATCGCGGTGGCGACCGGTTGCAGCGCCAGAGAAACCCGCAGCTTTTTTACCATGTCGGCTTCATTGGAGTAGTCGAGGTTGGTCTGCACCGTGCAGGTTCGGTACATCATGTCGAGGCCATGTTTGCCCACCCTAGGCATGTACGCTGTCATGATGCGGTAGCGGCCCTTGGGCATTATCGGGATTTGGGCGCGGCTCCAGTTCGGCGTCATGCCGAGCCCTAGAAAGCCGATACCGAGCGGCCGCGCGATTTCCTTGACCTGCGCAAGATGCGCCATGAGTTCCGAGTTGGTCTGATGCACGGTCTCGACGGGAGCGCCCGAAAGCTCGAACTGGCCACCGGGTTCGAGCGAGATCGCGCCGCCGCCGGTCACGTCGAATAGACCGATGACGTTTCCATCCTCGATGATCGGTTCCCATCCGAGCAGGTGCTGCATGCCTTCGAGCAGCGCGCGAATGCCGCGCCGGCTTTCATAGGGTACCGGGTTGTGGCCCTCGATGGTGAACACGAACTTCTCGTGCTCGGTGCCGATGCGAAACCGCGACTTCGGCTTGCTGCCGGCTTCGAACCACGCAACGAGTTCCTCGCGCGTCTCGATCGGCGTCATGTCGACTTGGTCGCGAGCCATACGCGGGTTCCGGGCCAAAAGGGCCGCGACCTTACACGGCAGCTGCAAGGCAGGGCAATTGGGTCCGGACGGATCATGAAGGTCGAGGAGCAAAGGGCCAACTGCCCTTCGTCGTGCCTCGTCTGTCGGCCGTTATACTCGTACGAAGTTCTGTCCCTTGATCATCTCGCGCAGGCCGTAGAATTCCTGGTTGACGCCCGACCAGCTCTGCAGCTTCTTCATGCTGGCAAGCCAGCGCTGGATGTTGGGATAGGCCGCAAAATCGCAGCCGATGAGCTCGCCGAGCGTGACGATGCCGGCGGCGAAATAGTCGGCAATCGTAATATGATCGCCGCACAAATAGCGCTTCGGCCCGATCCAATAGTCATTGAGCAGCTTGAGCCAATTTTGCGAATTTCTTTGGCCCCATTCGATCGTGCCGGCATGGGCCTCATCGCTGCGCCGCTTGTGATGAGGGAAGAGCTGCGGATAGGCGAGACCGTAGCCCCAGTCGCGATAGAAGTTGGTGTTGACCCAGTCCATTGCCTCATTGACCTTGGCGCGCTGCTTCAAGTCCTTCGGGTAGGCCGGCGAGCCGATCTTGTCGGCCAGGTATTTCAGGATCGCCGAGCTTTCAGTGAGCCTGAGATCGCCGTCGACCAGCATCGGCACGAGTTGGTTCGGGTTGAGCGACGCGTAGGGTTCCTGGTGGTGCGCGCCCTGCATCAGGTCGACCACCTCCTCGTCGCACTCAATCTTGTTCTCGGCGATGAACAGGCGGATCGGCCTGGAGGTCATCGATACCGGATGCATGTACAGTTTCATGAGCCTGCCTCCTACTTTGGTCGACCCCGCCGATCGCGGTCGCGCCGCGGCAGTATGTCAGTTCTGGATGGCAGCGTCATGGCGCGGCCGTTTGCCTGCTCGTCTCAGTGAGGCATTATCCTTTGCAGAGGCGACGCCAGGGCCGCGCCAGGTGAGATCGACCCGGATCGACGTGGACCCCTGACATCGCCGAGCGAGCTGCTCGGTGATGGTCGGACGGGATTCGCGATCGGCGCAAGTTGCGGCGCATTGCCGCCTCCGCAATCTCGATCTTTGGCACGCGCCCTCTGGCACGCCCTAGTCCCGAATCGGCTCGCCCGACTTGCGGTAGTAACGGCGGTCAGACCCGTCGCGCTCCATCATGAAATCGACATCGGGATAATGCACGCGCTCATTCTTGGCGCGCGTGCCGACCTCGAGATAAACCGCATCGCGGTTGGTGCGGTTGACTAGGCAATGCGCGATGCCGCTGCCGGATTTGAATCCCGCGGCATCTCCGGGCTTGAGCAGGCTCTCGCCATCGTTCTCCCGCAAGACGAGTTCGCCTTCGAGCATGTAAATGAATTCGTCCTCGTGTTCGTGCCAGTGGCGCAGCGCCGAAGCGGAGCCCGCCTTGATGCGCGTGATATTGACACCGAACTGCGTCAAACCAGCCGCATCACCGATCCGCTGCTTTTCGCGCCCGGAGATCACCGGGGCGAATTCTTTCGGATAAGAGGTGATCTGCTGCGCCGGAATGCTTCCGATGTCGATCTTGGGCATTGATTGGACTCGCTCGCTCTTCCTGCCGTCCGCACGCCGGAGGGACGATACCACCGCCCCTCTTGCGCCTGCACCGGCTACAAGCTCCTTGCGATCAAAAGCTTCATGATCTCGTTGGTGCCAGCGTAGATACGCATCACTCGCGCATCGCGATACATGCGCGAGATGGGAAATTCCTCCATATAGCCATAGCCGCCGAACAGCTGCAGGCAGCGGTCGATGATCTTTCCCTGCACATCGGTGATCCAATATTTGGCCATGGAGGCGGTGACCGTATCGAGCCCGCCGTTGAGATAGCGCTCGATGCAATGGTCGTGGAACACTCGTGCGATCGTCGCCTCAGATTTGCATTCAGCGAGCACGAATTGGGTGTTCTGAAATTCGATGATCTTCTTGCCGAACGCCTGCCGTTGCTTGACGTAGTCGATGGTGAGAGCCAGTGCGCGTTCGATCATCGCCTGGGCATGAACCGCGACGATAAGGCGTTCGCGCGGCAGATCGTTCATCAGCTGCGCGAAGCCCTGCCCCTCATCGGCGCCAAGCAAATTCTCCGGTGGCAGCTTTACGTCCTCAAAGAACAATTCGGAGGTGTCGGCACAATCGAGGCCTAGCTTCTTGAGCTTGCGGCCGCGTCGGAAGCCGGCCGCATGATCGGTTTCCACCACCATCAGCGATACGCCGCTGGCGCCCGCGTTCGCGTCGGTCTTGGCGACCACGATGATCAGGTTGGCGTACTGGCCGTTGGTGATGAAGGTCTTTGATCCGTTGAGTACATAACCGTTGCCGGACTTCTTCGCCGTCGTGCGCACACCTTGCAGGTCAGAACCGGTGCCGGGCTCGCTCATGGCGATTGCGCCGACCAGTTCGCCGGTGACGAGTTTGGGAAGCCACCGCCGCTTCTGCTCGTCTGTGCCGTAGTGCAGGATATAAGGCGCAACGATGCCGGAATGGAGCGGCGCGCCGAACGAGTCGAAACCCGCAAGGCTCAGTTCCCGGCCGATAACCGCTTCGTGCGCGAAGGTACCCCCGGCGCCACCGTATTGTTCGGGGATCGCCGGGCAAAGCAGCCCCGCCGCGCCGGCTCTGTTCCACACTTCGCGATCGTACATGCCCTGCTCGTTCCAGGTCTCGAGATGCGGCACGTATTCGGCAGCAATGAAGCGCCGCGCTTGCTGTTCGAGCAGCACGAGATCCTCGGTCATCCAGGCGGGGCGAGGAAGGGTGAGGACATCCATGATGAGACCTGTTTTGATCGCCAACTTACAGGGCAACGCCGCCCTATGCGAGACCGGCGGGCGTTGACAAGCGGCTGTCACTTTTTCACAACCTTACGGTCGGAGGACAAGGGGCAATCTTTCATGCGATTGATGAATTCGCGACCGAACGTTTCCCGGTCGTTCACCCAATACTGGCTGTTGCCCCACTTGGTCCGCCGGCGTGACCCAAATCGACGCACGATAGGGCAACGTTTCGATGCCGAACAACTGGCCTCGCCGGCTGGAAGCTTCTCGTTCCGCGAGTTCGCGAGCAACGAGATCGTGCGTTTGTCGCAGCCGCCTACCTTCACTCTCGCCCTTCCAATCCGGCATTGACCGTCTCGCGGACATGGGCGGCACGAGGACTGGCGAACGTTCGCCGTTCTTTGCCTGGCGTGCTGCTGTCGTCGTTGATCGCGCTTGCCGCAGTCACGACGGCGCCTCTCATCGCCGGAGTTCTTGCGATACCCGCCATGGTGATCGCGCTTCTGATCGGCATTGCGCTCAATCCGGTGGCGCAACGGCCGTTGTTTCAACCGGGCATCGTATTCTGCTTGAAGAGGGTCTTGCGTTGGGCCGTCGCGCTGCTGGGCCTACGAATTGCACTGGGCGAGATTGCGGCGTTGGGATCAACGACAGCGCTCCTGGTCATCGTTTCGATGGTCGGCACCCTGGCCGCCGGTTTCCTCTTGGCACGCGCCTTCGGATTGGAGCGGGCTTACGGGGCACTGGCGGGGGCCGGAACCGCCGTGTGCGGCGCGTCTGCCACGCTCGCGACCTCCATCGTCTTGCCCGACTATAAGGGCAAAGAGACGGATGTCGCGTTCGTCGTGGTCGCCGTCAATGCACTGTCGACTCTAGCGATGGTTCTCTACCCGCTCTTATGCCTTGCGCTCGGATTCGATGCACACAGCACTGGCGTCATGCTTGGTTCGACGATCCACGATGTTGCGCAGGTCGTGGGGGCCGGCTACGCGATCTCAGAGGCGACCGGCAATACAGCGGTGATCGTCAAGCTGTTCCGCGTCTTCTTGATGTTGCCCCTCGTCCTCGTCATTGGCTGGTTGTTTGCACGACGGAGCGTCACGTCCGCGGCGGCCAACATTCCGATCCCGGTCTTCGCGCTCGTTTTTGTGGCGTTATGCGGGCTCAACAGCATTGCGGCTGCGTCTCCCGGCATTGCGCCGATATTCGCACAAATCAAAGCGCCCCTGATCGAGGCGTCGACCTGGGGTCTGCTGATCGCAATCTCGGCGCTCGGTCTCGGCACCTCGCTGACCGCCATGGCCGCGCTGGGCTGGCGCCACGTCGCGACGGTGATCGGAACGACGCTCGTCATCTTGGCGGTGGTAATGACAGGCCTCACGATGCTGCGGTGACCAACCGGCCCGTGCAATTCTATCGGCGTCGAGCTTGGCACCGCTCAGCAGGCGCCCATCGGCAGTTCCATCATCTTCGTAGTGCGGGCGATGCTCATTCCGAGGTTCAAGAATGTCGCCGCTGCCGGCAAGTTATGAGCGTGCCCGGCAAGCTCTGGACTGGATTGGCGCAACGGCCCCGTCCCGATCGTGCTTGGCTCGCCGCAGATCGCAAGGATCATGCGTGCCTCTTTCCGGGGAGGGCGAGTTGAGCCGTTCGGCTGCCACCCCCTCCCATGCTCCGCCGGCTGCAGTTCCGCCATCCGCCGCTACGGCTCGGCTCGGCGGCAGCAAGCCACGTTTCAGCGACCCTCCGGCCAGTCGCCCGCCTGCGACGTTTCCTCCCATCGGCACCGCGATCACCGCGAACCCCCGTAACCGGCCCCCTCGTTCCGAGCTTGATGCCCGGCCGGCAGACAGAAGTCCCGGCGCATGTCCAGACGCCGGCCAGCGGCCGCGACGGCGCGGCGGGCGCGGCGGGCGCGGCGGGCGCAAGCGTCGGACCCAGAACTCGACCTTGCCATGCCGCGTCCTGCACAATAAAAATGGGCGAACGCATGGCGCGCGCGGTGAACATCGGTAGAATACGCACACCTACCCGCTGAGTCCCGAGCCCATTTCGCGGGGTGTCGCGCCGGCGATGCCCTCCCGCCGCGATCAAGCGCAAGTCGGCATTGCCGGCTCCGTCGCAATTCGTCAGTCGGCCATTTGCGGGGGTCGCGCCGCGAACGGTCGAGACTCATTCAACTTTCGCAAGGCCGGTAGGATCGGCTATGCGAACAACTGAGCCTCGAACCGAGGACGCCATCGCGTGCAGATCTATCTTCCGATCGCAGACCTGCCGGTCAACGTATTCGTCATTCTGACCATAGGACTTGCGGTCGGATTTATCTCCGGGATGTTCGGCATTGGCGGCGGCTTTCTGATGACCCCGTTGCTGATTTTCCTCGGCATCTCGCCCGCGGTCGCAGTGGCAAGCGTAACCAGCCATATCGCCGCCTCCTCCATGTCCGGCGCGATCAGCTACTGGCGCCGCCGGGCAATCGATCTCGCACTCGCCTTCATGCTCTTGGCCGGCGGCATTGTCGGCACCGCCTTCGGCGTCTGGCTGTTTACTTTGCTACGTGCGCTTGGCCAACTCGATATCACGATCGGTGTTTCCTACGTGCTTCTGCTCGGCATCGTCGGTGCGCTGATGGTAGCCGAGAGTGTGCGTGCAATCATTCGCACGCGCCAAGGGAAGCCGGTCGAGCTGCGGCGCCCTGGCAGCCATACCTGGATCCATGGGCTACCCTTCAAATTGCGCTTCAAGCGGTCCCGCATCTATGTCTCAGCGATCCCGGTCTGCGTGATCGGATTTATCATCGGCTTCGTCGGCGCGGTGATGGGCATTGGCGGCGGGTTCCTGCTCGTGCCCATGTTGATCTACGTGCTGCGGGTGCCCACCGCGACAGTGATTGGAACGTCCATGGTACTCACGCTCGTCACCATGGCCTCGGCCACCGTCATGCATGCGGCTACCAACCACCTTGTCGACGCCGTGCTGGCACTCATTCTGATGGTCGGGGGGGTGACCGGCGCACAGTTCGGCGCCCGCGCCGGACACAAGATGAGCGGCGAGCGGCTGCGTCTCCTGCTCGGCCTGCTGGTGCTCGCTGTCGGCATACGCTTCGCGCTCGATCTCGTTGTACCGCCGGAGACTCTCTACTCCATAAGGCCCCTGGATACCGACCTATGAAGGGCCGCTCTCTATTTTCTGTCGTCACCATGCTCGGGGCTCTGACCGCGTCCGCTGTTCCCGCCGCTGGCGAGCGGATCGTCGCCTCGTTGTCAACTCATCGTGTGATGGTGACATCGAATTTCACCGGCGAAGAGCTCGTGCTGTTCGGCGGGATCGAGCAGGATGCGACCTCGCGGCCGCGCCGCGGCGGCTATGACATCGTCATCACCGTCACCGGCCCGCGCGCGACCATGGTGACCTTCCGCAAGGCGAGAGTGCTCGGCATTTGGGTCAATACGGACTCGCGCGTGATCGAGAACGCACCCGCCTACCTGGCCGTACTGTCAAACCGGCCGCTCGATGCCATCACCAGTACCGAGACATTGCGCCGCCTGCAGCTCGGTCTCGACAATATTCCCTTGCCGCAACGTGCCAGTGTCAACATCGCCGATGCCGCGAGCGATGATCCCTTCCGAGTAGCCTTCATCAAGATCAAGAGCGATCAGGGACTCTACCGGGAAGTGTCGAACGGCGTCACCTTCCTCGCCCCGACGCTATTCCGCGCCTCGATTCCGCTGCCGGCCGAGGTGCCGGTCGGTACCTACGAAGTGGACGTCAGGCTGTTCGCCGACGGCGTGCAGCTTGCGCGCGCGCCTTCGCCGTTCGAGGTCTACAAATCGGGTTTTGAGCAGGTCGTCACCATCGCCGCGCGCGAGCACGGCCTACTCTACGGACTCGTCACGGCAATGATGGCGATTGTCACCGGCTGGTTCGCCTCGGTGGTGTTCCGGCGGGATTAATCGGCTAGGCAGCGGGATGCGGCAAGTGCGTAGAGCCGGCGCTCGCCCAGCATGTGCACGATGAAGGCGGACGTGCCGAAAACATCGGCGAAAGCTCGGTTGCGGACATTGAGACCCCCCGCATAGGCACCGAAGGCCGGCATCACGAGACGCCTACCATCGCTCGCAAAGCAGCGCCGGCTCACGCTGCAGCCGCGCGCGCTCACACGCGCAACCGGATGGAGGTGACCGGCGACCTCGCCCACGGCGCCGGTAGGTTCATGGCGAAAGATCAGCGCACCGACGGCGAGAGCACCGCCGAAGGTGCCGCCGATACCCTCGGCCGGATCGGGGTCGTGGTTGCCGCTGATCCAGATCCAATCGCGTCCACGCTGAAGCGCAGCCAGCGCAATGCGGTCGGTCGCGGTGATCCGGGCGTGGCCGTCGCCATCGTGAAAGCTGTCGCCCAGCGCGATCACCACGCGTGGCGCATAGCGCGCAATGAGCAGCCCAAGCCGTGCCAGCGTCGCACCGGTGTCGTAGGGCGGCAGCAGCACACCGCGGGCGGCAAAGCTCGACCCCTTCTCCAGATGCAGATCGGCGATGGCGAGGATGCCTTCCTGGGGCCAATAAAGCGCGCCGTCACAATCAACGATGACCACGGTGCCGGCGACGGCGATCTCTGCGCCTCGTTGCGAAGCGGTGCCTGGATAGCGGGCCTCGCCGTCATCAGACGATAGCGCCTCGACGATTCTCCCAGCCCTTGCTTCGGTCACTGCATGGCCTCCTGCACGAGTTCGGCCTCCGCCAGCAGCGCTTCCGATGCTTCGCCGTGGATCCGCTCGCGGCCGATCTCGAGCATCACCGGCACCGCCAGCGGCGAGACATGATCGAGCGCCTTATGGATGATTCGGCCTTTGATGCGCCAGAGCATATCGCCCAGGCGTTTGATGTCGAGCAGACCGGTTGCGGCGTCCGCGCGCGCCGCGCGCAGAAGGACGTGGTCGGGTTGGTGCTTGCGCAGCACGTCGTAAACCAGATCGGTCGAGATCGTGACCTCGCGGCGCGACTTTTCCTTGCCGGGGAAGCGGCGCTCGATAAGGCCCGCGATGACTGCGCAAGTCCGGAAGGTACGCTTCATCAAAGCTGACTCGGCCAGCCAGGCCTCGAGATCGTCGCCGAGCATATCCTGGTCGAACAAGGCGGCCAGCGACAGCCCACCGCGCTCGATTTTTTGCGAGAGATCGCCGAGTCCCCACACCGCGAGCGCATATTCGTTGGCCACGAAGCCCAGCGGACGAAGGCGCTCGCGTTCAAGCCGCCGCGTGAGCAGCATGCCGAGTGTTTGGTGCGCGAGCCGGCCCTCGAATGGGTAGCAGATGAGATAATGCCTGTCGGCGCGCGGGAAGGTCTCGACCAGCAATTGCCGCGGCCTCGGAACCAGCGAGCGCCACTCCTGGGCCTCCAACCACTCGCGCACCTGATCCGGCAGTGGCCGCCACTCATCGTGATCGGAGAGGATTCTTCTCACGCGGTCGGCAAGATAGGTCGAGAGCGGGAACTTCCCGCCCTCGTAAGAAGGTACCTTGGGATCCTCCGCCGCCGCGCGCGAGACATAGACCTCGTCCTCGACCAGCGCCTCGTATTTCAGAATTTCGCCAGCAAAGACGAAAGTGTCGCCGGGCACCAGCGTCTCGATGAAATATTCCTCGACCTGGCCGAGAATCCGTCCGCCACGCGGGATCAACTTCGAGGCGCGCGAGCGCACGAGCCGCACTTTGAGCATGTCGGCCTCGACAATCGTGCCGACATTCATGCGGTAGCGCTGGGCGATCAGGGGGTGGCTCACTCGCCACCGGCCGTCCTTGCCTTGCCTGATCTTGGCGAAGCGCTCGTAAGCCTTCAGCGCATAGCCTCCAGTTGCGACGAAATCGAGCACAGCGTCAAAATCGCTGCGCGCGAGAGTGACGTAGGGCGCGGCGCCCTTCACTTCGGCATAGAGCTCATGGGCCAGGAACGGCTCGCCGCAGGCGGCGCCGAGCACATGTTGGGCGAGTACGTCGAGCGCGCCGATCCGCGCCGCAGGCGTGTCCTGCGCGCTCTCGGCGATGGCGCCGAGCGCGGCGGTGCATTCGAGCACCTCGAAGCGGTTCGCTGGAATAAGCACGCCTTTCGAGGGCTCATCCATGCGATGATTGGCGCGGCCGATGCGCTGCAGAAGGCGCGACGCACCCTTGGGCGCGCCAATATTGACGACGAGATCGACATCGCCCCAGTCGACACCGAGATCGAGCGAGGAGGTGGCGATGACCGCCCGGAGCCGGCCGTCCGCGATCGCTGCCTCCACTTTGCGGCGTTGCGCCACGTCGAGGGAGCCGTGATGGAGCGCGATCGCTAGTCCATCATCGTTGATGCGCCACAGTTCCTGGAAGATGCTTTCGGCTTGGCTGCGCGTATTGACGAATACGAGTGCAGTCTTGTGACGCTTGATCAACTCGTAGATCTCGTTGATTGCGTGATGAGCGGAGTGCCCGGCCCAGGGCAGGCGCTCGGCGGTATCGAGCATGGTGACATCCGGCGCCGCGCCGCCATGCGCGACCACGAGGTCCGCCAACGCGTCGCCGTGCTCCGGCTGTGGCAGGAGAAACCGGCGCAGGGCGTCGGGTTCGGCGACCGTTGCCGAAAGTCCGATGCTGGCGAGATCGGGGACGAGCATGAACAAACGCATCAAGCCGAGCGAGAGCAGATCGCCGCGCTTCGATGTGACCAGCGCATGGAGTTCGTCGAGCACGACCCGCCTAAGAGAGGCGAAGAGGTAAGGCGCATCTGGCGAGGCCAGGATCAACGCGAGCTGCTCGGGGGTCGTGAACAGGATATCGGGTGGGTCGCGGCGCTGGCGCTGCCGCTTCGCAGCCGGCGTGTCGCCAGTGCGAGTCTCGATCCGAATTGGCAGTGCCATCTCGGCGACCGGCCGCTCCAGATTGCGCGCGATGTCGACCGCCAGCGCCTTCAGCGGCGAGATGTAGAGCGTATGCAGCCCGCCCGCGCGGCGGACATCGCGGCCGGCGGAAATGAGCTTCCGAGCCGGTGATGAATTCGCCCCCGTTTGACCCCGAGCGCGCTGCGGCCGGTTACCAACAGAACTTGTGCTCAACTCGACCAGCGACGGCAAAAACCCCGCCAGCGTTTTGCCGGCGCCTGTAGGCGCAATCAGCAGCACCGATCGACCGGCACGCGCTTTCGCCAAGAGCTCGAGCTGATGCCCGCGCGGCGCCCAGCCGCGGCTAGCGAACCAATGCAAGAACGGCTCGGGCAGAAGCGGAGTTGCGTCGAAGGCCGGTTGGGCGGTCATGATGGGGAAGCGGTCCGCACCGTGATTGGTTGCAAGCGCGCGTGCGCTGCGAGCATGATCCCGCAGGCATGCAGGATGGACAGACGGCCAACCTCACGCCGATCCCGTCGGGTCCGACGCGTCAGTTGTTCCGCGCGGCGGCAGACGGGATGGAGCCGTGGCGGCAACGATGCTGTGCAAGACGTGCTTGATATCCTCCATTCTCGACCTAAGGCTCGGATGCGACCGGCAACGCCGGCTCGGTCCAGGCGCGTTTCGAGACCACGGCGACCAGACCCTCGACCGGCACGCCCTTCTCGGTTCGCGTGCGAGCATGGTTCAGACGAAGGAGGTGGAGTCCCGCGTCTGCAATGACCGTGCGCACATAGCCTGCGCCGTGGGCATAGCGCAACGTGGGCTGCAGCACGACGCCATCGCCGGGGTGCGTCTCGACCGTGAAGGCAAAAAGTCCCTCCGGCGTGAGCACGTGCGCGACCGCGGCCGTCACCGGAGCGAGATCGCCGACATACATGAAAACGTCGGCTGCGAGGATGAGGTGATATCGCGCATGAGCATCCGCCTCGGCGTGGAGGAAATGTTGCAAATCCCGCACGGCCAACCGGTCATAGATGCCCTTCGCGCGCGCCTTCGCGATCATGGCCGGCGATAGGTCGACGCCCACGAGCCAATCCGCATGAGGTCTAAAGCTCGCTCCGCCAAGGCCGGTGCCGCAGCCAAGGTCGAGCATGGAACCAATGCGTGGCTGCAGCCCCGCAACGCTCTGAACGGCGTCCAACAGAATGGACGGCCCGCGATAGTCGAGCCGTTCCGTCAGTTCATCGAAGCTCGCGGCGTGCTGATCGAACAGGCGGCAGACATAGGCCGCCGTCATCGCCGGCATTTCTTCACCCACCCCCAGCCGCGCTAACTGCAGCCGGGCGCCGTGATAGTCCTCGGGATCGGCCGCGCGCGCATTCCGCCAGGCGGCGAGTGCCCCCGCACGGTCGCCCAAATTGTCCCGGATTGCACCGAGCGCAAACCATGCAGTGGCGAAGGCAGGCGCAAGCGCCACCACCTGCGCCAAAACGTCAGCCGCGCCGGCGAGGTCGCCGCGGGCCGCGCCGTCGAGCGCCGACTCGTAGCGTTGATCCGCGATCCTATTGCCGGAAGAGATGAACAGCGGTCCACCTGTCATTGTGGCATTTACACCATATCTCAGGCCAATGCGCCCCGAAGACATTCTCCTGCCGACGTCCGTCGGCGTGTTCTGCAAGACCGGCGACTTCCATATCGACCCCACGCAGCCGGTCGACAAGGCCGTGATCACGCATGGTCATTCCGACCACGCACGCGCCGGCCACGGTGCGGTGCTGGCCACGCAGGAAACGCTCGACCTGATGCGGCTGCGCTACGGCGACAACTTCGCGGGCTCGACGCAGGCGATCCGCTATGGCGAGAGCGTCACGCTGGGCGGGACAAGGGTGACATTCCATCCCGCCGGCCACGTGCTCGGCTCGGCGCAGATCGCGATCGAGACGAATGGACTGCGCGTCGTCGCTTCCGGCGATTACAAGGACCTCGTTGACCCGACCTGCGCGCCGTTCGCGCTGGTCCCATGCGACGTGTTCATCACGGAAGCCACCTTTGGGCTTCCGGTATTTCGCCACGGTGATGTCGACGCGGAGATTGCAAAGCTCTTGCATTCCGTCGCGGTCTTTCCCGACCGGGCGCATCTCGTAGGCGCCTATTCGCTCGGCAAGGCGCAGCGGGTGATCGCGCTGATCCGTAACATGGGATACGACGAAACGATCTACCTCCATGGCGCGATGGAGAAGATCACCCGCTACTACCGGAGTCGCGGCATCGAGCTCGGACGAATCGAGCTGGTGCGCGGGATGCAAAGGACGGAACTTGCCGGCGCCATCACGCTTTGTCCCCCGTCGGCCCTGAGGGAAGTGTGGTCGCGACGATTTCCCGATCCGGTCACTTGCTTTGCTTCAGGGTGGATGCGGGTGCGTGCACGCGCCCGCCAGCGCCTGGTCGAGCTGCCGCTGGTGATTTCCGATCACGCCGACTGGGACGGTCTCACGGCTACCATCGCCGCGACCGGCGCGTCGGAAGTCTGGGTCACCCACGGTCAAGAAGATGCGCTCGTGCACTGGAGTGCGACGCAGGGACTGCGGGCGCGGCCACTGGCTATCATCGGTTACGGCGACGAGGACGAGACCGATGGCGTGATCGTACACCCCGACTCCGGCGAATCGCCATGAAACGCTTCGCCGAATTGCTCGATCGCCTCGTCTACGAGCCTGGCCGCAACAACAAGTTACGGCTGATGACGGATTATTTCCGCAACACGCCCGACCCCGAGCGCGGCTTCGCGCTCGCGGCGCTGACCGGCGCCCTCACCTTTCAGCATGCGAAGCCGGGCATTATCCGTGCGTTGATCGCCGAGCGCACCGATCCCGTGCTGTTCGCACTGTCTCACGACTATGTCGGTGATCTGTCCGAAACCGTCGCGCTGATGTGGCCGGCGCGGCAAGCCGCCGTCCCGTCGCAAACGCAGCGCACCCCCTCCCCGAGGGGCGAGCCAGCCTCGGGGCGGCAGGACGGCGACATTTCGCAAGAGAACCGCGAATTGACGTTGTCCTCAGTCGTCACTGCGCTCTCCTCACTCGGCAAATCAGAGTTGCCCGCACAGCTTGCACGCTGGCTCGATCAGCTCGACGAGACCGGCCGCTGGGCGCTGCTCAAGCTGGTGACCGGCGGCTTGCGCGTCGGTGTCTCGGCGCGGCTCGCAAAGACCGCCGCCGCGGCGCTCGGCCACGCCAGCACGCAAGAGGTGGAGCTGATCTGGCCCGGCTTGCGGCCGCCCTACGTCGAATTGTTCGCCTGGCTGGAAGGCCGCGGCGAGAAGCCGACGAGCCGCGATCCCCTTCCCTTTCGGCCGGCCATGCTCGCCCATGCAATCGAGGACAGCGATCTCGCTGCGCTCGATCCGAAAGACTTTGTGGGCGAGTGGAAATGGGACGGCATTCGCGTACAAGCCGTCGCTGGGCTGGATGAAGACGGCAGAATGACCGCGCGGCTCTATTCCCGCACCGGCGAAGATATTTCGCGCAGCTTCCCCGATCTGATCGAGGCCTTGCGCGTGCCGGGCGCGATCGACGGCGAACTGTTGATTGTGCGCGATGGAAGCGTGCAAAGCTTCAACGTGTTGCAGCAGCGGCTCAACCGCAAGGCCGTCAACGGCAATCTGCTGGCTGAATTTCCCGCGCATCTGCGCGCCTACGACCTTCTGACCGACGGCGAGGAAGACCTGCGCGAGCGTTCCTTCGCCCAGCGGCGCGCCCGGCTCGAGAAATTCATCGCGCGCGTTCATGACCCGCGCGTCGATCTTTCGCCACTGGTGCCGTTCGCCACCTGGAACGATCTCGCTGTCGCGCGCAAGGACCCCGCCGCCGCTGGTGCGGGCGCCGACGCCGACGCGGTCGAAGGCATCATGCTCAAACGCCGCGACGCGCCCTATCTGCCCGGGCGCCCTAGGGGCCCGTGGTGGAAGTGGAAGCGCGATCCATTCATCGTCGATGCGGTGCTGATGTACGCTCAGCGCGGCCACGGCAAGCGCTCGTCCTATTACTCCGATTACACCTTCGGAGTCTGGACCGCGGGCGAGGACGGCGACGTGCTGGTGCCGGTGGGCAAGGCCTATTTCGGCTTCACCGACGAGGAGCTCATTCGGATCGACCGATTCGTCCGCGGCAACACCGTGGAGCGCTTCGGCCCGGTGCGTGAGGTGGTGCATCAGGCCGGACGCGGCCTGGTGCTCCAAGTCGCTTTCGAAGGATTGCAACGCTCGACCCGGCACAAATCGGGCCTCGCCATGCGCTTTCCGCGCATCAACCAGCTACGCTGGGACAAGCCGCCCGGCGAAGCCGACCGCCTGGAAACGCTCAAGCGGATGCTCGAAACGATCGAGCGCGGACGCCGCAGCGCCGCCGCGAATCGCGCAACACGATAGGGACGATATCATGGACTTGCTGAAGGAGAGGCCGATGGCCGATGACCAGGTAAATCGATTCTTCGGTGGGCCGCCGTTGTCGGTGATCTTCCGCCTTGTCCTGCTGTCGATCCTGATCGGCGTGATCCTGGAAGTGCTCGGCCTCGATCCGTGGAACATAATCGATAGCCTGCAGCGGCTCGCGCTGCGCATCTGGGAGATGGGCTTCGACGCGGTACGTTGGCTCTGGCGCTATCTCCTCCTCGGCGCCGTAGTGGTGGTCCCGATCTGGCTGATCGTGCGGCTTGTGCGGGCGGCCCAGGGCCGATAATCATCGAGAACGCTGCTCTAGGCCGGCCACTTCTCTGCCGTCATGGCGGCGGCGTCGGCGCCGACAAGCCCGTCGATTCCGCCCTGCCGATGACGCGCCAGCGCGAGCAAGAGCTCGGACTTGATGGCCGCGACGAGCCGCAGTCCATGGAATACGAGGCCGCTGTAGAGCTGGATCAGGCACGCGCCCGCCCTGATCTTTGCAAGCGCCGTCTCACCCGAATCGATGCCGCCGACGCCGATGAGCGGGAACGCACCCTCGACCCGCACATATGTCTCCGCCAGCATGCGTGTCGAGAGCGCGAACAGGGGGCGCCCCGACAGCCCTCCCGCCTCGCTCGCGCCGACATCGCGCAGGGACGGCGGCCGCGCCACCGTGGTGTTACCGACAATCATGCCGTCGACGCGGTGCCTTCGCACTGCCCCAACGACGTCATCGAGCTCGCCGAGCGTGAGGTCGGGCGCGATCTTGATCAACACCGGCGTCGTTCCGGCCGCCCTGCTCATGCGGGCTCGCGCGTCCGCCACGCGCGCCAAGAGGTTGTCCAGCATCTTGGCCTGCTGCAGCTCCCGCAGGCCAGGAGTATTGGGCGAAGAGATATTGACGGAGAAGTAGCTCACGACCGGCGCGAAGGTCTCGATCAAGCGCACATAGTCCGCGATTCGGTCGGCGCTCTCCTTGTTGGCGCCGATATTGACCCCGACGATGCCGCCTTTGTTCGCGCGCGCGGCGAGGCGACGCAGCACCGCGTCGGCGCCCTCGCTGTTGAAGCCGAGCCGGTTGATCACGCCCTCGTCGCGGTCGAGCCGAAATACTCGCGGACGAGGGTTGCCGGACTGCGGCCGGGGCGTGACGGTGCCGACCTCGACGAAGCCGAAGCCGAGCTTGAGCAGCGTGTCGGGCACCTCGGCGTGCTTGTCGAAGCCCGCCGCCATGCCGACCGGATTGGGAAAGTTGAGCCCGAAGGCGCGCACGGCCAGTTGCGGGTCATCCGCATCCGGCTTGATGAACGTTGGAAATTTCAGCGCGTGAATGGCGAGCCGGTGCGCGTCCTCGGGGTCGAGCATGCGCAGGAGGGGTTGCGCGTATCGCGCGAACAGACTGATCATGGCATGAGTTCCGGAAAGACGTGCCGATGATCGGCGCCGAGCGGCAGCGGTTTGGCCCACCGCACCGCTGCGAGCGGCAACGGGCCATAGAGATGCGGAAATAGATCGCCGCCGCGCGAAACCTCCCATTTCAGCGCGGCATCGAGCGCATCGGCGTCGACGGCGATGAGCATCAGATCCGCGACGCCGGCAAAATGTTTGGCCGCGGTCTCGCGGACCTGCTCGGCGGACGAAAAATGGATGAAGCCGTCGCGCGCATCGACGGCAGCACCCCGGAACACGCCGGCCCGCTGCGCCTCGCGCCAAAGCGCACCCTGGCAGATCTTATAGATGGTCGTCGGCACCGTGCCCCGGATTCGGCCGTGAGACGTGCTGTCTCGGACAGTCCCCGCCCGCCGATGTGTTCCAGCAAAGCCGGGCTAGGCTAGTAAGCTCAAGCTTCTCGCGTCGACCTCCTTGCTTACAAGCGCTGACCGCGAGCGGTCCACACCTTGGGATTGTCTGAATTAACGGCGCTTCCAGAAAAATTGCTGGACCCGTGGCGGCTATAATTCCTATACTTGGATAAAATTCCGCTGGGAGGGTCGCCGGGCACCCATGTTGACCCACGCCCAGATCTGGACCGCCCTCGACCGCCTCGCCGCGCTTGCTGGGCTCTCGCCGTCGGGCCTCGCCAAGAAGTCGGGCCTCGATCCCACCACTTTCAACAAGTCGAAACGCATCACCCCCGACGGCCGCGCGCGCTGGCCCTCGACCGAATCGGTGGCGAAGGCCTTGGCCGCGACCGGCACTCCGATCGACATCTTCGTCGAGTTGATCGAGGAGACCGGACGCTCAGCGATCAAGAAAACCGTGCCGTTGATTGGCCTGGCACAGGCCCACAAAGACAACTATTTCGATGCTTCCGGCTTTCCGACCGGCGGCGGCTGGGAGGAGATTAGGTTTCCTGCCGTCGACGATGAGCACGTCTACGCGTTGGAGATTTCGGGCGAGTCTATGGCGCCCGCGTATCACGAGGGCACCTTCATCATCGTATCGCCGGCCGCCTCGATTCGCCGAGGCGACCGCGTTGTGGTCAAAACCACAAGCGCCGAGGTGATGGTGCAGGAGCTCAGGCGGCGCACGGCGAGAACCATCGAACTGCGTTCGATCGATCCTGCCCAGGTCGAGCGCACGCTGCCGGTGCGCGAGGTGCTATGGATCGCGCGCATCCTGTGGGCGAGCCAATAGCCGAAACATTTTGTGCCTGCCGCTCCTTATTCGGACTCCTGTTCGGCTTTACCGGTGCCAGAACAACCAGCCGGCACGAGCGAGATAAATCACACTGATGGCGACGATGATCGCCCGTGTCCATTGCCGAAATCCGTGATCCGTCATCCGCTCGATGACAAATGGTGCAAGCGAGGTGCCCGCGACCGCCAGCAGGATGGCGGGCACCGTCGCCCAAATGGGCAGATCGCCGATGCCTGAGAGTGAGCCGAAATAGAACGCGCGCACGATATGACTGAAGGACTGCGCGACCGCCTTGGTGGCATTGGTCGTCTTGCGATCGAGCTTGCTCTTCTGGAAGAAGATGTCGAGAAAGAGTCCCCCGACCCCGGCCAGGATCTGGATGATCGTCGTCACCACGCCGGTGAAGAACGGCACACCCCGCCATTCGATGTTCGGGCGCATGTCGGCGGGCAGAACCTCCACCACGAACGGCATCAAGCCGAGCGCCAGATAGACCATCGCCTTGTCCGGAACGAATGCGATCATCCTCATGCAGGAAAAAGCGATGATGGCGCCGACCACGTACCAGCCGAAAATCGGCCAAAGCACGTAGTGCCGCCATTGCACGACGCGCCAGCCGTTGGCGAACAGCTGGATGATGGAGAAAAAAATCATGCCGGTCGCGACGTCGAAATAAGTCAGCAGCACGCCAAGCAGCACCATTCCGCCGGCCATGCCGAAGACGCCGGAGAGAAACGAGGAAAAGACGATGGTGGCTCCGATCAGAGCCAGGACGGAGGGGGTCATTTTGGGACGAGCTTACGACAACGGCGCAGTGTTTCCCTTTATGATTGCGGGCGCAAGCAGGCAGCGATCCGCGCGCCGATGGTACGCAGCAGCGTCGACCCCTCTCCGTATCGGCAATTGGCTTCGGTTTATTCGAGATTGTCGACCAGCGCCAACCTGCGCACTCCCTCGCAACAGCAACATCATTCATGCTGATCGTGCGAGCGCGCCGTCGATCATATCGATTGTATTCGTGAGCCCGTACACCGCCACGAACGAGCCGAAGCGTGGACCCTTCTCCTGGCCGAGCAGCACCTGATAGAGCATGTTGAACCATTCGAGCGCGACGCCGGGTTTGCCGTCCTTGGTCTTGATCTTGCCGGTCTTGTCGAGGAACGGCTCACGCCGGCCGACCTCGTAAACGACCTCCTGGATCTGCTCGGCGGTTGCGTCAGCGGGAAGCTGTGAGAGCGCATCGCGCAGGTCGAGGAGCGCCGCGCGCTCACCCTCGGCTGGCTCGCGAAATCTTTTCTGCGGCAGCACGAAGTCGCGGAAATAATGGATCGCATAGCCGACAAGCGCGTCGAGTTTGGGATGCGTCTGCGGTGTCACGCCCGCACGATAGCGGCCGATAAATCCCCACAACGTCTCGGCGCTCGCCGCATTCGACGATGCGACCAGCGTGAGCAGCATCGAGAACGAGATTGGAATCTCGGGCTTGGGCGGCTGGCCGGAATGGATGTGCCAGACCGGATTGGAGAGACGCTGCTTGAGGTCCTGCCGCTGGTAGGATTCGAGGAACTGCTGATACTCGTCGACCTGGCGCGGGATGACGTCGAAATAGAGACGCTTCGCCGCCCTCGGCTCGCGATACATGAACAACGACAGCGACTCCGGCGAGGCGTAACGCAGCCATTCTTCGATGGTCAGGCCATTGCCCCTGGACTTGGAAATCTTCTGGCCCTTCTCGTCGAGGAACAGCTCGTAGTTGAAGCCTTCCGGCGGCATGCCGCCGAGCGCGCGGCAGATTTCACTGGAAAGCTTGACCGAGTCGATCAGGTCCTTGCCTGCCATCTCGTAGTCGACGCCGAGCGCGAGCCAGCGCATGGCCCAGTCCGGTTTCCATTGCAGCTTGGTGCGTCCCCCCGTTACAAGCGTGGTCACGCGTTCTTTGGTCTGGGGGTCTTCGTAGGTGATGGTTCCGGCCCTTGCATCGTGCGCCAGGACCGGGACCTGCAGTACGATGCCGGTGTGCGGCGAGATCGGCAAAAAAGGCGAGTAGGTCTGCGCACGCTCCTCGCGCAGCGAGGGCAGCATGATGTTCATGACCGTATCGAAACGCTCGAGCACTCGCAGCAGCGCGGCGTCGAACCGGCCCGAGGTATAGCAATCGGTCGATGACACAAATTCGTACTCGAAGCCGAACCGGTCGAGGAAGGCGCGCAGCCGCGCGTTGTTGGCCGCACCGAACGAGGGATATTCGCTCGAGAACGGATCCGGCACGCGCGATAGCGGCTTGCCGAGATGACTTGCCATCATGTCGCGATTGGGGACGTTGTCGGGCACCTTGCGCAGCCCGTCCATGTCGTCGGAGAAGGCGATCAACCGGGTCCTGATCTTGTCGTCGGTGAGCACGCGAAAAGCATGGCGTACCATCGTGGTGCGCGCGACCTCGCCGAAAGTGCCGATATGCGGCAGCCCCGACGGACCGTAGCCGGTCTCGAAGATCACCTCGTCCTTGGGACGCTGCTTCAGCCGCGCAACGAGCTTGCGCGCCTCCTCGAATGGCCAGGCGTTGGAATTTTCGGCGATTTCGCGCAAGGCCGGGGCTGGACTGTCGACCGGGGGCATCAAGTGCTCTCCAGCCGTCGACACTAAAAACCACGTACCCTGGCGTCAATCAAAACGCTGGCAATACCGGCTCCCCTCGCCGATATCCGAACGTGGATTCAGGGCCGATTTGGCGCGCCGGTGCAAAGCACTGAGGACGCCTTTGCCAAATCGTGTGAAAAACACGTTTAGTTGAGAACGGTTTGAATCCAGGCGAGGGTCATGTTCAGCTTCGAACCGAGACCCGAGATCACGGTGATGATCGCGACCGACATTCCCGCCGCGATCAGGCCGTATTCAACGGCAGTCGCACCGTTCTCATCGCATGCGAAGCGGGAAAAAAGCATTTTCATGATTCGGAACTCCCTCCGCCATCTTGCGACACTTGGAGGTTAGCGGCGACGCGCTTCGATATCGTTGCATCGTTCGCTAAAATTGAGCGCAATTCGATTTCTTTCGCTTCAATGGGTGGTATCCTGATCGGTTTCAACAGCGAGTCAAAACGGGCTGATCGGAAAATAGCGCAGCCACAAATCGGTAAATCGACCTTGCTCCCATACCCGGAACAAGGCCCAATTGAGCGCGAGCCGGACCGTGTCGTTGCCTTTCCTGACCGCGATCCCGATGCCTTCGCCGAAATAACGGCTGTCGATATAGGGGCCGCCGCGGAAGGCACAGCAATTCTCCGAATCGGTGCCATTGAGCCAAAAGGCGAGCGAGATCGCATCGCCGAACAGCAGGTCGACATCGCCGCGGCGCAACGCGAGCCGCGACACGTCTGCGCTCGGATAGGGGCGAAGCTCGACCTCGGTAAACAGAGCCTTAAGATATGCCTCGTGTGCAGTGCCGGCGACGACGGCGACCTTCTTGCCCTCTAGCCGCTCGGGCAGCGGGTCCTCGATCGGGGAATCGCGCTTGGCCACGAAACGCGCTGGCGTGCGGTAATAGGAATCGGTGAAATCGATCTTGGCGCGCATCTCCGTCGTCGCCGCGATCGACGCGATCGCCGCGTCGGCCTGATTGGCATTGAGCGCCGGGATCAGCGTCTCGAACCGACGCATCTGGATGGTGCAGGCGAGCTTGAGCTCCTCGCACAGCATGCGCGCTAGATCGATGTTGAACCCCTGTGGATTCCCGTCTGGTCCGGCATAATTGAACGGCGGGTAGTCGGTTTCGGTGATGAACCGGATCACGCTGACGCGCGACAGGTCGGGCTTTTCCGGCCGCCGGCGCGGGTCCCAAAACCCCGGCACCCGGACGCCCGGATCGACGCCCGCGGGTTCCCCTGGCGCCTGCACGGCCCCAAGAACCGGCACGATCACCAGGAGGCAGATCGCCAACCGCCCCATGACGCTGCGTACGAGATTTTTCGACACGGTGAGCTCTGATCCTAGCCGACTGTAAGGTGTGGCAATACCGATTGAACCCACTAATAGACGGAAGGTTAAGGCAGATCAGTGGCGATCTGCCAGCCTGCCGACCCCACTGACACGTTCCGGAGTTCTTCGCCCCGGCGATGGAGCCAGGCATCCTGGAACGCCTCTCATGATTTCTTCTGCACCCAGAATTGGTACATGCCGGAAAACGTGCTCGGGTATTCGCGCTCGAAGGCGTCCCAGGATGCAAGATCGATCATGGCCTCGTCGTGCGGGAAACGCCTCAGGTATCTCTGCGACGCGAAGTGATCGAGATCGAAGCCGATGAACGCGAGCTCGTGCGCCGTCAAGAAGTCGGCGATCTGTGGAATGGTCAGGCGGTGCTCTTGAACATGAAACAGGAGGTCGCGACAGCCGCTCGTGCTGAAGAAGTCGCCTGATCCGACGACATTCTCGAAGCGCATGCGGTCATCGACGAGTGCCTGCCGACATCGCCGAATGTCTTCCGCAGTCGGCTGATAGCCTCGTTCGGCTATGAAGGCGCGTGCCTTGACGATACCGGCACGCGCGATCTCGCTGTAAAGGCCGATCGCCATGAAGCCTCCCGGCCGCAGCAGCGAGAGCAGCACGCGCCATCCGGCGAGCGGATCGGCGAGATGGTGCAGCACGCCCGATGACTCGATGAGGTCGAAGTCGCGTCCGAGCGAGCCAAGCTTGAGGATATCGGCCTGCCCGTATTCGATATTGGTCCGCCCGAGTGCCAGGGTCTTACGCTTGGCATAGGCGAGGCTGGTGAGGCTCAAATCGACGGCGAGCACGCTGGCGCCGGCAAATCGTTGCGCCGTCTCGATCGCATGCTGGCCAGTGCCGCAACCGGCGATCAGAATATCGATTCCGGGCTTGTCCAAGGGCTGAAAGGCAGAGGCAGGCAATTTCCTGCGCAGGTATTGATCGAACAACAGCGGCTGTCTCGGCGGCTCTGCCTTCATCCAGCGGGGATAAGGGTTTTCTTCGTATTGCTGCTGGACTTTACGCGAAACATCGTTCTCGATCGCCGTCAGCGCCGGTACCGACGCGTGCAACTGCGTTTCGTCGGCGGGCTCCCGCAACTGCTGGACCAGGACACCTGCGACCGCATCGGACCAGGTCCGGCTCAGGAGCGCCTCGGCGCCGGGCAGCGTGTGCAGCGGAAAATAGGTCGCGACCACTGCCAGCTGCAAGTCGGGCACCGCCGCGCCCGACGTGAGCGCGGCGATCACGCCATCCCGCAGCCGCCCCGCCTTGTCGAATTCTTCGTCTGTATGAGCGAAGACCTGCTCGTTGAGAAAGCATTGCCGGGCCAGCGCACAGCAGAAATCCAGAATTTCTTGCTCCGAAATCGTCTCGTCCACGACCGCTCCGACGTCCGCCCCGGAGGCGAGCTCGAGCATTGCGAACCGCACGGCCGTGAGTAGCCGTTCCAGTCCGATGTCGCTGATGACGGCCAACTCCATCAGGCAGCGCAGAAGACGCTGACCTGAAATTGCGGTCAGGGTCGCGCGGCTCAACAGTTCACGCGCCGGCAGGCGCCGGGGCCAAGCTTCCATGACGCGGGCGATGCAGCCACTGATCGTGCTGTCCTGCTTGACGACACGGGCGGCGACCGGGGCCAGGTCGTTGACGCGTCCCCACGGCTCCGACAGCGCCCGCATCATCAAGGAGCGGAAATCTTCAACGTCCGGTAGAGCCGGCAGCGCTCCGACGCATTGAACAAAGAGCAACTTGGTTTCCGGTGTCTCCGCGATTGCGAGTGCACGTCGCAGCGCGCCGAGCGCGTTGTCCGCCTGTCCCAGGGACAAGAACGCCCGGGCGAGATTGTTGTAAGCGTCGACGAAGTCCGGCTTACGAGCCAGCGCCTGTTGAAAGCGCCGGCTCGCCTCCTCGAAATCACCTCGCGCCGCCCGCACGATGCCGAGGTTGTTGTGCACCTCGGCAAGCTCCGGCTTGAGGGTGAGCGCGCGTTGATAGCATTGCGCTGCCTCATCCAAGCGGCCTTGCGCCAGACGCACATTGCCGAGATTGGCATGAGCATCGGCGAAATTCGCGTCAATAGCCAATGAGCGCTCGAGCTGGGCCGCGGCCGCACCCAATTTTCCTTGTCGCAAGAGCGTCGTGCCGAGGTTGACGTGAGCCTCGACCAGTTTCGGATTGAGCTCGAGCGCGCGCTTGAAATGGATCAGCGCGTCATCCGGTCGCCCCTGCGCCACCAGGGCGTTGGCAAGATTGTTGTGCGCTCCGATCAGATCCGGCTTGAGGACGAGCGTGCGCTGATAATGCGCTATCGCCTCGTCCAAACGGCCGAGCGGCGAAAGGGCGTTGGCAAGATTATAGTGAGCCTCGGCGCTCGGCTTCAGAGCGACCACCCGCTCATAAGGTGCGATCGCGTCGCGGTAGCTGCCGATCTGCACGAGCGCGTTGCCGAGGTTCGTATGCGCCTCGACATAGTCGGGCTTGAGTTCGACGGCCCGGCGATAGTGGCCGATCGCCTCGTTCAGCCGGCCGATCGCCTGCAACGCGAACGCCATGTTGTAGTGGCAGTCCGGAACGCGATCGTTGATGGCGACGGCGCGGCCGATCATGTCGACCGCAGCCTGGGCTTGTCCCCGTTGCAAGGCGATGATGCCGAGGTGATGCAGGCTGCCGAAATGTCGGCTGTCGCTCGCAAGTACCTGCCGGTAAAGATTCTCGGCCTCGAACAATTGCCCGCCTTGGTGATTGTGCACGGCGAGCGCAAACAGCGACGATCCATCGGACGGCGGCGGATGGGAACCAGCGGCGCGCCTGGTTTTTCGATTCATGGATCAGCCGCCTGGTTCACAAGTAGCGGCGCAGGTCGGCGGCCGCAGCTTCGGTCGTGCGCTTGAGATTGAACGGCGAGACGAAGCGGCCGTCCTTGTCCATCAAGTAGACGATGGCCGTGTGGTCCATGGTGTAGCCGCCCTGATCGAGGGGGACCTTCTTGAAATAGACGCGGTACGCCTTTGCCACCGCCGCAATCGCCGCCGGATCGCCGGTCAGTCCCAGAAGATGCGGATCGAAGCTCGACAGATAGTTCTTTATCACCGTGGGCGTGTCGCGTTCCGGATCGACCGTGATGAACAGCGCACGCGTGCGTTCCGCATCCGGCCCGAGCGCGCGAAAAATCTCGGACACCTCGAACAGCGTCGTCGGGCAGACGTCGGGGCAATGGGTGAAGCCGAAGAACACCAGGAACGGACGCCCCTTCAAGTCCTGCTCGGTGACCATTTGCCCATTCTGATCGGTGAGCTTGAACGGTCCGCCGATGCTGGCGATTTGCTGCGCCACGGGCGCCGACACGCGTCCGGTGACGAGCAAGACGAGGCCGAGGCAAAGCACGAGCCCGGCAAAAAAGGCCGCGGTCATCAGAAGGATACGGCTGCTGCGCGCGGTCATGTCGGATTACTCTGCCGTGCTCCGCAAGCAATCATAAGCAGGCGGCGATCCCGGCTATGATCATCTCATAGAATACCGCCGTGCCGTAGTGGGCCCAGAGCGCCACGGTTGCAGCCAGCACGATCCCGACGGCCGCGGCGATCAGCAGGAGCGGACGCGAAAACACGGGCGTTGCGGAAACCGTCTCGGGCATTCGGTATGCCTTGCCTCGCCAGCCGAACGAAGTCCGGCCGCGACTATCAGATAGGCCCGATCGCTCCCGTCGACAATAGGCCTCAAATATGGGCAGGGAGAGGACGATTCCGCCCCGCATCAAGAGCGCGGTGATAGCTTTGTTGAGGCGTCGCCAGATGGTGGCGAACAGGTGAAACGCCGCTCGTTGGCCCAAACAACTTGCGGGCAAGCGCATCGCTTACGTCAGAACAAAATTCACTTGAGATTGAATCGGATCGGCACGATCAAAGTCACGGGCTCGCCCGGAAATTCCGGCGGCGGCGGTGGAAGCGGCTGTGCTCGGCGCAACAGCGCCAGCGCCTCCTCGTCGAGCACGGCGACGCCCGATGAACGTACGACGCGGCTATCAACCAAGTGTCCCTGCCGATCGAGACTGAAGAAGACCTGCACGACCCCCGTTTGACCCCGGCGCTCGGCCGCCGCCGGATAGCGAATCGTACGCTCGAGCAGCATCGCAACCTGCCTGCTCCATGTCGGCACCGCGTTCGAGTTGCTGGGCTTGAACCTGCCTTGCATCGGCGCAACCGGAATCGCAGCCGTCTGCTCTGGAATCGCCTGAGGCGCGGAAGTGGCAGGCGCCGGCGTGCGCGGATCCTGCCGTTTCGGGGTTTCCTGCTTGACCTCTTGCGGCGGCGGCGGCTCGATCGCCACTTCCGGATTGGGCGCGGGCTTGACCTCGGGCGGCGGCTGTTCGACCGGTTTCGACTCGACCTTTTCGTCGACCTTTTGCTCGAGCTTGGCCTCGAGCTTCTGCTCGACTTTCTCGTCGATCTTTTCCTCCAGGCTCTCGGTCGGCCGGCTGGGCGAGGCGTCGGACGCCACCATCTCGGGTCCGGGTGGCAGCTCCGTCTGCTTGGCCGGCGCGGCCAGAATCGGGGCGAATTCGATCACGATCGCCGCGGCGGGATCGTCGGGCTCGATCGGCTCGTGCCAGGCGACCATGCCCGCGCCGATTCCGCCATGAGCAAACACGACGACAGCGCCGCAGATCGCCCAGCGGCGCAGGTCGACGATGTCCTCGGCGCTGAACGCCATCATGGCCCGGACACTTTCTCCAGTCCGACCAGCGCGACCTTCAGGTACCCTGCCGTGCGCAGGAGATTCATGACTTCCATCATCTCGCCGTAAGGCACCACCTTGTCCGCGCGCAAAAAGATGAGCGTATCCTTGTCACCCCTTGTCGCCGCATCGAGCGTGTTGCGCAACAGATCGCGGGGCACAGGATCATTGCCGAGCGCCAGCGTAAGGTCGGGCTTTACCGACAGGTAGAGCGGCTTGTCGGGCCGCTGCCGCGGCTCGGCGGTCGATGCCGGCAGGTTGACCTGGATGTCGACGGTGGCCAACGGCGCCGCCACCATGAAGATGATGAGCAGAACCAGCATCACGTCGATGAACGGCGTGACGTTGATCTCGTGGACCTCGTTGAGGGTATCCTCGCCGTGATCGAGACGTACGCTCATGACGAAACTCTCGCATACACGCTCGAATGCACCTTTGCACTCACTCGGCGGCGGACAACGGCCTGCGCGCCGATGACGGCGGGGCGGCGGCGGGCCGCTCGAGATCGCGGCTGACCAGCCGCAAGACCTCCGCGGCGGCGTCGCCGAGCATTGCCCGATAGCCCGCGATCGACCGCGCGAACACATTGTAGATGACCACGGCCGGAATGGCGGCGGCAAGCCCGAAAGCGGTCGCCAGCAGCGCCTCGGCGATACCCGGCGCCACCACCGCCAGGTTGGTGGTGTGCGACTTCGAGATGCCGATGAAGCTGTTCATGATGCCCCAGACGGTGCCGAACAAGCCGACGAACGGAGCGGTTGCCCCAATGGTGGCAAGCACGCCGGTGCCGCGCAGGATCCGCCGCCCATAGCGCGCTTCGATGCGCTCGAGGCGCGACGCGATCCGTTCCTTGATGCCTTCCCGTTCCATGGCACCGGTGGAGAGCTTCAGTTCTGTCACCGCCGCGTCGAGAAACTGCCTGATCTCGCCCGGCGCGCCGGCCAGCCGCTCCACGCCCTCCGACGTGGAACGCACGCTGGCGAGCACCTTCAAAGTCGCCCCGACGCGCCGCTTCGCCACCACGATTTCGACGGTTTTGGCGAGCCACACCGTCCAGGTGACGAGCGAGGCAAAGGCCAGGCCGATCAACACCGCCTTCACCACCGGGTCGGCGTTGAGATACATGCCCCAGGGACTGAGATCGCGTGGCAGCGTCGCGGTGCCGACGACAGCTTCGGCGTCCTGTGCGAGCGCCGACAAAGGCACGAGTGCGCCCGTCAGGACGCCGCATAGCACCGCAGCCTGCGACCTCCAGAAGCGGCGCAGGGTTCCCACGAGCCGCTCGTGCGTGTCCCGCATCTCCATCCTGATCGGCCTCATGTCGCCTCGATACGCCGGCTCACGAGCATGATGTTATAGTGCAACATTCTCAATTTTCGATCACCCTGCGCGCCAGGGGCGGAATGATCTCTCCAGCGCCGGTAAGCCGCGGATGCGAGTAGTTGTCTGTCGTTCCCCATCCATCAGCACTTCCGCCCTGATGCGGCTTTCACTCGGCCGCCTGCAGCTCGCCGCGGCTGGCGCTGCAGCCAACCTCCTTGCGGGCGCGTCTACCCCGCCACCACATGATGACCCCGGTCACGACGAATACCAAGGGGAAGACGCCGGTCAAGAACACGATCAGTTGCCAGATGGGCCCGCCGTGGCTGCCCTCGTGGATCCAGCGCATCCACTGTGCCGCGCGATCTCCGGCGAGCGGAGGCGGCGAACGCTCGACCGCGCCGCTGCGATCGTCGACCATGACAGTGGCAATCTCGCCACTTTCTGCGTCGCGCAACTGAACGCGCCAGATCGTGCCGGTGTCTGTTGCGCCTTCTCTCCTGCCTTCGCGTTCTGTGCCCCGCGCGCGGTCGCGCTCGCTGGTCGTGGCACGCGCGGTTGGCAGGAATATGATGGCCGGACGGGCTTCCGGCTGCGCGGCAAGCGCGGCCGAGAGCGCGTACTCCGGCGTGAGCCGCGCGTCACGGGCAAGCCTGCCGAAGCCCGGCCTTGGGCCCTGCGCGGTCATCGGGACGATCGATGACATGACCTGGCGCGCAGTCTGCGGGAAACCCAGATAGACGCCGGTGAACGACACCACCGCGAGCGGGATCGAGATCCAGAATCCGATGAGATGATGGAGATTGGTCGTCGTATGCGCGGCACGGCGCCAGCGCAGGCCGGCCACGAAGGCGCCGTTGCGCGGCCACCACAGCCAGATGCCGGTGAGCGAGAGGATCAGCATGCCGACGCCCACCCAGCCGACGATGGCACGGCCGGAATATTCGGGGATTGTCAGGTTCTCGTGAAAGCGATGGAGCCAGCCGAACAACGACGAGCGAAAATCCACCACGTCGAGCACTCGCGCGGTCGGCGGATCGAGATAGACGTTGCGGATGCGCGCCGGGCCGCCCTCGGTGCGCGGCGCGCCGCGCGCCGTCACGATCACCGGCCAACCTTCCTCGGCGGGAAACCGGACGGCCACCGGTTGCGCGCTCCCTGCAAGCGCGGCGGCAGCGCTTGCCAGATAAGCCGAGGGCTGCACGACCTGCGTACCGGTCACGGCGTAGCGGCTGGGATGGATCAAGGCGTCGAGGTGGTCGTGCCACACCAGCAGCGCGCCCGAAACCGCGATTGGCGCCAGGAGAAGCGCGAGCCCGATGCCGATCCAGCGGTGAAGGGTCCACCACACCGTTCGCAGTTGCGCCCAATCGGACATGTGGATCGCCCCGTGGCGGCCCGCGTCGCGCATTTTGGTTCGTTAGGCGCGCGGCCGTGACAACTCGCGTTCGATACAAGTAATTACTGTGCTGTTCAATACATTTGGCAAACATTCTAGTTTTGAATTGTTATAAGTAAAATAAAACGAGCCATACCGAATGGTAATTCGTCGTTGCATATTTGTCATTGTTGAACGGTTTGCCGTCGTGTAGCAATGAATACGAAGATAAACTGTAGTATTGAAAGTTTCTAAAGTAAAAATATCGATCGAGGCGTGAAATGTCTTCTAAAGGGAGCGAAGTCCCGCGTGCGGTTCGGCCCAAGGCCGGCATCGTGACCGCCGCCGCGCTGTTCTATCTCAGCAGCGCGCTGAACATCGAAGCGGAACCCGGCGCCAGCGATCAGCCCACCAGCGAGCAGGCGCCGACGCCCGCGCGGCAACAAACTCCGCCGGAGCAACCGTCGGTCGCGCCGCAACCGCCGTCCAGCGCCACGCCGGCGCCGACCGGGGAAAGGTCCGACGTGCGGCTTCCGACCGTCTCGGTCGAGACCGCGCGGCCGCGCCCACCGATCGGGGGCCAGTCCGCCTCCACCAGACCGGCCGCGCCACCGCCGCCGCCCGCCCAACCGGTCGCAGCCGCTCAATCGGGCACCGCCGCCCCGGCGCTGGGTGCGACGCCCTACCAGGTCAGCAATCCCGGCATCACGCGGCTGCCGGTGCCGTTCCTCGACATGCCGCAGACGGTCAACGTCATTCCGCAGGCGATCATCCAGGAGCAGGCCGTCAGCACCGTCGAACAGGCCCTGCAATACATTCCCGGCATCACCTTCAGCGCCGGCGAAGGCGCCCAGCAAGGCGATGGCCCGATCATCCGTGGCTTCGTCGCGCGCGGCGACCTGTTCCGCGACGGCATCCGCGATCCCGGCTGGTATACGCGCGACGCGTTCTCGATCGACCGCGTCGAGGTCTACAAGGGACCGTCGGCGTTCGCGTTCGGGCGCGGTGCGACCGGTGGCGCCATCAATTACGTCACCCGACTGCCGACCGGTGCGCAGTACCTCGAGTCGACCTCGACGGTGAGCACGGGCAACGGCTACCGGGAGGTTGTCGATGCCAGCGGCAAGAGCGGCAACGTGTCCGGCCGTATCCAGGGGCTCTGGCAGGACGTCAACACGCCGACCCGCGACGAGATCTGGACCAAGCGCTGGGGCGTCGCGCCGTCGATGATCTACGATTTCCAGCAGGGCACCAAGGCGACGCTCTATTACATCTATCAGGGCGAGGAGGGCGTGTCCGATTACGGCTTCACCTATCTGCCGCAGCCGGCTTTCAGCGCGCAGACCGGTCTCCTGACCAATCCCGGCTATTATGGCAACGGCCGGCCGACGACTCCCCTTCCCATCCCACGCACCAACTTCTTGGGTTTGGCCGGCGGGCCGCTCGGCGATATCACCAACACCGACACCCACATCATCACGGAAAAGATCGAGCACGAATTCGATAAGGATTTGAAGCTCTCCAATGCCACGCGCTACATCGACAACGAGCGTTTCGCGCGGGTGACCGCGCCGCGCAACGTCGGCCTCGCGAACAATACTTTTCCGGGCAGGCCCGGTTCGCCCGCGATCTGGGGGCCGCCCGCCTTCCCGTTCAACTATCCGGTGGAGCAGCTGACCTACGGCCGCGAGCGGCGCGAGCGCGAGACCGACAACACCTATCTCGTCAACCAGACCGACCTCGTCGGCAAGTTCTGGACCGGCATCGCGGAGCACCAGGTGTCGGCGGGCCTCGAGGCGGCCTACGAGACGCGCCACCAGGACCGGCGCGACTTGTGCGATTCGACCAACAACATCTGCCGCACCAGCGCGTACTACCCCAACCCCAACAGCTCTCCGGTTGGCGGCCCGATCGTCAATTTCCTGCCGATCGACACCAAGGCGACCGACTACGCCGCCTACGTCTCCGATCAGGCCAAGATCACCAAGTATTTCGAACTGCTCGGCTCACTGCGCTACGACCTCTTCAGCACCGACTACACCGATCCGAACCAGGCGCTGGTCATCAACCGCAACCTGCAGCGCACGGACAAATTGTTCAGCTATCGCTTCGGCGCCGTCGTCCACCCGACGGAAAAGTCCAGCATCTACGCCGCCTACGGCAACTCCTACAACCCGTCGGCGGAGCTCGGAACGCTGGCGAGCGCGAGCGCCGCGGCGCTCGCACCCGAGCAAACCCGGTCGATCGAAGTCGGGGCCAAAGCCGACATCCGCAACGGACAGATCAGCCTTGCCGGCGCGGTGTTCCGCATCGAGAAAACCAATCTGCGCATCAACGATCCGTTCACCACCACGGTGATGGTCCTCGACGGCGTCGCGCGCGTCGACGGCGTCGAGGTCGGCGCCACCGGCAAGGTCACGGACCGCTGGAGCCTATTCACCGGCTACAGCTATCTCGAGTCCACAATCCGCGACACCCGCGACAAGAGCATCCTCGGCAAGCATTTGCAGAACACGCCGCGGCATAACTTCACGCTGTGGACGACCTATGATCTGACCTCGAAATGGACCGTCGGCGGTGGCGCCATCTACCAATCGCTCGGCTGGGCCAACAACGCCAACACCGCCTATGTGCCGGAGTTTTGGAGGTTCGACGCCATGGTCAGCTACAAGGTCGACGACAAGTCGACCGTGCAGCTCAACATCTACAATCTCACCGACACGCTCTATTACTCGCAGTATTTCGGCAACAACGTCGTGCCGGCGTCCGGCCGCTGGGCATCCCTGACGTATCGGACGCGCTGGTGAGGTTCGACGTGGCTCCCCGCTCGCCGCTGACGACGTGCCGCCATCTTGCGCGAGGGCGCGCGCGATGATGGTGCACATTCCGAACGTGCTGGCGCCGGATCAGGTGGCGCGCTGCCGCGCCGTGATGGAGCGCGTGGCCTGGGTCGACGGCCGCGTCACCGCCGGGCACCAGTCGGCGCAGGTGAAGCACAATCTCCAGCTGCCGGAGACCGCGCCCGAGGCGCGCGAGCTCGGCGACATGATCATGCAAGCGCTCGGCCGCAACGCCCTGTTCGTCTCCGCCGTGCTGCCGAAGCAGGTGTTCCCGCCGCTGTTCAACCGCTACGACGCCGGCATGACGTTCGGCGCCCATGTCGACAATGCCATCCGCGGCTATCTCGACACCCCGCTGCAGGTCCGCACCGACGTCTCGGCGACGCTGTTCATCTCGGCGCCGGAGGACTACGACGGCGGCGAGCTCGTGGTCGAGGATACCTACGGCAAGCATGCGGTGAAGCTGCCGGCCGGCGACATGATCGTCTATCCCGGCACCAGCCTGCACAACGTCACGCCGATCACGCGCGGCTCGCGCATCGCCTCGTTCTTCTGGACGCAGAGCCTGATCCGCGACGATGCCAGGCGGACGCTGCTGTTCGATCTCGACATGGCGATCCGGCGGCTTTCCGCGGACCGTCCCGAGCATCCGAGCGTGGTGTCGCTCACCGCGGTCTACCACAACCTGCTGCGCCAATGGGCGGAGGTGTGAGGTTGCTCGGCTCGTCTGCCACCGTGATTGGAGCGGGCGAAGGGAATCGAACCCTCGTATGCAGCTTGGGAAGCAAATGTTCGGCGTTGATTTTGTTGGGGAATTTGGAGTTTTTGCACCCGTTTTGCACCCAAAATTTGGGTGAACGATGGGTAGTGCCTCACTTTGAATTTTGTGCCACCCGTTCGATTTGTTCAGGCGCTACATCCATTGACATCACGCGGCCATACACCTGAACGTCAACTTTGACGGTCGAAGACTTTTCATCCACTTCTTTCACTTCGCCGCAAAAGCCGGTGAACGGGCCATCCACGACTCGAACGATTTGACCTTCGCGAAGGTGATAGGTTCTCATGCAACCTCCAGTTTCTTGTAGGGACCGCGGGGGCCGGGATTCGGCAGGGTCATCGATTATCAGTTTGCCATTGATGATCTGTCCGTAAGGACCATACTTCAAGTGCGAGCTGGTGGCGGGCGGCATCTCTGCCGCCCGTTTCATTTTTGAGTTTTTTCGAGTTCCCACTCTTTCACAAACTGTTCGTAGGTTGTGATGGCATGTTCAAGTGCAGGGCGACATTTTCTATCTTCTTTTCTAATTACAACGTAACCGTCCTCTTTGAGACGCACTGAAAATCTCTTGCCAACCATTTGTCTGCCTAGTTTCGAGAACGCCCAATTATATGATGGGTATCGACCATCTTTTGATTTCAGAGTGGTGAGATTACCGATTGCTTGCGTCGGATATCTATTTCCCTTCCATTCGTCGGCAGAGAAAACAAGCGCTTCACCCACCGCGAGTTTTGCGACAGCATCATAGATTGGTGCGTTCCTACTTCTTTCTCTTTCATTGGTGCGGAAGTGATAGAGAATCTCACCTTCAAGCTCTTTCTCTTTTAAAATTTTCATAACTTTCGCTCGCACCTGCGGCGACTAGTGAGACGCCGCAGACTCGAGCGCACTAGCTAATATACGGTCATTGAATCACAGACCTGAAAGCGCGCAAGCACGCACTGGGGACGCGATTTTTTTGCACCGGATTGCACCCCGATCGCTTTGCTAGGGCTGAAATTCGACTGAGATTTCAGGGTAAGGCATTTCGATTCAAGTCAAGCGCGATCTAAGAGAGCTGTCGTTCCAAAAACTTAGCCTGTTGAAAAGATTTGTGGGATCAATGAGTTGGAGCGGGCGAAGGGAATCGAACCCTCGTATGCAGCTTGGGAAGCTAGACGTTTCCCAACAATGTCCACGGGATAGCTGCAAAACCGAGCAAAAGCCACCCTATAGGCATCAAGGGGTTACGACCGGTTTGCAAAAACCTAACTGCCCAACCTCGAGCCTCGCGCGGTGACCGTCGGTAACTGCGCTTCTAAGCGCACACGGCCCAGAGGACACGAACTACGAACCAGAGGACATGAACAACGAAGAAATTGAGCGAGCCGCCAAACTGTCAGTTTCGCAAGTCCGCGCCATTGGAATACTATTGCGCAAGTGCGTCCGGACTTGATGTGGCGGGGCTGGGTAATGGAACGCTAACGTCCGACGAGCGCATCTGTCGCAAATTCGAGGAGCAATGACCAGCGAACGACAAGCGGAGGCGAACCGGCAGAACGCCCGAAGAGCACGGGACCACGGACCCCGGCCGGCAAGGCGGTGGTGGCGCTCAACGGCATCAAGCACGGGCTGCTAAGCCGCGAGTGCCTCCTCAAAGGCGAAAGCGAAACGGAGCTCGTGGCCTTCGGAAAACGGCTCCGGGCTAAGCTGGCGCCGGTGGGCGAGCTCGAACTCCTCCTCGCGGATCGCGTCGTCTCGACCGCATGGAGGCTGCGCCGCCTCATCGCCGTGGAGACGCTGCTCTTCAACAGAGAACATTCAGTGGACTACGCCTTCAACAACTCTGGCCGGGAGAAAATGGGCGTCCTGTCGCGCTACGAGGTGACGCTCGAGCGGAGCCTCTACAAGGCGCTCCATGAGCTTCAACGCCTGCAAGCCGCGCGCGACGGACAAGCCGTCCCGCTTCCAGAGGCGGTGGACGTGGATATCTCCATCTCGACGCGGGACGAGGGGCATCAAATGGCTTTGCTTGGCGAAAGCATCGGCGTTGCAAGCGAGGGAATCAAAGAACCAGTCAGCAATTAAATCCCACGTAAAACCAATCACTTGGGAAATTGAATGGCGGAATCGGCGGTTTTGCTGGCCCTAATGATTTAGGAAAACCGGAAGCAACTTTGGGCGGCTACGGAAGCGGCTGGCAGGGTTCGAAAAAGGCGACGGTTGAGGGCTCACTCGTCCTGACCGCATCAGCTTTGGTGCGCAAGAAGGCGCTCGTGCCTGGTGCCCAGACGGCGGGCTCGTGGGGCTGGACCTATGAGGGGGAGGACGGTCCGCACGCCACCATACGGTACGAGGCAGACCTCCGCGACACCGACAATGCATGGCTTCGGCTGCACTACCGGGCCAACGGGGAGGCGGTGGACTACAAAGTCCAGCTCGTGACCACGAAGCCGAACTATGGCGGGCACAGGTGGTGGTTCATCTGCCCGATCGTGCGCCGCGACGGCGGTCCGCCGCGACGGGTAGCGAAGCTCTACCTCCCATCAGGCAGCAAGTATTTTGGGAGTCGCGAAGCCTACGCATTGACCTACACGTCGTGCCAGGAGAGCGGAAAATCTCGTGGCCTAGAGAACCTGCAATAGCATGATGGACCGTCGCGAGGCTTTGCTCCTGGTCGATCGCCTTAAGCGTAGGACGCGCGATCCAGACGTGTTGACGCTGTGCGAATATGTCCACGGGACAGATGTCCACGGGACAATGCAGGGGTTCCGGCGGCCGGGTGTCCCGGGACACCGCCGGCTGTGCTTCCGTCCACCTCGTGCCCGGTGTGCGCGGCACGTCGGGCGGCAGAGACGGCGAGGAAAAAAAGATGGCGCCATGGGCGCCGAGACTGATGCTGATGTCAGGGTCGCTTGGTCGGCCGCGCGGCAACCCTGCCCAGGTGTGGCTCCTGAACGGTACTGCGTCCGCGCTGGCCGCGGCACCGGTCACGGCAGACCGATCCTGTGGCAGCTGCGCAACAGCGGGGGTGCCCAAGCTTCCCCCGTGCTTCCCGGCGCTGGTGGGAAATGAAGTTCGTGAGCAATATGAATATTCAGATAGAATTGTTTTGCTGATGGCACAGAACAGAACACTGACTTGTAGCCGTCCTTTCGGGGCAGGCGCGGCCGGCGAGGCTGCGCCTGCCTGCTGCGCCGGATGGCCGCGAGCGCCTCGCATAGCACCGTCTGGGCGCCGCCGGCAGCCTCGGCGCCAAATACGACAAGGAGTCAGACTGCCGCCGGAGGTTTGGCGCCTCTATCGCGGCCCCGAGCTGCTTAAGCAGCTTGGAGCAGCACTTCAGTCTCTTGGTCCAAAATCCACTGCTCACCTGGCACGCTATCCGATACCTTGAGACCAAACTGCGCTGCGACCGCGTCTCGAAGACGGATTACAGGGGGTGGCGCGTTATCGTTCGCAGCAGAATAAATAGCTAATGCCTGCTGCGATTTCCCCAATGCGGCCAAGCAGTGTATGCGAAGAACTTGCGACACCGAGTCGTTGGTTTTTTCCACAAGATCAGCAGCCTCAGAAAATTGCCGCATTCGAATTCGTGCCGCTGCGAGAGAGGTCTCAAAAAACAGCCGTTCACGAAAAAAGGGATTTTGTCTCACGCCCTCTTCAAAAGATCCTTACAGCATCATCGAGTTCGCCTTTCCTCATGTGCATCATCCCACGAATATGGAAGCCAACCCACTCTGAAGCAGTCGTGGGCTTGCCTTTTGGAAGCAGCCGATCCGCTTCGCCAAATTCCCTCAAGGCGATATGCACCGCAGCCTTTCCAAATCTGGCAGGCGAATAGTCCGGACGTCGGTCGATGATTGCTTGATACGCCTGCAAAGCGGCGGCATGAGAACCCAGTAACTTGAGCAAATTGGCTCGGCCCGCGAGACTGTACAGATCGTAAGGGAAGTCGTGGACATTGCTATCCATGGCCTGAAGCGCTTCCTCAAATCTGCCCGCATGGCGCAACACATTTGCTCGGCCCGTTCGGCACCTGTTGTCAAGCGGAAAGCGCGAGATGGTCTGGTCATATACGCGTAATGCTTCTTCGATCTCGCCAGCGTCTCTTTTGGTGTCTGCGTAGCCGCAATACGTAACCGGTTCGTAGGGATAATTCAGCATGGCTGCTCGATAGCAGGCCGCAGCTTCCTCGTAGCGACCCATCGTCCGTAGGACATCTGCCTTCCCGCAAACAAGAGAAGGCTCATGGGGGAATGCCGCGATTGCTGTTTCATACTCCTCCAGGGCCTGATCAACACGTCCCAAGAGCTTAAGGGTGTCTGCACGACCGCCCCAAGGCACTGGGTCCTCTGGAAATCTATCCGCTGCAGCAGAGAAGGCTTCGAGCGCCTCCGACAGATTGCCCATATCTTTGAGGACTGAGGCGACCCCACACCAAACAATGCTCTGCTCTGGAAAACGCGCTACAGCGTCTTGATAATTCGAAAGTGCATCTTCAAGCCTCCACATATCCCGGAGGACTTCGCTTTGAAGGACCCAGACCCGATAAATTTCAGGCTGATCCAAAAATTTTCTTCTTATCTCAATGCACGCATTGAGAGCATCGTCCAATTTGCCTCGCACCCGGAGCACTCGGGCGGATTCCAGTCAATCCAAATAGTTCATGACCAAGAGATATCGCAATGGAATATTCTCCGTCCGCTTCGTCTAGGCGAAACAAGCTCAGGTACGCGTCTCCGGCCTGCCCATGTGCTTGAGCATCTTCTGGTGCCAGCTCTATTGCCCGCTGAACCCATTCCAACTGTAGCGAACTCTGGCCCAAATGCTTGGCCTCTTGCGCCAAAAGACATAGGGACATAGCCGCATATTCAGCTCCGCCGTTTCGCAACTGCCAATGCACCAGCTCATCTGCAAATTTTCGAGCTTGGCTGACATTACCGCGTGCGAGCTGGGCTATAACTCCAGCTTGTTGCCTCCGCGTGTCGGTATATTTTTGATGGATCTCGTCCGCTATAGCGCTCGAACTCCTCTTGCTCCTCATCACGCTCTTTTTCTTCCAAATCTTCTAAGCGTGCGAGTTTCCGTCGAACTGGTCGATCGACAAATTCCTTTGTCCAGTCGCTCACTATAGAGCGAGCATTTGGCTGCTGGCGTAATGCTAGATAGCACTCAAGCACCGCACTCTTGATTGCCGTTTCGTCGCCAATCAATTCCACGAGATTGCGGAAAGCACCGCAAGAAATAGCGGCGGCTTCGAATTTTGCGCGGTCGCTTAGGGTTCCAAATTTGCTGTCGGGAATCATCTCCCACGCAGATCGCACCTTCGCTATTTTGTTCTGTGCTTCGATCAAGTTGTTAACAAACCTCAGCGTGGTCTCAAAGTGTTGTAGACGACGAGCAATCGTGGGAAGTTGTATTTGGTCTGCCAGCAGCACCGCAAAGGCACGATATTCTCTACTTGAATTTTTGTCGCCTCGTCCGCAATAAAATCCGAGAGGAATCGAGCAGCTTCTTCCGTCTCATCATGTGCACTGTCTGGATCGAGTACGATATCCAGCATGCGCAGAGCGCGGTCGGCATTCCACGACCCCAACAGAAGACTGAAGGACTCCTCGCTCGTTGTGTTTCTCAGTGTGACAACGTCATATGCGTCTGCCAAAAGATATGGCACGGCCGATAGCGTGGTCGCAATTTGGCGGGTAGGCTCGTCCGCTTCGACGAAGCGCACCTCTTCGCCCTCAATGAAGACGACGCGCGCTGCCACGGCCGACACGAGGCTATCCATCAGATGGACTCCACTGATATGCCCAAGGTCTTCAGCTCGCGTTCAAGACGACGCCATATTAGCCGATCTTCTCTTGTCTTCGGAATAGGGCCGATCAATTTTTCAATCGTGTATCGGTTCAGCGGGCCAAATATATGAACCTCAATGAAATCGCTATTTCCGGTTCCACCCCGATCATGTACCAAAATCGTCGGGAATTTCGCTTCTGGAGTCACTCGGTCAATTTCGCTATGCAGCTTTGCCTTTGCTAGAGCATCGCGACGCGGCCACGTGGCTCGGTAGCCGGAGGGGATCGGGTCCGTAAGAACTAGGCGAAGCTTCTTCGCCCATCGTATTCGATTCTCCTCGAACACAGTTGCGCGATGAGCGATCATGTTCTCCTTTAGAACCATAGCGTAAGCGCCATACCCGGTCAGGCTCACGCCGCCAAGCGAAAGGAAGCCAAACAGCATATCTTGATGGAAATTTGGAAAAAGCGCTGCTTCGACTTGCGTCCGTATACGGTCAAATTCGTTGTCTTCTGCCACCCTGGCGCCATACGCCAGCTGCCGTTGATAACTCGTGTACGTTCGCCGATCACTCCCAATCAAATCCTGCACGGTTGCCAACGATCGAGAAACGACCGCTCTTGAACCCAGAACCGCAACTCCAAATCGATCGAGTACATCCCTGCATCTGCGTGCAGCCGCGGACGCTTCGGCGTCACCAAGCCTGCGTTGTAGGGCGGCCAATTCGTCCGCTCGTTGCGCGAGACGCACGTTTGGATAGCCATTGTCTTCGCCGCAGGCTTGGCATTCACGTTTTTCATCAGGAACTGGCTTGCTGCACCGTCTGCAGTAAATCATCAACGCCCCTGACCGCCCGAGGTGGTGGGAATGCGTTTATGCTCTGGCTGCGTGTAAGCAATGTCAATCGTGTAGGGGCATCAAGTTGCGACCACTCGGAGCTCCAGAGCGTCCTTAGATGACCCAGTCCGCGCGGAGGGTCGCTTCCGAAAGTTACCGCCCGCGCGGAAGCACCTGCGACGCCGATAAGGTAATTGAGTAACTCGCGAGAAATTCGGCGCAGGAGACGGGACTTCCGTAAGCGGTGCTGTTACCCCACATAGCTGAGTGAAGGCGAGTGGTGCACGATCGCGATTCTCTTGGGATAGAGGATCGTGTGCACATTATGGTCGACATTAGTGACGACACGAAGATCGTTCAACGCCGCGCGGAGGTAACGGGCGCGGTCCGCCGCCGACGGTGGAGCGATGAGGAGAAGGGGCGGATCGTTGCCGAGGCGATCGCGCCGGGTGCGGTGATTGCGGACGTAGCGCGACGGCATGATCTCGCTCCACAGCATCTGTCGAACTGGATCAGGGCGGCCAAGGATGGCTGCTTCGCCCTGCCGGCCGATGAGGTGCCAATGCGGATGGACAGATGGACCGCGAACGGCGCAGATAGAATTGGAACGTGTACCTGCCTTTGGGGTTCTTGCCGGGGAGCATCGGGTGGGTGTCGTCAACCCGATAGATGGCTTCCCGGTCGATAAACTCCCGGCACCAGTTCCAATAGGCTTGCCGTTGTTTATAAGTGAGAAGGGTCAAGAAACACTAAGGCCCATTGCCTCGCGTCAGAGTTGATCAGTTGCTGCAGCGTTTGTAGCCCATCGCCCACAACTCGGGTGCGGTCAGGGTCCAATATGTGTGCAGTGGCATCTTGTAGATGCCGCCGAGGGCTTTGATCCAGGCTTGAATTTCGGTCGGATAGTGATCCATCATCCATTGCGTGCTCGGGATGTTTGGCCTCATGTTGTCTTCAAGATATCCCGCTTGGTGGAAATTGAAACGCGCGTCTTTGCCGATGCAGATACGCTCTTTAGGGACATAGCCGAAAATGATGGTGCAGGCCGACTGACATAGACCGACGATCGCGACCTCGCCGCCTTGCATTGCCAGTGCCTTCCAGCGTTTGGAATAGTCAAGGAGAACGCCGCCGGCGTCATGGTCGATGGTGGTCTTGAGCGGTGTACTATAACGAACAATATCGTCTGCCAGTGTTGGCCCCGACCATGGCAGCTGGGCATGTGCGGCGCCGCCCCCGATGAGGAGGGCGGCAGCTAGCGCGAGTGCAGCGCGGGACACTTTAATTCCCGCCTACGCTGATAGGATCGCCTTCGATGCTGCCATCAGGAAGGATACAGTGCATGGCAAGGACTTCGCCTGTGAACTTTGGTGGTGCCTCGAATGTGAGGTTAAATGCCTCCTTCTTTTCGACAGCTTGGCGCCATCTTGCTAGGAACTCGCGGCAATAGCCATCTTTCAGGACTGCGGTGTGCAGGCTTTTTTCATCGTTAGCATCCATAAGGACAACGATTATCTCTGCCGCCTGCACGCCGCCGATTGATGCCCCGGCCCAAAGGGCCAAGGCACCGGCTATGACTACAATGCGCAACATGGCACTATCGCCCGCGCTGATTTGGTCCCGGCGAGTGCGGGCCCAATCCCGGCACATAGTTCGGGCTGAATTGATTATTGACCCCGTTGCCTCGATAGGGGTTCCCTGCGCCGTATGGATTTGACACGCTATTGGGATCGAACTGGTTACGGTTGAGATTGCCGAGATATTCGCCTTGCGGCGAGTAGATACGCGGCGAATTGAACGAATTGCCGAAGTCCACGGTTTGCGCCTGTGCCAGCGTAGGAAGCAAGACCAGCGCCGCAATCGTCAAGCCTGACCGTTGCGTATTGCCGAACCCTCCAATCTGGGCTTGCGCCAATGTGGTGAACAAGAGTTTGAGCATAACTATTTTGACCCTCCGGTTAGTGGATGGCTCGAAGCCCGTGAAGTGACCATCGCGCGCCTATCGATTGGCGGCTCGCTTGTTAGTCGCTCCGGGCCCATCCGGGGACTTGTTACTCTGCGCCAAACATTTGTCCGTTTCAGCCAATGAGGCATCTCGCTCCGTCCGGCTCTGCCCAAGCACTGTGTGTGTGCTGTTGCGCATTGGGGCCGCGCCGGGGGCTATTTGCGGCGCGGCCCCAATCTGCACACTATGGATGGGGGAGGAGACCAGTGTGCAGACCTGACTGCTTCTGTGGACCTGACGGTTTTCGAAAGATGTGACCGCCGTCACAGGAGTGCTGTTGACAACGCTTCATTTTTTGGACAACGCGCCACTTTTAGGACGGGCGTTGATGGTGCGTGGCCGCCTTGCCAGCGCGTGAGGCTCTACGGGACAGGTTACGAAGCTTGGGCTGGCCGCAGGTGGCTTGAAATAATCCAAACGTTGGTATAGACTATTTCTACCAGAGGGGGAGGAACATGTCACCGGCGCATTACGGCAAGTTCGTCGCGTATTTCCGTGTCAGCACCGATCGGCAGGGGAAATCGGGCCTCGGCCTCGAGGCGCAGCGCAAGTCGGTCCTCGACTTCCTGGACGGCGGGCGATGGTCGCTGGTTGCCGAATTCACCGAGGTCGAAAGCGGCAAGCGGTCCGATCGACCACAATTGGCCAAGGCGCTCGACGCCTGCCGGCGGCAGAAAGCCAAGCTGGTCATCGCCAAGCTGGACCGGCTCAGCCGCAACTTGGCATTCATCGCCACGCTGATGGAGTCCGGCGTCGAGTTTGTGGCGGTCGATAACCCGCACGCAAACAAGCTCACAGTGCATATCCTGGCCGCGGTGGCGCAGCACGAACGGGAGATGATCTCGGAGCGCACCAAAGCCGCTTTGAAAGCCGCCAGGGCGCGCGGAACGCGTCTAGGCAATCCGAGGCTGGACGAGGCGGCAAAACGCGGCACGGCGGCGCTGAAGGCGAACGCGAGGCGGTTTGCGGCCAACGTGCTGCCGATCATCCGAGAGATCGAGAAGGCCGGCGCCGCGAGCCTCAATGCCATCGCCGCAAAGCTCAACGAGCGCAACGTTCCCACGGCGCGAGGCGGCAGGTGGACGCATGTACAGGTCGGGGCGGTGCTTCGCCCTTTCGCGGACGGCGCCGCAAGCGTCGTCGTGTAGCGGGAGGGTGAGGAGCACCAAGCAAGAGACTCCCTATCGGCGTGCTATAGAATCTGGAAGGCGCGGGGCCGGCCGGCCAGCCGTCGCATCGCCTCACCGTCGAGATGCTTGCTCCGCGCCACCTCTCCGGAGACGGTGATGACGGTGTCCCATGCCCAGCAAGTCGCCTCGTACCGATTGGCTTCCGAACAATGCCGATAAGGAGGCGCTTCTCAATTGGGTTAATAGCGGCCCCGATAAGGGGGTGCTTCTAGCCGCACGCGACGGCGATTGGGGGTCACTGGCCCTCTATCTCGAAGCTGGTGAGCCGGTTACGCCCGATATCCGGAAATTTCTGAGCGAGGTGTTACGGGGCGACAGGAAGCGCCCCAACAATCGATCCCGTTTGGCCAGCACAGTGGCCCGAGAGTATGAGATCGCGGAATTTGTGATGAAGCAAGAGGACGCCGGCAAGCGCAGGGGCGTAATCGCCGAGGCGGTGGAAAAATTCGGCTCCAGCCGTAGTACCGTGCAGCGCGCCCTAAAGAAGCACCGCAATTCCCTGCTACTCATGGGGCGGCGATTTTTTGGGCTCAATTACTAGCTAGTTCTTGGTGCTGACACGTGCGTTTTTGTGCCTACACTCCCGAACCATCTCAACCACACAGAGATGGTTCGAAATGTCTAAAACGCCCACCGAAACTCAGCCCGCGGAACGTCGCGCGTACCGCGTGAACGAGTTCTGCCAGGCGTATCGGGTCAGCCGCGACACCGCCTACAAGCTCATGCGGAGCGGCAAGCTCAAGTATTTCTCCGTTGGCACCGAACGCCGCATCTCGGTCGAGGCCGCCGAGGCGCTGGCGAGGGCGCCGTGATCCGCCATGGCCCCTCGCAAACGGCGCGGGCCTCGATGACCCGCGATAACACCAATTCGCGACAACAAAAAAAGGCCCCGGCGCGAACCGGGGCCAAATCGAAGGAGTTGAGTGATGGTCGTGATACCCGACCGGGCCTCGCAGCGCAATAATTTTCAAATCATCCCGCTGTCACGGCCGCGGATCGAGCGCGCGGTCGACTGCGACGGCTTCTACGTCCTCCGCGACGATCACGGCTGGCTGTGCGGCGACCGCGGACAGGCCCTTACCGAATTTGCAGGGCTCGAGCGCGTCGAGCGGTTGGGGTCGATATGACCTTGCGCCACCGTCTCCCGCAGCGCGCGAGGCGCGATCGCCGTCGAGCTCGAGCACGCCGGCCATCTTTTTCGGATGCAGATCGGGTGCTTCCCGGATGGCGCCTTGGGCGAGATATTTCTCGACGCTGCGAAGCAAAACTCGGCCTTGGATGCATTTGCGGCTGATGTCGCCATCCTGGTCTCGTTGCTGCTGCAGCACGGTGCCACGCCCGCCGAGATTGGCCACGCGCTACGCCGTGCACCTGATGGTACGGCGGCGAGTTTGGTCGGCGCGGTCGTCGACCGGCTCGCTGAGATGGGGCCTCAATCATGAATTTCGCCGAGCGAATTGACTTTAATGCCTTGATGGAACCGGTCGCGCTCCGGTTGCTTGGCGAGCCAGCGCAAAAGCACGGGCACGAATGGCGCTACCGAAACCGTGGCTCGCTCGTAATTGATATTAAGAAGGGCACATGGTTCGACCATGAGGCCAATGTCGGCGGCGGCGTCTTCGATCTGATCCAGCGGCAAGGGCGCGAGCAGCCAGCCGCTTGGTTGCGGAGCGAAGGCTTTCTCGCCTCGCCGCAGGTCGTCAGCGGGACGGAGCCCCACATCGTCAAGACCTACGACTACCGTGACGAAAAAGGCGAACTCCTATTCCAGGTCGTTCGCTTCGAGCCGAAAGGGTTTCGCCAGCGCCGGCCGGACGGCGGCAGATGGATCTGGAAGCTGGGGGACGCTCGCCCCGTCCCTTACTTGCTGCCCGAACTCGTGAAGGCGGTTGCCGCCGGGGAGACGATCTACATTCCCGAGGGCGAGAAGGATGTCGATAGCCTCCGCGCCATCGGACTCGCGGCGACGACCAACCCCGGCGGGATCAAGAAATGGCGCGACAAGTATTCCGAGCACCTGCGCGGCGCCGATGTCGTGG
>CAVQIP010000015.1:0-36340 GCA_963712565.1 uncultured Alphaproteobacteria bacterium | reverse complement strand
TCAATGCATTTGTCAACTCGCTAACGTTTCTTCAATTCTTGCGTGATACATTCTCCGACTGGGATGCGCGCAAACACTCGACGCGCGGCATCGATGCTTCCAAGATCGAGAGGCTCATCGATGAGCGTAACGCTGCTCGCAAGGCCAAAAACTTCAAGGAGCCGGATCGCATCCGCGACGAGCTCAAGGCGATGGGCATCGAACTTAAGACCACAAGGACGGCACCACCACGTGGAAGGTGAAGCGATGACGGCGCGCGCTCAGAAAAAGCTTGCCATGCGGCCGTTCCTGCCGGCGGACGCATCGCTGCTCGCCGAAATCTTTCGCGCCAGCGTGGAGGAGCTCACCGCCGACGATTACAGCGCGGCGCCAGCGCGAGGCCTGGGCGGCCATGGCGGAGGACGAGTCGGCGTTCGCCGCGCGTCTCGCCGGCGCGCTGACCTTGCTCGGCACCATCGACGGCGCGCCCGTCGGCTTCGCCTCGCTCGCCGGTCGCGAGCAACTCGACATGCTCTACGTCCATCCCGCGGCGGCCGGGCAGGGCGTCGGTAGCATGCTGCTCGATGCGCTGGAGAAGCTCGCGGCCTCGCGCGGCGCCGGACGACTGACCGCCGAGGTGAGCGACAGCGCGCAGGAGTTCTTCAAGCGCCGGGGCTTCGTGGCGCGGCAACGCAACAGCGTTCCGCTCGGCAACGAATGGCTGGCGAACACGACCATGGAAAAGCGGCTTGCTGCCAAGGAGCGCACGCAATGAACAAGATGCCGTCGCCGCGCTTTAAGCGCCATCACATCGTGATCTCGGTCGTCGCGATCGTGGTCGCCGTGGCGCTGGTGCTCAACTACTATCTTTGGTGATAGCATTCCGGAGGATCTGGCGATGACCAAGCCCGACACGCCGTTCCCGAAGCACTGGCTGTATTACATCGTGCTCAAATACGCGGTCATCGTCGCGGCGGTCCTGATCGCGCTCTATGTCGTATCCCGGTTGTTTTGAGTCCCGTCATGGCCCGTGAACGCCTCTATCTGTTCGACACCACGCTGCGCGACGGCGCGCAGACCAACGGCGTCGACTTCACCCTCGGCGACAAGCTCGCGATCGCGCACATGCTGGCCGAGCTCGGCATCGATTATGTCGAGGGCGGCTATCCCGGCGCGAACGTGACCGACACCCAGCTGTTCGCCGAGGACCGCAAGTTCGACGCCACCTTCACCGCGTTCGGTATGACGCGCCGGCCCGGCCGCTCGACCTCGAACGATCCCGGGCTCGCGGCGCTGCTCGCGGCCAAGGCGGACGCCATCTGCTTCGTGGCGAAGTCGTGGGACTACCACGTGCGCGTCGCGCTCGAGACCAGCCTGGAGGAAAACCTGGCCTCGATTCGCGACAGCGTGCGCGCGGCCAGAGCCAAGGGGCGCGAAGTCCTGCTCGACTGCGAGCATTTCTTCGACGGCTACAAGGCTAATCCGCAATTCGCGCTCGCCTGCGCCAAGGCCGCCTATGACGAGGGCGCGCGCTGGGTGGTGCTGTGCGACACCAACGGCGGCGCGCTGCCGCACGAGGTGGAAAAGATCGTCGGCGAGGTGGTCAAGGTGATCCCCGGTGATCACGTCGGCATTCATGCCCACAACGATACCGAGCAGGCGGTAGCCAATTCGCTTGCCGCCGTGCGCGCCGGCGCACGTCAGATCCAAGGCACCCTCAACGGGCTCGGCGAGCGCTGCGGTAATGCCAATCTTGTCTCCATCGTGCCGACGCTGAAGCTCAAGGCCGAATTCGCCGACCGTTTCGACATCGGCGTGTCGGACGCCCAGCTCGAGAAGCTCGCGCATGCCTCGCACAGCGCTCGACGAGATGCTCAACCGCGCGCCCAACCGGCACGCGCCTTATGTGGGCGAGAGCGCGTTCGCGACCAAGGCCGGCATTCACGCCTCCGCCATCATGAAGGAACCGGCGACCTACGAGCACGTGCCGCCCGAGCGGGTCGGCAACCGGCGCAAGCTCCTGGTCTCCGACCAGGCCGGCAAATCGAACGTGCTGGCCGAGCTCGACCGCATCGGCCTCAAGGTCGACAAGGACTCTCCGCGCATCGCCCGCCTGCTCGAGGTGGTGAAGGAGCGCGAGGCGATCGGCTATGCCTACGAGGCGGCCGACGCCTCCTTCGAGCTGCTGGCGCGCCGCGTCCTCGGCAAGGTGCCGAACTATTTCGACGTCGAGAAATTCGACGTCAACGTCGAGCAGCGCGACAACGCCGTCGGCCAGCGCGTCACGGTATCGCTGGCCGTGGTCAAGGTGAAGGTCGACGGCGAAACGCTGATCTCGGCGGCGGAAGGCAACGGCCCGGTCAACGCGCTCGATCTCGCGCTGCGCAAGGACCTCGGCAAGTACCAGACCTACATCAGCGGGCTCGAGCTCACCGACTACCGCGTGCGCATTCTCAACGGCGGCACCGAGGCGGTGACCCGTGTGCTGATCGAAAGCCGGGACGAGACCGGCGAGCGCTGGACCACGGTCGGGGTTTCGCCCAACATCATTGACGCCTCGTTCCAGGCGCTGATGGATTCGATCGTCTACAAGCTCGTCAAGGCCGGCGCGCCGGCGTGAGCGACGCGGGCGGGCACCGGCGATGATCGATCACGTGTCCGTTGCGGTTCGCGACCTCGACCGGGCGGCGCGCTTCTACCGGGCAGTGCTGGCCACCATCGGTTACGAACAGCTCGTGGAGCGCCCGCACACCGTCGGCTTCGGCAAGCGCTATCCCGAATTCTGGCTCAACCGTCGCGCGGCCATGTCGCCGGTCGACGGCGACAGCGGGGCGCATGTCGGGCTGCGCGTGCGCAGCACCGAGCTGGTCGACGCCTTCCATGCCGCCGCGCTCGCCGCCGGCGGGCAATCCGACGGCGCGCCCGGCCTGCGGCCGCAGCATGGCGAGGGCTATTACGCCGCCTTCGTCCGCGATCCCGACGGCAACCGCCTCGAGGCCGTGACGTTTCTGCGGCCGCAGACATGATGGGGCGCGGCCGCATGCAATGCTGTCGTCCCCGCGCAAGCGGGAACCCATCGCGCCTAAAACTGCGGCCTCTAGAAATATGGATCCCCGCTTTCGCGGGGATGACGACCGATATTGCAGTCCCTCTCGTGCCTGCATCGGCGAGAGCGTGCGGACCCAACCACGCCCGCGTGAGCGCCCCTACATCTTCTCGGCCGCGACCGGCGTCATCTCCTTCTCCGCCTCCGAGACCGCGCGCGCCGCCTCGAACAGCTTCGGCAAGATGTCCTCGACCCGCTCGGCCACCAGCAGATTCACCGCCATGCCCGCGCGAATGAAGTCGAGCTCCTCCATCTGCTCGATCAGCGCACAGAGCGGATCCCAGAAATGCGCGATATTGAGAATCAGGATCGGCTTCTTGTGCCGGCCGAGCTGCGCCCAGGTCAGCTGCTCGACCAGTTCCTCGAGCGTGCCGACGCCGCCCGGCAGGGCGACGAAGGCGTCCGCGCGCTCGAACATCACCCGCTTGCGCTCGTGCATGTCGGGGGTGACGATTTGCTCTTGCACGCGCAACAGCATGTGCTCGCGATTGACCAGGAAATCCGGAATGACTCCGGTCACCGTGCCGCCGCGATCGAGCACCGCGTCGGCGAGCGCGCCCATTAGGCCCACCGAGCCGCCGCCATAGACCAGGCGGATGCCGTTGTCGGCCAGAATTCGACCGAACCGCGTCGCCGCTTGCATGAAGGCTGGATTTTTGCCGGGACCGGAGGCGCAATAGACGCAAATCGATTTGATCGTGCTCATGGCCGAAGGATGTGGGCTGCGGAGAGCGGGCCGTCAAGCCGCGGTTTTGCCGTTGCCGCCGGCACAACCGGCGGTGCTTCCATGACCGGGTTTTTCCCATGCCGGGTGATTGCAGTTGAGAAAATCTCTATATGAGGGGTTGGCGGTCGATGACCGCGCCGCTTGCCGACGAAAGCATCGGCTCAAACACGAAGTCCGAGATGGATACCCGTCCGCGATCGACCGAAGCATTGAAGCGCGAGGTGTCCGCCGACGGCGGCGAATTGCTGTTCGGCGTCATGGGCGGGCTGTGGCCCTATATCTGGCCGGCCGACCGCCGCGACCTGCAGCTCAGGGTCGCCATGGCGATGGTGCTCCTCCTAGCCGCCAAGCTCGCGACCATCGCGGTCCCCTTCACCTTCAAGTGGGCGACCGACGCGCTGACCGGGCAGGGCAGCGCGCCGGTGGCGCCGTCGGCTTGGCTCGCCTGGGTGCTGGCCGCGCCGATCGTGATGACCGTGGCCTATGGCGGGACGCGCGTCCTGATGGCGGTGCTCACCCAGACCCGCGACGGCATCTTCGCCAAGGTGGCGATGAACGCGGTGCGGCGGCTCGCCTACCGCACCTTCGAGCACATGCATCAGCTCTCGCTGCGCTTCCATCTCGAGCGCAAGACCGGCGGTTTGACCCGCGTGCTCGAGCGCGGGCGCAACGCCATCGAGACCATCGTGCGCATGGTGATCATGCAGCTCGTGCCGACGATCATCGAGCTCGCGCTCATCGTGGCCGTGCTGCTGTATCAGTTCGACTGGCGCTACGTCGTGGTCATTCTCGCTGTCGTCGCGCTCTACATGGTGTTCACCTATCAGGCGACCGAGTGGCGCATCAACATCCGCCGCCGGATGAACGACAGTGATACCGACGCCAACGTCAAGGCGATCGACTCGCTGCTCAACTACGAGACGGTGAAGTATTTCGTCGCCGAGGAGCGCGAAGCCAGGCGTTACGACCGTGCGATGGCGCGCTACGAGGAGGCGAGCGTCCAGGCCTACGTCTCGCTCGCCGTGCTCAATGCCGGCCAAGCCGTGATCTTCACCATCGGGCTTGCCGCCGTCATGGTGATGTGCGCCTACGGCATCGAGCAGGGCACCAACACCGTCGGCGATTTCGTGATGATCAACGCCATGATGATCCAACTCTACCAGCCGCTCAATTTCATGGGCATGGTCTATCGTGAGATCAAGCAGGCGGTGATCGACATCGAGAAGATGTTCGCGATCCTCGGACTCAAGCCGGAGATCGAGGACAAGCCGGGCGCCAAGCCGCTCGAGGTCAAGCGCGGGGCGATCCGCTTCGAGAACGTCTCCTTCGACTACGAGCCCGGGCGGCAAATTCTCAAAGGGCTCAGCTTCGAGGTGCCCGCGGGTCATCGGGTCGCGGTGGTTGGCCCGTCCGGCGCCGGCAAATCGACCATCTCGCGCCTGCTGTTCCGCTTCTACGAGGTGAGCGGAGGGCGCATCTCGATCGACGGACAGGACATCCGCGACGTGACGCAGAAATCCCTGCGCACGGCGATCGGCATGGTGCCGCAGGACACCGTTCTATTCAACGACACCATTCGCTACAACATCCGCTACGGCCGCTGGGAAGCGAGCGACGCGGAAGTCGAGGAGGCGGCGCGGCTCGCCCAGATCGACGATTTCATCCGACTTTCGCCCAAGGGCTACGAAACGGAGGTCGGCGAGCGCGGCTTGAAGCTCTCCGGCGGCGAGAAGCAGCGCGTCGCCATCGCGCGCACCATCCTGAAAGGCCCGCCGATCCTGCTGCTCGACGAGGCGACCTCCGCGCTCGACAGCCATACCGAGAAGGACATCCAGGATGCGCTCGAGCGGGTGTCGCAGAACCGCACCACGCTGGTGATCGCGCATCGACTCTCGACTATCGTCGGCGCCGACGAAATCATCGTCCTCGACCAGGGCGTTATCGCCGAGCGCGGCACCCACCACCAGCTGCTGTTGAAAGGCGGCCTCTACGCCAGCATGTGGAACCGCCAGCGCGAGGCAGAGGCGGCGCGGGAAAAACTCGCGCTGGTCGACGACGAGGTGGCTGCACCCAATCGCAACCCGCCGGGGGTCGAGACAGACCTGGCCGAACCGCCCGCGGCGGAGGGCCGGCTCGAGCCGCCGGTCGAGCGCGCCGACGCCGCCGAGTGACGATGTCCGTTCTCGCCTCCATCCGCTCGCAGCTGGCGCCGGTCCACCGCGAGGGCCTGCCGTTCATCGGCATGTTCGCCGTGGCGAGCCTGCTGCTGTTCTGGCTGTGGTCGCCGCTCGGTTGGCTCGCCGCCATTGCGACCCTCTGGTGCGCCTATTTTTTCCGCGACCCCCAGCGGGTGACGCCGGTGGGCGACGGCATCGTGGTTGCGCCCGCCGACGGGCGCGTGAGCCGCGTCACCAACGCCGTGCCGGCGAAAGAGCTCGGCCTCGGCGAGCGGCCGCTGCCGCGGGTCTCGATCTTCATGAGCGTGTTCGACTGTCACGTGAACCGCAGTCCGGTGACGGGGAAGATCGAGCGCATCGCCTATCGTGCCGGCGCCTTCGTCAATGCCGATCTCGACAAGGCGAGCGAGGACAATGAGCGCAATTGCTTTGTCATCGCGACCGAGCGGGGACGCATCGGCGTGGTGCAGATCGCCGGCCTCATTGCACGCCGAATTGTCTGTTTCGTGCGCGAAGGCGCGACCGTCGGCGCCGGCGAGCGCATCGGCATGATCCGCTTCGGCTCGCGCGTGGACGTCTATCTGCCCGACGGGGTGCGGCCCCTGGTGGCGGAGGGCCAGACCGCCATCGCCGGCGAAACGGTGCTCGCCGATCTGCGCGCCGGCGATCCGCAGCGCACTTTCCGGGTGGGCTAGGCGAGTTTGGGCTCACGCGCGCCGCATCCTCGGCGTCATGGCCGGGCCGGTCGTTGCAAGCCGGGCTTGCCGACGGCGGAAAACAGGGCCGATTTAAATCCAGCACGTGGGTCTAAGCCACTCATCGGCAATGGTTAATCCGCTTGCACCCTGGCGGGGCCGTTCGCCGTCCGCTATAGTGCTGCCATGCCGTTCTCCCCCTTCGACCCCGATCGTCCCCGGGCCAAGCGCCAGCGCTTCCGCCTCATTCCGGTGCGCACCTTGGTGCCGAACCTGATCACGCTGCTGGCGCTGTGCGCGGGGCTGACCGCGATCCCGCTGGCAGTGCAGGGAAAGCTCGAATGGGCGGTGGCGGCCATCGTCTTCGCCGCGCTACTCGACGGCATCGACGGGCGCGTCGCGCGCATGCTCAAGGGCACGTCGCGGTTCGGCGCCGAGCTCGACAGCCTGGCCGACTTCGTCAATTTCGGCGTGGCTCCCGCGCTGATCCTCTACTTCTGGGACCTGCAGGAACTGGGCAATGCCGGCTGGATCGCCGCCATGGTGTTTGCGATCAGCACCGGGCTGCGGCTGGCGCGCTTCAACGTCATGATCGACGATCCGAACAAGCCCGCCTGGGCCGGCAAATTCTTCACCGGCGTGCCCGCGCCGGCCGGCGCCATCACCGTGCTGCTGCCGATCTACGTGTATTTTCTCGGCATGCCGCGCTTGGCCTTCGTGGCCCCCGTGACTTTCGTCTACACCCTCGCCATCGCCTTCCTGATGGTCTCGCGGCTGCCGGTGTTCTCCGGCAAGCGGGTCGGCAAGCGCATCGCCCCCGAAATGGTATTGCCGGTGTTCGTCGCGGTGGTGCTGTTCTTTGCGCTGCTCGTCTCCTACCCGTGGGTGGTGCTGACGATCGGCACCGTCGCCTATCTCGCGAGCTTGCCGGTGGGCTGGCTCTCCTATCGCAACCACGAGCGCAAGGACGCGGCCGCGGCGGCGCAGGCCGCGTCGGGCGGCCCCGCACGCGCGCGCCCCCAGGACGAGGCGCCGTCGATCTCGCCTGCCCACCCCGAACCGCCTTCCGACCGGCCCGCCCGGCTCAATTGAGACCGATTCGGCGGCGAAGGGGCGCATGTCCCGTCTGACCGACAAGATCGTGCTCATCACCGGGGCGGCCGGGGCCATCGGTCGCGCCGTGGCCGCGGCGGTGACGCGCGAGCGCGGCATCGCGGTCGCGACCGACATCGTGCGCGACGCCGGCATCGATCATCGTCTCGATGTCACCGTGGAGGCTGACTGGCAGCACGTATTGGCCGAGCTCGATCGCGCGCACGGGCGTCTCGACGGGCTCGTCAATGCCGCGGGCATCGCGCTGCTCGGCAGCGTCGAGGATACCGATTACGCCTCCTGGCGCCGCGTGCTGGCGGTCAACCTCGACGGCACCTTTCTCGGCTGCAAGCAAGCGCTGGCGCTGCTCAAACGCGGCGGCGGCTCGATCGTCAATCTGTCGTCGGTCTCCGGCATCGTCGGCGGCCATAATCTTGCGGCCTACAATGCGTCCAAGGGCGGCGTGCGGCTGCTGACGAAGTCGGTGGCGCTCCATGGCGCGCGCCTCAAGCCGCCGGTGCGCTGCAACTCGGTGCATCCGGCGTTTTTGGAAGGACCGATGGTGGACGACGTCCTCGCGCAGACCGGCCGGCCGGATATCGCCCGCAATCAGCTCGTGCGCGATATTCCGCTCGGGCGCCTCGGCCAGCCGTCCGAGGTGGCGGACCTGTGCGTTTATCTCCTGTCGGACGAATTGCAGTTCGTCACGGGCGCAGAATTCGCCATCGATGGCGGCCTGACCGCGCGCTGAGCCGTGGCGGCGGCGCAACGGCTCACGCAAGCAGCGGGTTTAGCTAGCGTCCCGGCAGCGGATGTCCGGGCATGAGGTCGTAGGGGTGCTTCCAGCCCGGCAGCGCCTTGATGCGGTCGAGCCAGACCGCGATGTGCTTGTGCTGCGCCGGAATGTCGAAGCCGAATTCCTCCGCCGGATAATAGAGATAGGCGACCAGCGAGAGGTCGGCGATGGTCGGGCGGGCGCCCAGCACGAACGGCCGGCTCGAGAGTCGCTTGTCGACGATGGCCAGGTTGTTATCGATACGGCCCTTGAGAAAGGCGAGCACGGCCGGGTCGCCCGGCGGCTTGGCGAAACAGCGCAGGAAGCGATAGGGCCCGAGATAGCCGTTGACTTTCTGGTTGTCGAACAGGATCCAGCGCAGCGTCTCGAGGCGCTCGTCCTCGCCGTCCGGCTGGAACTTTCCCGACCGCTCGGCGAGGTAGGTGAGGATCACGCCCGATTGGCTGAGCTTCTTCGCCCCGTGCACCAGCACCGGCGCCTCACCCATTTCATTGACCTTGGCGCGGTATTCGGGCGTCCGTTGCTCGCCCTTGGCGAAGAAATCGACCCAGATCGGTTCCCAGTCGGCACCGATGAGATTGAGCATCAGCGCGCAGCGATAAGCGTTGCCGGACTGGGCGAAGCAGTAGAGCTGGTATTCGGCCATCTGGTTCCCATTGATCACGCGCCAACGCCGTGCGCGGCATCGTCGTCGGAACACGGCGGCGATGCGGCGGCGCCACACTTCCGTCACGAGTGTCACCAAAAAATGCACCGCGTGCAACTGCACGCCTGGAGTCTCGAGCCATGACCAAAACCAGATCTGGCGTCGCCTGCGCCAAGCCGTTCAGCGTTCTGCTCGCTGGTGGGCTGATGTTGCTCATGTTCGCGGGCGTGCCTGCGCCGGGGCTCGCGCAGTCCGAGCGGCCCGCCGCGCCGGAACTGAATACGGCCGACGATGAATTTTCGCGGCAACTTTCCGAGCTCAAGAAAACCTTCGCCGATCTCAGCAAGAAGTTCGAGGACAGCGCCCAAACCATCGATCGCCTCAACAGCGCCGAAGCGGCGCGCAACGAAATCGAGGAGCTGAGGGAGCACGTCGGCCGGCTGCTCGCTGCCGTCGCCGACAACGGCACGGTATGGAGCCTGGGCGTCAAGGCGTTGAGCCATGCCGACGACAAGCTCAAGTCGCTCGAGCAGGAGACCCGCTACAAACCGGAGGACAAGCAATTCCTGATCGAGCGCTGGCGCGAGCTGAAGACCGCGACGGAAAGCGCGATCAAGGAGCTGGAGAGCGCGCGCAAGGACTTTGCCGAGCTCTTGCGCCGGCTGCAGACGAGCGAGGATTTCATCGATGAGCTCTTGCAGATTCGGGAGCACCGGCGAGCGCTGGAGGTCATCCACCAGCTCACGGACGGCATTCGCGACGCCTCCGACAAGCTGAAAAAGCTGCTCGGTACGATCAAGATTCCGGGAGCCTGAGCGTGACGCCCGCGGCCGGCGGCTTGGCGAGCGCGCTGCTGGTCCTCGCACTGACGTCCTGCAACATCGATGGCGGGACCGGCTATGTCGAGATCAAGGCGATCCCGGCGTCGGCCGCGGTTCCGCTCTATCTCGATGCCGTCAAGCTCGAGCCGCTCCGCAACGGCAACGCCGTTTTGCGCCACAAGGTCGGCATAGCCAAGCTGCAAACCGATATGGACGGCGGCCAACTGTCGTTTCTCTGCAATATCGAGGTGAAGCGCAATCGCATCACCAGCGTGACGGTTTCCGTCATGACCCGCCAGCCGCGCTGCCAGTGCGGACGCACCAGCGGCACGGAGTCGCCCGCCAACCGAACCTGCATCGGCTAGGCCGGATTCCGGAAAAAGTAGGGCCGCGAGACGCTCTGGGGCGGCCGTCACGCCAAGGCCATCACGGCGCTTCGTAGGCGATGTAGCGCGAAATTCTCCAGCTGCCGTCGCCCTGGCGGCGGAAGATGTCGATCCCGGGCTCGTCCGACGTGATTTCGCTGGCAGCGTCCTTGCCGCGGACGGTGAGCGTCCAGGTGAGCCGCACCACGGCGAGATCGCCCGCGACCAGGATCTCCTTGATGGCGAGCGCGTAGCGATAGGTCTTGCCGCGATCGCCGAGCGAGCGCTTGAGCAAGTCGCAGAGCGCCGCGTAGCCGCGCTCGGGCTGGCCGCGGTACTGCGCGATGAGATCAGGAGCGAACAGGTCGCACACCTTGTCTGCGCGACCGGCGTTGAAGTCCGCCATCCACCGCGTGAGCGCGGACCGGATCGCGGCCTGGTCGGGGGTATCGCTCTGGCCCCAGGCGGGAGACGCGATGGCGAGGCACACCGCGGCGCTGCGCATCAGGCCGCGCATGACGAATGCGGTCGGGCGCACGCCCGCGCTCACTTCATGGTCGGAATGATGAACTCGGCGCCTTCCTTGGTGCCCGACGGCCAGCGCGAGGTCACCGTCTTGGTCTTGGTGTAGAACCGCACCGCGTCGGGCCCGTGCTGGTTCAGGTCGCCGAAGCCCGAGCGCTTCCAGCCGCCGAAGGTGTAATAGGCGAGCGGCACCGGGATCGCGAAGTTCACCCCGACCATGCCGACATTGACCCGGTTGGTGAAGTCGCGGGCGGTGTCGCCGTCGCGGGTGAAGATGGCGACGCCGTTGCCGTAGTCGTGCTCGGAGGGCAGCCGCAGCGCCTCCTCGTAGTTGTTGGCGCGCACCACCGAGAGCACCGGGCCGAAGATCTCCTCCTTGTAGATGCGCATGTCGGGCGTCACCTCGTCGAACAGGCAGCCGCCCATGAAGAAGCCGTTTTCGTAGCCTTGCAGCTTGAAGCCGCGGCCGTCGACCTTGAGCTTGGCGCCTTCCTTGAGGCCGAGATCGACGTAGCTTTTCACCTTGTCGAGTTGCGCCTTGGTGACCATCGGGCCGTAATCGGCCTGCGGATCATTCGATGGCCCGACCTTCAAACTCTCGACCCGGGGGATGAGCTTCTCCACCAGGATGTCCGCGGTCTTCCGGCCGACCGGCACTGCCACCGAGACCGCCATGCAGCGTTCGCCGGCCGAACCGTAGCCGGCGCCGATGAGGGCGTCGACCGCCTGGTCCATGTCGGCGTCCGGCATCACCACCATGTGGTTCTTGGCGCCGCCGAAGCACTGCACGCGTTTTCCGTGCGCGCAGCCGGTGGTGTAGATGTATTCCGCGATCGCCGACGAGCCCACGAACCCGATCGCCCGCACGCGCGGATCGGTCAGCAGCGTGTCGACCGCCTCCTTGTCGCCGTTGACGACGTTGAGCACACCCGCGGGCAGCCCGGCTTCCGTCAAAAGCTCGGCGAGCCGCATCGGCACCGAGGGGTCGCGCTCGGAGGGTTTGAGGATGAAGGCGTTACCGCAGGCGAGCGCGGGCGCGAACTTCCACATCGGAATCATGGCGGGGAAGTTGAACGGCGTGATGCCGGCGACGACCCCGAGCGGCTGGCGGATCGAGAACAGGTCGATGCCGGGCCCGGCGCTTTCGCTGAACTCGCCCTTGAGCAGGTGCGGGATGCCGCAGGCGAACTCCACCACCTCGAGCCCGCGCTGGATATCGCCCTTGGAGTCAGCAATGGTCTTGCCGTGCTCGGAGGACAGCAGCTTGGCAAGACTGTCGAACTCCTTCTGCACCAGCTCCAGGAACTTGAACAACACACGCGCCCGCCGCTGCGGGTTGATCGCGGCCCAGGCCGGCTGCGCCGCCTCGGCGTCGGCGATCGCCCGCTCCACCTCCGACTTATTGGCAAAGGCGACCTTGGCCTGCACCTCGCCGGTATTGGGATTGAACACGTCGCCGCTGCGGCCGGAGGTGCCCGCCACTTCCTTGCCGCCGATGAAATGGCCGATGTTGCGCATGGGTGTCTCCTGGACTACGCGCCCACGTTGGTGGGTCATTCTCCCTTGTCAGATAGCGCAGCTTGCGCGCTACGGGAAGCGGCGATCCGAGCCCCCCGATAGAGTTCATGTGGTTCGGCGCCGCGCGGTCACTTCGATTTCTATTTTCATTCGCGGATCGAAAAGTCCCGCTTGAATCATCGTTGAAGCAGGCCGCACGTCGCCGAGATAGCGCTTGAGCACGGGCCAACAGGGCTTGAAGTCCTCCCGCTTGGGGACGATGTAGCGCACGCGTACGATGTCGGCGATCGACGCACCGGCTTGCGCCAGCGCGGACGTAATGTTGCGCATCGATTGCTCGCACTGAGCGACGACATCGTCGGAAATCGTCATCGTTGCGTAATCGAAGCCGGTCGTACCTGAGACGAAAATCCAATCTCCGTCGACAACGGCGCGTGAGTAGCCGACCTCCGTCTCGAAGCTCGAACCGGACGACACCAGCGTTCTCGCCAAGGAAATTCTCCACGTTGTGCGAATGTGGAAGTTAAGCATGGCCGCCAACCGCCGGGCAATCCGACGACGTTCCCGCCGCGCGAGGTGCCGCTATTTAGTCGCCTTCCGACCCCTTCCCCACTCGCCGCGCGCGCGGGGGAGGGGCAAGATGCGTCAGCCGCTGACCAGGGGACAGCCGCCGTCCTTCAGAGGGCGGAACGCTTCGCGCGCGGGAATCGTGGCGCGTACCTTCATGTAGTCCCACGCACCCTTCGACTCTTCCGGCTTCTTGACCTCGAGCAGATACATGTCGTGGATCTTGCGGCCGTCGGCGCGGATCGTGCCCTTCCCGAAGAGCGGATCGTCGGTCGGCATCTCCTTCATCTTGGCGACGACCTCCCTGCCGTCAGCGTCGCTCTGCAATGCCGCGACGGCCTTGAGGTAGTGCAACACGGCGCCGTAGACGCCGGCCTGCACCATCGACGGCATGTTACCCTTGGACTGCGGCGCAAAGCGGCGAGCGAAGCCGCGGCTGGCGTCATTGCGATCCCAGTAGAAGCTTTCCGTGAAGATCAGGCCCTGCGCGGTCGGCAGGCCGAGCGCATGCACGTCGTTGACGAACACGAGCAACCCGGCGAGGCTTTGACCGCCCTTGACGAGGCCGAACTCGGCCGCCTGCTTGATCGAATTGATGGTGTCGCCGCCGGCATTGGCGAGTGCGATGACCTGCGCGCGGGAGGCCTGCGCCTGCAGCAGGAAGGAGGAGAAGTCGGTGCCCGGGAACGGGTGACGCACCGCGCCCAGCACCTTGCCGCCATTTGCCTCGACGATCGCCGCGGTGTCGCGCTCGAGCGCGTGGCCGAACGCATAATCGGCGGTGATGAAGAACCAGGTCTTGCCGCCCGTCTGCACGATGGCCTTGCCGGTGCCGTTGGCCAGCGCCCAGGTGTCGTAGGTCCAATGCACGGTGTTCGGCGAGCAGGCCTTGCCGGTCAGGTCGGAGGCCGCCGCCCCCGACACCAGGAAGACCTTGTTCTTGTCCTTCACGATCTGGGTGACCGCGAGCGCGATCGAAGAGGTAGGGACATCGACGATCACGTCGACCTTGTCGACGTCGATCCACCGGCGCACGACGTTGGAGCCGACGTCGGGCTTGTTCTGATGGTCGGCGCCGAGGACCTCGACCTTCAGCCCTTTCGCCGCGATGCCAAAGTCCTCGACCGCCATGCGCGCGGCGACCACCGAGCCGGGTCCCGTGATATCGGCATAGAGGCCTGCCATATCGGTCATCACGCCGATCCGGATGACGCCGTCGGTGTATTGGGCCTGCGTTGCTCCGCATCCGAGCGCCAAGCACAACGCGCTCAAGCTCAACAGATGTTTCATTGCCCTTTCCTCCCTGGTCAGGCACCGGTTGCCGGCGCTCTTTTTCGTGAAACACAACAGCTAAGCATAACCCGAAACGGCCGTTCAGGCACGAGGCAAGAAGGCAGGCCTACATCCGCTTTGCATCCATCGCCCGCAATTCGGTCTTGAGAATTTTCCCGTAATTGTTCTTCGGCAGCGCGTCGACGAAGATATAGTCCTTCGGACGCTTGAAGCGGGCGACTGCATTGAGGCAAAGCCGGTCGAGCTCGCTGGCGGGTGCGTCGCCCACGACATAGGCAACGACGATCTCGCCCCATTCGCGGTCGGGTCGTCCGATGACGGAGACCTCGCGCACGCGCGCGTGCTGGAGCAGCACCTCCTCGACCTCGCGGGGATAGATGTTGGACCCGCCGGAGATGATGACGTCCTTGGATCGGTCCTTGAGGGTCAGATAGCCGTCGGCGTCGAAGGCGCCGAGATCGCCGGTATGCAGCCAGCCGTTGCGCAGGGTGGCGGCGGATGCCCGCGGATTTTCCCAGTAGCCCGCCATCACCACGTCCCCGCGGCAGAGAATTTCGCCCATCTCGCCGGCGGGCAACGGACGGTCCTCGGAGTCCGCTACGGTCACCGCGACGCAGGCATAGGGCCGGCCAGCGGAGGCGAGCCTTGCCCGCCAGCACGGATGACCGCGGTCGGCGATGTCCTCTTTCGCGAGCGTGGTGATCGTCATGGGGCTTTCTCCCTGGCCGTAGATCTGGGCGAGCCGCGGCCCGAAACGGTCGAGCGCCCGCAGGGTATCCTCGACATACATCGGCGCGCCGCCCCAGATCATGGTGCGGATGTTGTTCGGGTTGCAGTCGTCCGGCGCGTCGACCAGCCGGTTGATCATGGTGGGCGCCGCGAACATGGAGACGCGCGGCCAACGGCCGAATAAGCGGAAGATCTCGGCCGGCTCGAAGCCGCCGGATTCCGGGACGGCGTTGATGCCGAGCCGTGCCACATGCGCCATGATGTAGAGGCCCGAGCCATGGCTCATCGGCGCGGCGTGCAGGATGGTGTCGCCGGGCGCGACCGGATCAACCTCGGCGGCATAGGCATGGCTTGCGACCGACAGCACGCGATGAGTGAGCATCGCGCCCTTCGGCCGTCCGGTCGTCCCGGACGTGTAGAACAGCCAAGCGAGATCGTCTGATGCGCGTGTGACCACGGAGATCGGGTCCGCCGCAAACAGCCGCTCATAATCGGCGCTGCCGATGACGATCATCTGCTCGAGCGATTTTGGAGCGAACGGCGCGATGTCCGCGTCTAGCCCCGGCGAGACTACGCAGGCGCGGGCGCCGGAATGCTCCAGGATGTAGCCGATCTCGGCGCCGTGCAACTTGGCGTTGGCGGGCACCGCGGCGAGGCCCGCGTGCCAGATCCCGTAGAGCGCTTCAAGGTAAGCGACGCAATTCTTTGCCACGATCGCAACGCGGTCGCCAGAGGTAAGCCTGCAGCGCGTGCGCAGCGCACCACCGAGGCGCGCGACGCGTGTGGCCAGGGCGCCGTAGTCGAGGACCACGCGCTCGCCGAGCGCGGCGGCCGGACGACCTGGATGGCTCTTCCCCGCGCGTTCAAGCCACAGGGCAATGTTCATGGTTGGTCAACAGCTTCGCGGCCAGCCCGATCTTAAGCGTTTAGCCGAAGGTTTTGGACTGCGGATTTCCATCCGTACCGCCGGTCAACAACGGACCGCGAGGGCCCTCGATTCTGCGGTCGGAAACCCTGTGGCCTGCAGGTCACACATCTTGGGATTCACGCGTCATCCTTAACAAACCGTGCATGCGCCGCACAGGCGCCATAGTAAAGTGGTTCGAACCAAGGTTCGGGGATTTGGTTCGAGTTCAACGTGGGGAATCCGGTCTGCAAGCCGGATGCGTCGCGCCGGTCGGGGAGGGCGCAGACTTGGCCCAGCTCATATCAACCTATGGCATCTGGCTGGTGGCGGCGTTCGTCGCGCTCGAAAGCATTGGCATTCCGTTGCCCGCCGAGGCGGCGTTGATTGCGGCTGCGTTTTTCGCGGCCCACCATGGCCTCGATGTTTGGCCTTTGATCACCGCCGGCATCGTTGCGGCGATTTCGGGCGAGATCGCCGGCTTTTGGATCGGCAGGAGGTTCGGGCATCACCTATTGAATCGGTATGGGGCCCGTCTTGGTCTGACGGAAGGACGGATCAGAATCGGCCAATGGCTGTTCGTTAGATACGGCGGCAGGTTCGTTTTCGTTGCTCGCTTTCTGCCGTTTCTGCGCAACATGGCTGCCGTGCTTGCCGGAACGAACGCCATGGCGCAGCACAGCTTCTATTTCGCCAGCGCGACGGCCGCCGCCGCTTGGATAACCTGCTACGGTCTCGCGGCCTATTCCTTCGGCGAGGCATTCGGGAATCTGGCCTCACCGGCGGCGCTCCTCCTGGGCCTTGTCGCGGCGGTGCTCGTCTTGGCGGTACCGGTGCTGATCCTGCAATATGAGAAGCGTCTGCTGGCGAAGGCCGAGCGTGGATTGCTTGAGCGAGGACCGGCCCTGCAACCGACCGCTGTCGGCCTGGGCGATGAGCGGGTGCCGTCCGACGCGGCTCGCCATGGCGCTTCGGGATCGCGCCGCACGCAGCCTGGGAGATACCGGCTTGCGATGGCGGTGGCGACATTGCGCCCGGCCGCCAGGGTTCGCACGCGGATATGATCCGCCAATTCCGTTTGCAATAAGTTCGCGCCAGCTTCGCGATATTTTGCGACGCCGCCTGCATCCGTCCGGATTCGCGGATACCGATACGCCCTGCCCGGTGCGAGGGCTCGCGCGGCGACAGCAGCGGTCGTGGCTGGTCTAGCGCGCCTGTGCCAGCGGCTCGGGTCGCCGCGCGGACGGCGCGTTTTGGGCGAATTGCGGCATCACCTCGGCCGCGAACAGCCGCATGGATTTGTGCGCCTCGCGCGCGTCGAGGGCGCCGAAATTGATCTGCAGCGAGGCATGCTCGAACTTGCCGATGGATGCGAGCACGCGCTGGATGATGGCCTTGATCTCGTCGGGCGTGCCGACCCAGGCGCCGCCCGAAGCGATCTGGCCGTCGAGCGTGAACGAGCGCAGGCGACGCATCGAGGTGTCGTAGTCGCGATAGTCCTTCGAGGTCGTGCCGCGCGCCCAGTCGCCCACCGCCTCGTTGAGCGCGCGGAAATATTCCTCGAACGGCGGGCGCGCGATCTCGCGCGCAAGCCGCGCATCCTCGTGACAGAACATGTGGAAGGCCACCATCACCTCGCCGTCGCCGGGGTGGCCGGCGGCGCGCCAGGCCTTGCGATAAAGCTCGAGCAGCGGTCCGATCGGCCCGATCGGGATCGCCATCAGCGCATAGCCTTTGCTGCCGGCGAATTCGAACGATTCCGGCGTCTGGGTCGCGGCGATATAGAATTTGGGCCGCGGCGTCTGCGTCGGCCGCGGCAGCGAGGTCAGGTTTTCGAACGAATGGAACCGGCCGCGATGGGTGGCATTCTCGCGCGTGAGCAGGAGCTCGATCTGCTCGAGACCTTCACGGAAACGCGCGTGCAATTCATCGGGCGAGATGCCGAAGCGCCGGAACTCGTGCGGCAAGAATGCGCGCGCGAACCCGACGTCGAGCCGTCCGTGCGAAATCCCGTCGAGCATCGCGATCTCGCCGGCGAGCTTGAAAGGGTGATTGAACACCGGCAGCACCGCGCCGGTGACGAGACGCATCGTCTTCGTGCGCTGGGAGACAGCAGTGAGAAAGACGATCGGGTTGGGGCTGTAGCCGCCATAGCGCGTGAAGTAGTGCTCGACGGTGCGCGCGTGGGTGAAGCCGAGCTTCTCCGCTTCTTCGGCGATCGCAAGCGATTCCGCGTAATAGTCGGCGGCGCTCTTGTCGGTATGATCGACGGCGGGAAAGAACTGCACACCGAATTGCATCTGGTGCTGCTCTCCTGCACGCTCGCCTGGGGTGTAGTTTGGCCTGTAATGACGGGAATACCGGGCACTATAGAGCCACATCCCTGCCAGTCAATCGAACCGCCCGACATTCACCGCCCGGTCACTATCACGCGCGCGCTGCCGCGATTGACAGCATGGGGACGTGATCTAAACTCGCGCCCCATCAATCGTTGCCGATACGAGAAAGGCTGACCGCCATGCCCGCCGCCCCGCGCGATATCAACGACGTCCGCCAGGCATGGAAGGACGCCAACCTTGCGCCGCTTTGGGAGAATGCCAAGGCGCATCGACCGCCGCCGCCGCCGGACGCCTGCCATCTGTGGTCGTGGGACAAAATCCGGCCGCTGATCACCGCCGCCATCGAGGTCGCCTCGCCGGAGGCGGTCGAGCGGCGCGTGCTGCAGCTCGTTCCTCCGATTCCCAAACACCAGGCCGAGCAGCAGACCTCGAGGACGCTCGCCGCCAACATTCAAATTCTGTTGCCGGGCGAGAAGGCGAGGCCACACCGCCACACGATGAACGCGTTGCGGTTCGTGCTCGAGGGCTCGGGCGCGACCACGATCGTCGACGGCAAATCTTGTCCGATGCAGGAAGGCGATCTGATACTGACCCCGGCGTGGACCTGGCACGAGCACATTCACGAGGGCAAGGCCCCGATCGTTTGGCTGGACGCGCTCGACGTGCCGTTCCAGCAATATATGGGAACCGGTGCGTTCCAGCCCGGGCCGGTCGGCGAAATGCCGGAGACCGTCGCCGACGCGGCCTTCGCGGTCGCCAATGTGGTGCCCGATACGAGCTATGCGACCAAGGAGTATTCACCGGTCTTCCGCTATCCCTACGTCACCGCGGCGGCAGCGGTCGCCGCTGCGCCGCCCGCCCGCGACGGCTCGCGGCGCGTGCGTTACGTCAACCCGCTCACCGGCGGCTCCGGGATGGCAATGATGGATTGCTTTCTGGTGCAGCTCGATCCCGGCGCCGCCACGCTTCCGTTCCGTACCACGGCGAATTCCGTTTGCTGCGTGGTGGAAGGTGCCGGTGAAAGCCAGGTGGGCAACGAGACGATCCGCTGGAAGCAGCGCGACATTTTCACCTTGCCGCAGGGCAATCGGATCGTTCACAAGAATACCGGCGGCACGGCGCGGCTGTTCCAAGTCTCCGACCGCGACATGTATGCGCGGCTCGGGCTGCTCAAGGAAGAATACGGGAACATCGCGGCCTAGAACGCTGCCGGGCGGGGCGGCACGGCCCCGCCGAATATCCACGCACCGGGGGAACCTAAGGCCGCCGCTGCATGTTGCCCGCTGGTGAGCGGTGATATAAGGCGCTCCCCCTCTGTCGCGGCGGCGGACTGACCCTGCCCCCCATGGCTCACGCAGCGAACGACAAGACCGCGTCCGACGTGCCCGATTCGGCGATCGATCGCGCATCCAGCGACCGATCCGGGCTGTGGGCGCTGGCATTGGGCAGCGTCGGCGTCGTCTATGGCGACATCGGCACGAGCCCGCTCTACGCGTTCCGCGTGGCCGTTGTGGCGGCGGTCGAAACCGGCCCGGTCACCCGCGACATCGTGCTCGGGGTGCTGTCGCTGATCCTGTGGGCGCTGATCGTCGTGGTCGCGATCAAATACGTGCTCCTGCTGCTGCGGGCCGACAACAATGGCGAGGGCGGAACGCTGTCCTTGACCGCACTCGCGACGCGCGCGCGAGGCCGCCGCACGGCGCTCGTATTCCTGCTCGGCGTCATCGGCGCTTCCATGTTTCTGGGAGATGCGGTCATCACGCCGGCGATTTCCGTGTTGTCGGCGGTCGAAGGCCTGAAGCTGGTCACGCCCGCGTTCGACCACTACGTCGTGCCGTTCACCATCGCCATCCTGTTCGGCCTGTTCGCGGGGCAAAGCCGCGGCACGGCGCGAGTGGCGAGCTTCTTCGCGCCGGTGATGGTGATCTGGTTCATTGCCATTGCGGCCGCCGGGCTGCTGCACATCCGTGATGACCCGGGCGTGCTCGCGGCCATTAATCCGATCTACGCAGTAGCGTTCCTCTATGGCCACGGAGATATCGGACTGGTGACGCTCGGGCTGGTTTTCCTCGTGGTCACCGGCGGCGAGGCGCTTTATGCCGACCTTGGCCATTTCGGCCGCCTGCCCATCCAGATCGCCTGGTTCGGCCTGGTGCTGCCGGCGCTGCTGCTCAACTATTTCGGCCAGGGCGCCAAGGTGCTCGCCGACCCGGCAGCGATCGAAAATCCGTTCTATCGGCTCGTGCCCGACATGCTGCTGCTGCCGATGGTCGCGCTGGCGACGGCCGCGACCGTGATCGCCAGCCAAGCCGTGATCACCGGCGCCTACTCGCTGGTGCATCAGGCCATTCAGCTCGGGCTGTTGCCGCGGCTCGCCATCCTGCACACCTCGGCGTCGCAGGCGGGACAGATCTATATTCCCCGCGTCACCGGCGCGCTGCTGATCGGTGTCTTGCTGCTGGTCGGGCTGTTTCGTACCTCGAGCGCGCTCGCCTCCGCTTATGGCATCGCGGTTGCCACCACCATGGTGGTCGACGGGGTGCTCGCTTTCATCGTGATTTGGAAGCTATGGCATTGGCCTTTGTGGCGGGTAGTTGCCGTGGTTGCGCCGCTGGTGTTCGTCGATGTCGTTTTCTTCTCGGCCAATCTGATCAAATTGCTTGAAGGCGCCTGGGTGCCGATCCTGTTCGGCACGTCGATGGTCTTGCTCATCCTGACGTGGCGGCGCGGCACCAACATCCTGGCGCAGAAAACGCGCCGCACCGAAGTGCCGCTCGACACTTTGCTGGCGAACCTCGAAAAGCATCCGCCGCACATCGTGCCGGGCACGGCGGTATTTCTCACCAGCCAGCCGGAATTCGCGCCTACCGCGCTGCTGCACAACCTCAAGCACAACAAGGTCCTGCACGAGCACAATGTCATCCTCACCATCATCACCACCGATACGCCGCGGGTGACCGAGGGCGAGCGGGTGAAGATGACCGTGCGGTCGCCGCGCTTCAGCCTGGTGGCGCTCAAGTTCGGTTACATGGAGTCGCCGAACGTGCCGAAGGCGCTCGCCGTCGCCCGCAAGCACGGCTGGCAATTCGACATCATGTCGACCTCGTTCTTCCTGTCGCGCCGCGCGCTCAAGCCCGCCGTCCGGTCCGGCATGCCGCGCTGGCAGGACCGGTTGTTCATCGGCTTGGCCAAATCGGCGAGCGACGCCACCGACTTCTTCCAGATCCCGACCGGACGCGTGGTGGAGGTGGGCACCCAGGTCACGGTCTGAGCGCTCCTCCTCGGTATTCCCCTTAAATCATTGAATCAACTGATGATTGCTGGACGGAAGTCGGACGCCAGTATTGCACTTGACGCTGGGCTGCACTGCGAGCGGGGGTCGGAACAGACCCGGCGATTGGGCGTGCTATAACCGCGGCCGCTGCCTATATTGCAGTGCAGCATCCTTCGGCAACACAATGCCCAGCACCACGCTCGCCGCTTCCCGCAAGGACACAGTCCCGGCCAACGGGAATCGTGGGGCGCAATCGCGGAGCGCTTTTTGGGCGCTGACCCTCGGCAGCATCGGCGTCGTCTACGGGGACATCGGAACCAGCCCGCTCTATGCCCTGCGCGAAGCGGTGACCGCCGCCGTCGGCGGGGACGGCGACCTGACGCGCGAGGCGGTGCTGGGCGTGCTGTCGCTCATCCTGTGGGCCCTGATCGTCGTGGTCACGCTGAAATACGTGCTCATCCTGCTGCGAGCGGACAACCGCGGCGAAGGCGGCACGCTCGCGCTGATGGCATTGGCCCAGCGCGCGCTCGGCAAGGGCGCGGGCGCCGTGGTGCTCTGCGGCATCATCAGCGCCGCGCTGTTCTATGGCGATGCGATGATCACGCCGGCGCTGTCGGTGCTCTCCGCGATCGAAGGCCTCAAGATCGCAACGCCCGCCCTCGATCCATACGTCGTGCCGCTCACGGTGGTGATTCTGGTGGCGCTGTTTGCCGTGCAATCCACCGGAACCGCCAAAGTGGCTGCCTTCTTCGGTCCCGTCACCGCGCTGTGGTTCATCGCCATCGCAATTCCCGGCATCATTGCGATTGTCGGCGAGCCCGAAGTTCTCCTGGCTTTCAATCCGAGCTACGGGGTGGGTTTCTTGGCGGGACACGGCGTGATCGGCCTCATCACGCTCGGCGCCGTATTTCTCGCCGTTACCGGCGCCGAAGCATTGTACGCCGACTTGGGCCATTTCGGTCGTAAGCCGATCCAGACCGCCTGGGTCGGACTGGTCCTGCCGTCGCTCGCGGTGAACTATCTCGGGCAGGGCGCGCTGGTACTGGCCAATCCGAAAGCGCTCGAAAACCCATTCTTCTTGCTCTATCCCGATTGGGCCTTGCTGCCGATGGTGGCCTTGGCGACGGTTGCGACCGTGATTGCGAGCCAGGCCGTCATCACCGGCGCCTATTCCATCAGCCAGCAGGCAATCCAACTCGGCCTGCTCCCGCGTCTCGAAATCCGTCACACCTCCGAAGAGCATTACGGCCAGATCTATATGCCGCGGGTGAACTTTTTCCTGCTTGTCGGCGTGCTGCTTGCTGGTCGCCATGTTCCGTTCGTCGAGTGCGCTCGCATCCGCCTATGGCATCGCCGTGACCGGCACCATGGTCGTCACCGGGATGATGGCTTTCGTGGTGGTGTGGAAGGTGTGGCGCTGGTCGCCGCTTGCGGCGGCGGCGCTGATGATACCTTTCATCTTCATCGATCTGATCTTCCTCGGGGCCAATCTCCTCAAGGTGTTCGAGGGCGGCTGGGTGCCGCTGGCGTTCGGCGGACTGGTAATGCTCGTGATGTACACATGGCGCCGCGGCAGCCGACTGCTGTTCGAGAAGACGCGGCGGCAGGAGATCCCGCTCGACGAACTCGTGCGTATGCTCGAACGAAAGCCGCCGGTCCGCGTGCCGGGCACGGCGGTGTTTCTCACCAGCACGCCGGACTGCGCACCGACCGCGCTCATGCACAGCCTCAAGCACTACAAGGTGCTGCACGAGCACAACGTCATTTTGACCATCGAAACGGACGACGCGCCGCGGGTCGAGCCGGCCGAACGGGTACGCATCGAACGCGTGGGGCAGACGTTCACCCGCGTGGCGCTGCGTTTCGGCTTCATGGAAACGCCGAACGTGCCGCGGGCGCTCGCCATAGCGCGCAAACTCGGCTGGACCTTCGACATCATGTCGACGTCGTTCTTCCTGTCGCGGCGCGCGCTCAAGCCGGCCACTCACTCCGGCATGCCGCGCTGGCAGGACCACCTGTTCATCATGCTGACCCGGATCGCCAACGACGCCACCGACTATTTCCAGATCCCCACTGGGCGGGTGGTGGAAGTGGGCACGCAGGTGACGATCTGACGCCGCCGCTCCCCCGGCGGCGTCATCCGCGGGCCAGGAAATCCACGCATGTCTCTTGATTCCCGGGGCGCGACGCGCGACTTCTTGGCCTCGGGGGGACGCCCGCCGGAACAAGGAGTAAGGTTCATGCCCGCCGAGCTTGGCCGAGAGAACGTGCACGATCTCGCCCCGGAGGAGGTGGCGCGCGGCCTTGCCGAGGGCGCGATCCTGCTGGTCGACGTGCGCGAGCCGAGCGAGACCGAAGTCGAACGCTACCCGGAGGCGGTCTATCTCCCGATGTCGGAGTTCGATCCGGCCGCGATCCCCGATCCGCGCGGCCGCCAGGTGGTCTTCGCCTGCCGCTCCGGCAACCGCTCGGTCACCGCTTCCCTGCTGGCGCAGGCCGCGGGTCTTCCTTATGACGCCCATCTCGCTGGCGGCATGAAGGCCTGGAAGGAACTCGGGCTGCCGACCGAGAGCTAGCGCGCTTTGCCCGTGAGGCAACGCCCGCCGCAACCCCGCGAACACCCCGGACCGCCATTCGCCGAGTTTTCATCCCATGATCCCGAGGATCTGCTCCGTGCGCCGACATATGCATCTCGTCGTTGTTGCCGCCGCCATGGCAATCGCGCCCGCCGGTGCCCAGAAGGAGCGGATCGTCAACGTCTACAATTGGACCGACTACATCGCCCCCACCACGATCGCGGATTTCACCAAGTCGACCGGGATCAAGGTCCGCTACGACACCTTCGATTCCAACGACACGCTGGAAACCAAGCTCCTGGCCGGGAAATCCGGCTATGACGTGGTGGTGCCGACCGCCTATTTCCTCGAGCGCCAGATCAAGGCCGGCATCTTCCAGAAGCTGGACAAGGCGAGGTTGCCGAACCTGGCCAATATGTGGCCCGAGATCACGCAGCGATTGGCGAAATACGATCCCGGCAACCAGTACGCCGTCAACTACATGTGGGGCACGGTCGGCATCGGCTACAACGTCACGAAGGCGCGGAGCGCACTGGGCGTCGAGGCAAAGATCGACAGCTGGGACATCGTATTCAAGCCCGAGAATCTGGCTAGGTTCAAGGACTGCGGCGTGCACATGCTCGATTCCTCCGACGACATTCTGCCGGCGGTGCTGCACTATCTCGGGCTCGATCCGAACACCACCAAAGACGTCGATCTGCAAAAGGCCGCCGATCTCATGATGAAGATCAGGCCGTTCGTGCGCAAATTTCACTCCTCGGAATATCTCAACGCGCTCGCCTCCGGTGAGATCTGCCTCGTGGTGGGTTTTTCCGGCGACATCAAGCAGGCGCAGAAGCGCGCGGCGGAAGCCAAGAACGGGGTGGACATCGGCTACGCAATTCCCAGGGAGGGGGCGCAATTGTGGTTCGACAATCTCGCCATCCCGCGCGATGCCGGCCACATGGCCGAAGCGTATGAATTCATCAACTACCTGCAGACCCCCGAGGTGGCGGCCAAGAACTCGAACTTCATCTCCTATGCCAACGGCAACCTGGCCAGTCAGAAATTCATCGACAAGGCGATCCTGGACGACCGCACCGTCTACCCGGACGAGGCGACGATGAGCCGGCTCTACACCATCAACGCCCACGATCCGAAAACCCAGCGGCTGATGAACCGGCTGTGGACCAGGATCAAGACCGGCAAATAGCGCGGCCCTCACCGCCAGCGGCGATGCACCCACAGCCACTGCTCGGGGTGCTCGCGCACCCAGCCTTCGACCACCGAGGTGATCGCCTGCATGGTGCCGGCGATGTCGATCTTGCCCTCGGCGTCGCGCCGCGGCTCGATGGCTTCGGTGAGATCGACGCGAAAATGATGGCGGTCGGGCAGGCGCACGATGCGCGTGCCGTGAATGGGACATTCGGCGTGGCGGGCGAGCCGCGCGATGAAAGGGTTGGCATTGCAGCGGCGTCCGAAGAACATCACGTCGACGCCGTTGACGTAGTACTGATCGACGAGCATGGCGACGTGGCCGCCGGCCTCGAGCACGCGCAGGAGCTTGAGCGGCGCGTCGAGGCCGGTCGGCACGAGCGTGCCCATGCTGCCCTTGCGGATTTGGATGACGGCGTCGCTCACGGCGCCGATATTGGGCCGGCGGTACAGCACCGTTGTGTCGAGCCTGTACTTGCTCGCAACCAGCGCCGGCAGTTCCCAGTTGGCGAGATGGGCGGCGAAGATCAACGCGGGCTTGCCGTCGTCCCGCAGCCGCCGAAACCGATCATAGACCGGTGTGGTGTAGAGGATGTCGCCCAGATCGTCGGGATCGGGCTCGAACATCTGCAGGCGGTCGATGTGAGCGAATTCGGCCGCTACGCGTCCGAGATTGTCCCAGACACCGTCCAGGATGGTTTCGATTTCAGCGGGGGATTTTTCCGGAAAGGCGGCGGCGAGATTGGCGCGGCCGATGCGATGCTCCTTGAGCCGCGGGCCGAGCCTGCGCATGAAGCCGCCGGCGAGGTCGGCCATGCGTTCGCGGCTGGTGGCGCGGATCGCACGCAGCATCCCAACCGCCAGCCATCCCAGCGCCGCGTCGGCTGCGGCCTTGGCATTTCGGCCGGCGCGCAGCGCGAGACGTTTCGACGGAGTCATGGGTGACGCTCGCGGCCGGTCGTCAAAAGGTGACGACGATCTTCCCGAACACCTGTCGGCTTTCGAGCCGCTTGAGCCCGCGCTCGAAGTCGGCAAGCGCCACCTCGGTGTCGATGACCGGCAGCAGGCCGCTCGCCATCTTGGCGAGGCTCTCGCGAATATTCCGCAAGGAAGCGCCGAAAGAGCCGATGATGCGGTATTGCTGCTGGAAAAGTTGCATCAGATTGATGGTCGTCGATGGCCCCGAGGTCGAGCCGCAGGTGACCAGCCGTCCGCCGCGCTTGAGGCAAAGCAGCGAGCCGTTGAAGGTTTCTGCGCCCACGTGCTCGAACACCACGTCGACGCCCTTCTTGCCGGTGATCTTGCGCACCGCGCCTTCGAAGCGGTCGGTACGGTAGTTGATCACGTGATCGGCGCCTAGCGCCTTGGCCTTCTCGGCCTTGGCGTCATCGCCGACCGTGGTGATCACCGTGCAGCCGATCGCCTTTGCCATCTTGATGGCGACGGAGCCGATGCCGGAACCGCCGGCATGCACGAGCACGGTCTCGCCCGGCTCGAGCTTGGCGTTGTCGAACAGCATGTGCTGCACCGTCGCGAAGGCGATCGGGGCGCAGGCGGCGTCGCGCAAATGGACGCCGGCGGGAACCGGCAGCACCAACCGCGCCGGCATATTGACGAGGTCGCGCGCGAACCCGTCGACGTGAAAGCCCATGATGCCGGCGACATTTTCGCACAGATTGTCACGGCCCTCCCGGCAGGCCTTGCAGCTGCCGCAGGTCAATGCGCCGTACATGACGACCGGATCGCCGGGCTTGAACCCGGTCGTGTCGGGACCGACCGCCGCGATCTCGCCGGCGGCCTCGACACCGACCACGACCGGCATCTTGCGCTTGGCAAAGGCCATGCCGCGATAGCCCCACAGGTCAAGGTGGTTGAGCGCGACCGCCTTGATCCTGATCTGCACCTCGCCCGGCGCGGGCGCGGCGGGCGAGGGGAGGTCGACGAGCTCGAGCTTGCGATCGGCGATCAGCGTGAGCGCCCGCATGCGTCACGCGGGCTCGCGGCTCATCACCAGCGAGACATTCTGGCCGCCGAAGCCGAACGAGTTCGACAGCGCGTGGCGCACCCCGGCGTCGCGCGCCTTGTTGGGCACGACGTCGAGCGGAATGGCCGGATCCGGGACATTGTAATTGATGGTCGGCGGCAGGCGTTCGTTCTGCAATGTCAACAGCGTGAACACGGTCTCGACCGCGCCGGCGGCCGACAGCGTGTGCCCGACCATCGACTTGTTCGACGAAATCGGAATCGACTTGGCGCGTTCGCCGAACACCGCGGCGACGCCGAGATACTCCATCTTGTCGTTCTCGGGCGTGCCGGTGCCGTGCGGATTGATATAGCCGATGTCGTCGGGGGTGAGCCCGGCATCGGCGATGGCGTTGCGGATGCAGCCGATGATCGGCTTGCCGTCGGGGCTCGAGCGGGTGCGGTGGAACGAATCCGCCATTTCGCCGCAGCCCGCGAGGACGCCGAGGATTTTCGCCCCGCGCGCCGTGGCGGATTGGTGGCTCTCGAGCACGAGGGCGGCGGCGCCCTCGGCCATGACGAAACCGTCGCGATTTTTGGAGAACGGCTTGGCTGCCGCCTGCGGCGGATCATTCGCGGTCGACAGCGCCGATAGCAGCGAGAAACGGATCAGGGCCTCCGGATTGACGGAGCCGTCGGTGCCGATGCACAGCGCCGCTTCGGTTTCGCCGCGACGGATCGCCTCGACGCCGAGCTGGATCGCGCTCGCGCCGGACGCACAGGCGGTCGATACCGAAATCGGCGAGCCCTTGGTGCCGAAGCGGTCGGCGAGATGCTCGGCGACCGAGCCGAACAGGCAGCGTTCGTGAACGGCGTGGAAGCGACCCGAGGCGCTCGCGCGCAACAGATCGTCGTAGCCGACCGCGTCGTTGGCGCCGGACGCGGCCGCGAACGCCTCGCGATGCAGCCACTCGATCTCGATCGGCGCGACCGCGAGGAACAGCGGACCCGGGAAGTCGCCCTTGCCGCCGATGTTGGCCTCGGCGATCGCCTCCTCGGCGACCATTGCCGCCATGCGCTCGCCGAGCTCGGTCGAGCAGAACGGCTCGACCGGCACGAAATCGACGGTGCCGGCGATCGTGGTCTTGAGCCCTTCGTTGGCGAAACGGGTGATGCGGCGGATGCCGGATTCTCCGGCCGTGAGCTTGGCCCAGTTGTCCGCCTTTCCCGCGCCCAGCGAGGTGATGACGCCCATGCCGGTCACCACCACGACGGGACGCCCGCTCTTGTCGCGCAACGCCATGCTGCAAGCCTCCTTCACGCCACTGCCTCGACCAGCGCCATGCCCTCGCCACGCCAGTGACCGATGGCGGTGACGGCGACCCGGTCGAGCGGACCTTCATACGCCCGTTCGACCCCCGACGAATCGAGGGGCGGGAACAACTTTTCGCGACCCAGCGCGAGCGTGGCAAGCGCAATGTTCATGGCGAATTGCGGTTCAAAGCCATGGCCGAGAACGCTGCCGGTCGCCCGCACCGGTACCGCGGGCATGGTCTCGAGCCAGGCGCGCTCCGCGCTGGTGGCGGGCTCGGCGCCGGTGGCGCCGGAGATCACCGCGACGCGCCCGGCCGCGGCCGTCGGCACGAGGCTCTGCCACATCCGCCCGAGCGCGGCACTGCTTGCGCCGGACGGCCGGCTCGAGCGTTCCGACCTGACCCCTGACAGCCGCGCCAGCGGCCTGGCGTGACGCGCTTCGGCGTGGCTGCGCGCCTCCAGAACGAGGAACGCGCCGAGCGAACCGAGCACCATGCCGGGCGCCGCCTTGCGCTCCCAGATCGGTCGGAACGCGCCCCGCAACATATGTCCGCCGGCATCGTAGAGCAGCAGCAAATCCTCGCGCTCGCCGTTGTGCGAGCCGCCCACGAGCGCCAACTCGCTCTGTCCGGCGGCGATGCGCGCGAGCGCAATGCGCACGGCGTCGACGCCGGCCGCCTCCTCGCCCATGAATGTGCGCGAGGAACCGGTGACGCCGTGGACGATCGAGATATTGCCCGCGAGCAGGTTGGAGAGTTGCGCCAGGAACAGCGTCGGCCGCAGGTCGCTCATCAGCCGCTCGTTGAGGAAGACGTCGGGATCGGCTGCCTTGGACCGGTTGGTGAGAATCGTGCCGTCGACCGCGATGTCACGCTCGCCGCCGCCGGCGGCGACGATCATGTCCATGCGCGCGAGCAGATCGGGGTTGCCCTTCACGCCGGCATCGGCGAGCGCGAGGCCGGCGGCATAGGTGCCGATCCGCTGCCACGCCTCCATCTGGCGCTGGTCGCCCTTCTTCGGGATCTGCTTGTCGAGATCGAGCGGCGCGAGCGGATGGACGAGATACGGCTTGAAGCTCTCGCCATCGACCTTGATTCGTCGCTCGGCGAGGCCCTGCCAATGCGCCTCGGCGCCTTCGCCGAGGCACGACACGATGCCGATGCCGGTGATCCAGGCTTCGCGCGGCGGGTCAGCCATCAGCCCGGACCCCCATCGGGAATTCCAGGATCGCCGCCATCTTCTCCATGCTGGCGCGGAACTCGGGATTCGGAAACTCGACCAGCCGGAACGTGATTTCGGCATTGCAGGCAAGCTTGCCGTCGCATCGGATATCGGCCTTGGTGACCGCGAAACCCGAGCCCTCGTGCAGCAGCTTGGCCGAGAGCGAAAGAGCCTGTCCGGGCGTCACGAACGAACGCAGCTTCGCTTCCTTCACCGCGGCGAAGAACGGCATGCGGGTGAACTTGGTCACCGCGATAACCAGCCAGCCCGAGGTCTGCGCCATCGCCTCGATCAGCAGCACGCCCGGCATCAGCGGATAACCGGGAAAATGTCCTTCGAAGATGGTTGAGCTGGTGGGGACGCGCGCCTCGGCGCGGATGGTCTGCTGGGCAAGATCGAGGTCGACGATGCGGTCGATGAGCTGAAAGTACTCGATGCGCATGCGAGCGCGTCAGGCGCCCTTGGCAGCGACAAGCTCGTCGATGCGGGTGCACAGGTTGTTCAACTGGAAATATTGCTCGGTCGTGGCCTTGCCATCATTGACTTCCTGCGTCCATTGCTCCAGCGGCATTTTGATTCCGAACGCTTTGTCGATCGCAAACGCGATGTCGAGGAAGTCCAGGCTGTCGATGCCGAGGTCGTTGATGGCGTGGCTTTCCGGCTTGATTGTCTCGCGCGGGATGTCGCAAGTCTCGGAAATGATATTGGCCACGGTGTCAAAAGTCGAAGGCATCAGTAAATCCCTGATCGGCCACGTGTTTCGCCAACCGCGCTGACGTGTTTGCGATTGCGGGTGGATCGCCCCGGAGCGGCCCGTCTCCCCCGCGAGAGGTCGGGTGCCCGTATAGCGAAGACATCGCGCAAGTTCAATGGCGGCGCCGGGCGTGAAAGTTTCGACGCTTGAATGCATTAGGCGCCGCGCGGGGGTGATCGCAGGCGCCGAGCGTGAGATAATCCGCAACTCCGAGGAGGCCAGAACCTGCGGTAGACCCGATCGCACGGCGCAATGCCGTCAACCAAGGGAGATTCGTTCATGTCCATTCGATTCGCTTTTGCCGCCGGCTTGGCCGCTGCCTGCGCGCTGCCGTCATCCTCGGGCGCGCAGGTCGTCACGCACCGGGACGTCGGTGTGCGCATGGGTCTGGCGATCGCCGTTGCTGCGCTCGACCGGTGCGAGAGTGACGGCAACAGCGTATCGGTTGCGGTCGTCGATCGCGCCGGGCGGCTGCGCGTGTTCTTGCAGGCAGACGGGGCGAATCCGCACAATCTCGAACTGGCTCGGCGCAAGGCCTATACGGCGCGCACCTTCGGCCGCACCAGCGCGGAATGGGCCAAGCGAACGAGCGAGCTGCCCGAGCTTGCCGCGCAACGGCAGCTCGCCGATGTCATTGCCCTGCGCGGCGGCGTTCCGATCAAGATCGGCAACGAGACGATCGGCGCGGTCGGCGTGAGCGGTTCGAGCTCCGAAGGCGACGAGAAATGCGCCATGGCCGGCATCGCCAAGGTGGAGGATCAGCTCAAGTGACGATAATCGCGGCAGTGCGACGCCCTTGCGGAGCGGAGCGGCGCTGATCGCGTACCGGCGCGGACGGCGCGGGAGGAAACATTACCGCTTCGCAGCCGGTTGCTGTTTCTTCGCCAGCGCTTCCGCCTCGCGCTTTGCCTCCGCGTCGTATGCGGCCTTGTTGTAGGGCGTGCCGGAGCTCTCCGCGATCTCGCGCACCCCCTTCCATGCCTCCTTGTAGGTGATCGGGTAGAAGCGGTCATCGCCGCTGAACTCCTTGCGCATGGACGGCGGGAAGTCGAAGGCGAAGAAGCAGCCGCGGATCTTTCGCGCGAGATCGGGATGGAGATCGTGCGCATGGGCGAACGACGAGGTCGGGAACAGCGGGCTGGTGAAGATGATGCGGAAGTCGTCGGCCTTCAGCGTCCCGCGCGCGATCATTCGCTCGAACACATCGGAGGCGACACCAGCCATGTCATAGTCGCCGGCGGCGACGCCGAGCGCTGATTTGTCATGGCCGCCCGACATCAGCGGCTCGTAGTCCTCGTTCGGCTTGAGGCCCTCCGGCGGATAAAACACCAGCGGCGCGAGATTGCCCGAGTTGGACGAGGGCGAGGTGTGCGCTACACGTTTGCCCTTGAGATCGGAAAGTCTGCGGTACGGACTGTCCTTCTTGACGATCGACAGCAGATGGTAGCCTTGCGGTCCTTTCGCGGTGCCCTTGGCCGCGAACGGCACCGCGCCCGCCATGTTGACGGCGAAGCCGGTCGGCCCGGTCGAGAAACCGGCGACGTGCAGGCGGCCCGAACGCATCGCCTCGATCTCGGCCGAATTTGACTGCACGGGGTAATACACGACCTGCTTGCCGGTGCACTGCGCGAGAAACTCCGTGAACGGCTTGAATACCTTCTGGTACACGGCCGGGTCCTCGACCGGCGTGTAGGCAAAGGTGAGCGTGGCCGGATTCTTCAGTTTTTTCGGATCGGTCGGCACATCGGCGACGAGATCATTGTTCTCGTCGCAATAGAGCGTATCGAGTTGGCCGCGGTTCCGGCATTCCTGGGCGGCGGTCACGCCGGCTGACATAACGAGCGCAACGCTCGCGGCAACGCCGTGCCACGCCAGGCGGCGGCACACCTCGATCATCTTCGTCCTCCCCGAGCGTGGTCTGCGCCACGCCCTGATTTTTCTTGCCCGACGATACGCGCGGCCCAGCGAGCCCGCAACGGCGCTTCTAGCCGCCCGCGTGGAACTTTCTCGTCGAGATTTCGCGCGGAACCGGAAGGGGGGCGAGCCGTTATCGCGACAAGGATCGCGGGGAGTGGCATCGCTGCCAATTTACCGCCGCATTCAGACCAGAAGGGTCGGCCGCTCGAAGCGGCCGGCGAAACGGCGTCGCGCCGCAATGAAAGGAGGTTGTGGTGAAAGGTAGCATGCTGCTCTTCATTGCTTCCATCTGTGCCTACCAGTTCTCTCCCACCCATCTCGCATCTGCTGCAGATCAGACCGGCGTCGCCTCGGTCTATTCCCATGAAAGCGGAAGCAGCACGGCCAGCGGACAGAAATTGAGTCCCGGCGCGCTTACGGCGGCGCATCGCACGTTGCCGTTCGGCACGAAGGTCAAGGTCACCAACAAGCGCAACGGACGTTCGGTCGTCGTCACCGTCAATGATCGGGGTCCGTTCGTGCGCGGCCGGGTTATCGACGTGACGCCGGCGGCGGCGCGCGTTCTCGGCTTCTCCGGACTCGCCCCCGTCACCGTCTCGTCCGCGCAATAGCTCGCGCCCGCGAGCGGCGGGACCGGGTCGGCTTACCGCGCGAGCGAATTGACGTCGATCGGCGCGCAATTGCGCCGGCCGGAAAGCGCGCAATCCTGGTTCTTGCGCAGATCGGCGAGTTGGATCACCAGCCACACCCCGGCGAGCGCCAGTATGGTGGTGAAGGCCAGGGCCGCAAGATTGACCATCATGCGATGGCGATAATTGTCGTGCTCTTGCCCGCCTTCGTATTTCGCAAGTCCTTCGACCGGGGGCGCCGCTGGCCGCGGCGCGCGCAGCGGCCAGCGCCATCCGGTCCGGGCCGTTCCGGCGGCGCGCGGACGGAACGGCACCACCCGGTGCTCGTCATCGGTCGTTTTGGAACGGTCGGGCGTCACCTTCGAATCCCGCCAAGTGGCGGCCTCTATCGGCGCAGCGGCGGCGGATTTCAAGGGGAACCGTAGCCGGCGCTTGCAACGGTGGTTTGCGCCTGCGGCTGACGCCTTATGCGACCGAGCCCACAGCCGGCGGCTTGGCAAAAAAAATTGCCGCGCGGACCTGCAAATGCCCTTGTCGACTGCACCGGCTTGGGGCTAATTTATGCGAAATTTATAAAAACGACAGGGACCGGGCGACGGCCTCTGTCTTTCCAGAGGAAGCGAACTCGTCAACAACAAATGCCGCCAAAGCGCGGCGGGGTGGCGACCCCATGATCCCGGCGTGCCGCGCCGGGAGGGAGACTGCGTCCAGGCGTGTGATGGTCGTGAGCGACGTCCTGTCAGCCTTGCTGCACCTGTCCGACCACGACTATTCGTGGCTGGCGCAATTCTTTTCGCTTCTGTTCCTGCCATTCGCGCACGAGGATCTCGCCATCATCCTCGGGGGCTACATCGTCGTGAACAACATCATGCCGGTCGGGCTCGTGGCGCTGTGCATCTATGGCGGCATGGTGGCGAGCGACTTCGCGTTGTACGGGATCGGCGCGGGTGCGAGACATCTGCCGTGGCTCACGCGGCTCGCCGTCGACGATCGTGTCCGCACTTTCGCCGACACTCTCAAGCGCAACCTGTTTGGCATCGTCACGCTTTGCCGCGTGGTGCCCGGCGTGGTCTTTATTGCGTTTGTTGCGTGCGGCTGGACGCGCGTTCCGCTCGGGCGTTTCACGCTGGCAACCCTGGTCACCTCGGCGCTCTACCTGCCGCTCATGCTATGCATCGTGGTCTTCTTCGGCGACGCGCTCGATGATCGTGTCGGATTGTGGACGTGGCCGTTCCTGCTCTGCGTGTTGGTGGCGATCGGATTTGTCCGTCGGCAGGTCTTCACGTTCCGGCAGGCGTCCAACTCAGCCGACGGCGGGCGCGCGACCCCGAGCGCCTCCGCCTCCGGCGGTGGCGTTCACGCAATGCCGGTGCTCGGCGGCAGCGCGCGCAAGTTGCCGGTGGCGGAGCGCATTCCGCTGGGCCTGTTCTACCTGCCCTTGATCGTGAGCTGGATCGGCTTCGCGGTGCGGCACCGGTCTCTGACCTTGCCCACAGTCGCGAATCCATACCACCCGACGAGGGGGATGGGCGCCGAATCGAAGAGCGGCTATTTGCTCGATGTCGCGGCGACTGAGCGGCGCTGGATCGCCGATCTCGTGGTGGCGACGCGCAGCACGGGGCCGCGGACGCTTTACGCCGACCTGGAGCAGGCTCGGCAATCGTTGTACGCCGCCGGACTGGCATTTCCGCTGATCGCCAAGCCCGATATCGGCCGCCATGGTGCATGCCGGCTCGACGATATGACGCAGCTGCGCGAATACCTCCGGCACTTCCCCCGCGGCGAGAAGCTGATCCTGCAGCGTTTCGTGCCTCAGCCCGGGCAGGCCACGGTGCTCTATGCGCGGCTGCCGGGAACGCCGAGCGGTCGCGTTCTCTCGCTGACGTTCAGCGCGGATGGGCTCCGCCGCGATGCGCGGCGCCATATCACGCCAGAGCTCGAAGCGCGGCTCGACGCCGTCGCCCGCAGCATGCGGGAGTTTCACTACGGCTGCTTCGATCTGCGCTTCGGCTCGATCGAGGAACTCATGCGGGGAGAGAATTTCTCCATCGTCGACATCAGCGGCATCGGCGGCGCTGCCGGGCGCGCGGGAGATTCCGCATTGCCACTGGCGGAAAACTATCGCCGTATGGTCGATCAGCAACGCATCATGTTTCTCATCGGTGAGAAAAATCGCGCGCGCGGTTTCGAACCGGTGGGATGTGCCGATGTCGTGAAATCCCTGGTCCGCGCGGCACAAACCGGCCGACGATATCCGGCCTCGGCCTGAACGGCGCAGCCGCGGCCTCGTCGCACCCGGCGGGTGGACGCGCCGACCCCACGGCCTTACATTGCCCGCATGTACCGGCTGATCCGCCGCAGGCTCGTCGCGCTTGCCGTTGCCTACGCGCTCGCGCTCGGTCCGACCTTGCCGCTTTTGACAGCTTTCGCGACGGCCGCGGAGACCGGTCCGGCGAGCCTTTCCGACATCTGCGCGACCGACAAATCCGGTGCAGGATCGGACGCCGATGCTCCTAACCGGCACCGGCCGGCTTGTCCGCTTGGGATGATGTGCCTGGCGCAGGACTGCGGGGCGAACTGTTGCCCGGCCGCCGGCGCGCATGGCGCCGCGCTGACCGGCTTCGCTTTCCGATCGTTTTTTTCGTTCATTCCCTTCGACCACGGAACATTTGTACCGCGAAACATCGGCGCGCAGTTCGCGCGTGCTCCCCCGCGGATCTGACGTTTCACGCCCCTGGCTTTCATCAGATCCGCCATGGCGCCTGCGGGCGCCGTTTCGCACGGAGCAAATCAAATGACACGCACTGTTTTTTTTCTTGCGATCGCGCTTGCGGTCTGCGCGGGCGACGCAATCGCCGGTGACTACTCCGTCGGCACGATACAGATCGGCAATCCCTGGACGCGAGCGACGCCCAAGGGCGCCTCGGTGGCGGGCGGTTACATGACCATCAGCAACAAGGGCAGCGCGCCCGACCGTTTGGTCGGCGGCTCCGCCGCGGTCGCCGCCCAGTTCCAGGTGCACAACATGACGATGGAGCAGGGCGTCGCCAGGATGCGCCCGATGGGAGCCGGGCTCGAGATCAAGCCTGGCGAGACGGTCGAGCTCAAGCCCGGATCGCTCCACGTGATGCTCATGGGCTTGAAACAGCCGCTGGAAAAGGGCCAGAAGATCAAAGGGACGCTGGAATTCGAGAAGGCCGGCAAGGTCGAGATCGAATAC
>CAVQIP010000014.1:0-17454 GCA_963712565.1 uncultured Alphaproteobacteria bacterium | reverse complement strand
GCGGGTCGCGTTGATCGGCGCAGGGGATCGGGGGGGCGTGAGCGCCGATCGGGGCTGTAATTCTCGGCCTTGTCGGCCTGTTCTCCTATTAGTCTCCCCAAGTCCAAAAAGGTTCAAGCCGATTTTGATCGTCCGATCGAAATTTTAGGCTTGTTGCAACGCCAACTCCCCTTCCTCGGCGCGAGGCAAAAAGCAAGCAATTTCAACCTATTGCCGAATCGAAGCCGGAATGACCCGGGCCGCCGCCCCGGCGCTGGCCGGTTCGAGCGCCCGGATCGCCCCGTAGGCGTCGACCAGGCCGGCCCCGAATTGCGGGTCGACGCCCTTGGGGCCGAGGTCGCGGGCGGTGGCGATCAGCGTCTTGCGCACTTCGTCCTGCCCAAGCTCGGGCCGGCGCTCGAGCATCAGCGCCGCGATCCCGCTCACCTCGGCCGCCGCAAAGGAGGTGCCCGTCGTCACCTGGTAGCCCGCCTCCGGTGCCGGCAGCAGGATATCGACGCCGGGAGCGGCCACCGCGATGTGGCTTCCGCGGTTGGCGCCTTCGAACAATTTGTCGTCGGCGTCGGTCGCGGTGACTGCAATTACGCTGGAATAAGCTGCCGGATAAAGCGGCTGCGATTTCGCGCCGGCATTGCCGGCGGCCGCGATCAGAATGAGACCCTTCCTGCGCGCTTGCGCGATCTTCTGCTCGATCGCCGGGTCCCGCGGTCCGGTGAAGCTCATATTGAGGATGCGGGCGCCGCGGTCGATGGCCCAGTCGATGCCCTGGTTGATGCTGTAGGTGGTGGCCTCGGGTGTCCGCTTCTCGGCACTGAACGCCCGAACCGCGAGGATGCGGGCCTCGGGGGCGGCTCCCATCAACCGGGCATGGGCGACGATGGCGCCCGCGACCGCGGTGCCGTGCGCATGCGCCTTCTCGTCGGATTTAAGCGCATCGAAGCTATCCGCGATCATGCCCTCGAGCTCGGGATGGCGCGTGTCGATGCCAGAATCGATCAGCGCGATGAGCACCTTCTCGCCTTTGGCAAGCGCGTGTGCCTCCGGCAAGCGAAGCTTGGCCAGTGCATATTGCCCGGAATTGCCGCGACCGACCGAGGTGACGGGCGTGTCGCCGAGCGTCTGCTGTTGCTGCAGCTGGTAAATGTAGTTGGGTTGCGCCGCCAGCACGATGCGTTCCGCTTCCAGCGAGCGGATGACCGCCGGCACCGAGCGCCGGTCGAGAATCTTCCAGCGGAATAGGGTGACGTCGTTCGATGTGAATGATGCGAGCGGGTCGAGCCGCAGGCGCCGGCCGAGCGCGTCAACGGTGTCCTTGGATACGTTCGAGGCGAGCTTGAACAGGACCTCATCCGGGACATAGCGCCGCTCGTTCGCGGGCGGCACGCCGCTGCTGCTGCGACGGACGATCGGCGAGCCTTGTGGACCACCGCCGCCTTGGTTGGCGGCGCCGCCGGCGGAATTCGTGCTGCCGAGCACTGGAGCCACCGCAACGATCCCGGTCGGAACTCCCACGACGATTGGATGCTTGGGCAAGCGCGGCCGATGCGGGCGGTCGTTGCCGCCACCGCCGCCCGAAACGCGGCCACCGTCGCCGCCGGTATTGCCGCCGCCCTTGCCGGGCCGGCCGCCCGGATTGGCAATCAGGGAAGGATGCCCGGTCGGACCCAGGACGCGGCCGGCACCGCCGGTCATCTTGCCCGCGAACCCGCCCGCCGAGAGCCCGCCGAATCCGCCCCCCGAGCCCATGCGCTGCGCGCCGTGGGCGGCGGTCGCGAGCGCAAGAACCGCGGCGATCGCGGTCAATGCCAGCGGCAGGGAGCGCAGCAGCTTGTTCTGTTTGGTCGACGGCGTCGTATCGGCTTTGGTGCTGTTCGAGCGCATGGCTCAGCCTCCTAAACTGAAGCTGCCCGCGCGGTTTCCTCCACCCCGGAGGCGGCCCATTCGCCTGGGCCGCAGCGCACCTTGGATCCGCCTGGCCTTACTCCTTTACGGCGATGAAGCCGACAACCTTCGATTCCGCCTGCATCTGCCGAACGATCTTGCCGACCTCGTCCTTCGGCAGCGCGGTTTCGGACAGCCGGATGCGATAGAGCTGGCCGCCCATATTCAACGGCCCCTCGACCAGCGTGGCCTTGTAGGCGCCGAGGAAATTGGTGATGTCGGTCGCGGTCGCCTGCGGAGCAAAGCGGACGACGGCGAAGGAGCCTTCGCTGGGCGCGCTCGCGAGCGCCGGGCCGCTCGAAGCGCCCTGCTCTTTGACCAGGACGCTGGTGATCACGGCCGCCTGCACCATGATCGCGACCGCCGCGGCGGTTGCCGACCAGGCGAGGGTGCGCGGGGTGAAGCCCGACAGGAACTCGGATACGCGCCCGGCGAGGTCGAACGAGCGTTGACGGCGCGGCGCACGCGCCTCCTCGGCATCGATCGCGGCAAACAGCTTCTCCATGGCGCGGGCCGATGGCGCACCGAGCGTCTCGTTGAGGTGGATCGTCTCTGCGAGCTCCTCGCGGACGAGGTCGTAACGCCGCGCAAGTTCGCGATCGCCTGCAAGTGCCTGCTCGACGCGATCGGCGTCACGGCGGCTCAGCGTCCCGGCGGCATGCCATGGCAGCAGAGATTCGATCTCATGGCGCTCTGGCTCTTTATTGATCATGTTCATGGCCAACCTCTTTCAATTCCTGCCGCCTTGAGCAGCTCTGCCAGTCGTTTGCGCGCGTAGAACATGCGCGTCTTGACTGTGTTCTCCGGGATGCCAACGATCTCGGCCACCTCTTCGACCGATTTCTCGTGGTAGTACACGAGATCGATGATCTCCCGATGTTCTGCCGAAAGTCCCGTGAGGCACTTCCGGATCATTGCACTCTTGTCCTTCTTCTCCAGCACGGTGCCGGGATCGTCCGATGGGTCCTCGATCGCGCCCGCAGTCTCCTCGTCCAACTCCTCGTCCGGCCGGCGCCTGAGCGCCGAGAGAGCCTTGAACCGAGCGATGGCCAACATCCATGTCGACACCGCCGAGCGCCCTTCGAACCGACCAGCCTGACGCCACACGTCGAGAAACACCTCGCTGATCAGGTCCTCCGCCGTCGCTTCGTCCCGCACGAGACGCACTACGAACCGAAACACCCGCACATGGTGCCGGGCGTACAGCACCTGCATCGCCAGCCGATCGCCATTCGCGATTCGTCCGATCAGCACCTCGTCTGATTTCGATTGCATCGCGCTCGGACGGTCGGACTCGTCAGGTTAGTCGCAGGCGGCTACCGTTGGGTTCACGCTTTCGCCATAGAGAAGGCACCGCCGGTTCCCTCCGCGCTCGCGCCCAAGGAGCCCGCGGCCGGGGATTTGGGGCCGAAAATTGTGGCCGATCCGGGACCCGAGGGAACTCGGGCCGTATGAAATTCTGCAATTAATCCAGTAACTTAACCCGAAGGAAAGGGCGCGTAGCGCGGCACGAAGCCGTCGGCGCGAAGCCTCTCCGCCCGGGCGCTGCGGGCAAAGACCCGGGAGTGCGGATTAGGGATCGCTTAACTCAAGTCCCAACTCGCAGCGGCGCGCCAAGCTTGCGCAGGGCGGCCAGGACCGAAAGCGCGGTAATCCGTCCCGTTCTGGGGTTTTCCGAGGGAACGTTGTCGATCGAGAGCGTGAATCGGGCGGAATCGCTGTCGACCTCGATGACGTGGCAGTTGCGGTCAATCGAAGGGTCGGCCCAGATCTCCATCATGGTCCGATCGGGCCCGATGCCGGCAAGGGACAGGGCGGCTGCCACGTTGACATTGGCGGGAAACCCGGCCGCCCCCTCCCGTGCGGTGCCGGCAAACACCCGCTTGGGCTTGTCGAGCCCCTCGACCGAGATGCCGTTGGCCTCGAGATAGGGCGCGCCGGCCAAGCCGCGCGGCGGTTTGCGCGAGATCATGCGTACGAAATGAATCTGCCCTTCGGCCGCGGCAGTGACCGCATCGAGCCCGAGCAGCGCTCCGGTCGGCACGATGATCTGTCCGCCGCGCGCCTTCGCGAGTTCGATCAGTTCGGGCCGCGGCAGCAGCGCGCCGGCTGACAGCACCATCACTTGCTTTCCGGCCTCCAGCATCGGCCGGCAGATCCGTTCGAATGCGGAGGCCGGGGCGCATTCGATCGCCAGATCGGCATGGGCCGGAAATGCCTCGGGCTCGACCAGGGGACACGCGATCCGTTCGGCATCGAGCCAGGCTTGCGCCTTGACGCGATCGCGCGCGGCCGCACAAGCAAGCGTGAGGCCGGGCATGCCATCGGCGAGCCGGCGTGCGACGACGCGGCCGATCGCGCCGAGGCCGGCAATGGCGACACGGGTCATCGGCATGGGCGGAGCGCGGGCATGACCGGATTCCGGAACCGTCGAGCTTGCGTCTTACGCGCGCCGGTGTCCGGTCACAAGCACGTGTAACCTTGCGCCGGCCAGCGGCTTGACCGCCGCCGGGCGGAAAGGCAAGGGTTCCGCCAAATCAGGGAGGAGCCACATGCTCGAGAGAATATCAGCCGCGGCCATCGCCGTGCTGCTGGCAGTGACCGGCGCGGCGCAGGCCCAGAACTATCCGACCAAACCGCTCACGATGATCATCCCGTTCGCGGCCGGCGGTCCTACCGATGTGCTCGGCCGCGTCCTGGCGCAGCGCATGGGCGAGGTCCTCGGGCAGCAGGTCATCGTCGAGAATGTCGGCGGCGCCGGCGGCATGACGGGCTCCAAGCGCGTCGCCGACGCGGCGGCCGACGGTTACACTTTCGTGCTCGGCACCGTGGGCACCCACGCGCAGAGCCAAACCATGTACAAGAAGCCGCTCTACCATACGACGACGGATTTTACGCCGGTCGCGCTCGTTGCCGAGGTTCCAATCGTGCTGATCACGCGCAAGGACCTGCCGGTAAACAATCTCAAGGAGTTCATCGCCTATGCGAAGGCGAACCAGGCCAAGATGCAATACGGCTCCGCCGGCGCGGGTTCAGCCACCCATCTCGGGTGCGTGCTACTCAACTACCTGATCGGTGTTGACGTTACGCACGTGCCCTATCGTGGAACCGGCCCCGCGATGCAGGACTTGCAAGGCGGCCGCATCGATTACCTGTGCGAGATCGTCAGCACCGCCAAGCCGCAAATCGACGGCGGCACCGTGAAGGGCATCGCGATCATGACCAAGGAACGCTCGAAAGCGTTGCCCAACATCCCGACCGGCCTCGAGCAGGGAACGCCGAATCTCGAGGCCTATACCTGGAACGCGATCTTCCTGCCGAAGAACGCGCCGGCCGACGTGGTCAAGAAGCTGAACGATGCCGCGGTGCAGGCGATGAAGACCCCGGCGGTGAGAGAACGGCTTGAGGGGCTCGGCGCCATGATCGTGGCCCCCGATCGCGCCACCCCGGAATACCTTGGCCAATTCGCCAAGAGCGAGATCGAGAAGTGGGCCGGCCCGATCAAGGCCAGCGGTGTCTCCGTGGATTGACCCGCCGCGCCGGGAGGCGATCGGGAAGAGGCTCATTCCAGCGCGATTTCACCTTCGATCTCGTGCGCGAGGCCGAGGCCACGGAGCGTCACCGTCGCCTTGGCAGGGAACTTTTCGTTGCCCTTGAGCCGGCCCTCCGCCAAGGCCTGGCGCACCGCCTTCTCAATCTCGCGCTGGGCGCTCACTCCCAGCGTCTTGAGGAACTTTCGAATACTGCTGTTGAAAACGTCTTCGTTCATGATCGCCTCCTTTGCGCCATTATACGCGTGAAGGGCTGCCGTCGAACCGCCGTCATTGCGGCTCCGGATTGCGCGAACAATTCCCCATTTGCGTCAATGTGAAGCCATCGCACCGGTGAGTATGGGAAGCGCGCACTTTTAGCGAGGGGGGAGAGCATGCCGAGATTACAAAGTCTGGCGATCGCGCTCGCGGCGGCGGGAGTGCTTTCTGGTCTGCCATCGACCAGCGTGCGGGCGTGCGATGACGACCGGTTTCCCTGCCCTCTGGTCGAGACGCAGGAACCGGCGGACGCGCCGTCGGCGCAGCCGCGCAAGAAAGCGAGCCGCGCCGCACAGCGCAATGAAAAGCCGCGCGCCAAGGTCGAGCAAACAAGGCGAGAACCAGAACCGAAGGGCGTTGCGGCGGTCCCGCACGCGGTCGCGGCGGCGCCGCAGGAGCAGGCCGCAGATTCCGGCTCGCGCAAACAGCCCGCGCTCGCATTGCCGCTCAACGAGGAGGTCGACCGCAACGAGAGTCCGGTCGCCGCCGCGGCGGCTGCCTGGCTCGTTCTGCCAAAAGCCGAGGGCGACGGCGCGCAGGCCGGAGCGGATCAGGCGGCAGCGGAAGAAGGGACGACCGTGGCGGCTTCGGCGGACGGATCGCCAGCAGCCGACGTGCAATTGGTCGATCCCAACGAGGTCAACGAACTCGACTTGGCCGCCGCCCCCGCGCCTGCGCAAACCTCCTGGCTCGGCTATCTGGTGATGACTCTGGGGGCAGCGCTCGCCGCGGCATCGACCGTGCGCTTCTTCTTCTTTGTCTGATGCCGGTGATTGCGCGCAAATGAGCGCAGGTCCGCGCAGGCGCCGCAAAGCGATTTTCTGACTCTTGACAGCTAGCCCGTGCCGGCTCGCCCGCGCGCGAGCGCGAGCGCGGACCTCGAGCCGATGAACTGACAGTTGACAGGGTTCTTGTTCTGTTCTTTATGCTGCAAGTTCCGCAGTCCCCTCGACCCCTGACCAATGCCGGTCTTTACGCCCCACCAAAATGCTGCGCTGAGCGCGGCCGCGAACTGGCTCAAAGCCGCGCGCGGGCGCGCATCGGTCTTTCGGTTGTTCGGCTACGCCGGAACCGGCAAGACCACGCTCGCCAAGCACCTTGCTGATGGCGTGGACGGCCGGGTGCTGTTCGCGGCCTTCACCGGCAAGGCCGCGTGTGTGATGCGCAGCAAGGGTTGCCACGGCGCATCCACCATCCACAGCTTGATCTACAAGGCGCGCGAAAGCGGGGAGGAGACGCCGAGCTTCGAGCTGTGGGATGAGGCGCCTGCCTCTAAGGCGAAACTCATCGTCATCGACGAGTGCTCGATGGTCGACGCCGAGCTCGCGCGCGACCTGATGTCGTTTGGCGTGCCGCTGTTGGTGCTCGGCGATCCCGCGCAACTGCCGCCGATCCAGGGCGGCGGCTTTTTCACCGATGTCCAACCCGACGCCATGCTTACCGAGGTGCACCGTCAGGCCCAGGATGATCCGATCGTGCGGCTATCGATGGAAATTCGCGCCGGTCGTGCGCTCACGCAAGGACGCTACGGCGACACCGAGGTGGTGGGGCGCAAGGCATTGGACCCCGAGCGCGTGCTGGCAGCCGACCAGGTTCTGGTCGGCCGCAACGCCACCCGGCGCGCCTACAATGGGCGCCTGCGCGAGCGTCGCGGCTTTGTCGATCCGCTGCCGATGACCGGCGACAAGCTCGTTTGCCTGCGCAACAATCGGCGCAAGGGACTGTTCAACGGCGGGCTCTGGGTGGTGAAGGAGAAGCCGAAAACCCGTCGACAAATCCTCCGGATGCGGCTCAAGCCCGACGAGGATCTGGGTGACCGCAACGTGAAAGTCTCGGTGCGGCCGGAATGCTTCACCGGCGCAATCGAGCGACTCGAATGGCCACAGCGCAAACATTTCGACGAATTCGACTTCGGTTATGTCTTGACCGTGCACAAGGCGCAAGGTTCGCAATGGGACGACGTGGTGCTGTTCGACGAGTTCGTCGCCTTCCCCGATAATCGCGACCGCTGGCTCTATACCGGCGTCACTCGGGCGGCAAAACGGCTGACCGTGGTCGTGTAGTTGTGCGGCGTGGGTGCCGGATGCGGTACAGCGCGCGCCCCCAAGGACGCGAGGCGGGAACGCGGTCCGCGTCCGCAGCGCATCGCTTCCGGAGCAGTGTCTCACATTTCAGCTGGCTTGGTTCGCGCGGCGCTGCGCCCGGGACACGAGCTCATGCGACTAAGTTTTTTTCCCCTCATCCTCGACCTCGCGCACGGGGGTTTCCGGAACCAGGCCCCCGCGCCGGCGCGCGAACGTTTCCACCCCGCTCTGCTCCCATTGGCCGGCAACCGCGCGCGCCGCATAGGCATCCCAGCGCTGCGACCAATCGCCGAGCGAATAGCCGTGCCAAGGCGGCTGCGGCGCGAGCGCGGGCAGACCGAGCTCCTGCCAGATCGCGCGCGCGCGCTCCATGAATTCGCGCGCCGGCAAGGCGAGCGGCGGCGCCGAATGCTTCAGCGTCGCGTCGACGAGGATGGTCGATTCTTCGTTGCGCGGCCCGGATTTGGGCCCGTGCCCGGCGGAACGATGCGGGGCAATGTGCGCATCCTCGATCGGATTGGAGCGGTAGGCGAGCGACCAGAACACGGCATCGGTGTTGCTCGGGTCGATGTCCTCGCTCACTGCGATGCAGATCTTCCCGCAATCGGCGAGCAGCGTCGCTGCGCCGTGCAGGCCGCGCCACACCTCCGTGCGCGGGGTGCCCTGGGCGTATTGCACGAAAATCACCTTGCGCAAGTTGGACAAAGGCTCGTGCATCACCACGCGGCGGACACCCTTGATCGCCAGCTGCTGGCGCAGATGCGCGAGGAACAGCGGCTCCATTGCCACCTTCTTGAGCACGCTCGATTCGCTCGGCGTCACCTGACTGATAATGGACACAAACACCGGCGACTGCTTGTGCGTGATCGCGGTCACGCGCATGGACATGTTGAAGTCCTCGAGCGCGACGTGGCCGTGGCTCTCGCCGAACGGGCCTTCCGGCTCGAGCAGCTCGGGATCGATCAGTCCCTCGATCACGATCTCGGCGTCCGCGGGCACGGCGAGATCGACGCTGACGGCTTTCGCCGTCCGGATCGGCGCGCCGGCGAGAGCGCCGGCGACCGCCATTTCGTCGAGATCGACGGCGAGCTTCATCCCGCCCGTGAACATGACGACCGGAGCGCAGCCGATGACGATCGCGCACGGCATCGGTTCGCCGCGCTGGTTGTGCTTCTTCCAATGCAGGTATCCGCCGGCCCCGCCGATGCGCGAGGACATGCGCACGCCGAGCCGGTCCGTCGCCTTCAGGGCACCGCGATAGGTGCCCATGTTCTGGATGCCGGTGTCGGGGTCGCGCGTGACGCAAAGCGTCGCGGTGAGGTAGGGCGCGGCGTCGAAGCCCGGCGTCGAGATCGGCACCGGCAGGCGCGCCAAGCCTTGGCCCGCGCCGCGCAGCGCTTCGCCTTCGACCACGACCGCTTGGCACGGCGGCGAGGAAACGGCGACCGGCGGGATCGGATTGGCGATCGCGCGCATCCATGCCGCCTCGATTTGCTCGACCGCGCACCCCATCCCGACCGCATAGATTCGCGGCGAAGCCGCGAGCGCGCCGACCGCGACTGGCATATCGTAGCGGCGCCCCGACGAGTCGACGACGTTCGTGAACAGGAATGCCCGCCGCAGATCCTGCGCGAGCCCGCCCTGAAATTGCCAACGCACCAAGGGATGCAGCTCGGTGTCCTTGTTGATCGGACGATCGACGCGCAGGAGCAGCCCCTGCGCCTCGAGTGCGGCGAGGTGGGCTTGGAAATCAAGCGGCGATCCGGCGGCCGACGTTGGTGACCGGCGCGCCTGGGCGCTGACGTCGAGCATGTCGCAAACCTCGCGCAGTGATGATCTCGGCCGCTTTTGCGGGTCGCCGCAAGCCGCAGCACGGAATCCATAACCACAGAACCGTCCGCATTGAAAGGTGGCGTCGGACGCCGACCGGGCCGATCGATCGCGACGCTCCCCACGGATCAGCCCTGAGCTTCGCGGCTGGAACGGCGCGAGCGATGCGTCGCTGCCAAGTTCCGGCTTGCCGCAATTGCAATGCATTGCTTTCGGTGTATCGTCGGCCGCCGCATTGCGCCGTCCCGGGGCATCCAAAGCATGGGCGCGAAACATTTCGGCGCCCGCGTCGCGCGCCTCGAAGACCCGGCGCTGCTCACCGGACGCGGCCGCTTCGTCGACGACGTCAAGCTTTCCGGCACCTTGCACGCCTGTTTCGTGCGCAGCCCGCACGCCCACGCCAAGATCCGCTCGATCGATCCGTCCGCCGCGCGCGCAATGCCGGGTGTCCGTGCGGTGCTGACCGCCAATGATCTGCCGCCGCGAATGGCGACCGGCCAGATCCCGATGCTGGTCCCGCATCCGGCGATCAAGACGCCGCGTACACAGCTCGCGTTGGCTCGCCACGAGGTCTGTTACGTCGGCCAGACGATCTGCGTGGTGATCGCGGACGACCGTTACCTCGCGGAGGATGCCGCCGCCGCCGTGGCCGTCGATTTCGATGTCGCACCGGCGGTGAGCGACTGCCGCGACGCGGTAAAGCCCGGCGCTGCGCGCGCGCACAGCGATCTCGCCAGCAACATCGCCGCCGTCGTTCCGCTGAGCTACGGCGACATCGGGGCGGCATTTGCGGGTGCGGCGCACGTATTCGAGGAGGAGCTGTTTGTCCATCGCGGCGGCGCCATGACGCTCGAAGGCCGTGCCGTGCTGGCCAGCTACGATGACGGCGCCGACATGCTGACGGTCTGGTCGGCGACGCAGACGCCGCATCTCTGCCGCGCGACGCTCGCCGACACGTTGGAGCGCGATCTCGAGTCGATCCGCGTGATCGCCCCCGATGTCGGCGGCGGCTTCGGCACCAAGGCGCCGTTCTACGCCGAGGAGGCGGTCATTCCGGCCGCGGCGATCACGCTCGGCCGTCCGGTGGCGTGGCAGGAGGATCGGCGCGAGCATTTTCTGTCGGCGACGCAGGAGCGCGACCAGCATTGGAAGGTGGCGATTGCGGTCGATGCCGACGGCAAAATCCGCGGGCTGCGCGGCACAATCCTGCACGACACCGGGGCATTTCTGCCCTGGGGCATCATCGCGCCCTATATCGCAGCGACGACCTTCCCGGGGCCCTATGTCGTGCCGGCCTATGCGCTGGAGGCGACGATCGTGCTCACCAACCGCGTGCCGACCACGGTCGTACGCGGGGCCGGCCGACCGCAAGCGGTCTTTGCCATGGAGCGACTGCTGGACCGCGTGGCGCGCGAGCTCGGACTTGATCGCGCCGAGCTGCGGGCGCGCAACATGATCAGGCCCGAGCAGATGCCGTATTCGGTCGGGTTGGTGTTCCGCGACGGCAAGCCGCTGGTCTACGCCAGCGGAGATTTTCCCAAGAGCCAGCGGCGGGCGCTGGCGCTCTCCGACTACGCGGGCTTCCGCGCGCGCCAGGCAAAAGCCCGCGCCGAAGGCCGCTACCTCGGCATCGGCATCGGCAACTACGTCGAAGGCACGGGGCTTGGACCATTCGAGGGCGTGACCGTGCGTGTCCTTCCCAGCGGCAAGGTCGCGGTCGCGACCGGCGCCACCTCGCAAGGACAGGGCACACGCACGACATTGTCGCAAATCGTGGCCGATGGGGTCGGTTGCCGTATCGAGGACATCGTCATGAACGCCGGGGACACCGCGGCGATCTCGCAAGGCATCGGCGCCTTTGCCAGCCGGCAGGCGATCAACGCCGGCTCGTCCGCGCTGATCGCCGGAGCGAACGTACGCAAACAGGTCGTCGCCCTCGCGGCCCGCACCCTAGGCGTGCCGGAGAGCGATATCGACATCGAGGACGGCCGCGCCACCGCCCGCGGCGGCAACAAGCCGTCCCTCACGCTCGGCGAGCTCGCGCGGATCGCGCAAGGCACACCGGGATTTTCCTTCGCCGCCGGGCAGGCCCCCGGCCTCGAGCACACGGCCTATTTCACGCCGCCGCAGGCCTCGTACTGCAATGGCACCCACGTCGCGGAGGTCGAGGTCGACCCTTTCACCGGCGGCGTCAAACTCCTCGGCTATACGGTTGCCCACGACAGCGGAAATATCATCAATCCCCTGATCGTCGACGGCCAGATCCAGGGCGGCGTCGCCCATGGCGTCGGCAACGCTTTGTTCGAGTGGATGAAGTACGATGCCGGCGCGCAACCGCTGACGACGACCTTTCAGGACTACCTTCTGCCCTCGGCGTGCGATGTGCCGGGCTGCAGGATCGAGCACGTGGAAACGCCGAACCCGCTCAATCCGCTCGGCGTCAAGGGCGCCGGCGAAGGCGGCACCATCCCGGCGCCGGCGGCGATCATCTCGGCGATCGAAGATGCGCTCTCGCCGTTCAGCGTGCGCTTTGCCGAGATGCCGTTGACGCCCGACCGGATCGTCGATGCGCTGCGCCGAGCCGGCGCCTACGAGAGGATCGCCGCCGCATGACGGCAGGCGCATGTCGAGCGCCAGCCGGCGCTCACGGTCATTGATGGCGAGGGTGACGACGGCCGGATCGCGGCCCGCCGCGGCGCCGGCGCGGCGTCCGCCCTCAGGCTGCGCGCGATAACTGGAGCGGCGGCGGACGATGCGGTCACACCCATGAGAAAATTTCGCCGACTGAACGGTCCGCGGGCGCCGAGCGATCGATGGCTATCGGACATGGCTCTCCGCGCCTGCGCATTCGGGGCTTGAGCGCGCGGACCGGGCGACAATCGGGCGCGCTTGGGCTGTAACGGGTGATCGACGTCGGCGGCTCCTCGGACGGCGCGCCGTTTCTTTGACTTTTCCCGGGTTCCCGTGCACGGCTGAAACGCGCAGGACGCATGTCCGCGATCGCCTATATAAATTCCCGAGCCGTGGAACTCAGGAGTGGAGGCTCGCATGCCGACGAACGCAAAGAAGACGCGCCTGCGCTCGCAATTGTGGTTCGACAACCCCGACAATCCGGGCATGACCGCGCTCTACCTCGAGCGCTACCTCAACTTCGGCCTGACTAGGGCGGAGCTCGCGGCCGGAAAGCCGATCATCGGCATTGCCCAGACCGGCTCGGACCTGTCGCCCTGCAATCGCCACCATCTCGAACTCGCCAAGCGCGTGCGCGAAGGCATCCGCGACGCCGGCGGCATTGCGTTCGAATTCCCGATGCATCCGATCCAGGAGACCGGCAAACGTCCGACTGCGGCGCTCGACCGCAACCTCGCTTATCTCGGTCTGGTCGAGCTGCTGTTCGGCTATCCGCTCGACGGGGTCGTGCTTACGACGGGCTGCGACAAGACCACGCCGGCCGCGATCATGGCGGCGGCGACCGTGAACACGCCGGCGATCGTGCTTTCGGGCGGGCCGATGCTCAACGGCTGGTGGAAGGGCGAGCGCGCGGGGTCAGGGACGGTGGTGTGGTGGGCGCGCCAGGAGCATGCCGCCGGCCGGATGGACTACCAAGAGTTCCTCGATCTCGTCGCCTCCTCGGCGCCGTCCATCGGCCATTGCAACACCATGGGCACGGCCTCGACCATGAACGCGCTCGCCGAGGCGCTCGGCCTTTCGCTGCCGGGCTGCGCCGCTATCCCGGCTCCCTACCGCGAACGCGGGCAAATCGCCTACGACACCGGCCGCCGCGCGGTCGAGATCGTGCGCGAAGATCTCAAACCGTCCGACATCCTCACCCGCGAGGCGTTCGAGAACGCCATCCTCGCCTGCTCGGCGATCGGCGGGTCGACCAACGCGCCGATCCACATCAATGCCATCGCGCGCCACGTCGGCGTTGCGCTCTCGATCAAGGATTGGGAAACGATCGGCTATGACGTGCCGCTGCTGGTAAACATGCAACCTGCCGGCAAATATCTCGGGGAGGAATATTACCGCGCCGGTGGATTGCCGGCAGTGCTGCGCGAATTGATCGCGGCCGGCCGCTTCCATGCGCGCGCGCTCACGATCAACGGCAAGACCATCGGTGAAAACGTCGAGCACGCCAAGATCGATGACGCCGACGTGATCCGCCCTTACGACAAGCCGCTCAAGCAGCATGCCGGTTTCAAGGTGCTATCGGGAAATCTGTTCGAGTCCGCGATCATGAAAACGAGCGTGATCTCCGACGAGTTCAGGCAACGGTACTTGTCGAATCCGAAGGACCCGGATGCCTTCGAAGGCCGCGCGGTCGTGTTCGACGGGCCCGAGGACTACCACCGTCGCATCGACGATCCATCCTTGCAGATCGACGCGAACACCATGCTGTTCATCCGCGGCGTCGGGCCGATCGGCTACCCGGGCTCGGCGGAGGTCGTCAACATGCAGCCGCCGGCCGCGTTGATCAAACAGGGCATCACCTCGCTGCCCTGCATCGGCGACGGACGCCAGTCCGGGACCTCGGCCTCGCCGTCGATCGTCAATGCCTCCCCGGAGGCGGCGGTGGGTGGCGGGCTGGCCTTGCTCGAGACCGGCGACCGCGTGCGCATCGACCTGCGCAAAGGCTCCGCCGACGTGTTGATCTCCGACGCCGAGCTCGCGCGCCGCCGTGCCGCGTTGGAGAAGCGGGGCAGCTACCGCTATCCGCCGAACCAGACGCCGTGGCAGGAGATCCAACGCGGCATGGTCGAGCAGCTCGCCGACGGCATGGTGCTCGAACCGGCGGTGAAATATCATTGCGTCGCGCAAAGGAGCGTACCTCGGGACAACCACTGACGCGCCGGTCATGACCTCGTTCAAGCGGGCGAACGCAACGTACGAGAGCTGGCTGCGGGCCCAACTCGAGGGCGAGGTGGTCGAGGATGATCTGCGGGCGAAGCGCGACAAGATGGCGAGCGGGCCCTTCCCGTTTCTGCGGGCGACCTATTGGCGTTGGGCGGAGACCATTCTCGACATCTGCCCCGATCTCGCCAAGGCGCCGCCGGTTCTCGCCGTGGGCGACACCCATCTCGAAAACTACGGCACCTGGCGCGACGAGGACGGTCGCTTGGTGTGGGGCGTGAACGACTTCGACGAAGCGGCCGAAATGCCCTACCCGCTCGACCTGGTGCGATTGGCCGCGAGCGCTCTGCTCGCCCGGCCATCGCGTGCCTTCGCAGGCAAGAACATTTGCACCGCCATTCTGGACGGATACGGCAGGGGCCTCTCCGACCCGCAACCGTTCGTGCTCGACGAGAAGCGCGCATGGCTGCGCGCGCTCGTCGTCGTGCCGGAGCAGGAGCGCGCCCATTTCTGGAGCAAGATTGACGCGCTCAAGCCGGGGAAGAAACCGCCTGCCGCGCGCTACCGCGAGGCAATCCTGTCGGCGATGCCGGATCGAAACTGCGAGATCACCAAGTTCTGCCGGCGAGCGGCGGGCACCGGCAGTCTGGGGCGGCCGCGCTGGGTGGGCGTCGCCGACTGGCGCGGCAGCCGCGTGGTGCGAGAAGCCAAGGCGCTGGTGGCATCCGGCTGGACCCGAGTTCCGGGACGCGGCTCGCAACGCCTGCGATGCCGGGACATCGCCTTCGGCCGCTATCGGGCGCCCGACGCCTGGTTCGATGTGATCGGCAGGACCGTCGTGCGCCGGCTGTCGCCCAACAACCGCAAGATTGAGGTCAGCGCCCAGCCCGACGAATTGCTCGATCCCCGCATGCTTCGTGCCATGGGGCGCGAACTCGCCAACGTCCACCTCGGGACCGGCGATCGGCGCGCGGCGATCGATCGCGACTTGCGCAAGCGCAAGGACGGATGGTTGCGGGAGGCGGCCGGTGCCGCGGCTAAATTCGTGCGCGGCGAACATCAGGATTGGATTCGATCCTGAGCGCGGGGCGCTTGCGCCTGAACCAAAGCGACCCGAAGGCCGTTACCTGCCTGCGGCTCGGAGGAACATGGCCATGGCTCAACGTTTGCAGAGCAAGCTTGCGCTCGTCACCGCGGCGGGACAGGGAATCGGCCGCGCCATCGCCGAAGCGTTTGCCGCCGAAGGCGCCAGCGTGATCGCCACCGACGTGGACGAGAACAAGCTCGGAGGCATCAAGAGCGCAAGGCGGCTCAAGCTGGACGTGCGCTCGACCGCTGCGGTGGAAACCCTCGCCCAGGACATCGCGGCCGAGTTCGGCGCGCTCGACGTGCTCGTGAACTGCGCCGGCTATGTGCACCATGGCAGCGTGCTCGACTGCTCCGAACAGGATTGGGACTTCACCTTCGATCTCAACGTGAAGTCGATGCATCGGACGATCAAGGCGTTCCTGCCCGGCATGCTGCGGAAGCAGGCAGGCTCGATCGTCAACATTTCCTCGGCGGTGTCATCGATCCGCGGCGTTCCCGACCGCTACGCGTATGGCGCCAGCAAGGCCGCCGTCATCGGGCTCACCAAGGCGGTCGCCGCCGATTTCATCCGGCAAGGGATCCGCGCCAACGCAATCTGTCCGGGCACGATCGAATCGCCCTCGCTCGAGGGCCGGATCAGAGACCGGTCGCAGGCCACCGGCAGATCGGTCGCCGACGTGGAACGGGCGTTCATCGAACGCCAGCCCATGGGCCGCCTGGGCAGGCCGGAGGAGGTGGCGGCACTCGCGGTGTTCCTGGCTTCCGACGAGGCGAGCTATATCACTGGACAACCGCATTTGGTCGATGGCGGGATGGCGCTCTAGCTGCGAGGGGCCTTATAATTGAGCACAAACGACTTATCTGGGCGTAATCAGCGTTGGTCCCCCGGGAAGCGATCGGAGATTTGCTATGAGCACGGATTGCGGCCGCATAACCGTCGCATTTTTGCGCTTGGAACGATCAAGGAATCAATGAGTTGTCGAAATTGTCGGGTTGTCGTTTCGGTGCGCGGCGCATGAGCTTTCGAAATTGCGCACGCATCGGGCCTCCAGCTCCCGTCTGCAATTGACGACCGCGGAACCATTTATGTCGAACCGCATTCCGTCGCTTCCTTCCGATCTCAGTCGGTTTGCCATCCTGCTGGATGTCGACGGGACGATTCTTGACCTCGCCCCCACTCCGCGCGAAGTCTTCGTCTCGCACGCATTGCGCGACACGCTGGCCCGGCTTTGGGACCGCACCGGGGGTGCCGTCGCTTTCGTGAGCGGCCGACCGGTGAGCGAGCTCGATCTCATCTTCTCCCCGCTGCAATTGCCGGCGATCGGCGGGCACGGCGCCGAGCTTCGCACGACTGCCGGAGCTGCGCCCGAGGCGCCGCGGCTGCCGCCGCTCAGTCCTGCGGTGAAGCGCCAGTTCGCGGCCATTGCGGAAGCCGGCCCCGGGATCATCCTCGAAGACAAAGGCTACGCGCTCGCGCTGCACTACCGGCTGGCGCCGGACAAGGAATTCGCGGTGCGGGAGGCCGCTAGCAAGCTTTGCGCCGCGCTGAAGGGTGCATCGATCGAGCTCTTGCCTGGCAAACTGGTGATAGAGATCAAGCAGACCGGTTTCACCAAGGCGACTGCCGTTCGGGAATTGATGACCTACGCGCCGTTCTCTCACCGGCGCCCTATTTTCATTGGCGACGATGTAACGGACCTTGGCGTGTTTGAGATCCTGCCCGATTTCGATGGTATCGGCATTTCGGTCGGACGCAATGTCCCCGGCGTCCAATGCTGCTTCGAACAGCCGACGGACGTTCGGCACTGGCTCGAACAAATTCTCGCAGCGACGCATCCGCGACGTCATGA
>CAVQIP010000013.1:0-13205 GCA_963712565.1 uncultured Alphaproteobacteria bacterium | reverse complement strand
CGTCGCGAGGCTCAGGGCCGGCGGGTTCAAGCTGCTCGACACCCAGTTCGTGACCGACCACCTCAGGACCTTCGGCGCCATCGAGGTGCCGCGGCGGCAATATCACCGGCTGTTGGAAGCGGCGCTCGCGGGCGAAGGCGACTTCGCCGCGCTCGGCACCCGGCGTGCGGTCTCGGGCGCGCAGGCGCTCGCGCAGCTCGCGAGCGATCGATAATACCGAGCTCACAGATGCTAACTCGTCATGGCCGGCTTTATGCCGGCCATCCACGTCTTTCATTCTGCAACACAAAACGTGGATGGCATCGGAGCTCAGGCTTGCCCGAGTTCCGCCGTATGAAGCTGCAAGTCGGGCAGGCCCGACTTGCAGTGCCAAGCCCGGCCATGACGGAGAAGACGGTCAATCATAACAAAGTTCGGTACAACGCTATCGGTGCGGAGTTGCCGGCTGCGGCGCGATTTGAGGCGGCGGGCCGCCGCGCCGCGGCGGGGCCGGTTTCGCCGGTTGCGCAGCGGGCGCCGGCGGCTCCGGCGGCGCGGTGGCGGCGACCACCGGATTTTTGCAATCCGTGAGCCAGATGTCGTAGATCGGGTGCTCGACCGCGTGCAGGCCCGGGCTCGCCGCGAACACCCAGCCGGTGAAGATGCGCTTGACGTCGCCCTGCAGCGTCACCTCGTCGACCTCGATGAATGCATCGGTGTTGGTGGCCTCGGTGGGCGGACGGGTGTAGCAGACGCGCGGCGTCACCTGCAGCGCGCCGAACTGCACGGTCTCGCCGATCGCGGCATCGAAGGTGATGATGCGGCCGGTGATCTTGTCGAGGCCGGAGAACAGCGCGCCTTTGTTGGCGATCTTCTGCGACGGCGGTTCGGTGATGACCTCGTCGCCGGGCTGGGGCGAGATGTCGGCCGGCGACAGCGGGCCGCGCGGCGGGCGCTGGCCCGGCGGCAAACCGGGAACCGCCGCCGCGCTTCCGTCGGGCGGCGGCAGCGGCTGCGATTGCACGCCGGTCCCGGGCGGCTCCTGCCGGGCCTGTCCGGGATACTGCGGCTCCGGATATTGCTGCTCGGGATACTGCTGCTCCGGATAGCGTTGGTCCGGGTAACGTTGGTCGGGGTAGCGCTGGTCCGGATATTGCGGATAGCCCTGCGGGCGCGCGCCGGGCACGCTCGATGGCGGACGCGGCGGCGGGCCGAAAATCGCTTCGAACGGATTGAAGAATTGCGCCGCCGCCGGACCGACGCCGAGCGCGGCCCACAGCGTGAGCGGTGCGGCAACGAGGCAGACGGTGCGGAGCGGTCGGGCCATCGGGCGAGGTCGGTTTCTCGAAACTATGCGGGTACGCCCGCCGGTCTAGGCCTAGCCGGTTAACACGGCGAATACGGCGAATTGGAGGACGCACGCAGCGGGCGAGCGCGCCAGCGCAACCGATCCCAACGCGAAAGCCCAACGCCCAGAACGGCTTCCACCGCTCCGTCAGCGGCCCGGGGTCCAGGCCTTGTAGTCGCCGGTCGCCTTCGGCCGGCGGCCTTGCGCGAGCGTCGAGCCGGTCGGGCGATGGGCGTCGGGCGTGCCGGTGAGATTGGGCCGGTGCGGCTTCCACCACGGCCGCGGCTCGACCTGTTCCTGCGTCGGCGGCACGTCGACGGTATGATGCAGCCAGCCATGCCAGGACGGCGGCACCATCGAGGCCTCGGCGATGCCGTTGTAGATCACCCAGCGGCGCTCGAAGCCGAGCGTGGGATCGATCTTGCCGCCCTTGGTGCGGTAGTAGCGGTTGCCGAACTCGTCCTCCCCGACCAGCTCGCCGTAGAGCGAGGTCCACAGCAGCGTGCCGAAGGTGACCCCGTTCCACCAGGTGAAGATGCGCAGCAGAAACGTTTTCATCGACACCGCCGGGACGGATGTGGGCTGGGCGGCGCGTTCATGCCATTGCCGCTGCGCGAAGTCCAGGCCGCCGGCCGGCGTCGTTCCGGCGCGGAATCATCCGGCCGGCCCGGCATCGCAACGACAGCCATTGATTGCAAGCGTCAACCACGGATCGCGCCGCAAGCGCGCTCTGTTGCGCGCGAGCGTGCCGCGTGGGCTCAGCCGGGCTCGCGGCAGAAGATGCGCTGCAAATCCATATTGTCGTGCCGCGGCACGCAGTATTGCGCCAATGTGCCTGCGGCTCCCGCACCTGCCGGCGCGAACGCCTCGGCGGTGGCGGCGAGGACGAGCGCGCAGGTCAGCGCAAGCGTTGCCGCGTATTGGCTCGCTGAAGCTCTCATAGTCGCACCCTATGGTTCGAGTCGTTGTCAACGCTGCCGCTGTGCGGACCGTTCGAGCATGCGCCCGGCCATGCCGGCGCGAAAATGAAGTAGCTCACACCAGGGCAGAGAATTGCGACCCGGCAGGAACTTTGCCGCCGGATCGGCGCTTGCGCGGCGGCAAGACGGCCGGCGCGCGGGCCGGCCGTCTCGACGATCGATGGGCTCAAACGGGCCGGCCGATCAGTAATTTTCGCTGTTGAAATCACGGCGCAACTGGAGCCGGACGTTGGCGTCCGGGTCCTGACCGATGTTCTTGCCGCCGATGAACACGTCGTTGGGCCCGGCGGCCGCGGTGCGGGTGAAGGCCGGAGCAATGACAATGGCGGCCAAGGCCGCAGCGGCGATGAGCGTCTTCATGGTGTTTCTCCTTGCGACGGATGAATAATCCGCAACTGTGTGCATCGGCGCGGAGCCGGGGTGGCGCGCGCTTGCCGGCGCCAAATGCCACCGGGGAGCCGTGGCTCGCTGTGAAGCAGCTCACACCGCGAAAAAAAATGCCGGCGGCTTGCCAGGACGCCCGCATTCGCGCCGCGCAATCGCCTCGCCCCGGCGACCGCGCCGGACTAGTCTAGGCACGACCGCGCTGGGCGAGTTGCGCCGGCCGCGACGGGCCGCCTATGCTCGCGCCATCCATGGGCTTCTTGCTCTATTCTCTATTTTTAGGTCCCTTGCCCGGCGCGGTCAGTCGCGCGGCAGGATCGCAGCCGATGCGGGCTTTGCAATCGAACCCCACGACGAGGGAGGTGAAGATGACGTCATTGCGCCCCTGGCATGTCGCCTTGGGAAGTGTGGCCGCCGCCTGTGTGGCGTCCGCGGCGTTCGCGCAGGCACCGGCTCCGGCCGCGCCGACGGCGGCCAATCCCTGGTTCCAAGGCGCGCCGTTCCCGGAGGCGTCCGAGGAGGTGCTGGGGGCGACCGCCGGCGGCAAGCTCTACGTCTTCGCCGGCCTGGCGCCCGGCTGGAAACCGAAGGCGATGGTGTTCGAATACGATCCGGCCTCCAATCAATGGGCCAAGAAGCGGCCGATGCGGCTCGCCTCCCACCACGTCGCGTTCGCGAGCCTCAACAACAAAATCTATGCCTTCGGCGGCTTCGCCTATCCAGAGTCCGGTGCGCCCGCCTGGAACCCGATCAACAACGCGTGGGAATACGATCCCGCCACCGATGAATGGAAAGAGCTCGCGCCGATGCCGACCAAGCGCGGCGCAGCCTCCGCCGGCGTCGCCAACGGCAAGATCTACGTCACCGGCGGCGCCAACTCGCTGCCCGGCGTGAGCGAAAACGGCATCCACCCGGCGCGCCCGCACAACGTGATGGCGACGGTCGAGGAATACGATCCGGCGACCAATACCTGGAAGACGGTGCGCTCGCTCCTGCTCGCGCGCAATCACCATGCGGCGGTCGGCGCCGGCGACAAGGTCTATGTCATCGGCGGCCGCGTCGGCGCGGCGTTCATCTCCGGCACCAGCAACAATGTCGACCTGGTCGAGATGTACGATCCGGCGACCGACATGTGGATGCCCCGGGCGCGCATGCCGACCGCGCGCAGCGCCATCGGCGCCGGCGTCTACAACAACCAAATCCTGGTGGCCGGCGGCGAAGGCCAGGACCAGCGCTTCCTCGCCGCGTTCAAGGCGGTGGAAGCCTATGATCCCACGCTCAACCGCTGGCAGGTGCTGCCGTCGATGCCGCATCCGCGCCACGGGCTCGCGGTCGGCGCGATCGGCAACCGGCTCTACACGGTGAGCGGCGACGGCCAGTCGGCCGGCAGCGGCGTCGGCCATTCGGCGGTGGCTTTCAACGAGGTGTTGGCGCTCGACCTCGTGTTGAAGTGACGTCCATCGCGCAAAGCAAGACGTGGATGGCCGGGACAAGCCCGGCCATGACGGTGGAGGTGACATTGCCCTCACCGCGTGAGCGTCTCGCCGTTGCCCACGCGTTTTAGCCGCGTGGGCGAAATCGCAGGCCGTCGCGTGCCAACAGTAAACGCAACCAGTCTCTAGTTTCGTGTCTCAGGCAAAGGGTGCAGTCCAACCGGGTTTCATTGTAAACAACAAGGAAAATACAGGGCGCCGACGGGCCGAAGGCCGATTTTTCGGGGCTCGGCGCGGCTCACGCCGCGAAAATAACAACGAAGAACAAGCGCCCGCCCCTCTTCAAGGCGGCGCCGCCCGCGCGTCGCGCCGGCGATCCGGTTTCAAGCGCAATTTCGGATGATGCAATTTCGCTAGCTGATTCGTGTAACGCGAGTCCAGAGCGAATTTGCCGCCGATCCGTCCGGGGGCGCGGGAGAATCACCGGCCGCGGCGCCGAGCGCGCGAATCCGCGGCTGCGGGGGCTTCCGGCCAGGGCGGGCGGAGACCGGCGGTTGCGGCCGGGTCGCTGTGCGCGCGCGAGACGCCGCCGCGGCCGCCCTCGCGACCCGGGTCATGCTGATATTTGTCGCTTGACACCGATTCCATGACAGCCGTGTGAAGCCGGCTGTGGACGAGGCCCTTCCGGATCCGCCGCCGATATCCGATACTTGCCGCACTGCACCTGAGTCGCCCCCGAATTTCACAGCCGCGCACCATATTTAGCAGTTTGTTTACGGGCGGCATACTAAGCCTTGACGAACAGCGGATGCCGTCCTAGCTTGAACGGGTTCGGCGCGAGTGGTTCGAAGTCCCGCCGGGCGCTCTCCTGAAAGGGTCTGCGTAACCGCTCCGCTCGCCGCCCATGGCGCCGGAGAGAGGCCTCCGTTTGCCTCGAGGGATGAGCGCGCCGGACGTGCCCAACAATCCGGGACCGCCCAAGGTCCTGGGACAGGCGTTGAACAGACTGAAACGAGCCAGTCCGTGCGCGGCCGGAGGCCAGGGCCGCGTCGCGGGGAGCGAGTTGGCGGCTTATATCAGCGGGGTTCCCCGCCGGGGCCGCCGCGCCAACAAAAAGGGGCAAACGATGCGGATCGAGCGGCGCTACACCAAAGCAGGACAGTCACCCTACGCCGACATCGCGTTCCGGCTGACCGCGAGCGAGATCCGCAATCCCGACGGCTCGGTGGTGTTCCGCGCCGACGACGTCGAGGTGCCGACCTCCTGGTCGCAGGTCGCCGCCGACGTGCTGGCGCAGAAGTATTTCCGCAAGGCCGGCGTGCCCGCCCGACTGAAGAAGGTTGAGGAGGAGACCGTTCCGTCCTGGCTGTGGCGCTCGACCGCCGACGAGGCGGTCTTGCAGGAATTGCCGGAGAAGGAGCGCAGCATCGGCGAGCGCTCCTCGAAGCAGGTGTTCGACCGGCTCGCCGGCACCTGGACCTATTGGGGCTGGAAGGGCGGCTATTTCGACTCGGAGGAGGACGCCCGCGCCTTCTTCGACGAGCTCGTCTGCATGCTGGCGATGCAGATGGCGGCGCCGAACTCGCCGCAATGGTTCAACACCGGGCTGTTCTGGGCCTACGGCATCGACGGGCCGAGCCAGGGGCATTTCTACGTCGACTTCACGACCGGCAAGCTCGTGAAATCGAAGTCCGCCTACGAGCATCCGCAGCCGCACGCCTGCTTCATCCAGTCGATCGCCGACGATCTGGTGAACGAAGGCGGCATCATGGACCTGTGGGTGCGCGAGGCGCGCCTGTTCAAATACGGCTCCGGCACCGGCTCGAACTTCTCGCGCCTGCGCGGCGAAGGCGAACGTCTCGCCGGCGGCGGCAAGTCCTCCGGCCTGATGAGCTTCCTCAAGATCGGCGACCGCGCCGCCGGGGCGATCAAGTCGGGCGGCACCACGCGCCGCGCCGCCAAGATGGTGATCGTCGACACCGATCATCCCGACATCGAGCAGTTCATCGACTGGAAGGTGATCGAGGAGCAGAAGGTCGCCAACCTCGTCACCGGCTCGAAGATCAACCAGAAGCACCTCAAGTCGATCCTCAAGGCCTGCGTGAACTGCGAAGGCTCGGGCGACGACTGCTTCGATCCCGACAAGAACCCGGTGCTGCGGCGCGAGATCAAGGCCGCGCGCAAGAACCACGTTCCCGACAACTACATCAAGCGGGTGATCCAGTTCGCCAAGCAGGGCTACACCGACATCCACTTCCCGGTCTACGACACCGACTGGGACTCGGACGCCTATCTCACCGTCTCCGGACAGAACTCCAACAATTCGGTGCGCGTCACCGACGAGTTCCTCAAGGCGGTCGAGGCCGACGCCGACTGGGACCTTTTCTGGCGCACCAAGCCCGGCAAGATCGCCAAGACGGTCAAGGCGCGGGAGCTGTGGGAGAAGATCGGCCACGCCGCCTGGGCCTGCGCCGACCCCGGCCTGCAGTACCACACCACGGTGAACGACTGGCACACCTGCCCGGCCTCGGGGCCGATCCGCGCCAGCAATCCGTGCTCGGAATACATGTTCCTCGACGACACCGCGTGCAACCTCGCCTCGATGAACCTGCTGGCGTTCCGCAATGGGACGACGCGCCAGTTCGACATCGCGGGCTACGAGCACGCGGTGCGGCTGTGGACCGTCGTGCTCGAAATCTCGGTGCTGATGGCGCAATTCCCCTCGCGCGAGATCGCGCAGCTCTCCTTCGAGTTCCGCACGCTCGGCCTGGGCTACGCCAATCTCGGCGGCCTGCTGATGTCGTCGGGCCTGTCCTACGATTCCGACGCCGGCCGCCAGATCGCGGGCGCGCTCACCGCCATCCTGACCGGCGTGAGCTACGCTACCTCGGCGGAGATGGCGGGGCTGCTCGGCGCCTTCCCCGGCTACAAGAAGAACCGCGAGCCCATGCTGCGCGTCATCCGCAACCATCGCCGCGCCGCCCACGGCGAGCGCACCGGCTATGAGAAGGTCGCGACTCCGCCGGTGCCGCTCGACCACAAGGCCTGTCCCGACCCGCGCCTCATCGAGCATGCCGAGCGCGCCTGGGACCGCGCGCTCGCGCTCGGGGAAGCACACGGCTACCGCAACGCGCAGGTCTCGGTGATCGCGCCCACCGGCACCATCGGCCTGGTGATGGACTGCGACACCACCGGCATCGAGCCCGACTTCGCGCTGGTCAAGTTCAAGAAGCTCGCCGGCGGCGGCTACTTCAAGATCATCAACCGCGCGGTGCCCGAAGCCTTGCGCGTGCTCGGCTACTCCGAATCGCAGATCGCCGAGATCGAGGCCTACGCGGTCGGCCACGGCAGCCTCGGCCAGGCGCCCGGCATCAACCACACCACGCTCAAGCAGAAGGGTTTCACCCCGGAGGCGATCGAGAAGGTGGAGAAGGCGCTGCCCACCGCCTTCGACATCAAGTTCGCCTTCAACAAGTGGACGCTGGGCGAGGAGTTCGTGGCCACGCTCGGCCTCGCGCCGGAGAAGCTCGCCGACCCGCGCTTCGACCTGCTTTCCGCGCTCGGCTTCACCAAGCGCGAGATCGAGGCCGCCAACGTGCACGTCTGCGGCGCGATGACGGTCGAAGGCGCGCCCCACCTCAAGGCCGAGCATTATCCGGTGTTCGACTGCGCCAATCCCTGCGGGCGCAACGGCAAGCGCTATCTCTCGGTCGAGAGCCACATCCGCATGATGGCGGCGGCGCAGCCCTTCATCACCGGCGCGATCTCCAAGACCATCAACATGCCCAACGACGCCACGGTCGAGGACTGCAAGGCGGCCTATCTGCTGTCCTGGAAGCTGGCGCTCAAGGCCAATGCGCTCTACCGCGACGGCTCCAAGCTCTCGCAGCCGCTGCAGAGCCAGCTCATCGCCGACGAGGACGAGGACGACGACGTCATCGAGGCCTTCATCGAGAAGCCGACCGCGGCGCGCGCCTCGGCGCTGGCGGAGAAGGTGGTGGAGCGGGTGGTCGAGCGCATGGTGATCATGCGCGAGCGCGAGCGCATGCCAGACCGCCGCAAGGGCTACACCCAGAAGGCGGTGGTCGGCGGCCACAAGGTCTACCTGCGCACCGGCGAATACGACGACGGGCGGCTCGGCGAAATCTTCATCGACATGCACAAGGAAGGCGCGGCGCTGCGCTCGCTGCTCAACAACTTCGCGATCGCGGTCTCGCTCGGCCTGCAATACGGCGTGCCGCTGGAGGAATATGTCGACGCCTTCACCTTCACGCGTTTTGAGCCCTCCGGGCCAGTCCAGGGCAACGACTCGATCAAATACGCCACCTCGATCCTCGACTACGTGTTCCGCGAGCTCGCGGTGAGCTATCTCGAGCGCTTCGACCTCGCCCATGTGGATCCGACCGAAGGCGGCTTCGACGCGCTCGGCAGGGGCGTGGAGGAAGGCAAGCCCGGCGGCGGGCCGGGCGCGGCCAAATACGTGTCGAAGGGGCTGACGCGCTCGCGCACGGACAAGCTCGGCGTCATCCCGGGCGGCGCGGCGGGCGGCACGACCGCTCTGTCCGCTCCCTCTCCCCGTGGGGGAGAGGGCCGGGGTGAGGGGGTTACCGGCGCGCGCGTGACGGCGTTCGGCGGCCGCGAGCCGCGCGCGGAAATCGCCGGCACCGCCGCGCTCAAGGCCGAACCGGAGCAGAAGCTCTCGCCGGCCGAGCAGCTCGAGGAGCAGCAACTCGTCGTCGCGCGCAGCCAAGAGCGCGTGGAGGCGCGCGCCGACGCCCGCGCGATGGCAGCGGAGAAGCGCGCCGAAGCCAAGGCCAAAGGCTACGAGGGCGAGGCCTGCGGCGAATGCGGCAACTTCACGCTGGTACGGAACGGCACGTGCCTGAAGTGCGACACCTGCGGCGGGACGACAGGGTGCAGCTAGAAACCGAAGGCGGCGTGACCCTCGTTAATCCTCACCACGCGGCCCCCACGGTCTGAAGCACGGTCAGCGGCTGAGCACGCCGCGGGCGAGGCGAGCTGCATCGCTGCTACGATGCCTGCAGTCACGAGGCCATCTTGGTCGCGGACGATGTCATGCTTGGGCTGTTGGCGCGGATTGCCCGGTGAGATGCCGTGCGCCGGTCTGCGAGCGCTGCTCGCACGGTGTCGGCCATGGGACTCCATGTGAACCAGGCGGGGAAAGCGCGAATGTCGGCCGGCGCACCATCCAGGCGGACCCGTCTTTTGCGCACGGCGTCCGCCAGGGACCAGCGGCCGAGCCAGATCTGGTAGAACGCCATGATGTCGGCGGATACGATCACGTCCACGTCGAAGCCCGGGGCCTTCAGGCAGACCGAGACATCGCCCGGATCGATCAGCAGCCAGTAGCTTCGCTGCGGTGCGCCGCGGAACTCGAACTGAATCACCACTCGGCGGCGCGAAAAGCGATCCAAGGCCACCCGCCGGCGCATCCACCACAAGAGAATGATCGGATCGAGCTCGCTCGGTCGCGGAGGACCGAAGGCCCAGCGTGCGCCCCACTCGCCGAACTGATCGATGATCGATTGGAGCTCGCGTCCAGCCGCCGTCAGACGATATTCGGTCGGCTTGCCGCGCGAGCCTGCCCGCCGTTCCAGCACGCCCGCTTGCTGCAGCCGACGCAGCCGTTCGGCAAGTAGCGTGCGCGACATGTGAGGAAGACCGCGCTCGAGCTCGTTGAAATGTCTCACGTCGGCGAGAAGCTCGCGGACGATGAGGACCGTCCAGCGATCGGCGAAGATCTCGGCCGCGCGCGCCACCGGGCAATACTGGCCGTACAGGTGCATGCCGCAAATTAGCACAGCTCGCGCGCACTCAAGTAGTCCAGTCTTTGGACTAGCCGCCCGCCGCGGCGTGCGCATTAGTTTCGGCCGCCACCGTCATCGGTGGCCCTGTAATGGGAGGTGTTCATGTCCGGCGAGGAACACGTCAGGCGAGACGTTCTGCAGGCACTCGCGACGCTGCCGCTGTTGGGCTTGGCGATACGGCCGGGCGAGGCGACCGCGCAGACCGGCGGCAGCCCGGTAAAGGTCGATACCAAGGGCCTGGTTGCCAAGATCAAATTCGAGGCGCCGCTCGGCGGCTTCCTCAGCGAGATCAATGGAAAGTACAAGCTTCGCGTCACCGAGCTCACGCTCGCGCCCGGTGGTCATGTGGGCGAGCACAATCATGTCGGGCCCGGCATCCGACAGGTGACGTCCGGCTACATGACCTATGTCCTGCCGAAAGAGACGATCGTCTACGGACCCGGCGACTTCTTCTTCGAGACTGGCGACATCAATCACACCGTGTTCAACAAGACCGACGCGCCGATGGTGCATGTGCTGTTCGAGATCCTGCCCGTTGACCTCAGCGGACCGTCGTTGATCCCAGTCAAGCACCACTAGCGCGGGGGATCTCGGCGGCGGCGCAGATTTGCACCGGCCCCGTCATATCGATTGACAGGCGGTCAGCCGCCCTCCCACACTGATCACGGAGAGAGCCGCTTGAGCGGCCCTGCGGGAGGGAAGACATGGCCCAGACCATCGAGGGCTTCGTCGGCACGTCGCTGGACGAGGCGAAAATCTCGCCGCTGCACGTCAAGGTGATCGCGCTCATCGCGGCGGGATATTTCTTCGATGTGATCGACCTGATCGTGCTGGGATCGCTGATCCCGGACATGATCCAATCCAAGTTCGCCACTGGGGCCGAAGCCGGCCTGGTGGGAAGCGCCACCGTGTTCGGGATGTTCCTCGGCGCCGCGGGCCAGGGCCAATTCAGCGACCGCTGGGGGCGCAAGTCGGTCTACCAGTTCAACCTCCTGCTGTTCGGGATTTTCACCATCCTCGGCGCGCTCGCACCCACCGTGATGTGGCTCGCCGCGGCGCGTTTCATCGCCGGCATCGGGCTCGGCGCCGAGCAGCCGCTCGCCTTCGCCTATGCCGGCGAATATTCACCCAAGCGCATCCGCGGGCGCATCCTGGCGATCGTTCATTTCATCGGCGGCGCGTGCGTATGGCCGATCGCCGCCTTGTTCACGCTGACGTTCCGCGACTCCATCGGCTGGCGCGGAGTGTGGATCGTCATCGGCATCGGCGCGCTCATCGTCTGGCTGTTCCGCTTCACGCTGCCGGAATCGCCGCGCTACCTGGCGACCCACGGCAAAGGCCAGGACGCCCTCGACGTTCTCGCGCGGCTGGGAATTGCGGGGCCGAAGGAGCCGCTCAGCACCGACGCCGCCAGCGACACCAAGAGCGATCCGTTCGCCGTCGTGTTCCGCTTGTTTCCGGTGCGCGTGGTCGCCGGCATGATCTGTTTCGCGGCATTCTTCGGCGTCGCCATCGGGTTGGGCACGTGGCTTCCCAACATCATGGCCGAAAAGGGATTCACCATCACCAAGTCGCTCACTTACACCTTCGGCATGACCTTGGCGGTGCCGTGCGCCAGCATCTTCATGATGTACGCGCTCGATCGCTTCGGCCGCAAGATCACGTCGGTGTGCGCCTTCGTGGCGGCGGGGGTGATGGCCATCGTATTCGCCAATGCCGCGACCGATACCCAGCTGCTGATCGCCGGCTTCATCATGATCTTCTTCATTCAGGTGGCCGGCAACTCGATGCAGATCTTCGCGTCGGAGGTGTTCCCCACCAACGCGCGGGCATCGGGATTCGGCTGGGCCGCGGGCGTCGGCCGGCTCGCCACCGCCTTCATCATTCCCACCATCTTGTGGATCCAGGTCGGCTGGGGGCTCACCGCGGTGTTCGTCTTCCTGGCGATCATCCTGCTGATCGCCGCCGTTGCGGTCACGCAACTCGGCCCGGAGGCGCGGCAGAAGGGTCTCGACGAGATCGCCCCGCCGACGGGCTGACCGCCGGGCGCGGCGGCTGCCGCCGTTGTGCCCTCTCGCGCCCGAACTCGGGCTTGCCCGAGTTCGGGCACTTCGAGAGTTGGCCGAAGTCGGATGAATCCGACTTCGGCTGCGGGGAAGCTCGAAATGAAATGCTCTTTCATTTCCTTTGGCATTTTCTCCGCCGCTCTTGCCGCCCTGGCATGTGCTGGGGTTAGCCATCCCGCGGCAGCGGAGGATGACATGTCCTTCGCAGGAAAGACTATTACGATGACCATCGGGTTCAGTGCGGGCGGGGGCGTTGATCTTTACGGCCGCATGCTTGGACGACATCTGGCGCGCCACCTGCCCGGACACCCCGGCCTGATTGTGCTGAACCAACTTGGCGCGGGTGGCGTGGTTGCCCTCAACGATTGGGCCCGTAAGGCGGAACCCAACGGCCTGTTCGTGACGATCGGGGCGCAGTCGCAGACCGACCCGGAGGCGGTGATCCGGACACGCGCCAAGTACGACCCGACGACATTCAACTACGTGGGCGGCCTGGCTGCATACAGTCAGGGACTTTTCGTCGACAAGGACGCCGTTGAGCGCCTTTACGATAAGTCTGCGAAGCCCGTCGTCATGGGCCTGGTCGGCTCCACGCTGCGAAGCGGAAACTACCAGGTGCTCTGGGGTGCAGCATTTCTGGATTGGAATGTGAAATGGATACGCGGCTATAGGAGTACCGCTGAACTTCGGCAGGCACTGGAGCGCGGCGAGATCGACATGACCACATTCGGAGCGAGCACGGACATTGAGTATCTGCTGCGGACTGGCAAGTTTGGGGTGGTCAGCCAGTCGGGCACGGTGAAAGGAGGCAAACAGGTACCACGCTCGATTCTCGGCAATGCGCCGGTCATTTCCGATCTGGTCAAGGGCAAGATCAGGGACCCGCTGGCTCAAAAGGCCTTTGACTACGGGCAGCACGTCAGCCAGGTGGGGATGTGGCTTGCCTTGCCGCCCGGGACGCCCGACAGGATTGTCGCCACTTATGTCAACGCCTTCGAGGCCACGCTCAACGATCCCCAATATCGGATTGAATTCGCAAAGATCGACCCGGACTCGCCCACAGCGAGGAGAGCAGAGCTGGAGGAACTGGTACGCGAGCTCGCGAAGGTTTCACCCGAGACCTTGGATTATATCCAGGCTGAGTTGAAGCGGCAGGGCTTCGGTTCTTCGAATTAGCACTACTTTGG
>CAVQIP010000012.1:0-25832 GCA_963712565.1 uncultured Alphaproteobacteria bacterium | reverse complement strand
CGTCGCCCGGCTCAGGGCCGGCGAATTCAAGCTGCTCGACACCCAGTTCGTGACCGACCACCTCAGGACCTTCGGCGCCATCGAGGTGCCGCGGCGGCAATATCACCGGCTGTTGGAAGCGGCGCTCACGGGCGAAGGCGACTTTGCCGCGCTCGGCGCCCGGCGTCCGGTCTCGGGCGCGCAGGCGCTCGCGCAGCGCCTCGCGAGCGATCGCTAATACCGAGCTTCACGGATGCTAGCTCGTCATAGCCGGCTTTATGCCGGCCATGACGGAGAAGACGGTCAATCATAACGAAGTTTGCTACAACGCTATCGCCGCGGAGGCGCGGGCTGCGGCGCGATTTGAGGCGGCGGGCCGCCGCGCCGCGGCGGGGCCGGTTTCGCCGGTTGCGCAGCAGGCGCCCAGGCGGCTCCGGCGGCGCGGTGGCGGCGACCACCGGACCTTTGCAGTCGGTCAGCCAGATGTCGTAGATCGGGTGCTCGACCGCGTGCAGGCCCGGGCTCGCCGCGAACATCCAGCCGGTGAAGATGCGCTTGACCTCGCCCTGCAGCGTCACCTCGTCGACCTCGACGAAGCGCGTCGGTGTTGGCGGCCTCCGTCGGCGGGCGCGTGTAGCAGGCGCGCGGCGTCACCTGCAGCGCGCCGAACTGCACGGTCTCGTCGATCGCCACGTCGAAATTGATGATGCGTCCGGTGATCTTGTCGAGGCCGGCAGAACAGCGCGGCCTGGTTGTTGACGATCTTCTGCGCCGGCGGCTCGGTGACGACCTCGTCGCCGGGCTGCGGCGGCGTGTCGGCCGGCGACGGCGGCCGCGCGGCTGGCGCTGGCCCGGCGGCGCCGGGACTGGCCGGCCGGCGCATCGTCGGGCGGCGGGCGCGGCTGCGATTGCACGCCGGCCGGGCGGCGCCGCGGCTGTCCGCGGATATTGCCGGCTGCGGATAGCTGCTCGGGATCCTGCGCTGCGGATGGCGGCGGCCCGGCGGACGCAGGGCGGGGTAGCGCTGGGCCGCGACGCTGCGGCAGCGCCTGCGGGCGCGCGCCTGCACGCTCGCGGCGGCCGCGGCGGCGGCGAAAATCGCCTCGAACGGTTGAGGAATTGGCCGCCGCCGGAACGCCGCCGAGCGCGGCCGCAAGCGTGAGCGGCGCGGCAACGCGGCAGAGCGGTGCAATGATCGGTCCGGCCATCGGGCAGTCGGTTTCGCGAGACTATGCGCGGTACGCCCGCCGGCCAGCCTAGCCGGTTAACACGCGGAATACGGCGAGTCGGAGGACGCACGCAGCGGGCGAGCGCGCCAGCGCGGCCGATCCCAACGGCCGGAAGCTCAACGCCCGACGGCTTCCACGGCTCGTCAGCGGCCCGGCGTCCAGGCCTTGTAGTCGCCGGTCGCCTTCGGCCGGCGGCCCTGCGCGAGCGTCGAGCCGGTCGGCCGATGGGCGCCGGGCGTGCCGGTGAGATTGGGCCGATGCGGCTTCCACCACGGCCGCGGCTCGACCTGTTCCTGCGTCGGCGGCACGTCGACGGTGTGATGCATCCAGCCATGCCAGGACGGCGGCACGGTCGAGGCTTCGGCGATGCCGTTGTAGATCACCCAGCGGCGCTCGAAGCCGAGCGCGGGATCGATCTTGCCGCCCTTGGTGCGGTAGTAGCGGTTGCCGAACTCGTCCTCGCCGACGAGCTCGCCGTAGAGCGCAGGTCCACAGCAGCGTGCCGAAGGTGACCCCGTTCCACCAGGTGAAGATGCGCAGCAGAAACGTTTTCATCGACACCGCCGGGACGGATATGGGCTGGGCGGCGCGTTCATGCCATTGCCGCTGCGCGAAGTCCAGGCCGCCGGCCGGCGTCGTTCCGGCGCGGAATCATCCGGCCGGCCCGGCATCGCAACGACAGCCATTGATTGCAAGCGTCAGCTACGGATCGCGCCGCAAGCGCGCTCTGCCGCGCGCGAGCGTGCCGCGTGGGGCTCAGCCGGGCTCGCGGCAGAAGATGCGCTGCAAGTCCATATTGTCGTGCCGCGGCACGCAGTATTGCGCCAACGTGCCTGCGGCTCCCGCACCTGCCGGCGCGAACGCCTCGGCGCTGGCGGCGAGGACGAGCGCGCAGGTCAGCGCAAGCGTTGCCGCGTATTGCCTCGCTGAAGCTCTCATAATCGCACCCTATGGTTCGAGTCGTTGCCAACGCTGCCGCTGTGCGGACCGTTCCAGCATGCGCCCGGCCATGCCGGCGCGAGAGTGAAGTAGCTTACACCGCGAAAAAAAATGCCGGCGCCTTGCGAGGACGCCCGCATACGCGCCGCGCAATCGCCTCGGCCCGGCGACCGCAGCCGCACTAGTCTAGGCACGACCGCGCTGCGCGAGTTGCGCCGGCCGCGACGGGCCGCCTATGCTCGCGCCGTCCATGGGCTTCTTGCTCTATTCTCTATTTTTGGGTCCCTTGCCCGGCGCGGTCAGTCGCGCGGCAGGATCGGAACCGATGCGGGCTTCGCAAGAGAACCCCACGACGAGGGAGGTGAAGATGACGTCATTGCGCCCCTGGCATGTCGCCTTGGGAAGTGTGGCCGCCGCCTATGTGGCGTCCGCGGCGTTCGCGCAGGCGCCGGCTCCGGCCGCGCCGACGGCGGCCAATCCCTGGTTCCAAGGCGCGCCATTCCCGGAGGCATCCGAGGAGGTGCTGGGGGCGACCGCCGGCGGCAAGCTCTACGTCTTCGCCGGCCTGGCGCCCGGCTGGAAGCCGAAGGCGATGGTGTTCGAATACGATCCGGCCTCCAATCAATGGGCCAAGAAGCGGCCGATGCGGCTCGCCTCCCACCACGTCGCGTTCGCGAGCCTCAACAACAAAATCTACGCCTTCGGCGGCTTTGCCTATCCGGAATCGGGTGCGCCGGCCTGGAACCCGATCAACAACGCGTGGGAATACGATCCCGCCACGGATGAATGGAAAGAGCTCGCGCCGATGCCGACCAAGCGCGGCGCGGCCTCCGCCGGCGTCGCCAACGGCAAGATCTACGTCACCGGCGGCGCCAACTCGCTGCCCGGCGTCACCGAGAACGGCATCCATCCGGCGCGCCCGCACAACGTGGTGCCGACGGTCGAGGAATACGATCCGGCGACCAACACCTGGAAGACGGTGCGCTCGCTCCTGCTCGCGCGCAATCACCATGCAACGGTCGGCGCCGGCGACAAGGTCTATGTCATCGGCGGCCGCGTCGGCGCGGCGTTCATCTCCGGCACCAGCAACAATGTCGACCTCGTCGAGATGTACGACCCGGCGGCCGACATGTGGATGCCGCGGGCGCGCATGCCGACCGCGCGCAGCGCCATCGGCGCCGGCGTCTACAACAACCAAATCCTGGTGGCCGGCGGCGAAGGCCAGGACCAGCGCTTCCTCGCCGCGTTCAAGGCGGTGGAAGCCTATGACCCCGCGCTCAACCGCCGGCAGGTGCTCCCCTCGATGCCGCATCCGCGCCACGGACTCGCGGTCGGCGCGATCGGCAACCGGCTCTATACCGTGAGCGGCGACGGCCAGTCGGCCGGCAGCGGCGTCGGCCATTCGGCGGTGGCTTTCAACGAGGTGTTGGCGCTCGACCTCGTGTTGAAGTGATCGAACGCTGCCGCGGACTCGGAGTGCTCCCTCCCCCGCTTGCGGGGGAGGGTTGGGGTGGGGGAACGCAACGCGGGAATCTTTGATGCGTGCGCCCCTGTCAGTCTCATGACCCCCACCCCCAACCCCTTCTCGCAAGGCAAGGGGCAGGGGAGCACACCGAGTGCGCGGCACTGTTCTGTGTCTCACCCGAAGGGTGCACTCCAACCCTGTTTCATTGTAAACAACAACGAAAATACAAGGCGCCGACGCGCCGAACGCCCACTTTCCGGGGGCTTCGCGCGCCTCGCACTGGAAAATAACAACGAAGAACAAGCGCCGGCGCCTCACCGACGCGGCGCAGCCCCGCGCGTCGCACGGGCGATCCGGTTTCAAGCGCAATTTTGGATGATGCAATTTCGCTAGCTGATTCGTGTAACGCGAGTCCAGAGCGAATTTGCCGCCGATCCGGCCGAGGGCGCGGGAGAATCACCCGCCGCGGCGCCGAGCGCGCGAATCCGCGGCCGCGGGGCCTTGCGGCCAGGACGGGCGGGGACCGGCGGTTGCGACCGGGACCTTGTGCGCGCGCGAGACGCCGCCGCGGCCGCCCTCGCGACCCGGGTCATGCTGATATTTGTCGCTTGACACCAATTCCATGACAGCCGCGTGAAGCCGGCTGTGGACGAGGCCCTTCCGAAATCCGCCGCCGATATCCGATACTTGCCGCAGTGCACCTGAGTCGCCCCCGAATTTCACAGCCGCGCACCATATTTAGCAGTTTGTTTACGGGCGGCATACTAAGCCTTGACGAACAGCGGATGCCGTCATAGCTTGAACGGGTTCGGCGCGAGTGGTTCGAAGTCCCGCCGGGCGCTCTCCTGAAAGGGTCTGCGTAACCGCTCCGCTCGCCGCCATGGCGCCGGAGAGAGGCCTCCGTTTGCCTCGAGGGACGAGCGCGCCGGACGTGCCCAACAATCCGGGACCGCCCAAGGTCCTGGGACAGGCGTTGAACAGACTGAAACGAGCCAGTCCGTGCGCGGCCGGAGGCCAGGGTCGCGTCGCGGGGAGCGAGTTCGGCGGCTTATATCAGCGGGGTTCCCCCGCCGGGGCTGCCGCGCCAACGAAAAAGGGGCAAACGATGCGGATCGAGCGGCGCTACACCAAAGCAGGACAGTCACCCTACGCCGACATCGCGTTCCGGCTGACCGCGAGCGAGATCCGCAATCCCGACGGCTCGGTGGTGTTCCGCGCCGACGACGTCGAGGTACCTACCTCCTGGTCGCAAGTCGCCGCCGACGTGCTGGCGCAAAAGTATTTCCGCAAGGCCGGCGTGCCCGCCCGACTGAAGAAGGTCGAGGAGCAGACCGTTCCGTCGTGGCTGTGGCGCTCGACCGCCGACGAGGCGGCCTTGCAGGAATTGCCGGAGAAGGAGCGCAGCATCGGCGAGCGCTCCTCGAAACAGGTGTTCGAGCGGCTCGCCGGCACCTGGACCTATTGGGGCTGGAAGGGCGGCTATTTCGACTCGGAGGAGGACGCCCGCGCCTTCTTCGACGAGCTCGTCTGCATGCTGGCGATGCAGATGGCGGCGCCGAACTCGCCGCAATGGTTCAACACCGGACTGTTCTGGGCCTACGGCATCGACGGGCCGAGCCAGGGGCATTTCTACGTCGACTTCAAGACCGGCAAGCTCGTGAAGTCGAAGTCCGCCTACGAGCATCCGCAGCCGCACGCCTGCTTCATCCAGTCGATCGCCGACGACCTGGTCAACGAAGGCGGCATCATGGACCTGTGGGTGCGCGAGGCGCGCCTGTTCAAGTACGGCTCCGGCACCGGCTCGAACTTCTCGCGCCTGCGCGGCGAGGGCGAACGTCTCGCCGGCGGCGGCAAGTCCTCCGGCCTGATGAGCTTCCTCAAGATCGGCGACCGCGCCGCCGGCGCGATCAAGTCGGGCGGCACCACGCGCCGCGCCGCCAAGATGGTGATCGTCGACACCGATCATCCCGACATCGAGCAGTTCATCGACTGGAAGGTGATCGAGGAGCAGAAGGTCGCTAACCTGGTCACCGGCTCGAAGATCAACCAGAAGCACCTCAAGTCGATCCTCAAGGCCTGCGTGAACTGCGAAGGCTCGGGCGACGACTGCTTCGATCCCGACAAGAACCCGGTGCTGCGGCGCGAGATCAAGGCCGCGCGCAAGAACCACGTTCCCGACAATTACATCAAGCGGGTGATCCAGTTCGCCAAGCAGGGCTATACCGACATCCACTTCCCGGTCTACGACACCGACTGGGATTCGGACGCCTATCTCACCGTCTCCGGGCAGAACTCCAACAATTCGGTGCGCGTCACCGACGAGTTCCTCAAGGCGGTCGAGGCCGACGCCGACTGGGACCTGTTCTGGCGCACCAAGCCCGGCAAGATCGCCAAAACGGTCAAGGCGCGCGAGCTGTGGGAGAAGATCGGCCACGCCGCCTGGGCCTGCGCCGACCCCGGCCTGCAATACCACACCACGGTGAACGACTGGCACACCTGCCCGGCCTCGGGGCCGATCCGCGCCAGCAATCCGTGCTCGGAATACATGTTCCTCGACGACACGGCGTGCAACCTCGCCTCGATGAACCTGCTGGCATTCCGCAACGGGACGACGCGGCAGTTCGATATCGAGGGCTACGAGCACGCGGTGCGGCTGTGGACCGTCGTGCTCGAAATCTCGGTGCTGATGGCGCAATTCCCCTCGCGCGAGATCGCGCAGCTCTCCTTCGAGTTCCGCACGCTCGGCCTGGGCTACGCCAATCTCGGCGGCCTGCTGATGTCGTCGGGCCTCTCTTACGATTCCGACGCCGGCCGCCAGATCGCGGGCGCGCTCACCGCCATCCTGACCGGCGTGAGCTACGCCACCTCGGCGGAGATGGCGGGGCTGCTCGGCGCCTTTCCCGGCTACAAGAAGAACCGCGAGCCCATGCTGCGCGTCATCCGCAACCATCGCCGCGCCGCCCACGGCGAGCGCACCGGCTATGAGAAGGTCGCGACCCCGCCGGTGCCGCTCGACCACAAGGCCTGCCCCGACCCGCGCCTCATCGAGCATGCCGAGCGCGCCTGGGACCGCGCGCTCGCGCTCGGGGAAGCGCACGGCTACCGCAATGCCCAGGTCTCGGTGATCGCGCCCACCGGCACCATCGGCCTGGTGATGGACTGCGACACCACCGGCATCGAGCCCGACTTCGCGCTGGTCAAGTTCAAAAAGCTCGCCGGCGGCGGCTATTTCAAGATCATCAACCGCGCGGTGCCGGAAGCCTTGCGCGTGCTCGGCTATTCCGAATCGCAGATCGCCGAGATCGAGGCCTACGCGGTCGGCCACGGCAGCCTCGGCCAGGCGCCCGGCATCAACCACACCACGCTCAAGCAGAAGGGCTTCACCCCGGAGGCGATCGAGAAGGTGGAGAAGGCGCTGCCCACCGCCTTCGACATCAAGTTCGCCTTCAACAAGTGGACGCTGGGCGAGGAGTTCGTGGCCACGCTCGGCCTCGCGCCGGAGAAGCTCGCCGATCCGCGCTTCGACCTGCTTTCCGCGCTCGGCTTCACCAAGCGCGAGATCGAGGCCGCCAACGTGCACGTCTGCGGCGCGATGACGGTCGAAGGCGCGCCCCACCTCAAGGCCGAGCACTATCCGGTGTTCGACTGCGCCAATCCCTGCGGCCGCAACGGCAAGCGCTATCTCTCGGTCGAGAGCCACATCCGCATGATGGCGGCGGCGCAGCCCTTCATCACCGGCGCGATCTCCAAGACCATCAACATGCCCAACGACGCCACGGTCGAGGACTGCAAGGCGGCCTACCTGCTGTCCTGGAAGCTCGCGCTCAAGGCCAACGCGCTCTACCGCGACGGCTCCAAGCTCTCGCAGCCGCTGCAGTGCCAGCTGATCGCGGACGAGGAGGACGACGACGACGTCATCGAGGCCTTCATCGAGAAGCCGACCGCGGCGCGCGCCTCGGCGCTGGCGGAGAAGGTGGTGGAGCGGGTGGTCGAGCGCATGGTGATCATGCGCGAGCGCGAGCGCATGCCCGACCGCCGCAAGGGCTACACCCAGAAGGCGGTGGTCGGCGGCCACAAGGTCTACCTGCGCACCGGCGAATACGACGACGGGCGGCTCGGCGAAATCTTCATCGACATGCACAAGGAAGGCGCTGCGCTGCGCTCGCTGCTCAACAACTTCGCGATCGCGGTCTCGCTCGGCCTGCAATACGGCGTGCCGCTGGAGGAATATGTCGACGCCTTCACCTTCACGCGCTTCGAGCCGTCCGGGCCGGTGCAGGGCAACAACTCGATCAAATACGCCACCTCGATCCTCGACTACGTCTTCCGCGAGCTCGCGGTGAGCTATCTCGAGCGCTTCGACCTCGCCCATGTCGATCCGACCGAGGGCGGCTTCGACGCGCTCGGCAAGGGCGTGGAGGAAGGCAAGCCCGGCGGCGGGCCGGGCGCGGCCAAATACGTGTCGAAGGGGCTGACGCGCTCGCGCACGGACAAGCTCGGCGTCATCCCGGGCGGCGCGGCGGGCGGCACGACCGCGCTGTCCGCTCCCTCTCCCCGTGGGGGAGAGGGTCGGGGTGAGGGCGTTACCGGCGGACGCGTGACGGCGTTCGGCGGCCGCGAGCCGCGCGCGGAAATCGCCGGCACCGCCGCGCTCAAGGCCGAGCCGGAGCAGAAGCTCTCGCCCGCCGAGCAGCTCGAGCAGCAGCACCTGCCGTTCGCGCGGAGCGAGGCGCGCGCCGACGCCCGCGCGATGGCCGCGGAGAAGCGCGCCGAAGCCAAGGCCAAGGGCTACGAAGGCGAGGCCTGCGGCGAATGCGGCAACTTCACGCTGGTGCGGAACGGCACCTGCCTGAAGTGCGACACCTGCGGCGGGACGACGGGGTGCAGCTAGCACCCCTTCCCTCGCGGCAGCGGTCGCACGCGATCAATCTCGTGGTGAGATCTGAGCGACCAACCGGCCGCCCAGAATTTTGATCTTCCGTGGCACCCGCCGCACGCCCTTTCCCCCGCAACGTACGCCTGCCGCATGCCGAGACGGCAGCGGCGCGCGCGTGGCGCGGACGAATCGGTGGCGCAGATTTGCACCGGCCCCGTCATATCGATTGACAGGCGGTCAGCCGCCCTCCCACACTGGTCGCAGAGAGAGCCGCTCGAGCGGCCCTGCGGGAGGGAAGACATGGCCCAGACCATCGAGGGCTTCGTCGGCACGTCGCTGGACGAGGCGAAAATCTCGCCGCTGCACGTCAAGGTGATCGCGCTCATCGCGGCGGGATATTTCTTCGATGTGATCGACCTGATCGTGCTGGGATCGCTGATCCCCGACATGGTCCAGTCCAAGTTCGCCACCGGGGCCGAGGCCGGTTTCGTGGGAAGCGCCACCGTCTTCGGGATGTTCCTCGGCGCCGCCGGGCAAGGCCAATTCAGCGACCGCTGGGGCCGCAAGTCGGTCTACCAGTTCAACCTCCTGCTGTTCGGGATTTTCACCATCCTCGGCGCGCTCGCACCCACCGTGATGTGGCTCGCCGCGGCGCGTTTCATCGCCGGCATCGGGCTCGGCGCCGAGCAGCCGCTCGCCTTCGCCTATGCCGGCGAATATTCACCCAAGCGCATCCGCGGGCGCATCCTGGCGATCGTGCATTTCATCGGCGGCGCGTGCGTATGGCCGATCGCCGCCTTGTTCACGCTGACGTTCCGCGACTCCATCGGCTGGCGCGGAGTGTGGATCGTCATCGGCATCGGCGCGCTCATCGTCTGGCTGTTCCGCTTCACGCTGCCGGAATCGCCGCGCTACCTGGCGACGCACGGCAAGGGCCAGGACGCCCTCGACGTTCTCGCGCGGCTGCGAATTGCCGGGCCGAAGGAGCCGCTCAGCACCGACGCAGCCAGCGACACCAAGAGCGATCCGTTCGCCGTCGTGTTCCGCATGTTTCCGGTGCGCGTGGTCGCCGGCATGATCTGTTTCGCGGCATTCTTCGGCGTCGCCATCGGGTTGGGCACGTGGCTTCCCAACATCATGGCCGAGAAGGGATTCACCATCACCAAGTCGCTCACCTACACCTTCGGCATGACCCTGGCGGTGCCGTGCGCGAGCATCTTCATGATGTACGCGCTCGATCGCTTCGGCCGCAAGATCACGTCGGTGTGCGCATTCGTGGCGGCGGGGGTGATGGCGATCGTATTCGCCAATGCCGCAACCGATACCCAGCTGCTGATCGCCGGCTTCATCATGATCTTCTTCATCCAGGTGGCCGGCAACTCGATGCAGATCTTCGCGTCGGAGGTGTTCCCCACCAACGCGCGGGCATCGGGATTCGGCTGGGCCGCGGGCGTCGGCCGGCTCGCCACCGCCTTCATCATTCCCACCATCTTGTGGATCCAGGTCGGCTGGGGGCTTACCGCGGTATTCGTCTTCCTGGCGATCATCCTGCTGATCGCCGCCGTTGCGGTCACGCAACTCGGCCCGGAGGCGCGGCAGAAGGGTCTCGACGAGATCGCCCCGCCGACGGGCTGACCGTAGGCGCGGCGGCCGGGCCATCCACGTCTTTCCTGCGCTGCCAGCCCTAAAGACGTGGATGCCCGCGACACGCGCGGGCATGACGGCGACGAGAATGATTCAATCAAAACAAAACCTGCGCTAGAGCGGGATGACTTCTCTTCGAGCCGCCATCCCGCTCTAAGTTTTTGTTTTGCGCGTGATCTTTTCCGAAAACCGGTTCCCACTTTTCGGGATCACGCGCTACAATTCGCGCCGCCGATCCGAAAAGCAAGGAAGCACCCAACGATGGCCAAGGCAGACGGCGTGCGCGGAATGATCGCGGTCGACAAGATGGGGACGAAAGTCCTGTTCCTCGATCCGGTGAGCTACGAGACCGAGGTCGTGCTCGAGGATTTTCCCCGCACCGTGCACGAGCTCCTGGTGGTGCCGGAGACCTCCCTCGCCTACGTGCCGATCTTCGGCGACGGCATCCACGGCCGCAATCCCAATCCCGGCCATCTCCTCTGCATCATCGACCTCGACAAGCGCGCCCATGCCGGCGACATCGATCTGCGGCCCTATATCGCGCCGCACACGCTCAAGCTCGGGCCGGACGGCCTGATCTACATCACCTGCGAGAACAGCGCCGTGGTCGCGGTGATCGACCGCGCCACCCACAAGGTGGTGGACGCCATCGATTCCGGCTCCACCAACGGCCACCGCCTGATCATCTCGCCCGACGGCCGACGGCTCTACACCGAAAACGAAGAGGACGGCACGGTGTCGGTGATCGACCTGCCACGGCGCAAGCTCCTGCGCCAGATCGAGACCCCGCGCCCGCTCGCCGGCATCGCGATCTCGGCCGACGGCCGCACCGTGGTCGCGGTCGACGACGTCGAGCCGACGCTGTTCCTGATCGACACCGGCAGCGAGCGCGTCGTCCACACCGTGCGGCTCGAAGGCGTGCCGGAGGCGGCGCAGATCGCGCGCTACAGCGAGGACTTCGGCATGATCGGCGTCACCAGCCTCAAGAGCGACACGGTGAGCCTGATCGACCCGTCGTTCCGCCAGCAGACCGCCATCAAGGTCGGCAGCCAGCCGATGGACATGGCGTTCCGCGGCGACGAATTGTTCGTCGCCTGCCAGGGCGACGGCTCGGTGCACGTCATCGACATCCCGGCGCGGCGGGTGAAGCAAAGCTTCCACGCCGGCAAAGGCTGCGAGTCGCTGGGCTTCTTTTGAACGCTGCGGCCGCGGTGCGCGCCGCGCGAGCGAGGTCGCCGGCGTCGTCCTTGGGCGCGGGTCCGCGTTCAGTTATTCTTGATCGAGGCCATCCAGGAGGCACCCGATGCGACGGCTCCGACTTTCACTGCTTGCGCTGCTGGGGGCCGCCATGCTGCCGCCGGCGCTCGCCGCCGGCGCGGCCTGGGCGCAGGGCGGCACCATCCGGATCATCGTCGGGACCGTGGCGGGCGGCGCGATCGACCCCTATGCCCGCACGATCGCCGAGCACATGTCGAAGACGCTCGGGCAGCCGATCATCGTCGAGAACAAGCCGGGCGCGAGCGGCAGCCTCGCGGCGCAGTACATCGTCGAGCAGCCGGCCGACGGCTCCATCATCTGGCTCGGCACCCAGGCGTTCACCGAGATATTGCCCAACATGTTCCCCAACGCGCGCTGGTCGATCGATCAGTTCCATCCGATCATCCGCGGCGTCGAGGCGCCGCTGGTGTTCGTCACCGCGCCCGCCGTGCCGGCCGGCAACCTCGCCGAGTTCATCGCCTGGGCGAAGGCGAACAGGGGCAAGCTCAGCTATTCCTCCTACCAGGCCGGAACGCCGTCGCATTTCCTCGGCTTTCAGATGAACGAGAAGTGGGACCTCGATCTCACCCATGTGCCCTATCGCGGATCGGGCTTGCAGGTGACCGGGCTCCTCGGCGGCCATTCGCAGTTCGGCTTCGCGCAGGTCAATTCCTCGCTGCCGCACGTGCGCGCGGGCAAGCTCCATGCGCTGGCGACCACCGGGCCGGCTCGCGACCGCGCCATGCCCGACGTGCCGACCTTCGCGGAGCTCGGTTACCCCGAATTCACCGCCAAGGTCTGGTTCGGGCTGCTGGTGAAGGAGGGCACGCCCCCCGACATCCTCGCACGCTACACCGACGCGGCCAAGGCCGCACACGCCGACCCGGCGATCCGGCAGAAGCTCGAGGCCCAGGGCTTCGATGTCTCCGGCGCAACCGGGCCGCAACTCAAGACCGACATCAAGGATCAGATCGTGCGCTGGGGACGGTTGGTGAAGGCCTCCGGCTTCAGCGTCGAGGATCGCGGCAGCACGCGCTAGGCTAGTTTTGTTTCAGTGCATCACGACTTCCGTCATGCCCGCGCTTGTCGCGGGCATCCACGTCCTGAGGGCCGGTCAGCGCAGTGCAAAGACATGGCTGGCACCGGAATTCGGGCCGGCCCGAGTTCCGCAACCGTCGCCCGCGACAATGTGTCGATATCTGCGATTTGGACGTGGCTGGATGCTTGCGCTCGGGGCGTGATCGGATGATAACCGGCTTCGGCGCAGGGCAAATCTCGGGGGAAAGCCATGTTCTGGCGAACGCGACGTGAACTCGAGCTGACACAATCGGCGCTGGCGACCGCGTTGGCGGAGCGGGACGCCTATTTGCAACAGCGCGACGTGGCGATCGGCGAACGCAACGAGCTCCTGCGCCAGCGCGACGTGGCGCTCGGCGAGTGCAAAGAGGTCCAACGCCAGCGCGACATTGCCGTGTTCAAAAGCGGTGAACACCTGCGCCAGCGCGACATTGCGTTGGGCGAACGCAACGAAATCCTGCGCCAGCGCAACGAGGTGATGGCCGAGCGTGACGCGCTGGCCGCGCGATTGCGCGCCGCCGCGGAGTAATCATCGGCGCCGCGCGCGCCGAGCCGGACCCGGGCGGATCGGCCGTGCCCTCGCGCCGGCCGGCGTCAATGGGTCGGAGCGCGGGCGTCCACGTTGTAGAGCGGCGGGTTGCCGACGCTGAAGATCTGCGCCGAGGTCGCCGTCGGCACCGTGTTCGCCGCCAGCCCGAAGAAGAAGGTCGTGTTCTTGATGTCCGGGCCGCCGTCCAGGCACAAGGTCTTGGCCAGCGTGAACTCGATCACGTCGCCGAATTTTTCCGCCGACTTCAGGCTGATGGTGCCGAGGCCGCCGGTGGTGATGACGAACACGTCAGCGAGCTGGCCGTTCTTGTAAGGCAGCTTCGCCACCGGACCGAAATTGAGCACCAGCCCGCCCAGGCAATCGGCGGTGCCGGCCGCTTCCGTCAGGCTGATGCGATACATGTAGCCGGTCTTGCCGGCGCCCGGCGTGCCGGGCGCGCCGGTGAAGCTGCGCGACTGCAGGAACGCCTTCTTGGGCGTGGTGAGATAGGGCAGAGGGATGTCGCCGATGGTGTCGCTCACGACGATGGTGCAGGTCGGGTTGAACACGCAATTCACCGCCGGGGCGTTGACCTCGACCAGCGTGAGCGGCTGCGCCCGCGCCGCAAGCGACGTCAGCAACAGCGCGGCGGCCGCGCCGGCAGCAGCCAGGAAGATGCGCATTTGAGCCCTCCGGTTGACGCCTGGAAGCAGGATTGCATTAATGCATATTTCTACGAGAGGTTGCAAGGCGGACGCGCGCGGCCACGCCGCGGTCGTCCGGGCGGTTGGCGCACAGCGCGCTTTAAGTCACCGCATGCCCCGCGACTGACTGACAGGTTGCACCACGTTGCAAGACTCGCAGACTGCGCTCGGGGGGAAAGGGACCGAATGCGATACGATCGACTGCAGCGCCGCGACGTAATCGCACTCCTCGGCGGCGCGGCGGTGGCGTGGCCGCTGGCGGCACGCGCGCAGCGGCCAGGACGGATTCCCCGCGTCGGTTTCCTGGGCAACTCCACCGCCGCGCTCGAAGCCAATCTCGTCGGCCCGTTTCGCGACGCGTTGCACAAGCTCGGGTACGAGGAAGGTCGCAATGTCTTCATCGAATATCGCTGGGCGGAAGGAAAATACCAGCGGCTTCCCGCGCTGGTTGCCGAACTGCTCGCCGCAAAGGTGGATGTGATCGTCACCGCCGGCACCCCCGCCTCGCTCGCGGTCAAGAAGGCGACGACGACCGTGCCGCTCGTGATGATAGCGGTCGGCGATCCGGTCGGCACCGGGCTGGTGCCGAGCCTGGCGCGACCCGGCGGCAATATCACCGGACTAAGCTCGATCGCACCGGACCTCGAGGGTAAGCGGCTGGAGCTTCTGCGAGAGGTCGTTCCCAATCTTTCGCACGTCGCCATGTTCATCAACTCGCTCAATCCGTTTCACGCCGTGTCCCAGCGACAGGCGCGCCTCGCCGCGCAAGCTTTGGGCATGAAGCTGCAGGTTTTGGACGTGCGGAAATCGGAAGAACTCGGCGACGCCTTCGACGCGATCGTCAAGGAGCGGCCGGAGGGACTTCTCGTCCTGGCGGACCGGGTGTTCCTGCACAACCGCAAGCGAATGATAGATTTCACCTCGCAACAGCGCCTACCGAATATCAATGCGTACCGGGAACTGGTCGAGGCGGGTGGCCTGATGTCCTATGGGCCGAGCTACGAGGACATGCACCGGCGCGCCGCGATCTATGTAGACAGGATCCTCAAGGGAGAAAAGCCGGCCGACCTGCCGATCGAGCAGCCGACCAACTTCACGCTCGTCCTCAATCTCAGAGCGGCCAAGGCCCTGGGCCTGGACATTCCCGCGACCGTGCTCGCACGCGCCGAGCAGGTGATCGAGTAAGTTGCGTAAATCCGCGAAGGCGCGAATGCGCGATTGGAGTCCGCGTGCTAGAGCGGATTCCGGTCATGTTGAGCCGTAGGGTGGGCATTGCGCGTTCTCGATTCTTTCATCCGCGTGTCTTGCGCGGGCGCAATGCCCACGCGTTCCGCCCGCGTGGGCAAAATCGCCCGCCGCAGCCCAGCGACTCCTCGTCGTCTCGGCAGGCGATTTTGCCCACCCTACGCGTGAGTCCGATCGAGCGAATCTGCTCTAGCGCGACGGCTTGCTCGCCGACAATACCGTGGCCGGTGCGCCGATAACGTAGTCGCCGTCCGCACGCGCGAGCTTGCCCACATGTTCGCGCACGGCCAGCCTGATCTGCTCGCGCGTTTCTTCCGGCTGCGCGCGCAGCAGCGCGGCGGCCCGCACCGAGCCTTCCTCGAACGCGGCGAACAGGCCGTCGGGCGAGGCATGGCGCCAATACTGCGGCACCAGCCGGGTTTGCGGATCGACGAAACCGGCGGCAAGGAGGACGCGCCCGGCTTCCTCGGCGTCGGCGAAGCGGAAGAACGGCGGACCCGGCGGCAGATCGACCTTGGCGCCATGACGCTCGATCGCGCCCAGCATGATGTCGAAGGCCGAGCCGGGCTCGGGGTTCGCCCACACGCTCGCGGCGAAACGGCCGCCGGGCGCGAGCACGCGGAAGGCGTCGGCGAGGGCGCCCTCGGCGTTCGGCAAATGCAGCAGACAGAATCCCATGACCACGGCGTCGAAGCGGCCAGTCTCGAACGGCAGATGTTCGGCGTCGCCCTGGCGGAAATCGATGCCGGGATAGGTCGCGCGCGCGAGCGCGATCTGCGGCGGCGAGAAATCGAGGCCGATCACGTCGGCGCCGCGCGCGCGCGCCGCGGCCGCGACATAGCCGGGACCGGTGGCAACGTCGAGCGCCCTCGTTCCCGCGCGCACGCCGGCGGCGTCAAGCAACGCCGCGCAGGATTGCCGGGTGAGCGCGCCGAAATGACGATGATAGGGATCGGCGGCTCGGTCCCAGCCGCGTTGCTCGAACGCGCCGAACGCCCTGCGTTCGCTTTCGGAGAGCATGATGCCCCTCGGCCCGTATCCGCCAGTTCTACCATCATCATGCCCGCGGGCGGTGGAATCGGCAATTTCCGCCGCGACCGCGTCCGGGGCGGCGCGAGGGCGAACGCAACCCGCCTGATGGCGCGCGGCTGGAACATTCCGGCCGTCCCGGACGTTCGCCTCTGCCGTGCCCAGGTCCCACGCCTCGCGCCCGGCCGTCGCATCCGCTACATTGCGGCGAACGCCGAGGGACATCGCCGTGGCGCGCGTGAAAATGATCAAGCCGGAGGAGGCCGACGCCGAGACCCGCAAGGTCTATGACGGCGTCGTCAGGCAATGGGGCCGCATCAGCAACTTCTCCCAGGTGCTGGCGCACCAGCCGGCGGCGCTGGCGGGCTGGATGCTGCCGAACGAAACGATCCGTCTCGCCAACGTGAAATCCGATCCGGACTACGTGAAAATCCAGCAGCTGGTGATCATCAAGACGTCGGCGCTCAATCAGAGCGCCTATTGCATGTCGCACAACGTGCCGCTCGCTCGGAAGATTGGGCTCACCGCGGCGCAGATCGCAGCGGCGCAAGGCAGCGACTACATGCGCTCGGGCGATCTCGACGACCGGCAGAAGGCCGCGATCCGCTGGGCCGAGGCGGTCACGCTGATGCGCGCCCGCGACGACGACGACGCCTTCGCGGCGATGAAGCAGCACTTCAGCGAGAAGCAGATCGTCGAGCTGACGGTGTTCTGCGGCATGTGGAACTACTCGAACCGGTTGTGCGAGGCCTTGCATGTCGACCTCGAGCGGCCGGACAAGCGGATCGCATTCCAGCAGAAATAGGCGGCAGCGCATGTCCGAGACCAAGACCTATACCGGCGGCTGTCATTGCGGCGAGGTGCGCTTCGAGGTGACGGCCGACATCAGCAGCGTCGTCGACTGCAACTGCTCGATCTGCCAAAAGCGCGGCGCGCTGTGGGCGTTCGTGCCGCCCGAGAAGTTCGGGCTGCGCGCGGGCTTGGAGGACCTCAAGGACTACCAGTTCGGCAAGAAGACCATCCACCACCTGTTCTGCGCGCAATGCGGCGTGGGGGCGTTCTCGCGCGGACAGAATCCGAAGGGCGAGGAGATGATCGCGGTCAACGTCCGCTGCCTCGACGACGTCGACATCGCCGCGCTCAAGGTCACGCCGTTCGACGGCCGCAGCCGGTAGGAGCACGCCGTTCGACGGCCGCAGCCGGTAGGGCGCTCACAGCGGGGCGCGTTCGATGCCGGCGCTGAATTCCTCGCTGCAATAATGGCCGCCCTGATACCACTGGCCGATAGGGTCGGGCGACAGCTTCGCTTCGGCCGCGAGCGCCTGCGCGCCATGATCCTCGGCCCGGCCCTGCGGCCGATAGCCCAAGCGGAAGGCGGCGCTGTTGTCCCACCAGCCGCGCACATTGTCGGACGCGCCGTAGAAGATTTCATAACGAATGTCGGGATGCTCGAGACCGATGCGGATGAGCTGCACGAGGTCTTGCGGCGCGAGCCAGATCGACAGCCGGCGCCGATCGGCGGGCACGTCGCCGACGTTTCCGATGCGAATGCAGGTGACCCGCAGGCCGTGCTTGAAGGCATAGAGCGCAGCGAGCGCCTCGCCGAACGCCTTGCTGACGCCGTAGCGCGAATCCGGACGCACCGCCGCGTCCACGCCGATGCGGCGCTGCCGCGGATAGAAGCCGACGACGTGGTTCGACGACGTAAACACGATCCGTTGCACGCGGTGACGGCGCGCGGCCTCGAACAGGTGGTAGCAGCCGATGATATTGGCCTGCAGGATGGTGTCCCAGGGTCCTTCGACCGAGAAGCCGCCGAGGTGCACGATGCCGTCGACGCCGGCGACCGCGCGCTCGACGTCCGCCATGCTGGCGAGATCGGCCGCGACGAAGCTCTCTTGCGGTCCGAGATCGGCCGGCGGCGCGAGATCGCTCAGCCGGATACTGGGATAGGTGCCCCTGAGCAAGCGGCGCAGCCGCGTGCCGATGCCGCCCGCCGCGCCGGTGACCAAAACGGTTTGCATGATGCGCCCTTCGACCGCTAGAGCGGGATGACTTTTCTTCGAATCGTCATCCCGCTCTAGCTTATTGTTGGAGCATGATCTTTTCCGAAAACCGGTGACCACTTTTCGGGATCATGCTCTAGGAACGGAGCTCAGCCGTTGGCGCGCTTGGCGGCGAGCCGCTGGTAGCGCCTGCGGCTGTTGAGCAGGTGCCGGCGCATTGCCGCGCGCGCCTGCGCGACCGCACCGCTGCGGATCGCCTGCACGATGTCGCGGTGTTCCTGTTGAAACGTCTGGCTGTAGGTGTGCTTCGGTATTCCGGGGCCGCCGCGAATGGTTTGGCGCGGGATGATGAAGCGGCCGAGATGCTCCAGAAAGCGCCGGAACTGCGGGTTGCCGGTCGCGTCGGCGATGCTGCAATGGAGCGCAAAATCCTCAGCGATCGCGTCCCGGCCGCGCTTGAGCGCGACGGCGACGGCCTCGAGGCGCTCGACGATGGCGCGAACCTGCGACGCCGAGGCACGATCGGCGGCCAAGCCGGCGGCCTCGATCTCGATGCCGGTTCGCAATTCCATCACGTCGAGAACCGCCCGCAACGGCGACAATTGGTCGAAGTCGAACCGCAATGGCCGGCGCGCGTTCTCCGGCACGAAGGCCCCGACACCCTGCCGGGTGACGACGAGGCCGTCCGCGCGCAGGGCTGCGACCGCCTCGCGCACCACCGTGCGGCTGACCCCGGTCGCAGCGATCAGTTCCTGCTCGGTCGGCAATCGCGACCCCGGCGGAATCTTGCCGCTGGTGATGTCGTCGGTCAGGCGCACGACCAGCTCGCCGCTCAAGGAGCGCGGAGCCGGCAGCGGCCGGCTGACCGAAAGGCTCGTCGTCGACCTGCTCATCGGCCTTGACACTCTGCGGGGGCCAGTCATCATATGATATGACAAGTGCGTATCACCTGCTCGCCGGTTGATCAACCTGTCCGACGATCAAGGCCCCCCGGCGAGGCCCTCGACCGCAGTCCGCGCAACACACTCGCTCCGGGGAGGATTTGAATGCACCGCCGCACCGTGCTCCGCCTCGGCGCCGCGACGGCGCTCGGCGCGCTCGCAACCGGCTGGCGCGCAGGCGCCATTGCCCAGCAGAAGCTCGTGCTCAAGGCCGCCGACGTGCACCCGCTCGGCTATCCCACCGTCGAGGCGGTGCTCGGCATGGGCAAGAAGCTGGAGGCGGCGACCGCCGGCCGCATCAGCATCCAAATGTATCCGTCGATGCAGCTCGGCGGCGAAAAGGAGGCGATCGAGCAGGCGCAGGTCGGCGCCCTCGCCATCGCGCGCATCAGCGTCGGACCGATGGGCCCGCTCGTTCCGGAGCTCAACGTCTTCAATCTGCCCTTCATGTTCCGCGACGACGCCCACATGGAGAAGGTGATCGACGGTGCGATCGGCGATGAGCTGTTGCAGAAGCTGTCGAGCCATCCGACCGCGGGCCTGATCGGGCTGTGCTGGATGAACGCCGGCACGCGCAATGTCTATAACAGCAAGAAACCGGTGCGCTCGATCGACGACCTCAAGGGTCTGAAGATTCGGATGATGGGCAATCCGGTCTTCGTCGATACCATGAACGCACTCGGCGGCAACGGCGTCGCCATGGGCATGGACCAGCTGGTCAGCGCCATGCAGACCGGCGTGGTCGACGGCGCCGAGAACAACTACCCGACCTACGCGACCGGCCAGCACTACCGCTACGCCAAATACTATTCGCTGACCGGGCACCTGATGATCCCGGAGATCCTCGTATTCTCCAAGAAGACCTGGGACACGCTCGCGCCGGCCGATCGGGCGCTGGTCGCCGCCTTCGCCAAGGAGGCGCAGCAGGAGGAGCGCAAGCTCTGGTACGCGATGGAGGAAAAGTCGCGGCAGCAGATCGAGGCGGCCGGGGTCGAGATCATCAAGATCGAGGACAAGAAGCCGTTCCAGGCTGCGGTGGCGCCGGTGTGGGACAAATACGGCACCCAGCACGCCGAGCTGATCAAGCGCATTCAGGACGTCAAGTGATCCAAATGCGCAGGTCGGCGCAAGCGATCGACCGGCATGACTCCTGAACCGCCCGCGGCGGGAGATGGCATGAAGCAGCACTACGTCCGGGCGATGGACGCCGTTCACGGCGCCTGCTTGTTCGTCGCCGGCGCCTGCCTGGTCGCGATCACCATCATCGTCCCCTACGGGGTATTCACCCGCTACGTGCTCAACAGCGCGGCGTCGTGGCCCGAGCCGATGGCCGTGCTGCTGATGATCGTGCTGTCGTTCCTGTCCGCCGTGGTCTGCTACCGCGAGCATCTGCACATCGGGGTCGGCGTGCTGCCGGCCTTTCTCAAGGAGCCGGCGAAGTCGGTGCTGGGCTGGTTTCTCGAGCTCTGCATGCTCACGACCAATCTCTTCATGGTGGTCTGGGGCATCAAGCTCGTGCAAGCCACCTGGTACCAGAGCATCGCCGAATTCCCGATCGTCACCGCCGGCATCACCTATCTGCCGATCCCGATCGGCGGCGTGCTCACCGCCTTGCTGGTGATCGAGCGCCTGCTGACGCAAGACTTCTTCCACGAGGTCGGGAGCGACACCGTCAGCCAGGTTTCGACCGAATAGGGCGTCGGCGGAGCTGCGGCATGGACGTCCTCATTCTCGTCGGCAGCTTCACCATCGTATGTCTCTTGGGCATGCCGGTCGCCTACGCGCTCGGGCTGGCCGCCATTCTGGCCGCGTTGTGGATCGGCCTTCCGCTCGAAGCGGTGATGCTCAAGGTCTCCGGCGGGATGAGCGGCTTCTCGCTGCTGGCGATTCCGTTCTTCATTCTCGCCGGCGCGATCATGGCGGTCGGCGGCATGGCCGAGCGCCTCGTCAACCTCGCCAAGGTCTTCGTCGGCTTCATCCGCGGCGGGATGGCCCTCGTCAACATCGTCGCCTCCACGATGTTCGGCTGCATCTCGGGCTCGTCCGTCGCCGACACGGCGGCGGTCGGCTCGGTGATGATTCCGCAAATGATCAAGCACGGCTATCCGCGCCTGTTCGCCGTCAACGTCACCATTTCGGGCTCGCTGCAGCCGCTGCTGCTGCCGCCCTCGCACAACATGATCATCTATTCGCTGGCGGCCGGCGGAACAATTTCCGTGGCGCAGCTGTTCGTGGGCGGGGTCATACCGGCGCTGCTGCTCGGCCTTTCGCTGATCGTGCTGGTCCTCATCATCGCGCATCGGCAAAACTTCCCGAAAGGCGAGATCGTTCCGTTCCGACAGGCGCTCAAGGCCGCAATCGACGCGGTCTGGGGCCTGATCACGATCGTGATCATCCTCGGAGGGATCCTCACCGGCGTGTTCACCCCGACCGAGTCCGCGGCCGTGGCCTGCGTCTATGCATTCTTCGTCACGATGTTCGTGTACCGCGACTGCAAGTGGAGCGACCTGCCGAAATTGATCGCGCGAGTCGTCCGCACGGTCGGCATGGTCATGATCATGATCGGGTTCTCGATCGCCTTCGGCTACATGATGGCGATCATGCGGATACCCGCCAAGGCCACCGAGTTCTTCGTGGCGATCTCGAGCGACAAGTACATGTTCCTGCTGTACGTGAATATTCTGCTGCTTTTGCTCGGTACGTTCATGGATCTCGCGCCGATGCTGCTGATCTGCACGCCGATCTTCCTGCCGGTCATCAAGACCTTCGGCATCGACCCCGTGCACTTCGGCATCGTCATGATTCTCAATCTCGGGATCGGCCTGCTCACGCCGCCGGTCGGGCCGACCATGGTGGTCGGATGCGCGATCGGCCGCGTCAGCATGGAGGCGGTGTCGCGCAGCATTCTGATCTTCTACATCCCGATGCTGGTCGTGCTCGCGCTGGTCACCTATGTGCCCCAGCTTTCGCTGTGGCTGCCGCGCTTGCTGTTGCAATAGCCGATCCACGTCAGCGCCGGCGGCGCCGCACGTCGTTCGCCCGCTCTCTCCGTTTCGTCGCTGCGTTGAAGCGCACGAAATTTACGAAGAATTTTCGCGCGTGAAATTTTACGCAGAATTTCTTTTGCGCCGGCGTTTATGCAGAATTTTCTCCGACGGCCGAAAAATTTCTTTGAACGCGAGTTTGCGCGCGCACATGGTCGGGTCGGGAGCGACCCTCCTGAAGAATCATCAGCGAAAAAGGAAGAACCCCCATGAAGAAGCTCACCATGACCGCGGCCGCGACGGCGGCGCTGTTTTGCTCAGGCTTGACGTTCGCGAACCAGGCCGCGGCGCAGGACTACAACTATGCTCAGCAGAACGGCCAGTACTACGCCACCGGCCCGATCGGCGAGAACGGCGCGCGTTGGGGCAATCAGTGCTGGGTCGAGACCTGGGGCGGCGGCAGCTCGTATTTCGGCTACTGGAAGCCGTGCGCCCAGCCGGCGGCGGCGGCGCCGAGAAGCGCCAGGCGCTGATCGCTTCCGATCTTTGGCATCGGCCGGGAGAGTCCTCGCATTGAGCGAGGACTTTCCCCGAAGCCGAAGCGACGACCGGCGGGCGGCTACAACGAATAGCCGCCGTCGACCACCAGCGTCTGCGCCGTCACCATGCTGGCGTCGGCGCACAGGAACACGATCGCGGCGGCGATATCGGCCGGCGTGCAGGCGCGCTTGAGCAGCGTGCGCTCGATCGAGGCCCGCTTGCGCTCGGCCGGCCACGCCCGCGTCCATTCGGTATCGACGAATCCCGGCGCGACCGCGTTCACGCGCGCCTGCGGCGCGAGCGCGCGGGCGAGATTTTGCGTGAGGCTGATGAGGCCGGCCTTGCTGGCGCCGTAGGCCATGCTCGAGCCCGGCATGTTGCGGCCGGCGACCGAGGCGGTGTTGCAGACCGCCCCGCGCGCGGCCTTGAGCGCCGCCGCCGCCGCGCGCGTGCAGCGGAACGGCCCCAGCAGATTGGTGGCCAGGATCGTGGCCCAGAATTCCTCGGTCAGCTGGTCGAGCTCGCTCGGCGCGATCGGCGCGACGGTGGCCGAGGTGCCGGCATTGTTGACCAGGAAGTCGAGCCGGCCGAGCGCGGCGATGGCGTCCTGCACCATGCGTTCGGCCGTGCCCGGTTTCGACACGTCGCCGGGCGCCGCGCTCACGGCCAAGCCCTGCGCGCGCAGGCGCGCGACCGCGGCTGGGCCGCGGGCATCGTCCGGCAGGTGGTTGAGCGCGACCCTGGCGCCGCGGGCGGCGAACAGCTCGACCGTGGCGAGCCCGATGCCCGACGCCGCGCCCGTCACCAGCGCAGCCTTGCCGTCAAGATCGCCCAATCGCGGCTCCCCTGGCCGGCTTCAAGACCGGCGTAGAAAACATCACGGAAATCCGATGCTTGTTTGACAGATATCAAGTCGGTTGCGAAGGCGCTTTGCGCCTAAAGGCGCGCCCGGGGATGGCGGCATTGATCCGCCGGCGCGCAAAAAAGTTTCGCCCGGGATCGACCGGGCGAAACGCAGGCAGTTGTTCGGTGGCATCAGCCTGTTCGAAAAAATCCACGGCCTTGCGCGATCCACGCCGAAGCGCAGCGTCCGCTTCGGCTTACCGGCGCATTTCGCTGAACAGAACGCCGCCCTTGGCCTTGGCGGTCGGCTCGGATTCCACGATTTCCACCGTCACGGCTTCGACCGGAACGGAAAAATTCTTCACCACCGCGTCGGTGATGTCCTTCACCAGGGCGCGCTTCTGGTCGAGCGAGCGTCCCTTGACGGCATGGATGTAGACTTCAGGCATATCGGTCTCCCTGTTGGGCCGCAGGAGATACTATAGCGACTGCCACGAACATAGAAAGACGCGTTCGGCAACTCCGCCGCGCCGCGGACGAGCAGCGCGGCGGCCGCGTCACCGGAAGAAGCTGAAAAAGCCTTCCTGGAATCCGGCGCGCGGGTAATAGCCGGGCGCGGCCCAATCGTCGGAGCGGGCCTCGCGCCACGCACGCGCGTCGTTTCCGGCGGGCTCGCGCCGGCGCGCCTGGCTGCGCGCGCTGCGTTGCGGCGGCTGCTTCGCAGCAACCGGCCGCGGGCGCGGCTGCGGCACCGCCGCGGCAGCGGCATCGGCCGGCGCCGGCTCCGACTGGGACGACGATCGGTCGCCCGCGGCGCCATCGGCCACGCGCGCGGTGGCGGCAGCGGGTTCGAGCGCGCGGTCGGCCATGGCGACGCTGCGGCCGAGCGGACTTGCCGCGATCCGCGGGCGATCGTTGGCCGCCCGCACGCTCCGCGGCTTGCGCAGCTTGCCCAGCACACAGGTGGCGTCGAGATAGGCCCAGATGCCTTGCCCGCAGGCGTCATCGGCCGCGCGGGTGACAGCCGCTGCGGTCGACCGCGGCGTCGCGGTGGCCGCGGCACTCGCGCGCGCGCGCGGGCTCGCTCCGGCGCCGTCGCTGGCGTCGAGCCGCAGCGCCGTCACGGCGCCGCTCTCGCTGTGGTGGGCCGCCCAGATGACGACGAGGCCGAGCGCGGCGCACACCAGCCCGGCCAGCGCCAGACGCAGTTTGCGCCGCAAGCGCGGCGTCGGACACAACAACCCAAACTCCGGATGCACATTGTGCGCCGCGGGCATCGGCTCCTCCTGCAACCCTCCCCAGCGCTCCTCGGAGAAGTTTAAACCCGCGAACCGGCAAGCCGTTCCGCCGGCACACGCGCGCGCGATGGCACCGATTCGTTTACGCTGCGGCGCGGTGCGTCTTTGCACGCAGGCATCGAGGTACCGGTCGCACGCGCGCGGTGTTAGGTCAGGGCTGCTGCTTCAATGCGCGCCCGATTGCGCTACGATGCGGCCAATCGGGGAAGGGGGAAGAAAATTGGCGGAGGAAGCGTCATGGAGCTCCGAACCGCGAGCCCCCGGAAACACGTCCAGCCGCGATTGTTGAACCTTTGTGCCCAGTGCGGGGAGGCGATCTTCCTGCCGGAATGGTCCGAGTATCTGGACCGGCACCGCGTGCGGCATCTGTGGGAATGCGAAGCGTGCGGTTACAAATTCGAGACCATGGTCTCGTTCCCCGATCCATAATTTCCGCGCCTCGTCGGTACGCCAACCGACACAAGCCGAATTGAAAGAGCCATCGGCGTGCGCCGGTGGCTCTTCGTTTGACCCGATCCCGGCTCGGCCCGAGATCGGCAGGCGATGACGCCCGTTGCCGACGGCAGCGCGCCGGCAGACGCAGGCGATCAGAGCGAAGGTGACCGCTCGCGAACTTCCGCCGCCGGCTGCTCGGCGGCGGCAGCGGGACGTACGCCAGCCGGCAATTGCAGCACGGTCGCGCGCTGGCCCTCGCACAGACGCGTGAGCAGCACCACTTGTCCGTCCGGAAACTCCAACGCGTCGTGATGAGTCACGGCGTTGTCGGTATTGATCTGCCGGAAGCGCGCCAGCCGCTGCCCGATCTTCTTGTTCGGCAAAATACCGATGCCGAACGACGGCTCGCATTCGACATTCTCGTCGAATGCAATCTCGGTGCCGGGCAGCAGGCAGACCGCCACGTGCGGCTCACCGACCGCGGCGAAGCCGCGGGTGATGGAATTGGTGAACTTGGTCGCCACCAGCTTGTCGTCGATCTTGGCGGGGCGGGTCGCGACATGGTGCAGACTATAGTCGCACATCGAAGGGACTCCTCTTGCCGTGAAAAGCCGGGATGGGCGTCCTCCTCGGCGACGCCCCCGCAGTCATGAGCGTTTGCCGGACATTGTCCCGACTCGTACGCAATGTCGCCATTTCCTCACCTTGCAGGGAGACGGGGATCAGCGGCAGATGCCCGACAACTGGAAGCTGATCCAAATCGATCTATCCCCCTCCACCGGTCGCCAAGGAGACTGAGCGAAGAACGCCGG
>CAVQIP010000011.1:0-74886 GCA_963712565.1 uncultured Alphaproteobacteria bacterium | reverse complement strand
CCTAGATTAACGGAGTCAGAGTCCGCTGTTCTACCATTGAACTATCCCCCAATCGGGACGGCCATCGATGGCGTGGCGGCTATTGGTCCAACCGCTCGGGGCTCGACCATCGCCACGGCGCGAGCACATCTAGGGCATCTCGGGCGCGTTTCCAAGTCCGAAAGGCGAAAGGCAGCCGCTGTGCGCGGCCCTGGCGCCCGGCATGTTCGCCGCCCCGGGGAACCTTGCGCTGCGCCGTACGTTGACGTTGTAACATTTCCAATCAAGGAGAAAGAACGTGGACAAGGACAGGATCAAGGGCTCGGCCGAGCAGGCCAAGGGCAAGGTCAAGGAATGGGCGGGTAAGATCACCGGCGACACCAAGACCGAAACCGAAGGCAAGGCCGATCAGGTAAAGGGAAAAGTGCAGAACACCATCGGCGGACTGAAAGACACCATCCGCGGCAAATAGCGGACGTGTCGATACCACCTCGAGCCCCGCGAGGGGCTCTTTTTTGGCCACGAACCGCAAGCGTGCTTTTGCACGCGACGCTGTTGCGCGCGGGGACAAACGCGACGCGCCCGCTGATGTCCCGGCGCAGCGTAGCAAGCGGTGCGCGCATTCCCGAAATGACGGCGGAGAGGTCCGGCGCCGGCGGCGACGGATCTAAGGCTTGACCAGGTCCTTCGCCCGCTCGACGGTCGCCTTCGGCGTGGCGTAAAGCTGCTCCACCAACTGCTGAACCTTCTCGCCCGAGGTCGCCACCACGTCGATGCGGGTGCGCTCCGCGTCGGCGAGGAAGTCCTTGTCCTGCATGGTCGCGCTGAACGCGGCGCGCAGGATGTTGAGCGGTTCCGCCGGCACCCCCGGCGGGGCGAGATAGGGCCGCCCGAACACCTGCTGGCCGATGATCAGCTCGACCGCCTTCTTGTCGTCCGCGCTAGGGATGAATTTCCAGATTTGCGGGACGCCGAGCCTGCTCAGCTCCGCGTCCGGCTCCAGATTGATCTGGGCGAGGATGTTGACGGTGTTGTTGCGGACCCAGTCCGGTCGTTGCGATTTCAGGCTCGCCCAATCGAGGCCGCACATGCCGTCGACCTCGCCGCGCTCCATCGCGAGAAAGATGTCCGCGGTCCCTTTGTAGCCGGCGACCAGATCGAACATCGCCCCGGTGGTCTTCTTGTGCATGTTGACGTAGTCGCGCGTCGACCCGCCGGCCGCGCTAGCGCCCATGATTGCCTTCTGCTTGAGCGCGTCGTCGAAGCTTTTGACCTTGGAGCGCTCGTGGCTGATGCAGACCCGCGTCGCGTTGTCGGCGCTGCCGAGATATTGGAACTTGGTCGGATCGTAGAGCGCCTGGGCGCGGTCATCGAGCAGCGGTCCCATGATCGCGCCGGGAAAGACCGCGCCGATCATCGAGCCGTCTTTGGGCGCGACGCCATAGAGGAAGGAGGCGGCGCGTCCGCTGCCGGCGCCCGGCTGGTTCTTGGCAACGATGGTCGGATTGCCGGGAATGAAACGATGGAGATGACGGGCGATGACGCGGGCATAAATGTCGTAGCCGCCGCCGACATCGCCGCCGATGAGGAAATCGATGGTCTTGCCGGCGTAGAAGTCCGCCGCCGGTGCCGGCGCCGCCGGCAGGCAGGTGATCAGCGCCGCCGCGATGACGGCGAGACTGGCGCGTGCGCGCGAACCCTCGGCGAGCATTGCAGGTTCCTCTTTACCCGGACCTTCGTCATTTTACCGCAAAAGCGGGAACCGAGACGCAGCCAATGCACCGCATGCCCGCGACCGCTTCAATCTGACGCGGTTTCGCGCGCCGCGCGCCGGCCGGACATGCCGAAGGCGACGGTGGCGACCGCCACCAGCGCGCAGGCGGAGACGTAGAGGAACACGGCGCGCGGATGGCCGTGATCGAGGAACTGGGCGAAAATCAGCGGCGCCACCATACCGCCGATGTGGAAGCCGGTGGTGACGAAGCCGAACACCTTGCCGAACGATCCGGCCGGCGTGACCGCGCGCACGATCATGTCGCGCGACGGCATGGTCATGCCGCTGGCGAATCCGCTCAGCGAAACGACCAGGACCAGCAACACGGCGCCGGGATCGACCAGGCCGATCAGCAGGCTGACGCTCCCCGTCACCAGCAAGCCGGCGCAAGCCACGACGTTGTGGCGCGCGGTGCGGGAGGCGAGCGCACCGCCGACCAACACTCCGATCGCGCTCATGGTGAGCAGTCCGGTAAGCGCGGTATTGGCGAGCGCCGGCGGCGTCCCATAGAGCGCGCCGAGACCGACGACCAGATATTGGTTGAGCCCGCCGCCGACCATCGACAGCACGACGAAGAACACGAGGTTGAGCACAATGGGCGGCGACAGCAGGAGCCGCCAGCCGTCGGCGGCGCCGCTCGCCGCGTCTGCGCGCGGCTTCGCCACATGCGCGCGGCGATGGAGCTCGGGCTCCCCCTGCAGGCCGAGAAAGAGCGCCGCCAGGACGCCGAGCAGCGCGGAGCAGACGAAGGCGCCGCGCCAGCCCACTACGCTCTGCATGAACAGCAGGGTGACCGGCGCAACCGCCGAACCGATCATGCCGGAGCAGGTGTGGAACGAGAATACCTGCGTGATGCGTGGCGGCGACACGTGCTCGGACAGCAGCGCGTAATCGGCGGGATGATAGACCGTGTTGGCGAGACCCAGGACGGCGAACATGGCGATGAAGACCCAGAACGAATCGACGGCTCCGGCGACCGCGATCGCGGCGGAGCCCAGGAGCAGGCCCCCGATCAGATTGATGCGCGCGCCGGTGCGGTCGATGAAGAAGCCGGCCGGCGTCTGCAGCAGCGCCGAGACCACGTTGAAGGCGATGAGCGCGAGGCTGAGCTCGGTATAGGTCACTCCGTAATCCGCGCGGATGAACACGAACAGCGGCGCCAGCATCAGCATGTAGTAATGGCTCACCAGGTGCGCGAAGCACACGCCGGCGACGAGCTTGGTCTCGCTCGTGCGCGTCGGGGTGAGGACTTGGGCAGCCTGCGTCATTGGCTATTGATTCCACCGTTCACATGGTCGCCATTCTCTGGTGGTGTTGCCGCGAATTGGGCGCGCGAGTTCACCGAGTCCGTTGCGCGGCCGGCAGCCAAATGTCGATCGTCTGAAATCTGCCGCATCCGACGTCACGCCGCGTGCGCGGCGCGGGCGTCCTTGATGGCTCGCCACACGCGGTAGGGCGTCGCCGGCATGTCCAGGTGCCGGATGCCGAATTCGCCGAGCGCGTCGGCGACCGCGTTCATGACCGAGGTCAGCGAGCCGGCGCAGCCGGCTTCCCCGCAGCCCTTCACGCCCAGCACGTTGGTCGTGGCCGGCACCGGATGGTGGATCACGGCGACCTCCGGTGAGTTGATCGCGCGCGGCAGCGCATAGTCCATGAACGAGCCGGTCAGGAACTGCCCTTCGTCGTCGTAGACCGTCATCTCCATCAGTGCCTGGCCGATCCCCTGGATCACGCCGCCATGCAACTGGCCTTCGACGATCAATGGGTTGATGACCGTGCCGAAATCGTTGACCGAGGTGTATTTCACCACCGCGATCACGCCGGTCTCGGGATCGAGCTCGACCTCGCAGACGTGGCAGCCGTTGGGATAGGTGGAGGCGCCGGGGCCGTCGCTGACATGGCGGACGTCGAGGGTCGCGGGAATGCCCTCGGGCAGGTTGAGGCCGCCGCGCAGCTTCTCGGCGAGCTCCATGATCCCGATCGCGCGATCGGTGCCGGCGATCACGAAGCGCCCCTGCGCGAACTCGATGTCGGCGACCGACGCCTCGAGCACGTGGGAGGCGATCTGCCTGCCTTGCTCGATCACCTTGGCCGCGGCTTCGACGATGGCGGTGCCGCTGTGCATGATCGATTTCGAGCCGCCGGTGCCGCCGCCGGCGAGCAGCTCGTCGCTGTCGCCTTGCAGCAGGCGGATGCGCTCGAACGGGATGCCGAGCTTTTCGCTCAGCACCTGCGCGAACGGCGCGGCGTGGCCCTGGCCATAGTCGAGCGTGCCGGTGATGATGGTGACGCCGCCGTCGGGTTCGAAGCGGATGCCGCCCATCTCCTTCGACGGCGGCGCGGTGACCTCGAGAAAGCTGCCGATGCCGAGGCCGCGCACCTTTCCGCGTTTGCGGCTCTCGCGCTTTCTGCGCGCAAAGCCCTTGGCGTCGGCAATCTCAAGCGCATGCTTGAGCACGCCGGGAAAATCGCCGCTGTCGTAGTTGCTGCCCGACGCCATCTTGCGCGGCAGCTCGCGCGGTCGGACCTGGTTGCGCCGGCGCAGCTCCAGCCGGTCGATTCCCATCTCGGCCGCCGCGGCGTCGATCAGCCGTTCCATGTAGTAGTTGCCCTCGGGCCGGCCGGCGCCGCGATAGGCCGAGACGTGCGAGGTGTTGGTGAACACGCACTTGGTCGCGACCTCGATCAACGGCGTGCGATAGACGCTCTGCACGTTCTTGACCGTGTTGATGGTCGACGGCATCGGCGCCACCTGCGAGAGGAAGCCGCCCATGTTGCCGAAATTGGTGATGCGCAGCGCCAGGAACATGCCGTCGGCGTCGAGCGCGAGCTCGGCGGTGAGCTCGTGGTCGCGGCCGTGGCTGTCGGAGACGAAGCTTCCCGAGCGCTCGTCGGTCCATTTGACCGGCCGGCCGAGCGCGCGCGCGGCGTGCAGCACGCAGACATATTCCGGAAACGGCGCCGACTTCATGCCGAACGAGCCGCCGACATGGCCGGTCAAAATGCGAACCTGCTTCGGCTCGACCTTGAGAATCTCCGCCATGTTGCCGCGCAAGCCGAACACGCCCTGCGACGGCGCATGCAGCGTGAACCGTCCGCTCGCTCCGTCGTAGACGCCGATCGCCGCCCGCGGCTCCAATGCATTCACCACCACGCGGCTGTTGACCAGCTTGAGCCGCGTCACGTGCGCGGCCTGGGCGAAAGCCGCCGCCACCTGCTCGGCATCGCCGTAGTGATAATCGAGGGCGATATTGCCCGGCGCTTCGTCGTGGATGAGGGGCGCGCCGGGCCGCGCGGCGTCCTCGGGCCGGACCACGGCGGGCAGCGGCTCGATGTCGACCTCGACCGCCTCGGCAGCGTCCTTTGCCTGCAGCGGCGTCTCGGCGACGACGAAGGCGACCGGATCGCCGACGAAGCGCACCTTGTCGGTCGGCAGCGCCGGCCGCGGCGGCTTCTTCATCGGGGTGCCGTCGCGGTTGTTGAACGGCACGATGCATTTGAGCGTGCCGTAGTGGGCGAGATCGGCGCCGGTATAGACCCCGAGCACTCCCGGCATCTTGCGTGCGGCCGATGTGTCGATCGCCTTGATCACCCCGTGGGCGACGCGGCTGCGGACCATCGCCGCATAGGTTTCGCCGGCAAGCTTGATGTCGTCGGTGTAGCGACCTCCCCCGCGCACGAGGGTGGGGTCCTCGCTGCGCGGCACCGGCTGCCCGATGCCGAATTTCATCAGGGCGAAGCTGTGCGGGTCGTTTTGCAGATTCATCAATCGAGGCCTTGGGCAAACATATCGCCTGCGGGCCGGACCGGCCGCAGGCGAGATCGTCCACGGATCGTCCGCGCCTGCCGGCCTGTTCCGGGCGGAGCGGCGGGGCGGAGCTGATTTGGTCCTGAAATAGAGGACGTAAACCCCTTCGACAAGGACGTCCGGCCGCGCCATGCGCGCAACGCGCATCTGTTGCGCGAGCCTCCCGCGTGTTACACTTGTTTCGATCGCAGTTTGGACATGCCGTTGCCGTCGAGCCTGCAAGGCTTCGGGGCGGCAGGAAGGAAAAGGAATTCGATGAAGGACGAGGGCCGGGCAACCGGCGGCCTCGACCCTAACCATCATCGGGGGCCGCAGTCGCGGCCCCGGTGGGGTCGGCGGTCGCCTTATGGGTACCCGCGTCACGACGGCGCGCACCGGGCAACCCCGCATCCGGGCCCGACCTATGCCGCGCTCGATCTCGGCACCAACAATTGCCGTCTGCTGGTCGCCCGCCCCGCCGGCGACAGTTTCCGCGTCATCGATGCGTTCTCCCGCATCATCCGGCTCGGGGAGGGCGTCTCCACCTCCGGCCGCATCAGCGACACGGCGATCGGGCGTGCGGTCGAAGCGCTCGCCGTATGCCGCGACAAGATGCGCAATCGCGGCGTGACGCGAGCGCGGCTGATCGCGACCGAAGCCTGCCGAGCGGCGGCGAACGGCGCTGAATTCCGCGCCCGCATCGTCGAGGAGACCGGGCTCGAGCTCGAAGTGATCGATCGCGAGACCGAGGCCACGCTGGCGGCCACCGGCTGTACGCCGCTGATCGATCCGCAGGCCGACGGGGTAGTCCTGTTCGACATCGGCGGCGGTTCGTCGGAGCTGGTGCGCCTCGACCGCTCGCCGCCGAGCCGCTGCGGTCCGCCATTGCCGCAGATCAAGGCCTGGGTGTCGCTGCCGGTCGGCGTGGTCACGCTCGCCGAGCGCCACGGCGGACACCTGGTCACCCCCGAGACCTACGCGGCGATGATCGCGGAGGTTGCGGCCTTGGTCGATGGCTTCGTGGCCGAGCACGGTGGCCTGGGCGGCGGTCGCGTTCATCTGCTCGGCACCTCGGGCACCGTGACGACGATCGCCGGCGTCCATCTTGAGCTCAGGCGCTACGAGCGCCGGCGGGTCGACGGCTGCTGGATGGTCGACGAAGAGGTGACGCGGGTGATCGAGCGGTTGCTGGCTTGGAGCTATGAGGATCGCGTCGCCAATGCCTGCATCGGCGCCGAGCGCGCCGACCTCGTGCTCGCCGGTTGCGCCATTCTCGACGCCATCCGCCGGGCGTTTCCGTGCCAGCGCCTGCGGGTGGCCGACCGCGGGCTGCGCGAGGGCATGCTGGTGCAGATGATGCGCGAAGACGGTGTATGGGGCGGCGACGCGAGGGCGCCGTGACCACGCGCGGCGACGGGCGCAGTCTCAAGGTCCGCGTCAAATCCGATAAAGGCCGCTCGCTCTCGTCCAAGCGCTGGCTGGAGCGCCAGCTCAACGATCCCTATGTGGCGCGCGCCAAGCGGGAAGGCTTTCGCGCCCGCGCCGCCTTCAAGCTGATCGAGATCGACGACAGGCACCGCCTGCTCAAGCCCGGCGTGCGCGTCCTCGATCTCGGCGCCGCGCCCGGCGGCTGGAGCCAAGTCGCGGCAAAGCGCGTCGGTGCGGCGGAGGGACGCGGGCGCGTGGTCGCGATCGACCGCCTCGACATGGCGGCGATCGCCGGCGTCGAATTCGTCCGGCTCGACTTTCTCGATCCGCAAGCGCCCGACAAAATCGCGGCCCTGCTCGGCGGGCCCGCGGACCTGGTGCTGTCCGACATGGCGGCGAATGCGAGCGGGCACCGCCGCACCGACCATCTCAAGATCATGGCGCTGGCGGAGGCCGCGGCCGACTTCGCCCGCGCGGTGCTTGCGCCCGGCGGCGCTTTCCTGTGCAAGGTGCTGCAAGGTGGCACCGAGGCGACGCTGCTTGCGGCGCTCAAGCGCGACTTCACCAGCGTGAAGCACGTCAAGCCGGCCGCGAGCCGCACCGATTCGGCCGAGCTTTATCTGCTGGCGACGGGATTTTGCGGGCGGGATTGACCGCCGCTTGCGTCGCTGCAGTCCCCGGACCGTTGCGTCCGCGCTGCATTCGCATCCGGAACACAGGCGCCTAGCTCAGCTTCTGATCGGTCGCCTCGGTCGCGCCCGCGCTCGGCGCGCTCGTGCGCCGCGCCAGTTCGGCGCCGGCGTCGGCCGGCATCCGCACGAACACGAAGAACGCGCAGCCCGCGATCGCGGCGATGGCGAGAAAGGCGGGCTGGAAGTCGGCGGCCGCGGTGACGGTGGATTGGCCGCGCGCCCACAATGTGAGGTCGACCGCGAGTGCGCCGATGGCGACCCCGACCGAGATCGACACCTGCTGGGCGACGGCGACGAGCGAGGTCGCGCGGCTCATGCGGCGGTTATCGACGTCGGCATAGGCGATGGTGTTGAGGCTGGTGAATTCCAGCGAGCGGAAGAAGCCGCCGACGATCAGCACGCCGACGATCCAGGCAAATGACACCCCGGGCGTGAAGGTCGCGCAGGCCGCGACCAGCGCCGCGCTGATCAGCGCGTTCACGATCAGCACCCGGCGGAAGCCGAACTGGCGGAGAATGATGGGGATCACCGTCTTCATACCCATGGCGCCGACGACGTTCGACAGCGTGATCAGGCCGGACTGGAACGCGGTGAGGCCAAAGCCGAGTTGCAGCAGCAGCGGAAGCAGGAACGGCATCGCTCCGATGCCCGATCGGTAGATGAAGCCGCCGACCACGGCTGCCCGCATGGTCGGGATTGCCAGCAGCGAAAGATCGAGCACCGGCGCGGGCGTGCGCCGTGCGTGCCGCACATAGGCGTAGCTGGCGGCAGCGCCGACGACGATGAGCGTGACGACCACGCCGGTCGGGAGGAAATTGAGGCCGAGCAGGGAGCCGCCGAAAACCAGCCCGCCGATGCCGAGTCCGGCGAGCACCGCGCCGATCGGGTCGAACGGGTCGGGCGTCTGCGCCCGAACATCCTCGATGAATATGCTGGCCAGCACGATGCCGGCGAGACCGATCGGGATGTTGATCAGGAAGATCCAGTGCCAGGAGATGTAGGTGGTGATGAAGCCGCCGAGCGCCGGACCGAGCAGGGGACCGATCAAGGCCGGCAGCGTGACCCAGACCATGGCGTTGATCAGTTCGCGCCGGTCGACGCTGCGCACCAGGATCAGGCGGGCGACCGGGGTCATCATCGCCCCACCCATGCCCTCGACGATGCGGGCGACGACGAACTGCGGCAGCGAGCCCGAGAGCGCGCAGCCGATCGAGCCGAGCATGAAGACGGCGATCGCCCCGCGAAATACCGTGCGTGCGCCGAACCGGTCGGCGGTCCAGCCGCTCACCGGGATGAAGATCGCGAGCGAGAGCAGGTAGGAGGTGACCGCGAGCTTGAGCGTGAGCGGGCTCGTGCCGATGTCGGCGGCGATCGCCGGCAGCGAGGTGGCGATGACGGTCGAATCCATGTTCTCCATGAACAGGGCGACCGCCACGATCAGCGGCACGATGCGTTTGACCGGCATGGGCGGCGGTGGCTGGGCCTTCGGGCGGAATCCGGGCCGGCACGGTAGAGGGTTTTCCGGCGAAGTGGAATCGGAGTTCGCCCGCGCCGTTTCGAAACCACGTTCGGCCGCAAACCGGGTTGTAGCTTGCCGACGAGGCGCCGGAAGTCGCGCCGACGCCAACATGCCGGAATGGCGGGCGTCGCGGCGGCGGACATTGTTTTGCCGGGAGCGCAACCCCACATGGGGGGCGCCTCGGGCTCAGGAGTACGGCCGATGATCTATCTGCTTGCGATCCTCCTTCCACCGCTCGGACTTCTGCTGAACGGGCAGCCGTTCGCGGCCGTCTTCAACCTCATCCTGATGGTGCCCTGCGTCGTCTTCGGGTTCTTCTTCCCGACGCTTTTTCTGGTTCCCTCGCTGCACGCCGTCGTCGCGGTTTACATGAAGCGCGAAGACCGGAAGCACCGTGAGCTGGTGAGCGCGATCGAGCGGCACGGGCCGCCGCCGGGCTGGCGCCCCTGATCGGCCGTGCGGCCGGCACGCGGCGACGCCAAGCGTTTCTTTCGGTGAATTGCCGCCAAATCGCTAGGATTTGCGCTCCGGCCGTGCTATCGACCGGCGCCAACCCAAAACGGGCCGTCAAGTCGCGCGCGAGACCGCCGTTTCCGCGCAGATGGGGCGCCATCTCGGTCCCCGACGGTGCCGCCGATCAAGCCCGCAGAGCGGGCGACTGGAGTTGGCGATGGACGTGAAATCCAACGGAATCCTGCGCGAAGCGCTCACCTTCGACGACGTCCTGCTCAAGCCCGGACTGTCCGAGCTGCTGCCGTCCGACGCCGACGTCCGTACCCGCATCACCCGCGAGATTGCGCTCAATATCCCGATCATCGCCTCGGCCATGGACACCGTGACCGAAGCCAGGATGGCGATCGCCATGGCGCAGGCCGGCGGTCTCGGCGTCATCCACCGCAATCTCGAGCCCGAGCAGCAGGCGGCCCAGGTCCGCCAGGTCAAGAAATTCGAATCCGGCATGGTGGTGAATCCCGTCACCATCGCGCCCGGCGCCACGCTCGCCGATGCGCTCGCCTTGATGCAGGACCACGGCATTTCCGGCATCCCGGTGGTGGAGGGCGGCGGCCACGGCCGCGCCGGCAAGCTCGTCGGCATCCTCACCAACCGCGACGTGCGCTTCGCCACCGACCCGCGCCAGAAAGTTGCCGAGCTGATGACCAAGGAGCGGCTCGTCACCGTGCGCGAGGGCGTCGGGCAGGACGAGGCCAAGCGGCTGCTGCATCAGCACCGCATCGAGAAGCTGCTCGTGGTCGACGACCAATATCGTTGCGTCGGCTTGATCACCGTGAAGGACATCGAGAAGGCGGTCGCCAATCCGCACTCCTGCAAGGACGAGCAGGGCCGGTTACGCGTCGCCGCCGCAACCACCGTCGGCGACAAGGGGTTCGAGCGCACCGGGCGGCTGATCGAGTCCGGCGTCGATCTCGTGGTGGTCGACACCGCCCATGGCCATTCCCGCGCGGTGCTCGATGCCGTCACCCGCATCAAGCGGCTGTCGAACGCGGTGCAGGTGGTGGCCGGCAACATCGCCACCACCGAGGGCGCCAAGGCGCTGATCGATGCCGGCGCGGACGCAATCAAGGTCGGCATCGGCCCCGGCTCGATCTGCACCACGCGGATCGTGGCCGGCGTCGGCGTGCCGCAGCTCACCGCCATCATGGATGCGGTCGAGGTCGCGCGCAAAAGCGGCACCCCGGTCATCGCCGACGGCGGCATCAAATACTCCGGCGATCTCGCCAAGGCGCTCGCCGCCGGGGCCGACTGCGCCATGGTGGGCTCGCTCCTCGCCGGCACCGACGAGACGCCGGGCGAGGTGTTCCTGTATCAGGGCCGCTCGTACAAGACCTATCGCGGCATGGGCTCGGTCGGCGCCATGGCGCGCGGCTCCGCCGATCGCTACTTCCAGCAGGACATCAAGGACACGCTCAAGCTCGTGCCCGAAGGCGTCGAGGGCCAGGTGCCGTACAAGGGCGCGGTGGCGACCGTGGTGCACCAGCTCACTGGCGGCCTGCGCGCGGCCATGGGCTATGTGGGCGCGGGCACGATCGCGGAACTGCACGAGAAGGCCGAGTTCCTGCGGGTCTCCGGCGCGGGTATGCGCGAGAGCCACGTGCACGACGTCACCATCACGCGCGAGAGCCCGAACTATCCGTCGAGGGTGTAGCTCCGCGCGTTCTCCATGTCTCAGAAGAAGCCCGCCGATCCGTTCGCCGAGGTGCGCACGCGGACCCTGCGCCACCGCGCCCAGCACGGCTGCGGGGCCTATCCGTTCGAGGACGGCGCCGTTCTCGGCGTGATCGCCGCGGCGGTCGCGGCCAAGCGCGTGCTCGAGCTGGGCTGTGCGCTCGGCTACACCGCACTCTGGTTCGCCCATGGTGCCAAGGAGGCGAAGGTCGACACGATCGAACGCGATCCCGAGCACGCACGGCTGGCGCGGGAAAATTTCTCCGCCTTTGGCGTTGCCGATCGCGTCAGCGTGCATCAAGGCGACTTCGCCGAGGTGTTGCCGACGCTGACGTCCGGCTACGATCTCGCCTTCTTCGACGGCTTCAGCCCGACGCCGGATTATCTGCGGACCTTCCAACGGCTCGTTCGTCCGCGCGGTGTGCTGATCAGCTCGAACCTCCACTTCCGCGACGCCGAGACGCGGGCCTATCGCGAGCTGTTGTTCGCCGGCGGCGCCTGGCTCACCGCTGCAATCGCCGATGGCGACACTGCCATGAGCGTGCGGCTGCGATAAAATCCAACAAGCCTCCTCGCGGAGTTTCGCCGATGTCGATTCAGGCCGTCCTGCTCCCGCTCTTCGTCCAGGTCGTGCTCACATTCGTGCTGCTGTTCTGGATGGCCGGCGCCCGCGTCGGCGCCGTCCGGCGCGGCGATGTGCATCCGCGCGACGTCGCGTTGCGCCAGCCGAACTGGCCGCAGCACGAAACCCAGATCGCCAACGCCTACCACAACCAACTGGAATTGCCGGTTCTATTCTATGTCCTAACAATTTTGGCGATCGTCACGCGCCATGCCGACCTGTTGTTCGTGGTGCTGGCCTGGGTGTTCGTCGTCTTTCGCCTCCTGCACGTCTATATTCACTTGACCAGCAATCACCTGGGACGACGGTTCGCCATGTTCGCGACCGGCGCCGTGGTGCTCGTGGTGATGTGGGGGATCTTCATCCTGCGCATATTGCTTGGTCTTTAGATGACGCCCGGCGCCCGCGTCTCCGCCGCCATCGAGGTCGTGGCCGAGATCGAGGCGCGCCGCCGGCCGGCCGCCGATGCGCTCAAGGACTGGGGCCTGGCGCACCGTTTCGCCGGCTCGGGCGATCGCGCGGCGATCGCGGGCCTGGTCTACGACGCGTTGCGGCGGCGCGCGTCGAGCGCCCACGTCATGGGCGACCCGAGCGCGCGCGCGATCGTGCTCGGCATGCTGCGGCTCGAGCGCGGGCTCGATCCCGACGCGATCGGGCGGCTTGCCGATGGGACGCGCTTTGCGCCGCCGGCTCTGAGCGCGGACGAGCGCGCGCGTCTCGCCGCCGCCGACCTCGGCGATGCGCCGCCCTGGGTCGCCGGCGATTATCCGCAATGGCTCGATCCGTATCTGGCCCGCGTGTTCGGCGAGGAGCGTGCGGCCGAGGGCGCGGCGCTGGCGAGCCGCGCCCCGCTCGATCTGCGCGTTAACACGTTGAAAGGCGACCGCGAGCAGGCGGCCGCCGCGCTTGCCGAGCTCGGCCCGGTGCCGACGCGCTGGTCGCCGGTCGGCCTGCGGGTCGCACTTGGTGCGGATGCCAGAAATCCCGCCATCCATGCCGAGGCGGCCTTCATCAAGGGGCAGGTGGAGGTGCAGGACGAGGGCTCGCAGCTCGCGGCGCTGCTTGCCGGTGCAAAGCCCGGCGAGCAGGTGATCGACCTGTGCGCCGGCGCCGGCGGCAAGACGCTCGCGCTTGCCGCGGCGATGGCGAATCACGGTCAGCTTTACGCCACCGACAGCGACAAGCGCCGGCTCGCACCCATTCATGCTCGGCTGGCGCGCTCGGGTGCGCGTAACGTGCAGGTCCGCCCCCCGAAATCGATCGGCAACGAGCTCGCCGATCTCGCCGGCCGCGCCGACCTCGTGCTCATCGACGCGCCCTGCACCGGCATCGGCACCTGGCGGCGCAACCCCGACGCCAAGTGGCGGGTGCGCCCCGGCGCGCTCGCGCTGCGGTGCAAGGAGCAGGCGGCGGTGCTCGATCGCGCGGCGACGTTGGTCAAGCCCGGCGGCCGCATCGCCTACATCACCTGCTCGATGCTCGCCGAGGAGAACGGCGATCAGGTGCGCGCGTGTCTTGCGCGCTGGCCGGATTTTACGATCGTGCCGCCCGCCGAGGTGGCGAACACGCTGGGCGAGCGCGCCTATCTCTTCCGCCGCGCCGTGCTGATGTCGGAGGCAGGGCTGCTGATGACTCCGCGCCGCACCGACACCGACGGCTTCTTCGTGTCGGTGCTGATCCAGCGCGGGTGAGGCCTCTGGCGCGGCGGTTCTGGATATAGCGCGCGTCTGCCGCCACCACGACGAGTTTCACCGGGGCGATGAATTGCATCAGGACTGGTCGGGTTCCTTTCGCTGGTCGCAACGCTGCGAATGGACTTGCGGAGATGAGCGAAATGGGCGGAGGATACCGCGTCCATCGACATCCAGGAGGCTTCCCATGACGATCCGTCCCATTGCGATTTGCGCAAGCGTGGTCGCCCTCGGCGGCACGATGATTGTCGCTGCGGGCCAACCGGCCCAGGCGCTCACGATGAAGGAGTGCGGCGCCAAGTACCAGGCGGCCAAGTCCGCGGGTACTCTCCAGGGACAGAAATGGAGCGACTTCCGCAAGACCCAGTGCGGCGCCGATGCCGCGGCCGCCGCCCCCGGCGCATCTCCTCCCGCCGCCACCCCCGCGGCGGCGCCAGCGGCGCCGAAGGCAACCGGCAATGCCGTCTTCCCGACCGCGGTCTCGCCGAAATACTCGAACGAGTTCGGCCGGAAAGGCGCGGATGCACACCTGTCTCGATCAATACAACGCCAACAAAGCCGCCAACGGCAACGGCGGTCTGAAATGGATCCAAAAGGGTGGCGGCTATTACAGCGAGTGCAACAAGCAGCTGAAAGGGTGAGTCAAGCTTGACCTCGGCGGACGGGCAACGCCGGCAGCCGCGTCGAATGCCGTCGCGGCGGGATTTGACGCCCCGGATCACGAAGGAAGGAGAGAGCAATGAAGCGGCTGTTACTTGCGGCCTTGGTGCTGTCCATGAGCTTCGCGGTCGCGTCCGCGCAGCAAACCTGCGAGAGCAAAGCCGTCAGCAGGGACGGCAAGCCGCTCGCCGGCGCCGCCAAAACCAGCTTTCTGAAAAAGTGCAAGCGTGACGCCTGTCAAGGCAAGGCGGTCGACCACAACGGCAAGCCGCTGCGCGGCGCCGCCAAGAACAGCTTCCTCCAGAAGTGCGAGCGCGAGGCTTAGAGCGCGCCTCCCGATCTTCTTGGATCGGGATACATTCGGTCGGGCGACCGCGCCGTCAACGTACCGCTCCCGCTTTCGCGCCGTGCGCCGCTACTGCGAACGCAAGGCGCGGATGCGACGCTGCGATAGGGTCCCGGCGAGCGGTCGTCGCTGCGCGGCTGCGACCTACACCAACCGCGACGCTTCCGTCTCGGTCGGCAACCGGCCCTCAGGCGTGAGCTGGTCGACGAAGCGCGGCAGATGCTGGCTCAGCCCGGACAGCAGCTCGTCCCGGTCCATGCCGGTCTGGTCCGACAGCGTGTCGAGCGTGTCGGCTCCGAGCGCGCTGGCGAGATCGCCCCGAGAGATTGCTTTATTCGGACCGGTGCCGACCCAGGAGCGGGCGACGTCGCCCTGGCCGCCCTTTTGCAGCTGTTCGAGCAGCCCCCCGAGCCCGCCATTGAGCACCGTTCCGGCCGCGGCGCCGCCGAGCAGTCCGCCCAACAGATCGCCGAGACCGCCACCGGACGACCCGGCCTGGCCGGCCGGCGGACCGGCGCTGGCGCCGCCGCCGCGTCCGGCCGGCTGGGTCGGCTGGGTCGGCGGCGCGTCGGCCCGGCGCATGTTCTTCATGGCGTAGATCGCCAGCAGTGCTAGCAGCCCTTTGGCGATCGGCGACATGCCTTGGCTGGTCGGCGCCGGTCGCGCGCGCGGATCGTTGGCGACGCCGCCGGTCTGCATGCCGTTGAGAATATCGAGCAAGCCCATGACAACCTCCAGACTTGCCCCAACCCTGGCGAAGCATTGCGCACCATGACGGCGGTTGCAAGTCAACCGATATTGGCGGCCAGGGCGGGGGACGCGTTTATCACTTCCGCCGCGATACCGATGGATTTCGATCGGACGCAGGCGGTCTACAGTTGCGCCGCGTTGAAAGTGTCGCAGGCCTCCAGCTTGCCCGACTGCAGCCCGGCGGTGAACCAGCGTGTGCGCTGCTCCGAGGAGCCGTGGGTGAAAGCGTCGGGCACCACATAGCCTTGACCCCGCCGCTGCAGCCGGTCATCGCCGATGGCGGCCGAGGTCTGCATCGCCGCCTCGACGTCGCCGGGTTCGATGAACTTCCACGCCTCCTGCGAATGATGCGCCCACACTCCGGCAAGGCAGTCGGCCTGCAATTCGACTCGCACCTGGACGCGATTGGCCTCCACCTTGTCCATGCCTTGCTGCATCTGCTGCACCTTGGGCAGGATACCCAAGAGGTTCTGCACGTGATGGCCGACTTCGTGGGCGATCACGTAGGCTTGCGAGAATTGACAAGCCTTGCTGCCGACGTCGCAGCCGCGGAAGCGTCGCTCGAGATCCTGGAAGAACGCGGTGTCGAGATAAACGTTGCGATCGTTAGGACAGTAGAACGGGCCCATCGCGGATTGCGCGTAACCGCAGGCCGAGCGCGTCATGCCGGAGAACATGACGAGCGTTGGCGGCTGGTAGGCTTTGCCGTATTGCGCGAAAATCTTCTGCCATTGCGCCTCGGTGCCGCCGAGCACGGCAGACACGAATTGTCCCATCTGGTCCGAGGGCGCGCCCGCCTGGATGTCGCGCGAGCCGGCGCCGTCGCCCGATCCCGGATAGGTCTGCTGTTGCGAACTGTCGCCGCCCGACAAGATCTCGGCCCCGCCGATCAGCAGGCGGGGATCGATGCCGAGCCAATAGCCGATGAGGCCGAGCACGATGATGGTGCCGATCCCGAGACCGCCGCGGCCGCCGGGAATGCGAAAGCCCCCGCCGGGTCCGATGTCCTCGCTGCGGCGATCTTCCACATTGTCGCTGCGCGGCAATTCATCAAGACGCATTTTCCGCCCTCCTCACACCGGCCCTCGATGCAACCGAAATTTTTTGCGAATGTTTTCCGGCGGCTCGCCCGCGCGTTGTGGGCCCGACCGACGGCGGCGGTCGATCCGCGCTGTCGTCAGCGAAGCTGGTCCTGTAGTGGGATTGGAGTGTGCTCGCTTTGACGCGCACGGCGATGCTCCGCGCAGACGACACAAGCGCGAGCATTGTTGCGCCGAAGCGCTCGCAAAATCCATCACAAAAATCGCATTTAAATCTCGCGACTTGGAGTCAACCTCCGGCGCCGGATCGGACCAGGCGCAACGATCAGGTAACCCGATGCTCTGCTTGCATCTCGCCATCACGGCGAGAGGATGCGAAGCTAGCGAAAGGTCGGCGGCACCGGCCAGGGTGAGGGAAACCGCAGGAGGAGAAAATGAGCGTTTTCGGCAACATCCTATCGGCCATTTTCGGTTCCAAGCACGCGGCGAGCGTGACCCCGACAGCCGGTTCCGCGGCACCGTCTCCAACTGCGGGGTCGCCGGCCGGTTCCTCGGCGCCGTCGCCATCGGCGGGGTCGGCCGGCTCGACCTACGCAAAGCCGATTTCGAGAGCCGACGTCGAAACGATCCTCGCCAAGCTCGCCGCCGAGCAGCGCGAAGATTTCGATTGGAAAAGGTCGATCGTCGACTTGATGAAGCTCTTGAAGTTGGACAGCGGTCTCGGCGCCCGCAAGCAATTGGCGCAGGAGCTCGGCTACACCGGCGCGCTCGATGGCTCGGCGGAAATGAATGTCTGGCTGCACAAACAGGTCATGACCAAGCTTGCCGAGAGCAGCGGCAAGGTGCCGGACAGTCTCAGGGGATGAGGTAGTGCCAGGCCTGGAGGAGGCTTGGCGCAAAATCGCCGTCGGCTCGAAAATTGGCGCCGCGTCGCGGCGGCTGGGCCGTGCGGCGATGCGGTATAGCCCCGCGCCTACTGGCCGTGCCAGTTGCCGGCCTGTGGTCAACGGCTCCCGCCAGCCTTGACCGGACGCGCCGCGGGCTGCAAATACTGCCAATGACCCTCCTCGATTCCTCCCGCGTTCGCGGCGCCGGCTCGGACCGGCTCGCCGGCCATGACAAGATTCTCATCGTCGATTTCGGCTCGCAGGTGACCCAGCTGATCGCGCGGCGGGTGCGCGAGGAGAAGGTCTATTGCGAGATCGTGCCGTTCCAGAAGGCGGCCGAGGCCTTCGAGGCGATGCGGCCGAAGGGCGTGATCCTGTCCGGCGGACCGGCTTCGGTGCTCGACCAGGACGCGCCGCTCGCGCCGCCCGCCATCTACCAGGCGGGCGTGCCGGTGCTCGGCATCTGCTACGGCGAGCAGGCGATGGCGGCGCAGCTCGGCGGCGTGGTCGAGGGCGACCATCACCGCGAGTTCGGCCGCGCCGAGGTGCTGGTGACGGAGGAGACGCCCTTGTTCGAGGGCGTCTGGCGCAAGGGCGAGCGCTACCCCGTATGGATGAGCCACGGCGACCGCGTCACGCGGCTGCCGGCCGGCTTCCGCGTGGTCGGCACCTCGCCGAACGCGCCGATCGCCATGATCGCGGACGAGCAACGCCGGTTCTACGCCACGCAATTTCACCTCGAGGTCGTGCATACGCCCCACGGCGCCGCGCTCATACGCAACTTCGTGCGCAAGATCGCCGGCTGCAAGGGCGACTGGACCATGCGCGCCTTCAAGGCCGAGGCGGTCGAGAAGATCCGCGCGCAGGTCGGCAAAGGCCGCGTGATCTGCGGGCTCTCCGGCGGCGTCGATTTCGGCCGTCGCCGCGGTCCTGATCCACGAGGCGATCAGCGAACAGCTCACCTGCGTGTTCGTCGACCACGGCTTGCTGCGGCTCGGCGAGGCGGAGAAGGTGGTGGCGCTGTTTCGCGACAGCTACAACATCCCGCTCGTCCACGTCGAGGCGGAAGCGCTGTTTCTCGGCGCGCTCGCCGGCGTCACCGATCCCGAGGTCAAGCGCAAGACCATCGGCAAGCTGTTCATCGACGTGTTCGAGGCGGAGGCGAAGAAGCTCGGCGGCGCGGAATTTCTGGCCCAGGGTACGCTCTATCCCGACGTGATCGAGAGCGTGTCGTTCACCGGCGGGCCTTCGGTCACGATCAAGTCCCACCACAATGTCGGCGGGCTGCCCGAGCGCATGCACATGAAGCTGGTCGAGCCGCTGCGCGAGCTGTTCAAGGACGAGGTGCGCGCGCTCGGCCGCGAGCTCGGCCTGCCGGCCGCCTTCGTCGATCGGCACCCGTTCCCGGGGCCGGGGCTCGCCATCCGCTGTCCCGGCGAGATCACCCGCGAGAAGCTCGACATCCTGCGGCGCGCCGACGACATCTTCATCGAGGAGATCCGCCGCGCCGGGCTGTACGACGACATCTGGCAGGCGTTCGCCGTGCTGCTGCCGGTGCGCACCGTCGGCGTGATGGGAGACTACCGCACCTACGACTACGTGGTGGGCCTGCGCGCGGTCACCTCGACCGACGGCATGACCGCCGATTTCTATCCCTTCGACATGAAATTCATCGGCGAGGTGGCCACCCGCATCGTCAACGAGGTCAAGGGCGTCAACCGCGTGGTCTACGACGTGACGTCGAAGCCGCCCGGCACGATCGAGTGGGAGTGACTCCCGTGGCGAAGGCGCGTGCCGTCACGATGTCGGCTTACGGACCGCTCCAGCTTTCGAACCCATTTTTCGAACCCATTTGAGGATCTCCAGTCATTTAAGGATCTCCAGTCATCGACAAGGGAGGTCAACCATGAAGATCGTCGTGATCGGCGGTACCGGCCTGATCGGCTCGAAGACCGTCGCCATCCTGCGCCGGGGCGGCCACGAGGTCGTCGCCGCCTCGCCCCAAAGCGGCATCAACACCATTACCGGCGAGGGACTCAAAGAGGCCCTGGCCGGCGCGCAGGTGGTGATCGACCTCGCCAATTCGCCCTCATTTGAAGACAAGGCGGTGCTGGAATTCTTCGAGACCTCGGGGCACAACCTTCTCGCGGCGGAGGCCGCAGCGGGCGTCCGGCACCATGTCGCGCTATCCATCGTGGGAACCGACCGGACGCCCGACAATGGCTATTTCCGCGCCAAGGTCGCCCAAGAGAATCTGATCGAGGCCTCCGGCATCCCCTACACCATCATCCGCTCGACCCAGTTCCTGGAATTCCTCCGCGGCATCGCCGCTTCAAGTGCGGATGGAAGCATGGTCAGGATTTCGCCCGGCCTGTTCCAGCCCATCGCGGCGGACGACGTTGCTGCCATCGTTGCCGATGTGGCGCTCGCGGCGCCGCGAAACGGCATCGTCGAGATCGCCGGCCCGGAACGAGCGCCGTTCAACGAAATCGTGGCCCGCTATCTGAAGGCGGTCGGCGACCCGCGCGAGGTCGTGAGCGACCCTGAGGCCGGATACTTCGGCGGCCGGGTCGAGGAGCGCTCGCTCGTCCCGTTGGGCGAAGCGCGCCTCGGCCGCATCGGTTTCGACGAATGGCTCCGCCGCTCACAGGCAGGAGCCTGATCTGCATCCGCCAACCGAAGGATAGGGCTCCATGAAACGCATCCTCTGTTCGCTGCTTGTCGCCACCCTGCCGATCGGCAGCGTCCTCGCGGATGCGCCGAAGGAGAAGAACGCCAAGGTGACCCTCGTCTACCAGCACGAGCTGCCGAACGTCCCCGGCAAGAGCATCAAGGGTGTGCTCGTCGAATATGGCCCGGGCGGTTACTCGCCTGGCCACACGCATCCCAAATCCGCCTTCATCTACGCGACCGTTCTTGAGGGGGCGATCCGCAGTCAGGTCAACGACGGACCGGTGACGACCTACAAGGCCGGACAGAGCTTCTCCGAGCTGCCCGGCGACCGCCATGGCGTCAGCGCCAATGCGAGCAAGACGAAGCCGGCCAAGCTCCTCGCGGTGTTCGTGGTGGAAACGAACGAGACGGAACTGACGATCCCATTCGGGAACTGAGGTTTGATACCTTTCGTGCGGAGATATTACGTCGCGAGAAAATGCGGGACGCCAATGCGTGTGTCCGTGTCCTCGTAAAACCCGATGTCGCTGCAGAGTGTTCTGCGGAGTTCGGTTCGAGCGCGCTGCAAGTTCAGCGCGTTACCATGACCCGGAATAATCGAGTGGGAGTGACTCCCGTGGCGAAGGCGAGAGCGGTCACGATCTACGGCATTAAGAACTGCGATACGATGAAGAAGGCGCGCGCCTGGCTCGACCACCGCGGCGTCGCCTACGCCTTCCACGACTACAAGGCGCAAGGGATCGAGCGCGGGCGGCTCGAAGCCTGGGCGCGCGAGGTCGGCTGGGAGACGCTGTTGAACCGCGCCGGCACGACCTTCCGCAAGCTATCGGAGCGGGACAGGGACGGTCTGACCGAGAGGAAGGCGATCGCGCTGATGCTCGGCCAGCCTTCCATGATCAAGCGGCCCGTTCTGGATGTCGACGGCAAGCTCGTGGTCGGCTTCGCGCCAGATATCTACGAAAAGACGTTGCGGTAACGCTCACCGCCCGAGCTTGAGCATCTCGTATTCGCGCGGGTCATCGGGGCAGGCGGCAAAGCCGCATTCCAGCAGCGTCGCGATCACGTTGAGCGCGGTGAGCCCGATCACCAGCCACACCGCCGCGCGCGCGAACGCGCCGGGTTCGGGTTGCACCGGATCGCCATCGAACTGGCGCTCGAACAGCAGCATGGCGGCGATCAGGACGATAGCGAACGCGAAGCCGATGAAGGCCCAGGTGTAGTAGTGATAGCCGAGCAGGGCCGAGCCGTAGCCGGCATCGCCGGGCATGATGTGCAGCAGGATCTGGCGCATGGCGACGGCGGCGCCGAGCACGGCGACCAACAGCGACAGCGCATAATGGCTGGGGCGCGGCCCGAAGCGGATATTGAGAATCGGTCCCACTGCGAGCAGCGCGAACTGGATGCGCTGCAGCAGGCACAACGGGCAGGGCAGCTCGTGCAGGACGAGTTGCGCGGCAAAGGCGACGACGAGCACCAGCGCGACGGCGTAGAGCGCGAGCGCATTGAGCGTCACGGCGAGCGATCGGTTCATGCGGGCCTCAGAACGACAGGGTCAGCGCGTCGGTCGCATGGTGGAGATAGACGGCGACGCTGGCGACGAGGGTGGCGGCGAACAGCGCAAGCGCGACCGGTCGCGGTCCCCACCAGGCGAACAGCAGCACCACGGTGACAGCCAGAAACAGGGCGGTGAATTCCATTGGGGTGCTCCGAAAGCGGCACCCCATTCTAGATGAGCCGCGCTGATCTGCCACCATTGTCGCACCGCCAGCTTTCCCGATGGTCGTCGGGACGCTAGGACATTGCGGCGCGCCGCAAGTTCGGCGGCATCGGGAGGACGCAATGGACATCAATCTCGCCGGCCGGACGGCCGTGATCACCGGCGGCAGCAAGGGCATCGGGCTCGCGATCGCCACCCGCTTCGCCACGTCGGGCGCCGAGGTCGCCATCATTGCGCGCGGCCGTGCGGGGCTCGATGCGGCCGCCAAGGCCATCGGCGCGAGCGGCCGTGGACGCGTCCATGCCATTCAAGGCGATGTCGCGGCTCCCGCGGATATCCGGCGCGCCTATGACGAAGCCATGCAGGCGTTCGGCAAGATCGACATCGTCGTGAACAATGCCGGCACCTCCGCGACCGGCCCGTTCGAGAAACTGACCGACGAATTCATGCAGCACGACCTCGATCAGAAGCTGTTCGCCGCGATCCGCTTGACGCGTCTCGCCTGGCCGCAAATGAAGGAGCGCCGCTGGGGCCGGGTCATCAACACGCTCAATATCGGTGCCAAGGCGCCGCGCGGAGGCAGCGCACCGACATCCATCACGCGCGCCGCCGGCATGGCGCTGACGAAAGTGCTGTCGCAAGAAGGCGCGCCGCACAACGTGCTGGTCAACGCGCTGCTGGTCGGCTTCATCGAAGCCGACCAGCATGTGCAGGCGGCGAAGAAGGCGGGTATCCCGCTCGCGGACTACGTCGCAGCGCGGGCCAAGGAAATTCCGCTCGGTCGCATCGGACGGGCCGAGGAATTCGCCAACATCGCCTGCTTCCTGGCGTCCGACGCCGGTTCCTACATCACCGGCACCGCGATCAACGTCGACGGCGGGCGCTCGCCGGTGGTGTAGACTGAACGCCGCTGAAGCAAGCTTGCCCGGGATGCACGTGGTCGGCAAACAGGCGGCGAAATGCGAGAGTTCATACTGCGATCGGCCCGAGACCGGTTGACTGGAAACTCCGTGCAAATGTTCGCAGGAGCGCTCTTGTTGGCGTCCGTTGCCGCGGGAGGCGCCGGCATGGCGCGGGTGCAAGAGGTACCTGCTGCGCGCGTGGTGCCGGCTCCAAGCCAGGTTGGACCGCCTGTCATTCCCGCGCTACCACAACCTCCGCTTGAGATTCCCGCTCTCAAGCCCTCCCCGGCGCCTGCGCTTTCGAAGTGTCGGGGCCACCGAGGAATTGAATGTAAAGGCACACGCGAAAAGTCAGGCTATCGACGGCTTCGTAGCGCGAACTGATGTTGCTGCGAATGCGGGCGCTCGGAATTCGGTTCTGCATTCGGATGAAACGCGCAAGAGATGTGCCCGCCACGGTCATTCCGGCGCATCACCCGAGGATGACCCGCCGCGCGCTCTAGTTGATCTTGATGTCGGCGGCCTTGATGACCGGAGCCCAGCGGGTGATTTCCGCGTTGATGTTGGCGCGGAACTGCGCCGGCGAATTGCCGATCGGCTCCATCAATTGGGTCGCGAGCTTCTGGCGGATCTCGGGCGTCTTGATGGCATCCGCCACCTCGTCATGAATTCTCGCGATCACCGCAGCGGGGGTCTTGGCGGGCGCGATCAGACCCATCCAGGCGTCGGCCTCGACGTCGATCCCGGCTTCTTTCAAGGTCGGTATGTCCGGCAGCAGCGCCGAGCGCCGGGCCGTGGACACGGCCAGGATTTTCACCTTGCCCGAGGCGAGCTGCGGGGTCACCGCGATTGCCGGCAGGCACGCCATCTGCACGTCGCCGCGCAGGACGGCGGTCATCGCCTGCGGCGAACTGGGATACGGGACGTGCACCATGCGCGTGCCGCTGCGGAGCGCGACCGCTTCCATGGCCAGGTGCGACAGCGAGCCGTTGCCAATCGAGCCGAAACTATACTTGCCGGGCTCGCGTTTGAGCAGGGCGACCAATTCCGCGACCGAGTCGACGCCGAGGCTGCTGTTGACCACCAGCGCGCTCGGCTGGGTAATCAGCTGCGTGACTGGCGCAATGTCCTTTGCCGGGTCATAGGGAAGCTTGGAGAACAGCAAGGTGTTGATGGCGAGCGGTCCGCCGATCGAGATTCCGATCGTGGCGCCGTCGGGCTCGGCCTTGGCGACCGCGTCGGTGCCGAGATTGCCGCTGGCGCCCGGCTTGTTCTCGATCACGAAGGTCTGGCCGAGCTTCTGCTGCAGGCGGTCGGCGATCAGCCGCGCCACCATGTCGGGCGTCGAGCCGGGCCCGAACGGCACGATGATCTTGACGGTCCTGGTCGGCCAGTCCTGTGCCGCGGCCGGCGTGAGCGCCAGCAGCGATCCCACCAATGCGATTGCCAGGCGTGCTTTCATTGCATGCTCTCGCGCCTCTCGCGCTCCGATCCGCGCGGCCTGTCCCGCGCCTGCCGGAGCAAGGCGATGCGGTCATCGCCAGCGACGAGTGACCTGGATGCCCGCTTTCCGCGGGCAAGACAATCCCCGGCGACAGCGCCGACCGCCTTGCCTCCGGACCTGCCATGGCCTCTACTGCGCCCGCTTAGAGTGCATGCAGAGCGCGGCAAAGCATTGCAAGCGCGCCGGCGGGAGGAGCCATGGGCGTATTGGTGATCGGACTGGTGCTGTTTCTCGGCGCGCATGTCTTCGTGACGATGCGCGCGCCGCGGGCCGCCGTCATCGCACGCATTGGAGAGTGGCCCTACAAGGGACTGATGGGGCTGGTCTCGCTCGTGGGACTCATCCTGATCGGCTACGGCTTCGGGGAGTATCGGGCGAGCGGCTGGATCGACGTCTGGTCTCCGCCGCGATGGACTTTTTACCTCACGCAGATCCTGATGTGGCCGGCGAGCATCTGCGTCGTCGCCGCCTATGCTCGCGGCAATATCTGGGTCACGCTCAAGCACCCCATGCTGGTCGGGGTGAAGACCTGGGCCGTCGCGCACCTCGTTTCGAACGGCGATCTCGGCTCCATCGTCCTGTTCGGGTCCTTTCTCGCCTGGGCCGTCTATGACCGGATCACGCTCAAGCGCCGGACCGATCCCGGCGCGCCGCCGATTCCGGTCGGTGGGCACCGCAACGATGTGATTGCGCTCGTGCTCGGGACGATCCTTTACCTGGCGCTGGGCCTCGTCTTCCATCCCATCGTGGTCGGCGTCCCGGTCTTCGGCCGGCCGGCGTTCTAGGATCTTCGAGCATGTCGGCACAAGACGAGATCAAGCGGCTGACCGCGCCCGACATTCGCGCTCGCAAGGGCGGCGAGCCGATCGTCTGCCTCACGTCCTACCACGCGCATACCGCGCGCCTGCTCGACCGCCACTGCGATCTCATCCTGGTCGGCGATTCGCTGGGCATGGTGATGCATGGGCTCGAGACCACCGTGCCGGTCACCCTCGACATGATGATCCTGCAGGGACTCGCGGTAATGCGCGGCTCGAAGCGCGCCCTGGTCGTGGTCGACATGCCGTTCGGCTCCTACGAGGCCTCGCGGGAGCAGGCCTTCACCTCGGCGGCGCGGGTGATGAAGCAGACCGGCTGCGGCGCGATCAAGGTCGAGGGCGGGCGCCGCATGGCCGAGACCATCGCCTTTCTGGTCGAGCGCGGCGTGCCGGTCATGGGCCATATCGGGCTCACGCCGCAGTCGATCAACACCATCGGCTCGTTCCGTGCCCAGGGGCGCGAGGAAGCGGACTGGGGGCCGATCGAGGACGATGCTCGCGCCGTCACGGACGCGGGGGCGTTCTCGGTGGTGATCGAGGCGGTGGCCGAGCCGCTCGCGCGCCGGATCACGGGCCGCGTCGCGATCCCGACCATCGGCATCGGCGGAAGCGTGGCCTGCGACGGCCAGATCCTCGTGCTCGAGGACATGCTCGGGTTGTCGCCGCGGGTGCCGAAATTCGTCCGGCGCTACGGCGACCTCGGTCCCGCCATTGAAGCTGCCGTCACTGCCTATGCGGCGGATGTTCGCGCCCGCGCCTTTCCCGGCCCGGAACACGTCTATCCCATGCGGACAAAGGCGAAATAGGATTAAATATCAATTAGTTAAGCATAGGCGACGGAGGCGCCTTTGCCTTGCCTATGCCACATCAATAGGGTAACCGGCATCGGTCAGGCGGGGCGTGCGGGCACGCCTGGGGACGGGAAGAGTTTCGTGTCCGATATCTTTCACGAAGTCGACGAGGAAGTCCGGCGCGAACAGCTCAAGAAGCTGTGGGATCGCTACGGCAATTATGTCGTTGCGGCTGTCGTTCTCCTGATCGCGGGGATCGGCGCCTGGCGCGGCTACGAGTGGTGGGAGGCCAAGAAGGCTGCCGAGACCGGCGCCGCATTCGAGGCTGCCAGCTCGCTCGCCGAAGCGGGCAAGCGCGGCGAAGCCGAGGCGGCGTTCGCCAAGATCGCCGCCGACGGCACCTCCGGCTATCGCCATCTCGCGCGCATGCGCGAGGCGGCCGAGCTTGCCCAGACCGATGCCAAGGCTGCGATCGCGGCCTACGACAAAATCTCCGCGGACGGCGCGGTCGGCCCGGTGCTGCAGGATCTCGCCGCGCTGCGCGCCGGTGCGCTCCTCATCGATGCCGGCGCATTCGACGAGGCCCGGCGGCGGCTGGAGCCGTTGACGGCAGAGGATCGCACCTTCCGTCACACCGCGCGCGAATTCATGGTGCTCGCCGCTTGGCGCGCCGGCGACACGGCGGCGGCAAAGCGCTGGTTCGATATGATCACGACGGATGCGCAGACGCCCGCCGCCACGCGCTCGCGGGTCGAGATGCTGATGGCGCTGGGCGCCGCCGCGAGCAAGAGCTGAGGGGGGCGCAGCATGAACCGCTTCGGGCGCATTACTCTGAGCGTCTCCGCGTTGGGGATGGGCCTCGTGCTCGCGGGTTGTAACAGCTACGATCCGGCCAGCTTCGATCCCACCAGCCTCTTCGATCTGGAGATTTTCAACACCAAGAAGAAGCTGCCGGGAGAGCGCAAAGCGGTGTTTCCGGAGGGCACGCCGGGCGTGCCGCAAGGCGTGCCGCAGGAATTGGTCAAGGGCTATCAGCCGCCCGAGCCGGCTGAGCCCGCGCCGCCGGCCGAGGCCAAGGCGGAACCCAAGCCGAAGCCGAAAGTCGTGGCCAAGCCGAAGGTCGTGGCCAAGCCGAAAGAGGAATCGACCCCGACCGCCATCACCGTTGGACCGGCCCGCGCCCCAGCGCAAAGCCAAGCGCAATCCCCGTCTCAAGTCCAATGGCCTGATCCGCCGTCGACGCAACAGAAGCCGGCGAGCGGCGGGTGGCCCGCCTCCGCGCCGGCGCCGGGCGGGGTCGCGTGGCCGGATCCGCCTGCACCGCGCTGATTGCGCTCCTCGCCGGCGCCGGGCATAGAGCGACATCCACAACGCGCTGTGCCGGTCATGAGCTTCACGGTCGCCATTGTCGGACGGCCGAACGTCGGCAAGTCGACCCTGTTCAATCGCCTCGTCGGTAAACGCCTGGCATTGGTCGACGATCGCCCCGGCGTCACCCGCGATCGGCGTGAAGGCCGGGCTCGGCTCGGCGATCTCGCGTTCACCGTCATCGACACCGCCGGCCTCGAACAGGCCGCGCCGGAGAGCCTGACCGGCCGCATGCAGGAGCAGACCGAGGCCGCGATCGCGGCCGCCGATGCGGTCATGTTCCTGGTCGACGCGCGCGCGCCGTCGACACCCAGCGACCGGGGTTTTGCCGATCTCGTGCGCAGATCGGGCAAACCCGCGATCCTGGTCGCCAACAAGAGCGAGGGCAGGGCGGCCGAGGCCGGCGTGCTCGAGGCCTACGAACTGGGCCTGGGCGAGCCGGTCGCGATCTCGGCCGAACATAACGAGGGCCTCGCGGATCTTTACGCCGCGCTGCGCGCGGCGCTGCCGGAGGCTACCGCGCCGGTGACGGATGCGGAAAAGCGCGACGATGCAACCGACCTCGCACGCAGCCCAGAGGCGAGCGCCGAGCAACGGCCGATCCGCATCGCGGTGGTCGGGCGCCCCAATTGCGGGAAATCGACGCTGGTCAATCGGCTGCTCGGCGAGGAGCGGCTGCTGACCGGCCCCGAGGCTGGCATCACCCGCGACGCCATCGCGGTCGATTTGACTTGGCACGACCGACACTTTCGCGTCCACGACACCGCCGGGCTGCGCCGCCGTGCCCGGATCGAGGAGAAACTCGAAAAGCTGTCGGTTGCGGATGCGCTCAACGCCGTGCGCTTCGCCGAGGTGGTGATTCTGCTGATGGACGCGGAAAGACCGTTCGAGGAGCAGGACCTTCGTATTGCCGACCTCATCGAGCGCGAGGGGCGCGCGCTCGTCATCGCCATGAGCAAGTGGGACCTGGTCGAGCGCCGCGCGGGCGCCATCAAGACGTTGCGCGCAGACGCCGACCGTTGCCTGCCGCAGGTCAAGGGCGTGCCGGTCGTCGCCGTGTCCGGCCTCACCGGCGAGGGCCTCGACCGGCTGATGCAAGCCGTCGTTGACGTGCACGCGGTATGGAACCGACGGATCGGCACGAGCGCGCTCAATCGCTGGCTCGCCGAGGTGGTCGCCGTCCACCCGCCGCCGGCGGTTTCCGGCCGCCGCATCCGGCTCGACTACGTCACTCAGCCGAAGAGCCGGCCGCCGAGCTTCGTGTTGTTCACCAGCCGCTCCGACGCGGTGCCGGATGCCTACCGGCGCTATCTCGTCAACAGCTTGCGCGAAAGCTTCGATCTGCCCGGCACGCCGATCCGGCTCATGCTGCGGGAGAAGAAGAACCCCTATGCGCCGGATCGGCGCTGATCGCTCGGTCCGAACGCACCGGTCGCAACGAATCGGAAGTGTTCAGGACGGCGGCCGGAAATCCAGAAACCTCCCCTTGGGATAGGCGTAGAGCTTGCCGCTCTCCTGCACGCTCGGCAGGCACAGCTCGACGATTTTGCCCGCGACCTTCTCCGGCGTTTCGAGCGTCATCGGGTCCTCGCCCGGCATCGCCTGCGCGCGCATGCTGGTGCGGATCGGCCCCGGCGTGAACAGGTTGACGCGCACGTTGCTGGTCGCCGTTTCCGCCGCATAGGTGCGCGCCAGCGCTTCGAGCGCCGCTTTGGAGACGGCATAAGGGCCCCAATAGGCCAGCGCCCGCGCCGCCACTCCCGAAGAGATGAACACCACGCGTCCGGCGTCGGAGAGTCGCAGCAGCCGGTCCAGGGCGTGGATGAGTCGCCAATTGGCGGTGACGTTGACCGCCATCACGTCGTCCCACGCTTTCGCCTCGACATGGTCGAGCGGCGAAAGCGGGCCGAGGATGCCGGCATTGCCGACCAGCACATCGAGCCGTCCGAAACGCTCCCGCAGAGCGAGACCGAGCCGGTCAATGCCGGCGTAGTCCTTGAGATCGAGCGGCACGAGCGTGGCCGCGCCGCCGGCGGCCTTGATGGCGTCGTCGAGTTCCTCGAGCCCGCCGACCGTGCGGGCCACGGCGACGACGTGCGCGCCAGCCTTCGCCAGCGCCAGCGCGGTGGCGTAGCCGATGCCGCGCGACGCCCCGGTGACGAGCGCGATCCGGCCGGCAAGGGGCGGGGGCACGCGGCGGTCAGCTCGCCTCGGCGAGCAGCGACAATTGGCGCGGCGAGGCTTCCTGACCGGTCCGGTCGGTCAGCGTGCGTCGGATAGTCGCCGGTGAAGCAATGGTCGGTAAATTGCGGGCGCAGCGGGTCGCGCTGCTCGTAGCCCATGGCGCGATAGATGCCCTCGACCGACAGGAACGCGAGCGAGTCGGCGCCGATGAACCGCTTCATGCCTTCGAGGTCGTGGGTCGCCGCCAACAGCTTGTCGCGCTCCGGCGTGTCGATGCCGTAATAGTCGGAGTGGGTGATGGGCGGGGAGGCGATGCGGAAATGCACCTCCTTGGCGCCGGCCTCGCGCATCATCTGCACGATCTTCACCGAGGTCGTGCCGCGCACGATGGAGTCGTCGATGAGCACGATCCGCTTGCCGTTCACCACAGCGCGATTGGCGCTGTGCTTGAGCCGGACGCCGAGCTGCCGGATCTGCTGGCTCGGCTCGATGAAGGTGCGGCCGATATAATGATTGCGGATGATGCCGAGTTCGTAGGGGATGCCGGACTCCTGGGCGTATCCGATGGCCGCCGGGACGCCGGAATCGGGAACCGGAATCACCACGTCGGCTGCCGCCGGCGCCTCGCGGGCGAGCTGCGCCCCCATGGTCTTGCGCACGTCGTAGACGTTGCGGCCGCCGACGATCGAATCCGGGCGCGCGAAATAGATGTATTCGAAAATGCAGGGCCGCGGCGCCATCGGCGGGAACGGTTTGTGCGAGTGCACGCCGTCTTCGTCGAAGACCACGACCTCGCCATTCTCCACGTCGCGAACGTATTTCGCGCCGATGATGTCGAGGGCGCAGGTTTCGGAGGCAAGGATCGGATGGCCGTCGAGCTGGCCGATCACCAAGGGACGAATACCCAAGGGATCGCGCGCGCCGATCAGCTTCTTGTTGGTGAGGCCGACGAACGCATAGGCGCCTTCGAGCTGACGCAGGCCCTCGATAAAACGGTCGATGAAGCGGTTGCGCTTGGCATGCGCGACCAGATGGAGGATGACCTCGGTATCGGACGTCGACTGCATGATGGCGCCGTCGCGCACCAGCTGGCGGCGCAGGGTCAGCCCATTGGTCAGATTGCCGTTGTGCCCGATTGCCAAGCCGCCGCCCTCGAGCTCGGCGAACAGCGGCTGCACGTTGCGCAGGATGGTCTCGCCGGTGGTCGAATAGCGCACGTGGCCCATGGCCGACATGCCGGGCAGGCGCTCGATCACCTCGCGGCGGGAGAAGTTGTCGCCGACCAAGCCCAGCCGGCGCTCGGAATGGAACCTTTTTCCGTCGAAGGAGACGATGCCGGCCGCCTCTTGCCCGCGATGCTGGAGGGCGTGCAGGCCGAGCGCAGTGATCGCGGCGGCGTCCGGATGCCCGAATATGCCGAAGACGCCGCACTCCTCACGTAGCCGGTCGCCGTCGAAGCCAAGGTCACCGGAGCTCGATGGCTCACGCCCGGCCGAAGTCGGACTAGCCCGGCTTCGGCCGGGATCGAGCCCGGCGTCGCTTGGAGCTTCGGTCATCTCGCTCATCTCCTCGTTGCCGTGCCGGGCCTCGTCAACGCGCGGGGGCCTTACCCCGGATCAGCTGCTGCATGCCGGAGCGGTCGGACGACCCGTAGCCGCCGGGCTCGGTCGGGCTATCGAGGCCCGATCGCTGCCCCGGCGTCGGCTCGTCCTCTTCCAGCTTCGGCTTCTTCAACCGCTTCAAGATGGTGCTTTCCGGATCGTCCGGCAACATCGACATCAACCAGTCGCCCGTGCCCTGCAGCACGACGCGCGACTTGGCGCTGCGGACCCATTCGGGCTGGCTGCGATCGGGCACCAGCCAGGCGAAGAACAGGAAGGCCACGACCACGATGATCAAGCCGCGCCCGAGCCCGAACAGGAAACCGAGGGTGCGATCGAGCGCGCCGACGCGGCTGTCCAGCACCATGTCGGAGAATCGCACGGTGATGACCGAAACGATCAGCAATGTGCCCAGAAACGTGCCGCCAACCACCACCGCAGCCGCGACGATGTCGTTATTGAAGTACGACTTCGCGAACGGCAGCAGCTTTGCATAGAAATAGAGCGTCACCAGCGCCGCGATCACCCACGCGGCGATCGACAGAATCTCGCGCATGAAGCCGCGGATCATGGCGAGCAACGCCGAAATGAGCATGACGCCGATCAGGATGATGTCGAGGAGCGTGATGGGCATGACTGGATTCGGATTCTCCACGCTTGCGGGACGCTGGCGGCCGAATCGGCGAGTAGAACTGTACCAACCTCCGCGCGTCGCGACTTGCCGGCAAGCCCCCGTCGCAGAATCGGCCCAACTCGTTAATATTCGTGCCGTTATAGGTCTCCCCGCCGGGTGCGAGTACCGGGTGGCGGCCGCTGCCCCGGTTCGGCCGCTGTATAGCTGGATGAGGCTGTCCCGTCACCCGTCTTGTTGACCGGGATTGTGCGCAGGACGAACGTGAATCCCGAGCCGGTCAGCAGTGTTCGTTTCCCGCCGGTCGACAGGGCCGTCGATCCGTTAACTCGCGGCCACGGATCCGAGACCGAGCAAACAATGAGGACGAGGGACAGCGCAGGGCAACAGGCAAGCGAGCAGACCGCGATGACTGACGGCCGTCCTATCGTGCGTCTGCCCTGCGGCGTGCGCCGTCCATTGTCTGTCGTCCGGCGATGTCGGTGACCAGGCTGACCAGGCTGCTCACTGACTGGAGCGACAGCCCCGGCTCGCCTCCTTCCCCGCGCGCCGCTTCCGGAACAATGGCACGGGCAAAGCCGAGCTTTTGCGCTTCCTTGAGCCGGGCCGCGGCCTGAGCCACCGGGCGTACCGCGCCGGACAGCGAGATTTCGCCGAAATAGACCGCATCCGGCGGCAAGGGCGCATTGGCGAGCGAAGAGACGAGGGCGGCGGCGGCGGCGAGGTCGGCTGCCGGCTCCTGGATGCGCAGCCCGCCCGCGACGTTGAGATAGACGTCATGGCCGGACAGCCGCACGCCGCAATGGGCCTCGAGCACGGCAAGCACCATCGACAGCCGGTTCTGGTCCCAGCCGTTCACCGCACGCCGCGGCGTACCGAGGGCACTGGGGGCAACCAGTGCCTGGATTTCGACCAGCAGCGGTCGGCTCCCTTCGATGCCGGCGAAGACGGCGGTGCCGGGCGAGCCGAGATCGCGCTCGGACAGAAACAGCTCGGATGGATTGGCGATCTCGCACAGGCCGGCGCCGGTCATTTCGAATACGCCGATCTCGTCGGTCGGGCCGAACCGGTTCTTGACCGCGCGCAGGATGCGGAACTGGTGCGAACCTTCGCCTTCGAAGGAGAGCACCGCGTCGACCATGTGCTCGACCACGCGCGGCCCGGCGATCTGACCGTCCTTGGTGACGTGACCGACCAAAATCACGGCCGCTCCCGAGCGCTTGGCGAACCGGATCAGCGCTTGCGCGCTCGCGCGCACTTGCGTCACCGTGCCGGGGGCTGATTCGACCATGTCGGTCCACATGGTCTGGATCGAATCGATGATGACGAGCCGCGGGGTTTCGCGCTCGCCGAGCGTGGCCACGATATCCTCGATCGAGGTCTCGGCGGCAAGCTCGACCTGCGCGCCCGCGAGCCCGAGCCGCTCGGCGCGCAGTCGCACCTGCGCAATCGCCTCCTCGCCGGAAATGTAGACCACCCGGTGCTTGCCGCGGGCCAGTGCGGCCGCGACCTGGATCAGCAGCGTCGACTTGCCGATGCCGGGATCGCCGCCGAGCAGCAGCACCGAGCCGCGCACGAAACCGCCACCGGTGACGCGGTCGAACTCGGTGAGCCCGGAAGCGAGCCGGGGTGCATCGTGAGCCGCGCCCGCGAGCGGCTCGAGCGCAAACAGCCGGCCCTTGCGCGGCGCGCGGCCGGGCATCGGCGGGCGCGCGGTGGCGGAGTTTTCCTCGGCGATCGTGTTCCATTCGCCGCAGGCGTCGCACTTGCCTTGCCAGCGGCCGTAGGCGGCGCCGCAGTTCTGACAGATGAAGCTCGCTTCGCGACGTGCCATCGTTTCGTTATCGCTCGTGCCCCGCTTGTGTTCCGGCTGCGGCGCAGCGCCAAGCGCAAGCGCATCGGCAGCCTTACGCGCGGGGCTGTGGGGAATCGACCCCGAGCTACGTGCCCTTGTACACCCGGTGGTAACGCCGGCCGAGATTGACGAGCACCTCGTAGCCAATGGTGCCCATGGCGGCGGCGAGGTCGTCGATGCTCATGCCGTCGCCGATCAGGGTGGCAAGATCGCCACGGCGGGCAGTGCCCTCGGCCAGATCGGTGACGTCGACGGCGAACAGGTCCATCGACACGCGGCCGGCAATGGGACAGCGCGTCCCCGCGACGATCACCTCGGCTGCGGCTTTGCCCCTGGAGGCACCCGCCGACGCGCAGGAACCCGTCGGCATAGCCGACCGCCACGACCGCGACACGGCTCGAGCGCGATGCGGTGAAGGCTGCCCCGTAACCCACGTTCTCGCCTTTGTTGACCGTGCGCACTTGAATGATCCGGCCCTTGAGCTCGACCACTGGGCGCATGGGGTTTTTCCGACCCGGCGTTGGATTGACGCCGTAAAGCGCAACGCCCGGCCGAACCAGGTCGCAGTACACGGTGCCGCCGAGAAAGATGCCGGAGGAATTGGCAAGCGAGGATGCCACCCCGCGATAGAGGATGCGGATTTCGCGAAACAGACGGATCTGCCGGTCGTTCATCGCATGATCGGGCGTCTCGGCGCAGGCGAGATGGCTCATCAGCAACGTGAAACCATGATTTTCGGATTGCAGGCGGGGAGCGATGGCGACCGCCTCGTCGACCGTGATACCGAGCCGGTTCATCCCGGTATCGACATGGAGCGCGGCGCCGCCGCGCCAGTTCCTGGTGGCCACGAAGGCGTCCCACTCGGCGAGTTCGGTTGCGCTATTGATGACCGGCCGCAAATGCTCGTCTGCGAACGCCTGCGCCGAGCCCGGCATCACCCCGTTGAGCACGTAGATGGTCGCGTCGGGCGCGATCGCCCGCACGCGTCGTCCTTCCGCGACATCGGCGACGAAGAAGGTCCTGCACCCGGCCTTGGACAGCACGCCGGTGACCGGTTCGAGGCCGCAGCCATAGGCATCGGCCTTGACCACCGCGGCGCACTCGACCGGCAGGGTCGTGTTCGACAGCATCTTCCAGTTGGCCGCGATCGCCGCGAGGTCAATGGTAAGGATACCGCCCGCTTCCATTGCGTTGGAAGCAGCGGGCGACATCGCGGCCGGGCGCAAGGCGGGATCGTGGACGGTCATAGCCGAGTTATGGCGGGCCGGGGGGCGCCCGTCCAGTGCGGGCATGATCGCGAGCAGCCCGAGCTGAGCGCGGCTGCGTATCCGGCAACGGCGGATGCTGGTGGTGTGCCGTGCGGCCGGACCTGCGCGCGAATGGCACGGATGGTCGGCGTCACGCGCCCGGCATTGTCCGTCTCTGCCGGGGCTAAATTCGCTCCGGCATCTGATCGTCGCGCGCCAAATTGTCGAAGCGGGTGACCGCGGCGTCGAATTGGACGTTGACGGTGCCGGTGGGGCCGTGCCGCTGCTTGCCGATGATGATCTCGGCCTTGCCGTGCACCGCGGCCATCTCCACCTGCCACTTGGTGTAGTCGTCGGTGCCGGGCCGCGGCTCCTTGTTGCTCAAGTAATATTCCTCGCGGAACACGAACATCACTACGTCAGCGTCCTGCTCGATCGAGCCGGATTCGCGCAGGTCGGAGAGCTGCGGGCGTTTGTCGTCGCGGTTCTCGACCTGACGCGACAATTGCGACAGCGCCATGACCGGCACGTTGAGCTCCTTGGCGAGCGCCTTGAGGCTGGTGGTGATCTCGGTCACCTCCTGCACGCGGTTTTCCTGTGCGCGCCGGGTCGAGCCCTGCAGCAGCTGGATATAGTCGATGACCAGGAGATCGAGACCTTTTTGTCGCTTGAGACGGCGCGCGCGGGCGGCAAGCTGCGCAACCGTCAGCCCGCCCGTCTCGTCGATGAAAAACGGCAAGTGTTGCAGCTCGATCGCCACGTCCTTGATCTTCTCGAAATCACGCTCGTTGATGCCGCCGCGCCTGATCGTACTCGAGGGAATGCCGCTCTGCTCGGCGATGATGCGCGTGGCGAGCTGCTCGGCCGACATTTCCAGCGAGAAGAAGCCGACGATGCCGCCGTTCACGGTGTCGATATGGCCGTCGGCACGCACCTCGCCGCGCCACGCGCGCGCGACGTTGTAGGCGACGTTGGTGGCGAGCGCGGTCTTGCCCATGCCGGGCCGGCCGGCGACGATGATCAGGTCGGACGGCTGCAGGCCGCCCATCTTGCTGTCGAGGTCCTTGAGACCCGTTGCCAGGCCCGAGAGCTTTCCTTCGCGCTGATAGGCGCGCGCCGCCATGTCCACGGCGGTGGTGAGCGCGGTTTCGAACTTCTGGAAACCGCCGCCATAGCGCCCGATCTCCGCGAGCTCGTACAGGCGGCGCTCGGCGTCCTCGATCTGGTCGCCCGGCGCGAAATCGACCGGCGCATCGAAGGCCACGTTGACCATGTCCTCGCCGATGCCGATCAGCTCGCGGCGGATCGCGAGATCGTAGACCGTGCGCCCGTAATCCACGGCGTTGATGATGGTGGTGGCCTCGGCGGCAAGGCGGGCGAGATACTGAGCGAGCGTCAACCCGACGATGTCGATCTCGGCCGGGGAGGAACGTCTTCAAGGTCACCGGCGACGCCAGCTTGCCGGTCCGTATCAGGCTACGTGAAATGTCGTAGATCTGCTGGTGGACTGGCTCGAAGAAATGCTGCGGCTCGAGGAAATCGCTGACGCGGTAAAGCGCCTCGTTGTTGACGAGGATCGCGCCCAGAAGCGCCTGTTCCGCCTCGATATTGTGCGGCGCGGCGCGATAAGCGGGCGTAGCGGGTTCCGCCGTCGGCTTGCGTGATACTGATTCGATGGCCATGAGATTTCCAGTGTTTTGATTTTATGACGACATCGAGGCACAGCACGCACCCGAGTGGTGCGGCAACGACGCACGGCGACAGGGAAGGATTGCAAATAGCACAGGCGAGGAGCTGCGCGGGAATCCTGCTTGCCAGGTTTCCCCGTTCATCACCGGGTGAAAATTACTGTCAAAGCCAGCAGCGGAAGTATTGACGATGTTGGACGATGATGGGCGAAGGACAGAATCACTCGCCCGCGAGCCGCAACGGCGGCCGGCCACCGCGTTCGAGTGCGCGCAGCCGACGCCTCTTCCCGCGCCATGTAATCGCGGGTCATCGGCACGATGCCCTGCCGTTTGGTCAGCTGGAGCTGGAAAACCATCATCGCCTGCTCGCGGAACGCCATCTCGGACGCCGCGAGATAGAACTCCCACATGCGGGTGAAACGCGCGTCGTAGAGCCGTTCGACCTCCTCGCGGTGGGCGAGGAAACGGTCGCGCCAAGCCTTGAGCGTCTCGGCGTAATGCAGGCGCAGGATCTCGATATCGGTGACGAGCAGGCCTGCGCGCTCGACCGCCGGCAGCACCTCGGACAGCGCCGGTATGTAGCCGCCGGGGAAGATGTACTTTGCGATCCACGGATTGGTGATATTGGGACCTTCCGACCGTCCGATCGAATGCAGCAGCATCACGCCATTGTCGTCGAGGAGCGCGCGACATCTTGCCGAAGAAAGCGTCGTAGAAGCCGACGCCGACATGCTCGAACATGCCGACCGAGACGATACGATCGAATTTCTGCGGCACGTCGCGATAGTCCTGCAGACGGAAGTCGATCCTGCCGGCTAGTCCCTTCTCGGCGGCGCGCGCGCGTGCGAGCGCAAGCTGCTCGCTCCGACAGCGTGATGCCGGTGACGCGCGCGCCGCAAAGCTCGGCGAGATAGAGCGCAAGCCCGCCCCAGCCGCAGCCGATATCGAGCACGCGCTGATCGGGCGCGATCAGAAGCTTCGCCGCGAGATGGCGTTTCTTGGCGAGTTGAGCGTCGTCGAGCGACTGCTCGCCGCTCTCGAAATAGGCGCAGCTGTACTGCCGGTCGGCGTCGAGAAAGAGTCGCGTAAAGCTGCTCGTCGAGATCGTAGTGATGCGCGACGTTGCGGCGCGCCCGCGAGCGCGGATTGAACTGTCTCAGGCGGCGATTGAGGTAGCGGAAGAGCCATCGCAGGCGCGTCCACGCCGGCAATTCGCCATCGTGGCGCTGGCCCAGCACGATGGCCAGGACGTCGGCGATCGAACCCTGCTCGACGACAATGCCGCCATCCATATAGGCTTCGCCAAACCGCAACGCCGGATCGATGAGGATGCCGCGTTCGGCTGCCCGCGTGGTGAAGCGGATCGCTGCCGGCGTGCCGGTTCCATCCCCGAAGGTAAAAGTCGAGCCGCCCGCGGTCGTGACCCGGAGATTCCCGACACGGATCAACCTTTCGAATACCGTCCGAAGCAACCGATCCATCGGCCGCCTTCTCTACCGTATCGACCGCCTTGGCCCTGCCACGCCCGCGACACAATTGGCGTCCACCGGCGTTCCTGCAATACCTCAGGCCGCGCCCAATCGCGACGGCAGCCCACTCGGAGGGGGATTAAAACAAAGTCTTTTCGCTGCGGCAACGCGCTTGCGCCGAGCGGTGGCGATGAAATCCAGGCCAGGGAGCGAGCGAGGTCGCACCGGTTTGGCCAAAGAGTCGGAGCAAGGGTCGGCCTGCGGGTCCGGCCGTCACGGAGAGGTCATCGTGTCGAGGCTGGGTCGGGTGGTGCCGTGGATGGTCGCAATCGTGGTCGCGGGGGCGGCTGCGCCGGCGCAGGCGCAAGCCAACCTCGACGCCGGCAAATCGCCCGCGCAAATTTTCTCCGATACCTGCAACGCCTGCCACCGCAGCCCGCGGGAGCTGCGGCCGACCAATGCGGCATTCCTGCGGGAACATTATACCACCGGGGGACCGGAAGCGGCGGCAATGGCCGCCTATCTTGCCTCGATAGGCAGTGATGCCCGCGCGGTTCGCCAACGGCGGCCGCCGGCTTTGGGCGCGGGCCAAGCGGCTGGGACCGAAACCGGGTCCAGGCCGGCGACCCCGCCAGGGAGCGACCCGGGCAAGCAGCCGGAAGGCCAGGCGGCATTGCCGACGACGGCAACCGGCCATCGGACCGCGACTACGGCGGAAGGGGGCGCGGCCCGGCCTCGTCGCCCGTCGCAGAGCGTGGAAGCCGGCGCGCTGCCGACCGGGGCGCAGGGTGCGGAGCCGACTTCGCCGCCGGCCGCGGCCGCGACCCCGCCAGCGATCAGCGCCGCCGAGGCGTTCGAGGAATAGCCCTGGGCGCGCTTGCCGCCGACGTGCTCCCAGCGCTCGACTCCGATTACCCCTTCTTCTCCGGTTCCGCTTCCGCCTTTGGGCTCTCCGGCGCGGCCTCGCGGCTACGGCGCGCCTCCACCACCTCAGGCTCGAAGAAGGCTTCCGCCGCGGCGGCCGCCGCCGCGGCCGCCTCTTCATCTTCCGTACGGACGACGCTGATGTCCTCGCCGCGCGCGATTCGCTGGGCTTCGTCCGCGTTGCGCGCGACCGTCACGTTGATCCGCACCTCGATTTCGGGGTGCAGCGAGACCGGCACCTTGTGCAATCCGATCGTCTTGATCGGCGCATTGAGCGCGATTTGGGCGCGACTGACCGCAAAACCCTTCTCCGTGACCAGCGCGGCGAGATCGCGCGGCGATACCGAGCCGTACAGCTGGCCGCCCTCGGCCGCCTGGCGCAGCACCGTGAAACTCTGGCCGTCGAGCTTCTCTGCGACCTTTTCCGCCTCGCCCTTTTGCGCGAGGTTGCGCGCTTCGAGTTCGACCTTCATGTTCTCGAAGCGCGAGCGGTTCTCCTTGGTCGCGCGTAGCGCTTTGCCGTTGGGCAACAGAAAGTTGCGTGCAAAGCCATCCTTGACGCGCACGACGTCGCCCATCTGGCCGAGCTTGGCGACGCGCTCAAGCAGGATCACTTCCATTGTGTATCTCCATCCGTCGACGGTTCGAATTCATCAAGTCCGCAAGCTCGGCGGTCCGCGCTTTCGGGCGACGCGACCGCGAATGTCGAAGGCGGCTTCGGCGAGACCTAGGATCGACATCGCCAAGACCGGCCAGCCGATGATGAGCGCGGCGACATAGACGCCCGCGAGCACGAAGACGCGGCTGCTCATGCCGCGCGTGATCGCATGCAGCACGGCAAATCCGAGGATCGCAAACGCCATGAGCAGGCTCGCCGCAAACGCCCCGGACAGAATGCCCATGAGATCGGGCAGGAACGAGCCGGCGATCGCGGCCGCGAGCAGCCCCGAGACGGACGCCGGCAATGTCAAAGCCGCCAGATCCGGCCATGGTCGCTTGAGTCGACCTGAAATCTTCACGACGCGTGCGGCGAGCCAGAGGTTGAACACGTTGGTGATGGTGGAGAACACGGCTGCAGCCGGCGGAACAGCCACCACCAGCACGTCGATCAATGAATGGTCGCGCAGGATGCGCTCGTAAGTCTTGCGCAGACCTGCCTGCAGGCTTTCCTGGTCGGTGCCGAAATTGGGAACGGCGGCGGCGACGACCAGGGTGCCGATCACCGCTGACCACAGCACAAGCCGGCCGACCGGGTACCATTCGAGCGCGCCGGCGCCACCATTTGCCGCTGGACGCGCCAAGAGCGCCAAATAGCCGAGCCACCAGGCTCCGAAGGCAATGACCGGCACGGCGATGAAGAACACGCCCGAAAGCACGGCGACCACCGCTGTCGCAGACGCCGCTGCGATCAGCCCGGCCACGTGACTCCAGCCGAGCGCGGCGATCAGGATCGGCAACGGCGCCAGATAGAACAGGAAGATCGCGGCGATCGATCCCGAGACCACGGACGCGAACAGGAGCGCTGCTGCCGCGCCAGCTCCAAGTCCGACCAGTACGATCTGCATCATCTCAAGCTGTCCCGCTTCATCAGCGGTTAGAGACGGATCAAGTCCGGCCCAACCATAAGAGGACGGACGATCGACGACAGACGGACGAGAGGCGAACTTTTGCTACTTTGCCGCTCGTGCTCTGTCGGGCGTCCTCTACCGTCGGTTTCTCTGTCGTTCGTCAGCGGATCACGTAGGGCAACAAGCCGAGAAAGCGGGCGCGTTTGATGGCGCGCGCCAGCTCTCGCTGCTTCTTTGCCGAGACCGCCGTGATCCGGCTCGGCACGATCTTGCCGCGCTCGGAGACGTAGCGTTGCAACAGCCTCACATCCTTGTAGTCGATCTTCGGCGCATTGGCGCCCGAGAACGGACAGGTCTTGCGGCGGCGAAAGAATGGCCGGCGGGTCTGCGGTTGTGATGCCATGGCCGTCACTCCTCGATTGCCGCGGCCGGCGCCGGCTCGTCGAAGCCTTCGCGCGGCGGCCGGCCCTCGCGGTCGCGGCGGTGCTCGCCACGGTCTCGATCGCGGTCACGAAAGCCGCCGCGATCCCGGTCACGAAAGCCGAAACCCCGGTCGTCGCGCTCGCGGTCGCGGTCGACCTTGCGCATCATCGCGGAGGGGCCTTCCTCGTGCTCGTCCACGCGAACGGTGAGATAGCGCAGCACATCCTCGCTGAGCCGCTGCTGCCGCTCGACCTCGCTGAGCGCTGCCGACGGCGCCTCGACATTGAAGAATGTGAAATGCGCCTTGCGGTTCTTGCGTAGCCGATAGGTGAGCGACTTCACGCCCCATTGCTCGGTCTTGGCGACCTTGCCTCCCATCTGCTCGATGACGCTTTTGAACTGTGCGGTGAGCTCTTCCACCTGCTGCGCGCTGGCGTCTTGGCGCGTCAGGAAGACGTGTTCGTAGAGCGGCATGCGGATGCCTTTCCCTCGTGTCGTGCTCCTCTCCGGCGCAAAGCCCTTCGAGCCCTTTCGGGAAAGGCTCGAAAGCTCAGAAGGCGGAAACACCGGACATCGGGCCACACGGCCCTACCGCGCGGCGTTCAACCGAGCGGCTGTCCGTTCAGCTCCCAACCGGGATCGAGCGGAAGCGGGGTTTATACGGAGTTCCGAACAAAAGGCAAGGCGCGAACGGCGCGCAATGCGCCGGCAGCGGACCTCTGCTCGGCTTGACAGCGCGGATGTCGGGGGGGTGTCTTAGGGCCGATCGCGTCAAGGGGAGGGAATGTCGCTCGCTTTCGTATTCCCGGGCCAAGGCAGCCAGGCCGTCGGCATGGGCAAGGCCCTCGCTGACGCCTTTTTGCCGGCACGCGTGGTGTTCGAGGAGGTCGATGCCGCGCTCGGCGACAAGCTCACCAAGGTCATCTGGGAAGGGCCGGCGGAGACCCTGACATTGACCGAAAACGCGCAGCCCGCCCTGCTGGCGGTGTCGCTTGCGGCCACGCGGGTGTTGGAGGCCGAGGCGGGGCTGGATTTGGCGCGCGACGCGCAGTTCGTTGCCGGCCATTCGCTCGGGGAATATTCGGCGCTCGCCGCCGCCGGCGCGCTCACGATTGGCGACGCGGCGCGGCTGGTGCGGATCCGTGGTCGCGCCATGCAGAAGGCAGTCCCGGTCGGAACCGGCGCCATGGCCGCCCTGCTTGGGCTCGACTTCGATCAGGCGGTTACGGTCGCGGTCGAGGCCGCGCAAGGTCAGGTTTGCGAGGCTGCGAACGACAACGGCGGCCAGCAGGTTGTCGTCTCCGGCGACAAGGGCGCCGTCGAGCGCGCGGTCGAAATCGCCAAGGGTAAAGGCGCGAAGCGTGCCATGATGCTGCCGGTTTCCGCCCCCTTCCACTGCGCGCTGATGCGCCCGGCTGCTGACGCCATGGCGGCGGCGCTGGCGGAGGTGGCGGTGAAGCCGCCGGTGGTGCCGATCGTCGCCAATGTGCTGGCCAGACCGGTCAGCGATCCCGGCGACATCGTGCGCGCGCTTGTTGCGCAAGTCACCGGAACGGTGCGTTGGCGCGAGTCGATCGCCTTCATGGCGGCCGCGGGCGTCACCACATTCTACGAAGTCGGTGCCGGCAAGGTGTTGAGTGGCCTGGTCAAGCGGATCGTCGATGGCGCAAGCGGTGTTCCGATCGGGACGCCGGGCGACATCGCAGCGTTCAAAGTCCATCCGAGATAGTGTCGATATGTTCGTCTGACAGTGCTGCGGAATCGGCGAAGGCCTGGCGCGAGGAGCGATCGATGTTCGATCTGACCGGCAAGACGGCGCTCGTCACCGGAGCGACCGGTGGGATCGGCGCGGCGATCGCGCGCGCGTTTCACCAGCAGGGTGCGGCGGTCGCGGTCTCCGGCACGCGGCGCGACGTGCTCGAACAACTCGCCGGCGAGCTCAAGGACCGCGTCCACGTGCTGCCCTGCGATCTCGCCGACAAGGAAGAGGTCGAGGCACTGGTGCCGAAGTCCGAGGAAGCCATGGGCAAGCTCGATATCCTGGTGGCGAATGCCGGAATCACGAGAGACAACCTGCTGGTCCAGTTGCGGGACGAGGATTGGGATCAGGTCGTCGCGGTCAATCTGACGGCGACCTTTCGGCTGGCGCGTGCGGCCGTGCGTGGAATGATGCGGCGCCGCTTCGGCCGGATCATCGGCATTAGCTCGGTGGTCGGCCTGACCGGCAATGCCGGCCAAGGCAATTACACCGCGACCAAGGCCGGCATGATCGGGATGCTCAAGTCGATCGCGGCCGAATATGCCAGGCGCGGCGTCACGGCGAACGCGATTGCGCCGGGCTTCATTGCCACGGCCATGACCGACAAGCTCAACGACAAGCAGCGGGAGGCGATTCTTGCCCGGGTGCCGGCGGGCCGGCTCGGCGCCGGGGCCGATGTGGCGGCGGCTGCGGTCTTTCTCGCCTCGGACGAGGCCGCTTACGTCACCGGACAGACGCTTCACGTGAACGGCGGGATGGCGATGATTTGAGTGTCGCCATTGGAGCCCCCGCGGGGGTTCCCCTTGCGGGTGCGCCGCGCTGGCCAAGCCTTTTGAAGTATGGTAACCGAAACTCGGTTTGGCTGGGGCGGCACAACGGTTCCAATCATCACAGGGGGGTCCGCTCGCGACCCGATGATTCGCCGGACACCACGCAAGCCCACGCCGCGGTGGCTCGGGGGCGCCGACCGATCGAGCCCAATTCTGAGGACACGAGGTTGCAGCGATGAGTGACATTGGCGAGCGGGTGAAGAAGATCGTCGTGGAGCACCTGGGCGTGGAAGCCGACAAGGTGACCGAGAACGCCAGCTTCATCGACGATCTCGGTGCCGACAGCCTCGACACGGTCGAACTCGTCATGGCGTTCGAGGAAGAATTCGGTTGTGAGATTCCCGACGACGCGGCCGAGACCATCTTGACGGTCGGCGACGCCATCAAATTTCTCGAAAAAAACGCAAAAAGCTGACACCCGCCGTCTTTTTGGACGGACTCTCGCAGTTTGGCGATCTGGCATGGCCCGGGCGCGGCTCGGCGTCCGGAGAGTATGCTATTGACTGCGGGGCAAGGAGTCGAAGATGAGACGCGTCGTCGTCACGGGACTCGGCATGGTGACGCCGCTCGCGTGCGGCGTCGAGCCGACCTGGCGACGCCTCATCAACGGCGAAAGCGGCGCAAGACCCATCGAGAGCTTCGACGTCTCCGATTTGGCGGCGAAGATCGCCTGTCAGGTTCCGCGTGGTGACGGCTCGGACGGCAGCTTCAATCCTGATCAATGGATGGAGCCGAAGGAGCAACGCAAGGTCGACGATTTCATCGTCTTCGCCATGTGCGCCGCGCGCCAGGCGCTCGACGATGCGGGCTGGAAGCCTGCGACCTACCAGGACCAGATCCAGACCGGCGTCATGATCGGGTCCGGGATCGGCGGTCTCACCGGCATCGCCGAGACCGCGATCGTGCTGAAGGAGCGCGGGCCGCGGCGGGTGTCGCCGTTCTTCATCCCCGGCCGCCTGATCAATCTCGCATCGGGATATGTGTCGATTGCGCACGGCCTCAAGGGCCCCAACCATGCGGTGGTCACCGCCTGCTCCACCGGTGCGCATGCGATCGGAGATGCTGCACGATTAATAGCGCTCGGCGATGCCGAGGTCATGGTGGCAGGCGGCACGGAGTCGCCGATCTCGCGGATCGGCATGGCGGGATTTGTCGCCTGTCGCGCGCTGTCCACCTCGTTCAATGATACTCCCGAACGCGCATCCCGCCCTTACGATCGTGATCGCGACGGCTTCGTGATGGGCGAGGGCGCGGGCGTTGTCGTGCTCGAATCCTATGAGCATGCCAAGACCCGCGGCGCCAGGATCTACGCCGAGCTCGTCGGCTACGGGCTCTCAGGGGACGCCTATCACATCACGGCGCCCGCCGAGGATGGCGATGGTGCGTTGCGCTGCATGAATGCGGCGATCAAGCGCGCCGGCGTTTCGGCGGCCGAGATCGACTACATCAATGCCCATGGCACGTCGACGCCGGTCGGCGACGAAATCGAGCTTGCTGCGGTGCATCGTCTGGCCGGCAACGCGGTCGGCCGCGTGTGCATGTCCTCGACCAAGTCCTCGATCGGACACCTGTTGGGCGCGGCCGGCGCGGTCGAGGCCATTTTCTCGATCCTCGCCATGCGTGATGGTGTCGCGCCCCCAACCATCAACCTCGACAATCCGTCGGTGGAGACGCCGATCGATCTTGTGCCGCACCACTCGAAAAAGCGCGACATTAATGTGGTTCTCTCCAATTCGTTCGGATTTGGCGGAACGAACGCCTCGCTGGTATTTCGCCGCGTCGTGGATTAGCGCAAAGGCGCCCGTCAGCACGGTGGGCGGGATCGCATTCGGAATTGTTCGGTTCTATTGTGCCGGCGCACCAGATTTGCCTCCAAGAACGGCTTTGATCTGGCATTTATCCGGGTTCCTACCTTTGCCATATTCGCCTGTAATATGAGTGGGTTCGGTTCGTCCGATTCCGCCTGGGGATCTTCGGGGACCGGCAAGCTGGGCGTGCCGAGGCGCTAAAACGGGCGCTGGTCGATACCCGAATCGGACGTGGTGGTTGCGGCGATGGTGGGCGTGAAGCTAGGGGCATGGCGGTGAATTCGGAAAACGCGCCGCCTGGGAGCAACGGTCGCGATCCCGTGCGTCCAGAGGACGCATCGGATACCTCCAAAGCCTCCCCGGCCATCGGGGATGGGTCGCCTTCGCTCCCGCGCATGCCGGGTGCCTCCGCCGGGTTGCCTTTCCCAACGGGTTCGAGCCAGCCATCGGGGCAACCCGCGAGATCGGATCGGCCCGACCCGTCGACGGCACCCCATCGGGTCGCGGCCGGCTTGCCGTTGCAGCCGCCGCCGCTCGCGGCGGCGAAGAGCCTGGCCCGTTCCGACCAAGTCGGCACGGGCTCGGGGACGACCGGCCTCAATCCGGTTGCCTCGGGCCTTGCGAGAGCCGGTGCGCCCATGTCGGAGGGGTTAGGGCCGGGCAAACCCGCGGCCGCGTCGATCGCGCCCGCAAGGGTGGCACTCGGTGTGGGCGACCCGGAGCCGCCCATATCCGGGCGGCCGGATGGACTTGCGAACGCGCTGGGCGAGCCCAAGCGCATCGCGCCGCGCAGCCCGCGCGCGGCGCTCGAGCCCGATCACGTGCCGGCACCCAATCGTCCGTCGCGGCGTGCGCGCAATCCGCTGGTGATCGTGGGCAATGCCGTTTTCACCGTGCTGGTGCTCCTCCTCATCGTCGGCGGCGGCGCGGCGGTCATCGGCAAGAGCCGGATCGAGGCGCCGGGTCCCTTGCAACAAGACAAGGTCGTCAACATCCCGCCGCGCTCCGGCATCATGGACATCGCCGATCTGCTCGCGCGCGAAGGAGTTGTGGACGCGCACCGCCTCGTCTTCATCGGCGGAGTGTTCGCGCTCAAGGCGCGCTCCGAGCTCAAGGCCGGCGAATATCTCTTTCCCAAGCAAGCCAGCGTGAAAGATGTGGTGGAGACCATCGTCGAAGGGAAGGTGGTGCAACACCAGCTCACCATTCCCGAGGGCCTGACATCGGAACAGATCGTTGCGCGGCTGCTGGAAAACGACGTTCTCACGGGCAACATCAAGGACGTTCCGAGAGAAGGCAGCCTTCTGCCCGACAGCTACCTTTTCAACCGCGGCTTCACGCGCGAGCAGATGATCCAGCGCATGCGCTCGGCGCAAGATCGGCTGGTGCGGGAGGTCTGGGAGCGGCGCAATCCCGACTTGCCGCTCAAGACCCCCGATCAACTCGTCATTCTCGCCTCCATCATCGAGAAGGAGACCGGCAAGCCGGAAGAGCGCACGCGCATCGCCGCAGTGCTGACCAATCGGCTGAAGCAGAAGATGAAGCTGCAATCGGATCCGACCATCATCTACGGCCTCGTCTTCGGCAAGGGAACGCTCGGCCGTCCGCTCACCAAGAGCGAGATCGCGCAGCCGACGCCCTACAACACCTACGTCATCGACGGCTTGCCGCCGGGGCCGATCGCCAATCCCGGCCGTGCCTCGATCGAGGCGGCCGCGAATCCGGCGCGTACGAAGGAACTGTATTTTGTCGCCGACGGCAGCGGCGGACATGCCTTCGCCGAGAGCTACGATCAGCACCTCAAGAACGTCGCGCGCTTGCGCGTGATCGAGCACGAGCAGAGCGGAGAAGCGCGCGCTCCGGATGCGCAAGCGCCGCCGGCGCCGACCGCTCCGGCGCGCGCAGCGCCGGCGCCCGCGCCGCGCGGCAAACGCGGCGCCAACGGCGCCTCCTCGCGCGCCGCCGGTGCGGCACAATAGGGCATCATCTCGCCTGCGCGCTGTGGTCTTGTGACCTCCCGCCCCCGCCGCTAAGGTCCCGGCGGTCATCCAAGATTTGTCCGTGGATAGAGGCCGATGGCGCTCTCGAGCATGACCGGCTTCGCGCGCAGCCACGGCGTGAGCGGCGCCTATAGCTGGGCCTGGGAGTTGAAATCGGTCAATGCCAAGGGGCTCGACCTGCGGCTGCGCCTGCCGCCGGGCTGGGACGCGGTCGAGGCTCCGGCGCGCAACAGCGGCGCCCAGCTGCTCGCCCGCGGCACCGTCTACGCGACGCTCACGGTCGAGCGGCAAGGCGTCGTGCCGGTCGTGCGGGTCAACGAGCCGGTGCTCGCGGCGGTGCTCGCGACCATCAAGGGCCTCGCCGGCCGGGTGGACGCCGCCCAGCCCCGGCTCGACGGCATACTCTCGCTCAAGGGCGTGATCGAGGTCGTCGACGAAGACGAGCGCGAGGAGGATCGACGCGCGGCTGAAGCCGCGGTCATCGCCGGCTTCACCGACACAGTTGCGGCGCTCGCCGCCATGCGGCGGCACGAAGGCGAGGCGCTGGGTCAGGTCCTGACCCAGCGCGTCAAGGAGATCGCCGCGCTGGCCGCGCGGGCGGACGCCGCGCCCGGCCGGCGGCCCGAAGCGATCAAGGCGCGCATCGCCGAGCAAGTGGCGATGCTGCTGGATGCCTCCAGCCGCTTCGATTCCGATCGACTGCATCAAGAGGCGATCCTGATCGCCAGCAAGGCCGATATCCGCGAGGAGCTCGACCGGCTCGCCTCCCATGTCGCGCAGGCCGAGCGGCTGATGGCCCACGGCGGGGCGGTCGGCCGCCGGCTCGATTTCCTCGCTCAAGAACTCAATCGCGAAGCCAACACGCTCTGCTCCAAGTCGAACGACGTCGAGCTCACCAATATCGGGCTGGAGCTCAAGAGCGTGGTCGAGCAGTTCCGCGAGCAGGTGCAGAATTTGGAATAAATCGATGACGGCAAGCGGCGGTCACCAAGAGGCAGCGATCGCCCGCCGCGGGCTGATGCTGGTGCTGTCCTCGCCCTCGGGCGCGGGCAAGACCACCCTGTCGCGCAGGCTGCTCGCCGCCGATCCGAACATCGACCTTTCAATCTCGGTGACGACGCGCAGGCAACGGCCGGGCGAAACCGACGGCCGCGACTATCATTTCATCGATGCGGCACGCTTCGAAGCCATGGTCGAGAAGGGCGAGTTGCTGGAATGGGCGCAGGTATTCGGCCATCGCTACGGCACGCCGCGCGCGCCGGTGGAGGCCGCGCTCGCGCGCGGCCGCGACGTCTTGTTCGACATCGACTGGCAAGGCACCCAGCAACTCCAACAGGCCGGTCGCGATCTCGTCAGCGTTTTCGTGCTGCCGCCGTCGATTCCCGATCTCGAGCGGCGGCTGCGGACGCGGGCGCAGGATTCCGATGAGGTTATTCACGCTCGCATGGCCAAGGCCGCCGACGAGATGAGCCACTGGGCGGAGTACGATTACGTCGTGATCAATACCGATATCGATCATGCCTTCGCGCAGGTGCAATCGATTCTCGCGGCCGAGCGCCTGAGGTGCCAACGGCAGACCGGACTGTCGGATTTTGTCCGCCGGCTGCAGGCCGAGCTGTGACGCCCGACCACCGGATCCCGGCGGCGGCGCGAACAAGCGCTTGCGCGCCGCGCTAGCGAAGGTCCGGCTATTTCATCCGATCGGTTGGGGTGTCGCGCGATCCGTGCGAGCGCGCGCTTGCCAGGCATTGCCGCGGCCGTGGTTGTCACGCCGGCGATGGTCGCGGCGCTCGGCCGGCGGCGAAGGCTCGCGCGAGGGCAACGAAGCCTGCGACCGGGATATCCTCGGCGCGGGCCGTCGCCGCGATGCCGGCGCTGTCGAGCAACGCCAGCGCATCGGTGCCCAGCGATTTCAGGCTCTGGCGCAGCATCTTGCGACGCTGGCCAAAGGCGGCTTGCGTCACGCGCTCGAGCGCGTCGCGCTCGACGGCGAGCGGTTCTTGCCGCGGCACCAGGCTGACCAGGGACGACGTCACCCGGGGCCGCGGCACAAAGGCGCTGCCGGCGACGTCGAACAGGATGCGCGCTTGCGAACGCCAGCCGGCGAGGACCGAAAGCCGTCCATAGCTCTTGGAGCCGGGAACCGCGACGATGCGTTCGGCGACCTCGCGCTGGAACATCAGCACCAGCCGGTCGTACCAGGGCGGCCATGGCTCGAGCGTGAGCCAGCCAACCAGCAGAGCGGTGGCGATGTTGTAGGGCAGGTTTGCGAAGACGCGCGCCGGCGCGTCGCCGAGACGGTCGCGCGGATCGAAGTCGAGAGCATCGCCGGCGACGATCTCGATGCGGCCCGGATACCGCGCGGCGATCTCTTGGAGCGCGGCGATGGCGCGGTCGTCGCGCTCGACCGCGATCACCCGACGCGCGCCGGCGGCGAGAAGCGCGCGCGTGAGCCCGCCCGGCCCGGGACCGATCTCGATCACGTCCACGCCGTCGAGCGGACCGGCCGCGCGCGCGATGCGGGCGGTGAGGTTGAGGTCGAGAAGAAAATTCTGCCCGAGCGACTTCTTGGCTCTCAGACCGTGCCGGTGGATCACCTCTCGCAGCGGCGGAAGGTCATCGATGGCGCTCATCAGGGCGGTTACGCGCGTCTTCGCGGGCTACGGTCGCGCAGCGTGATCGGGTGCGATTGCGTCCGCGCGGAGAGTCTTGCCGCGAGCTGAAGCGCGGCAATCAGGCTCGTTGGATCGGCGCGGCCGGTGCCGGCGATGTCGAACGCGGTGCCGTGATCGGGCGAGGTGCGCACGAACGGCAAGCCGAGCGTGACGTTGACCGCATGATCGAAAGCCAGCGTCTTGATCGGAATCAGCGCCTGGTCGTGATACATCGCAAGCGCCACGTCGTAGCTCGCGCGCGCCGCCGGGTGGAACAGCGAATCCGCAGGCAACGGGCCGCGCGCGTCGATGCCCTCGGCTTTGAGCCGCTCGACGGCGGGACGCACCACGGTCAGATCTTCGTCGCCGAGCGCGCCGTCTTCGCCGGCGTGCGGATTGAGGCCGGCGATGGCAAGGCGCGGGCGCTCGATGGCGAAGCGGGTCGTGGAGATCGCGCGCCACGATGCGGCCGGTCTCGACCACGAGATCGCGCGGTGAGCGTGGCGACCACGTCCCGCAAGGGAAGGTGGATGGTGACCGGCACCACCGCGAGCTCGGGCGACCACAGCATCATCACCGGCTGCGCCGCCACCCCGGTCAATTGCTCGCTGAGCTTGCCAAGATATTCGGTGTGGCCGGGCTCGGCAAAGCCCGAGCGATAGAGGACGTTCTTGGCGACCGGATTGGTGACGATCGCGCTGGCCGCCCCGGCGCAGACGTCGGCTACCGCCCGGCGGATGGCCGCGATCGCCGCCGGTGCGCTCGATCCATCCGGACGGCCCGGCTCGCGCGCTGACCGGCACGCCGATGTCGACCACGGGCAACGCAGTCGTGAACGCCTCCGACGCCGCCTGCGGCTCGACCACCGCGATGCTCACGTCGGGCGCGATCGCGTCCGCCCGTCGCGCGATGAACTGCGGATCGGCAAGAAGATAGAAGGGGGCGAGATTGAGCTCGATGCGCCGGCGCCACGCCGCGAAGGTGATGTCGGGTCCAATCCCGGCCGGCTCGCCGAGGGTCAGCGCCAAAGGCCGTGCCATCACCCTCGGCCTTACTTGTATTCCAGCATCGCGCCGCGACGTAGCTCTTGCAGATATTGCTTGGATCGCTGTTCGTACCGCTCGGCCATCATGCTTTCACGGACCTGCCGCTTGCCCGGCGTGTTGTCGGCCGCCGACTCTTTCTTGGCGCAAATCGCGAACATCTCTATCCCGAACTTGGTGACCTCGGGCGGCGTCAATCGGCCGACCTCGATGCCCTCGAGTACCTTGCGCTGCTCGGGCGGAATGTCGGCCGAGCTGCGGACGACCTGCTCGCGCACGGCGACGTCCTTGAGCGCGCGCGCGAACGCAATCCCTTCATCGCAGCCCTGAAATCGGCCGCGCAGGGCTTCCGCTTCGCGTTTGCGCCCGTCGACGAGCGTATCCGGCGATCCGGGCGGGACGACGAAAAGGATCGGGCGCAAGGTGTAGTCGTAGCCGACGCTGTCGTCGGATTTGGCTTCCATCTTCGAGAGAATGTCCGTCTCTCCGATCTGCAGGCTCGACTGGTATCGCCCGCGCACGATCTGCGGCCAGGCGATATCGGCCTTGATGCGGGCCTTGAGCGTGGCGACGTTGACGCCCGACTTTGCGAGCTGCTGGGTCAGTTGCTCGGGCGTAGCGCGCATGCGGCCGGCCATCGTGGCGTAGGCCTTGTCGACCTCGGCGTTGGAGACGTCCAGTCCAAATTTCTTGGCCTCGCGCACCTTGAGCTTCTCGTTGATCAGCTCATCGAGCACCTCCTGGCGCGCCGGCGTTTTGTGCGTGGATAGTTGGTTGAGCTTGCTGCGCTGCTCGATGTCGAGCGCGGTGATCGGCTCGCCGTTGACGATGACGACGACTTGCTGAGCGCGAGCGCCGGTCGCCGGTGCGAAGGCCGCGCAGATGAGGATCGTGGCTGCCAAGAGTTTGCGGGATGTCATCGAAACTGCCGACCATCATCATCCGTCCGCTTCCTCGCCAATGACGCTGGCGCCTTGCCTCGCGCGCGGCCGTTGTCATCCTCGGAACGGGGCCGGCCCTTCCAAACGGCGCGGCTATCGCGCGCTGCCGAATGCCCCGCTATTGATCGCGGAAACTCCTTGGGCACCGGTGCTGGTATTTCCGCCGAGCGTGCGCAAGCTGACCTGCATCATGTAGGTATGGTTGACCGATACACTGCCGCTGTAAGCATAGCTTGTAATGTAATTCAGGGCCAAGATGAGGCAGTCGTCGATATATCCGACGCCGACCTGGGTCATGGTGACCTGGTTGGCGTGCAGATCGTAGCCCGCTCCGCCCAGCAGAACCCAGTTCGGGTTCACCTTCAGTCGTGCGGTGCCGAGGATGCCCTCGCGGCGGTTCAGGAAGCCGATCAGCGGCTGGGCGGCGTAGTTGCCGTACATCACCGTGGTGGTCCAGCGGCCGAAGGCGGCGGTGGTTTCGAGTTCGCTGCGTTGAAGCGTGAAGTCATTCTCGGAGAAACGGAAGCGCGAGGTGAACATCAAGGTCGAGTTCGGTTGGTACGAGGCCCGTGCCACGTAATCCGACTGCGACGTGTCGAGTCCGCTGTTGAGGCCGGTATTGGTCGTGCCGCCGAGCGCGAACGAGTTCAGCCCATAGAGCTGATAGGATTGTCCGAACAGAACATTGACGTTGCCGCCACGATTGAACTGGGCGGTGTATTGGACGCCCACGTTCGCCCGGCCACCGCCTTCCACGCGGTCCCAGCCGGAGAACTTGTTCACCTTGAACAGATTTGAATCATCGAAGATCAGGCTTTGCGCGTCCTCGTTGGGGAAGGAGCCGACGCCGGTCTCGTTCGGCCGCAGAATGAGCTGGGCGATCGGCTCGATCGTCTGCGTGCCCCACGACTGCACGTTGATCAGGGGATAGCGGTACTCGATGCCGGCGGTCGGCATGACGCGTCCGATATCGGTCTGGCCGGTGTTGATGTAATTGGAGACGCCCGGCTGTGCGGAGATGTCCATGTCGGCAACGTCGGCGCGCATGATGACGAACGGCGTGAACATCTGGCCCCACGGATCGATGACCGTGCGTTTCCAATTCCATTCGGTCGACGCTCGGGTGTAGGTGCCGGGAACGCCGCGCAGCAGGCAATTGTTCGAGTTGATCAGCGCAGGATCGGCGGTGGTCGGAGCGCACAGGTTGCCGGTGAGCGCCACCTGCGTGATCGGGTCGAAATTGGCGGTCTGGCGGGAGAGGCTGATCAGATTGTTGTGGAAGCCAAGCTCGCCGCCGAATATCGGCCTGTTGAAGACGTAGTCATGATCGACCACCGGGTGCACGATCGGAAGTTGTCCCTGGTTGTCGAGCGGCGAGAAGCCGTAGAAGTACAGCGTGCGCGCGTCGAAGTAGCTGCGGTCGCCGCGGCCGGCGAGATAGAGCTGGGACAAGGCGTAATCGGGGGTGACGAACTTGGTCAGGTTCGTCAGCTGCAGGTTCTTCATGAGGCCGTAGTCGTACAGATAGTTCTTGTCCGACAGCAGCGTCCCGTCCCAGCCCCACACCCATTTATCCGAGAGATTGAACTGCCCGGACGATTCCAGGCTGCCGCGCCAGTCGAGATAGCCCGGCGTGTTCAGAAACAGATTCTTGTCGAGCTGGAAGATGCCGGAGGCGCGAATGCTGTAGGCGCCGTTCACCAGCCGCTGGCGCCACTCGCCTTGCAGCAGCGGCCCTTGCCGGGTCGTAATCATGGGCGTGAAGGTGAAATCGTAATTGGGCGCGAGCGCCCAGTAGTAGGGCACCGAGACGCCGAACCCGTAGACCGAGCTCGTGCTGTAGCTCGGAACCAGCACGCCGGTCTTGCGCTTCACCGTCGGATCGGGCGCCGACATGTACGGAAAGTAGGCGAGCGGGACGCCGACGAATTCGAGCCGGGCATCCTCGAAATACAGCATCTTCTCGCCTTCATCGTGGATGATCCGCGCCGCCTTCACCTGCCATTTCGGCGGTTTCTTGGGATCGTCCTTGCACGGCTCGCAGGCGGTATAGACGCCATTGTGGAAGACGGTGAAGTTGCCTTCCGTCCGCTCCGCGCGCGTCGCCGCGAAGCGGGTCTGTTCGGGCGCATCGAGGCGCAGCGAATCGACGAAGCCGTCGCGATAGTCGTCGCTCAGATCCATGATTTCGCCATGGGTGACGCTGCCGTCGGGTTGGGTCAGCTGGACGTTCCCGACGGCGTGCAAGCGCTTGGTTTTCTGGTCGTAGATCACCCGGTCGGCTTCGAGCGTGGAGGCGCCGAAATAGAGCTGCACGTTGCCGACCGCCGAAACGCGCTCGTTGGTGTAGTCGTAATTGATCTCCGCGGCGCGCACGAGCATCTGGTCCTGACCGCCGGGGCGTTCGGCCCTGACCGGCGGTTTCGGTCGCGGCGGAAAGGCCAGCATCTGGGCGAGCGATGGCGACACGCTGGCGGCGCCCGCCACCATCACGACGACGGCGGCAAGAATGATCAACGCGCCGCACCAGGTGCGGCGATGCCACGATCGCGCATGGAGAGCCGGCCGCGTCATCAGCCGTCCTCCTGGTACAGGAGCGCAATCAACCCGGTCACGGCGCCGATGGCAGGCGGCAGTCCCGCCGCGGCGAGGGGCCCCATCAGCTCGGCCTTGCTCAAGTCGCCGGTGACTTTCGCCAGCACGTACAGCAGGAAACCCGCCCCGATGCCGCCCAACACGATCTTCTGCACCCCTCCGAAGCGGAAGAAACGCAAGCTGACCGCGGCGGCCAGGAGCACCATCGCCACGAGATAGAACGGCTGCGCCAGGAGCTGATAGTACTGCAGGCGATAGCCGGCGGCGGCGAGGCCGGCCTTTTCTGCGGTATCGATGTACGACGACAGTTGCCAGAACGGCACCGTCTCCGGCGTGGCGAAGCTTTCTCCGACCTGCGCCGGCGTCAGCGTGGTGGCGAGCCGGAAGCTGTCGCGCTCCACCGGCGCGACTCCGCTGGCGTAGAAGCGCGCATCTTCAAGCCGCCAATATCCGGGTTCGAGCGTGGCGCTCTTCGCCTCGATGCGGTCGCGGAAGCGGCCGGCGGGGTCCAGGCGGAAAACGCTGACGCCGCCGAGCTCGAATTCCCTGCCGGCGGCTCGATTTGGCGTTGATGACGGCTTGGCCCTCGTCGGTGCGCTGGCGCAGCCAGAATCCGCGCCCGGTATTGCTGAAGCTGCTGTTGCGGCCCGACAGATCGGCTTCCAGGCGCGTCGACAGCTCGCGCAAGCTCGCCGAAATCGGATTGTAAATCGTCGTCAGCGCGCCGCCGATCAGGGCGGCGATGATGATCGCGGGCGCGATGAACTGCCAGGCCGAAATTCCGGCGGCGCGCGCAACCACGAGCTCCAGGCGACGCGACAGGTTCAAGTAGCAGAACATCGCGCCGACCAGCACGGCAAAAGGCATCACGCGCTCGGTGATGAAGGGTACCCGGAACAGCGTGATCTTGGCGATCAACAAAGCCGAGACGTCCTTGATGTCCGCGGAGCGCCGCATCAGTTCGAGAAAATCGATCATCGCGGTCAGCACCAGCGTTCCCGCGAACACCGCCAGCACCGCCGAGAGGAAGCGCCATCCGAAATAGCGCGAGAGCGTCCCGGTGATCATGACGCTTGCCCCATCAGGGCATTGGTGCGCTGGGTGATGCGCTCCATTGCGGCGGTGATGGCGTTGGTGATGACGGCGGGCGGCTCGATGATGACGCCGCGCGAAATTGCCAGGTAGCCGAGCACGAAGCTCGCGATCAGGCCGAGATAGGGAAGCAGCAGGGCGATCGGCGTATGCACGCCGGCGATCATGCCGACGAAGCCCAATCCGCGCAGCAGCGCCACCACGCTGATCGCGCCCATGAGCGACACGGTGCGACTCTGCCGCGTCGTGCGCGGCGCGCCGAGATAGGCGTAGGTCAGCACCACGAACGCGAGCGGGTAAAGGGGTGACGTGATCCGGTCGTGAAATTCGGCACGGATTTGATCCGGCTCGTCGACGAACGACTTGTCGGTGAGCGTCGGATCATAGAGCTCCCACAGGTATCGCTCGCGCACCGAATATTTCAGGCTCTGGCTTGCGTTCGAAAGCCACGACAGGTCGAATCCATAGCTGTTGAACAGCACCAGCGCGGGATCGCGCTGCCCGGTCTCGTGCCGCTGCACGCTGCCGTTCTCCAGCACGAGGAACAAACCCCGTTCGTTCTTCACCAGGTCGCCTTGCTCGGCCAGGATGCTCGCCCGCTCCTTCGGGTTGCGCTGGTCGTCGATGAAGATGCCGAGCAGCTGCCCGTTCGGGCGCCGTTCGCGAATGTGCAGGGTGAGCCGCTCTTCGAGTTTGGTGAACCGGCCGGGCTGCACGATGTTGGAAACGAGATCGGCGCGAACTTCGGTTGCCCAGCGCCGCAACTCGCGCAGTCCCCACGGCGAGACGTAGATGCTGATCGCAGCGACCAGCAGCGAGACCACGATCCCGACCGCCAGGAAGGGGCGGAATAGAACCCACGGCGGCATGCCGGCGGCGTTCATCACGATCAGTTCGGAATCGTTGCCGAGCTTGTTGAGCACGTGTGCGACGGCGATCATCAAGGCGATCGGCGCGATGATCTGGACGAGCAGCGGAACGATGAGGCCGGTGATGCCGATGAAGACGAAGATGCTCTGGCCCTGATTCGTCATCAGGTCGATGTCGCGCAACGCCTGCGTAATCCACATCAGCGCGGTCACGCTGGCGCAAATGACCACGAACGCACCAAACGTGGTGCGGAAAATATAGCGGCCGATGGACCCCATACGACTTACGCGTCCCCGCTCGCGGCAAAACCTCAGCGCGCCGAGCCCCATGCCCCAAGGCGCCCCGATGGTAAACCGATCCCTTTTTACCCTTTATTTGATCGGCCAACAAAGTGGCTGGGCCAAGGCAAACCCTTTGACTATGCACAACAAAACGTTAATTCGGATGCGTTGCAGCGGGGCCACAGGCGCAGCCCCCCGGACGCCCCGCAACCCCCCTCTGGCGACCTTGCCGTCACCAGGGGCAGCCCGGCCACCGGGTCAGTTGCGTGCCTCCCGAAATGGCGGGAGCGGTCTGGGACGGCTCGCAGGTCAGGCGATGCGTGCTGACGACCCGCCGGCGCGCCAACGGACCGAAGTCGACGGGATTTCCGCAACTTGATTGCGTCCGAAAAACCGGCTCTTTGCCGAAGGCGCGCCGCCTGCCCGATCCGGAGGACCGAGTTTCCATGCCCCGCCGCCCGAAGCTTGAATTTGCCCCCCTGACCACGCCCGCCAAGGGCGTTCTTGTTGTGTTCTGCGAGGAGGGGCTCAAATTCGGCAGTGCGGCCCGCCGCGCGATCGCGCCGGCCGGCGATCTGGTGGCCCGGGCGGCGGCCGCCGACCGGTTCAAGGGCAAGAACGGGTCGGCGCTCGACCTGATCGCGCCGCCCGGGCTCGCGGTGTCGCGTCTGGTCATCGTAGGTGTGGGCAAGGCGCGCAACCTCGAGTCCCGGGATTTCGTCAAGCTCGGCGGCATCGCCATGGGCAAGATTCCGGGCGCGGCCAGCGCTGCGACCATCATCGCCGATCTGCCGGGCCGTGCCGCCAAGCCGGCGCCGATCGCCGACCTGGCGCTCGGCGTGCAGCTGCGCGGCTATGCCTTCGAGCGCTACAAGACCAAGCGCAAGGAGGACGAGGAGGAGAAGGCAGCCGAACTCGACGTCACGATCGCCGTCGCGGAGGTCGCCGCGGTGAAGAAGGCGTTCGCTCCGCGCAGCGCCGTCGCGAGCGGCGTGGCGATTGCGCGCGATCTCGTCAACGAGCCCGCCAATGTGTTGCACCCGGAGGAGTTTGCCCGCCGCACCGGCAATTTGAGAAAACTGGGCGTCGCCGTTGAGGTGCTCGACGTCAAGCAGATGCAGAAGCTCGGCATGAACGCGCTGCTCGGCGTGGGGCAAGGCTCCGCGCACGAAAGCCGTACCGTCGTCATGCGCTGGGACGGCGGCGGGCGGGCCGCTGCACCGATCGCGTTCATCGGCAAGGGCGTCTGTTTCGATACCGGCGGCATTTCGATCAAGCCCGCTGCCGGCATGGAGGACATGAAAGGCGACATGGCGGGAGCGGCCTGCGTCGTGGGTCTCATGCACGCGCTCGCTGCGCGCAAGGCGAAGGTCAATGCCGTGGGCGCGATCGGGTTGGTGGAGAACATGCCCGACGGCAAAGCCCAGCGGCCGGGCGATATCGTCACCACGATGTCGGGCCAGACCATCGAGATCATCAACACCGACGCCGAGGGCCGTCTCGTGCTTTCGGATCTGCTCCACTACGTGGGCAAGCGGTTCAAGCCGAAATTCATGATCGATCTCGCTACTTTGACCGGCGCGATCATGGTCGCGCTCGGACAGGAATATGCGGGTCTGTTCGCCAACGACGACAAGCTCGCCGAACGTCTGGTCAAGATCGGCAACGAAGTCGGCGAGCGGGTGTGGCGGATGCCGCTCGGGCCGGAATACGACAAGATGATTGATTCGAAATTCGCCGACATGAAGAATACCGGCGGCCGCTATGGCGGCGCCATTACCGCGGCGCAGCTGCTACAGCGGTTCGTCGACAAGCGGCCGTGGGCGCATCTCGACATCGCCGGGACCGCCATGGGGTCGCCGCAGACCGACATCAACAGGAGCTGGGGCTCGGGTTTCGGCGTGCGGCTGTTGGATCGGCTGGTTGCCGAGTACTATGAGAAGTGATGCGCTGCCCGCATCGGCATCCTGCTGCAGCACGGGAGAATCCATATGCCGAAGATCCGGCACATCGCGATCGCCAGCGATCACCCCGGCAAGGCCGCTGAATTCTTCAAGCAGGCGTTCGAGTTCGAGGAGCTGAACCGGTTTGGACTCGACCCCGCCCGCCCGGAGCAGGCGGCCTGTCCATCGGGCGTCTTTCTCACCGACGGCACCATCAATCTCGCCATCCTGAAAGTTCCTGCCGACAATCTCGCCGTGCCGGAAGGGTTTGTCGGCATCCATCACTTCGGCATCGTCGTCGACGACATGGACGCTTGGACCGAAAAGCTCGAGGCGCTTGGCGCACCCTGCATCATCGGCAAGGACAAGATCCCGCCCGGCGCGCATTTCGAGATCAAGTTCCGCGGCCCCGATGACGTCATCTTCGACATCAGCGACCGTCCCTGGCCGGGGACGCCGGAAGCCGGCGGGCCGCACGGCGCGGGCGGTCGATAACGCGTTCATCATGACCGAAATCGTCTTCTATCACTTGCAGCGCCAGCCACTCGAGCGCGTGCTTCCCGCGCTCATCGAAAAATCGCTGGAACGCGGCTGGCGCGTGGTCGTGCAGGCCGCTTCGGACGAGCGCATCGAGGCGCTCGACGCGCATCTGTGGACCTTCCGCGACGACAGCTTTCTGCCGCATGCCAGCTGGCGCGAGGCCGAGGCGCCCGAGCAGCCGGTGCTGCTCACGGTCAACGACGACAATCCCAACGGCGCACTGGTGCGCTTTCTCGTCGACGGCGCGCCGGTGCCGGCGGATGCCGACGCTTATCAGCGCATCGTGCTCATCTTCGACGGAGACGATCCCGAGGCGGTCGCCGCGGCGCGCGAGCGCTGGAGCGAGGGCAAGGCGAAAGGCTTCGATGTCACCTATTGGCAGACGGACGAGCACGGACGCTGGCAGCGCAGGGAATGAGCCGCGGCCGCGTGCTCACCGGTAGCGATGCGCCGATCAGGCCGGCCAACCGATCTCCGCGCGCAACTGATTCGTGCGCGGGCGCGCAACGAAAAAGCCCCGGGCGATGGCCCGGGGCTTTTGTGCGTTGTTGTTTGACGCGATGGATTATCTGCCGGCCCCCCAGTAGCCGTAGCCTTGCGTCTTGATGGTCAGCCGAGCGCGGACGATGTCGCCCTTGGCGCTGAGGTCGTAGTCGGCGCCGGTCGCAACGCCGCAACCCAGGGCGCAGAACGCATTCTCCGAACTCACGTCGAAGTGCTGGTATTCGGCGCCGAGGATCACGTCGACCAGCGCGCCCTTGTGGACCATGTAGTCGAAGCCGCCGCCCGCATACCAGCCGTTGTTGTTGCGCGAAGCGCCGTTTCCGAAGGAACCGGGGCCGTCGCACAGGTTGGTGGCGGTGACGCAATAGGCGCCCTTGAGATTGGCGGAAGCCCAGCCGCCGGTGGCAAAGATCATCCAGCGGTCCCAGGCATAGCCCAGCCGCGGACCCAGCGTGAACAGGTTGGTGATCTTGTGCTCGCCGTAGGTCAGGCCCGAGAAGCCCAAGGCCACGGGAAGGGTGCCGCTGGAGCTGCGACACTCGCTGAAGCATCCGCTCAGCGCCGCTTCCACGCCCAGAACCCAAGCGCCCCACTGCCACTGCGCGCCGGCATGGAAACCGTAGATGCCGTCGCTGTCGCTGGTCGTGAAGCTGGGATCGACCCCCGCGATGCCGAACCCGCCGAGCGCCCGGAGTCGGGAAATGGCGATGGACGTCGTACCACGCCCCACCGACGTTGAAGCCGACATAGGCGCCGGACCAATCATAGTAGACAACCGGAGCGGGAGGAGGTGCCTTGTAAGGCATGTCCGCCGCCATTGCCGGGCCTGCGAACATCGCCGCAAGCGCCACGCTTCCGAGCAACAACTTTTTCATTTGAACCCCCCGTTAAGGATTTCAGTTGTGCATTTTTAACAGCTTCCGATCGTTTTGGCTGTGATATTTGCGCAACGGTGAGAGGGATTCGATGCTTCACCACGGCAACGCGGCCCAGACGTTGTGCGAATAGGCGGGCTTGGTCGCGAGCTGCGTCCCATGCGGCCCAAGAGGTTCGCGCGCTCACCGGTAGCGATGCGCCGACCAGGCCGGGCACCGATCTCCGCGCACGACTGATTCGTGCGCGGGCGCGCAACGAAAAAGCCCCGGGCGATGGCCCGGGGCTTTTGCGTTGTTGTTTGACGCGATGGATTATCTGCCGGCCCCCCAGTAGCCGTAGCCTTGCGTCTTGATGGTCAGCCGAGCGCGGACGATGTCGCCCTTGGCGCTGAGGTCGTAGTCGGCGCCGGTGGCAACGCCGCAACCCAGGGCGCAGAACGCATTCTCCGAACTCACGTCGAAGTGCTGGTATTCGGCGCCGAGGATCACGTCGACCAGCGCGCCCTTGTGGACCATGTAGTCGAAGCCGCCGCCCGCATACCAGCCGTTGTTGTTGCGCGAAGCGCCGTTTCCGAAGGAACCGGGGCCGTCGCACAGGTTGGTGGCGGTGACGCAATAGGCGCCCTTGAGATTGGCGGAAGCCCAGCCGCCGGTGGCAAAGATCATCCAGCGGTCCCAGGCATAGCCCAGCCGCGGACCCAGCGTGAACAGGTTGGTCATCTTGTGCTGGCCGTAGGTCAGGCCCGAGAAGCCCAAGGCCACGGGAAGGGTGCCGCTGGAGCTGCGACATTCCTCGAAGCATCCGCTCAGCGCCGCTTCCACGCCCAGAACCCAAGCGCCCCACTGCCACTGCGCGCCGGCATGGAAACCGTAGATGCCGTCGCTGTCGTTGGTGGTGAAGCTGGGATCGACCCCCGCGATGCCGAACCCGCCGGCGCCCGGAGTCGGGAAATGGCGGTGGACGTCGTACCACGCCCCACCGACGTTGAAGCCGACATAGGCGCCGGACCAATCATAGTAGACAACCGGAGCGGGAGGAGGTGCCTTGTAAGGCATGTCCGCCGCCATTGCCGGGCCTGCGATCATCGCCGCAAGCGCCACGCTGCCGAGTAACAACTTTTTCATAGCTAGGCCCCCCAAGGTTCCCCGTTAGCCAGTTGGAGTCGTATCGACTGGTAAGCTCACCTTAGCGCGTCTCGATGCGGATGGCTGTGATATTTGCGCAACGGTGAAAGGGATTCGACATTTGACCACAGCACACAGTGAACCTGGCAACGCACTTTAGAAAAGCGACCACCGAAGGCGCGCGTTGCAACCGACGCGGCGCCGTCGATGCAGACGCGGCGCGCCTTAACGCATTTTGAATGGCGCGCGGCCGTTGCGGATAGTGCGAAACTGTCGGAATATTGCGCAACGGGCGTTCAACGATAACGGATGCCGGTTTGCCGATACGCGGGCCTAGGATCGATCGTTAGGGCGCGAACGGGCTACGCCGGAGGCGGTTGGCTCGGCGATGCGCCGGCCTGAACGCCGCCGGTTAAAGGCCGGAGGGACCGAGCCATGGGGCTGCTCATCATCTACCTCGCGCTGATGATCGCCGGGGATATCGTTGCCTATGTGATCGGGTTCGCGATTGAGCGAAATATGCCCGCGGCAAGCCTGCCGGCCTTTCTGGCGATGTACTTTCTGTTCCTGTGGGTCGCCTGGGTGATCGCGGTGCGGATCACCCGGCCGAGGGTGCAGCCACAATAGCGCTCGCCATATCGGCGGCGGGGCGCCGGGACTGCCGGCGGGTCGCGTCCGGTCACCGGGTTTGGAGCAAATAACACCTATTGATCAACGTCATGGTGCTGGCGCAAAATCTCGGCCGCATGGCGCATCCGCGGAATACCGGTTGTGGGAGTCGAGGCCTTGCAATGTTTTGACCGAGCCTTGCGCATGATTGCGCTGGCGGCGCTGGCGGCCGCCATCGGCGGCTGTTCGTCCGATCTGGGCCTGAACAATCTCACGCTCGCTCCCAAGCCTGACACCTTCCTGCGCAAGCCCGATTGGGCGACCTATTCGGGCGGCAAGAACGAATTCGAGCTACGGCCGGTGACGGCCGCGGACCTTGTCGGTCCCGACGGGCAATGCAGCCGTGGGCCGGAGCAAGCCGCCGGCTTTGCGGACTCGGCGGGGCAGGGTGCCGCGCCTCCCGTAGTCGGCGGCATCGCGCTGCAGATGACGGAATGCGACGTGGTACGGCGCGCCGGCGTGGCCGAAAAGGTCGACCTTGAGGCCAACGACCGCGGCGAGCGTGCAACGACGCTCACCTATACCCGCGGGCCGTGGCCGGGAGTTTATCGCTTCGCGGGCGGGCGGTTGATCTCGATCGAGCGTGCGCCGGGTCCACCGCCCGCGCCGGCGAAACCGCAGAAGCCAACCGCAAAGAAGCCCGCCGGCACGTAACGGCGACCGAATCGACGGTCGGTCGTCGGCGCGGTCATCAGCATGGCGATTCGCCTCCTGCCTATTGTTTCCTGCTCAGTGATTCCTGGAACGCGCTCGCTTCGAGCCACTCCTCCTCCGCCCGGGCGAGCGCGCTCGCATTGTCCGCGCGGGCCTTGGCGAGGGCGGCGGCTTGGGGCGGATCGCGCGCGAACAGCCCGGGTTCGGCAAGACGTGCATCGAGGCGCGCGATCTCCGCATTGAGGCGTGCGATCGCGGCTTCGGCGTCCGCGATCTTACGGCGCAGGGGCGCGAGCTCGACGCGCTTTTCCGCGGCCGCGCGCCGGATGCCGGCGCGTCCGGCGCGCGGCGGTACGCCTGCCTTGCGGCGGTCCGTGTCCTTGCCATCCGGGCCACGCTCGCTCAGCACGAATCTTCGGTAGTCGTCGAGGTCGCCGTCGAACGGCGTGGCTTGACCGTCGGCGACCAGCACGAGACGGTCGGCGCAGGCCTCGATCAGATAGCGGTCGTGCGACACCAGGATCACGGCACCCGAATAGGAATTGAGCGCGGCGACCAGGGCGGCGCGGGTGTCGATATCGAGATGGTTGGTGGGCTCGTCGAGCACGACGAGATGCGGCCCCGAGAACGTGGCGAGCGCCAGCAACAGGCGAGCCTTTTCCCCGCCCGAGAGTTCGCCGGCGGGCGTGTCGGCGATTGCCTGCGGAAAGCCCGCGGCGCCGGCGCGCGCGCGCACCTTGGCCTCCGGTGCGTCGGGCATGAGCCGGCGCAGGTGGTCGTAGGTGCTGGCGTTTGCGTTCAATTCGTCGAGCTGATGCTGGGCGAAATAGCCGACGGCGAGTTTTTGCGCGCGGATCATTTGGCCGGACAGCGGGGCGAGGCGGCCGGCCAGAAGCTTCACCAGGGTCGATTTGCCGTTGCCGTTGGCGCCGAGGAGCGCGATACGGTCCTCGTCATCGATGCGCAGCGTGAGGCGCCGCAGCACGGGGCGGCCCGGCTCGTAGCCGACCGAGACGTCGTCGAGCGCGATGATCGGCGGCGACAATGGCTTCGCCGGCGACGGAATCTCGATCGACGGCACCTCATCCGCGACCATGGCCGCGGCCGGCTCGAGTTTGGCCAACAGTTTGACGCGGGACTGCGCCTGGCGCGCCTTGGTGGCCTTGGCCCGGAAGCGGTCGACGAAGGCTTGCAGCCGCTTGCGTTCGGCTTCCTGCTTCTTGGCAAGCTTGAGATCGAGCGCCTGGCGCTCGCGGCGCTGGCGCTCGAAGGCGGTATAGCCGCCGCGGTAGAGCGCGAGCCTGCCCGCTTCGAGATGAAGAATCCAATCGACCGCGTTGTCGAGCAGATCCCGGTCGTGGCTGATGACGATCACCGTGCGTGGATAGCGCGCGATCCGCTGTTCCAGCCATAACGCGGCCTCGAGGTCGAGATAGTTGGTCGGCTCGTCGAGCAGCAGAAGGTCGGGCTCGGCGAACAGCGTTGCGGCGAGCGCGACGCGCATGCGCCAGCCGCCGGAGAACTCGGCGCACGGGCGCTGTTGCTGATCGTGCGAAAAGCCCAGCCCGGCGAGGATTTCGGCCGCGCGCGCGGGCGCCGCATGGGCGCCGATGTCGGCCAGCCGGCACTGAATCTCGGCAATGCGCGCCCCGTCTCGCTCCAGCTCGGCTTCGGCTAGGAGCCGCGTGCGCTCGGTATCGGCCTTGAGCACGACCTCGAGCAGGCTTTCGGGACCATCCGGGGCCTCCTGTGCCAGCCGGCCGATCCGCTGGCGCGCCGGGAACTGGATACGGCCCAGCTCGGGCGCGATCTCGCCGGCGATGATGCGAAACAGCGTGGTCTTGCCGCTGCCGTTGCGGCCCACCAGGCCGACACGGGCGCCGGCCGGCAGCGCAACGGTGGCATGGTCGAGCAGTGTACGCCCCGCGAGCCGGTAGGTGAGGTCGCTAATGACGAGCATGATGCCGCTATAGCTATCAAGCGCCGCTAGCGGCAAGGCTCTGCGACCCGCGTGCTGGGCGCGGGTTGCAGGCCGGCTTCTTGGCGGCCGCCGTTTTTCTGGCAGGCGATGAAAACCTGCTGCCGACGCGGCAATTCGCCCGACTGCGGTTGCGCATCATTGTTGGCGGCGTCAATCTTGGTGGGCAGCGGCGGCCGACAAGATGGAGGTTTGGCATGTGCGTTCCCGGATGTCAGGAAGCGGTGCGGCACGCGCTCTCGCGGCGTGGGTTCTTCCAGGGGGCGGTCGCCGCCTCCATCGCCGCCACGGCGGTTGCACCGGACACGGCTGAGGCCGCGGCCAAGCGCAAGTTCACCGCGACGGTCGACCTGACCCATACCATGTCGCCCGACTTCCCGACCTTCTTCGGCGTGCCGGGAATCGAGATGGACAAGAAATTCGATCTCAAGAAGGACGGCTTCAATCTCTATTGGTGGCGGATCATCGAGCACGCCGGCACGCACCTGGACGCACCGATCCACTTCTCGGAGGCAGGTGCTACGGCCGATAAAATTCCGGCGGAAACGCTGGTCGTGCCGCTCGCGGTGATCGATGTGGCGGCCAAGGCGGCGCAGAATCCCGACTACCTGCTCACGCGCGAAGATCTCGCTGCCTGGGAGAAGAAGCACCGTCGGTTGCCCGACAATGTTTGCGTGGCGATGCAGTCCGGCTGGGCGCAGCACGTGGGCAACCCGGCCAAGTTCACCGGTAAGGACAGCTCCGGCGTGCTCCACTTCCCTGGCGTAAGTCCGGAGGCAGCCGATTGGCTGATGAAGGAACGCAAGGTTTCGGGTTTAGCCGTCGACACCCTGTCGCTCGACCATGGTCCATCCAAGGACTTCAAGGTTCACTACGCATGGCTACCGTCGGGCCGCTGGGGGTTGGAGAACGTCGCGAACCTCGACAAGGTGCCGGCCTCCGGTGCCACCCTCGTCGTGGGATTGGCCAAGATCAAGGATGCAACCGGGGGCCCGGCGCGCCTCATCGCGCTCGTCTGACGTGGCAACCGTGCAAGCGCCGGCTCGATCCCGGAGCGCCGAAGCATCTTGAACCATAGGGATGCTAGCGTTTCGACCGCTTCGGTCGGGCGTCATTCTCAACGCCACGAGCGCGGGCGCGGTGTCCGGTTGGCTCGTCAAACTTGAGCTGTTGTCTTCTTTTGATGCTGTGGACGGCTCCTCCACCGGCACGTGAGTGCCATGGATGTGGGTGCTGTTAAGGCTCCCACGATTCGGAGGAGCAAAACATGCAAACGGTTACGACAATCGGTCTCGACATCGCTAAGTCGGTCTTTCAGGTCCACGGCATTGATGCGGAGGGCAAGGTGGTCATCCGCCGTCAGTTGAAGCGTCGCTACGTCCTAGCGTTCTTCCAGAAGTTGCCGCCATGCCTGATCGGCATCGAGGCTTGCGCCTCATCGCACCATTGGTCGCGTGAGCTCCAGGCACTTGGCCACACCGTGCGACTGATGCCACCGGCCTACGTGAAGCCTTACGTCAAACGGCAGAAGAATGACGCCACTGACGCAGAGGCCATCTGCGAGGCGGTCACCAGGGCCAACATGCGGTTCGTGTCAACCAAGACACCCGAGCAGCAGAGCGGCCTGGTGCTGCACCGCGCGCGCCATCTATTCATCCGTCAGCAGACCGCGGTGATCAATGCGATCCGGGCCCATCTTGCCGAGTTCGGGATCATTGCACCGGTCGGGCGCCACGGTGTCGAGGAGTTGCTCAATGTCGTCGCCGATCCAAACGACAAGCGAGTTCCTGAGATAGCCCGTGCGTGTCTCTTGGCATTCGGGGCTCAATTGCGAAGGCTGAAGGAGCAGATTCTGGAGTTCGACCGTATGATCAGAGCCTGGCACCGATCCAGTGAGACGAGCCGGCGGCTTGATGATTGTCCCGGCGTCGGTCCGGCGCTAGCCACCGCTCTGGTCGCTACTGTTGCTGACCCAAAATCCTTCCGATCAGGGCGCAATTTCTCGGCCTGGATCGGGCTCGTTCCGAAGCAGCGCTCGAGCGGGGGCAAGAACAGGCTCGGCAGTGTCAGCAAACAAGGCGATCGCTATCTGCGAAGCCTGTTCGTGGCTGGGGCGCTCGCCGTCATCCGCTATGCCAAGATCCATGGTACCAAGCACCGGCCCTGGCTAACGGCATTATTGGCGCGGCGGCCAACGAAGGTCGCCGCCATCGCACTCGCCAACAAGATCGCAAGAATGGCATGGGCGATGATGGCCAAGGGTGAGCGCTACAAGGAACCCGTCGCACTAGCGGCGTAAAACGAGATCGCGCCGGCCATCCGGCGTGATGTGAAGGTTGGGAGGGCGAACAGCACGTAATGCAGAGCCGGTCGATCCGGCGATCAGGACAACCCACATGTGCCAGTGCATTGTCGAATGCGGGCTTTTGACCGGGACCTGATCTGCGGAGGGCATTATGGCCAGCGGCCTTGTGTGCCGCGCTAACAGGCCGAACACATGGCTGCACCGACCAGCTTGCAAACGTGAAGAAACCCCTTGCCAACTCGGAGCCGTCCACACATGGCGCACGAGAGCCCCGGGTTTCGCGAAGCGAAACCCGGGGCTCTTCGATCAGGACCGATCTTGCGATCAATCGCAGACGTAGACCCTGGCGAGGCCGCGGCGTGTCTCGACCCAGCGCCAGCAGCTGCCGACCACCGCGGTCGAGAGGACCAGCCCACCGATGCCCCAATGGCCGTGGTGGTGATGGTAGCCTCCGCCGCCCTTGCCACCCCCGCCCCCGCCCTTGCCACCGCCACCGGCGGAAGCTTCGGTCGGGATGAGCGCGGCGGCACCGATGGCGGCGATGGTGGCGGCGGCGAAAATGGTCTTGCGGATCATGGGGTCTCTCCGTGCTTTTTGTTGGATGTGTTCTCACATCCTGCCTGTCTGTCGGAGAAACGCTCCGGCGGGTTCAACGGCGCCCCGACAAAAAAAGCCCTGCGAGAGCCGCACGGAACCGGAGGGGAGGGGCGGTGGGCGCCGTTCATCGATGGTCCACCCGTCCCGTCCGGTCTCGCCCGCCCGGCTGCGGCGCAAGCCAACAGGCGTGAGCCTTGCCGCGCTGCGGCACCGCCGCTATAAGCCGCCGCGGTGCGCTTCCCCCGGATTTCTCCTTGAAGAACAGTCCTATGGCGATCGAACGTACCTTTTCGATCATCAAACCCGATGCGACCGCCCGCAACCTGACCGGCGCGATCAATGCCATGATCGAGGGGGCGGGCTTGCGCGTCATTGCGCAAAAGCGCGTGCGCATCAGCCGCGAGCAGGCGGAGACCTTCTACGCGGTCCATCGCGACCGGCCGTTCTTCCGCGACCTGGTCGAATTCATGATCTCCGGACCGGTGGTCGTGCAGGTGCTCGAAGGCGAGAACGCCATCGCGAAGTATCGCGACATCATGGGCGCCACCGATCCCGCCAAGGCGGCGCCGGGCACGATCCGCAAGGTGCATGCAAGATCGATCGGCGAGAATTCGGTGCACGGCTCTGACGCGCCCGACACCGCGCAAAAGGAGATCGCCCAGTTCTTTTCCGGCAACGAAATCGTCGGTTGAGGGCGGGAACGCGTGGCGTTTTGGCGCGCTGGCCACGCCACGGGTTTCGCCTGTAGATTAGTTTCGGCCGGGCGGCGGGTAATGAACAATATCTCGCCGCGCGCGGGGACAGCGAGAGGAACATCCCGTGGGTTCGATCGGACAAATGGCGGATCCGGGCAGCTGGCTTGGCATGCTCTCGAGCGGCTGGGACGAGATGGGCACGACCGCGTTCTGGGTCGCCCTCTTGAAGATCATGTGGATCAATATCCTGCTGTCCGGCGACAACGCGGTAGTGATCGCGATGGCGTGCCGCGGGCTGCCGCATCGCCAGCGGGTGTGGGGCATGATCTTGGGGGCGGGCGTCGCCGTCCTGCTGCGCATCATCTTCACCGGCGTGGTCGCGACGCTGATGCTGCTGCCGTGGCTCAAGATCGTCGGCGGACTGGCGCTGTTCTACATCGCGGCCAAGCTGCTGGTCCCGGACGACCCGGACGAGGACGAGGTCGAGGCGGTCGAGCATTTGTGGCGGGCCGTTCGAATCGTGGCGGTCGCCGACATCATCATGAGCCTCGACAACGTGATCGCGATCGCGGCCGCGGCCCAGGGCAACGTGGCGCTGCTGGTCATCGGCCTCGCCGTCAGCATTCCGTTGATCGTGGCCGGGGCCGCGCTGATCATGGCGCTGCTCGATCGCTATCCGATCCTGGTATGGGCCGGCGCCGCGCTGCTGGGCTGGATCGTCGGGGAGGTCATCGTCACCGATCCGGTCATCCAGAATTACCTTGAGCCCAGGTTCGGCGCCGATGGTTTCCATTACATCATGCTGTTTGCCGCCCTCGTCGGCGCCATTCTCGTCTTGGTGGTGGGCGGCTTGTGGCGGCGCTCGAAACTGGCCGCCCACGCCGAGAAAGTGCGGGCGGCGGAGTAGCACGCCCCGCCGTTCGGCGAGCGGACGCCAGTGCGTGGGGGATCAGGACTGGCCTGTCCTGATCCCCATGCCGACCGATGGGATCGGCGAGCTACAGCTCCCAGCGGAGCTTGCGGTCGAGCGAATAGGGGCCGCCGCCACGCAACGCGATGGCGAACATGATCAGGCCCCAGAACAGCGGATATTCCCATCCGCCTCTGCTCCAGGTGAAGCCCTGCGGCCAATGCGCGACGAAGGTGATGATCGCGAACTCGATGGCGATCGCGGCGGCGATCAAGCGGGTGAACAGCCCGAGCATGATCAGCACCGCGCCCACCGTCTCGAGAAAGAACACGATATAGGCGGCGACGATCGCGGGCTCGATCCCGCGCCGCGCCATGCTGCCCGCGGCGAAGGCCTCGATCGTGGCGGTGAAGCCTTTCTCGGCCATGGGCATCAGCTTGAAGATGCCGTGGACCAGCAGCATTCCACCCGCGGTGAGGCGGATGATGAGCCATGCGAGGTCGCGGGTATGGGAATAGAAGCCGGCGAGCGGCGGGATGATCGGCCTTGCCTCACCGACCGGTACAGCGCGTGGATCTCGACGTTATCGTGCTCATGCGTCTCCCCCTATATTGTCATCGCGATCCGTAATTGATCCTAACACCGGACGGCGCGCGGAATTTCCGCGGCTGCGCGATGACGCGCGTAGATCGCAGGGTGGCCCGATCGCTCGAGCGCCCACATCCGCGCGCGGCGAATCGCGATGCGCGTTGGTAGTCTATAACGTCCGCCGGCGGATCGGTCGGTATCCCCGGCCGCTGGGCGCGGGGTAAGCCATCCGCGGGGCGACCCATGCACGCGCGGCGACGGGCGTTCACCGGGCGGCCATGCGCACCGCCAGTCTTGCTAAGGCCGCATTTTTCGTATTTTTTGCGCCACAATTCGGATTTTGGCCGCTCCGGCCGTTGCGTGCCGAGAGGCCGCATTCGTTTCGAGACCGCGGGCGCCAGCCTGCGGCGGATGTTTGCAGTCGCGCGGCGTTTGCGGCCGGCGGCGCATCAATCTTGCGGAACGATCAAAGCGTCGCCGACGGCACCTTGGCCGTCGGTGAGGCAGCGGCCCCCGACGATCCGAACGCGTCCTTCGGCTATCAATCTCAGCGCGAGCGGATAGATGCGATGTTCGGCTGCCAGCACCCGGGCCGCCAATGTCTCGGCGGTGTCGTCGTCGCGCACTGGCACCGCCGCCTGCGCCACGATCGGTCCAGCGTCCATTTCCGGGACGACGAAATGGACCGTCGCGCCGCTGATCTTCACACCCGCCGCGAGCGCCTGGCCCTGGGGATCGAGGCCGCGGAAGGACGGCAGCAGCGCGGGGTGAATGTTGAGCATGCGCCCTCGCCAGCGCTGCACGAAATCGGCGGTGAACAGGCGCATGAAGCCGGCGAGACAAACGAATTCGATGCGGTGCTGGTCGAGCACCGCCTGTAGCGCCTGCTCGAACGCCGGCCGATCCTGTCCATAGGGTCGATGGTCGAGCACGACAGTGGCGACCTTCCGCGCCTCGGCGAGCCCCAGACCCGCGGCGTCGGGACGGTTGGAGAGCACCAGCGCAATCTCGGCGGGGTAGTCGCGCGCACTCGCCGCCGCGATCAGCGCCGCCATGTTGGAACCGCGGCCGGAAATCAGGACGGCGACGCGCTTCTTGGCCATGCGCTTACCAGGCGAGGTCGAGGCGGCCGCGATAGCCGACACGCGCGGCGCCACTCGCGTTCGCCACGACTTCACCGAGACGGATGACGTGCTCGCCTTCACGGCTGAGCACCGCATCGACCGCGTCGGCTTTGCTCGCCGCCACCACCGCCACCATGCCGACGCCGCAGTTGAAGGTCCGCAGCATTTCCGGCTCGCTGACGCCGCCGGCCGCGGCAAGCCAGCGGAATACCGGCGGCACCTGCAGTCGCGCGAGGTCGAGCATGACGCCGAGTTCGTCCGGCAGCACGCGCGGGACGTTGTCGGGAAACCCGCCGCCGGTGATGTGGGCGAACGCCTTGACCGCCTGGGTCTCGCGCAAGGCGGCAAGGCACGACTTCACGTAGATACGGGTGGGCTCGATCAACGCCGCGCCGAGTTCGCGTCCGGAATCGAACGGCGCAGCGTCATCCCAGCGCAGTTTCGCCCGCTGCACGATCGTGCGCACCAGCGAATAGCCGTTTGAATGAATGCCGGAGGAGCCCAGCCCCAGAACGACGTCGCCGGCGCCAATGTCCGTCCGTGGCAGGAGCGCGGCCCGTTCCGCTGCGCCGACCGCAAAGCCGGCGAGATCGTAGTCGCTTGGCCGATAGAGCCCCGGCATCTCCGCCGTCTCTCCGCCGATCAAGGCACAGCCCGCCTGCCGGCAGCCTTCCGCTACGCCTTTGACTACACGCGCGCCGACCTCGGGCTCGAGCCGTCCACAGGCGAAGTAGTCGAGGAAGAACAGCGGCTCGGCGCCCTGGACGACGAGATCGTTGACCGACATGGCCACGAGATCGATGCCGATCGTCTCGTGCCTGCCGGTTTCGATCGCGATCTTGACCTTGGTTCCGACGCCGTCCGTTGCCGCCACCAGGATCGGATCGGACCAACCCGCGCGCTTGAGGTCGAACAGCCCGCCGAAACCCCCGATCACGGCGTCCGCGCCCGGCCGCGCGGTGGAGCGCACCAACGGCTTGATCAGGTCCACCATGCGGTTGCCGGCATCGATGTCGACGCCGGCCTCGGCATAGGTGAGGCCCTTGTCGGCCATGGCATATCCTTCGCGGCTCTGGCGTTTTCCCGCGAACCGATCCGCCGCGGAAAACGCGTCAAACGCAATGATGCGAGAGCAGTTCGCGATTCCGGCGGAACAGAGAACCGCTTTCGCGCGCTTCGGTACTTGGGAATCCGCGACTGTGCAATGGCTTGATCGTGGCTATACTGATGCTCGCAGGGCCACATGCGCCGGTGGTGACGGCGAGGCGCGGGCCGCGCCGGGGGCGCAGACTTGAGTATTCCCAACCTCATTACGCTTGGTCGCATCCTGTTGGTGCCGGTCGTGGTCTGGGCGATCGCGGCGGGCGAGATGCGGGTCGCTTTCGTGCTATTTCTCGCGGCCGGCATCAGCGATGCCGTCGACGGTTTTCTGGCCAAGCGGTTCGGCATGACCACCGAGCTCGGCGCCTACCTCGACCCGCTCGCCGACAAGGCCATGCTGGTCTCGATCTACGTTGCGCTTGGCATCACCGATGCTATTCCGCGCTGGCTCGTCATCCTCGTCGTATCGCGCGACATCATGATCGTGAGCGCCGTGATCCTGTCTTGGCTGGTGGACAAGCCGGTACCGCTCAAGCCGCTGCTCACCTCCAAGCTCAACACGGTTGCGCAGATCGCGCTCGCTTGCGTGATCATGGCCGCGCTTGGTTTCGATTTCGATGCCGGCGTCGTGGTGATGGTACTGATGGCACTGGTCGCCGCCTTGACCTTGCTTTCCGTTGCCTTCTATGTCGCCGAGTGGGTGCGGCACATGAACAGGGCGGAGATAGGCCCCTGACCCGCGGGGCGCTTCCTGTCGATCAAGGGTGCCGGAGGGAAATGATCCGATGATCTACGGCCGCCATCTCGCGTTCTGGCTTATGATGTTTCTCGTGCTCGCTGCCGCCCTATGGTTGCTCCACGACATTCTGCTTCCGTTCGTCGCCGGCATGGCCCTGGCCTACGCGCTCACGCCGCTCGCCGACCGTATGGAACGCTTCGGCATGAACCGCACCGTCGCGGCGCTGCTCATCGTCACCGTCCTGGTCGTGATCCTGATCGCGCTCATTTTGCTGCTCGTCCCGCTCTTGCTGCAGCAGGGAGTGGCATTGATCGCCCATATTCCCGGATATTTGACGCGCGTTCAGGAGCTCATAGTCGATAAGAATTTGCCGTGGCTGAACTGGCTAGGGGCCGAAAAGAGCACGACGGTTTCAGAACTGATGAGCCAGGCGGCCTCGTGGCTCATGGGCTTTGCGTATTCGCTGTGGACCGGGGGAAAGGCGTTGGTCTCGTTCGCTTCGCTCCTGATCGTGATGCCGGTCGTCACCTTCTACCTGCTGCGTGACTGGCACGCGACGATCGCGATGGTGGACAGTTGGGTGCCGGTGCATCAGCGCGAAACCGTGCACCAGCTTGCGCGCGAGATCGATGCGGCGATCGGCGGGTTTCTACGTGGACAGTTCGCCGTGTGTCTCGTGCTCGGCTGCTACTACGCCATCGGATTGATGCTGGCGGGGCTGGATTTCGCGTTGCTCATCGGCCTCGTCGCCGGCCTGATCACGTTCGTCCCCTATATCGGCTCGATGACCGGGCTGATGATCGCGACGAGCGTGGCGATTGCGCAATTCTGGCCGGACTGGAAGCGCATCTTGATCGTCGTCGCCATTTTCCTGTTCGGTCAGTTCCTCGAAGGCAGCATTGTTTCGCCGAAATTCGTCGGCGAGCGCGTGGGATTGCATCCGGTGTGGTTGATCTTCGCCATGTTCGCCTTCGGGTATCTGTTCGGTTTCGTCGGGCTTCTGATCGCCGTCCCGCTCGCGGCCGCGATCGCTGTGCTGTTGCGCTTCGGGCTGCGCCAATATTTCGCCAGCCCGCTGTATACCGGGAAAAAGTCGACCTGATGTCCGCCAGCTCGCATCAACTCGCGCTTGCGCTCGATCATCCGGAAAGTTTTGCGCGCGAGGATTTCCTGAGCGGACCTTCGAACGCCGCGGCGCTTGCGCTCATCGACCTCTGGCCCGGCTGGCCGCATCGGACGGTGATGCTCACGGGCCCGGAAGGCTCGGGCAAGAGCCATCTCGCCGCCATCTGGGCGCAGGCGGCGGGCGCGCGGCGGGTGGCGGCGCGCGCGCTGGAGGAGTCCGCGGTACCGTCGGCGCTCGCCACCGGTGCCCTGGTGGTCGAGGATCTCGCCGCCGGCGCGTTCGACGAACGGGCGCTCTTTCACCTTCTCAATCTCGCCCGCGAAGAGGAGGCCTTCGTGCTGCTCACGGCGCGCGCCGTGCCGCTGACCTTCGCCATCCGCGACCTCGGGTCCCGCCTCAAGGCGCTTCCCCTCGTCGCCATGGCGCCGCCGGATGATGCGCTGTTGCGGGCGGTGCTGGTGAAGCTTTTCAGCGACCGGCAACTCGCCGTCGACGAGAGCCTGATCGGATATGTCGCGGCGCGGATCGAGCGTTCGTTCGCGGGCGCGCGGGCGGTGGTGGCGCGGCTCGACGAAGAGGCGATGCGGCAGCAACGGCCGTTAACCAGGGCGTTCGCCGCCGACATGCTGCGCGCGCCGCAAGCTTGACGGCTCCTTGGCGGCGGCGCCTTATTGCCACCAAGCCGTCATGGATGACGGCGATATTGCGCCCCGCATCAGAATCATCTCGCCATGGCTGACCGCGGCCAAATCGCTGTCCTCAAAGAAGAAACGGCCGTTGCCCCGAGTGCGGCCGCGGCCGAGCCTGCGCCTTCCTTC
>CAVQIP010000010.1:0-29024 GCA_963712565.1 uncultured Alphaproteobacteria bacterium | reverse complement strand
AATGCGTGGCGGTGTCCTCGCGCCAGATGCCGAGCGCTTCCTGCGCCGGGCGGTCGGAGATCGAGAACAGCACCGACTCCTTCGGCGCGTGGTGCGAATAGCGCTTCCACGGCGGCACCACGAACACGTCGTTCGGGCCCCATTCCAGCACCTTGTCGTCGACCGTGGTGGTGCCCTGGCCTTCGGCGCAGACGAAGATGGTGCCGTCGGTCGAGCGGTACTTCTCGCCCTTGAAGCCCTTCGGCAACAGCGCGAGATTGGCGCCCATGGTCGGCAGCACCGGGCCGCCGGTGATCGGATTGGCGTAGCGCACGCGCGCGCCGTGGCGCTTGTCGATGTCGCCGGCCTTCTTCAGGCGCTCGACGATCGGGCGCGTGCGCGCATAGGTGTAGTTGATGACCGGGCTGCGGTTGAGGTGCGACCGGCGCGCCGTCCGGCAGCACGCCGGAGCCGTAGAACGCGAGCGAGTCGCCGTCCTGGCGCGTGGTGTTCTGCATCGGCGTCGTCGAAGTAGCTCGGCGAACGACGCCTCGAAGAAATTGACCTCGGGAAATCGAGCACGTCGAGCCACAGCATCGGCTTCTTCGACGGGTTGCCGTGGTCGTGCGGCGCCCAGTTGGCGGTGATGACGAAGTCGCCGGGCGACATGATAGGCCTTCTCGCCCTCGACCGCGGTGTAGGCGCCCTCGCCGTCGAGCACGAAGCGGATCGCCGAGGAGACGTGGCGGTGGGCCGGCGCGACCTCGCCCGGCAGGATCATCTGGACGCCGGCGAACATGCGTGTTGGTGGCGCGCGACTCGCCGCGCAGCGCCGGATTTTCCAGGATCAGCACGCGGCGCTGCGCCTCCTCGGCGGTGATCAGGTCGCCCGATTCCATCACCAGCGACTTGATGTCCTTGTAGTGCCAGACGATGCGGCACGCAGCGCGTCACCGGCTCCTTGGTGACGACGTTCTTCATCACCTTCCAGAGCGGCGTCATGTCGCGCTTGGAGATGCGGTCGTAATATTCCTCCCGCACCGCCTCGATGTTGTGCTTGGGGCCCGGCGTTGCCGTTGGCGCGGTTTTCGGCCCGTTTGGCTGCGGTCGCGCTCGCCATGGCGTTCTCCCTCGGTCGGATGGGGGACCTGTCCAGATTAGAATAATCGAAAACTGGGAATTAGTATATAATGAAACTATCTCCCGGGGGACAGCGCCGGAATATCAGGTATTCCCGCCGGGCAGCCGCCTCCGCCGGCCGACGCCGCGGGCGCGGCCGTGCCGCAGCATGCGCCCGGATCAGGTATTCACGTTGCCGCCGTCGACCGCGATGGTCTGGCCGGTGACGAAATCGCTGTCGGCCGAGGCGAGGAACACCAGCGCGCCCAGCAGATCCTGCGGGATGCTCGTCGCGCTTGAGCGAGCGCGCTTGCACGGCGCGCTCGCGCGCGGTCTCCACGTGGCCCGGGTTCTCGCTCACCACGGTGTCGCTCAGCGTGAAGCCCGGCGCCAGCGTGTTGACGCGGATGCCGTGCTCGCCGAGCTCGCGCGAGAGCGCGCGCGTGAACGCCATGATGCCGCCCTTGCGAGGTGACGTAGTGCAGCATCCACGGGATGCCGCGGAAGGCGGTGCCGGAGCCGATATTGATGATCTTGCCGTAGCCCTGCGCGATCATGTGCGGCGCGACGTGCTTCACCATCAGGAACGGCCCGCGCAGGTTGACCGCCATCACCTGGTCCCACAGCTCGGCGTCGATCTCGGTGCACTTGGTCTCCTGCAGCGGCGCAAACAGCGCGGCGTTGTTCACCAGCACGTCGATCTTGCCGAAGCGCTCCATGGTCTCCGCGACCAGCGCCTCGACCGAGCTCTCGTCGCTGACGTCGGCGACGATGCTGGTGACCGAATTGGCGCCGTGCGCGGCGGCGATCTCCTCCGCGACCGCCTTGCCGTCGGCGATGTCGGCGATCATCACGCGCGCGCCCTCGGCGGCGAGCGCGCGCGAATAGTGCCGGCCGATGCCCTTGGCGCCGCCGGTGACGATGGCCGTGCGGCCGGCCAGTCGCGCCATGGACTTATCCCTGCACGCTCACGCGGCGAATGAATTTCTCGAAGGCCGCGAGCTGCTGCTTGATCAGGTCGATGGCGGTTTGATCCTTGAGCTCCAGCGTCTTCTCGTCGAATTTCTGCGCCGCGAAGGTGACGATGACCTCGGGCCGGCCGAACAGGATGACATCGACCGAGGTCAGCGACTGCCGCAGGTGATATTGCATGCGCGAGCCGCCGAGGATGCCGCCGGCGGCCGACTGCAGCGCCACCGGCTTGTCCTTGAACGGCTGCTCCTTCATGCGCGAGACCCAGTCGATGGCGTTCTTCAGACCGCCGGGGATCGACCAGTTGTACTCGGGTGAGACGATGATGACCCCGTCCGCGCGGCGGATGGCGTCGGCCCAGGCGACGGCTTCGGCCGGGAAGCCGGTCGCATCCTGGATGTCGTGGTTGTAGATCGGAAATTTATCGAACGGCGGCGCGGCGCGCAGCGTGAGCCCCGCCGGCGCCAGCGCCGGCAAGGTGCGCGCGAGCGCCGCGTTGTAGGAGCCCTTGCGCAACGAGCCGCAGATCACGAGCACATCGAGTTGTCGGTCGGCCACGAGCCACCCCTAAAAAGCGGCGCCCGTCAGGGCGCCGAGGCAAGAAGGCAAATTGATAACGCATCGCCGGGTTTGGGCAAGCATTCTCTCGACCTCATGCGATCCGCGCCCAAGAGCAGGCCACAATAGCGCCTGTCATCCCCGCGAAAGCGGGGATCCATAACCACGGTCTCTGGAATATGGGTCCCCGCTTGCGCGGGGACGACAGCCACGGGAGCGATGGCAGCGCCTAGCTCTTCGGCGCCAGCCGCGCGATGTAGGTCGCAAACGCCGCAAGCTGCTGCTTGATGAAGCCGCGCGTGGCCTCGTCGGTGATCTCCCCGGTCTTTTCGTCGAGCCTGGAGGCGCAATTGCCGATGAAGATCTCCGGCTTGTTGAGCGTGTGGGCGTCGAGAAACGTCATTGCCTTGCGCATGTCGTATTGCACGCGGGCGCCGCCGACCGGTCCCGGCGACGCCGATTGCAGCGCAACCGGCTTGCCGGCGAACGGCTGGTTCTGCAGCCGCGAAACCCAGTCGATCGCGTTCTTCAGTCCGCCGGGAATGGTGAAGTTGTATTCCGGCGTGCAGAAGATCACGCCGTCCGCCGCGCGAATCGCGTCGGCGAGCGTGTTGACCGGCGCGGGGAAGCCGGTCGTGTTCTGGATATCGGCGTTGTAGAGCGGGAAATCGGCAAACGAGGGAGCCGGTTTGATCGTCATGCCGTCCGGCGCCAGCGACGGCAGCGCCCGCTGCACCATGGCATTGAAGGAGCCTTTGCGGAGCGAGCCGCAGATCGAGACGACGTTCAAGGTAGCCATGGCAATCTCCGGGTGAGGGATGAAATGTTGATGCTCAGCAACCCGTTCTGTCATCCCCGCGGTCACATCGCGTTTTCTGTTACTTCTCGTCCTCGATCGGGTTGACGAGCACGCCGACGCCCTCGATGTCGATCTCGCAAGTGTCGCCCTGCTTCATCCAGACCGGATTGGGCTTGCGCGCGTGGCCGACGCCGGAGGGCGTGCCGGTGAAGACGATGTCGCCGGGCTCGAGCGTGATGCCCTGGGTGATATAGGCGATCGTCTCGGCGACCGGGAACATCATGTTGTCGGTATTGTCGGACTGCATGACCTGGCCGTTGAGCCGGGTCTGGATCTTCAGGCCCTTGCCGCCCGCCGGCACTTCGTCGGCGGTGACCATCCAGGGGCCGAAGCCGCCGGTGCGATCGAAATTCTTACCCATGTCCCATTGCGTGGTCTTGCGCTGATATTCGCGCACCGAGCCTTCGTTGCCGCAGGAATATCCGGCGACGCAGGAATACGCGTTGTCCACCGTGAGATGCTTGGCGCGCTTGCCGACGACGAAAATGAGCTCGGCCTCGTAGTCGAGGGTCTCGGACGCTTTCGGCCGGATGATGGGCTGGCCGTGCGGCACCAGCGAGCTGTTGCCGCGCATGAAGATGGTCGGGAATTTCGGAATGTTGTCGCGCTGCGAGCCTTCCTTGACGTGCTCCAGATAATTGAGGCCGAGGCAGATGACCTTGCCCGGCTTCGCCACCGGCAGACCGAATTTCAGGCCCTTGAGCGGCCGGCGCGCGCTCGCCGGCGCCCGCTTGGCCGCATCCGCGAGCGGCGACAGGTCGCCGTTGTTGCGGCGCAGACATTCGCCGAGATCGCCGGGTATCGCCTTGTCGACCGCCTGCAGATCGATCACCTGATCGCCCTCGACCACGCCGAGATGCAGTCCGCCATTTGCTTCGAAACCGACGATTTTCATGGACACTCCCTCACCTGGTTTCGGCGTTGTTTTAGCAGTCGAACGTAGGGTGGGCAAAGCGAAGCGTGCCCACGCGTTTCTCAGCGTCACGAGGACCGCGTGGGCACGGCGCACGCGATCAAGTCCGCGCCGCCCGCGCAAACCGATCGCGCGTGCGCCTTTGCCCACCCCACAGCTCGACGTCGGACGATGCTCACGCCGCGCGGGCGAGAAAATGCGTCCGCAGCATCTCGCGTCCGGCGAGGCCGGCTTGCAGGTTCCAGGCGTTGACCACGGCGAGGCGGAAGCCGCCGGGCGGCATGGCGTGGAGCTCGGGCTCCTTGTCCTCGTGGAACGTGATCTGCACGCTCGACACGCCGGGCAGACGCCGCACCTGTGCGACGAGCGCGGGCGGCGGGTGGCGATAGCGCGGCCCGTGCGGCCCGAACAGCACCACGCTGTATCCGTCGCGCCGGTCGTCATCGGCGAAGTCCCAGACCCGCTGATGGTAGAGCCGCACGACCGCATCGACCCAGCCGGCGCCGTAGAGATCCGGCCATTGGTCGCTCATGCGCAGATGCACCTCGATCATCCGGCCGCCGATGGTCTCGGTGTTGAGGATGCCGGTATAGCCGGTGAGATGCCGACGGATCCACGCGCCGCAATAATCCTCGATGCCGGGATCGGACGCGGCATGCACGGTCCAGTAGTCGAAGGTGCCTTCCCCGCTCGGCTCCCCGGTGACGTGGCGCCACCAGCGCGGCTCGCCGTCGACCACGGCAACATCCGAGCTCACGTGACGGCCGTCCAACAGCGTCATCCACATGTGGCCGGGCGTGAGCCACTGCTCGTACTCGGCCTGCGAATGCAGCACGCGGCTTGCGATCCCCATGCCCTTGAGATTGACGATCGGTTTGGAGAACACGGGATAGGCGGGCGGCGGCACACCGTGGGGTCCGGCCGCGATGCCCTGGCTCGCCGCGATCGCGATCTTGTCATAGACCCAGCGATGATCCGGATACCAGAGCCAGGCGTCGCTGTCCTCGGTCGGGATGTTCACGCCGGGCGGACAGCGGGCGTGCTCGAAATACTGCAGGCGCCAGGGATCGGCTTCGCAGATCGGCATGGGGGCAAAATATCAGTGACCGTGGATGGGACAAACGCGCCAACGCGACTTTTGCGTAACCACGTTTCGACGCGGTCGCCCGGCCCACGCAGGGTCGCGTCACACGTCCTCGAAAGCCAGCGCGTGGATGGAAAAATTCGCGCCGGCGTCGGTCCAGGCCGCGAGCGGGCGCCAGCCCGACCCGCGCGCCAGGGCGCGGAAGGAGTCGAGCGTGTATTTGTAGCTGTTCTCGGTGTGGATCGTCTCGCCGGCGCGGAATTCGACGACCCGGCCGGCCACCCGCACCTTCTGGCGCTTCTTGCTGGCGAGATGCATCTCGACGCGGTGGCGCTCGGAATTGTAGAAGGCGTGATGGCTGAAGCTCGCGAGGTCGAAATTGGCCCCGAGCTCGCGATTGATCCGGGCGAGCAGGTTGAGATTGAACTTCGCCGTGATGCCGGCTTCATCGTCATAGGCGGCGTTGAGGATGCTCGCGTCCTTCACCAGATCGACGCCGATGATCAAGCTGGAGCCGCGTCCCAGCATGTGCCCGGCGTGGCGCAGGAACGCGCAGGCTTCGTGCGGCTCGAAATTACCGATGGTCGACCCGGGAAAAAATCCGGTATGCGCCATGCCGGCAACCGCGGCGGGAAGCGAGAACGGTTGCGTGAAGTCGGCCTCGACCGGCAGGACGGCAAGCTTCGGGTAATCGCGCCGCAGCTCTTCCGCCTCCTGCACCAGCATCTCGGAAGAAATGTCGACCGGCACGTAGGCCGCGATCGTCGGCGCCGCCGCCAGCAGGATCCTCACCTTCTTGCTCGAGCCGCTGCCGAATTCGATCAACGCCGAGCCGGCCGGGAAGAAGCGCGCGATATCCGCCGCCCGCTCGCGCAGGATCTGCAAGCTCGCAACGCGTCGGGTAATATTCCGGCAGCGCGGTGATGTCCTCGAACAGCTGCGCGCCGGTCTCGTCGTAGAAATATTTCGGGGACAGCCGCTTGGGTCGCGCCGTCAATCCGGCGATGACGTCGCGCGCGAAGCGCGAATCCGCCTCCGCGGGTTCGTAGCGAACAGCAGCACCGGTCTGCGCAGCCATCCCTCAACTCCAGTCGTCGCGCGTTCGCGCGCTCATCCGACATAATCCAAAAGCCTGAGCCCGCTGAACTGCCAGCGCGCCGGCGGATAGAAGAAATTGCGATAGCTCGGGCGCGCGTGGCCGGCGGGCGTCGCATGCGAGCTGCCGCGCAGCACCATCTGGTTGATCATGAATTTGCCGTTGTACTCGCCGAGCGCGTCGTCCGCCGCGCGATAGCCCGGATAAGGCAGGTAGGCGCTGCGCGTCCATTGCCACACCACGCCGAAGGCATCATCGAGCAGGCCTGCGCGCGCCGCAACTTCCCATTCCGCCTCGGTCGGCAGATGCTTGCCGGACCAGCGCGCGAAGGCGTCCGCCTCGTAATAGCTCACGTGGACGACCGGCGCGTCGGGATCGACCGCCCGCAGCCCGCCGAGCGTGAGCGCGAGCCAGGCGCCGTCACGTTCGCGCCAATAACCGGGCGCGTTCCAGCCCTCCGCCTCGACCATCGCCCAGCCGTCGGACAGCCACAGGGACGGCGTCGCGTAGCCGCCGTCGGCCATGAATTCGAGCCATTGCCCATTGGTCACGAGACTGCGCCCGATGCGGGCCGGTTGCAGCCAGACTTGGTGCGCCGGTCCTTCGTTGTCGAAGCGATATCCTTCGCCCGCAAAACCGATGCTGTGGATGCCGGAGGGCAAGCGGATAAATTCACCAGTGCAAGGTTGCACGTGCGGCGCTCGCCAATCGGCGTCGTAGACAGGCGCCACCGGATTCTGCGCGAAGGCGTGCAGAATATCGGTGAGCAGGAGCTCCTGGTGCTGCTGCTCGTGATGCAGGCCGATCTCGAGGATGCGCACCAGTTCGGCGAGCTGCGGCTCCTCCGCACTCGCGAGCAGCCGCTCGACCGCCTCGTCGACGTGCGCTCGGAACGCGCCGACCTGTTCGCAATCCGGTCGGGTCACGAGGCCGCGCCTGGGGCGCGCATGGCGCGGGCCGGCGGCCACATAGTACGAATTGAAGAGATAGGCGAATCGCTCGTCGAACACGCGATAGCCGGCAAGATGCGGTCGCAGGAGGAACTGCTCGAGAAACCAGGTGGTATGCGCCCGGTGCCACTTGGTCGGGCTGGCATCGGGCATCGACTGCACCATCTGGTCCTCGGGACCCAGAAACGCGGCGCGGCGTTCGGTTTCCGCACGCACGGCGCGGAAGGCGTCGCGCCAAACGGTGCGAGCATCGTTCGGCGCTGCGTTTCCCACTGTTCGGTTATGACCCTCGTCACGGCGGCGACGAAGGACGGATGACGAGGTCGCGGGCGGCATGCCCAATCCCGGGTTGGAGAAGTCGAGACTGCTTTGGTGACGAGAAACTACTGGGGGCTATCGATTGTTCCTTCATTATACGTGAACCGCCCAAATCGGGTTGCGGCTCGCGGATATTTTATATGACGTGAGGCCCGCCCCGCGCGTGCGGCAAAAATCTCGACTTTTCAAAAGCTTAAAAATTGCCGGCCGGGCCGATCGGGCCGCTCGCTTCCCGCCGGCGAGCGGCGGGGCCGCAGACCGTGCACCCAGTGATTCGCGCCGGGCGCCGGCCTTCCGGCGCGGGCACTATTTCGCCGCGCTCGCGCCTGCGGCCGCCGCCACGCCGTCCTGCTGGCCGGTCCCGCCGCTCGCCCCGATCGCGCCGATGATCTTGCCGTTCACGGTGATCGGAAGGCCGCCTTCCGACGCCACCGGTTTTTCCGGAAAGGTCGCGAACGCGGTATTGCCCGCGGCATATTGGTCCGCGAATACCTTGCTGGGACGACGGAACAGCACGGCGGTGCGCGCCTTGGCCTGGGCAAGCTCGGCCGACGCCATCTGGGTGCCGTCCATGCGTTCGAAATAGATCAGCTCGCCCGCCGGCCCCACGATGCTGAACGCCATGCGCCAATTGTTCTTCTTGGCCTCGGCAAACGCGGCGGCCGCCACGGCTTTTGCCTGTTCATTCGTGATCGGCGGGCCGTAGTCGGCGGGCGCGGCGGGCGGCGCTGGCGACGGCGCCGGCTGCTGCGCAAGGGCGGTGCCGCCGAGCGCCAGCGCCGAGCCGATGCCGAGCGCGATCAAGAAGCGAATTCGCATGGTCCTGTCTCCAGCTGGCTTACCCGTTGCGGCGTCATGATGTTGTCGAAAATCGGTCGTTTCTAGACCAGCGCCGATAGCCTATAACCTTTGCAGGGTCGCAATCCGCGGTTTCGGGCGGCCCCTCGATCAGGATAGGCGAGTTGCCGTTGCGCGAGCAAGAAGTGCGGTAGCGCAATCGTTGCGCGACGAGTTGGGCGATCGGGCGCGGAAAAGACGGCGGGGCCAATGCAGACGATGACGATGCAAACGATGCGACCGGCTTGGGCTGCGCTGGCGGTGCTGCTGATCGCGATTCCGACGGCGGCATTCGGCCAGGCGAATTGCCGCAACAGCGGCGCGTTCGAACCCTGGCTCGCCAACTTCAAGAAGGAAGCTGCGGCCAAGGGCATTCCGCAATCCGCGATCGCGGCCGCATCACCCTACCTGGTGCTCGACCAGCGCATCATCAATATCGACCGCGGGCAGAAATTCTTCGCCCAGAACTTCCTCGAAATATCCGACAAGATGCTGGCGGGCGGGCGCCTCCCGAACGGCGCCGCCCAGATGAAAAAGCACCATGCGCTGTTCGAGCGGGAGATGAAGGACTTCGGCGTGCCGGCGTCCGTGATCACCGCCTTCTGGGGGCTGGAAAGCGATTTCGGCGCCGGCCAGGGCAAGGACCACGCGATCAAGTCGCTGGCGACGCTTGCCTACGACTGCCGCCGTTCGGAGATGTTTCGCGGCCATCTGTTCGATGCGCTGCGCCTGATCGAGAGCGGCGACCTGCGCGCCGATGAAATGATCGGCTCGTGGGCGGGCGAGCTCGGGCAGACCCAGATGATGCCGTCCGAATACATGGCGCACGCGATCGACTACGACGGCGACGGCAAGCGCAATCTGATCAAGAGCGCGGCGGACGTGATCGGCTCGACCGGAAAGTATCTCGTGCATCTCGGCTGGAAGCGCGGCGAGCCGTGGCTGCAGGAAGTGCGCGTGCCGGCGAACCTGCCCTGGAAGGAGGCCGATCTTTCGGTCCAGCATCCGCGTTCGAAATGGGCGGCCTGGGGCGTAACCTACGCCAACGGCAAGCCGCTGCCCCACGACGACATGCCGGCTTCCGTGGTGCTGCCGTTGGGCCGGTTCGGACCGGCCTTCCTCGCCTACGACAATTTTCAGGCCTACCTGAAATGGAACCAGTCGCTCAACTATTCCTTGACCGCGGCCTATTACGCCACCCGCCTCGACGGCGCGCCGCCCATGAACAAGGGCGGCCCGAATATTCCGAAAATCACCTTCGAGGAAACACGCGAACTGCAGGAGCTGCTGGCCAAGCGCGGCCATGACGTCGGCCGCATCGATGGCGTGCTCGGGCTCAAGAGCCGGATCGCGATCCGCGACGTGCAGATCAAGTTCGGCCTGCCGGCCGACGGCTGGCCGACGGCGGAGCTGCTGGCGCGAATGCGGGCCGGGAGATGATCTTCAGGCAACCGTCCCGCCGACCGATTTCGCCGCCTGGTCTCATTCCGCGCTGAGCCCCGCCGCCGCGGCGATGGCGGGCCATTTCTTCATGTCGTCGTGCAGGAAGGCACCAAATTCCTCGGGCGTCATCGTCCTGGGGACGAAGCCCAACGCCTTGAGATCGTCCTGCACGCCCGGATCGCGCAAGGCCGTATTGTAGGCTTCGTTGAGCTTGCGAATGAGATCCGGCGGCGTGCCTTTCGGCGCGAGAATCCCGAACCAGGCGCCGGCATCGAGCTCGGGCAGCGGCAGGCCGGCTTGCGCGAAGGTCGGCAGCTCCGGCAGCGTCTCCACCCGCTGCTGCGAGCCTAGCGCGAGCGCGCGCACCTTTCCGCTGACGATCACGGGCTTGGCGAGCGGCGTGACCATGGTCATGTCCACGTGGCCGGCGATCACGTCGGTGAGGGCCGGCGCGCCGCCGCGATACGGCACCGGCCGCAGCGTGAGGCCGCTGCGCACGCGAAACAGCTCGGCGGCGAGATGCGGCATCGTTCCGGCACCGGGATGCGCGTAGGTCAGCGTGTCGGAGCTCTTGTATCTGCCCAGCAGTTCGGCGAGCGTCGCCACCCCGCGCGCCGGGTTGATCACCAGGATCATCGGCGCATTGACCAGGAATGCGACCGGCACGAAATCCCGCGCGGCGTCATAGGGCACCTGCTTGTAGAGTGCCGGATTGACCGAGAGCGCGACGCCGTTCTGAAGCAGCGTGTAGCCATCGGGCTGGGCCCTGGCGACCGCGAGCGACGCGGTCATGGTGCCGCCGCCGGGGCGATTTTCCACCACGATTTGCGCGCCCAGCACTTCGCCGGCGCGCCGGCTGACGGTTCGCGCGGCCGCATCCTGACCCGAGCCGGGCGCGAGGCCCACCACCAGCGTGATCGAGCGGCTGGGGAAGGTCTGCGCATGCGCCGGCGCCGAGGAAGCCAAGCCTGCCGCCACGCCCACTGCGACGCCGGCCGTCGCTGCCACGAAGGCGCCGCGGCGTGGCGGGCGCGACCGTTGCGGCAGCATCGGTTTCATCGCCACAGCTGCTTGCTCGCGATCTTCGCGCCGTCGACCAGCGACTTGAACTTGGCCCACACTATGCTCGGATGCACCTCCTTGGAGCCGGCGAAGGTGGCGAAGCCGCAATCGCTGCCGGCGATGACGTTCTCGCGCCCAACTACCTTGGCGTAGCGGCCGATGCGCTCGGCGACCAGCTCCGGATGCTCGACCAGGACCGTCGAGTGGGTGATCACGCCGGGGATCAGCGCCTTGCCCGGCGGCAGCTTGATCGTCTCCCACAGCTTCCATTCGTGCTCGTGGCGCGGATTCGCGGCCTCGAAGGAATAGGCGCCCGCGCGAATCTTCAGGACGATGTCCACGATGTCCTTGAGCTCCATGTCGTGAATGCGCGGACCCATATTGATGCCGTAGCAAGTGTGGTGCCGGATTTTTTCCGGCGCAATGTTGCGCAGCGCGTGGTTGAGCGCCTCGACCCGCACCTCGGCCCAATTGCGGCATTGCTGCAACGTGAGACCGGGCTCCTTGATCCAGTAGGTGACGAGATGGGGATCGTCGACCTGCAGCAGGAAGCCCGCCTTCACGATCGCCTCGTATTCCTCGCGCAAGGCGTCGGCGAGGGCGAATAGATACTCCTCCTCGCTGTTGTAATAGCCGTTGCGCTGCCAGTCCGCCGCGCTGGTCGGCGAAATGGCGGGCATGAACACCTCCACCGGCTGCGCCCCGTCGAGCGCGGCCTTGAGATTGTCGATGTCGGTCTGCAATTGCGCCATGCCGCGATAGGTGATGGGCGCGGTACAGACCATGTGGTTCTGGCGCGCGGCCGCATGCCCGGCGGCGTAGAATTCGGGAAAGGATCTGGCTTCGCGCGAGCCGGACCACGGACTTTGCCGTGGCATTTCCCTGTCGACCTCGAAGCCGCCGAGGCGCTCGTTGACATACGAGACGAAGCTCGGCTTGCCGAACTCGCCGTCGTCGATGACGTCGATGCCGAGCTCGATCTGCTTGCGCACGACCTCGGCGACCGCGCTGCGCAGCCGCTTGGCGTGCGCGGTTTCATCGATGGGTTTGCCCTGCTCCTTGGCCTGCACCACATCGAGCAGGTCGGCGGGCCGCGGCAGGCTACCGACATGGGTAGTGAGAATTCGATCACTGCTTCGCTTCATCGGCGGTTCTCGCTGCTCGCTTCCTCGACCAGGGCCCGTTCTCGGTGTCCAAGCCACTCGTCGCCGGGAGTTTGATAGTGTACAGCACGAAAGTCACGCGCTGACGCGCGGATCGGGCGGCCCGGCGCGCTCGCGCGTCGGGCCGGCAGTGGATCGGATGCGGGGAGATCGAGCAATGGCGCTGAAAATCAGGCGGGTCGTGACCGGTCACGACGACGACGGACGCGCGGTCATCGCCACCGATGAAATCTGCAAGAACGTCATGTCGCGGCGGCCGAACCACGAAAGCTGCGTCGTCTGGTCGACCGGGTCGTTTCCCGCCGACAATTCGGCGGCGGAGGACGGCGGCGCGCGCCCAGTCGCGACCACCGATCCGAACGGCACCGTGTTCCGGATCGGGCTCTATCACCCGGGCGTGGCGCCGCGCAATCACCGCACCGAGTTGATCGACTATGCGATCGTGATGTCCGGCGAGATCGAGATGGAGATCGACGGCGCCACCGTCCGCCTGCGCGCGGGCGACGTCCTGGTGCAGCGCGGCACCATCCACAACTGGACCAATCCCGGCAAGGAGCCCTGCATCATCGCCTTCGTGCTGATCGCGGCGAAGCCGGTCGAGCGCGCGGGCAAGGTCCTCGGCGCGACCGGCTGAGCATCGCCGGCGCCCGCGAACAAGCGACCGTAGGAGCGCATATCAAGAGCGAACTGGCGAAATGGACCGAGGTCGCGCGCCGCGTTGCCACTGGCGGGGCCGCGAATTCGGTGCGCTCCCTCTCCCCGCTTGCGGGGAGAGGGGTGGGGTGAGGGGGAGCCTCCAAGCGTTCGCAGCGGGGACCGTCGCCCCTCACCCGCTCGCTTCGCTCGCGACCTCTCCCCGCAAGCGGGGAGAGGTGGAGCCTGCGGCACAAATACGCAAGCTGTCGAGCGTTCCGATTTGTTGAGCGAGCCTAGCCGCCGCCTTTGGTTTCGGCCAGCAGCTTGCGGACATATTCCAGCAAGTCGGGCGGCGCGTCGGCGATCCGGTCGATCGCCCGCACGACTTCATCGCCTCCGATCGGGCTCACGTCGACTCTGAGCCTGGCGGCATCTTCCAGATATTGTGGATCGTTCTGCACCGCGAGGAAGGCGCGCCGCAGCGCCTGCGCGCGATCCGCCGGCACCTTCGGCGGCGCGGCAAAGGGCCGCGACAGCGTGTAGGGCAGCTCCGTGAGCTCGATCAGCGCGCGCGCCGCCTCGCTCTTGGCGAGCTCGCGGGCGGTCGGCACGTCGGCAAGATCCGGATGGCGGGTCGTGCGGGCGAATTGGACGAGGACGCGAAACTCGCTGTCCGGCTTGAGCCATTCCGGCTTCACCGATCGCACCGAGGACAGATCGACCGTGCGGCCGTGCACCTCGCCGCGCTCGATGGCGAGGAAGATGGCGCCGCTGTCCGGGTAGCCCACGACCTGCTTGACGTGGAGGCCGATGGTGTCGCGCAGGATGATGGGCACGTCGTTTCCGGTGGCGCCTTCGGCAGTGCCGCCCAGCACGAGCGCCGGAAGATCGGGACGACGCGCCTCGTCGATCGATTTCGCCGGCGCATCCTTGCGCACGATCAGAATGTAGGCGTCGTTGACGAAACTCGATGTGGAGCCGATCCAGGTGAGCTTGCGCGGATCGAATTGAACGTTGGAATTGCCGCCGAGCAGCCCGATCAGCGGCATGTTGCGTGAGAACATGGCGATCGCGGTGCCGTCCTTCGGCGCGACGTTGGCGAGATAGTTGACGGCGCGCAGGCTGCCGGCGCCCGGCATGTTCTGCACGATCACGTTCGGATTGCCGGGAATGAACCTGCCGAAATGGCGCGCCAGCAGCCGCGCATAGACGTCGTAACCGCCGCCCGGCCCGTAGCCGACGATCAGATTGACCTGCTTGCCCTTGTAGAAATCGGCGACCGCATCCGCGTGTGCAGGGACGGCCGCGCATAGCGCGGCGATCGCCATCGCTGCGGTGCAGCGCGCAAACATGTTTCCTCCCGGTGCCCGCAGGGTAGCCGGCCGCATCGCCGCATTCAACGGCTTGTGCGATTCGCCCGCGCGCTTGCAGGCCGGGCGCGGCCCGCCGATCGCTGTCAACGCGCCGGGAGCCCGAACATGGTCTCGGCGTTCTTGTGACAAATCTTCTCGCGATCCGACGGTGACAGCTCGAGGGACTCGATGACCGCGATCGTGGAGCGGATGTAGCCCCTGCCCTTTTCCTTGTCGAACGGACAATCGGACGCGAACAGCACGTGATCCGCCCCGAAGAACGACAGGCCGCAGATCGTCGGCGCGCGGGCGCCGGCGAGCGCGGTATCGCCGTAAAAGCCCTTGAAATAGTCGAACGGCCGCTTCTTCAGCTTCTTCAAGATGAGCGAATAGTCCTCGTCCGAGGTGCGGGCGCCGAGCTGATCCCAGCTGTGCGCGACGCGGCCTTCGAAATACGGAATGATGCCGCCGAGATGGTGCGAGATCACTTTCAGGTCGGGGAAGCGGTCCATGATGCCGGAAAAGACCAGGCGCGCGAGCGCGGCGCCGGTCTCGAACGGCCAGCCGATCACGCTGCAGATCTCGTATTTCGACTTCGTCTCGGTGCGGTAGTCCGCCATTTCCCGCGTGCGGATCGGGTGCAGCAGGATCGGCTTGCCCGATTTCTCGATGATCTCGTAGATCGGCAGGAATTGATCCTGATCGATCGGAGCGCCGTCGACATTGGTGTGGAGCTGGATCGCGTTGGCGCCGTTGGACAGGACGCGCTCGGCCTCCTTGGCCGCCGCGTCGGGCGCGTTCATCGGCAACGATGCGGCGTAGCCGACGAAACGGTCGGGATATTTCGCCACCAGCTCGGCCAGCCCGTCATTGCCGACGCGCGCCCATTCCGGCGCATGCTCCGGCCCCGTGAGCCGATCGATCGCCGGCATGCCGAGGCAGATGACCTGGCTGTAATCGGGAAAGGAATCGACCACGCGCAAGCGTTCCTCGACGTCGTAGAGCGCGGGAATTCCCCGCATGCGTTTGCCGAGATCCTTCTGCCCCGCCGGCGATTGCAGCATCAACTCGTAAATGCGCTTGGGAAAGAAATGATTGAACGCATCGATGTAGCGCATGTGTTGATCTCCTGCTCTCGCCGACCGCGCACCCAAGCGTCGCGCGCGGCGATCCGATTGTGTTGCCTGCGCACCCGTTTGTATACTCGGCCGAACGGCGGAAGAACATTGCTCCCGACATTGCCGCCGAACAGGAGGTCGCCCCATGAAACCGTGGCTTGCCGGACTCATCGTGCTGCTGAGCCCATCGGCATTCGCGCAACAGGCGCCGGAGATTCCTTACGACTCGGTGCCCAATCTGTTGAAGCTTCCACCGGACATGCATCTCGGCGAGGCCGCCGGTGTCGCCGTCAACTCCAAGGGGCATATCTTCGTCTATTCGCGCGGCGGCTCGAGCCGCGGCCCGGCCTACGGCAATACGGCCGCGCAGATCCTAGAGTTCGACCGCAACGGCTCCTTCCTGCGCGAGATCGGCAAGAACCTCTATGCCTGGGCCTATGCGCACACCGTGCGCGTCGACAAGGACGACAACATCTGGGCGACCGACAAGGGCTCGGACATGGTCATCAAGTTCAACCCGGAAGGCCGCGTCGACATGGTGTTCGGACGCAAGTCGGAAGCCTCCGACCGCGAGGCCCATCCCTGGGAGCGCAACGCCGATCCGCCGCTGCCGCACGTGGACGGCCGCTTCCGCCAGCCGACCGACGTCACCTGGGACCCGCAGGGCAACATCTATATCAGCGACGGCTACGTGAATTCGCGCATCGCCAAATACGACAAGAACGGCGACTGGGTGAAGTCTTGGGGCCAGCGCGGCAAGGGTCCCGGCGAGTTCAACCTGGTGCACAGCATCGCCGCCGACGCGCAAGGCCTGATCTATGTCGGGGATCGCAACAACCGGCGCATCCAGGTGTTCGACGGCGACGGCAACTTCAAGCGCGAGATCAAGATCGACGTGCCGTTCGACGACAACGCCAAGCCGGCGATCGGCAACAAGCCGAACCTCACCACTTATCTGCAAACCGGCGGCAGCTTCACCCCCGGCGCACCGTGGGCGCTGTGCATCACCCCCGGACCGAACCAAGTGCTCTACAGCTCCGATTCCTATCCCGGCCGCATCTACAAGCTCAGCCTGGATGGAAAGGTGCTCGGCTATCTCGGGACGTCGGGCAAGCAGCTCAAGCAATTCGGGTGGATTCACGAAATCGCGTGCCCGTCGGAGAACGAACTCTATGTCGCCGAGATTTTGACCTGGCGAGTGCAGAAGCTGCTGCTTCGTCCGGAACAGCAGAAGGCGGCGGTCGAGCAGCGGTGAGGGGGAAATCCGGATCTAGGAAACAGATGCGACCGTGCGCGTGGTCCTGCCGCCTGCGACGGTCATCGTGACGAGCCGATGATCGTCTTCTGATAGAGGTCCTGCCACCTGCGGGCGTGGTCGAGCATCGCCGCCGAATCGATGAGCACGAGCGGGCCCTGGTTGAAGGGCGTCTCGATCTGCCGGCTCACGGTGACGAATTGTCGGCTGGCGAGGATTTGCTGGCCCTCCCCGATCAGGAAATCGTAGAACAGCACCGCCGCATTCGGATGCGGCGCGTTGCGGGCGAGGCCTTCGGCGGTGGCGCGGGCGATCGCCGGCGGGATCACGAACCAGTCGAGCGGCGCACCCTTGCGTTTCACCTGCTCGGCCTGAAAGCCGTAGACGGTGAGCGCGAGCGGCACCTCGCCGGCGGCGACCAGGTTGGTGAGCAGGTTGTGGCCCTTGCGTACCGAAATGCCGTTGGCGGCGACGATGTCGCGGAACAGGCGCAGCCCTTGCGCCTCGCCCAGGTCCGTGACCGCCTGCGCGAACCAATCGAAATCCTCGGCCTCGATGCCGAGCCGGCCCTTCCATTCCGGCCGCAGCAGATCCTGATAGCTCTTGGGCAGGCGATCCTTCTGCACCAGATCGGTGTTGTAGGCCTGCACGATGGTATTGAGATAGACCGCCACCCATTGCCGGTGCTGTGCAATCGCCGCCGGAATGACGTCGGCGAGGCTGGGCGATTTCACCTCTTGCAGCAGGTTCTCGCGATAGAGCGGCTCGAGCGCCGAGCTCGAGCCGGCCATGATGTCGACCTCGAAGCGACGCGCCTTGGCCTCGCTCACGATGCGTTGCAGGAACCCTTCCGAATCGGCGCGCCAGACCTTGACCTTGATGCCGTATTTCTTGTCGAACGCGGAGACCAGAACGGAAATGTCGTCCGACGGGATAGAGGAGTAGAAGGTGACCTCCTTTTCCCGTTTGGCGCCGTCCACCAGCCGCTGTTCGCGGTCGGCGCCGCCGTAGGTCGCGATCTCGGCAACGCGGCTTGACTGCGCGGGCCCGGACTGGCCGAGCGCAGGCGCCGCGAACAGCAGGACCGCGAGCGCCGGGAGACCTGGGCACAACATGCGCGGCAGTGATCGCATGAAGATTCCGTCCTGCCGTTGGTGACGCCCGCAAACCATGGCACAATTTTGCGTCCGGTGTCAGTCGCGGCAGCCGCGACAAAAACACGAGCGCGAGGCAACGACATGAAGATCGTGAAGCTCGAGGACTTCCACGCCGACGGCGGCTGGGACACCTATTCGTTCCTCAAGATCACCACCGACGAGGGCGTCACCGGCTGGTCCGAATTCAACGAGAGCCGCCGCCGGGGAATGGCGGCAGTGATCCGCGGCGTCGGCGCCGCGTTGCTCGGCCAAGACCCGCGCGCTGTCGGACGCATCGAGGCCGCGCTTTACGCCCAGTCCCGCCCGACCGCGGGCGGGCTCACGTCCCACGCCATCGCCGCGATCGTGAATGCCTGCCTCGACATCAAGGGCAAGGCGCTCGGCGTCCCGGTCTACGAGCTGTTCGGCGGCGCGCTACGCGACCGGATGCCGGTCTATTGGTCGCGCTGCGGGGTCCTGCGCGCGCGCTGCGCCGAGCTGTTCGGCGGCAAGGTGATCGACCGGCCGGCGGTGCGCAGGCTCGACGATCTCAAGGATGCCGCGCGCGAGGCGCGCGAGCGCGGCTTCAAGGCGCTCAAGACCAACCTGCTCCTGTTCGACGCCGAGGGCGGCCGGCAATTCGCGCCGGGCATGACCGGAGCGGGCATCGGTCACCCCGAGCTCAACCTCACCGACGACATCCTCGACGCGCTGGTCGCCCAGCTCACCGCGCTGCGCGAAGGCGCCGGACCCGGCGTGCGGCTCCTCCTCGATCTCAACTTCAACTACAAGCCCGAGGGGCTGCGGCGCATCGCCAAGGCGGTGGAGCCGTTCAATCTGCTCTGGCTCGAGATGGACATGTTCGAGCCCAAGGCGCTGAGCCTCATTCGCCAGTCCACGACCACGCCGATCGGCTCGCTGGAGACGATCCTCGGCCGGCGCAATCTCAAGCCTTATCTCGAAAACCATGCGGTCGACGTGGCGATCATCGACGCGCAATGGAACGGGCTGGCGGAGTCGATCAGGATGGCCGCGATGGCCGACGCCTACGAGGTCAACGTCGCCTCGCACAATTTCAACGGACCGCTCGCCAATATCATGAGCGCGCATTTCTGCGCGGCAATCCCGAACTTCCGCATCATGGAGTTCGACGTCGACGAGGTGCCGTGGAAGGCCAAGCTCCTCACCAAGCCCTACGTGATCGAGAACGGCGAGCTGTTGCTGCCGAGCGGACCCGGCTGGGGCACGGCGGTCAACGAAGCGGTCATCCGCGCGCACCCGGCGAAGCTGTGACGGGCACGGGGCGGACGAGCGAGACCTCATCCGCCGCACGCACGCGGGGAAGCAGCTGCTGCCCTATGTCCTCGTCCACGTCTCGGTGCCCTTGTAGCCGCGATCGGTGCGGCGCGACCATTTGCCGGACAGCGAGCCGTCCGAATTGATGGTCATGAGCAGGATCGCGGTTCGGCCCTTGGTCAGACAGGCCACCGCCAGGACGTTGCCGATCACCTGGCCGACGCCGACCTGCCTGCCGTTGTCCCAGCTCAGCTCGAGGGCGCCGGATGGCGCCAAGGCGATATCCAAGATGCTGGCACCGGCGTAGGCCACGCCGTCGGGGTCGGTGCCGTTCACCGCATAGGAGCCAATAAGGCCGGGCTTGACCTCGAAGGCGGATACGCGCTCGACCGCCGACGCGTTGGTCGCGACCGTCGCCGACGTGGCCCATCCGCCGATCGCCCCTGCCGCGAGCAACGCCGCCGCGACGACGCCAACATTTCTGCGCTGCCCGATCCCCGCCGCATACTTCATGACTGGGATTTTCATGGTCACATCTCTGTTCGTTTCGCGTGCCGACCCGGCACCTTGATGCTCCAACAGACCGGCTGCATGCCGAGCCCGCTCGCAGTTGGGAGTGCCATGGACCCCGTGGTTCCAGGGAGAGCCAATTCACATATGACAAAAAAATTTCAAATGCCGGTGTCTTGGAACGGATGCGCATCGGTCTCGCGGGCATCCGGCTTGGCCCGCCTCGGTCGGAGCGTTTTCGTCAGGGGTTTGGCGCCGATGCAACAACGGCAAAAGCGATCGGGCGGAACAACAGCCCTCAGGCCCGCGCAAACGCGAGCCGCAGGCGCAAAAGATCAGTCCAGCACCTCGTAGCACACGGTCCGCGTCGCAGGCCCGCCCAGCGCGAGATTGGCGGTCTTGAAGGGCGCCGGATGCGGCGGGGCTGCAGCCGCCGCCAGGATTCTGGGTGCCGGGTAGTATTCTTGCGCCGCGACGAGCCCGCAGAACACCAGAAGCGACGCGCAGTAGAACACCAGCAGGCCGTAGGTCCACCAACGCAGATCAAGATCGGCATCGGCGGCCGCCCTGGGATCGATCGGTTCGCGCATGACGGGCCTCCATCCGTCGGCCCGCCCCCCACCGCTTTCATACCCCGTGCGCAAATCGCCCAGCGTGAGCCATTTCACAGTCTTTCTGGTGTATTTTGCCGGCTCGGCATCGCCGCAAACGTCGCGGCGTCAGCCCCGCGGAGCGGGAACCGACGCAACCGCGATGTTTCCGCGCCAAGGCGGATGGCACCCGGTTCACGCCGGAAGCGAAACCGGCGTGCCCATGAAATCCCGCTTGCCGAGCTCGATCCCGCAATGGCGCAGGATGTCGTAGGCGGTGGTGCAGTGAAAATAGAAATTCGGCAGCGAATTGTTCAGCAGCAACGACTGACCGGTGAACTCGCGCACGGCCCCGCTCGGGAACGTGATCTTGATCTCCTTGTCCTCGTTGCCGTCGATCTGCGCCGGTTTCAAGCCCTTGAGGAAATCGATGGTCTTGGCGATGCGATCCTTGAGCTCCGGAATCGTCGCCTCGGTGTTGGCGAAGGTCGGCATATCGACGCCGGCGAGCCGGCCGCAGGCATTGATGGCGTGGTCGGTCGCCGCCCGCACCTGCCGCACCAGCGGGAACATGTCGGGCGCGAGCCGCGTGTTGAGCAGCACCGACGGCTCGACCTTCTTCGCCTCGGCATAGGCCGCCGCCTTGTCGAGCACCGCCGAGAGGCTGGTGAGGAATTGCACGAAGATCGGGACCGAGGATTTGTAGAGCGAGATGGTCATGGGCTGTAGCCTTCGACTTGTTGGGGACACATTGGGGAGACGAGATTAACGAGCTTCGCCCCCGGCTGAAAGCAGTGCGCCCTTGAGCAGCGCGGCCTCGACGCGCGCCATCGCACCCGACGGAGGGTCGAGCGCCATCCGGGTGAGACAGTCCCGCACCTCGCTCGACGGCGCGGAGGAAAAAAGTCCGCGCGCCAGCAGGCCGGCGAGGCGCGGCAGCGAGGCCGCATGCAGCAGTTCGAGCGCCGGCAGCAGCCGCTGCTCGGTGGCGGTGAAATCGCTCCCGAACGGAAACGCCGGCAGCAGCCCCTGCTCGCGCGCCGGCGCAAGCGCGCGCGCGATGCGCTCGGGCGTGTTGTCGCGGCAATGCGCGGGCAGCTCGTAACCCTTCTCGATCTTGCCGGCGTCCTTCGCCCGCCGCAGCAATTCATCCTGGAAACGGGAATCGGCGACCGCCAGCATGGCGGCGATCACGTCGCGGTCGGTCTTCCCGCGCAGGTCGGCGATGCCGTATTCCGTCACCACGATGTCGCGCAGATGGCGCGGGATGGTGGTGTGGCCGTAATTCCAGCGGATGTTCGAGGTCGTACGCCGTCCCGCCGCACGCGTCGCGCGCAGCATGATGATCGAGCGGCCGTCCTCGAGCGCGAAACTCTGCGCGACGAAATTGTATTGCCCGCCGACGCCGCTCACGACTTGGCCGTTTTCCAGCCCGTCCGAGACCACGGCGCCGAGCAGGGTCGCCATCATGGCGTTGTTGATGAAGCGCGCTTTCACCCGCGCGCGCCGTTTGGCGGCCTCGTCGCCATAGAGCTCGTTGACGAACGAGACCGCGGTCATCCGCAGCTTCGCCAGCTCGGCTTCCGGCATGTCGCGCAGCGCGCGGTAGAACGCGCGCGAACCGATGAAGAACGCCGCCTGCAGCAAAGCGCCGTCGACCTCGCGCTTGAGGATGCCGGCGCGCCGCAGATCGAGGAAGGACTCCACGAACATCTCGCTCACGCCGTAGAGGCCGAGCTCGAACGGCGCACTCTCGCGCAATCGCGGCGGGGCGCTGTCGGCGGGATCGAGCCGCGCCACCATCGCGCGAAAATCCGGGTTGCGCCGATGCCGCAGGATGAGCGCCTGCGCCACCGCGTCGCCGAGCGATCCGATGCCGAGCTGCAGGGTGCCACCGTCGGCAATGGTGCGCGCCACATTGAGCCCGGCGGCGTATTCGGCGAGATCGACCGGCTCGCGCGGCAGCGCGAACAAGGGAAACTCGGTGGCCGGCCCTTCCAACAGCAGATCGCATTCGCCGGCTGCGATCTCGGCGTCGCCGGGCATGAACGGCAGCTCGGAATTGACCTGTCCGACGAACAGGAAATCGCAATCCCCGCGCGCCCGGCGCGCGAGCAGATCGAGCGTGAGATCGGGGTTGCAGCTCAGGCTCAGGCGGGTCTCGCCGTCGCGCACGCGCTTGGCGACGAGTTGCGCCACCACGTTGATGCCGCGCTCGACCAGGTAGCGCAGCGCATGGGTGTAGTTGGCGGAAATGTAGTGCTGCTGCGCGGCCGCGATGCCCAGGCGAGTGCCGGCCTGGAAGAAGAACTCGTCGACCTCGATATTGGGCGGCAGCGTGCCCGCGTGGAGCGCGGTGGCGTAGGCGAGATCGGGATAGCCGGCGAAAACGCGGTCCGCGAACGGCTGCAGGAAGCGCCGTTCGAGATCCGACCGGGCGCGCGGCCGCTCCAAGGTGAGCGCGGTGAAGATGCGCAGCCGGATCGAGGGATCGGCCGCGGCGCGCGCGAACAGCGCGTTGGCGACGTGGTTGGCCTTGCCGAGCCCGAGCGGCAGGGCGAGCACGATGGTCTTGCCGACGCGGGCGATGATCGCATCGGCCACACGGTTGGGATCGTCGAACAAGAGGGGGGCGCCCCCGCTACGCGTCATTTCAGCCGGTACCAGCCCGGGTCGGGCCGGAAGCGCTCGCCATAGCGTTGCGTCAATCGTTCGAGCTCCTGGAGAATATCGGCCGCGCCGCGCGACCTGGCGTAATGCATCGGCCCGCCGCGGAACGGCGCGAAGCCGGTGGCGAAAATCATGGCGCCGTCGACGGTGTCCTCGTCCGCCACCACGCCCTCGCGCAGACAGGTGACGCAGACGTCGAGCATGGGCAGGATCAGCCGATCGGTCATCTCGTCGGTGGGCTTCGGCGCGTCGCGCTCCTTCACCGCCTTGCCGTCCTTCCAGTCGTAGAAGCCCTTGCCGGTCTTGCGGCCGAGCTCGCCGCGCTCGACCTTGTCGCGCAGCATCTGCGAAACGTCGGGCATCGGCCGGTGCAGACCGGCCTTGAGCGTCTCCGCCACGTGCAGGCAGATGTCGAGGCCGACCGTGTCGGCGAGCTCGATCGGTCCCATCGGCATGCCGAAGCGATTCGGCGGCGGCGTCGATGGTCTCGCGCTTGAGGCCCTCGGAGAGCATCACCATGGCTTCGAGCATGTAGGGCGTGAGCGCGCGGTTGACCAAAAATCCGGGCGCGCTCTTCACCGGCGCGGGCAGGCGATCGATGCGGCCGAGGAACGCGCGCGCCTTGGTCAAGACCTCGGACCAGACCTGGTCATGGCTCACCACCTCGACCAGCTGCATGCGCGACACCGGATTGAAGAAATGCAATCCGACGAGGTGATCGGGCCGCCGCAATCCGACGCGCAGCTCCTGCAGCGGAATGCTCGACGTGTTGGTGGCGAGGATGGCGCCCGGCCGCATCTTCGGCTCGGTCGCGGCATAGACCTTGCGCTTGAGCTCGAGCATCTCCGGCACCGCCTCGATCACCAGGTCGGCGGAGCGCACGCCCTCGCCCGTCGAGATCGGGGATCAGCCGGTCGAGCGCGTCGCGGATGTCGATGCGCTTGTGGCCGATCTTGCCGTAGAGGTCGGCGGCGCGCTCGATCGCCTTGGCGATGCGGCTCCGCCTTCATGTCGGCGAAGGTGACGGTGAAGCCGTGCCAGGCGCACCAGGCCGCGATGTCGCCGCCCATCGCGCCGGCGCCGATGACGTGGACGTGGCGGCCGGACCAGTCGCCGTCGGCGAGGCTCTTGAGCTTCTCGCGCAGGAAGAACACGCGCACCAGGTTGCGCGAGGTCTCGGTCACGAGCAGGCGCGCGAACGAGACGATCTCGGCCTTCTGCATGTCCTGGGCGTTGCCGCCGTGGGTTTCCCAGAGATCGATCAGCGCGTGGGGCGCGGGATAATGCGCGATCGGCGCCTTCTTCGCGGTTTCCGCGCGCATGCGCTTGGCCGCGAGCTTGCGGCCGTAGGTGGAATTGATGAGATCGATCAGCAGACGGCCGCGCCGCGGTCTTCAGCTGCCCGATGACGCGGCGGTGGCGGCCGCCTGCACGTGCCGCTCGGGCACGACCGCATCGACCAGGCCGAGCGACTTCGCGCGGCGAGCGTGGACGTTGCGGCCGGTCAGCATCATGCTCATGGCTTCGAGCGGATTGATCAGGCGCGGCAGGCGCACCGTGCCGCCGAGGCCGGGATGCAGGCCGAGCATCACCTCGGGAAATCCGAGCCGCGCGTCCTCGACCGCGATGCGGTGATCGCAGGCGAGCGCGATCTCGAGCCCGCCGCCGAGGCAGTAGCCGTGAATGACCGCGACCGTCGGCACCTTCAGCCGGTCGAGCCGATCGACCACCGCGTGCGCCTGGGTGAGGCGGCTCTCGACCGCGGCGGCATCGGTCATGCCGCGGAATTCGCCGATGTCGGCGCCGGCGATGAAGCCGCCGGGCTTGGCCGAGCGCAGCACCAGGCCCTTCGGCAGATCCCGTTCGAGGTGCGCGAGCACGTCGTCGAGCTCGGTGAGCACGTCCTCGGACAGCGTGTTGGCGCTCGCGCCCGGCTTGTCGAGCACGAGCCAGGCGATGCCGCTCTCGTCGCGCGCGAGCTTCCAGTGCCGCCATGCGCCGGTGCCCGCCTGCCCGCCCGCGAGCGGACCGAGCTCCAGATTGCGCGGCGCGAGAACGTCCCAGACCTTCCCCATCTACACCGTCTCGATCAGCATGGCGCCGCCCTGCCCGCCGCCGATGCATTCGGTGGCGATGCCCTGCTTGATGCCGAGCCGCTTCATCGCGTTGACGAGATGCAGCACGATGCGGTTGCCGCTGGCGCCGACGGGATGGCCGAGCCCGATCGCGCCGCCGTCGACATTGAGCTTGTCGCGCGCGATGCGGCCGGCGGCGCCGTCGAGGCCGAGCACCTCGCGGCAGAAGGTTTCGTCCTCCCAGGCGGCGAGGCAGGCCAGCACCTGCGCGGCGAACGCCTCGTTGAGTTCCCACAGCCCGATGTCGCCGAGCGCGAGCGAATGCCGGCGCAGGATCGCGGTCGCGCACAGCACCGGGCCGAGCCCCATGATCGAGGGATCGAGCGCCGACCACTCGCTGTCGACGATCACCGCGCGCGGCGTGAGCCCGTGCTTCTCGACCGCCTTCTCCGACGCCAGGATCACCCAGGAGGCGCCGTCGGTGATCTGCGAGCTGTTGCCGGCCGTCACCTTGCCCCACGGCCGCTCGAACGCCGGCTTGAGCTTGGCGAGCTTCTCGACCGTGCTGTCCGGCCGCACGCCGTCGTCGTGATCGTAGACCTTGCCGTCGCGGGCGAAGGCCGGCTCGAGCTCGCCGTCGAACCATTTCTCCTTCTGCGCGTGGGCGAGCCGCTGGTGGCTCTCGACCGCGTATTGGTCGGCGTCGCGCCGCGAGATGTGGAAGAGATGCGCGAGAATCTCGGCGGTCTGTCCCATGTTGAGCTCGACGATCGGATCGGTCAGCCCGCGCTCGAGCCCGATGACCGGCTTGAGGAAGGACGGCCGGAATCCGGCGAGCGCCGCGAGCCGCGACCACAGATTGCGCGCGCCGAACAGCCGCGCGTACCAATCGACCGCGGCTTTGCGGAACATCAGCGGCGCGTGGCTCAGCGCCTCGGCGCCGCCGGCCAGGATGAGATCGGACTGGCCCTCGCGGATGTACTGGTAGGCGGTGTCGATCGACTGCATGCCGGAGCCGCAATTGATCTGCACCGTGAACGCGGTCATCGCCTCGCCCATGCCGAGGCGAAGCGCGGCGACGCGCGCCGGGTTCATCTCGTCGGCGATGACGTTGACGCAGCCGAGGATGACCTGGTCGAAGGCGTCGGGCGCGAACGGCTGGCGCAGCAGCAGCGGCCGCCCGCAGGCGACCGCGAGATCGACCGGCGTGAACGGGCCCGGCCGCCCGCGCGCGTGCAGGAACGGCGTGCGGCTGCCGTCGACGATGTAGACCGGGCGGCCCGCTATTCCGCGGCGGTCGGTCGGGACATCGTTTGCGATAGCACGTCTCCTTTGGCGAGCCGGGGCGACAGCTCCTCGGGCGCGAAGTCGTCGACCGCGACGGCGGCGGCGACCGCCTCCGCGGCGGCGTGAAGCTGCGCCGCCTCGGCGTCGTTGATCAGGCCCTGCCGCGCGCCTTCTCGATGTCGCGGACGTGCGCCTTGCGCAGGCGGTCGCGCAGCGGCTGCGCCGCGACCGTCAGCGCGAACGCGCGCTCGAGCCGCGCGACGCCCGTCGTCGCCGGTGCCGGGGAAGATATCGACGGTCAGGCGGTCGCGCGTGGCCGAGGGCTCGAGCAGGATCTCGGCGCAGGCCTGCGTCAAGCGATCGGACGGACCGCGCTGGCGTGCGCCGAACGGCAGCATCAGGAAGCGCAGCAGCCATGCCACCGGCCGGTTGGGGAAATTGGCGAAGATCTCGTCGAACCGCGTCTCGATGGTGGCGAAGCCGCTTGCCATGCACCATTCGCACCAGCGGCAGATCGGCGTGCTGGCGGCCCTCGTCCTGCCAGCGCTTGAGCACGGCGGACAGCAGATAAAGCTCGGAGAGAATGTCGCCGAAGCGCGCCGACATCATCTCCTTGCGCTTGAGCGCGCCGCCCAGCGTCAGCAGCGCCATGTCGGCGGCGAGCGCGAAGGCCGAGGCGTAGCGTCCGAGCGGCCGGTAGAAAGCGCCGCGTCTGGCCCGCATCCGGCGCCGGCGCGAACAGGCCGCCGGTCCAGGCGCGGCCCCAGGCGCGGAACGCATTGGCGAAGCTGTGGCCGACATGGCCCCAGAACGCGCTGGTCGAACTGCGTCGAGGCCGCGGGCGCGGTCGGGGTCCTCGAGCGCGGTCATCTCCTTGCAGCAGATAGGGATGGCTGCGGATCGCGCCCTGCCCGAACTGGATCAGGCTGCGCGTCACGATGTTGGCGCCCTCGACCGTGATGCCGATCGGCACCGCGCGATAGAGCGTGCCGAGATAGTTCAGCGGGCCTTCCTGCACGGCCTTGCCGCCGTGCACGTCCATGGCGTCGTTGACGACGACGCGCATGCCGCTCGGTCGCCTGCGCCTTCATGATGGCGGTGACCACCGCCGGCTTGTGGCCGTGGTCGATGCCGGCGCAGGTGAGCCGGCGCGCCGCGTCGAGCAGATAGGCGGTGGCGGCCATGCGGCCGAGCCGCTCCTGGATCGCCTCGAAGCGGCCGATCGGCACGTGGAACTGCTCGCGGATGCGCGCATAGGCGCCGGTGACGTGCGCGGCGAAGGCGGCGCCCGCCGCCGACAGCGACGGCAGCGAAATGCCGCGCCCGGCGGCGAGCGCGCTCATCAGCATCTTCCAGCCCTTGCCGGCCTGCTCGACGCCGCCGATGACGTGGTCCATCGGGATGAACACGTCGCGGCCCCAGTTCGGGCCGTTCTGGAACACCTGCAGCGCCGGCAGATGGCGGCGGCCGATCTCGACGCCCGGCAGGTTGGTCGGCACCAGCGCGACGCGTGATGCCGAGTCTCGTCGCGCTCGCCGATCAGATGATCGGGATCGTAGAGCTTGAAGGCGAGCCCGAGCACGGTCGCGATCGGGCCGAGCGTGATGTAGCGCTTGTGCCAGTTGAGCCGGATGCCGAGCACCTCGCGGCCCTCCCAGGTGCCGCGGCAGACCACGCCGGTATCGATCATCGAGGCGGCGTCGGAGCCGGCCTCCGGGCTGGTCAGCCCGAAGCAGGGAATCTCCTTCGCCGTCGGCGAGCCGCGGCAGCCAGTAATCCTGCTGCGCCTTGGTGCCGAACTGCATGCAAGCAGTTCGCCGGGGCCGAGCGAGTTCGGCACCATGGCGGTGACCGCGGCGGTGATCGAGCGGGTCGACAGCTTGCGGATGACTTCCGAATGGGCGTAGGCGGAAAAGCCGAGCCCGCCATACTCCTTCGGAATGATCATGGCGAAGAATTTGTGCGCCTTGAGGAAGTCCCAGACCTCGGGCGGCAGGTCGCGCAGCTCCCAATTGATCTGCCAGTCGTCGAGCATGCGGCAGAGCTCGTCGACCGGGCCGTCGAGGAAGGCCTGCTCCTCGCGCGACAGCGTCGCGCGGCGGAAAGGCCAGCAGCTTCGCCCAGTCGGGATTGCCGGTGAACAGGTCGGCGTCCCACCAGACGTCGCCGGCTTCGATCGCCTCGCGCTCGGTGTCCGACAGGCTCGGCAGCACGTGCCGCGCCCAGCGGAAGATCGGCTTGGTGATCCAGTCGCGGCGAAAGGAAGAATTGCTCATTGAGGTTCCGGCTGAGTGGGGCTCAGTAAAGCAGGTCGAGCACAGCGCACCAAATCAAAATCCCTCGCGCCCGCCCGGCATGGCCGGACGTGACGCCGCACGTATATAGGCCGACTTGTCGTATTTTATGTGGCGGAGCTCGGACTTTCCCGACATCCGCTGCGCGCCGTCAGGCGGCAGCGTTCGGACCGGCCCGGCTTCGCTGCGACTTCATCGATGTGTCGCCAGCGATTTGTCGCCGCTTGCTCGTGGCCTTGGGCTCTCCATTCTCGACCGCCCCTTTCGTTGTCCGCGGCGTTTTGCGCGCGGATGATGGACCTTTCGTTTCAGCCTACCCCGCGCGAGGGGTGGGCGGAGCGCCGGGAGGCGCGCACTGGTCTTCTCGTCACGCTTGCGAGGCGCGACAGCCGCGCGTGCGACGCGCGGCGCATCCCGTTGCGACCGGGACGGCGCCCCTCGGCGCTCCACCG
>CAVQIP010000009.1:0-72585 GCA_963712565.1 uncultured Alphaproteobacteria bacterium | reverse complement strand
GGGCCGTAGAAGGTGAGGAAGGCATCGAGCCGGCGCGCGCGGGCGCTGACCCCCTCCTCCACCGGGCCGAGCGCCCAGGCAGTGACATGCATCTTGCCCACCCCTTCGGGATAGAACGTGCGCACGGTGACGGAGGAGCCGTCGTTGATCACCAGATTGGGGAAGATCACCAGGTTGCGGTTGGTGTCGGCCACGCGGGCCGCGCGCTGGGCGCCGAGGCGGGCGACGAGCTCGGCACGGGTCGCGTCGATCTCGGCCCTGGCGGCCTCGCCGTAGAGCGGGATCCATTTCGCCACCGGCCGGCCGCGGAAGTTGATGTTGTCGGTGGTGAAATGGCCGTTGCCGAGCTCGACCGCCTTGCCGCGGGTCGGCAGCACCAGGCCTTCCTCCTTGGGCGGCTCGATCTTCACGCCGGAATTGGCCATGAAGTTGAGCCAGGTCGAATGGGTCGAGGGCAGGTGATAGTCGTCGACGCTGTTCTCCACCATCAGCTTCCAGTTGGCGGCGACGTCGTATTCCTGCACGCCGGCGATGATCTCCATGCGCCCGGACGGCGACTGGTCGATGACGAGGTCGATATAGTCCTTGGCGCCGGCGAGATAGTCGGCGAGTGCAGGGGCGTCCGCATCGAGGCACATGAACCAGAAGCCGCGATAGTCCTCGAAGCGGGCCGGCCGGCGCAGGCCGTAGGCGGACTTGTCGAGGCCGTCGGCATAGGCGTCCTCGCCCGGCACGCCCACGAGCCGCCCGTCGTTGCCGTAAGTCCAGCCGTGATAGATGCACTGGAAGCGGCGCCGGTTGCCCTCGCGCTCGGTGCAGACGATGGCGCCCCGGTGGCGGCAGGTGTTGAACAGGCAGTGGAACGCACCGGCCTGGTCGCGGCAGAAGATCACCGGCCGGCCGGCGACCTTGCGCGAGCGGAAATCGCCGGGCTTCTTGAGCTCGGAGGAATGGCCGACATAGATCCAGCAGCGGCCGAAGATTTGCGCCATCTCACGACGCAGCACCTCCTCCGACACCAAAACCTCGCGATCGAGCAGGAAGGTCTTCCTCTCGCGATCGTCGACAATGTAGGAACGCACCGACATCTCCCCTCGCCTCCCGGTTCGGCCCACGCGCGCCCGGCGGCGGCGAACCGGACGTCGCGTGAGCGCGCGCAAGGTATAAAGGCTCGCCTGAAAGGCGGTCAATCGCGCGCCGCCGGCCGTGCCGGGCGCGCCGCCCTATTGAACTTTTCCGGCGTCCCGCTAAAGCAGCGCGCGAGAGTGCGTTCGGTTGGGTTGATACAGAACAGTGCCGCGCACTCGGTGCGCTCCCCTCCCCGTGTGGGGAGGGGCCGGAGCTGGGGGTCGTGCGATTGACGCACCGACATTGCCAAACGCATCACCCCCTCCCCAGCCCTCCCCCACAAGGGGCCCACAAGGGGGAGGGAGCAGACCGAGTGTGCCGCCTGCACTGATTTCATTTCAATGGAGACGCTCCGACTTTTTTTGCGATCAGTGAGGTCATGGCCGAAAATCCCGTTCCCGTCTGCGCCGCCGCCGATCTGCCGCCCGGCAACGTCAAGAGCTTCGAGGTGGGAGACGAGCTCGTGGCCGTCTACAACATCGACGGCACCTTCTATGCCACCGAGGCGCGCTGCACCCATGCCACCGCCGACCTCGCCGACGGCATCCTGGAAGGCGACGTGATCGAGTGCAGCCTGCATTTCGGCGCGTTCCACGTGCCGACCGGCAAGGCGGTGCAGGCGCCCTGCTTCACCGACCTCAAGACCTTCCGCACCGAGGTGCGGGACGGTCAGGTATTCGTGGATTTCTCGGCGCCGGCCGCGACGGCGTCCTGAACCGATCGCCGTTCGAGCAGCGCCCGCGCGCGAGCCCTTCTTGCCTTCTCGCGCGGCGGCCCCATCAGCACCGGCTGGAACAGCACCGCCGCCGCCATGGTGGTGACGAGCGCGAGCGCCATCAGCTTGCCCATGCTCGACGTGCCGGGATGGCTCGACAGCCACAGGCTGCCGAACGCGGTCGCGGTGGTGAGCGCGCTGAACATCACCGCGCGCGTGAGGCTCGACTGCAGCAGGTCGGTCTGCCCGGCCCGCCACGCCATGATGTAGTAGATCTTGAAGGCCACGCCGACGCCGAGCAGCAGCGGCAGCGCGATGATGTTGGCGAAGTTGAGCTTCATGCCGAACAGCACCATCAGCTCCATCGTGACGACGCCCGCCATCAGCAGCGGAATGAGCGTGAGCAGCACGTCGCCGAACCGGCGCAGCACGATCCAGAGCAGGATGGTGATCGAGGCGAGCGCCCAGAAGCCGGCTTCGAAGAACGCCCGGATCACGGTGCGGCCGGATTCGAGGATCGAGATCGGACCGCCGGTGGCGTTCGGCTCGACCGCCTGCACCGCGCGCGCGAAGCGCCGTAGCGTCTCGTTGTCGTTGGGATCGCCCTTGGGCAGGATTTCGACCTTGTACCGGCCGTCCTGGGTGACCCATTCGCGCGCGATCTCGGGCGGCAGGGTTTCGAGCGTGACCGGCTGCGCCTGCAGATAATTGCGCAGCTCGTCGAGCGCGGTGTTGAGCGGCGGGATCATGGCGGCGTGGGCGCGCGCCCGCAGGGCTTCGTCGCCGTCGGCGAGTTTGGCCAGATCCTCGGCCAGACGCTTGGCCGCGGTGGCACCGCGCCCGTCCTGGCCGCTGGCCGCCTTGTTCAAGTTGTCGACCGCGGCCTTGAGCGCGGCGACGTTGTCGGCATCGGTCGGCGGCTTCTTGTTGGGGTCGGGCCGCAGCGCCGGCTCGAGCACGGTCGCAAGTTGGCGGATGGCGGCGAGCTTGGGCTGCTGGTCGGCGGGAATGAAGTCCTCGATGGTCTTGACGCTCGCGACCTCCGGCAGCTTGGAGAGCTTCTCCTCGTCGGCCTTGGCGGCCGCCTGGTCTGGCGCAAGCACGTGGATGGAGCTCGCCCCGATCGCGGGATCGCTGCGCAGCTCGAGGAACGTCGCCACCGACTCGACCTTGGGACTTCGCAGATTGAGCGGGTTGAAATCGAACTGCAGCCAATAGAGCAGCGGCAGGCCAGCGGCGACGATAAGCCCGGTGCCGACGATGATCGGGATGCGCTGCCGCTCCATGAAGCGATCGACGGGCGCGAGCCAGCGAAATCCCATCTCCTGCGGTTCGCCGGGGGGCCGCAACAGCCGCAGCAGCGCCGGAATCAGTGTGATGCTGGTAAGGAACGCGATGATCATGCCGAGACCGGCGAGCAGGCCGAGCTCCGACAGGCCCTTGTAGTCGGTCGGCAGGAACGACAGAAAGCCGGCGGCGGTCGCCGCGGCCGCCAGCGTGAGCGGCGCGCCCACGTGCTTGGCGGTGTTGATCAAGGCCTGATGGAGATCGTCGACCTCGTGGCGCTCGGCGCGATAGCGGACGCTGAACTGGATGCCGAAGTCGACGCCGAGCCCGATGAAGAGCACGGCGAAGGCCACCGAGATCAGGTTGAGCGCGCCGACCATGGCGAGCCCGATCGCGGCGGTGACGGAGAGGCCGACCAACAGGCTGATGAAGACCGCCAGGATGATGCGCGGCGAGCGCAAGGCGAGCCACAGGATGGTCAGCACCACCACGATGGTCACCGTGGTGTTGACGACGGCGCCTTCATTCAAGGTGGCATATTCCTCGTCGGCGATCGCCACCGGTCCGGTGAGCCGCAGCGTGGCGCCGTATTGCGCGCTCTTGTTCAGATCGGCCGCCGCCTCGCGAATGGCATCGGTCGCCGCCTTGCCCGGCATGAGCGCGCTATAGTCGAGCACCGGCCTGATCTCGATGAAGCGCCGGCGCTCGCCCGGATTCGGCGGCCGGCCGTTGAGCATCGCCCGCCAGGAAAAGCTCGCGGGATGGTCCGCGATGACCGCATCGAGCGTGTCCGAGACCATGTTGAGGGTGCCGGCGAGATCGTCGAGCGTGTAGTGCTTCATGCGGGCGCCAATCAGCCCGTAGTTCAGCGTCGTGGTCAGACCGCGCAGATTGGGATCCTGCGCCAGCGCCTGGATCAGGGGCTTGGCATCGCCGAGCTTCTTGGTAGTGGCGACCACCTCCTCGGCGGGCAGGAAGAGGAGCCCATTCTTCTGGAAGAACGGCCCTCCCCCGGCCTCGATGATCGAGCGGAAGAGGTCCTTTTGATCCGACAGTTTCCGGATCAAACTGGTCGTGAACTGCGTCGCCAGCTCGGAGGTGGGCGCGTCGATCACGGCCAGGATGGTTTCCTCCTTCGGGGGAAAGAATTTTTGAAAGGCCACCTCGCGCTGGCGCCAGGGCAGGTCCTTGGAAATGAGCTTGTTGACGTCGGCGTCGATGGCGAAATGACCGGCGGCGGAGATGGCGGTGATGAGGCCCAAAAGCGCTGCAATGCCAACGATTTGCGTGGCGTAACGGGTGCAATAATCAACCGTGCTGACGATCGCCTTCTGCAGCATGCCGTGTCCTAGAGATTCGCGATTGGGCTCAATCGGGGTGGCGGGCATCGGGAACCTGAGCCACTGGGCGGCGGAATATCAGGCAATTCAGTGCGTTGACAACGACTAAGGTTGCGCGGAGAACAGCCGCCGAAAGAAAGTCCTGCCGAGTTTGGTCAACAACCCCCAGGGTGCGCGTTAAGTTCACACGGGCAGGCCGTTCGGGCGCCCGCGACCGCGGTTTGCAGCGATTTGGACTGTGCCTGCGGGAACCTATGTGGAAAAATGTTCGGATCATGACCCGCCCGCCCCCGCTGATTGATGCGAACGAAAGTCCCCACCAGCCGGGCCGCCGTCCCGCCAGGGGATGGCGGCAGGCGGCCGATCGGCTGCGGTCCGAAAGGATGAGCGCGGTTGCGGTGACCGCCGGACACCCGCGGGCCGGGCGCGGGGTTGCGGAGGTCACGCTCGCACTGCACCAGGTCCTCGACACCCGCGGGGATCGGCTGGTCCGGGATGTGGGGCAGCGCACCGAGCGGCACAAGATCCCGACCGGGCAACGCCAGCGGACGCCGGCAACGAATTGGGCGGGGATGCGCCTTTGCGCCACCCACGTCGCGGCGGTGCGGCCATGAAAGTCATCCTGGCGCAACCTCGGGGCTTCTGCGCGGGCGTGGTGCGCGCGATCGAGATCGTCGAGCGCGCGCTCGAAAAATACGGGCCGCCGGTCTATGTCCGGCACGAGATCGTGCACAACAAATTCGTGGTCGACAGCCTCAAGGCCAAGGGCGCGATCTTCGTCGAGGAGCTCTCGGACGTGCCGCAGGGCGCCGTCACCATCTTCAGCGCGCACGGGGTCGCCAAGAGCGTGGTGAACGAGGCGGCGGGACGACAATTGCCGGTGCTCGACGCCACCTGCCCGCTGGTCACCAAGGTGCACAACCAGGGCAAGCGCTACGTCGCGCAGGGCCGCGTGCTCATCCTGGTCGGGCACGCCGGCCATCCGGAGGTCGAGGGCACGCTCGGCCAGATCGACGGCCAGGTGGTCCTAGTGCAGAACGAGAAGGACGTCGAGGCGCTGGACATTGCCGAGGATACGCCGGTCGCCTACGTCACGCAGACGACGCTCAGCGTCGACGACACGCGCGGGATCATCGCCGCGCTCGAACGCCGCTACCGCAACATCGTCGGACCGGAAATCAGGGACATCTGCTACGCCACGCAAAATCGTCAGTCCGCGGTTCGGGAACTCAGCCGTCACGTGGATTTGATTCTCGTGGTCGGCGCCAAGAATAGTTCCAATTCCAATCGCCTGCGCGAGATCGGCGAGGAAGCGGGCATTCCGAGCTATCTCATCGCCGACGGGGGGGAACTTGCGCCCGAATGGGTCAAGGACGCGCAAACAATCGGCATCACCGCCGGCGCTTCCGCGCCCGAGGTCCTGGTCGAGGACGTGATCAACACGTTGCGAAGACTAGGTCCGGTCGACGTCTCGACACTGCCCGGCCGCGAGGAGCATATTGAATTTCGGCTGCCACGCGAACTGGCGACGGCCTGACGGCAAACGAAAGCGGTCCGCGGCGGAAAACAGGAACACGGAAAAGATGCAAATCCCGTTTCTCAAGGAAATGCGAATTGGCGCCTACATCCTCAAGCAGAAGCTGCTGGGGCACAAACGCTACCCGCTCGTGCTGATGCTGGAGCCACTGTTCCGCTGCAATCTCGCCTGCGTCGGTTGCGGCAAGATCGACTATCCGGATCCGATCCTCAATCGCCGGCTGTCGGTCAAGGAATGCCTCGACGCCGTCGACGAGTGCGGCGCCCCAATGGTGGCGATCCCCGGCGGCGAGCCGCTCATCCACCGCGAGATCGGCGAGATCGTGAAAGGGCTGGTGGCCAAGAAGAAATTCGTCTCGCTCTGCACCAACGCGCTGCTCCTGGAGAAGAAGCTCCACTTGTTCGAGCCCTCGCCCTACCTGTTCTTCTCCGTCCATCTCGACGGGCTGCGCGAGCATCACGACAAATCGGTCTGCCAGGACGGCGTGTTCGATCGCGCGGTGTCCGCGATCAAGGCCGCCAAGGCCAAGGGCTTCACCGTCAATGTCAACGCCACGATATTCGACGGTCATCCGGCCGAAGACATCGCGGCGTTCCTCGACTACACCAACGAACTCGGCGTCGGGGTGTCGATCTCGCCCGGCTATGCCTATGAGCGCGCGCCGGACCAGGAGCATTTCCTCAACCGCAGGAAGACCAAAGACCTGTTCCGCAAGGTCTTCAGCATGGGAAAGGGCAAGAACTGGAATTTCATCCACTCCAACCTGTTCCTCGATTTCCTCGCCGGCAACCAGACCTATCACTGCACGCCATGGGGCATGCCGACGCGCAACATTTTCGGCTGGCAGAAGCCGTGCTACCTGCTGGGCGAGGGCTATGCCAAAACGTTCCGTGAATTGATGGAGAGCACGGACTGGGATTCCTACGGCACCGGCAAGTACGAGAAGTGCGCGAACTGCATGGCCCATTGCGGCTACGAGCCGACCGCGGCGACGGCGACGATCGCGCAGCCGTGGCAGGCGCTCAAGGTCGCCATGTTCGGTCCGCGCACCGAAGGACCGATGGCGCCGGAAATCCCGCTCGACCGGCAGCGGCCGGCGGAATTCGTGTTCTCGCGCCACGTGGAGCAGGAGCTCGCCGCCATCGAGCGCGGCGAGAAGCGGCCGGTCGCTCCGCTGCAGGCCGCGGAGTAGCCCTGGCACGGCCGGTCACCCGCGGGCTTGACCCGCGGGTCCATCCTCTTCGCAAGACTCGAGGTGCTTTCGCGCCTAAGCGGATGGATTGCCGGGTCACGCCTGGCAATGACGGCCGAGAGATTCGAGCCGAACAGGCATCACATCCCGAACGCCACCGCGCCCGCGTTGGCGCGCTTGAGGTTGCGATAACGCGCCAGCGCCCACAGCGGGAAAAACTTCGAGTAGCCGTGATAGCGCAGGTAGAACACGCGCGGGAAGCCGGTGGCGGTGTAGCGCGGCTCGTCCCAGAACCCGTCTTGGCCCTGCTGGCGCGACAGATAGTCGATCCCGCGCTCGACCGCCGGATGGTCGACCTCGCCCGCCGCCATCAAGCCGAGCAGCGCCCAGGCGGTCTGCGACGCCGTGCTCGGTGCGCGCTCATAACCGCGGTAGTCGAGCTTGTAGCTCGCGCCGTCCTCGCCCCAGCCACCATCGGAATTCTGGATGCTGACGAGCCAGGCGACCGCCTTGCGCAATTGCGGGGCGGCGTGATCGACGCCGGCGGCGTGTAGCGCGCACAGGACCGACCAGGTGCCGTAGATGTAGTTCATGCCCCAGCGGCCGTACCAACTGCCCTCCTCCAACTGCGTGCGCCGCAGATAGTCGACCCCGCGCGCTACCGCCGCGCTGTTGTCCGCGGTCTCGCCGAGTTGCGCCAGCATCGAAACGCAGCGCGCGGTCACGTCCTCGGTCGGAGGATCGAGCAAGGCGCCATGGTCGGCGAACGGGATATTGTTGAGATAGTGGTATTCGTTGTCGGCGTCGAACGCGCCCCAACCGCCGTTCGCGCTTTGCATTCCCAAAATCCATTCGCGCGCGCGAGCCATCGATGCGCGGAAGTCGCTGTTGGCGTTCAAGGCCTGCGCGCGATCCATCGCCATCACCACCACCGCCGTGTCGTCCACGTCGGGATAGTGCGGATTGGCGTATTGGAACGCCCACCCGCCGGGGCGGAGATCGGGCCGGCGCGCGATCCAATCGCCTTCGACGTCCAGGATTTGCCGCGGCACCAGCCACTTGAGGCCGCTGCGGGCCGCCGCGACGGCGCGGTCGTCGCCGACTTCGAGCAAGGCGTGGCAGACGAGCCCGGTGTCCCAGATCGGCGACACGCAAGGCTGGCAATAGGCCTCATGCGGGTGCACCGCGAGCAGCCTATCGATCGACCGGCGCGCGACCGCCCGCAGCGGATGCTGTTCCGGATAGCCGAGCGCGTCGAACATCATCACGCTGTTGGCCATGGCCGGGAAAATGGCGCCGAGACCGTTCTCGCCATTGAGACGTACGGTCACCCAGTCCACCGCGCGATCGATCGCGCGTCGCCGCAGCCGCTTGGAAAACATCGGCTCGATGGCGCGCAACACCGCATCAACGGCGCGGAAGAACCAGAACCACGACGCCTTCTGTTGCGGCGCCTTCGAAGGGGGACCGATCGTGTGCGCAGGTTCGAGAAAAAGCTCCGCGATGGTGACCCGCTTGGGGTTGCGCGCTTTCGGCTTGAGCGCCTGCAGCACCAACAGCGGCACGATGACGGTGCGACTCCAATACGAAATCTTGTCGAGATGGAAGGGAAACCACTTCGGGAGCAGCACGATCTCGACCGGCATCACCGGCACGGCGCGCCAGGGGATGAATCCGTAAAGCGCCAGCATCAGCCGCGTGAACACGTTCGATCGCGACGCCCCGCCGCGCGCGCGGATGGCCTCGCGGGCGCGCACCATGTGCGGCGCATCGATAGGGTCACCGATCATCTTGAGCGCGAAATAGGCTTTGACGCTGGCGCTGGTGTCGAAGGCGCCGTCGCGAAACAGCGGCCAACCGCCATGCTCGCCCTGGATGCGCCGCAGGTAGGCCGCGATCTTGGCTTCGAGCGCGGCATCGACCGGCTCGGCCAGATAGTGGCGCAGCAGCACGTATTCCGCCGGGATGGTTGCGTCGGCCTCAAGCTCGAACACCCAATGCCCGTCGGCCTGCTGCCAGGCGAGCAGTGCGCGGCTGGCCGCCTCGATGCCGCGGTCAACGGCGGATGCCGGCGGGGACGGTTTCGGCTCGACGGACACGCGGTTCATCACCTTCCCCGATCATCACCGCCGACGAGATCGGCCGCCCGATTGCCGGACCGGATCGCGCCTTCGATGGTCGCCGGCAAGCCGGTCTGGGTCCAATCACCGGCGAGAAACAGGTTGCTCCAGGCGGTGGCGGCAGCCGGTCGCTTGGCATTCTCGCCGGGCGTCGCGGCAAAGGTCGCGCGCCGCTCGCGCACGATCTGCCACGGCGGCAACGCCTTGGGAAGACCGGCGACCATCGCAACGTCATCCCAGATTTTTCGCGCCAGCGTCTCGCGTGGAACGTCAAGCAAGCGATCGGCGGCGCTGATCGTGGTCGACAAGCGATCGGGAAAAGCGAAAAGCCATTCGATGGTGCCGTTGACGATGCCGATAATGGGGGCGAGCCCGGCGGGAGGAGCAAGGCGGAAGTGCGCGTTGACGATGGCGCGGAATTGCAACGGCGCCGCGAGCCCGGGCACGAGATCCGCCGCCACCACCGGCGGTACGGCAAGGATCAAGCCATCGTCGCCGAGCGCCAGCTTGTCCTCGCCGAAGTCGAGGGCCGCTACCTTGCCGGCCGCGAAATCGAGCGCCCGCAGCCGGTGTCCGAATGCGACCTGCACGTTGCGCTGGGCGAGAAAGCGCAGCGCCGGGTCGATGAAGACGTGGCTCAACCCATTGCGAGCGATGAGCGGCCGGCAGGCCTTTCCCCCCGCCACCAGCGTTTCGCGGATGACGGCCGCGGCGAGCCTCGCGCTCGCCTCTCTCGGCTCGGTGTTGAGCGCCGCAAGCCAGAGCGGCCGTGCCAGGCGCTCGTAGAGCGGACCCGCGCATCTCACCGTCTCGCCGATGGTTTTGTGCTCGGAGGCGAACAGCAATCGCGCGAAAGCAAGATAATCGCTCGCCACGGTGTCGGGTACCCGCCGGCTGCGATCAAAAATCCACCACGGCAGGCGCCCCTCGTTGATGCGTAACGTCCATCGCTTGCCGCTTGCGAGATCCATGAACGCGAACTCGGCCGCGGCCGGACCGGCAAGCCTTCCAGCGGCGCCAATGGTCTCGATGAAGGCCAGCGCCGCATGGTTGGCCGAGAGCAGAAGGTGATTGCCGTTGTCGATCACCATGTCGAGCACAGGGTCGTGGTAGGAGCGGCAACGTCCTCCAGCCTGGCCGGCGGCCTCATGGACCACGACGCTCGCCCCGCGCGTCGCAAGGCGCACCGCGGCAGCGAGCCCGGCAAGTCCCGCACCGACGACGTGGACCGTGCGCGGCATCAGATGAAGGCGTGACGCATGATGATCCACAGCAACCGCGACCGCGGCAGGTGGATCGGGCGGCGCGGGTGGGACCAGCCGCGGACGACGAGACTATCGAGGATAAGACGATAGGCCTCGCCCATGATCCGCGGCGCACGCACCGTGCGGCGCGGACTGCGGGCCATGATCTCGTCGGCCTGCGCAAAATGCCTGCGGGCGCGTTCGGCGACGCGCGAACAGACCTTTCCGAGCGATGGGCTCGCCAGCACCGTCACCGGATCGGTTGCCGTGATGCCGGCCTCGCGCAACGCCTCTGCGGGCAGATAAAGGCGCCCGAACGCCGCGTCCTCGTCGAGGTCGCGCAAGATGTTGGTGAGCTGCAACGCGCGCCCCAAATGGTGCGCCAGCGCAATGCCGTCCTGTTCTTCCATGCCGAAGACGCGGACCGACAGGCGCCCGACCGCGCTGGCGACCCGATTGCAATAGGTGTCGAGCGTTGCGTCGTCGGGCGCGCGGATATTATCGACCACGTCCATCTCCATGCCGTCGATGACGGCGTGGAAATCCTCGCTGCCTGAGCCCGAAATCGCGCACCGGCGCTTGCAGGCCGAGCGTGCGCGGAACCGGCTTGCCGGCGTAGAGCGCATCGATATCGGCGCGCCAGCGCTGGAGAGCCTCCCGGCGCTCGGCGCGGGGACCGCTCGAATCCGCGATGTCATCCACCTGACGGCAAAAGGAGTAGATTTCGAACATCGCCTCGCGCTGCGCCCGCGGCAACACGCGCATCGCGGTATAAAACGAGCTGCCCGACGCCCGCTCGGCCGCAGCCGTGTCTGAAGCTTCTGCCAGCGCCAACGCTCACGCATCCTGCGGTTTGTGGCCGGCCGCGAACAGGCGGCCGACGCGGCGGCTCATCCCCCATAATAAGCCGAGAAAGCCGAAGCCCGCGACCCCCGCCTTGCCGAGATGGACCCGCTCGCTCAGCGGATCGCGTCGGCTCAGCAATGCGACCAGGCGCGTCGCGAAGGTCTGAATGACCGCGACCTCCAATGCAAGCCGCGTGTCGTCGATGCTGGCGGAAAACGGCTTGCTGTCGCGCAGGAGATCGCCGGTGCGGCGGGCCAGCTTGTGGATGCATTGGCGCAAGCCGGCAGGAGCGCGGTCCCCTCCCAGTTCGCTCACGCTAGTGCCGGTCTCGGCAAGGACATCGAGAGGGATGTAGACACGATCGAGATTGCGATAATCCTGTCCGCAATCCTGCAGGTGATTGATGATTTGCAGCGCCGCGCACAGTGCATCGTTGGCCGGCCAGGTCGCGCGGCTCTCGCCGTGGACGTCGAGCACGAAACGTCCGACCGGCATGGCCGAGTACGTGCAATAGCCGATCAGCTCGTTCCAATCGCGGTAGCGCAGCTTGGTCACGTCCATTCGGAACGCGGTGAGCAAATCCTGCGCGTGGCGGGGCGAGAGCTGGCGTGCCGCGAGCTGCGAGCGCAGCGCCACACCGACCGGATCGTCGTCGCTTTTGCCGAGCAGCGTCGCTTCCAGCCGATCGATGAGCGCGAGCTTTTCCGGCGGCGCGAGCGTGGAATGGTCGGCAATGTCGTCGGCGGTACGCACGAATTCGTAGAACGCCAGGATCGGCCCGCGATGGCGCGGCTGAATCAACCGCGACGCCACCGGAAAGTTCTCGTCCCGGTGGCCCTTGCCCGAGCGCGCCTCGGCGGGAGTGATCATCGCGGTTCCGACACGTTGGCTTGCACGCGCCCCTTCCAGCTCCCGCCCCGTCCTCGCATATATTGGTAGGCCGAATCGAGAGTGAACAGCATGTACTGCAGAGCAATAACCGGCAGCGCAATGCCCCATAGCGGCGACAGCCGGTAGAACCGTAGCGTCGGCTGGAAGGCGATGAACATGATCAGCCAGGCGGCAATCGCGAGGATACGAGCAGCCCCGCTGCCGAAGATCGCCAGCAGCGGAGGAAGCAGATAGATCAGCGCCATGCCCGCCACGGTCGCCAACAGCAGCAGCGGCGAGTAGCGCAGCTGCGCATAGGCCGAGCGCGCCACCATGCGGCGGATGTCGGCGAAGGCGGGATAAGCACGCACGCTGTGCACGCGTTCGGTCAATCCGAGCCAGATCGGTCCGCGCGCCTTGAGTGCCTTGGCCAAGGCGCAGTCGTCGATGAGGGCGCCGCGGATGACCTCGATGCCGCCGGCCCTGCGCAGAACATCGGCGCGAACCAGCATGCAGCCGCCGGCGGCGGCCGCGACCGCGCTGTGCGGCCGATTCACGCAAGAAAAGGGATAGAGCATCTGGAAGAAGAAGATGAACGCCGGAATGGCGGCGCGCTCGGCGAAGCTCTCGCAGCGAAGCTTCACCATCAGCGATGTCAGCGCGAGGCCATTGTCGCTCGGCGTGTGCGACCAGTCGGCTGACAGAATCGGAGGGGTGCACGATGTCGGCGTCGGTGAGCAGGAGATAATCCGGCGGGTGCGGCGAAGTCATCGCGGCGTCGATGCCCTGCTTCACGGCCCAGAGCTTGCCCATCCATCCCGCCGGCAAGCCGTGGCTGGTCACCACCCGCAGCCGCTCGTCGGCATTGCCGGCCCGGCGAGCGTGCTCGATGGTACCGTCGGTGCTGTCGTCGTCGACCAGGATGACGGTCCACGGCCCCCGATAGTCCTGCGCGAGCAGCGCGCGGACGCTGGCGCCGATGCAGTCCGCCTCGTTGCGCGCGGGCACCACGGCGGCGACGCGCGGCCAGGCCGGAAGGTCTGCCGGCCTCCCAATCGTCGCGCTCGGCGCAGCGCCAAAACGCCCCGCGGGCAAGGAGCAGGTAGAGCCAGGCTGCCAGAGCTATCGCAGCAAGCGCCGTCACGTGATCACAGCCTCCGCTCGGCGCCCGGAATGCCCACCGCGCCCCCGCCCTCGTAACCGGCTCCGCAAAAACAATTCAACATATTCAATGAATTGAGCTAGGAAAAGTTTGGACGGACGGGGGGCTCTTGCTAGATTGTCGACCGGCGCGCGTTCGGGCTGGGGCAGCCGCGCCCGGGCGGCCGATCTCGAGGCGATCGAGGTCGGCCAAGCGTGCGGACTTAACGAGTTGGAGCGCGGTCCGCAGGTAGGTTCCTGCGCAAGGGCGTGATCACTTGCGCACAAGCGGAAAGCGGTTCGACACGCGCTGGGGTAGCGGAACGCATGGCCCGCATCGATGCGGTAAAAAAAGGCGTTGACATCGAGGCGGTCTTCCAGGACCGGCTCGCTGAGATTGCCAACGAGACCGAAGCGCTGCTCGACCGTCTGCTCGGATCGAGCACGGTCGATGGCGAGCGCGCTCGCCCGGTGCGGCTGCTCGAGGCCATGCGCTATGCCAGCCTCGGCGGCGGCAAGCGCTTGCGGCCGTTCCTGGTAGTGGAATCCGCCGCGCTGTTCGGTGTCTCGCGGCAAAATTCGCTGATGGCGGGCGCGGCGCTGGAATGTGTGCATTGCTATTCACTGGCACACGACGACCTCCCCGCCATGGACAATGACGACCTGCGGCGCGGCCGCCCGACCACGCACAAGGCCTTCGACGAGGCGACCGCCGTGCTTGCCGGCGACGGCCTGCTCACTTTCGCGTTCGACATTCTTTCCCGGCCCGAAACCCATCCCGATGCCGAGGTGAGGCTGCGATTGGTCTCGGCGCTCGCACGGGCGGCCGGCCTCGGCGGCATGGTGGGCGGACAGATGCTCGACCTCGCGGCGGAAGGACGCTTCGATGCTTCTGCCCCCAAGCTCGGCGAGCAGGACGTCAAGACCTTGCAGGCGATGAAGACCGGTGCACTGTTGCGCTTCGGCTGCCTCGCCGGTGCGATCCTGGGCAGCGCCGATCAAAGCCGGCGCACCGCGCTTGATCGTTACGGTTCCGCGCTCGGCGAAGCATTCCAGATCGCCGACGATCTTCTCGATATCGAAGGCGATCCAGCAACGGTCGGCAAGGCGACCGGCAAGGACGCGGCCGCCCACAAGGCAACGCTGGTCGGCGTGTTGGGACCCGCCGCCGCGCGACGTCGTCTCGAAGGCCTGGTAACCGAGGCGCAGGCGGCACTCCGCCCGTTCGGCAACGATGCAGACGTGCTCAAAGCCGCAGCGCGCTTTGTCGCGACACGCAGGGCTTGAACATCGGAGGCGACCCCAAGAGCAGACCGGCGGGAGACATGTGGTACAGCTGGGTGGACTCGAACCACCGACCTCTTGGTCCACAGCCAAGCGCTCTAACCAACTGAGCTACAGCTGCACGTATCGTGGAAACGGCCGCAAACTAGGAGCAAGGTCCGGCTTTGACAAGGCCCGGCCCGGCGGCTGTCCTTGGCTCGCAACATTCCGCCGCGGCGTTCAAGCGAGCAAAAAGCCCGGGCGGTGGGCCCGGGCCTCGATAGCTGCAGCAGTCCCGCCCAGAGGCAGCGGCAAAGCTCAGGCGACTTTTCTGAAAACCTTGCCGAAGCTTTCCTTCACCGGCTCGACGGACTCGGTGGCCACTTTCTGCGCGATCGCCGCCAGATCCTTGGATTGAGCGGTGAGCGTCTCGAACTGCTTGCGCGTGTGGGCGGTCGACAGTTCGACCATCTCGGACAGCGACTTCACCGTCATCAGCTGACTGGCGAAGTCGAACGCCGCATTGGTGTTCTCGCGCGCCGCCTCGATCATCTTGAGGCCGTAGTCGGCAGCGCCCTTGGTCGCAGTCGCGTAAGTGTCCTCGAGCACGTCGGTCGCCTCCTCGGCGGCCGACTTCATCTTCTCGTAGGTCTCCTTGGCCTGGGAGACACTCTTCTCGGCAAGTTCGCGGAAGGCGGCCGGGATTTCCATCTTGGGAATCTCGAAATGCGGGAACTCGAATTTCGGCGTCTCGAACGGCGCGGCCGGCGCGGCTTTGGATCTGGACTTGGACGGGGTTGTTTCGATGGCTTCGGTCATGGACTGGTCCTTTGGAGGGCGGTGATCCGGCATCGCACGGATCTGCGCCCACAGCCGATCCATGCCAGGATGTGCGCAGGGATATAATAGCGCCTTTGGTGCGATGCAACACAAATATTGCGACGCACAATCAAGTGCCAGTTACGGCAGCTATTTTTTCGATTCGGTGCGGACGGGAACCCGCGTCAGCGCTTCGGCGCGGCTGCGTCCCTGGCCGCCTTGCTGGTGCTGTCGCCTAGTTCCCTGGCCTGCTCGCCCAGCACCTGCGCTTGCCGCTGCACGTAGTCAGTTTGCAGTCGCAACACCTCCTGAGGGTCCTTGGCTCGCACCAGCCGTTGCGCGAATTCGAACGAGCTGGCGATATTCTGCTCGGCGAAAGTCATCGCCTTTTCAGTGACATCCCTGGCGCCTTTGCGGGCGGTCTGGGCCTGCCCTTCGAACGCATTCACGGCATGGTGGGCGGCGGAAATGAAGCCGTCGAAGGCCTGCCTCGCCTGCTCGACGCTTTTCTCGGCAAACGCCCGCATTTCAGGGGGAACATTGAAACCATCGGTGGCGGCCATCGTCATCTCCTGCTGTGCGCGAGGTCGTTGCTATGCACGTGCGACCTGCTGCAGTACCAACGTCCGAACTGCCTATCGGCTCCTGCCCGAACGGGCGGAGCGCGGGACGCGTCCCTCCCTGGCAATCGCACTGTAACAGGAACCAACAGGAACAACGCAGATGCGTATCGTCGATATCCGCGAATGCGCAGTCCCGCTCAAATCAAACATCAGAAATTCGAGCATCGATTTCTCCGAAATGACGACTTCGGTCGTGGCGGTCATCACGGACGTGATGCGCGACGGCAGACCAGTCGTCGGTTTCGCTTTCAACTCGACCGGCCGCTACGCTTGCGGTGCAGCGATGCGCGCCCGCTTCATCCCCCGCATCCTTGCCGCCGATCCGAAATCCCTGCTCGACGAGCGGCAGGAAAATTTTGACCCATGCAAAATTCTCGCCGTCATGATGCAGCGCGAAAAATCGGGCGGTCACAGCGAGCGTTCGATCGCGATCGGCACGATCGAGGTTGCGGTCTGGGACGCGGTCGCGAAGATTGCAGCAAAACCGCTGCATCGCGTGCTGGCCGAGCGCTACAACGACGGCAAACTCGCCGCCAAGGTTTTCTGCTATGTCGGCGGCGGCTGGTATTTTGCGGGCCAGACGGTGAAGGACCTGCAGGAGGAGATGCGTCGCCATCTCGATGCCGGCTACACGATGGTGAAGATGAAGGTAGGAGGCCTGCCGCTGGCCGAGGATCTACGCCGGGTGGAGGCCGTCAAGAACATCCTGCCCGCGAATGCGAAGCTTGCCGTCGACGCCAACTCCAAGTTCGCTCGCGACGAGGCGCTTGCCTACGCCGAGGCACTCGCGCCGTTGCAGTTGCGCTGGTTCGAGGAACCATGCGACCCCCTCGACTTTGCGCTGCTGGCGGAAATCGCCAGCCGCTATGATCCACCGCTTTCGACCGGTGAAAATCTATTCTCGACGCAGGATGTGGAAAATCTCGTTCGTTTCGGCGGCCTGCGTCCGGATCGCGACGACGTCATCCAGGTCGACCCCCCGCAATCCTACGGGATCGTGCAATATGCTCGTACGGTCGAGATGATCGAGCGCCGCGGCTGGCCGCGCAGCGCATTGTTCCCACACGGCGGCAATCAGATGTCGCTCGCCATTGCCGGCGGATTCGGCCTCGGCGGCGCGGAATCCTATCCCGGCGTGTTCGGCGCCTTCGGCGGCTTCGCCGATGACGCCAGGGTGGAGGACGGCTGTCTTACGCTATCCGAGAGGCCGGGCATCGGCTTTGAAGGCCAATCCGCGCTCTATGCCATCATGCGCGAGCTGGCGACCTGACCCGCGGCAATTGCGAACAAACGCCGTTGGCGCCCGCCGCGATTGACGTTGTCCCTGGTTTGAATACAGCGGACGCGCTCGTTGCATGGACGACGCGGCGCAGCAGCACTAGATATCTTCGCCATACGGAATGCAGCCGCGCCGACCTTGCGACGCAGTTGAGGGGGTGACCGCGGATGAGCGAGCCCGGGTTTCAACTGTCCTATCTGCGTGACAGCCGGTTGGCGCCACTGGCGACGAGCGGATTGCCGGCGTGGCTATGGAGCATCGATGCAACCCGCATCTTGTGGGCAAATGCACTCGGCGCGGCCGTCTTCGGAGCGTCGACATCAACGGCCATTGGTTCGCACCGATTCGACACCGACCATCCCGTCGCCGCACAGATCGCGCGGCTCGCCGCGACCCTGTCGCCCGGCGCCGCAGCGCGACTCCAGCGCCTGCGCGGTTTCGACGGCGGCTTCGGACACTCGCTCACTTGCGCCTGCTCGCATATCGTGCTCGCCGACGACGCCGCGGCAATTCTCGTGGTCGCTGTCGAGCGCGCGGGTCCCGACTTGCTGCTCGGCGAGCGGACAGTCCGGTTGCTTGCCGGCGCGAAGGAGCCCATTGCCGCGTTTGCGACCGGGGGCGAGCTACTTGCCGCCACCGAAAGCGCGCACGCGCATCTTCGCAGCGCGGCGTCGCTCGCCGCGCTCGCGGCGGAAGCGCTCGCCGCCGAGGCGCTCGCGAGCGGCCACGCCGCGGGAAGCTGCGATGGCAAACAGATTTCGATCGACCGCGTCGGCAGCGACACCGCGACGGTGCTGATCGCAAGTTTCGATGTTGCTGCGGTGGAGACGGACTTGGCGCCGCGGCCGCAGCCGTCCAAGGCCGCCGGCCCGGCCGCGGTGCCGCCGCTGGGGCCGGCATCGCTTCCGGAAGCGCCCGCCGAGCGACGCCACCCGCTCCGCTTCGTCTGACAGATGGATGAAGAGGGACGTTTCACGCTCGGCTCCGACGAATTCATCACGCTGATGGGTCCGCGGACCGCAGCCGCCCTCGGCCGGCGCTGGCACGAAACGGCGGAAGCACTTGGGCTTGATCCCGGCGATGAGGTCGCACGCGCGGTTGCTACGCAGGAGACCTGGAGCGGGCTGCTCCTATCCTGGCCGGTCGACGGGAGCGCAGAGCGGTTTGCGGTCGAGCTCTCGGGCCTGCCGGTGTTCGACCGTAACCGGATTTTCCGCGGTTACCGCGGATTTGGCGTCTGCCGTGATGTCGCGCGGCTCACCGATTTGGGAGGAGGGTATCACTCCGGCGCCGGGACCGGCGAACAGCTCGCACCGTCGGAGTTCGCAGCGGCTGACCTCGCGCCGCCGGCCGAGAACGTCGTGCCCTTTCCCGTCGCCGCCGAGCCGAATGCGCCGGCGCTGAGCCCGATCGAGCGCATTGCGTTCCGTGAGCTTTCGCGCAAACTCACGCAACGTCTGACAGCCGGTATCGAGCACGAAGACGCGCAGGCGGTCCCGCTGCCCGACCCGGACGCGGCCGGCGCGCAAGCTCAGCGCCCCGACCTCATGCCGGACGCCCAGCCGATCTTGGACCGGCTTGCGGTCGGCGTCGTCATCTATCGTTTCGACCAGATCCTCTATGCCAATCCTGCCTTGCTGCAATGGACCGGTCACCAAACCCTCGAGGGGCTGCTGCGGGCGGGCGGGCTCGGTGATGCGTTCACCGGGTCCATCGGGCTTGCCGCCGCGGGCGGCGACCGGTTGTCGAGACTCGTGATCGGCCAGAACGACAGCAAGACCAGCATCGAGGGCGAATTGATCGACATCCATTGGCAGGGCGAGCCGGCGCTTGCATTCGTCAGCGCCAGCCCCGTCGCAAAGCCGGCGAAGCCCACGCCTGCGCGAGCCGACCCTGCCGAGCTCAACGCCATTCTCGACGCCGCGACCGACGGTGTGGTCGTGCTCGACCGTCAAGGATTGATCGTATACGCGAACCGCAGCGCGGAGGCGCTGTTCGGCTACGAGTCGTGCGAGCTTGTCGGCCGCGCCTTCGCCGAGCTGTTTGTCCCTGACAGCGTTGGGGCGGCGTACAGTTGCCTCGACCGTCTTGCCGGCGACGGCGTTGTCGCGAGCCTGCTCAATGGCGGCGAGGTCGTCGGCCTTGCCCGCCGCGGCGAGCAGATCCCGCTTTTCATGACGACGGGGCGGATCGGCGAAGGCACCGACAAGCTGTGCGCCGTCTTTCGCGACATTACCCAATGGAAGAAGGCGGAAAAGGAGCTCACCCAGGCCAAGCGCCAGGCGGAAACAGCCTCGTCGGCGAAGTCCGACTTTCTTGCGAGGATCAGCCACGAGATCCGGACCCCGCTCAATGCCATCATCGGCTTTTCCGAGGTTATGACCGACGAACGCTTCGGTCCGATCGGCAACGAGCGTTACCGCGAATACCTCAGGGATATTCATGCCGCCGGCGGCCATCTTCTGTCATTGATCAACGATCTGCTCGATCTCTCTAAGATCGAGGCGGGCAAGCTCGAGCTCACCTTCACCAGCGTGGCGCTCAGCGAGCTCACGCAGCAATGCGTCGCCATCATGCAGCCGCAAGCCAACCGCGGGCGCATCATCATGCGCACCTCGCTGGCGCCGGCATTGCCGCAAATCGTCGCGGATGCGCGCTCCATGCGGCAAATCCTGCTCAATCTCCTGTCCAACTCGATCAAGTTCACAGGCGCCGGGGGGCAGGTCATCGTATCGACCGCGCTCAACGACAACGGCGAGGTCGTTTTGCGCGTGCGCGACACCGGTGTTGGCATGAGCGAACAGGAGCTTGTAACGGCGCTCGAGCCGTTCCGGCAGCTGGCGACCTCGGCGTCGGCGGGGGGCACCGGCCTCGGCCTGCCCCTGACGAAAGCGTTGGCGGAGGCGAACCGCGCGAGTTTCTGCATCAAGAGTGCGCCGAAAGCGGGCACATTGGTCGAGATCGCCTTTCCGGCGAGCCGCGTACTGGCGGCGTGACCTCAATCCCCGGTTGGATATGAACTGAAATTGTCGGGCCGCCGGCCGTTATCCGATGCGCAAGTCATCCGGAATCGGCTATTCTTGCAGCCAGACGGTAAATCACCACACGACATCGCCTGCGACGATGTCGAGGAGGACGATCATGATCAGGCCTGTGGGACGCACGCCGGCGCTTGCTCGATACGCGCTCGCGCTTGTCGTGCTGGTCCTGACCCAGACGGCATTCGCGTTCGCCGCGGAAAAAGTCGATCTCCTGCTCGTGTTGTCATCCGACGTATCGCGCAGCGTCGACCATCCGAAATTTCTGCTGCAGCGGGAAGGCTATGCGACCGCGATCTCGGACCCGCATGTGATGGATGCGATCAAGTCCGGCCCGCATCAGCGCATCGCGATCTGCTTTGTCGAATGGTCGGGCTTCGGCGCACAGAAGGTCGTGATCGATTGGACCGTCATCGACGGTCCCGGCGCGGCGCGGAAATTCGGCGACCAGCTGCTGGAATTGCCGCGATCGTTCGCTGATCGTACCTCGATCAGCGGCGGTATCGAGTTCGCCGCCGCTCAATTGGAGCGCGCGCCGTTCGAAGCTGCACGCCGTACCATTGACGTCTCGGGCGACGGCACCAACAACGCGGGCCGTGACGTGAAACTTGCCCGCGACGAGACGATCGCGAAGGGGATCGTGATCAATGGCCTCGTGATCCTGAGCGACCGGCCGGTGCCCTGGAACGCGGAGCATACCAACCCGCCTGGCGGGCTCGAGAAATACTACCAGGACAATGTCATCGGCGGGCCCGGCGCTTTCGTCCTGGTGGCCGAGAACTTCAATTCGTTCGGCCGCGCCATCATCAAGAAGCTGATCGCCGAGATCGCCTGGCTCCCATCGGCGACTCATTTCATCGTCCGCTGAGACCGTTGCCGCACGTGGCGATGGCTGGCGCCAGTTCGCCCAATCGCAATGCGCGATCAACGCACAAGCGGCTGTTTCCCGAAACCCGCCAGACTGGAATTATTCCAAGCTGTTGAATTTGTAGAGTTAATCCATTTGACGCCGGCCCGTTTGGACCGCTACTCAAGCGTCGACGCCGAGGGAGATCGACCATGAACACGGCTTGCGTGCGCGCGCTCGCGCGTACCGCGGTGGCTACCAGCGCAATCGCTATTGCCGGCTCCGCGTTCGCCCAATCGGGCGAGGTTAATGTGTACACCTACCGGGAGAGCAAGCTCATCCAGCCGCTGTTCGACGCTTTCACCAAGGACACCGGCATCAGGGTCAACGTCATCTCGGCAAGCTCGGGCCTTGAGCAGCGCATCAAGACCGAGGGGGTGAACAGCCCCGCCGACGTCTTGCTCACCGTCGATATCGGACGTCTGGAGGACGCGGTGCGCGCCGGCATCACCCAGCCGATCAAGTCCGATCTGCTCGATAGGATCGTAGCGCCCCAATATCGCGATTCCGAGGGACACTGGTACGGCATCTCCATGCGCGCGCGCGTCCTTTATGCCTCGAAACAACGCGTCCAGCAGACGAGCCTCACCTACGAGGAGCTCGCCGACCCGAAATGGAAGGGCCGTATCTGCATCCGCTCGGGTCAACACATTTACAACAACGCGCTGTTTGCGGCCTTCATCGGCCATCACGGCGAAGCCAAAACCGAAGAATGGCTCAAGGGTCTCAAGGCCAATCTCGCGCAGAAGCCCTCGGGCGGCGACCGCGAGACCGCGCGCGATGTCGCAGCCGGCAAGTGCGACCTTGGCGTCGGCAACACCTATTACTGGGCGCTGATGAACAACAACGAGCCGGACAAGAAGGCTTGGGCGGAGGCCACGAAGGTTATCCTGCCGACCTTCCAGGGCGGCGGCACTCACGTGAACATTTCAGGAGTGGTTCTTTCGAAGTACGCCCCGAACAAGGCCAACGCGATGACGTTGATCGAATGGCTGGCCGGGGACAAGGCGCAGCATATGCACGCCGACCTCAACTACGAATATCCGGTGCGTCCCGGCATCGAGATCAACCCCACTATCGCCGGCTACGGCCGGCTCAACGCCGACGCCATCCCAATAGCCAATATCGCCGATTACAAGAAAGCGGCGGCCAATCTGGTCGACAAGGTCGGATTCGACAACTGATCTGATGACCCGCTCCAAATCCGCGGGCTGGCCCTCCGTGGATCGGTGGCCGGCCCGTTTTCACTTGCGCTGGCAGGGCTTGGCAGTCGGCGGAATTGCCGTGGGAACGGGCTTGTTGGCGGCCGCCCCACTGGTCAGCCTGATTGTGCTCGCATTCGGCGATGCCGACGACCTCTGGAGTCACCTTACCCGCCATGTCATTCCGGCAGCGCTTGCGCAGACCGCGCTACTGCTCGCCGGGGTCGCAGCGGTGACGATCGTCCTCGGCGCCGGCACCGCTTGGACCGTCACCACATTCAGCTTTCCCGGCCGCGACGCATTGGCTTGGCTGCTGCCGCTGCCGCTCGCGATCCCGACCTATATCGTGGCCTATGTCTACGTCGATCTTTTTGATCCATTCGGGCCCGTGCAGTCGGCGGTGCGGGCGGTCTTCGGCTGGCGTTCCGCCGCGGATTACTGGTTTCCCAACGTCCGCTCGCTCGGCGGTGCGATCCTTCTCTTCGGTTTCGTGCTCTATCCCTATGTCTACCTCGCCACCCGCGCGGTGCTGCAGACGCAAGGCTCACCCTTTACCGAGGCCGCGCGCATGCTCGGCGCGCCGCCATGGGCACTCGCACGGCGCATCACTTTCCCCCTGGCCCGGCCTGCGATCGTCGTTGGAGTGGCGCTAGCCTTGCTCGAAACGATCAACGACATCGGCGCCAGCGAATATCTCGGCGTGCAGACCCTGACGCTGTCGATTTTCACCACGTGGCTCAATCGCGGCAGCCTCGCGGGGGCGGCGCAGATGGCCTGCCTCATGCTGCTGATCGTCGCCGCGCTGATCGCCCTTGAACGCCTTGGCCGCCGCGGGGATTTCGCGGTTTCGGCACAGGACCAGCGACCCGCCTCCCGGATCGCGCTGGCCGGCCCGGCGCGATGGATCGCTGCCATCGTCTGCTTCGTCCCGGTCGCCCTGGGTTTCCTGCTTCCGGCGGGATTTCTCCTGCGCGAAGTAGCGGTGCGCGGACTGCTGATGGGTTTCGACAGCGCCCTCGCCCGCCACGCGCTGACTACCGTCGCACTTGCTTCGACGGCGACCGCGATCACTTTGGTTGTCGGCTTTTTGGCAGTCGCGGCGCTGCGGTACACGAAGCATCCGATCACCGCCGCCAGCGTGAATGTTGCCGGCATCGGCTACGCTGTGCCGGGGACGGTGCTTGCGCTTGGACTGCTCTCGCCGCTCGTTCTGGTGGATGAAGGCATCAACGTCCTGGCACGGCTTTTCCACGAGAAGGGCGTGGGTCTGGTGCTGGCGGGCTCGGCGGCTGCGCTCGTCATCGCCTACGTGATCCGCTTCCTGGCGATTGCGATCGGCTTTGCACAGGCGGGGTTTTCCCGCCTTGCCACGGAACTCGACGATGTTGCGCGCTTGCTGGGCGCGGAAGCGGGAACGCTCGCGCGTACCATCCACCTGCCGCTCGTCCGGCCGGCAATCTGGGGCGCGGCGCTGCTGGTCTTCGTCGACTGCCTCAAGGAACTGCCAGCGACGCTACTCTTGCGTCCGCTCAACGTCGAGACGCTGGCGACCTACATCTACCAGTTCGCCACCCGCGGCAGCTTCGAACAGGGCTCGCTCGCCGCGCTTATTATCGTCGCCGTCGGCGTCCTGCCAGTCATCTACATCACCCGCTACACCGACGCCGCGGCGTGGCTCGGCAAGGACACGCGGTCCTAGGCCGAACTGGGCGCGGCTACGGCGGAGATTGCAGCCGTTGCCGCAGCGCGGTAGACAATTCCGCCGGCGGAGGGACCGATGCGTCTGTCCGCGAGCGGTACGCGCGTCAATCCGAGCGGTGAGTTCATGAACAAGGTGTATCCCGATCCGCGCGCAGCGCTCGCCGGGCTGTTGAAGGACGGAATGCTGATCATGGCCGGGGGCTTCGGGCTTTGCGGCATTCCCGAGCAGTTGATCCTGGCGATCCGCGACGCGGGGGTGAAGAACCTGACGGTGGTGTCCAACAATTGCGGCATCGACGGCGTCGGACTTGGCCTCCTGCTCGACACCAAGCAGATCAAGAAAATGATCTCGTCCTATGTGGGAGAGAACAAGACTTTCGCACAGCAATATTTGGCGGGCGAGCTCGAGATCGAGTTCAATCCGCAGGGCACGCTGGCCGAGCGCATCCGCGCCGGCGGCGCCGGCATTCCCGCATTCTTCACGCGTACCGGCGCCGGTACGCAGATCGCGGAGGGCAAGGAGGAGCGCCAATTCGACGGCGCCCGTTACGTGATGGAACGCGGGCTTGTCGCCGACCTCTCCATTGTGCACGCCTGGATGGGCGATAGCGAGGGCAACCTCGTCTATCGCAAGACCGCGCGCAACTTCAATCCGATGATGGCCACTGCCGGCAAGGTGACCGTGGCCGAGGTCGAGCATCTGGTACAGCCCGGTGATATCAATCCCGACCACATCATCACGCCGGGCGTCTATGTCAAACGCCTGGTGCACGTGCCCCATGCGGTGAAACACATCGAGCAGCGGACCGTGCGCAAGCGCACCACGCCGCCGGCGGGAACCGGGGAGGAAGTCTGATGGCCTGGACGCGAGAGCAAATGGCCGAGCGCGCCGCCAAGGAACTGCGCGACGGCTTCTATGTTAATCTCGGCATCGGCATCCCGACGCTGGTTTCGAACTATATCCCTCGGGGCATGAAAGTGCAGCTGCAAAGCGAGAACGGCATGCTCGGCTTCGGGCCATTCCCCTACGAGGGCGAGGAAGACCCAGACCTTATCAACGCCGGCAAGCAGACGGTGACCGAAATACCGACCACGAGCTATTTCTCCTCGGCCGACAGCTTCGCCATGATTCGCGGCGGGCACATCGATCTCTCGATCCTGGGGGCCATGCAGGTCGCTGAGAATGGCGACCTCGCCAACTGGATGATTCCGGGCAAAATGGTCAAGGGCATGGGCGGCGCCATGGACCTTGTCGCCGGGGTCAAAAAGGTGGTGGTGGTGATGGAACACTCGGCCAAGAACGACCCGAAGCTGCTTAAGCGCTGCACCCTGCCGCTGACCGGCGCCGGGGTGGTGGACATGGTCATCACCGATCTCGGGGTCTTTACTATCGACAAGAAGGGTGGCGGGGGGATGACCCTGATCGAGCTCGCGCCCGGCTCAACGCTCGACGAGATCCGGAGTAAGACCGAAGCGAGCTACCACACCGCGAACGCGCTTTAGCGTCGGCATAAATGGCGCGCAAAAGCTGGGAAATACCGCCGGATCAGTTCATCGCCCGGCCACGAAAGGGTCACAGAGCAATTGCAAGCTTTTGCGGTCGGGGTCGCAAGTTTGCACCTTCGATCTCCCTCGGTATAGTCGGCCGGCTTTGCCGGCGAACACTTGAGAAAGACGCGTCGTGATCGCGGCCGTTGGCATCAAACGCCTTGGATTTGCTGTTCTGGCCCTGGCCATTGCGGGCATCGGCGCTCTTGTGATCTTGCCATTTCTCGTGCCCGCGGAGGCGGTGCGCGAGGCGGTCAAGGCCGAAATCCGCGCCGTCACCGGGCTCGACCCCGTGCTTCGCGGCGGTGCCTCGGTATCGCTGTTCCCGACCGGCACGGTGAGCTTCGACGATGTCAGCCTCGGCGACAACCGCACCGGCGCGCCGGCGCTCACGGCCCAGCGGGTGGTCGCGCGTCTGCGCTTCTTTCCCTTCCTGGCCGGGCGTATCGAGATCGCGGACGTGTCGCTGGTGCGGCCGACGATTGCAATCATCTTCAACGCCGACCACAGCTCCAACTGGTCGGGCCATATCGAGACGCTGGCGCGAAACCTCAAGCCCAGTCCCGGCCGGACGGCGGCGTTTTCCGAGATCCGCATCCAGGACGGCACCGTCATTCTACGCGATGAGGCGTACAAGATCGTCGAGACGCTCGCGAACGTGGAAATGGCCCTCGCTTGGCCGTCGATCTCACGCAGCTTCGCCGCCACCGGCCGCTTCGCCTGGCACGATGAGCCGATCGACGCCACCGTGAGTTTCACCGACTTCGTCGCAGCGCTTCAGGGCGACCGATCCGGTCTCAAGATTCGCCTCGGCGGCGCGCCGTTCAAATTCGCATTCGACGGCTATCTCAGCCATCGGCCCACGCTCAAGATGGAAGGCACGCTTGCCGCCGACACCGCGTCCTTGCGGGATACGCTGGTGTGGGCAGGCCAGCAGCCTCCACCAGGCGGTGGATTTGGCCGCTTCGCGCTCAAAGCTCAAACCAACGTGGCCGGGGGGACCATTGGGCTTTCCGGCGTCAACGTCGAACTCGACGGCAACAGCGGGGAAGGCGTGCTGGCCTTCGACGGACGGCAAACCTTGCAAGGGACGCTCGCGGCCGAGGCGCTGGATCTGACGCCCTACATTTCCACCATGCGTTTGGTGACCAGCGGCGAGCGCGGTTGGGACAGCAAACCGATTGCGCTCGACGGCCTCGACGGTATCCATCTCGATCTCAGGCTGTCGGCGGCCCGCGTCAATGTCGCGAATGCCCGCCTCGGCCGCACGGCGGTGGCGGCCAATCTGCGCGGCGGCAACCTCACGGTGGCGGTGGGCGAATCGCAAGCCTTCGGCGGCGTGGTCAAGGGCACGTTCGGGCTGGCGAAATCGTCGGCCGGGGCTGATTTCAAAGCCCAGTTGCAGTTCTCCAATGTCGATCTCGAGCAATGTCTCGGCGAGATGTTCGGCGTTCGAAGGCTCGAGGGCAAAGGCAATCTCGCCTTCGCGATCGACAGCTCCGGCAGCAGCGTCTACGACCTGACCAGGGGGTTGAACGGTACGGCGGGTCTCGTCGGACGCAAAGGCGCGATCGCTGGCTTCAATGTCGAGCAATTGCTCCGGCGCATCGAGCGTCGACCGCTGTCCGGCGGCGGTGAATTCCGCACCGGGAAAACGCCCTACGAGACCTTAACCGTCAAACTGAAGATCATCCAGGGAGTGGCGAATGTCGAAGACGTTCGCATGGAGGGGCCGAGTGTTGGCCTTGCCTTGACGGGCTCGGCGTCGATTCCTGCACGGGAGCTCGATCTCAGGGGCACTGCAAGCCTGCTGTCGGTTGCCGCGAGCGGCGCGAATGCATCTGCACCCGCCTTCGAACTGCCTTTCATGGTGCAGGGGCCGTGGGACGACCCGATCATATTGCCGGACCCGCAGAGCCGCATTCAACGCTCGGGGGCGGCGCAGCCCATTTTGGATGCGGTCCGCAACCGCGGCTCACGCGATGCCGTGCGCTCGGTGATCGAGCGCCTGACAGGAGGGGGCGCGGCCCAGCCCGCGGCCGACCCGGCGCTGGGAACGGTACCAGCTCTGGCAGGCACTTCCGCGCCGGCCGAGACCGAACCGGCGCCCGCGTCCGACGCTCGACAAGATACCCGCTAGTCACAGGCCAAGTGACGGCCTTCGGCCCTGCCGCCACCGGCGTGTTCCGCCGTTTCAGCGGGCGGGGAGCCCAGCCATGCCCTCGCGCCCGACGGTATGGAACTTCGTGAGTAACGAGGCGCCGACAAGCGCGGTGGCGACGATCGCGATCAAGATCGTGCAGATGGCATTGATTTCCGGTTTCACGCCCAGACGAATCTCCGAATAGATGCGGATCGGCAGGGTGGTCGCACCCGGGCCGGTGGTGAAGCTCGCGAGCACGAGATCGTCGAGCGACAGTGTAAAGGCGAGCATCCAACCCGATGCCAGCGCCGGCGCGATCAAGGGCATGGTCACCGTCAGAAAGGTTCTCAGGGGCGGGCAGCCGAGATTCATCGCCGCCTCTTCGAGGCTCGCGTCGAAAGTCAGCAGCCGCGATTGCACGACGACGGTGACGAAGCACGCGGTCAGCGTGATGTGAGCAATCGTGATGGTCCAGAAGCCACGATCGATATCGATCGCCACGAACAGGAGCAACAATGAGAGCCCGGTGATCACCTCGGGCATCACCAGCGGCGCATATACCATGCCTGAAAACAGCAGCCGGCCGCGGAAGCGCCCGAGCCGCACCAGCGCGATGGCTGCCAGCGTCCCGATCACGGTCGCCGCCGTCGCCGACAACAAAGCAATGCGCAGCGTCACCCAAGCGGATTCGAGCATCGCCCGGTCGTTGACGAGTTCGACATACCAGCGCGTTGACCAGCCGCCCCACACGGTCACGAGCCGCGAGGCGTTGAAAGAGTAGATCACCAGAATGGCGATCGGCAGATAGAGGAAGGCAAGCCCCAGCGCCACCGATCCGATGTTGAACCACGAAGCTTTGCGCATCGTCAGTATCCCCGTGCGGGATCTCGCGTCTGCATCTGCTGATAGACCACGATCGGCGCGACCAGGAGGCAAAGCAGCACCACGGCGACTGCGGATGCGACCGGCCAGTCCCTGTTGGCAAAAAACTCGGTCCACAGCGTCTGGCCGATCATCATCGTCTGCGAGCTGCCGAGAAGATCGGGAATGACGAACTCGCCCACGATCGGAATGAAGCAAAGCAATGTCCCGGCGATCACGCCCGGCATCGATAGCGGCAGTGTTACCCGCCAGAACGCCTGCCACCATGGGCAGCCCAGATCGGCCGCAGCCTCGATCAGCGTCTCATCCATCTTTTCCAACGTGGCGTAGATCGGCAGCACCATGAATGGCAGATAGGAATAGACGACGCCGATATAGACCGCCGTATCGGTCGAAAGCCACGCCGGCGGCTCGTCGACTATGCGCAATGCGAGCAGGGCCTGGTTCAGCAGTCCGTCGCGCTGGAGAATGTTGATCCACGCATAGATGCGGATCAGGAACGACGTCCAAAACGGCAGCACCACCAACACGAACAGCGCAGGCTGCCAACGCCTCGGAGCGCGCGCCATGCCATAGGCGAGCGGGAAACCGATCAGCAGCAGCAGCGCCGTCGAACCGGCGGCCACTTCGAGGCTCTTGAGATAGGAGGCGAGATAGAGCCAATCCGAAGCGAGGAAAGCGTAGTTCTCGAACGACAGCGCGGTGAAGAACTCTTTGAGCCCTTCCCAACCGGACGCAAGGTCGAACACGGGCATGTAAGGCGGCTGCGCGATCGCCGTGTGCGAGAGGCTGATCTTCACCACGATCAGGAAGGGGGCGAGGAAGAAGGCGACGAGCCAGAGATAAGGAACCAGCACAACCAGCCGCGAGCCCCCGATCTTGTTCCGGTTCGCGCCCCTGTTCATTGTTGCAATCACCGACCGTGCTCTCCTATCGCGTCAGCACCATCACCACCTCGGGGGCCCAACTGAGCCACACGCGGTCATCCCATCCGATCGGTCGCTCGACCAACCGAGTCACATTGGCCACCGCCGCTTTCATGGCAAAGTCATTGTCGAGCTGCACATTGTAGATGGAGACACCGCCGAGATAGCCGATATTGTCCACCTGTCCCGTCACGCAGTTCTCGTCCGCGGCCGCCGGCGGCTCAAGTGCGATTTGAACTTTTTCGGGCCGCAACGCCACCCACACGGTATCGCCGGCATTGGCCTGCGCCGACGGGGGCGCGCGCAGGCGCCCGGCGCCGGTGCTCGCTATCACCATTCCGTGCGTTCCCACCTCGACCACGCGACCCTCGATCAGGTTGACGTCGCCGATGAAGTCGGCGACCCAGCGCGAGTCCGGCCGCTCGTAGATTTCGGGCGGAGGGGCGACCTGGATCAAGCGTCCATGATTCATGAGACCGATACGGTCGGCGACCGTCATAGCCTCCTGTTGGTCATGGGTCACGATGATGAAGGTGAGGCCGAGCTTCTCCTGCAGCCGCATCAGCTCGAACTGCGTCTCGCCGCGCAGCTTCTTGTCAAGCGCCGCAAGCGGTTCGTCGAGGAGGAGAACGCGTGGCCGCTTCACCAGCGAGCGCGCGAGGGCGACGCGCTGGCGCTGGCCTCCTGAGAGCTGATGCGGCTTGCGCCTGGCAAAGCCTTCGAGCCGGACCAGCGCCAGCATCTCCTCGACCCGCGCCGTGATCTCGGCCTTGGGAAGCCCTTCCTGCTTGAGTCCGAATGCGACGTTGCCCTCGACCGTGAGGTGCGGAAACAATGCGTAGCTTTGAAACATCATGTTGACGGGCCGCCGATAGGGCGGCACGGCCGCGATATCGGCTCCGTCGAGGAGGATGCGCCCCTCATCCGGCGTCTCGAAGCCGGCGAGAAGACGTAGCAGCGTGGTCTTGCCGCAGCCGGATGGTCCGAGCAGCGCGAAAAATTCCCCGGCGAAGATATCCAGCGAGACGCGCTCGACCGCTGCGACGCCGGGGAACCGCTTGCTCACACCATCGAACCGCACGAGCGGTCGTGCGCTGAGGTCCGTCCAGGGCGCGAACCGCCGCCGCGCCTCCCGCCTTTTCGAGTCGCCGTTGGTGTCGCCGACGCCGTTCCCCATGCCGCCACGCTAACGGTCCGTGGCGAGCGGCTCAACCGCGTCTTGGGCGCGGCTCAGCGTACGCGCAACCGCATCACGCCAGCCTGCCAACTTGCGCTCGCGCGTCGTGGTATCCATTCGCGGCTCGAAGCGGCGCTCGCGCTTCCACATGGCAGCGAAGCCCGCCAAATCCGGGCACAGTCCGGCGGCGTAACCCGCGAGATAGGCGGCGCCGAGCGCCGTCGTTTCCATCACCGCCGGCCGGTCGACCGGTGCGGCAAGAATGTCGGCCACGAATTGCATGGTGACATCGCTGGCCGCCATGCCGCCATCGACCCGCAACACCGTATCTGTGCCCGCCGCCGGCCAGTCCGCGCGCATCGCCTCGAGCAAATCCCGGGTCTGGTAGCCGACTGCTTCGAGCGTCGCGCGCGCAAGCTCGGCTACGCCCGAGCGGCGGGTAAGCCCATAGAGGGCGCCGCGCGCCTGTGCATCCCACCAGGGCGCACCCAGTCCGACGAAGGCGGGAACGAGATAGATCTGTTCCGCCGGATCCGCCGCCGCGGCGAGCGCGTTCACGTCAGGCGCCGCACCGATCACCTTGAGCGCATCGCGGAGCCATTGTACCGACGCCCCGGCGATGAAGATCGCGCCTTCGAGCGCGTAGGTGCGCTTCCCGCCGAGCTGGTAGGCGATGGTGGTGAGAAGGCGGTTCCTGGATGCAACCGGCTGATCGCCGGTGTTGAGGAGGGCGAAACAGCCAGTGCCGTAGGTCGCCTTCATCATGCCGGGCGCGAAGCATCCCTGCCCAACCGTCGCCGCCTGCTGGTCACCCGCGAGCCCCAGAATGCGGATCGGACCCCCGAACAGGTCGGTGGTGCCGAAATCACCGGCGCAATCGCATATCTGCGGCAGCAGCGCATCGGGGATATCGAACAATTCGCAGAGTTCGGCGTCCCATGTGCCGTGCCGAATGTCCATCAGCTGGGTGCGCGCGGCGTTGCTCGCATCGGTCGCGTGCACTTTGCCCCCGGTCAGCCGCCACAGCAGGAAGCTATCCACGGTGCCAAAGAGCAGCCGCCCTTGGCGCGCCGCATCGCGCGCACCTTCAACGTGGTCGAGCAGCCAAGCGATCTTGGTGGCCGAAAAATAAGGATCGAGCAGGAGCCCGGTGCGCGCCGCGATCGCGGTTTCGTGTCCGTTCCGCCGAAGCGCGGCACAGGCATCCGCGGTGCGACGGTCCTGCCAGACGATGGCATTGTGGATGGGGCGGCCGGTCGTCCGATCCCAGACGATCGTGGTCTCGCGCTGGTTGGTGATGCCGAGGCCGGCGATGTCTTTTGCCCGGGCACCTGCCCGCGCCATCGCCGCGTGCACGGTCGCCAGTGTCGTTGACCAGATCTCTTCGGCGTCATGCTCGACCAGGCCGGGCGCCGGATAGATTTGGGCAAATTCCTGCTGCGCACGCGCGACCGGCGCCAGCGCGGCATCGAACAGCATGGCGCGGGTCGAGGTCGTACCCTGGTCGATCGCGAGAAGGTAATCCGGCAAGCTCGTTCCTCTTGGTGCCGTGACCGCGGAGGACCGCGCTCGAACGCCGACGATCAATTCACGATATCATATCGGCGGACGGTCGGTCGACCGCGGGCTCACGGGGGGAGTCGATGCTGGTGCCAGCAAATCCACGACCGGACGGGCTGGCGAACATGATGGCTCATGTCACGCGCCCTCGCCCACCACGCCGGCCATGAAGGTCGCCAACCGCGCGCGCTGTTCGGGGGAAAAGCGCAGCCCCAGCTTGCTGCGCCGCCACAGCACGTCCTCCGCGGTCTGCGCCCATTCGCGCTCCATCAGATAGCGCACCTCGACCGCGGTCAGGTCAGCACCCAGGCAGCGCCCGAGATCATCCAGACGTCGCGCCGGCCCGAGCACGCGCTCGACGCGCGTGCCATAGGCGCGCACCAGCCGGCGCGCGTGCGCCTCGCTCAAAAACGGCCGCGAATTGCGCGTCTTGGCCACGAGGGCCTCGAGGCCATCGTGCGGAAATTCGCCCCCGGGCAGATGCGAGTCCTTGGTCCACGGCGCTCCGACCTCGACGACATGGGCAAGTCGGTCGAGGGCATGCTCGGCCAGGCGCCGATAGGTCGTGATCTTGCCGCCATAGACGGTCAACAACGGCGCGTCGCGGTCGAGTTGCTCCAGGCTCAGAACATAATCGCGGCTTACGTCTTGCGCCTTTTTGGAGCCGTCGTCGTAGAGCGAGCGGACGCCGGCAAACGACCAGACCACGTCAGCGGGGCTGACGGCTGCGCGGAAATGCTGGTTCGCCACGCCACAAAGATAAGCGATCTCATCCACGTCTGGCTTGATCCCGCTCGGGTCGCCGGCAAAGCCCTGGTCTGTGGTCCCGATCAGGGTGAAATCCCGTTCAAACGGCAGGGCGAAGACGAACCGCCCGTCGCGCGTCTCCACGAGATAACCGCGATCATGGTCGAACAGGCGTCGAACCACGATGTGGCTACCCTTGTCGAGCCGTGCCGGTGCCGGCGCCGTGTCATGCAAAACATTATCCGCAAACAGCTTGATCCATGGTCCGGTGGCGTTGACCAGTACGCGGGCGGTTGCGAGATCGCGACGGCCCCGCGCCTCCAGCACGAGCCGCCAGACGGCTCCCCGTTCCGCCCTGATGCAGCGCGTGCGGGTGCGGATCACGGCGCCCCGCTCGGCGGCGTCGACCGCGTTGAGCACCACCAGCCGGGAGTCGTCCGCGAAGCAATCGGAATATTCGAAGCCGCGCTCGTAGCGCCGCTTGAGCGGCATGCCGAGCGGATCATTGGTAAAATCGACGCTGCGGGTTGCGGGCAGGATCTGCCGCCCGCCGAGATGATCGTAGACGAACAATCCCAGGCGCAGCATCCAGGGTGGACGCATGCCGGGCTCGGCCGGCAACACGAAGCGCATGGGCCGGATGAGATGCGGCGCCATGCGCAACATCACTTCGCGCTCGGTGAGCGCTTCGCGCACCAGCCGAAACCATCCGTGCTCGAGATAGCGCAGTCCCCCATGGATGAGCTTGGTGGACGCCGACGATGTGCCGGAAGCGAGATCGTTCTGTTCGACCAGCAGGACGCGCAGCCCCCGTCCGGCCGCGTCGCGCGCAATCCCCGTCCCATTGATACCACCGCCTACGATGGCGAGGTCGAAGTCCGCCATGCCTGCTGATCCCTCTGCACCTGAGCGATTCGATGACGATGCCTCGTATCCGTCATTGTATCCGCATCAAACCACCCCGGCGGAACTTGAATATCAAGGGTCGCGCTCGACGGACCAGCATGGCGCCGGTGGCATCGAGGCTCAAGCTGTGCCCTTGCATCGGTCGAGCGCCGGGCGATGATGCGACGTCCTTTGCAGCAACGGGAGGAGCCGATGGATTATCGCGACCGCCATGTCGTGGTGACCGGCGGAACCGGCGCGCTCGGCACCGCGACGGTTGGCGCGCTGATCGAGGCCGGCGCGGTCTGCCACGTGCCCTATATCAACCGTGCCGAGGCCGATCGCTTTGCGTTCCGCAATCACGCCAAGGTCAAGCTCATCGCGGATATCGAGCTGACTGAGGAGACCGCCGTTGCCAAGCTGTATGGCAGCGTCCCGAAACTGTGGGGCTCGATCCACATCGCCGGCGGTTTCGCCATGGCGCCGGTGGGAGAGACGACGAAAGCCGACTTGATGAAGCAGATCGACATGAATTTCATCACCGCGTTCCTCTGCTGCCGAGCGGCCGTCAATGCCATGACCTCCGCCGGAGCAGGCGGACGCATCGTCAATGTCGCAACCCGTCCCGCGCTCGAATGGCGCGCCGGGGCCGGCATGGTGGCCTATACCGCCAGCAAGGCGGCGGTCGCGGCGCTCACGATTGCGCTCGCCGAGGAGGTGGTGAAGGCCGGGATTCTGGTCAATGCGATCGCGCCTTCGACCATGGACACGCCGGCGAACCGGCAGGCGATGCCGAAGGCCGATCATGCCGCCTGGGCGAAGGTCGAGGAGGTGGCGACAACGATTCTGTTCCTAGCGTCGCCGGAGAACCGGGTCACCCGCGGCGCGGTGGTCCCGGTCTATGGTCGAACTTAGAGCTGTTCTTGACGTCCGGCGCGCCGTCAGTCCCCCGCCGAAACGATATCGCGCGCCGGCGCACGCACGAGACGCGTTACCGCGCTTGCGGCAACGACCGCGTGCTGCTGCGCATAGGCCTCGTGGTTCCTCTCGATGTGTTCGAGATCGTAAAGGTAATTCACCATCAGGCCGTGCGATTGCCGCAGCGCACGATCCGACGTGTCGGCGATGAAGTTGAGCCGCTCGAGCCGCGCGCCATTGCCGAGATGGAAACGCGCGACCGAATCGAGCGGCGTGCCCCGTGCGGTGCGCGCGCGCAGATAATACCAAGCGGCCGCCCGCAGCAGCGGCTCGCGCACCGTTTCGGCCGTCGCCTCGTCCTGCCACCAATCGGCGCGGTCGAGGGCCGCGAGTGCGGCGCGGTCATCCTCGCTGATCGCCGGCGAGGCCTCCCTCGCGCGCTCGCGCTTGAGCCACTCGGCGAAATTCGGCGCTGGCGACAACGTGACGAAGGTCGACAGGCGCGGGATTTCGCGACCGACCTCTTCGACCACCTGCTTGATGAGGAAATGGCCGAACGACACGCCCGCCAGGCCGCGCTGGCAATTGGAGATCGAATAGAACACCGCCGTCGTCGCCCGCTCCGGTTCGACCGGGTCGCGCTCTGCGGACAGTATCGGCTCGATCGCCGCCGGCATGCCGCGCGTGAGCGCGACCTCGACGAAAATCAACGGCTCGTCGATCAGCGCCGGGTGGAAGAACGCGTAGCAGCGCCGGTCGGGCGAATCGATGCGTGCTCGCAGATCGTTCCAGTCGCGGATCGCGTGCACCGCCTCATAGCGGATGATCTTCTCCAACAGGCTCGCCGGCGTCGACCAGTTGATGCTCCTGAGCACGAGGAAGCCGCGGTTGAACCAGGACGAGAACAGGTGGAGGAAGTCGTCGTCGATGACTGCGAGATCGTCGCGGTGATCCATCGCATCGAGCAGCTGCTCGCGCATGCGCACCAGCGCCGCCGTACCGCCTGGCGCCAGGTTGAGGCGGCGGAAGAGCTCGAGCCGTCTCGGTTCGGATGCACGATGGACCTTGGATGCGCCGGCTTCGGATGGCGAGCTCAGCCAGGCGCTGGCGGCAGCGCTGAGCCGGGCGCGATCGGGGCCGAACCGGCTCGCCAGCGCCTCGAAGAAGGCGATGCGGGGGCCGGTTTTCAGCTCGGCATAGCGCGTGAGGATTTCGCGCGCGAGCGCGACGCCGGAGGCTTCGCCGCGGCCGGAGAGCAGATCCTCGCAGAGCTGGACGAGGTTGGCCGAGCGCTGCTCGGCGACCCCACGCCGGTCGCGCGTGATGAGCGCGCGGCCGCGTTCCGCGATGGACTGCAGCATATCGCCGAAGAAGGAGGTACTCACCGGATGCCCGAATCTCTCGCCGCGTCGGATGATTAGATAGGGTTCCACTGCGGAAATCACAAACCATGCCAGACCGCTGGCACCCCCTGGGCTATGGACAAGACGGGGGCTGGCAGGCCACAGAAGCGGCTGTTTCACCGTAATCGCCGCCGCCTGCCCAAGGGAGGAATGGTTGATGCCGGGGCCTTTGGCCGGACTACGCGTGCTCGAACTTGCCCGCATCCTGGCGGGGCCCTGGGCCGGGCAGATTCTCGCCGATCTCGGTGCCGACGTCGTCAAGGTCGAGCGCAAGGGCACGGGCGACGACACCCGCGGTTGGGGACCGCCCTTCGTCGAGGCATCCGACGGCAGCCATCTCGGCGCCGCCTATTTCCACGCCACCAACCGCGGCAAACGCTCGATCGAACTCGATTTCGAGAGCGAGGACGGGCGGCGCATCGTCAAGAAGCTGGCGGCGCGCTCGGACGTGCTGATCGAGAATTTCAAGGTCGGCGGGCTGGCCAAGTTCGGCCTCGACTATACGAGCCTGAGCAAGGAGAACCCCCGCCTGATCTATTGCTCGGTCACCGGTTTCGGCCAAACCGGGCCGTACGCGGCGCGCGCGGGCTACGACCTCATGGCGCAGGGCATGGGCGGAATCATGGACCTGACCGGGGCGCCGGACGGTGAACCCCAGCGCGCGGGCGTCCCCGTGGCCGACATTTTCACCGGCATCTATTCGGTGGTGGGCATCCTCGCCGCGCTCGCCGAGCGCGAGCGCACCGGCCGCGGCTGCCAGGTGGACACCGCCCTGGTCGACAGCCAGGTCGGCGTGCTCGCCAACCAGGCCCTCAACTACCTCGTCTCCGGCAAGGTGCCCAAGCGCATCGGCAATGCGCATCCCAACATCGTCCCTTACCAGGTTTTTCCGGTCGCCGACGGCCACATCATCATCGCCACCGGCAACGACAGCCAGTTCGCCAAATTGTGCGCGGTGCTGGGCGAGCCCGAAATCTCCAGCGAGCCGAGGTATCGCGCCAACTCCGATCGCCTTCAGCACCGCGAGGAGCTAATCGCGCGCCTCTCCGCTCTCACCATACGCCGATCGCGCGCCGAGCTGCTGGCGAAGCTGGAATCGGTGCAGGTTCCCGCCGGCCCCATCAACACGCTCGATCAGGTTTTCGCCGACCCCCAGGTTGCCCATCGCGGCATGCGGATCGACCGGCCGAGCACGGCGGCCAAGTCGGGCACGATTCCGGGCGTGCGCACCCCGATCATGATCGACGGCAAGCCGATGGCGGCGGAGCGCCCTTCCCCGCGGCTCGGCGAGCATACGGCGGAAATTCTGCGCGAGATCGGCGAGGAGTAGCGTCCAGTCTATTTGTGTGCGACGCCCATCAGGTGATCGGGCAGCCAAGTGGCGATCTCGGGGAAGATGCACAGAATTACGATCGCCAGCATCATGCAGATGACGTAGGGAATGGTGCCCCACATCACCTTCGTCACCGGCACGTCGGGGGCGATCGAACTCACGATGTAGATGTTGAGCCCGACCGGCGGGTGGATCAGCCCGATCTCCATGTTGATCGTCATGATCACACCGAACCAGACCGGATCAAAGCCGGCCGTGGTGATGATCGGATAGAGGATCGGCGACGTCATCAAGATGATGGCCGCGGGCGGGATGAAGAAGCCACTCACCAGCAGAAACAGGTTGATCAGCAGCATCAGCACCCATTTGTTGACGTGCATGTCGGCGATCGCCTGCGCCAATGTCTGGGTGAGATAGAGCGAGGTCAGCATGTAACCAAACAGCACGGCGGCGGCGATGATCATCAGGATCATCACCGACTCGCGCGTGGTGTCGCGCAGGATGAGCCACCATTTGTCTGGCGCCCACATGCGATAGATGAGGACGGCCGTCAGGACGCAAAGAGCAGCGCCGACCCCGGCGGCTTCCGACGGCGTCGCTACGCCGCCGTAGAGCGTATACATGACCCCGACGATGATCAGGATGAACGGCGCGATCTTCGGGATGGACTGGAATTTCTGCATCCACGAGTAGCGGAAATCGGCGGCGTGCGAGCGGAAACCGCGCTTCCAGATGATGAACAGCGTCCACAAGATGAACAGGCCGGTGAGCAGCAGGCCAGGCAGCACGCCGGCGAGGAACAGCCGGCCGATCGAGGTCTCGGTGGCGATGCCGTATAGGATGAAGGTGATCGACGGCGGGATCAGAATGCCGAGCGTGCCGCCGGCGCAGATCGATCCGGTGGCGACGTCATCGGGGTAGCCACGTCGGCGCATCTCCGGAATGCCCATCTTGCCGATGGCGGCGCAACAGGCGGGCGAGGAACCGGTAAGCGCGGCGAAGATCGCGCAGGCGCCGATGTTGGAGATCGCGAGGCCACCCGGCACGCGATAGAGCCAGCGGTCAAGCGCCTCGTAGAGGTCCTTGCCGGCAGGCGACGAGCCGATCGCGGCGCCCATCATCACGAACATCGGGATCGACACCAGCGTGAAGTCGGCCAGGCCGGTATAGAAGGTCTCGGCCGCCACGTGCAGCGAATCCATACCCTGAAAGATCACCAGGAACACAATGGCGATGGCGCCGAGCCCGAACGCCACCGGCGCGCCCGAGAGCAATACGACGAGGGTGATGATAAGGACGATCGCGCCTTGGCTGGTCGGGCTCATACCGCATCCTTCGGCGGCAACCCAAACGGCGCCTCGCGCCCGGTCACCAATTTAATGATTTCGACGATGTATTGCAGGCTAAGCAGCGCCAATCCGATCGGCATCGCCGCGTATGGAATCCACATGCGTGCCCGCCACATGGATTCCGATCGCCAGTTGTTTTCCCAGGCTTCGTGCCAGAACTGGAACGTCAGCACGGTCATGACGGCGCAGAACGCCAGCGACATCAGCATGGAGGCGAGCGCGAGGCGGTAGCGGCCCTCCTGACCGAGATAGAGCGGCAGCACGTCGACGTTGACGTGGCCGCGGCTGAGCAGCAGGTACGGACTGCCGATAAAAGTCGCGGCGACGATGCTGAAGGTGACGAAGTCGGTCTGCCAGATCGTGTTCTCGTTGAGCACGTAACGGATGAACACCATCTCGCAGACGATCACGACGCTGGCCGCAATCAACCCCGCCGCGAACACGCCGCAAATCTGCGACAGCAGCGTGACGCCGCGGACAAATCGATCCATCTGAGCCCCCTCTGCGCGCGCGGCCGTCGGCGGGCGCACAGGCCCGCCGGCCGGTTGCGATCGGCTCGGCGCTATTTGACCGCGAGCGCCTCGTCGATCAGCTTCTTGCCGTCGGGAACCTCGGCGGCGAACTGCTTATAGGAGCTGTCTTGAGCGATTTTGACCCAGGCGTCGTATTCCGCCGGGGTCATGGTGACGACTTCAACATTGTTCTTCTTGAAGACGGCGACCATATCGTCGTCGAGGCCCTTGGTCGCCTTGTTGAAATAATCCTCCGACTTCTTTCCGCCCTTGACGAGCGCGTCCTGCTGCTGCTTGTTGAGCCTGCCGAAGCTCCTCTTCGACATCAGCACGGGCTCGTACATGAACCACAGCGCGTTGTCGCCCGGCGCGGTGATACACTTCACCTGCTCGTAGATGCGGAATGAGACGAAGCTGCCGGTGCTGGTGTCGGTGGCGTCGGCCACCCCAGTCTGCAGCGCGTTGTAGACCTCATTGCTCGGTATCGAGACAATGGAAGCGCCGGCCTGCTGCCACATAGCCGCGAAAGTGGGGCCGGCGGAACGAACCTTGAGGCCCTTGATGTCCTCGGGCTTGCGGATGCAGCTCTTCTTGGAAGCGACCGCGCCGGCGAGCCAGGCATCGGCCAGCACCACGACGCCGGCTTTGTCGATCTTGCCCTTGATGTTCTTCATGAACGGCGAGTCGTTCAAGCGGGTGGCGCGCTCGTGGTTGCGCACCAGCGCCGGCATCAACGTGGCACTGAACGCGCCGATCTTGCCGCTCGCATAGTCCAGCGGGAAGGACGAGATGTCGAGCTGGCCGTTGACCATCGCATTCCATTGGTCGTTGGGCTTGAACAGCGATGCCCCGGGATAGACCTGGACATCGAGCCCGACATTGGCGGCCTTGGCTTCCTTTGCAATGATCTGGACCATCTCGTCGCGGGCGTCGCCTTTGCCTCCCGGGAATTGGTGCGATGCCTTGAGCACCGTCTGGGCATGGCTCGCGGCCGAGAACGCGCAAAGCGCGGCAGCCGCAGTCAAACTAACGGCAAATTTACTCATTGGGCTCCTCCATATCCATTGACGGTGCCATGGACTGCGCTCAGGGAACTGAATTTCCCGAGCCTTGTCAAAGGTTCGGTCGTCGCACCGCAACAGCGGCGAGCCGCTTACGGCGGCCGGACAGCCATTCACGGAGACCAGTCCTGCCGGTGCGAGCCATGCCTTCAATCCGGCTTACACGGCGCGGGTTCCACCGATAACCGACCACCCTGCGGCATGCCGCGACTTCATCGCAGCGCACGCGATGAGCCAGTCGCAAAGCTACCAGGTCAGGGTGCGCACGTTGTCGGCAAAGATGAAGTTCTCGAGATAGCCCGGCCGGCTGACCTGCACGCCCGGCACGACGTCGTCGAGCTTGAGACCGAATTCCTGCAAGCAAGGCTGACAGACCAGCACGACAGCACCGCCGCGGATCAACTCGGCGACGAGCTCGCGCGGTATTTGCTGCATGGATGGCTTCTGCTCCTGCTCGCCCGTGCGCACGGCAAGTTTGACGGCATCGAGATTGAGAAACACGGCAACGGGGTGCCCGCTCTTGAGCATCGCCTGGGCGAATTCGAGCCCCATGGCACCGCGCCAGGAATCACCCATCGTCATCTGGAGCAACAGCGGATGGTTTTCCGGGGTGGTCAGCCCACCGGTGAGGTCGTCATGGGCCGCGCCGAACGGAGCCGGCGGGATCAATCCGCCACCGACCAGAAGACCGAGCAGGAAAATCACGATCCGTTGCATGGCTGACCTCGCTGCCGCACGCCGGCACATGAGCCTGAGGTACTCTCGCCTGAAACGGCGCTAGCGTCCATCCAGCAAGCTTGACCTCGCGGTCAAGACAGCAAAGCATTGGGTAGGGGAGAAAGGCCGCGCTTCTGCCCGAAGCGACGGCAGGGAGATTGGCGGATGATTCGGCTGCTATCGATCGTTGCGGCGTCACTACTTGTCACGGGTGCCGCCGTTGCTCAGACCGGCGATGCCGGATGGCCGGACCGGCCGATTCGCTTGGTCGTACCGTTCCCGGCCGGCAGCAGCACGGACATCGTTGCGCGCATCATCGCGCAGAAGCTGGCTCACCGGCTCGGCCAGCAGATCGTGATCGAAAATCGCGCGGGCGCGAGCGGCAATATCGGCGCCGATACCGTCGCCAAGGCCGCGCCGGACGGTTACACCATCGGTATTGCCACCGCCAGCACGCACGCGGTCGCCGCGAGTCTCAGCGCGAACCTGCCCTACGATCCGATCAAGGATTTCGCGCCGGTATCGATGATCGGCAGCCAGCCCTACGTGCTGGTGCTCTATCCGGGGCTGCCGGCACACAATCTCGCAGAGCTCGTTGCCCTCGCCAAGGCGAAGCCCGGCACGCTCAACTATGGCTCGGCCGGCGTAGCCTCACTCGCGCATCTTGCCACGGCGCTGTTCGCGACCATGGCGGGGGTGAACATCGTGCACGTGCCCTACAAGAGCTCGGCGCAGTCGGTGACCGACATGATCACCGGGCGACTGGACATGCAGTTCGCGACCATCGCCCCTACCCTGCCCAATATTCGCGCCGGGCGATTGCGCGCGCTCGCGATCAGCGGCAAGGCGCGCGTTGCGGCGCTGCCGGAGGTGCCGACCGTGGCGGAGTCGGGCATCGCCGGCTACGAAGCTGCGTTGTGGGTATCCTTGGTCGCGCCGTCCGCCACCCCGCCGGCGATCATCGCGCGGATCAATCGCGAGGCGAGCGAAATCCTCAATTCCTCCGAAGGGAAAGAGGCCCTCGTTGCGCAAGGCATGGAGCCGGAACCGGGCCCGCCGGAAGCGCTTACCGAACGGATTCGCAGCGACATCGAGAAGTGGCGGGGCGTCGCGGCCAAGGCCGGCATCCGTCCCGAGTAGAGTTCGGCTGGCGAAATCAACGATGGCGCATGCTAACCTGCGACCGACGCCTGCGAACAAAATACGCAGGGCTACGGGAGGAAAACATGAGAACCGTATTCTTGCTGTCGGCCGTCGCACTCACCGCAGCCGCGAGCTTTGCGAACGATGTCCCCCGCTTTCAGGTCGATCCGTCCTGGCCGCAAACGCTACCCAACAATTGGATCATGGGTCAGGCCGCGGGCATCGCGGTCGATGCACAGGACCACATCTGGGTGATCCAGCGCCCGAGAAGCCTCACCAACGACGAGAAGGCGGCAACGCTCAGTCCGCCGACCAGCAAGTGCTGTGCCCCGGCCCCGCCGGTGATGGAGTTCGACCAGGACGGCAAGCTGTTGCGGGCCTGGGGCGGCCCGGGCCAGGGCTACGATTGGCCGCAGAACGAGCACGGCGTGAGCATCGACAACAAGGGTTTTGTCTGGATCGGAGGCAACGGCGAGAAAGACGGGCAATATCTGAAGTTCACGCGCGACGGCAAGTTCGTGCTGCAGATCGGCAAGCAGGGCGACCAGACCAATAGCAACGACTTGACTCGTCTGGGCAGACCGGCAGACGCCGAAGTCGATCCCGAGTCCAACGAGGTCTACATCGCCGACGGCTATTTCAATCATCGCGTGATCGTGTTCGACGCCGACACCGGTGTCTACAAGCGGCATTGGGGCGCCTACGGCAAGAAGCCGACAGACGAGAAGCTCGAGTCTTACAATCCGGCCTCACCGCAGTTCAGCAATCCCGTCCATTGCGTGAAACTCGCCAAGGATGGCCTGGTCTACGTGTGCGACCGCGCCAACAACCGCCTCCAGGTCTTCCGCAAGGACGGCACCTTCGTGAAGGAGTTCGCCTACGAAAAGGCCACCAGGGCCTCGGGCTCGGTCTGGGACCTCGATTTCTGGATCGACGGCAAGCAAACATACCTGTTCAATGCCGACGGTACCAACAACGAGGTGCGGACGCTTGTGCGCGACACCGGCGAAGTCGTCGGGGCATTCGGACGCAACGGCCGCAATGCCGGTGAGTTCCATTGGGTGCACAATCTCGCCGTCGACTCCAAGGGCAACCTCTATACGACCGAGGTGGATACCGGAAAACGCGCGCAGAAATTCCGCTATGTCGGCTCGCCGGTCGTGAGGTGAGCCCGGACCAGGCGCGGCTCTCGATTCAGAAACAATTTGCGCCGAAAGCGTGCGCCGCGACGTGCTTCCGCGAGCTTCACGCGGTGGTCGAGAGAGCGACGACCTGCTGCCGGGGTCGAGCGGCGAAGCGTCGCGGTCCATCGAACGCACGCCAATGCCCTTGAACGAAGGGCGCAAAGAGGCAGAATGCCAGGCCAACAGGCCACAAGCGGTAGAGCGGATTTTGTCCGCAAGCCGCCGCATTCAAGGAGGAGACGATGGCGGAGATCAGAAGCACTTGCCTGGGCAGTGCCGCGGCAGCGGTGATCGTGCTGGCGGCTGCGCCGGCTGTGGCCTGGGAACCGAGCAAACCGGTGGAAATCGTCGTTGCCGCCGGCGCGGGCGGAGCGTCCGACCAGATGGCGCGCATGATGCAGGCAGCGGTTCAGAAGAACAATCTGATGAAGCAGCCGATGGTCGTCTCGCTCAAGGGCGGCGCATCGGGTGCCGAAGCGCTCATCTACATGAAATCGAGCGAGGGCGACCCCAACAAGATCCTCATCGCCTATTCGCTCATCTACATGTTGCCGCTGTCCGCGAAGATTCCGTTCAACTGGCGCGAGCTTACCCCAGTATCCGTCATCGCGCTCGACGAATTCGTGCTGTGGGTGAATACGCAACTGCCCTACAAGACGGTGAAGGAGTTTGCGGACGCCGCCAAGGCCGCCTCGCCACAGTTCAAGATGGGCGGCACGGGCTCGCGGCGCGAGGACCACATCCTTACCGTTTTCTTGGAGCAGAAGACCGGCGCGAAATTCGCCTATCTGCCCTACAAGTCGGGCGGCGAGGCCGCGACGCAGCTCGTCGGCAATCACACGGCCGCCAATGTCAACAATCCCTCGGAAAATCTCGAGGTATGGCGCGCCGGCCAGGTGCGAGCGCTCTGCGTGTTCGACAAGGAGCGGATCGTATACAAGACCAAGGTCACCGCCGATATGTCGTGGAACGACATCCCCACCTGTAAGGAGCAGGGTCTCGATATTCAATATTTGATGCTACGCGCCATGTTCCTCCCCGGCAAAGTGACGCCGGAGCAGACCGCGTTCTACATCGACTTGTTCAAGAAATTGACGCAGACCTCCGAATACAAGGACTATATGGAGAAGCAGGCGCTAAAGCCGATCTTCCTCACCGGCAACGACATGCTGAAGTTCCTGGAAGAGGACGATACGCTGAACAAGAACCTGATGACCGAGGCGGGATTTGTCGCGAAGTAGCTGTCGCCCTCATCCCCTGCGAAAGCCGGGCATCCAGGATCCGCCAGCGCCGCGATCACAATCGAGAGCGGACGATTGTTCGATCATCCGCTGTTGCGGATGATGATCGGGACACGCCGCGCCGTAGGCGCGGCGTGTCCTGAGAAAAGATCGATGGCCACACCCGAAACCGAAATCGTCGTCGAAGACCCGACCGCGCCGGCGGACAGCTCCCCACCCGTCGTCAGCACCCGCAGCGTCGATATCGCCGTTTCGCTGCTGCTGCTCGCGCTGGCGGCGCTGCTCGGCTTCGACAATTGGCGGACCGGGATAGCGTGGGCCTCCGACGGCCCGCAGGCCGGCTACTTCCCATTCTACCTGGCCGTCATCCTGGCCGGCGCCAGCCTTTACGGTCTCGTCACGTCGATCCTGACGGGGGCGGGCAGCACGGCCACATTCGTCACGCGCGACCAGCTCCGCCGCGTGATGCAGGTGTTCGTCCCGACCCTGCTGTTCTGCCTGCTCACGCAGTGGCTCGGCTTGTACGTCGCGAGCTTTCTCCTGGTAGCGGGATTCATGCGGCTCATCGGGCGCATCGCGCTGTGGAAATCCCTGCTCACCGCCTTTCTGTTCGCAATCGCCATGTTCGTTACCTTCGACGTTGCGTTCGACGTCATCATGCCGAAAGGGCCGCTGGAAGCGGCCTTCGGCTACTAGGACCCGGCGATGGAGGCCGTCAGCCTGCTGCTCCACGGATTCAGCGTCTTGCTGACGTGGAAGGTCCTGGCGGTGATGATGATCGGGCTCGTCCTCGGCATTTTCGTCGGCGTGCTGCCGGGGCTGGGCGGGCCGAACGGGGTGGCGATCCTGTTGCCGCTCACGTTCACGATGGACCCGACCTCGGCCATCGTCATGCTGTCCTGCATCTATTGGGGCGCGCTGTTCGGCGGCGCCATCACCTCGATTCTGTTCAACATCCCGGGCGAAGCCTGGTCGGTGGCGACCACCTTTGACGGCTATCCGATGGCCCAGCAGGGCAAGGCGGCCGAGGCGCTGACCGCGGCATTTACCTCCTCATTCATCGGCTCGCTGGCGGCCGTCCTGCTGATCACGTTTCTCGCGCCGGGAATCGCATCGTTCGCGCTGCAATTCGGGCCGCCGGAATTCTTCTCGGTCTACCTCTTGACGTTCTGCTCGTTCGTTGGCCTCGGCCGCGAGGACAAGCACAAGACCATCATCTCCATGACGCTGGGCCTGCTGCTCGCCGGCATCGGGATGGACACGGTTTCCGGCACGCTGCGCATGACCTTCGGCTGGAACGAGCTCTTGCGGGGGGTCAATTTTCTCGTCGCGGTCATCGGCCTGTTCGGCATCAGCGAAATTCTGCTGACCATGGAGGAGCGGCTTGCTTTGCGCGGCCACACTGCCAGCATCAGCTTACGCGTCGTGCTCAAGGTGTGGAAGGAATTGCCGCGCTATTGGATGACGCTGCTGCGCTCATGCGCCATCGGATGCTGGCTCGGCATCACGCCCGGCGGCGCGATTGCCGCCTCGTTCATGGGCTATAACCTCGCCAAGCGCTTCTCCAAGGACAGGGACAGTTTCGGCAAGGGACGCATCGAAGGCGTGTTCGCGCCAGAGACAGCGGCGCACGCGTCCGGGACCTCGGCATTGCTGCCGATGCTGGCGCTGGGAATTCCCGGATCGGGCACAGCGGCGATCCTGCTCGGCGGCTTGATGGTATGGGGGCTCAATCCCGGCCCGCTGCTGTTCGTCGAGCACAAGGACTTCGTATGGGGCCTGATTGCGTCGATGTATCTCGGCAATGTCGTCGGGTTGGTACTGGTGCTCACGACTGTGCCCGTCTTCGCCGCCGTTTTGCGCGTCCCGTTCTCGGCGATCGCGCCGATGATCGTGGTGTCGTGCGCGATCGGCGCCTACGCCATACAGAACGCCATGTTCGACATCTGGTTGATGCTGGGGTTCGGGGTCGTTGGCTACGTGTTCAAGAAGATCGGCATCCCGCTGGCGCCGTTCACGCTCGCGCTTGTGCTGGGCAATCGCGCCGAGGATGCCTTCCGCCTGTCGATGATCGGCGCCGGCGGCGATCTCACCGTGTTCTGGTCGAACGGACTCGTCGGCTCGATCACTACCCTGGCGCTGCTCCTTTTGTTCTGGCCGCTGTTCGGCCGATTGTTCGAAGGCGCCGGTCGGCTGTGGCGCTCGGCAACCGCGGCGGCGGCTCGCGCGCGGCCCGATTGATCTGGGCTCAAGCGTCTTCCTTGAGCCTTCTCCCCGTCCAACGGCGATAGGCCCACTCCGCGGCGAACGAGGCGGCGGCGATGACCACGAGCGCGGCCAGCGCCGCGGGTTGCTCCTGGTACGTGTACACGCAGAGCACGGCGAACATGGCGAGGCACGTGAGCAGCGACAGCCACACGATGACCGCGCTCGCCCCGGTCGCTCTGAGCACTTTCAGGTGGCCGGCATTCACTGCGGCATAGATCAGCAGGAAGGCCGCGCTCCCCATCATGGCGATGCCTGACAGGTCGAAGATCAGCGTCACCAATATGACCAGACCGGCGGTGAGCAACAGTCCGCCGGTGGCGTCGCGCCATTCCGTGCGCGACAGGCCGGCTGGCAACTCGCCATCGCGGGCGATCATGTAGGAGACATTGGCCGAGCCGAACAACGTGGCGTTGATCGCCGAGGCGGTCGAGAACAGGGCGGCGATGGCGATCAGCCGGAAACCGAATTGCCCCAAAGATGGCTTGGCGGCCTCGGCCAGTGCGTAGTCCTTGGCGCGCTCGATTTCATAATCCGACAAACTACCGGTGACGGTGAGCGCGACGGCGAGATAAAGGGCAATCACCAGGATCACGCTCGTGTACAAAGCCCGCGGCAGCATCGTGCTCGGATTGCGCATGTCGGCGGCCGCATTGGTGATGAGCCCAAAGCCTTCGTAGCCGATGAACAGCACGCCCGCGCCGAACAGGATCGACTTTCCTTCGGGCCACAGCTCGGGTGAAAGGTAGCCCGGCCTGATGAACCACAGGCCGACCGCGGCGAACAGCACGAGGATCGCGACCTTGATTGCCACGATCAGCGTCTCCGAGCGGCCCATGAGCTTGGCTCCGAAAGCATTGATCAGGGCGAGCAGTACGACCGCAGCGACGGCCAATGACTTCAGCAGCAGCGGCGACGGCGGACCGGGCAGGAAGGTTGCGGCGTAGCCGCCGAAAGCCGTGGCATAGAGGGCAAGCGAAATGATGTAGCCGGCCCACATGAACAGGTTCAGCCCACCGGCCAGAACGCCGTCGCCAAAGCCTTTCACCAGGAAATGCACCGCGCCGCCCCTCGACGGGAATGCGGCGCCGAGCTTGGCATAGGAATAGGTGGAGAGCAGCGCAACTACCCCGCCGATGGCGAAGGCCAGCCACATCGCGTTGCCGGCGGCGTGCGCCACCACGCCCAGGATCGAGAAAATACCCGCACCGACCATTCCGCCGACGCCGATCGAAACGGCTGCCACCATGCCGATCTGGCCCGATCCAGCCCGGGCGGCGGATGAGACATTGGAGGATCTGGCAGAACTCGTGGTCATGGCTCGGCTCGCGGCTCGATTTCGAAGTGAGGATAGCCGATAATTCCAGTAAGGTGCGATAGAATCACCGCACTCCTTCAGGGCTCGTCGATGTGGCTAGACGTGAAGACATCGAGGTTGCGCTGCGCCGGCTGGCGCCCGCGATCCCGTCGCATGAATTCGGCGCGGTGGTCGACCACGCCATCGACAGCCCGGGCCTGAAGGCTGCCTCGCCCGAGACAGCAGCGTGGTTGTCGCTGGTGGCCTTTGTGCGGCACGCACTCACCGACTACGACGAACTCCTGCTCGAGGGCTACGACCAAGACAGTGCCAGATTTTTTGTCGCCTCCGAGATGGCAGCTATTTTGAGCGGCTGGGGAGTGCGGCGCCAATTGAGCTCACAGGACTGACGCGGGCGTGACTGCGCTTTCCTCCGCTGCTTCCACGCGGACGCAAGCGTCGCCGTTCGCGATTCCGCTGCGCACGGTTCGTCAGGTCACGGCCAGCGGCGCGAGCGCCTCGATGTCGGTCACGACATCAACGATCACCGGACGGTTTGCCTGCAACGCCTCTCCGATAGCCGGTCCGATTTCGGCGGGCTTCTCCACCCGGATGCCGAGCGCGCCCATGTCTTGGGCGATGCGCGCAAAATTGACTTTACGGAAGGTCCACATTTCACGCGCTTGCTCGGTCTGCGTCCCGCCATAGACGCGGTCGAAGCCGCGTTTGGACTGATTGCCGCTCGAATTGTTGTTGACCACCGTCACCGCATTGATGCCCCAGCGCGCGGCGGTCTCGATCTCAGCGATGTGATACCAGAGGCCAGCGTCGCCGGTAAACGTGACTACCGGCCGCTCAGGGCAGGCGCATTTTGCCCCCAGCCCGGCCGGGAAGGCCCAGCCGAGATGACCGGCGCTGCGCATGTAGCTTTGCCTGGGACTGGTGAGGTCGTACATGCCGCCCATCCACATGCCGGCATGGCCGGTATCGACCACCACGATGCCGTTGTCCGGTACGTGCCGTGTGAGCTCGGCGCAGATGCGCTCGGGCCGGACCGGCACCGCGTCGGAGGTCACGAACGATTTGTATTTTGCCGACCACTCCTTGCAGATTTCTTGCGCCTCCTCGACCCAGGCTTTGCGCTTGCCGGCGGTCGCGCGGTCGGCGAGCGAGAGCATGCGCGCGAGCACGACCTTGGCATCGCCGTTGACGCCGGCGAGGAGCGGATAGTTGCGGCCGATGGCCTCGGGATTGATGTCGATCTGGACGGCCGGCGTCCCGATCTTCGGCGCCGCCCAGAAGTGCGTGGTCATGCCGCCAGTCTCGGTGCCGACGAAGCAGACGAGATCGGCGCCGTTGACCACGCGGTTGGCGCTCTCGCGCGAATAGGTGCCGACGACGCCGACCGAAAGCGGATGGTTGCCCGGGATCGCGTCCTTGCCGTTGAGCGAGGTGACGACCGGGATTTGCAGCGCTTCGGCCAGCGCCACGAGCTCGGAGGAAGCGCCGGAGGCGCGCACGCCGCCGCCCGCGACGATGACGGGGTGGCGGGAATTCTGCAAATGCTCGAGCGCCGCCATCAGGCTCGCATCCTCCGGCGCCGGACGGAACGGCGGAACCCGGGCAAATTGCGGCTCGCACAACGGCTCCATATCGGCTTCCTCGGCGTCGACCTGCCCTTCGTTGCCGCGGAACTGCAGGTGCACGGGACCAGGGGTGCCCGATGTCGCTACGCGAAAGGCTTGACGCACCATATCGGGAAAACGCGCCACGTCGTCGACCGTGGCGTTGAACTTGGTTACCGGCTCAAACGCCGGTACGTCATCGATCTCCTGGTAGACTTTACGGAACTTGGTCTTCGGCTCGCGGCCTCCGGTCATGGCGATTACCGGCGAGTGGGCGAGCCAGGCATCGCGCAGTCCGGCAGCGAGATTGAGCGCGCCGATCACCTGCGCCGCGCAAATCCCGGGCTTGCCCGACGCGCGTGCGTAGCCGTCGGCCATGTAAGCCGCGGCCTTCTCGCCGTGGACATGCAGGCGCTTGATGTCGGTGCGGCCTTCCATCACCGCAAACGTTTTGCGCAGCACCGCCGGCACGTGGAACACGTGGGTGACGCCGTAGCCCTTGAGCATCTCGGCGAGGCATTCCGCCCCGCTCATTTTGCGATTGTGTCCGAGCATGATGAACCTTTCAGGCGACTGGGAACGACATGTAGGCCGCGTCGATCGCCGCAGGCAAAGCAAGCATGCGGATGGCGATCAACGGATTGATGGCGAAGTTCGTTGTCAAAAGTTCTCCGTCGTTGGGAATCCGCGTTCTCGCTCAGGCGGCGCGCAGGCGCGGACGGCCTAGATCCCAGAGGTCGGTGATTACCGGTCCCGTTTGCGCGGAAATGACGGCAATGCCGGCGCCGGGCGTCAGGCGATTGAACCTCACTTGATCGCCAGCGGATTGGTCGGCGATCCGACGGCGCCGGTGATAGGTATCGCGGGGGCAACGAACATGAATTCGTAGACTTTGTCGCCGGCGCAATCGTCGGCGAGGTCCTTCAGATAGAAAATCTCGCCCATGGTCATGCCCATGATCGGAATGGTGATCCAATGCCAGGGCTGGTTGATGCCGCCTTCGGTGTTGTTCGGCCGCACCTCGCAGCCCCAGGTATCGCTCGCCAGCGCCGCCAGCTCCGTACGCGCCACCCAGTCCAGCGTCTCGAAGGCGAAGCCCGGGGCGTCGCCGCCGGGATATCCGTCCCAGCTTCCGGCCTTGAGGCAGCGCTCCATCTGGCCGGTGCGCACGATGATGTAGTCGCCCCGCTTGATCGTAACGCCCTGCGCCGCGGCGGCGTTGTCGAGATCCGCGCAGGTTATGCCGTAGCCATCTGCAAGCGACTCCTTGCCGAGCGTGCGCGCCACGTCGAGCAGCACGCCGCGGCCAACCATCTTATTCTTGGTCTTTTCGATGCCGCATTTCTGCGCGCCGGCAGAAGTCACTTCGCGGCAGTCGTAACCGTTCCACATATGGCTTTCGTAGAAGACGTGGCCGAGCCCGTCCCATTGCGTGCCGCACTGCAGCGGCATGGTCACCATGTCATCGGCGGCACGAATGCCGCGCTTGTCGAGCACGCCGGAATAGGCATCGGTTCCGGTGCGAATCATGGTGTGGATCGGATTGGTTCGCCCCATCGCGGGATAATTGCTCTTCGCGCCCTGCGGACCGGTATGGTCGAAATTGAGCGCGAGCGAGATGACCTTGCCTTTGCGCACGAGTCGGGCAGCCGCGATGATATCCTCCGGGGTGGTGTAATTGAGCGTGCCGACCTCGTCGTTCGGCCCCCACTTGCCCCAGTTTTTGTATTTCTCGGCGGCGTCGCTGAGATCCTGGCGCGTGATTTTCCTGGCCGTCATGGGAATTCCTTCGTCTGTCTGGGAGGTCGCCGGGGCACGCGCGGCCGGGTGTTTACTGCGCCGCGCGCAATGGCGATGATAGCACCAATGGAAGGACAAGGGAGGATGCGATGGTGGCGGTTTTGCGCACTCTAGCTGCCGCGCTGCTGTTGGCGGTGCTGGCCGCTCCTGGTGATGCATCGGCACAGACCTATCCAACGCGATCGGTGCGCGTGGTCGTGCCGTTCGCCGCTGGCGGCCCAACCGACGTAATCGCGCGCATCGTTGCACAAAAACTCTCGGAGATGTGGGGGCAGCAAGTCTATATCGAAAACGTTCCCGGCGCCGGCGGCAACACTGGCGTGGCCATGGTGGCGCGCTCGCCGGCCGACGGCTACACGATCCTCGTGGTAAGTACCGGTTTCATCGTCAATCCCAGCATGTACGCGAAAATCCCTTACGACCCGGTCAAGGACTTTTCGCCGATTACCTTGGTGGCCGCCTCCCCCAACGTCATCTCGGTCAATCCAGGCTTCCCCGCCAAATCGATGAAGGAGCTCGTCGACTTGGTCAAAGCCAATCCGGGCAAATACAGCTTCGCGCAGCCCGCCACCGGCTCGACCCCGCACCTCGCGGGCGAGCTTTTCAAGCAGAAATACACCCTCGACCTCGTCACCGTGCCTTTCAACGGGGCGGCGCTCGCGATCAACTCCACGATCGGAGGTCATACTCCGATTGCATTCACGGCGTTGCCGCCGGCAATGACCAACATCAAGGACGGCAAGCTGCGCGGGCTTGCCGTGCTCGCGAGCCGGCGCTCCCCGGCGCTGCCAGACGTGCCGACCAACGCCGAGGCGGGCATTCCCGATCTCGAGAGCGATACCCTCACCGGGATTGTGGCGCCGGCCGGCACGCCTCAGGACATCATCGAGCGCTGGCGCTCCGACATCGCAAAGATGGTCGCGGCGCCCGACGTCAGGCAGCGTTTGGAAGCTCTCGGATTTGCTCCAGTCGCCAACACGCCCGGCGAGTTCGGCGCGCGGATCAAGGTCGAGATCGCAAAGTGGGGCAAGGTCGTCCGTGACGCGAATATCCGGGCTGACTAGCGCACCGCAGCCGAGGTCAAGAATGGGCATGATCCCGCTATCGACGACCGAAACGCGTGTCGGCGACGTTCCCACGAGATCTGCCGTGCTCCATGGCCGCTATTGTTCCGCGACAGCTCGCCGGTGCCTCCCATCGGGAGGCGCGCCAAGTTTAGATTCGGTTCCACTTGGAACTGCGTCAAACAGTCTGCCGTTAGTCTCTTGCTGCACGGGCCAAGATGCGGCGGCGAGGATCATGCCGGGCAAAATCCGCACCGGAAAGCGGTCATCGAGCGCGGTGAGTGGGGTGGCGGCTACGCTATTCCCGCTACGGGAAAAAATCGCCCCTCTGGATACGCCGGAGTACCGACAACGGGCTGGAGAATTGATCGCACGATCGGCACGGGCGCTGCCAAAGCCCCGAGCACAGCGGAAAACGCGGAAGCGGCGCAATTCGGAATAAATTCCGCGATCCGCGCGGGAATGCCCGGCTCTTCGACGACCCCTTATATCGAGTGCTGCTGGGCAGGGTGCATGAGGGATTTGCGGCAAGTCCCACGCGCAGCAGCCTTCCAGCGCGACGCAACCCGCTGCTATCATCCGCTACCGTAGCGTGGTCACGGCGGACAGGCCGGTCGAGATGATTGCCTTAGCTCTTGGTGGCGCGCGTGTCGGCGTGTTCGCGGCGGCACTTTCTCTCATAGCCACGCAGATTGCCGGCGCCGACGGCCTACGCGCCGGCCAGTGGAGGACTGTCCAGTCGCCCGAAATCAACGGCGTCGTCGGCCCAATCCAACGAGGCACTCGCTGTTTGACGGAAGACGCGGTCGCCGATCTCGACAAGACGTTCAGCCCGGTGAGCCGCACGACGAACTCGGCCTGCGAGCGCGTCGAGCATGAGCTCACGCCGCAGCAGCTGAAATGGCGCCTGCAATGCTCCGGCCAGCTGGACATGGACGTCGCAGGAGAATTCATCTTCGACAGTCCCGACCACTACACCGCGACGATCACCGCACGCTCCTTCATGCAGGGCCAACTCATGCAATCCGTCCGCACGTCGATCGAGGGCGAGCGCGTCGGCGATTGCCCGTAGGGCGTGGTGACCGATGAAGTGCGGCGCGGGTAGCGCCGGCCCGCGCCAGTTCAAGCTACCGTAGCCGTTGCCCAATGAGTGCCTCCGGGCAGCGAATTGCGCGGAAGTCGTCACATTTGACGTCTGAACCTATTCCTGCGAGCCCGAGCTGCTCGCCACCGTTCCTCCCGACCACCCGTAGGTCGCGCCGGGTAATTATAAATCTGCCAACGTTGTAGTATGGAAGGAATCGTGGATCGAACTTGGCGGCACGGAGATGGAATATGTGGTTTATCGAAAAGGACGACCTGGAAATGTCGTATCGACGCGGCTATGAGCGCGGAGCGATCGAAACGTTCTATGCAGTGGAACAATGTCTTGACCCCAAGACGCGCGGTATTGTCCGCGATTGGATTGAAAAGGACATTCACGGATGGCGGCTTAAGGCGATGCTCGCTCATCCCCCAACTTGGCGCCTGGCGGGCTTGAATATTCGAAACCAAGCATAGGCTCGATGGAATGCGGCGCAATCCATGATCCGCCCGCGCATCGGTCGGGCGCTCTGGACACATTTGTTCGACGCTAGATGCGAGGCGATCCAGGGTCTCTAGGCCGCCACGTCTCGCTCCATTGCCACTTCAGCCTCAAGATTGTCGACGTCGCGATAGATCGAGGCGACTGCGAGCACTCGCCCGGCGCGCTGATAGCGCAGGAGGCAATTCCTTGCCGAGATGTCGCCGTCGATCGTCAATTCGTCCCAACTCTCGGCGTGACCGACATAGTTGATCGGGACGTCGTAGTGTTGGCTCCAGAAGAACGGAACAGCAGTGAATTTCGCTCCCCGGCCTAGCATATTCAGCGCGGCGGTCTGCCCCTGGCGCTCGGCAACGACCCAATGCTCGACGCGAATGCTCTCTCCGCTATGGGAATCAGGCCAGCGGGCGATGTCGCCAGCGGCGAAGATTCCCGGGGCGCTGGTTTCCAGGTACGCATTCACCGCGACGCCTCGGTCGAGCGCAAGTCCAGCCGTTTCGGCAAGCGCAGTACGCGGGCGCACCCCGATACCGACAACCACCATGTCGGCATCGAGCGCCCCGCCCGCTTTCAGCATCACCCGCTTGCCGTCGATGGCGCTGGCGGTATCTCCAAGATGGAACCGCACCCCATGTTCCTCGTGGAGCGCGCGCACGAAGTCGCCCATCTGCGGACCCAGGATGCGTTCCATCGGCCGCTTTTCAGGCGCTACGACATGAACCTCGATGTCGCGGGCGCGCAGCGACGCAGCGACTTCTAGCCCGATGAAGCTCGCACCCAGCACAACAGCCCGGCGCGACGTTTTGGCGCGCGCGATGATCGCTCTGGAATCGGCAAGCGTGCGCAAGGTGTGCACGTGCGGCGCGTCGGCGCCGGGGATCGCCAGACGAACCGGCTCGGCGCCGGTCGCGAGCAGCAGCCGGTCATAGGACACCTTGCCCCCGCCGGCGAGCAAGACCTCGCGCGTGCGCGCATCCATGCCGACGACATTCGTGCGAAGCCGGAGATCAATATTGTTCTCGGCATAGAAATTGTCCGGACGCAACGGCACCCAATCTTCGGGCGCACTGCCGGCAAGATAGTCCTTAGACAGATTCGGCCGATCAACAGGTGCTGCATCATCATTGCTCAAGACGATAATGTCTCCTTCGTATTGCTCACGCCGCAGCATCTCGCACGCCGCGAAGCCGGCTGCTCCGCCACCAATGATGACGATTTTTTGCGGCAGCGCGGCCCTTGCCTCGCGCCGCCGAGGCTTTGGAATCGCTTTCTTAGTTTGCACGAAAATCTTTCCATCTCGCTGTTCGACCGTCCAACACGCAAGTGCGTCGAATGCGGGCGCACGCAGCGCCTGCCCGGTATGCAGGTCGAAGCAGGCGTGATGCCAGGGACACCTGACCGTATCATCGACCACAAGCCCCTCGGCGAGCGGCCCATGATAATGCGTGCAGTGAGCACCGACGGCAAACACAGTGCTCCCTCGCCGAACCAATAACACGTCCTCGTCGCCGACATGACCAGCGAGCCTGCCACCATCAGCAAGTAGGGCGAGGGAAATTCCCTGCGCCAAATCGGGCCCGCTGGCCTTCGACTGGTCTTGAGCCATTCTCTCCAACTCCGGTGCTTTTCAATCGAAATTGCTTGGCGGTCGAGAGAGACTGTTGCAGCTACGATCTCAAGAGCCGGTGTCCCCGCGAGCTCCCCCTCGCAGGTTGATCGCGGCGAGAAATTCCTGACGGGTTTCTGCCTGCGTTCGGAATATCCCGAGCATGCAGCTGGTGACCATCGTCACGTCCGATTTGTGCACACCCCTGGTCGTCATGCATTCATGCGCCGCCTCGACCACCACGCCGACCCCAAACGGCTTCAGCACGCTGTTCAGACATCCAGCTATCTCTGCGGTCATTTTCTCCTGCACTTGAAGCCGTTTTGCATAGACCTCAATGAGGCGAACGAGCTTTGAGATTCCCACAACTCGATCGCGCGGAAGATAGCCGATATGAACACGGCCGATGATCGGGGCCATGTGATGCTCGCAGTGTGATTCGAAGCGGATGTCGCGCAACAGCACGATCTCGTCGTAGCCGCCAACTTCTTCGAAGGTCCGCTTCAAATACTCACGGGGATTCTCAAAGTACCCCGCAAACCACTCTTCGTAGGCACGAACGACGCGAGCCGGAGTACCGACCAATCCTTCCCGGTCGGGATCGTCGCCGGCCCAACGAATAAGCGTGCGCACGGCGTCTTCGGCTACCGAACGCGGCGGTCGATCAACAGCCGGGGCCGCACGACCGGGTGATCGTCCTTTGGGACGATCATTGAGATTCACGACCTTGTCCATTCGCTCCCCTCCCGAGGCTAGAATTGGATACGGTAAGAATATTCTCCGGACTGGATTTTCGGAACCGATCAGCCCTTGCTTTGCCATCCCAGCGGCGAATTCGTCCGGTGCGTGGCCCGAAGGAACAGTCCAATGCGCGAGCAAGATTGCGAGAGGAGCCCCCCAGAGTCCGCACCATCGAGACGTAGCGGGGGTCGTATTAAATACGCCGAAATAACGTACTTTCAACGCAACTTGTTCCGTCACCAGCCCACATCCAGCGGGAGACTCCTGGCGCCGCTGCGGGTCCGACCAAGCCGGTGTCCCGGGCAAATCCGCGTCCTGGCGCCGCAGCGGCCAGCCTGCTCGCACGCCCGCGACCAGCGAATCGCTCACCAGGCAGGCGTGCGCGACCGTCGCGCATCCCCGCCGCGGCCCCTGATTAACTCGGCATTCATCTTACTCTCTATTGCGCGGTAGGAGGATGCTTCGCCCTTGGCTTATATGCCCTTCTGCAGCCCTCCCGCTTTCCCAATCCAGGTCTGGCGGCCTACCAATCTCCCCCGGGAACGGTGGTGACTTACATCCCACATTTCCGCAACGGGGCGGAAGCGGTCGTCCCGGCTGCTCTGATCGAGCCCGAATTGGAAACAACCGGTCGATCGACCCGGCCGCCGGAGCCTGAGACGGCAACCGCAGCGGCGCCTCGACCGAGCGCAATAAACAAGGTTGGTCGCGAGGCTAAGATGGAAAGCCCGCAGCAGCAGCGGACAACGTGCACCCCCGGATATGACAGTTCCGGCGCGCAAACGAGGCCATGTTGAGAGCCCTCAGACCCGTCCCTCCAATGAGCCCTCGCGTGGGCGTCCGGCGTCTCTTCTGAACGCACTGCGCCGCTTTGCCGCTGCGAATGCGGCTCAATGCGAGGATGTCTCCGGGCGGCCATCGCCGATCCCTTACCGACCTTATCGCAGGCCGCAAAGGCGCAAGCGATGCGGGTTGGCGCGATCGGAAGGAGGATGCGCCGGCTTGTCTCTCCGGTTCGGCCGCGTGCGGCAAGATGACCGCCTTTCCTTTTGGTCACGCGGCTTTTAACGGGGTGCCGCCCGCGAAATTCAGATACTGTTTCGTCCCATGCGGCCGAGAGCCGGCTCTTGCTGTCTGAGAGCCCGGCGACAAAACCGGCGGGACTCGATTATCCTGCTTCGAGCGGCGCGGCGATCGAGGTTGGACGAAACAACAGGGACGGAATCATGAAAGTTGCAAGCGACGTCATCCGGGTGCTGGCATGCGGCGCAGTGCTCCTGTTTGCCGCGGTCGGCCATGCGCAGAGCCCGGGATATCCCAATCGGCCGGTCAAGATCATCGTGCCGTTCCCAGCCGGCGGGCCGACCGACGTGGCGGCACGGCTCATCAGTCAGAAGCTGTCGGAACGGTTAGGACAGCAGTTCTACATCGAGAACATGTCGGGAGCCGGCGGCAATCTCGGCATGGGCACAGCGGCGCGCGCACCGGCCGACGGCTACACGATCCTGATCGCGTCGTCGAGCTACACCGTCAATCCGAGCCTCTACGCCAAAGCGCCCTACGATCCGGACAAGGATTTCGCGCCGGTCACTAAGGCGGCCGGTTCCCCCAATGGACTGTTCGTGCATCCCAGCATCCCGGCGAAGTCGGTGAAGGAGCTGGTCGCGCTGCTCAAGGCCAATCCCGGCAAATACACCTTCGCCTCCCCCGGCATCGGCACGACGCCGCACCTTTCGAGCGAACTATTCAAGCTGACCTTCGGGCTCGATTTCGCGCTCGCGCCGTTCCCGGGCGGTGCCCCGTCGATCCAGTCCGTCGTGGCCGGTCATACCCCGATATGCTTTCAGGCGATCCCTCCGGCCACGCCGCTGGTGAAGGAGGGCAGGCTGCGCGCACTCGGGATCACGGCCAAGACCCGCTCCCCCGCGCTGCCCGACGTGCCCACCCTTGAAGAGGCCGGAATCAAGGACCAAGAGGCAGAGACAATGCAGGGTGTGCTAGTGCCAGCCGGCACGCCGAAGCCGATCGTCGACTTGCTGCAGACGGAGATTGCCCGGATCGTCGGCCTGCCCGACGTGAAGGATAAGATGCTCGCGATCGGCCTTGAACCGAGCGGAATGTCGCCGGCTGAGTTCGCCGCCTACATCAAGACCGATATCGCCAAGTGGAAGAAGGTGATCACCGACGCCAAGATCCCGCAGATCGGGGGATAAGGGCATCGCTCGTCCCGACGGCCCGCGGCGCCCGCGTGGGCGCTCGTCGACGGATCGGAAGGCGGACGTCGAATTCGATAGTGCTTTCCGCGCGCGTCGGCGCAGGCCGGCACGCGAAGGCAATGATCGACCGCCGGCCGCAAGATCATGAAGATCGAGCAGGAGCTACCGGTGACCGGCCCCGAGCGCGTATCCCGGGCAAGCTTTGCTACATCGAACCCACTCAGGAAAAGGCGGGCGCACTGCCGCCGATCATCCCGTGGGTACCGTCGCGTCCCTCCTTGAAGTCGGAAAGCTGCGTGCGATAGAAGTCGAGCACAAACAACCGAAGCGCGGATGACAGATTGCCTTGTTGCCGCTGGGAATCGATCGCGGCCACCAAGTCCGACAATGTCATATGGCGCCTGCCGGCGATCTCCTTGAGCCCATTCCAGAATGCATCCTCGAGACTCACACTGGTCTTGTGACCAGCAACGACGATAGAGCGCTTGACGACCGGAGATTTCATGACACCCCCATCCCATTTGTAGTAAATTCGCGACATACCAACAGAAAAGTCGCGCCTTACTGTGGCCGCTTTAAAAGAATTCCCGAGCGTTGCAAAAATCACACAGCGCGCACGCGAAGCGCACCGCCGTTGCATCGCGGGAGCGGCGATGCAGGAAAAATTGCACCGATCGCGCGCCGCATGGAGCGGGCCTTCAGCGCAGATCAGACCGGATAATTGGAATCAGCACGCTCGTCGCGTGAACGACAAGGTTGGCTCGCTGCGAACGACATCGCTGCGAACGATATCGCGAGACCGAGCAGGAAAGTTCCAAGCACGCGCCTCGCCGATACATCTCGAGCCTCATTTCGCGGGGACGCGATGGGTTGCGTCGGGTCGCACTGTCTTGCGCCCTACCCCATCACGCTCTGCGCAGGCTTTTGCTCGGCCGCCGATCTCTGCGCGTCGCCCACCCCCTGTTCAAGCGCGGCGCGATCGAAGGGCTTCTGCAATACGACGAAGCCTTGTTGGACCGCGTCGCGGGCGCTGTCGCTGTAGCCGGTTGCCAGCAGCACCGGCATTGCCGGATAGCGCCGGCGGATGGCGTGCCCGAGTTCGAGGCCGTTCATGCCGCCCGGCATGAGAATATCGGAGAAAACGAGATCGATCTTCGGATCGTTGCCGAGCAATTCCAGCGCTTCATGGGCGTTGGCAACCTGTTTCACCATGTAGCCGAGTTGCTGGAAATAGGCAGTGGCGACCTCGGCGACTTCCGGATTGTCTTCGACCACCAGCACGGTGCCGGCACGTGCCGGCGCAGCCTCTGGCTCGGCCTGCGCGATCGAAGGTGTCGGCAATTCTTGCGTACGCGGCAGATAGAGGGTGATCACCGTGCCGCGGCCGACCGCGCTGGTGATGGTCGCGGTGCCGCCGGACTGCTTGGCGAAACCGTAGACCTGGCTCAACCCGAGTCCCGTGCCTTTGCCAACCTCCTTCGTCGTGAAAAACGGCTCGAACACGTGGGGCAAGATATCGTTGGGGATGCCGCTCCCGGTATCGGCCACACGGATTGCGACGAATTCGCCCTGCAGTTCCTCTTCCGCCGGCCGTCCCTTGAGCACCACCGGCTTGGCGCTAATGCTGAGCGTTCCGCCGTTCGGCATCGCATCGCGGGCGTTCACCGCGAGATTGAGCAAGGCCAATTCGAGCTCGCTCGGGTCCACCTTGACCGCACAGCGCTCGTCGGAAACCACTACCTGCGTGGTGATGTCGCCGCGCAGCGACCGGTTCAGCATCTCCTTGAGCTCGGGAAGCCGGACGGCGAGATCGATGACGGAAGGGGTGAGCATCTGCCGGCGAGAGAATGCGAGCAGTTGTCGCGTGAGGCTTTCGCCGCGATTGGTCGCGTTCGTGATCATGTCGAGCAGGCGCGTGTGCTTTTCGGAGGTCAGGTCGCGCCGCAGACGCTGTACGCTGCCGCTCACGATCATCAGGAGATTGTTGAAATCATGTGCGACGCCGCCCGTCAGTTGTCCGATGGCCTCCAGACGCTGGGCTTGCCGCAACGCGGCCTCCGCGGCCTCGCGGCGTTCCGCTTCGGCATGCAGCCGCCGCGTGCGCCGCAACGCGACGCCGATGATGATCAGGAGCAGCAACGTCGCCGGCAAGCCGAAGATCAGATGGCTCGCCATGGTCGAAAGCCATTCGCTCCGAATCGCCGAGCTGTCGATGCCGGCGACGACGTAGATCGGAAATCCCTCGAGCTTGCGATAGCCGACCCGCCGCTCGACCCCATCGATCTGGGATCGCGGAATCGTTTGGATCACGCGTTCCCAACCCTGCGCGATCGCGCGGTGCAGACCGCTCCCCGCTTCCAGTCCCTCCCGGTCGCCGCGCCGCTCCGGATAACGAGCGAGAAATTTACCGTCCGCACGGACCAGCGCATAGAGGCTGCCGGGGCTGCGTCCGATGATCGCATAGAACTCCTCGAAATAGCGCGGGAGGACAGCGGCTGCGACCACGCCGTTGAACGAGTCATCTGCCGATGGGCGACGCCGGGAGAGAACGAAGAAGGGCGTGCCGAGCCCGGTCAGGCGTGGAATGAGCACAGCGCTCACAAAGGTCCCTACCTCACCGCCCTTATGCGCGGTGAAAAAGTCGCGATCGCTCACATTGAAGTCGGGGGGCACCTGTGCGAGCTGACTGGAAACGAGGGGATGGCCATTGCGATCGATCAGGAAGATTGCGCGCAACTGCGGGAGCGAGTCGACGATCCGCTTCAAACGGTCGTGCAGGCGCAATTGCTCGCGTCGGATATCGGCATCCGACATGCCGCGCACGATTTCGTCAACCTCGGCGGTGGCGCGCTGGACCGTTTGAAAGACCTTGAGCGTGTGCTCATGAAGGATGTCGAGCGAGCGCTCGATCCGGTCATCGGCGAGGGCATGCTCATGACGATAGCTCAGCCAAGAAGCGAATCCGAAAAGCACGACCGGCAACACCACCGATGCGGCCATCATAAGCTGCAACAGTCGGATGGCTGATTGCCGAGCAGAATGCATTCCATATCATTTCATAGTTCGATCGCAGGGACGATAAATATTTGTGGCATTGCAAGATGTGGCCCGACCGGACCGGAGCCCGGAATTGGCTTCCGAAAATTGCGGACGAAAATCCAGCGAGCTATGATGGCGTGCGCGCGCGGAAGCGACGAAGAGAGGATAAGGACGCCCCACCGGGACCGCTGCCGGGGCTACTGGCGGCAGACATTGAGCCGCGGGGGGTCTACAGGACGAAGGGGGAAGGCCTATGTTTTTCTGGACCACGCTGCTCATTATTCACGGGCTATTGGCAATTGCGCTCCTCGGGGCGATCACGCATCAGACCGTTGCGCTATGGCTGCCCGCACGCGCGGCGGCCGGGAATTTCATCGCGCGCTTCCGCGCCGTGCCGAGCCATTCCTATGTCATGGCGATCATCGTCCTCTACCTGCTCACCTTCGTGCTCGGCGCCTGGATCTACACTCACTATCGCTACACCTCCCGGCTTGCGCTCGAGCAACTTCGGTTCTTCAAGGTCGTCGGCGGTTTCGAGGTGAAGGAACACCTGGCCGTGATCGGCATGATTCTGCTTCCGGCCTATTGGTATTTCTGGAAGCAGCCGCTGTCGCCGGATTACGCCGCCGCCCGCAAACAGGTGACCCTGTTGCTCGCGATCCTCATCTGGGCCAACTTCTTGATCGGGCACATCGTCAATAACGGTCGGGGATTCGGCTCATGACCGCAACGAACAAGATCGGCATATTTACCATCGTATTCGGCATCGTTTATGCAGCCATCTACGTGGTCTGCACGGAAGTAAATCTCCCCCTCGTCACCTACCATCCGGTAACCGGAGAGCTCGGTTTCCTGTACCAGCCTCCAGGGCGCGGCCCGGCGATGTATTGGTACGGCTGGATGCTGACGTCTCTGATCGGCGCACTCGTTCTGGCGCTGGCCGCCACCATCATTCCGGAGCCGTGGCTGCAACGCGCGATCACGTTCGCCGTAGCCGCCGCCGTATCCTATCTGATCGTGTATACGCTCGCGCTGGTCATTTACGACAACGCGGCCGTCGAGCTTGAATTCCTCAAGAACCGGTGGTGGTCGGTGATTGCCGCGCTGGTGGTGGCGGCGGCAATCAGCCTGTTCTCTCCCGCAAAATGGACCCAGCGGCTGTGGCCCGGCTGGATATTGGTCGTTCCCGTTGGAGCGATCGGCGTGTTGACCTACTACCTCACTCCCTATTTTACGCGCTAGGATATCTTGTCGCTGGCGGGATACGCCGCAGCGCGATCCATGGAGGACTGGATGAAATTCCCGGTTCGGCGTCCCGGACGGATTGCGGCTGCCGTCGCCGCCGCAACGTGCGTCCTGTCGATCGCCGCGTGGGCGGGCGGCGCCGGGTTCGGCGATGACGACGACAACAGCGAAGAGGAAGGACCGTCCTATTTCGGGTTCGTGCGGGACGCGAGCGGTGCCACCGTGCCGGACGCCAAGGTGACCGTGGGGGTCAAGAACCGCGGAGGAGTCGTTACACGCACCGATCTGTTGGGGACCTACAAAGTGCCTGGCTTCGGCAAGGAAATCGATCCCAGTGACGTCGAGGTCTCATGCGACAAACAGGGCTACAAGCAAGTCCGCGTCGTGAGACGCTCGGTGCCAAGCGCTGATCCGAAGATCCCGGTCGAGACCGAGTGCACGCTGCAGCGCATTTAGGACCGACCGCATGCGACGCAGCACCCCCTTCGCTGTCTCGAAAGGCGTGAACAGTCTCGATGCCGGCCGTCGGCGGCGCGCAATGCCGCGCGTCGTCGGCTGGCTGCTGATGCTCGCACTGACGATGGCGGTGCCGGCGGCGGCGCAAACCGCCGCCGACCTGCAGTTGGTGCTCGCGGTCGACGCTTCCGGCAGCGTCGATCCGGTTCGCTTCGAGTTGCAGAAGCGTGGCTATGTCGCAGCGTTTCGCCATGCGCGCGTCCTGCAGGCCATCCGCTCCGGCCCCAACCAGGCGATCGCCGTCACCATGGTGCAGTGGACCGGGCCGATGCTGCAGGTTCAGGTCGTGGGGTGGACGCTGGTCGGGGACGAGGAAACCGCAGCTGCGCTTGCCGCCGCAATTGAGCGCGCACCCCGCCAGCTGTTCGGCGGCGGCACTTCGATCAGCGGCGCCATCGACTACGCCACTACGCTGTTTCCCCGGAGCCCGTTTCGCGCGATCCGTCGCGTCATCGATGTCTCCGGCGACGGCTCCAACAATCGCGGCCGGCCGGTCACGTTCGCCCGCGACGAGGCGGTTGCAGCCGGCATCGGGATCAACGGCTTGCCGATCCTCGCGCTCGAGCCCGACCTCGACCGCTACTACTACGACAGTGTCATTGGCGGTCCAGGCGCCTTCGTGGTTGCGGCACAGAACTACGAGACTTTCGCCGAGGCGATCCTGAAGAAGCTCATCACCGAGATCGCCTGGAACGTGCGGTAGCAGCACACATCGGGGCCGACCGCCAAGCCTTTGAGCACGCCCACGCTCGGAACCTAGTCCCGGCTGCGGTGTTGTCTCACCGATTTACGATGCAGGGCGACGGAGGACTGCGATGGCGCAGGTCATCACGCGGTGCCGGCTAACCGGCCATTACATGTTCATGGGAATGGACGTCGATCCCAAGGAATTTACCCGATCTTTCGGACCCTTCGCGCGCAAATTCTGCCCCTTCTGTGCCTGCGATCACTTGTGGCACAAGGAGGATTCGAAGTTTTTGGCCCCTAAGCCGATATTGCGGTCCCACATTCAGCAAGCGAGCTGATCGGCAGCGACCTGCCGCGATCTGTGAAGACAATTGCGAAGGAAAAAATTGTGGTGCCCAGGGGCGGAATTGAACCACCGACACCTGCATTTTCAGTGCAGTGCTCTACCAACTGAGCTACCTGGGCGCCGCGCCGCCGGACGGCGGACGAAGGGGGAGCGCGGCCGTTATAGAGGCTCGATTTCCGACTGTCCAGACGAAGGCAAGCAAGCCGAACCAGGCCCCATTCGGTGACACGTGCCGAACTTTTATCCGCGCTCCAAGTTGATCTCAGCAGCGTGATACGGAACCGGGTTCGAATGCACCTCGTCGTGATCTCATTCGTCGCATGCCTCGGCGGGACGGTGCTTTGGCATGGCGCCGCGCAAGCGCAAAATCGGGTGGAACTGCGTCCGCCTTCCGCCTTCGCGAGCATCGCCGATCCGCGAGCGCGCTCGCGCATGCTGTTCACCGAGGCAGGAAAGGTGATCATGAGCCGCGCTGCATGAACTGCCACCCGGCGAGCAACCGGCCCACGCAAGGCGACGACATGCACCCGCATTCACCACCCGTCATGCGCGGGGCCGACGGCGGCGGGGTACCCGGCAACACCTGCGGCGCCTGCCACCTGGACCGGAACGTCGAAATCTTCGCCGGTCAGCAGACATCGCTGCAAAGCATTCCCGGTCATCCGCGCTGGGCTTGGCGCCGATCGAGATGGCGTGGGAAGGCAAGTCGATCGGTGACATCTGCCGGCAGATCAGAGATCCGCAGCGCAACGGTGGACGCGATCTTGAATTGCTGCACGAGCATTTGGCGAAGGACGACCTGGTCGGCTGGGGGTGGAATCCGGGCGCAGGGCGAGATCCGGCGCCCGGTACCCAGGAACAGCTTGGTCAGCTCGTCCGGGCCTGGATAGATACCGGCGCCGAGTGTCCCTGATCAGGACTGGTCGCTGGGCCGCGGCGCTCCATCCTCGTCTTCTTCTTCCTTCGACGGCACCACGTAGGTCCCACTGAGCCAGCGGTTCAGATCGACATCGGCGCAGCGTTTGGAGCAAAACGGGCGGAACTTCTCGACCGACGGTTTCGCGCAGATCGGACAGGGCTCGGCACGAGGAAAATCGGCGGGCTCGGGCATGGCGTTGATATGGTGATCCGCCGTCTCAGGCGCCAGGCTCACACCGCGTTGAGCCAGCCGAAGCGGATCGGATAGCCCTCGCCGGCCAACAGCGTGGTTACTTCGTAGAGCGGAAGTCCGACCACATTGCTGTACGAGCCGACGATCTTGACGATGAAGCTGCCGGCAATGCCCTGCGCGGCATAGCCTCCGGCCTTGCCGCGCCATTCGCCGGAGGCGAGGTAGGTCTCGATATCGTCGTCCGACAGGCGCTTGAAGCGCACGCGCGTCTCGATCAGACGCTGGCGGTAGGCCTCGTTCGGCGTTACCAGGCAAATCGCAGTATGGACCCGGTGGTTGCGGCCGGATAGGAGCCGCAGACATTGGGCCGCTTCGTCGAGCAGCTCGGGATTGGGGAGGATGCGTCGGCCGACCGCAACCACGGTGTCGGCGGCGAGAATATAGGCGCCCTTGAGTTCGTCATCGGCTCGCACCTGCTCGAGTGCCGCCTCCGCCTTGGCGCGCGCAAGCCGATTGGCGCAGGCGCGCGGCAGTTCTCCCCGCTTCGGCGTTTCGTCCACATTGGTGGGGCGGAGCGCATCGGGCTCGATGCCCGTCTGGTTGAGGAGCGAAACCCGGCGCGGCGAACCGGACGCGAGCACGAGCTTGGGCCGACCGATCATTGGGGTTTGCGCAGCGACTGCATGACGGGGCGGGACTGATAACCGCTATTATTTGAATCGGTAGGTAATACGACCCTTGGTCAGATCGTAGGGTGTCATCTCGACCAGAACCTTGTCGCCCGCAAGCACGCGGATACGGTTCTTGCGCATACGGCCGGCGGTGTGAGCGATGATCTCATGTTCGTTTTCGAGCTTGACCCGGAACGTGGCGTTCGGAAGCAACTCGGTCACAGTCCCAGGAAATTCCAAAAGTTCTTCCTTTGCCATCCGCTACCCAGCATCTTGGAAACAGGACAGGCGGATCACGCCGCCCCGAAGGCGCGAAAGTAGCGGAATCACGGCCGCCCGACAACTAGCGACTATGGCTTTCGTCACTCGTTGCCGCTGCGACGAGGAGAGAAGCGCGCCCTTATCCGCTGCAATAGTTGATCACGGACATCCCGATACGCGTTCATCCGCTGCTCGCGGCTCCCTTCGATCGCGGTCGGATCGGCGGTGGGCCAATACTCTACTTCGGCGGCAAGCGTGCGCGTGAGCTCAAGCGCCTTGTGGTGTGCTTCGGGTGCAAGGGTGACAATCAGGTCGAAATTCAGCCCCTCCAAGTCGTCGAGCTCCTCGAACGTTATTGGCCGGTGGGCATTGATGTCGATGCCGATCTCCCCCATCACCGCCGCAGCGAAGGGATCGAGCTCGCCTTTGCGCACGCCGGCCGAGCAGACATAAAGCGATGTGCCGAGCATCTGCCGGAGCATGGCCGCTGCCATAGGCGAGCGCACGGAATTCCTGCCGCAGGCGAACAACACCGCCTGCGGCTGCGACGGTGGCGCTCGCTTCACCCCTTCCAATGCAGCACGCAGATCAGCGTGAATAGACGGCGCGCGGTGTCGAAATCGAGCCTCACCTTACGCGCCAGCCGCTCCATCAAAATTCTGGAGCCCTCGTCGTGGAGGGAGCGCCGGCCCATGTCGAGCGCCTCGATACGGTCGGGCGTAGCGGTGCGAATTGCGGCGTAATAGCTGTCACAGACCGTGTAGTAGTCCTTCACAATGCGTCGCAGCGGGGAGAGCGACAGCAGATGAGCTATCACCGGCCCGCCGTCCGCTCGCCTGATGTCGAACACCAGGCGAGTTCCGGTAATGCTCAAATGCAGCGCAAACGGCCCTCCGTCGTCGTCGTTCGGTGCAAAGGTATTGTCCTCGAGCAGATCATAAATCGCCACCGCACGCTCATGCTCGACATCGGGATTCGAGCGACCGATCGAATTTTCATCGAGCGTGACCGCGACAAGGCGGTTGGATTTTCGGCTGGAAACGCGTCCCGAGCGGGTCATCGCCTTTGCGTCGCACGTGCAGGGCCCTCGGTCTTCCCTCCACCCCCTAACGGGAGGAGGATGAGTCCGAGGCATATCGGACGTTGCTTCACGCCCCTGGACTGCTCCGCAACCTGATCTCGCCAGCAAGAACAAAGACTGCCGAGTTTGCCCCGCTCGATGTGACCGATCGCCATGGAGCCGACCCTCGTCAACGATTGAAGCGTATCGCCACCGAGCGGGCATGTGCCTCGAGCCCTTCGGCTTCGCCCAGCGCAATCGCGGCCGGGCCGAGGGCCCGAAGCTGACCGGGCCCGCATTTGAGGATCGACGTGCGTTTCATGAAGTCGAGCACACCCAATCCCGAGGAGAAGCGGGCCGAACGTGCGGTCGGCAGCACGTGGTTCGAGCCGCCGACATAATCGCCGACCGCTTCGGGCGTGTGGGGCCCGAGAAAGATCGCCCCGACATTGCGAACGCGGCCAGCCAAATGCTCGGCGTCAGCGCTCTGGATCTCGAGGTGTTCCGGCGCGATGGCGTCGACGAGCGGCACGGCTTGGTCCAGGCCGCTGACCAGGATGATGGCGCCGAAATCGCGCCAGGAAGCCGCGGCGACCGCGGCGCGCGGCAGCGATTTGAGCTGCCCGGCGACGGCCTTCTCGACCTCGTCCGCGAGCGCGGCATCGTCCGAGATCAGAATCGACTGGGCAGTCGTATCGTGCTCGGCTTGAGCCAGCAGGTCGGAGGCGATCCAGTCGGGGTGCCCGGTCTTGTCGGCAAGGATCAGCACTTCCGAGGGACCCGCAATCATGTCGATGCCGACTTTGCCGAAGACCAGGCGCTTGGCCGCTGCCACATAGGCATTGCCCGGGCCGACGATCTTTGCGACCGGCGCGATCGTCTCGGTGCCGTAGGCCAGCGCCGCCACCGCCTGCGCCCCGCCAACGCGATAGATCTCGTCGATCCCGGCAAGCTTTGCCGCCGCGAGCACGAGCGGCGCAAGCTTGCCCTCCGGCGCCGGCACCACCATCACCAGCCGCGGAACGCCGGCGACCTTGGCCGGGACGGCATTCATCAACACCGAGGATGGGTAAGCCGCGGTGCCGCCAGGCACGTAGAGGCCGACTGCCTCGATCGCGGTCCAGCGCGATCCGAGCTCGACGCCAAGCACGTCGGTGAAGCGGTCGTCTTTGGGCAATTGCCGGCGGTGATAGACCTCGATCCGATCGCGCGCCAGCGCCAGCGCGTCGAGCGCGCGGCGGTCGCAGGCGGCATAGGCGGTCTCGATCTCGTCAGCCCGCACCTTGAGCCCGACTTGGCCGAGGTCGACGCGGTCGAATTTCCGGCTGAGCTCGATCAGGGCGTGGTCGCCAGCAGCAACCACATTGGCGATGATTGCGCGCACGGCCGCTTCCACGTCGGCTGCCGCCTCGCGCTTGGTTGTGAGAAACGCGTGAAAACGCTCGGAAAAATCAGGAGCGCGGCTGTCGAGGCGGATCGGCATGGCCCTGTCCTACCGGACCACACGGGCCGGGTTGCCGCTCAATGGCGTGACCGGAACAGGTCGTCAACCCCGGACGTCAGGCGTATCGTCGGTATGGATCGGACGCACGGCCGCAGGCCAGGACGGGCCCAGATCGGCGAGCTCGGCTTCCAGGCATTCGACCTCAAGCCGCAGCATTCCCCCGCCCGAGAATATGAGATTGACGACCCCTGCCGGCGAATCAGTCTCGGAAAATTCGACCGCGAGCAGGTTGAGCACCGCGTCTTTGCCGGCAGGATCGACGTTGCGGCACTTGCAGCAGTTGACGCGCTCGAAGCGCAGCGCCGCTCGACAACGCCGGAGCTCGGGCTGCGTCCCCTCTGCCGAGAGCCAGTCGAAGCGACTGAGTGCCACGACCAGGCGCTTCTCCCGCGGACGCCAGATGATATCGGCTACTTTGACTAGGGCATCCTGCAGATGGGTGGATACGACTTCGAGATCGTCCCGGTCGAGGGCGAAGAACTTCACCGGCTCCATGACGCGCGCTCCCTGCCGTCCTGCCACGTTTTCGGTTGTTACAGGGGTAGTTAGGAAGCACCCAGCGGTGGCGCAAGCGGGACCGATGACTTGCATGCAACATGTCGGGTCCCCTCTCGTGCCCATGGCCCGGGAGGAGGGTGGAGGGCCTGGCAATATACCCGTCGAGCCGTCGGCCGGGGGAGAGCAGCAATCGCCTCCGAAGTCGAGATTTGATCGCCTTGATTAGAAGGACACGCAGGCCGGCCGCACGATCACACCGACCGATTGCTGGTTGAAGCGGGTCTTGTAGGCCGCGGCGATCTCGTTCAGGCGGGCAATGTCCTCGGCCTCGCCCGGAAGCACGATCTGCACGACTTTGCTCAACTCGCGGACGATCTTCTTGCTGGCCTGGTCGCGCCATTGGCCTGAAGCATTGAACACGGTAAGCCCATTCGGGAAGCGGGGCGTGATCTCGCGATCGACGAAGCGGTCCCATTCGCCTTCGCTCACACCCAGTCGACTCCCGATTTTGCGGCCGAACAGCAACTCGGCCACCTGGGACGGTCTTTGGCCGCCGCGGCAATCCACCAACTGCGCGCCGGCGCTGTCGGCGAACGCCAGCGCCAGTCCCAACGACAGAGTGGCGGGAAGGAAGACTCGCATCATCCGGCCCGTGCACCCATCCACCGCTATCGTCATCTGCAAGGCAGGCGCTGCATGGGTTCGCGGACCGCGCGCGCAGACGCGACGCTCGCTATTACCCGCTGATGCGCTCGATCGCGGCGCCACAGGCCGCGAGCTTGTCCTCGAGCCGCTCGAAACCGCGGTCGAGATGATAGACGCGATTGACGACGGTCTCGCCTTCTGCCGCGAGCGCGGCGATGACGAGGGAGACCGAAGCGCGCAGATCGGTGGCCATCACCGGCGCGCCTTTGAGCACGTCGACGCCCTCGATGGTGGCGCATTCGCCGTCCAGTTGGATATGGGCGCCGAGCCGCACCAGCTCCTGCACATGCATGAAGCGGTTCTCGAAGATCGTCTCGGTGATGTGGGAGACACCCTTGGCCCGGGTCATCAGCGCCATGAGCTGGGCTTGCAGATCGGTCGGGAAGCCCGGAAATGGCGAGGTCGTCACCTCGACTGGGGCGATGCCCGAACCGTTGCGCGCCACGCGCACGCCAGTATTGGTCGCGGTGATTTCGACGCCCGCCCGCACAAGCACATCGAGCGCCGTCTGGAGCAATTCCGCGCGCGCGTTTTCCAACAGCACGTCGCCCCCCGCCATGGCGACCGCCATGGCATAGGTGCCAGTCTCGATGCGGTCGGGCAGTACGCGATGGCGCGCGCCATTGAGCCGCGGAACCCCCTCGATCACGATGCGCGAGGTTCCGGCACCGGTGATCCTGGCACCCATCTTGTTGAGGCAGTCGGCGACGTCTGCGATCTCCGGCTCGCGCGCGGCGTTCTCGATCACAGTCGTGCCGTGCGCAAGCGAGGCCGCCATCAACGCGGTATGGGTGCCGCCGACCGTCACCTTTGGAAACTTAATTTCCCCGCCCTTGAGACCGTTCTTGGCCCGCGCAATGACATAACCGCGGTCGATCTCGATTGTGGCGCCGAGACGTTCCAGCCCCATGATCAGGAGATCGACCGGCCGTGTGCCGATGGCGCAGCCGCCTGGCATCGACACCTTGGCCTCGCCCATGCGCGCGACTAGTGGCGCCACCACCCAGAAGCTCGCCCGCATGCGCGAGACCAGGTCGTAGGGCGCCGTAGTATCAATGACGTTGGCAGCCGAGATGTGCAACGTCTGCCCGTCGTATTGGGTTTCGCCGGTGCGCTTGCCACCCACCATGATGTCGACGCCGTGATTGCCCAGGATGCGCTGCAGGAGCCCCACATCGGCGAGCCGCGGGACATTGTCGAGAATGAGGGTTTGATCGGTCAGGAGGCTCGCAATCATCAACGGCAAGGTGGCATTCTTGGCGCCGGAGATCGGGATCGTCCCGTTGAGCCTTTGGCCGCCGTTGATGCGAATACGATCCATGCCCCCTCCCGATTTCCGGCGCATCCTCCGATCCGCTGTGAACGCGGCATCGACGCAGAAAAGCTCGCGCCAGTTCGCGGCTCTAGCTCTCCTGCTTATCCCCGGCAATTCCGGCGGAATCGTGGGGCGTGGCGGTCTTGCCCGCGCCGGAGGCGGTCGAGCGGCCCTTGGCTTGTGCCTTGCGGCGCTTGAGATTCTCCCGCAGCGCCGCGCCCAAGCGCTGCTGACGGCGCGCTTTCTCTGCAGTCTTTCGACGATCATTCATGCGCGCAAGATTACAAACCCTGCGGCGGTCGAGGGAAGACATCGGCGTGACGGCCGTCGGACGGCGCAACTTGCGCCGCTTGCGGCCTTGTGGCAAGGATCGCCGCATTCCGGCCGCATCGCGCGTTCGCGATTTTGCATCCGGCAGGACGCTGCCGTAGCTCAGTGGTAGAGCACC
>CAVQIP010000008.1:0-63046 GCA_963712565.1 uncultured Alphaproteobacteria bacterium | reverse complement strand
AAGGCCTGACCGTCGCCCGCGGCGCTGCCGCGACGCGTCGTTTCCCAGCAGCGGCAAGATCCCCGCCGCAGCCGAGCCGGCCAAGCCGGCCGCTGCGGCGGGCCTAATTGCATTGCGCGGTAAACGGACCAAAATCGGATCGCGCCCACACGCGCGAACTCGCGGACCGATCTGCGGCGCCCGCGAGACCTCCGGATTCAACGCGGGCAGCATTCGAACTGGTTGCCGCCCTGAATTGATCGACCCGATGCGGTCTCGGTTCTGCTCAGGAGTAGCGCAGTGTCGCTCGCACCGCTGTTGAACGCTGCTCCCGCCATTCAGGCGCACGCCTTCGCGGCCATGGCCGCGTTCGCGCTTGGGACGTTCCAGCTTGCAGCGCCCAAGGGCACGCTGCGCCATCGCACCACCGGCTGGATCTGGATCGTGCTGATGTTGATCGTGGCCGCCACGTCGTTCTGGATCCACGATTTGCGGGTGTGGGGGCCATGGAGCCCTATCCATCTGCTCTCGATCTTCACGCTGGCGATGCTTCCGCTCGCGGTGTTGCACGCCCGGCGGCACCGGGTTGGCAGCCACCGCAACGCCATGATCGCGATCTTCACCGGTGCGCTCGTGGTCGCCGGGGTCTTCACGTTCATGCCTGGTCGCATCATGCACGCGGTCGCGTTCGGCAATTGAGGAGCCCCGCTTCAGGCCCGCGGCCGCTCCGCACGGACGTGCAGAGCCCGCCGCACCAGGCGTCGAATTCCAAGGTCGCAACGGGCCCCGCAAATGGCCAAAAAATGGCCGGCGCGCCTTGACTCTAAGTGCCTGAATTCCCATCTGAAAATAGCTCGATCCCGACGCGTTTTACGGTGGCGCGCCGAGGCTGAATCAGCTAAGCAGTCCGAACCCACGCCGCACGGAATTTTCACTTGGCCGAGCACGACGACCAGCAGCCGGAACATCCCGGCCCGTCCGATATTCGCCCCGTCTCCATCACCGAGGAGATGAAGCGCAGTTACCTCGATTACGCCATGAGCGTGATCGTGGCCCGTGCGCTGCCGGACGCGCGCGACGGCCTCAAGCCCGTGCATCGGCGCATCCTCTATTCCATGCACGAGAACGGGCACACGCCCGACAAGAAATACGTGAAGTCGGCGCGCGTGGTCGGCGACGTCATGGGCAAATACCATCCGCACGGCGACCAGGCGATCTACGACGCGCTGGTGCGCATGGCGCAGGATTTCTCCATGCGCCTGCCGCTCATCGACGGGCAGGGAAATTTCGGTTCCGTCGACGGCGATCCGCCCGCGGCCATGCGCTACACCGAATGCCGGCTGGCCCGGCCGGCGATGGAACTGCTCGACGACATCGACAAGGACACGGTCGATTTCCAGCCGAACTACGACGGCAACGAGAAAGAGCCGGTGGTGCTGCCGGCGCGCTTCCCGAACCTGTTGGTGAACGGAGCAGGCGGAATCGCCGTCGGCATGGCGACCAACATCCCGCCGCACAATCTCGGCGAGGTGATCGACGCCTGCATCGCGTTGATCGAAAATCCGGGCCTCAGCATCGACGAGTTGATCGGCATCATTCCCGGTCCCGACTTCCCGACCGGCGGCATCATCCTCGGCCGCGCCGGTATTCGCGCCGCCTACACGCTGGGCCGCGGCTCGATCGTCATGCGCGGCAAGGTGGGGATCGAGACCCTGCGTGGGGACCGCGAGGTGATCGTCGTCAGCGAGATCCCCTACCAGGTGAACAAGGCCGCGATGGTCGAGCGGATCGGGGAACTGTGGCGCGACAAGAAGATCGACGGCATCGCCGCGCTGCGCGACGAGTCCGACCGCGAGGGCTATCGCGTCGTCATCGAGCTCAAACGCGACGCGATGGCGGACGTGGTGCTCAATCAGCTCTATCGATACACGCCGCTGCAGTCGACCTTCGGCGCCAACGTGGTCGCGCTCGAAGGCGGTCGCCCGCAGGTGATGACCCTGAAGGACCTGCTCACGTCCTTCATCGCCTTCCGCGAGGAAGTGATTTCCCGGCGCACCAAACATCTGCTCGGTAAGGCGCGCGACCGCGCCCATGTGCTGGTGGGGCTCGCCATTGCGGTGGCGAATATCGACGAGGTGATCAAGCTCATCCGCGCCTCGAAGGACGCCAACGCGGCGCGCGAAGCGTTGATGGGGCGCGATTGGCCGGCGGCTACCGCCGCCTCGCTCATCGAGTTGATCGACGATCCTCGTCACAAGGTGACGGCGACCGGCACGGCGCGGCTCTCCGCCGAGCAAGCCAAGGCCATCCTTGACCTGCGCCTGCAGCGCCTCACGGCGCTCGGCCGCGACGAGATCAAAGCCGAGCTCGACAAGCTGGCCGAGGAGATCGCCGACTACCTCGACATTTTGCGCTCGCGCGCGCGCATCCAGACCATCGTCAAGGACGAGCTCAAAGCCGTGCGGGAGAAGTTCGCCACGCCGCGCCGCACGGTCATCCTCGAGCAGGAAGGCGAGGTGGAGGAAGAAGACCTGATCCACCGCGAGGACATGGTGGTCACCGTCTCGCACCTTGGCTACGTCAAGCGCGTGCCGCTCTCGACTTATCGGGCGCAAAGGCGCGGAGGGAAGGGGCGGGCCGGGATGCAGACCCGCGAGGAGGATTTCGTCTCGCGGCTGTTCGTGGCATCGACCCATGCACCGGTGCTGTTTTTCTCCTCCCGCGGCCGCGTCTACAAGGAGAAAGTCTGGCGCCTGCCGCAGGCGGCGCCGCAGTCGCGCGGCAAGGCGCTGATCAACATCCTGCCGCTCGAGCAGGGCGAGTTGGTCACCACCGTCATGCCGCTGCCCGAGGACGAGAAGACCTGGGGCGAGCTCGACGTGATGTTCGCCACCACGCGCGGCACCGTTCGGCGCAACAAGCTCTCCGACTTCGTCGACGTGCGCCGCTCCGGAATCATCGCCATGAAGCTCGATGAGGGCGAAGCGATCGTCGACGTGCAGATCTGCACCGAGCGGGACGACGTGCTGCTCACGTCGGCGGGCGGCCAGTGCATCCGCTTTCCGGTCACCGATGTGCGGGTATTCCAGGGACGCACCTCCATGGGCGTGCGTGGCCTCGCGCTGGCGGAGGGCGACAAGGTGATATCGCTCTCGATCCTGCGGCACGTGGATGCGAGGCCGGAGGAACGTGCGGCCTATCTCAAGCGCGCCAGCGCGGTGCGGCGCGGCCTCAACGGCGAAGCCGAGGAAGCCGCGGCCGACGCCGACGAGGCGCAGGAGCCCGCCGTCAACGACGCGATCGAGCTCGGCGAGCAGCGCTACGTGGAAATGTCGGCGGCCGAGCAGTTCGTGCTCACCGTCTCCGAGCGCGGCTTCGGCAAGCGCTCCTCGTCCTACGAATACCGCATCACCGGTCGTGGCGGAAAAGGGATCGTGGCCATGGATGTCCGCGAGCGCGACGGCACGGTCAGGAAGAAGACCGGAAAATTGATCGCCTCGTTCCCGGTCGAGGCCGAGGACCAACTCATGCTCGTCACCGACGGCGGGCAACTTATCCGCACGCGCGTCGAGGGCATCCGCATTGCCGGACGCTCGAACTCAGGGCGTGATCGTTTTCGATACTGCGGAGGGCGAGCGCGTGGTCTCGGTCGAGCGCATCAGCGAAGAAGGCGACGAGAACGGCGCGGGCTGAACGGCAGCGCGGTTACGGCGCGCACAGGCTTCGCCGCTCAGTCAACCTTGATCCCCGCGGCGGACGTCACCGCGGTCCATTTCGTGATTTCAGCGGTAATGAAGCTCGCCAGGTCTTGCGGCGTGCCGAGCCGCAATTCCGCGCCCAGGTCGGCGAATCGCGTACGCATATCCTGCGCCTGCATGCATTCGTTGATGACGGAATTGAGCCTGGCGACGATGGCAGCGGGTGTGCCGGCCGGCGCGACCATGCCCAGCCAGAACAAGGATACCATCTTGGGAAAACCGGCCTCGGCGGTGGTCGGAACATCGGGAAGCTGAAAATTGCGCTTCTCGCTGGTCACCGCGAGCGGCCGCAGCTTGCCCGCGCGAATGTGCGGAACCACGACGGTGGTGGTATCGAAGAACATCTGCACTTGGCCCGACATCAGGTCGGCGAGCGCTGGCGCGGTTCCGCGGTAGGGCACATGGACGATGTCGACGCCGCTGTCCAATTTCAGCAGCTCGCCGAGCAGGTGTGGCGCGGTCCCATACCCTTGCGTGCCGAGACTGATCTTGCCCGGATGATTTCTGGCATAGGCGACGAGCTCGGGCAGGGTGTTGACCGGCAGCGTCGGATTGACCGTGAGCACCAGCGGCGTGGCAATCAGCAGCGCGATCGGGACGAAATCCTTGACCGGGTCGTAGTCGAGTTTCTTGTAGACGGCGGGCGCAACAGTGAGTGGTCCCGGCGGGGTCAGCAACAGCGTATAGCCGTCCGGTTCGGCGGTGGCGACCGCCTTGGCGCCGACGCTGCCGCCACCGCCGCCACCGCGATTTTCGACCACGATCGTCTGCGCCAGCGCCGACGACAAGCGGTCGGCGACCAGGCGCGCCATGAAGTCGGTGGGTCCGCCCGCCGGAAACGGTACGATCATCTTGATCGGCCGGCTGGGATAGGTCTGTGCGAACGCCGCGCCGGCGAGGGCGGAGCCCAACGCCGCCGTTGCTGCGAACAAGAAGAGCGCACGCTTAGTGATCATGTCAGCCGTCCCATCATCGATCGCCCGGCAAATGGTATGAAGGAAGCCTAGCGCGCCGTGGTCGCGTTGGGAAACGCTTCGTTTCGCGCCGATCGGAGTAAAAATTTCGGAATGGGAGTCGATGCATGAATTGGGAACTATTGGCTGCGTTTTTGCTCATTACCTCGGTTCTCGTCATCACTCCGGGTCCGATCGTGACGTTGGTCGTTGCCACGGGCGCGACGCAAGGTATTCGCGCCGCGCTCATCACCGTCGCCGGCACCACGATCGGAAACGCGATTCTGCTGGCCGCTATCGCGCTTGGCTTGAGTTGGGTGCTCAACAACGCGGCCACCCTGTTCGAAATCCTGCGCTGGGCGGGTGCAGCCTACCTGATCTGGCTCGGCTTCCAAGCCTGGCGCCGGGCTGGCGAGCACGCCGGCGCGACCGCGCCGCGCCGGCACGTGCATTTCAGGCGCGGTTTCGCGGTGGCGCTCTCCAACCCGAAGACTATCGCATTCTTCACGGCGTTCCTGCCGCAATTCGTCGACCCGAGGCTTCCGGTCGAGCGGCAGCTCGCCGTGATGTGCGCCGTGTCGGTCGCTCTGGCCGCTGTCATGGATGCCGGCTGGGCGGTGGCGGCCGGGCTCGGCCGCGCCTGGTTCATGAGCTCCTGGCGCGCCAAGCTGCTCGGGCGGGTGTCCGGCGTGGCGCTGATCGGCGGCGGCATCTGGCTGTCATTGACCCGCCAGCCGGCGTAGCGCGAATGGGCATGCCGCGCGCTTGCTTGCGTCCAGCGGCCCTTAGGAAAAGCGGGGGGCAGGACGCAGGGGCCGCAGATCCCGGTCGTCGGCCAGCGGTCCGCACCATGACGCTCATTGTGCCTTCAACCCGAGCGTCGTCACGATCGGCGCCCATTTGGCGATGTCGCCCTTGATCATGTCGGTAAAGGCCTGCGGCGTCCCGCCCAGCGGCTCGCTGCTGAGCTTGGCCAGCGCGGCCTTGAATGCCGGCGATCTCACGCCTTCGTTGATTTGTGCATTGAGCTTGTCGATCACCGCGCGCGGCGTGTGCGCCGGCGCCAGCAGCCCGGTCCAACTGGTCGATACGAAGCCGGGGAAACCGCTCTCCGCCATGGTCGGCAGATCCGGGAGCTGTGGGATACGCTTCGGGCTGGTGGTCGCGAGCGCCCTGAGCTTGCCGGACTGAATGAGCGGCAGCAGCACGCTCGTACCCTCGAAGGTCATCTGCACTTGGCCGCCGACGAGATCGTTGATCGAGGGCCCGCCGCCGCGGTAGGGCACGTGCACGATGTCGATGCCGGCCGCGGACTTGAACCATTCGCCAATCAGATGGGGAAGCACGCCGATGCCGCCCGAGGAAAAGTTCACCTTGCCGGGATTGGCCTTGGCATAGGCGACGAGCTCGCCGACCGTTTTGACGGGCAGCGAAGGGTGAACAACCAGGATGTTCGAGCTTTGCGCCACTAGCGCGATGGGATCGTAGCTGGTGAGCGGGTCGTAACCGGCGTTCTTCTGCAGCATGGGCGCGAGCACCAGCCCGCTCGCGCTCGAGTAGAGCAGGGTATAGCCATCGGGCTCGGCCTGCGCCGCCTCTTTCGAGCCGATGGTGTTGCCGGCACCGGGCCGGTTGTCGACCACCACGGCCTGTCCCATTGCCGAGGACAGATAATTGCCGACGAGCCGCGCGACGACGTCGACCGGCCCGCCCGCGGGCGTCGGCACGATGACCTTGACCGGCCGCTCGGGGTAGGACTGGGCATGCAGGGGAGCGAACCCCAGGGCCAGCGCGACCGTGGCCGCGGACAAAATACGTCCCGCGCTCATTTGTCCTCTCGGATGAGGCACCCTATGATCCGGCGCGATGCCTGCGTTGCGGATTCCCCCAGCGGCGGCCGCAGTCTGCAGTCTAGAGAGGGACCAACCCGTGCGCCAGTACTGGGTTTCCACGGCACGAAGCGGAACCTTGGCCCGGAGCCGGCGTTGACCATTTTCGGCGACAGCGTGGTATGAGCTCTAAAATAGCCCGATCCGAAATGCCCGACGACGACACCAAACGAGACAATGTCGTCCGCCTGGGTACCGAGACGCTTTTCGCCATCGGCGAGGAACTCCGCCGGATGTACGATGCCGACCTTCGCTCGAAGCCTTCGCAACAGCTGGAGCGACTGATGCGCCGGATCGAACGGGGCGAGGACATCCGCTAGCGCGCAATTGCGCAATTTGGCAGTGCGGGCGGTCGCGCGCGGCGATGGCGCGATCAATCACCGCCCGCCCGCATTCTCCAGAATTCGCGCGATCTGCGAATAGCCGCGCATGCGGGCGTGGGCCAGCGCCGTCGTGCCCTGTCGGTCGGGCAGCGTGACGTCGGCGCCCGCCCGTACCAAGGCCGCGACGATCGCCGTATGATTTGTGCCGCCGTTGCCGAGCACGACCGCCTCGAGCAAGGCGGTCCAGCCGAGATTGTTGACATGGTTGAGGGGCGCCTTGGCCGCGATCAGGGCGCGGACGATCTCCACGTGTCCGCGATGAGCGGCTGCGATCAGCGCGGTGCCGTCGTAGGGACTGGTGACGGCGCGCGCATTGCCGCCGCCGTCGAGCGCGATCTTGAGCATTTCGAGATCGTTGTTAACAGCCGCGATCGTGACGACGTCGTAACGCTCGGCATCGAGCGCGTTCGGATCGGCGCCCAGCCGTAACAGCGTGCGCGCTGCCGCATGCTTGCGCAGGAACGCGGCAACATGCAGCGGCGTGCGGCTGTTCGCGTCTTGAATGTTCGGCTTTTCGCCCTCCGCGATCAGCTGCTCGATCTCAGCCACGTCGCCGCGCGCGGCGGCGTCGTGGAGCCCGGCATAGATGCGCAGTTCCCGCTCGCCCGGCGGCGTCTGCGCGGACACCGCGGATACGGCCGCGCCGGCCGCCCAAAGAACGAGAGACAAGCGGACGAGACAGGCGAGGCGTCCCCTCGTTACGGTGGCGCCGTATGCAGCTGCGGGCGCCCGGATCAGTCGAGCCGCACGCCCGATGATTTCACGATCGCTCCCCATTTCAGCGTTTCCTCGGCCATGAATGCTGCAAAATCCTGCGGCGATCCGGCTTGAGCCTCGGCACCGAGTCGCTCCAGACTCGAACTCATGCCGGCCGATTTCAAGCCCTGGTTGATCGCCCCATTGAGCGTGTCCACGAGGTCGTCTGGCGTACCCGCAGGCGCCAGGATGCCGGTCCACGAATAGGAGGTGAACCCGGCAACCCCGCTTTCGATCATGGTCGGCACCTGCGGAAGCCGAGGGCTGCGAGCCGTGCCGGTGACAGCCAGCGGCCGCACCTTGCCGTCATGGATGTGGGTGACCAGCACCGAGGTCGGTTCGAAGGTCATGTCGACCTGCCCGGCCAGCACGTCGGTGACGGCGGTTGCCGCCCCTTTGTAGGGAATGACTACGATATCGATGCCTGTCCGGATCCGAAACAGCTCTCCGGTGAGGTGCGCCAGGGTGCCGATCGGGGTCCCGAAGTTCAATTTGCCCGGATTGGCGCGCGCATAGGCGACGAGTTCCTGCGGCGTCGTGGCCGGCACCCTTGGGGCTACGACGAGCGCAAACGGCGTGCGACCGAGCAAGGCGACCGGGACGAGATCCTTGACCGGATCGTAGCCGGGATTCTTCGTAAGCAGCGGGCCGGTCGCGAGCGTCGTGACGCTGCCCACCAGCAGGGTATGGCCGTCGGGCGCGGCCGCAGCGGCCGCCCGCGTGCCGATCGCGCCGCTGGCGCCGGGCCTGTTGTCGACGACCACTTGCTGTCCCAGCGCGGACGACAGCCACTGCGCCACCAGACGACCCATGACATCGATCGGTCCGCCGGCCGCGAACGGCACGATCAGCTTGACCGGCTTGGTCGGATAGGCATGCACGCCGGTTGCCGCGAAGGCGGCGAGGCCGAGGATAACGATTACCGGCCATACTGTACGAGTTGCCACCATCCCGGTCCGGCTCAATTGGGCATGCGCAGCACCGGCTTGATCGTCGTTCCCCGCGATGATTCCTGCGCCGCGCGATTGATCTCGGCAAGCGGGTAGAACGTCATCATGCGTTCCACGGGCATTTTCCCCTGCATCAGGAAATCGACCAGCCGGGGGATGAACTCTTGCGGGTGGCTTTCGCCCTGGATCACGCCGCGCACCACGCGACCGAACTGCAGAAACGGCATGTCGAACGACACCTGCGTGCCTGCGCGTGCGCTGCCGAGAAGAACGCAGGTGCCGGCCGCCATGAGGACCTCGACGGCCTCGCGGAAGACCGCCGGCTGGGCCGATGTCTCGAGCGAGAAGCGTACGCCTTCGCCCGTAATCCTGCGGATCTCGGCGACCACGTCGTCGTGACCTCGATGATTGATGGCGTGCGTGGCGCCAAGCGCGCGCGCCAGCGCGAGCCGGCCATCATGCAGGTCGACCGCGATGATCGGGTCGCAGCCCGCGATCTTGGCCGCCATCAGCGCCGACAGCCCGACCGCTCCGACGCCGAACACCGCGAATGAATCTCCTCCTTTGGGCTGCATGGAATTGAACACCGCCCCGGCGCCGGTCTGTCCACTGCATGCAAACGGTCCCAAAAGCTCGAGCGGCGCGTCCTTCCTGACTTTGACCATGTAACGCTCGTTGGCAATGGCGTGGGTTGCGAACGACGATTGCTGAAAGAACGCGCTGTAGACCGGCGCGCCGGCCTTGCTCATGAGGGTGGAGCCGTCGGCGCGCGTGCCCCGCATCTTCAGGTCGAAGCTCTTCAGGCAATGGAACGGCATGTCGCGTCGGCAATTGGGGCATAGACCGCACCACGGATAGGACATGACGACGTGATCGCCAGGCGCGAATCTCGTTACATTTTTGCCGATGGCTTGGACGACACCGGCACCCTCATGGCCGAAAACGGCGGGGTAGGGCGTATTATAGTAGCCGTCGCGGCCGTGCAGGTCGGTCTGGCACATCCCGCTTGCGACGATCCTGACCAGCGCTTCATCCGGGCGAGGATCGGACAATTCGAGCGTGTCAATGGTGAAGGCGCCGGATTTTTCGCGCACGACGGCGGCGGTAATGTCCATCACAAGCATCGCGGGTCAGTGTCGGTGAATCAATCGCCCGTAGCTGGTCGTCGTCGCAGCCCGGATTTGCCGTTGCAAAACGCCGACTGCTGTTGACGGACTGCTCATCCTACTTCGCGAACGGGGATTGCAGCTCGCCATCCTTGTACTCGGGCGGATACAGGATGACCTGCTTGTGTCCGCCCATATACTGATCGAGTCCGCTCCCCTGCACATTCTGGAATTGCACCAGCAGCATGCGTGCCGTTGCCCATTCGCCGAGTTCGTTGAAGCGGATTTCGCCGACAATCGTGTTGAATGCGTTGTTGTGAATGTAGTCGGCGAGCTTGTCGTCGTTGAGGCTGCCGGTCGCCTTGACCGCCTGTTCCAGCACCTGCATCGCGGCATAGGCGAAGGGCGGCTGGTAGAACCCGAGCGGGTCGGTGCCGGCTTCCTTGGCTTGCGCCTGGTACTTTTTCAGGAATCCTTCGATGCCGGGAAAGCTCATTTTGGCGCTCGGAACATAGAGGTGATAATTCACGACGCGGTTGAGCTTTTCCGAGAGCTGCTGCATGAGCGAGGCATATTGCATTCCGACCATGGCGCCGCCGAACAACTGGGTCTTGAGACCGATTTCGGTCGCGGCGCGTACAATACCGACCGAATCCGGCGGATAGGACGCAACCAGAACCACGTTGGGATTGGTCGCCTGGATGGCGCGTACGATCGGCGAATAGTCGACCGTCGCCGGCGGATAGGTGCGGTCATAGACGATCTTGAGATTGTACTTCTTCGCATTCTCACGCGCCCCGATGAGCACGTTGTTCGAGAACTCGGCATCGGCGCCCACCAGCGCGACCGTCTTGGGCTCCGGCTTGAGCGATTTCGCGACCTCAAAGAAATTGTTCGACAACACGCCTTTGGAGTCGGGTCCGAATGCTGCGCTCTGGAAATAGCGTGGATATTTGAATTCGGCATTCGAGCCCAGCGCCAGAAGCACCATCACCAGCCTCTTGCGCTCAATGATGAGCGGCATCGCCGCGACGATGAGATTCGTCGCATGGCCCATCAGTAGGTCGACCTTGTCGATGTCGATCAGCTTGGCGTAGATGCCAGGCACGCTCGCGGCGTTGGTCTGATCGTCGTAGTAGACGAGTTTGACGGGACGGCCGAGCAATCCGCCCTTCGCGTTGATCTCCTCCGCCCAGATCTGCTTGGACATCAAATGGGCTTTGCCGGAGGACGCGAGCCCGCCGGTAAGCGATACGCTAAAGCCGATCTTGATAGGCTCTTGCGCCTGCGCCGCAAAAAGCGCGCTCCACGACGCAAGCACCGTCAGCACAACGATCGCTGCTCGTGCCCGCGTTGCTATCCTGTTTGCGTCCATAACGTCCTCCCCAGGCACCATTGCGGCATCCCCGAGATCATCTCGGATGTCGGGAATACTAACGATTTGGCGGACGCTCGAAAGCCGAGATGCGAACTGCGTGGGACGACGCCCGCCACCTTGCGCGCCGCCAGCCGGGTGGAACAGCTTCGATAGTCCTATGCGCTCGCCAATTCTGTCGCACGCGCCGCGTGCGGACGGATGCCGGTCGCGTTGCTCCGGCGCGGCGTTCCGCCCACAACGCCGCTCGGCCCGTTGGCCCTGCAGCGCCGGTGCGAAAATGCCACCGACAGCCCCGTCGCGGGAGCGCGTCGCCAAGCTCATAGTTCTGATTGGACGAAGGCCGCAACCGGCTGAAAAGGAACACGAACCTTGGACCGCCTCGACCGGGATTCCAAACCTCGATGGAAGCCCTGGCGCAGCACGAGCGGCAGCCGCGGATGTGAGGACGCCAGAGCTTGCGGGTACCCGGGGGGCGCGCTAGACCCCATTCCATGCCGCGCACCGCGTTTTTTCCAGGATCATTCGACCCCGTCACCAATGGCCATCTCGATCTGGTGCGGCAGGCCGCCCGGCTCGCCGACCGGCTCATACTCGCGATCGGCGCCCATCCCGGCAAAGCGCCCTTGTTCAGCGTCGAGGAGCGGCGCGCCATGATCGAGGAGACGTGCGGTGCGCTCGCGCGCGCGAGCGGTTGCGATTTCGCCTGCATCACCTTTGCCGACCTCGTCGTCGCCGCCGCGCAGCGCGAGGGCGCGACGCTTCTGATCCGGGGGGTGCGCAGCGCGACCGATTTCGACTACGAAATGGAAATGGCTGGTATGAACGGCACCATGGCACCTGCGGTGCAGACGGTTTTCCTGCCGGCCTCGCCGGTTAGCCGCCCGATCACCGCCACACTGGTACGCCAGATCGCATCCATGGGCGGCGATGTGTCCCCCTTCGTTCCGCCGCCGGTTGCCGACCGACTGAAGGCAAAGTTCGCCGGCAAGTCCGGCCGCTGAATCCCAGGAGATCCCATGATCCGCCTGCTTACACTCGTTGCCGTGCTGATCTGTGCGGTGCCCGCCCTCGCACAAAAGCTTCCGGCCGGGGCAGATCCCCAGAACACGCTCCTGATCGACACCAAATACGGCCGCATTGTCATCAAGCTGCGCAACGACATCGCCCCCAAGCACGTCGAGCGCCTCAAGCAGCTCGCGCGCGAGAAATACTACGACAACGTGCCGTTCCACCGGGTCATCGCCGGCTTCATGGCGCAAACCGGCGACGGCCAGCGCGGCGACGGCACCGGCGGCTCGAAATATCCCAATTTGCCGGCCGAGTTTTCCAACGTGGCGTTCAAACGCGGGATCGTGGGCATGGCGCGTGCGAACGATCCGAATTCGGCGAATTCGCAGTTCTTCATCATGTACGCCGACGGCGCGTTCCTCAATGGCAAGTACACGGTGGTCGGTGAAGTCCTCTCCGGCATGGACGCCGTGGACAAGATCAAGAAGGGCGAGCCGGTGGTTGATCCCGACCGCATGATCCGCGTGCAAGTCGCCGCCGACGCCAAATAACGAGGCGCATCGGTGCGCGCGGCCCAAGCGTTGATCGGATTGCGGTGCTTCGTCGACAACCGGGAACAGCCGTGACGAACTGCGTCGCGGCCATCAGCGCGGTCGTCGCCATTGCTTGCCTTGCGGCCGAGGCCGCCGGTCAAACGTTACACGTTCCGCTCAATACGCTGCGTGACCTGGGAGCGGCGCTGCGGGCCTGCTGGGTTCCACCCCCGCTGGACCAGTCGCGGGCGGGCATGCAGATCACGGTCCAGATGAGCTTCCGCCGCAACGGCGAACTGCTCGGCCGGCCAAGGATCACGTTCGAATCAGCCGGCGGGTCGGACGATGAGAGGCTGGCCTACCGCATCGCGGTCGGGCAGATGCTCAAGCGGTGCGCGCCCTTGCCGTTTACCGATGCGTTCGGGAACGCAATGGCCGGACGGCCGTTCACCATACGATTCCTCGACGCGCGAAAACTCAAGCAAGCAGAGAACCTTCCATGACCGACACCGAGAATACGCTCACCCTGGAGACCACCAAGGGCAAAGTCGTCATTCTGATGCGGCCGGACCTCGCACCTGGCCATGTCGCACGCATCAAGGAACTGGTGCGCGAGGGCTTCTACGACGGCATTGCGTTCCACCGTGTCATCGACGGCTTCATGGCGCAGACCGGCTGCCCGCAGGGCACCGGCACGGGCGGCTCGGGCAAGAAGCTCAAGGCGGAATTCAACAAGGAACCGCACCGCCGCGGCACGGTCTCGATGGCGCGCGCGCAGAATCCGGATTCCGGCGACAGCCAGTTCTTCATCTGCTTTGCCGAGGCTCCCTTTCTCAATGGCCAGTACACGGTCTGGGGCCAGGTGACCGAGGGCATGGGCAATGTCGACAAGATCAAGCGTGGCGAGCCGGTTGCCGATCCCGACCGCATCATTTCCGCCAGAATGGGCGGCTGACGATAATCCCATTTCAATGGGAACGGCGCTCGCAAACGCGCGGAAGGCTTTTCAACGTTGGCGTTAGACTACGGCGGCAGCATCCCCCCGATCTGCGCCGGGAATCGCGACGCCAGCTCACGACAACGCGCTGGATTGCCGGTCGGGCGCGGCCTCGCACACCCAGGCTTCCTTGGCGAACCATTCGTGCTCGGTCCGACAGATCGGGCAATACACCCGGGCGAAGAAGACCGGCGTGGCCTCGAAGCTCTCGCGATCGGCGACGATGCCGGTGGGGATGTCCTGTCCGGTCTCCGGACATCTGACCATGACGGCGCCCATTGGCCTCTCCCTGTCTCTTGTTGTCTGCCGGATTCGATACTCCTCGCCTGTGAACATGATTTGACGCAACCGCGACGAGATCGCGGAGAATCATGGAATTCGCCGGAAATACCGCCTCCGGCTGTTTATGCGATATTTATCGGGTAAATGTCCCTGCTGCGCGGAACAATGAACGCGCAACCGCGTTGCCTTGTTCGGGAATCAAATGGGGACCTACATGCCTCGACCTCACATTCATGACGACGCGCGGGTTGCGGCTTTCGTGCTCGGAGCCTCGCGCACGCGGTATCTGGTGATGCGCCAGGAAGACGTGTGGTTCATCACGTTCAACGGCGAGGAATTCGGGCCTTATCAAAGCGAACGCGAGGCGATGCTGTTCGCGATCGATGCCGCCCATAAGCTGGGCGAGAAGGGCGAGGAGACCCAGGTGTTTCGGGTCGACGAGAACGGGGATGCGTTGCCTGTATGGACCTACGGGCTCGACCCGTATCCGCCCAAATCGCAGCCATAAGCCGCAGCCGCAAACCGCAGGTATCATCCGCGCTTTGGTTCCATTGCGCGCAAGCGATGACGTGGCGCGCGCGCGCTTGTATGAAGGCGCATGCGCACCGAGCTGTTCGATTTTGAGCTGCCGCCCGATCGGATTGCTTTGCGTCCGGTCGTGCAGCGGGACGCGGCGCGACTGCTCGTCGTGCGTCCCGGCGGCACCCCGGAATTGGAAGATCGCCAGGTCCGTGATCTCCCCGGCCTGCTGCGTCGCGGCGATGCGCTGGTGGTCAATGACAGCAAGGTAATCCCGGCCCGGCTGCGAGGGCGGCGCATCGGTCGCGGTGCCACGGAACCGGCGGTCGAGGCGACGTTGCACCGGCGGTTGGATGGGTCGCGCTGGCGCGCCCTGGTGAAACCGGCCAAGCGGCTCGCGGCCGGCGATATCGTGCGCTTTGGCGACGAGGGCAGGGTCTGCTTCCTCGGTCAACTCGACGCCACCGTCGAGGCGAAGGGGGAGGGCGGCGAGGTGACGCTCGCCTTCGCCTTTCACGGGCCCGTGCTCGACCAAGCCGTGGAGGAGCGCGGCGCGATGCCGCTGCCGCCTTATATCGCCGCGCGGCGCGCCCCCGACGAGCGCGATCGGCTCGACTATCAGACCATGTTCGCGCAAACGGAGGGATCGGTCGCTGCGCCGACGGCGGGGCTGCATTTCACCGACGCGCTGGTGTCGGACCTGCTGGAGCGGGGAATCACGCTTCACAAGGTGACGCTGCATGTCGGGCCGGGGACGTTCCTTCCAGTCAAGACGCCCGACACCGCCGGCCATCGCATGCACGCCGAGCAGGGGAGCGTGAGCGCGCAGACGGCCGAGGCGCTCAACCGCGTGCGCCGGGCGGGCGGCCGGATCGTGGCGGCAGGTTCGACCGCGCTGCGGCTGCTTGAGAGCGCAAGCGCGGACGATGGCGTCATCCATCCGTTTCGGGGTGACACCGCCCTGTTCATCACGCCGGGCTACCGCTTCCGCGCGGTCGATGTGATGCTGACCAATTTCCACCTGCCGCGCTCGACGCTGTTCATGCTGGTCGCGGCGTTTTCCGGGCTCGACGTGATGCGGCGCGCCTATGCGCACGCGATCGGCGCCGGCTATCGGTTCTACTCCTATGGCGATGCTTGCCTGCTGTTTCGACCCTAAGCGAGCGGCGTCGCCAGGGCTTGCCATTTCAATTCGTCTCAGCTACGCATGAATCTGCATGTATAGAATATCGAATCTGATATCTAAAACATGATAACTGGGGCTCAAATGCGGGCGGCCAGGGCGCTGCTGGAGATCGACCAGCGCGAGCTTGCCCAGCGCTCGGGGCTGTCGCTGCCCACGATCCAGCGAATGGAAGCGAGCGCCGGGGTGATCCGAGGAAATGTCGATTCGTTGATGAAACTCGTGCATGCGCTCGCGGTTGCGGGCATCGAACTGATCGACGCAGGGGCAGTCAGCCACAACGGCGGGCGCGGCGTGCGGCTGAAACAGTGAGGGTGCGGGGATTGCGATGCGACGGTCCGGTCGCCGGCGCGGCCCCGCGCCGAACAGGGAATAACTGATGGTGCTGCTGGCCCTCGCCTGCGCCGCCGTGCTGATTGCGACGGCCGCGCTGGCCGTCATGGTCCGGGATGCCGAGCGCGCGCGCCCCCTTGTCTACGGCGGTTGCTTGATCGCGTCGCTAGCGCTGCTTGTGATCGCACTCCTCGCTTTGCTCGGCTTCTCCCCCGTTCCGTCGACCACCACCCTGCCGCTCGGCATCCCGTGGCTCGGCGCGCATTTCCGTCTCGATGCGCTCTCGGCTTTTTTTCTTGCCGTCGTCAATCTCGGCGCTGCCGCGGCCAGCCTGTTCGCGCTGGGGTACGGTCGCCACGAGCATGCCCCGCGCCGGGTGCTGCCGTTCTATCCGGCGTTTCTCGCCGGCATGAGCATCGTCGTGCTTGCCGACGACGCGTTCACGTTCCTCGTGTCCTGGGAATTCATGTCGCTGTCGTCGTGGGCGCTGGTCATGGCGCACCATCAAATCCGCGACAATATTCGAGCGGGCTATGTCTATTTGATCATGGCGAGCTTCGGCACGCTGGCGCTGTTGCTCACCTTCGGTCTGCTGGCCGGCCCGGATGGCGGTTATGCCTTTGCCGACATCCGTGGCGGGCATCCCTCCGCCGCACTCGCGGCCACCATTCTTATTCTTGCACTGATCGGGGCCGGCTCCAAGGCCGGCCTCGTGCCACTGCATGTCTGGTTGCCGCTGGCGCATCCAGCGGCGCCGAGCCACGTCTCGGCGCTGATGAGCGGGGTGATGACCAAGGTCGCCGTCTACGGCTTCGTGCGCATCGTGTTCGACCTGCTCGGCACCCCGGCGTGGTGGTGGAGCATGGTCGTGCTCGCGCTCGGGGGCATCACTGCGGTGATGGGCGTGCTTTACGCATTGATGCAGCACGACCTCAAACGATTGCTCGCGTACCACACCGTGGAGAACATCGGGATCATCTTCATCGGGCTTGGGCTTGCGCTCGCCTTTATGGCCTATGGCATGGCCTGGGCGGCGGCACTCGCGCTCACCGCCGGCCTGCTGCACGTCTTCAACCATTCGGTCTTCAAGAGCCTGTTGTTCTTCGGCGCCGGCGCGGTGCTGACGACAACCGGCGAGCGCGACATGGAGCACCTCGGCGGCCTCATCCATCGCATGCCGCAAACGGCCTTCGTCTTTCTCGTCGGCTGCGCGGCGATCTCGGCGCTGCCACCGCTCAACGGCTTCGTCTCCGAATGGTTGACCTTCCAGGCGATCTTGCTCAGCCCCCAGCTTCCCTCCTGGGGCCTCAAGTTTCTGGTGCCGGCCGTGGGCGCTTTGCTGGCGCTCTCCGCCGCGCTCGCCGCAGCCTGCTTCGTCAAGGCATTCGGCGTGACCTTTCTCGGCCGCGCCCGCACGCCGGCTGCCGCGGGCGCGCACGAGACCGACCGCTTTTCCCTGGCGGCGATGTTCTTTTTTGCAGCGCTCTGTCTTGTTGCCGGCATCCTGCCGGGCTTCTTCATCGACGCCCTGGCCCCGGTGGTCCAAAGCTTGGTGGGCGACCGTATGCCGGTGCAACGGGGGGTGGAATGGCTTTCGATCGTGCCAATCGCCGAGAGCCGCAGCTCCTATAACGGGCTTCTGGTGTTCGTATTCATGGTGCTGTCGGGGGCGCTCGCGGCCTGGGCGATCCACCGGCTTGCTTCCGACAAGTTACGGCGCGCTCCGCCTTGGGACTGTGGATATCCCGATGCCAGCCCAGCGGCCCAGTATACCGCATCGAGCTTCGCCCAGCCGATCCGCCGCGTGTTCGGCACGGTCGTGTTTCGCGCCCGCGAGCATGTTGACATGCCGCCGCCGGGCGATGGGCGGCCGGCGCGGCTCACTGTGGAACTGCACGATCTCGTCTGGGAGGCCCTCTATGCGCCGGTCGCTGACGCCGTCGGCTTCGCCGCCGACCGGCTCAATCACCTGCAGTTCCTGACCATCCGGCAATTCCTCAGTCTCGTCTTTGCTGCGCTCGTGCTGCTGCTGCTGGTGCTCGCGATATGGCCGTGATCTTCGACGTCGTGGTTCAGGGTTTGCAGATGCTGCTGGTATTGCTCCTGGCACCACTGCTCACCGGCATCGTGCGCAAGCTGAAGGCCCGTCTCCTGCTGCGGCGGGGTCCGCCGCTCATCCAGCCCTACCGCGACCTAGTGCGCCTCATGCGCAAGGAGGTGGTGCTGGCGCAAAACGCCTCGTGGCTGTTCCGCGTGATTCCCTATCTGATCTTCGCCGCCACCTGGGTAGCGGCATCACTGGTACCGACTTTCCGCACGGGTCTCTTGTTTTCCTGGTCGGCCGATCTCATCGCCATCATTGCGCTGCTCGGCAGTGCCCGCTTTTTCCTGGCGCTGGCCGGGCTCGACGTCGGCACCAGCTTCGGCGGCATCGGCTCGAGTCGAGAGATGATGATCGCCTCGCTGGCCGAGCCGGCGATGATCATGATCATCTTCACGGTCGCGCTGATCGCCGGCTCCACGCAGCTCTCGACCATGGCTGGATTCCTAGTTTCATCCGAGGTCGGGCTGCGGGTGTCGCTGGGACTTGCGCTTCTGGCACTGATCATGGTCGCGATCGCGGAGAACGCCCGCATTCCGGTCGACAATCCGGCGACGCACCTCGAACTGACCATGGTGCACGAAGCCATGGTGCTCGAATATTCCGGGCGTCACTTGGCGCTGATCGAGCTCTCGGCGTCGTTGAAGCTTCTGCTCTATGTGTCGCTGATCGCTTGCCTATTCGCTCCCTGGGGCTTGGTGCCATCGGGCGCCGCCTTCGGCGTGCTGGCGATCGGGCTCCTCGCCTACCTGGGCAAGCTTGCGGTCGGCGGCTTCCTGCTCGCGTTGTTCGAGACCTCGATCGCCAAGATGCGGGTGTTCCGCGTGCCCGAGTTTCTGGGCGCCGCGTTGATGCTCGGCCTGTTGGCGACGCTTCTGCTGTTCGTCTCGCGGAGCCTCTGATGCGCGGCTTGACCTTCGACATCGCCCACCTGCTCGCCGGCTCGCTGGTGCTGGTGAGCTTCCTCGAACTCTATCAGGACCGGCTCTATGCGCTCCTCAACATGTTTGCCCTCCATGCCTTGGTGCTGGCGCTCTCGGTGGCCTGGCAGGCTTACATCCAAGATGCGCCCCACCTCTACGTAACCGCGGTGATCGCGTTGGTTTTCAAGGCCATCATCATCCCGGTTGTGCTTCATCGCATCATCGTGCGTCTCGGCATCCATCGCGAGATCGAAAAAGTGGTCGGCGTCGGGCCGGCCATGCTGCTCGGCATGGGGCTGGTGGCGCTTTCGATGGTGGTGATGCTGCGGGTGACGGCCGAGGCTGACCCGCTGGCACGCGAGGATCTCGCGTTCGCACTCTCGGTAGTGCTGCTCGGCCTTCTGATGATGGTGACCCGGCGCAACGCGGTGAGCCAGGTCGTCGGTTTCATGTCGCTCGAAAATGGGCTCGTGCTGGCTGCGACCGGGGCCAAAGGCATGCCGCTGGTGGTCGAGATCAGCGTGGCCTTCTCGATCCTCATCGCGTTCATCGTGATCGGGATTTTCCTATTCCGCATTCGTGAACGCTTCGACACGGTCGACCTGCAGGCGCTCGACCAATTCCGCGGAGAGCGCGGATGACGGCGGCCTTCGAACCGGTCACCGCGGTTCTCGCTATTCCAGCCTTGGCGGCGGCATTGCTGGTGGCGCTGCCGGGATACCGGCTAACGGCGACCCTCAATGTGTTTGCCACTCTCCTGACCTTCCTTGCCGCGGTGTCGCTGTTCTTCGGCCGCCCGCAACCGAGCCCGTACCTGCTCGTGGACGACCTCAACAACGTGTTCATCGTGCTGACCACGTTCGTCGGCTTCACCACCAGCGTGTTCAGCGCGAGCTACATCGGCCATGAGCTCGAAATCGGCCGGCTCACCCCGAGATTTCTGCGCTTCTATCATGCGATGTACCAGGTGTTGATGTTTGCGATGAACCTCGCGCTCCTCGCCAACAATATCGGTGTGATGTGGGTGGCGATCGAACTCGCCACGCTCACCACCGTGCTCATGGTCGGCATCTATCGCACCCACGAGGCGCTGGAAGCAGCGTGGAAGTATTTCATCCTCGGGAGCGTCGGCATCGCGCTCGCGTTATTCGGGACGATCCTCGTCTATATGGCGGCGCGGCCGGTGATCGGAGAGGGGCTCGACGCCATGGTCTGGACCGTGCTGGTCACGCGCGCGGGCGCCTTCGACCCGGCGTTGCTCAACGTCGCCTTCGTGTTCCTGCTGCTCGGCTACGGCACCAAGGTCGGGCTTGCACCGCTGCATGCATGGCTGCCCGATGCTCATGCCGAGGGCCCGACCCCGATCTCGGCAGTGCTCTCGGGATTGCTGCTCAACGTAGCGCTCTACGCCTTGCTGCGCTTCAAGATGCTGCTCGCGCTCAATCCTGCCGCGCTGGCGCCGGGCCCGCTGATGGTGACGATGGGTCTCATCTCGCTCGTGTTTGCGGCGTTCATGCTTTACCGCCGACGCGACATCAAGCGCATGTTCGCCTATTCCTCGATCGAGCATATGGGCATCATCACTTTTGCGTTCGGGATGGGCGGCCCGCTCGCCAACTTCGCCGGCCTGCTGCACATGACCATGCATTCGTTGACCAAATCGGCGATCTTCTTCGCGGTCGGCCACATTGCTCAGGTTAAGGGCACGCAGCGCATAGCCGACATGGGCGGGCTCACCGAGACCAACCCCGTGCTCGGCTGGGGGCTGGTTCTCGGCGTCGTAGCGATCGCCGGATTCCCGCCGCTGGGCATTTTCATGAGCGAGTTCCTGGTGGTGACGTCGACCTTTGCGCGCGCGCCGTGGCTCGCCCTCGTGCTCGTGTTCGGCATCTTGATCGGCGTCGCCGCGCTGTTCCTGCGATTGAATACCATCGCGTTCGGCAAGCCGCGCGGCCCCACCGCCGAGGCCAAGGCGTCCTATGTGCCGATGTTCGCGCATCTGGCACTCGTGTTCGTCGCCGGAATCTACATGCCACCGGCGCTGGTTGCCTGGTTTCAGAGCGTGGCGAAGCTCTTGGGATAGAACCGATGCCGGCGCTGATCGAGCAGTTCGAAGGCAAGCGGATCGAAGGCCATGGCCCGTGGCCGCGCCTCGCGGTGAACGAGGAGGGCTGGCGCTTCGCGACCGGTCAGTTGTCCGCCGGCCATTGGACACTCCTCGGGCTCTGGGGCGACGCGCCGGCCGTTCACATGGCGGTACTCGACGAACGTCAGCGCGAGATCGCAGTTATCACGATCCAATGTCCGGGCGGACGCTTTCCGTCCGTCGCAGCATTGCACCCGCCGGCCATTCGCCTGGAGCGGGCGTTGCGCGATCTCTACGGCATCGAGCCGGTCGGCCTGCCCGACGTACGGCCGTGGCTCGATCTCGGCTTCTGGGATGTGCAGCACCCGCTCGGGGAACGCCGGGCGGCGCCGCCCACGCGCGCGCCCTACGCCTTCCTGCCGACCGAAGGCGAGAGCCTGCACCAGATACCCGTCGGCCCGGTCCATGCCGGCATCATCGAGCCCGGGCACTTCCGCTTCACCGCCAATGGCGAGACCGTGGTGCGCCTGGAACAGCGGCTCGGCTACGTGCACAAGGGCATCGAGGCGCTGATGGCGGGCGCACCGCTCGACAAGGCTGCGCGGTTGGCCGGCCGCACTTCCGGCGACAGCACCGTCGCCTACGCGCTGGCGTTCGCGCACGCGATCGAGGCGGCGGGCGATGCCGAGGCTCCGCCGCGGGCGACCTATCTACGCGCGCTGATGGCCGAGCTCGAGCGTCTCGCCAATCATTTCGGAGATATCGGGGCGGTCTGCAACGACGCGTCGTTCTCGCTCATGCACGCACGATGCGGAATTTTGCGCGAACGAGTCCTGCGCGCCGCGGACTCATGCTTCGGACATCGGCTGATGATGGATGCCGTGGTGCCGGGCGGCGTCGCGCGTGATCCCGGCGCCGACGGCATCGCGCAAGTGTCGGCCTTGTTGGATGAGGTTCGGCGATCCTTCCCCGAACTCGTCGAACTCTACGACAATACCGCTTCGCTACAGGACCGCACGGCCACCACCGGGGTTTTGCGCGCCGACCTGGCACGACAATTCGGCGCCGGCGGCTATGTCGGACGTGCCAGTGGTCGCGCCTTCGACGCACGCAAGCTGCCCGGCTACCCGCCCTATGACCGGCTCCGGTTCGAAATTCCGGTCCTCAAGACGGGCGACGTCAATGGACGGGTCTGGGTGCGCATCCGCGAGGTCGAGCAGAGCCTCGGGCTGATCGAGCAGATCGTGCAAGCTCTGCCCGCCGGCGCAGTCCGAACCGAGATCAAGGCAGCTGGCGGGATGCGCGAAGGTCTTGGGATAACGGAATCGTTTCGCGGAGACGTGCTGGTGTGGGTGCGGTTCGAAGGTGATCACATCGCGCGTTGCTACCTGCGCGATCCTTCCTGGTTCCAGTGGCCGCTGCTGGAAGCGGTGATCGAGGGCAATATCGTCGCGGATTTTCCTCTGTGCAACAAGTCGTTCAACTGCTCCTATTCCGGCCACGATCTGTAGGATCCCAGCATGCGCAGAATTTTGTTCGAGAGTCTGGTGCGCCGGCCACTGACGGAAGCGCCGCCGGGCACGGACGAAGACATGCTGGCCGAGTTGGGCGCGCGCGTCGACCGGGCGGCGCGGCGTCGGCTCGGCCGCAGTCTATCCATTCGGGAGGTTGACGCCGGCTCATGCAACGGCTGCGAGCTTGAGATCCATGCGCTCAACAACGCTTTCTACGATCTCGAACGCTTCGGGCTGCGGTTTGTGGCGTCGCCGCGCCACGCCGACGTGCTGCTGGTGACGGGGCCGGTCACCTGCAACATGCGCGAGGCGCTCGAGCGCACCTACAATGCGACGCCGGACCCGAAATGGGTCGTCGCGGTCGGCGACTGCGCGCTCGACGGCGGGCTGTTTTCCGGCAGCTATGCCGTCGTCGGCGGAGTCTCCGCCGTTGTGCCCGTCGATCTGCATATCCGCGGCTGCCCGCCGCGCCCGACACAATTGCTCAAGGGTCTACTCACCCTGCTCGAGGGCTGACGAGGGCTGAGCCTTCGATCGGGTCGCGCGGGCATTGCCGCCCGTTGGAGCCGTTGCAGCGCCAAAAAAACGAAGTCCCGCATATCATTGATAGAAAGGAACCTGCCGCCATTTCCCGCAACGTCGACAGCGAGAACAAGAAGGCGGAGAGCGAGGGGCTGGCACCGATGCGCGACGCCTTCTCCTTCCGTTTGCTCGCCACCGACGGCGCCGCCCGCCGCGGCGAGATCACGACCGCGCATGGACCGGTGGCGACACCCGCTTTCATGCCGGTCGGCACGCAAGCGGCCGTGAAGGGCCTGGCGCCCGAGACGGTGCGCGCAAGCGGCGCCGACATCGTGCTCGCCAATACCTACCACCTCATGCTGCGTCCGGGCGCTGAGCGCATCGCGGCGCTTGGCGGCCTGCACCGGTTCATGAATTGGCCGCAGGCGATCCTCACCGATTCCGGCGGCTTCCAGGTCATGTCGCTCGCGCCCCTGCGCAAGGTCGAGGACAGATGCGTGACCTTCCGCTCCCATCTCGACGGCGCCATGGTCGAGCTTTCGCCTGAACGCGCGATCGAGATCCAGATCCTGCTCGGATCGGATATCGCCATGCAACTCGACGAATGCCTGCAGCTGCCGGCGCCGCCGGCCGAGGTCCTTCGTGCCATGCGGCTTTCGCTGGCCTGGGCCGAGCGCAGCAAGCGCGCTTTCGAGAGCGCGCCGCAGGGACGCGCCCTGTTCGGGATCGTGCAGGGCGGCGACGATCCGCAACTGCGCGCCGAGAGCGCACGCGTCCTGATCGATATGGACTTCCACGGCTACGCCATCGGCGGCTTGGCCGTGGGTGAGCCGCAGGACGTGCTGCTGCGTCTGGTCGAAAATGTTACGTCCGCGCTACCCGCCGGCCGGCCCCGCTATCTCATGGGCGTCGGCACCCCCGCGGACCTGGTGGAGGCCGTGGCCCATGGCGTCGACATGTTCGACTGCGTGCTGCCGACCCGCAACGGCCGCCACGGGCTCGCCTTTACCCGCTTCGGACCGATCAATCTCAAGAATGCCCGCCATGCCGACGACCCGCGGCCGCTCGACGAGGCCAGCGCCTGCTCTGCGGCGCGCGACTTTTCGCGTGCTTATCTCCACCACCTCGTGAAGGCGGACGAGATGCTCGCCGCGATCCTGCTGACGACCGTCAACCTCGCCTATTACCAGGAGCTGATGGCGGGCATGCGCGCGGCAATCACGGCCGGCAGGTTTGCGGAGTTCCGCGCGGCGACCGCCGAAGGCTGGGCGCGGGGCGATGTGTCACCGCCATAAGGGATCGGGACGCCGCGCGGCCGCAGGCACGAACTGAAGCGCCCGATAAGGGCTCGACGCCGCGCTTGCGTCGGCGCAGAATAAAACCGGTCCAAACAAGAACCGCGTGTGAAGCGCCGGCATTTTGGGAGACGCCAGATCATGGCCATCAGCCTCAAAGTCAACGGGGTAAGCCGTTCGGTTCCGGCCGAGCCGGATACGCCGCTGCTCTACGTGCTTCGAAACGATCTCGAGCTCAACGGCGCGAAATACGGCTGCGGACTGTCGCAATGCGGCGCCTGCACCGTGCTGATCGACGGCAAGGCGGTGCGTTCCTGCGTCACCCCGGTCAGCGCGGTGGCGAGCAGCGAAATCACGACCATCGAAGGCCTCGGTTCGATCGAGAAGCCGCATGCGCTGCAGCAGGCCTTTATCGACGAGCAGGCGGCGCAATGCGGCTACTGCAGCAACGGCATGATCATGTCGGCGAAAGAACTGCTGGACCGCAATCCGCGGCCGAACGAGACGGACGTGCGGGAGGCGCTTGCCAGCAACCTGTGCCGCTGCGGCACCCACAACCGCATCATTCGTGCGGTGCTGCGCGCCGCCCAGGCGAACGGGAGGACCTGACCATGAACGCTCCCGATATCAATCGCCGTCAATTCACGGCCGGCCTTGGCGCCATCGTCGTCGCCTTCTCGCTCGATCCGGTGCCCGCCATTGGGCAGGAACGGCTTCCCGGAAGTCTGCAGAACAATCGCAAGCTCGACGGCTGGATCCGCATCAATAGCGACGGCACGGCCACTATCTATACCGGCAAGGTCGAGTTGGGGCAGGGCATTCTGACCGCGCTCGCGCAGATCGCGGCCGAGGAACTGGATCTGCCGCTCGCCCGTATCACGATGATTTCAGGCGATACCGGCCGGACGCCGAACGAAGGCCAGACCGCCGGCAGCCAATCTGTCGAGAACAGCGGCACGGCCTTGCGCATGGCCGGCGCCGAAGCGCGCGTGATTCTCCTCGAGCTCGCGGCCAAGCGGCTCGGGGTGGCGCCGGATCAACTGACCGTGGCCGACGGTGTCATCGCGGCGCCGGATGGACGCAAGATCGGCTACGGCGAACTCAATCCCGATCTCGATCGCGAGGCAACGGCGAAGGCAACGCCGAAGCCGACGGCGAGCCACAGGATCGTCGGAAAATCCGTGGCGCGCTTCGACATCCCGGCCAAGGTCACCGGCGGACCCGCTTTCGTCCAGGATGTGCGGCGTCCCGGCATGGTGCACGGGCGCGTGATACGTCCGCCGCGCTATGGCTCGCAGCTCGACAGCGTCGACGAAAGCATGGCCAAGGCCCTGCCAGGCGTCATGGCAGTCGTGCGCGACGGTTCCTTTCTCGGGGTCGTCGCCGAGCGCGAGGAACAGGCGATCAACGCGCGTGAAGCCTTGCGCAAGAGCGCGAGATGGACATTGGGGCCGGAACTGCCCGATCCCGCGCGTCTTTTCGACGTCATCAAGTCGCTGCCGAGCAAAGACGCGACCATCGGCGTCAAGCAGGGCTCCGTGCCCGCAAATGCTCGCACCTTCGAGGCGGTCTACAGCAAGCCCTACATGTCGCATGGTTCGATCGGTCCGTCCTGCGCGGTCGCCGAATTCAAGGACGGCGGGATGACGGTATGGACGCACTCGCAAGGCGTGTTCCCGTTGCGGGCCGAGCTCGTCAAGACGCTGAAGATGCCGGCCGCCGCGATCCGCTGCATACATATGGAAGGATCGGGCTGCTATGGGCACAACGGCGCCGACGACGTTGCTGCCGATGCCGCGCTGCTGGCTCGCGCGGTGCCGGGCCGGCCGGTTCGCCTGCAATGGATGCGAGACGACGAGTTTGGCTGGGAGCCCTACGGTCCCGCCATGATGATGCGCGCGAAGGCCGGGCTCGGCGCCGACGGCAAGATCGCGGACTGGGAATACGAGGTGTGGAGCAACAGCCATTCCACCCGGCCGCAATCGACGACCGGCACCAACGTGCTCGCGGCCTGGTATCTCGCCGAGCCGCAGAAGATGGGGCCGCCGACCAGCCCGCCGCAGCCAGCCGGCGGCGGCGACCGCAACGCGATCCCGCTCTATGACTTCCCGAGCCAGCGGGTCGTGCACCATTTCGTCCAGGACATGCCGATCCGGGTGTCGGCGCTGCGCACGCTCGGCGCCTATGCCAACGTATTCGCGCTCGAATCTTTCATGGATGAGTTGGCGACTGCGGCTGGCGCCGATCCGGTCGTCTTTCGTCTCGCGCACTTGAAGGATCCGCGGGCCCGGGCCGTGATCGAAGCGGCGGCCAGGAAAGCCGGCTGGCAAGACGGTGCGAGGGGCGACGGCCGGCGCGGCCGCGGCATCGGCTTCGCCAAGTACAAGAATCTCGCCTGTTACGTGGCCGTGGTGGCGGAGGTCGACGTCGACCGCGCCAGCGGCGTGGTGCGGGTGCCGCGGACCTGGGCGGCGGTCGACTCCGGTTTGATCATCAACCCGGATGGGCTGACCAATCAGATCGAAGGCGGCATCGTTCAATCCGTGAGCTGGACACTGAAGGAGGAGGTGCGGTTCGACCGCGGCGGCATCCTCGCGCGCGACTGGGCGAGCTACCCGATCCTGACCATGCCGGAGGCGCCGACGGTCGAGGTCGAGCTGATCAATCGCCCGAGCGAGCGTCCGCTCGGCTCCGGCGAAGGTTCGCAGGGCCCGGCGGTCGCGGCTGTGGCCAACGCCTTCGCGCATGCGACCGGGAAGCGCATCCGCGACCTGCCACTCGATCCGGCGCGGGTCAAGGCCGCGCTGGGGTAGATCGATGCAGAATGGACGAAGACGAAAGGCGACGGAGGAAAGCGAATAGCAAACTACAAGTAGCAAATCGTGCCAGCGACTCTCAGGGAGGAATCCATGGCCATCGACTTCACTGTGAACGGCAAGGCGGCGTCGACCGATGCGCCGCCGGCAACGCCGTTGTTGTGGGTGATCCGGGAAGGCCTCAAGCTCACCGGCACCAAGTTCGGCTGCGGCACCGGTCTGTGCGGTGCCTGCACGGTACATATCGACGGCAAGCGCGCGTTCTCCTGTCAAACCCAGGTGTCGGAGATCGCCGGCAAGTCGGTGACCACGATCGAAGGCTTGTCGGGGGATTCATCGCACCCGCTGCAGAAGGCGTGGCTCGCCGAGCGCGTCCCGCAATGCGGCTACTGCCAGTCCGGCCAGATCATGAGCGCGGCCGATCTTCTGCGGCAGATTCCCAATCCAACGCGCGAGCAGATCGTCGAGCACATGAGCACGAATATCTGCCGCTGTGGAACCTATCAGCGCATCGTGCGCGCGGTCGAGCGCGCCGCGCGGGAGGCCTGAGCCATGACCCAGCACATCGCAGTTGAGAGTTTGCATGCGGCGCCGTCGCGGCGCGCGCGGCTTTCGCGTCGTCAAGTCATGATCGGGGCCGCCGGCCTCACCTTCGCCGTGGCGCTCGGCGCCAATCGCCGTGCCGAAGCCGCGGCGCTGTCGGGCGAGCGGGCCGGCAATGCGCTGAGCCCGTGGGTGAGTATCGCCGCTGACGGGACGATCACGATCATGTCGCCGGCGACCGAGATGGGGCAGGGGTCCATGACCTCGCTGCCGCTGATCATCGCGGAGGAACTCGACGCCGATTGGTCGAAGGTGCGGGTGATGCCGGCGCCGCCGATCGACGCGATCTACGGCAATCCCGGCTTCGGCGGCATGATGTACACCGCCGGCTCCAACGCAGTGACGAGCTACTATCGGCCGCTGCGCCTGTTCGGTGCGCAGGTGCGCCGGGTGTTGCTCGACAATGCCAGCAAGAAGCTCGGCGTCCCCGTCGCGGAGCTCACCACCGAGCCGAGCGCGGTCGTGCACGCTGCCTCGGGGCGCAAGCTCAGCTACGGCGAGATCGCCGCCTTCGCCGAAATCCCCGGCAAGGCCCCGGAGATCAAGCCCGAGGAGCTCAAGAAGCCGAGTCAGTTCCGGCTCATCGGCAAGGACGTGCTGCGGGTCGAGCTGCCGGGTAAGGTCGACGGCAGTGCGCGCTACAGCATCGACGTGCAGGTCCCGAACATGCTCTATGGCGCAGTGTTGCGCGCGCCGGTGGAAGGCTCGATTCCAGACAAGATCGACGACACCAAGGCCAAGGTGATCGCCGGACCGGTCAAGATCGTGCGCCTGCCCTATGGCGTGGGCGTGCTTGCCGACACGCCCTGGGCGGCGTTCGAGGCGCGCCGCGCGCTCACGCAATCCGTGACCTGGAGCAGAACCGGCACCGCCTGGGGCTTCGACAGCGATAAAGGCATGGAGGGGTTCGCCGCCGATGCCAAGAACCTCACCCGCGGTGCAACGGAATGGAGCAAAGTCGGCGACGCGCGCGGCGAGATACAGAAGGCCTCCTCCGCATTGGAGGCCGAGTACCGCTGCGACTACGCCTATCACGCGCAAATGGAGCCGTTGAACGCCATCGCCTCGGTGTCGCCGTCCGGCGATTCAGTGGAAATCTGGGCCGGAACGCAGAGCCAGAGCATCGCCTGCGAGGCGCCGGCCAAAGTCCTCGGGATTGCGCGCGACAAGGTGAAGCTCCACGACATGTTGATGGGTGGCGGCTTCGGCCGGCGTGGCAACCGCGACGTCGACTTCATCATCGACGCGGTGCTGTTGTCGAAAGAGGCGGGGCGACCGGTGAAGGTGATGTGGACGCGCGAGGACGATGTCCACAGCGGACGCTTCCGGCCGATCTCCGCTCATTATCTGAAGGCCGGGTTCGATCCCTCCGGCAAGCTCACGGCGTGGCATCACCGCATCGCCGTGGACCGGGTCGGGCCCTATATGGACCCGGTGCGCTACCAGATGAGCGGCGGCAAGGACTTCATTGCGATGCTCGGCGCCGATCTGCGGGGTTATGACGTTCCGCACCAACTGGTCGAACAGCTCTATCGTGACACCGGGGTGCGCACGAATCCCCTGCGCGGGATCAGCTTCACCGCCAACAGGTTCGCGACCGAGACCTTCCTCGACGAGATCGCGGTGAAGCTCGGCATCGACCCCGTGAAGTTCCGGCTCGAGCTCCTGAAGAACACGCCACGCGCGGTGAAGGTGGTCGAGCGGGTCGCGGAAATCGCGAACTGGGGCAAGAAGCGCGACGGCCGCGGCCTGGGCTTCGCGTTTCTCGACTATTCCGGTTCGCAGGTCGCCGGCGTCGCCGAGGTATCGCTCGACCGCGCCAGCGGCCAGATCAAGGTGCACGACTTCTGGTGCACCATCGACTGCGGTGTCGCGGTGCAGCCGGACAACGTGGTGGCACAGACCGAGAGCAGCATCGTCTACGGGCTAGGCCTGGCCCTGAGCGAGCGCATCACGATCAAGGACGGCGCGGTCGAGCAGTCGAACTTCTACGACTACCGCGTGCCGCGCATGAACGAGGTGCCGGCGATGCACATCGAGGTGATCTCGACCGACAACCATCCGACCGGTGTCGGCCAGATGGCGACGCCGCTGGTCGCGCCCGCAATCTCAAGCGCGGTCATGCAGCTTGCTGGCGTGCGCCTGCGCCACACGCCGTTCGCGCCCGAGCGAGTCAAGGCCGCGCTGGGATAGCGACCGGCGTTCGCCCTGCGGCGAGACGCGTCGGACGGACGCGTCTTGCCGGCTGCAACGCGGCAATCTCGGACATAGAGCCAATCAGGGAGACGCATGATGCAACGAAGGCGTTCGATCCGCGGCGCGCGTGGCGTGACGGCAAGCACGGCCGCCGGATTGATGGCACTGGTGGCGATACCGGCGCTCGCGCAGGCGCCCAAGCTCGGTGATCCGCCGGAAGCCAGGAACATGCGACTCGTCGGTTATAGCGATCTGCAGGCCCGTAGCGCCTACCAGCCGACCATCCATCATCAAGGCGATCGCTACATCGCCTATATCGGGCACCATGGCGGCACGCGCGACGTCCCGAAGCCGATCAATCCTGTCACCGGACAAGCCGAATACAACGGCACCTCGATTGTGGACGTGACCAATCCAGCGCAGCCGAAATATCTCGCGCATATTCCGGGGCTGGAAGGCAATTACGAGGCGGGCGGCGCACAAATGGTGCGGGTGTGCGACGGCAAGACGCTGCCCAAGGGCGACGCGGCGAAGACCTACCTACTACGCGTCTTCGGCGGGCAGGGACATGAAATCTGGGACGTCACCGATCCGGCCAAGCCCACGCTGCTCACGCGCATTGTCCAGGGACTCAAGGACACCCACAAGAGCTGGTGGGAGTGCGACACCGGCATCGCCTACCTTGTCTCCGGCGTCGAGGGCTGGCGCACGCGGCGCATGACCACGGTGTACGATCTCAGCGATCCGACCAAACCCGTGAAGATCCGCGACTTCGGCCTGGTCGGGCAGGAGCCGGGATCGAGCGGCGCGGTGCCGGCCGATTTGCACGGGCCGGTATCGACCGGGCCGCATGGCAATCGCGTCTATTTCGGCTACGGCACCAACAAGGGCGGCGTGCTGCAGATCGTCGATCGCGAAAAGCTCTTGAACGGCCCGCGAGAGCCGACACCCGAGAACCTGCGTTATCCCGTGGTCGGCCAGCTCGAAATGCTGCCGTTCAACGGCGCGCATACCGTGTTCCCGATGCCGCAAAATGCCGGTGGCGGAGTTCGCGCACGACAAGGATGGCAAGCTCCGCGACATCGTCATGATCGTCGACGAGCAGATACTCAACGAATGCCAGGAAGCGCGGCAGATCGTGTTCTTCGTCGACGTAACGATCGAATCGCGGCCGATGGTGGTGTCGAATTTTTCGGTCCCGGAGGCGAGCGGAAATTTCTGCCAGCGCGGCGGCCGCTTCGGCGCGCACTCGTCGAATGAAAGCATGGCGCCGGTATTCTACAAGAAGGTCGCGTTCATCACCTACTTCAATGCCGGCGTGCGCGCGGTCGACGTGCGCAACCCGTATCAGCCGAAGGAGATCGGCTATTTCATCCCCTCGATCACCGAAGCAACCGACAAGCGTTGCATCAAGGTCGAGGGCGAGGACCGCTGCAAGATCGCGATCCAGAGCAACAATGTGGAGACCGACGACCGCGGCTACATCTACGTCGTCGACCGCGCCAATACCGGCATGCACATCTTGGAATTGACCGGCGAGGCACGCGCGGTCGCGGGCATGCAGTAAAAAGGCGGCGTCGTGCTGAGACGGCCGGTAGCCGCGTCCAAGGAGGACCGAGCTCCTCGCTCGCTCGCGGTGCGCGCCTCGCTCGTCCTTCCGGGCGACAGCGCATCCAGCACATGACTAGGGAAGACAAATGATGGCCATCACCGACGTTCGTCACTTTCGGATCGCGGCCACCCTCCTTGCGACCCTGTTAGCGAGTTCGACCGCTTGCGCCCAGACGGCCAGGCGCGGCGAGCCGGCGGAAGCGCGGAACATGCGACTCGTGGGTTTCAGCGATCTGCAAGCCCGCAGCGCCTATCAGCCGACCATCCACAAGCAGGGAGATCGTTACATCGCCTATATCGGCCACCACGGCGCGAGCTACGTGGCAAAGCCGGTAAATTCGATCAGCGGCAGGCCCGAGTTCAACGGCACATCGATCGTGGACGTGACCGACCCGGCGCAGCCGAAATATCTGGCGCACATCCCCGGGGCCGAAGGCGGCCCCGAAGCCGGCGGGGCGCAGATGACGCGCGTGTGCGACGGCAAAAGCCTGAGCAACGGCGACGCCAACGCAGTCTACCTGCTGCGTTCGTTCGGCCGACTGGCGCACGAAATCTGGAACGTTGCCGATCCGGCAAGCCCGCAACTCGTCAGCCGCATCGGCGGGAATTACAAGGACACGCACAAGAGCTGGTGGGAGTGCGACACCGGCATCGGCTTTTTGGTTTCCGGCCTGCCCAGCTGGCGCGGGCACCGCATGCTCGAGGTCTACGATCTCAGCGATCCGGCAAAGCCGGTGAAGCTCCGCGACTTCGGCCTGCCGGGTCACCAGCCCGGTGCGACCGGGGCGGTGCCGTCCGATCTGCATGGTCCGATCTCGACCGGGACGCACGGCAATCGCCTCTACCTGGCCTACGGACCGCTCAACGGCGGGATTTTTCAGATTGTGGACCGCGCGAAGCTGTTGACCGGGCCGAAGGAGCCGACGCCGGAGAACCTGCGTTATCCTGAGGTCGGCCGGCTCGACATGTCGCCGCTCCATGGGGCGCATACGTCCTTTCCGCTGCTGCAGATGCCGCTGCCCGAATTCGCGAAATACCGGGTGGGGGCGATGCGCGACTTCGTCATGATCGTCAGCGAGGCGACCGGCCGGGCCAACGGGTGCCAGGAGACGCACCAGATGGTGTGGTTCGCCGACATCAGTGTCGAGGCGAGGCCGATGATGGTCTCGAACTTCTCGGTGCCCGAAGCCGGCGGCAATTACTGTGACCGCGGTGTGCGCTTCGGCGCCCACTCCTCGAACGAGAGCACGGCCCCGGTGTTTCACAAGAAGCTCGCCTTCATCACCTATTTCGCCGGCGGCGTGCGCGCGCTCGACGTGCGCAATCCCTACCAGCCCAAGGAAGTCGGCTATTTCATTCCGGCAATGACGGAAGCGACCGAGAAACGCTGCTTCAAGATCGACGGCCAGGAGCGCTGCACGACCTCGGTACAGAGCAACAATGTCGAGACCGATGACCGCGGCTACATCTATGTCGTCGATCGCGCCAACACCGGCATGCACGTTTTGGAGCTGACCGGGGAGGCGCGGGCGGTCGCAGGACTGCGGTAGGTCGCCGCCTCTCCTGGGGAACGCGCATCGCTAAGTGCGGAAGCGTAAACACCGCAGGTACGCGCGCGTCTCGAACAAGGGCGCGAGCTTACATCCCATAAGTCGCAAGGACCTCAACGCCGCTGGCCGGTTTGCTATAAACCTCCGGCAAACGGCATGCGGTGCGACAAGGGAGATGGCCATGACGAAGACGGCAAGCGGTGGCGGGGTGATGCTCACCATGCTCGCGCTTGGGGTTTCGGCGCCTGCCGCGGCCGACGAGGTGGCAGATTTCTACAAGGGGCGAACCGTTTCGATCGTCGTCGCCCACGAGGTGGGCACCGGCTTCGACGTCTACGGCCGCGTGCTCGCGCGTCATCTCTCCCGTCATATCCCGGGCACCCCAGGCGTGGTGGTCCAGAACATGGTGGGGGCGAGTGGCATCACCGCGGCCAATTGGCTTTACAACGTGGCGCCGAAGGACGGCACGGTGATGGCGACCTTCGTCCACACGGTGCCGTTCGAGCCGTTGTTCGGCAACAGCGCCGCCAAGTTCGACCCGGCGAAGCTCGTCTGGATTGGCAACATGGAGGAAAGCGTCGGAACCTGCGGGGTCTCGACCGCGTCCGGCATCACCACATTCGACGAGTTGCGCGAGAAGGAAGTCGTGTTCGGCGCGACCGGCGCCACCGGGCCTTTGGGCAAGTTCGCCCTCGCGGTGAAAAATCTGCTCGGCGCCAAGATCAAGCTAGTCTACGGCTACAAGGGCTCCGGCAGCGTGAAGATCGCCTTGCAGCGCGGCGAGGTGCACGGAGTCTGCGCGCTGCCGATCTCGACCTTGAAATCATCCTGGCGGGACGAGCTCGAGTCCGGGCACTTCAAGGTCATCATTCAGCTCAGCGGCAGGAAGAGCGCCGAGCTGTCCGGGGTCCCGCATGTCGAGGACTACGCCAAGACCGAAGAAGATCGACAGCTCTACGCGCTGATCTTCGCCGCGCAATCTCTCGGCCGCATCTACGCTTCACCGCCCGAAATGCCACGCGAGCGGATGAACGCCCTGCGCCGCGCGTTCATGGCCACCATGGAGGACAATCAGTTCCTCGCCGAGGCCAAGGCCACGCAGATCGACATCGTGCCCAACACCGGCGAGGAGGTCGCGGCGCTGATCGCGCGCTATTCCGCGACGTCGAAGCCGGTGGTCGATCGTGCCAAGCGTGCGTTCGATCCGAATTGAGGCGCTAGGCGCAACGAATGGTTGCGGCGAGCTTGGACCGACGGTCGCCGGACAAGACGAAAGCACCGCCGGGGTGGCGGCGCAGACATAGGCGCGGCCACGCGATCAGGGACACGGATGCCGAAGGCCGTCGTAGCCGAGATAGGTTCCGCTGGCCGGATCGTAGGACCTGAACCGCTGCCTGCAGTAGGCGACGGCGTCTCCGGCAACAGGCGCGCCGTAGACCGGTGCGGGCGGCCCGTACCCGTAATAGGCGGGTGCCGGCGGCGCCACGTAATAGGGGGCGGGATAATAGGGGGCGGGATAGTAGGGGCCGTACCCATAGTAATAGGGCGAAGCGAGCGCCCCGCCGATGATCGCGCCGGCGATAAAGCCCGCCCCCACGCCCCCCCAGCCCCAACCGCGGCGCCATTGCACGGTTTCGACGCTGGCCGGTACAGCGTTCTTGAGCGCCAGCGCGTTCGCCACCGGCGTCGCGGACGCGACGGTTGCCGCCGACGAAACGCCCGCGGCGACCACGGCCGTTGCGATCAACTTGCTTACATAGTTAGCCATCCTGCTTCCTCCATTGCGGGCGCCGGCTTGCGCCGAGCGATATTATGAAGCGGTCGATGTGGCGGGATTTGGATGGTGAGCCCGGCTAGAGTCGAACCAGCGACCTAAGTCTTCCTTGATACCCGCCGATCTCGTGCTGCGTGGGCGCAATGAAAAGATCGAGCCCGTACCGCTGGTCGAATTTTGCCGGCATGCTGCGGCTCCCTCGGCGGCAGCATGTGTACCAACTCCACCCACGGGTCCTCGATCACCGCACATCTCCTCACTGATCTCATGAACCCGACGATGTCGAGCATGTATTCGTACAGCCGTTGCAGATCAGCGGGCGTCATGACCTAACCGCCAACGATGCGGGCTCATATTCGCGGCGCTTCTTCTGTTTCCGGCCGTCCAGGTCTTTCAGGCCGCACCTGTGAAATGCGTCACAGGCTTATTGCTCAGGGCCGGGTAATTATACCCGCACAGGCACAGCACGTGCTCACCCAATGGACGGGGACGGACATGCGTAGCGGCATCACGCAATTCACCATCAGAATGGTCGTTGCTGTCGGCATCGCCCTCGTCGGCATCGGTGTGACCGGCGATGTAGTTGCGTACTCGGCAGTCGAGCGAGCCTCGGTGATCACGCAAGAAAATCTCACAAAGCCCTTCCGATCCCCGGCTCCGAAGGCCGAGTTCCGGCTCAGTGAACATCAGCAACTCCGGAAAATCTTTCTGAGCCAATAGACCGGCGTGCGTGCCGTTCGATCCAGCGCACGGGACCATCTTCTCGGAATCCCCATGCCGCCAGGGTGAAACTTTCGTCACTCCACCCTGGTAGCAAGCCCCGATCTGTCGGTGGCCCGGCAGATCGGGGCAGTCATTTGCCCCAATCTTCTGCGGCCTCCCGTGTCACCGCTAGCGCATTTGGGTTCTTGCTCTTGATCTAGTCGCGTGAGCGGCCCGGCGCACCCGCGGATGCGGCGCGAGGGCCAGTCGTGGGCATGACTTCGGCGGCACGCAGCCAAATTTTGTAGATTGTTGCTCCGATATTGCCCCGAAGCCCCTAGCCTATCTGAGCCAACGAACAAGTAGTCGATTTTATTGGTGAGCCCGGCTGGGATCGAACCAGCGACCTACTGATTAAAAGTCAGTTGCTCTACCGCTGAGCTACGGGCCCATGTTGGGAGGCTGAACCGCGTTGCGGCTGTGTACGGGGGGCATCCTGTGGGGTCAATAGCCGGCCAACATTGCCGCAGCTTCGATCTGTCCAAACCGGCCCAATCGACCTATGTTCTAGGTGACGCGCGGCCGGCGGCCGGACCCGCCGTCCGAGGAGTCGACCAATGCCGATCATCAACCGCATCGCCGACCTGCATCGCGAGATCACCGCTTGGCGGCGCGACATCCATGCCCATCCCGAACTCCTTTACGACGTTCACCGCACCGCGGCTGCCGTCGCCGACAAGCTCAGGAGCTTCGGTTGCGACGAGGTGGTGACCGGGATCGGACGCACCGGGGTGGTCGGCGTGATCCGCGGCGGCAAGGGCGGCGACGGCGGCCGGGTCATCGGCTTGCGCGCCGATATGGACGCGCTGCCGATCGAAGAGGCCAACGACGTCCCGTACAAGTCGACGGTGCCGGGCAAGATGCATGCCTGCGGCCATGACGGCCATACCGCGATGCTGCTCGGCGCCGCGCGCTATCTGACCGAGACGCGCAACTTCGCAGGCACCGCGGTCGTGATCTTCCAGCCGGCCGAGGAGGGCGGCGCCGGCGGCAAAGCGATGGTCCAGGACGGGTTGATGGACCGCTTCCGCATCGAAGAGGTCTACGGCATGCACAACTATCCCGGCCTTCCGGTCGGCCAATTCGCGCTGCGGCCGGGTCCTCAGATGGCGGCTGCCGACCGCATCACGATCGAGATCGAGGGCCGCGGCGGGCACGCCGCGCGGCCGCATATCTCGGTCGATACCGTGCTGGTGGGCGCGCAAATCGTCAACCAGATCCAGTCGATCGTCGCGCGCAATGTCGATCCGCTCGACGCGGCGGTGATCTCGATCTGCGTGTTCCAGGCCGGCACGACCGACAATGTGATCCCGCAGACGGCGCTCCTGCGTGGTACCGCCCGCAGCCTTACCCCCGAGGTCCGCGATCTTCTGGAAAAGCGCCTGCACGAGGTCGTGGCCGGAACGGTGCAGCTCTATGGCGCGACCGCGAAGCTCACCTATAAGCGCGACTACCCGGTGACCCGGAACCACGAACGGCAGGCGGCGTTCGCGGCCTCGGTCGCGGCGCAGGTGGTCGGACACGAGCGGGTCGACGATCACGTCGCGCCGGTCATGGGCGCGGAGGATTTCTCGTTCATGCTCGAGGCCCGTCCGGGCGCCTTCATCTTCGTCGGCAACGGCGATAGCGCCGGCCTGCACCACCCGGCCTATGACTTCAACGACGAGACGATCCCGATCGGGACGTCGTACTGGGTCAAGCTGGTGGAAACGGCGCTGCCGGGATAAAATTTTCTACGGCGTTGCGAGACGGCGCGGACCGCCAACCCTGAATGACGACGGCGGCTACTGCGCCGCTTCGATCCGGTTGTCGGCGGGAAGCTGCGCAGGGGTCTCGGCGACGGCCGCTGCCGGATGCGGCAACTGGGCAGCGACCTTGGCCTCGACGCTCCGCCAATAGGCGAATTCGTTGAAGCGCGAGCCTTCCAACGCGCCGATCGCGACCGCCGCCAGGAACGGCAGGCTCTGGACCGCGAGTACCAGGGCGAAAATATCGACCTCGTGGATTTGCTTGTAGTTGGTGGCCAGCACGATCACGGCGCCGATCAGCAGCAGCGCGGCCAGCACTCCCTCCCAAAATGCCGGGAAATCCGGCCCCTTGCAGGTCGCACCGCCTTTGGCGGTGCGCATGAAGGGAAGGCTTTCCTTCCACACCCCGCAACCGACCGCGCGCGCGACCGTCCACTGCACCGACATGGCGGCAATCACTGCGCCCATCATTTGGCCGAGCGGAACGGCCACCCGCAGGCGATAAAGCGCGATGAAATGCGCGAGCGTGACCACGAAGGCCGCCAGGATCGGGATGGTTAGGATGGTGTCCGGGATGGCGATGCCGCCGAAGGCAACCACCGGCGTCCAGACGAGATTGAGGATCGCGACCGCAACGCCGATCGATTCCGCCCCCAGCCAATTGAGCCAGCCGAGCGCGAATTCGCGCTTCTGTTCGCGCGTCAGGCCGCCGGCGCGAGGAAGCAGATACCGCCAATGCTTGCGCAGGATTTGGAAGCCGCCATAGGCCCAGCGATAACGCTGCTTCTTGTAGGCCTCGAAGGTGTCGGGCAGCAGGCCGTGACCATAGCGCCGGTTGGTGTAGTGAATCTGCCAGCCGTGCTCGAGCACCAGCAGCCCGAGGTCGCAATCTTCGACGATCGTGTCGCTCGACCAGCCGCCGACCGAGATCAGTGCAGCGCGACGGATCAGGCACATGGTGCCGTGCACGATGATGGCATTCGCCTCGTTGCGCTGGACCATCCCGATGTCGAAGAAGCCGGCATATTCACCGTTCATGGCGTGATGCATGACGGTGCGCTCGCCGTCGCGATGATCCTGCGGCGCCTGAATCATTCCGACCTTGGGATCGATGAAAGCAGGAACCAGGTCCTTGAGCCAGTCGGGCCGCACGACGTAATCGGCGTCGATGACCGCGATGATCTCGGCGTCGGCCGCGGTATGCGCGAGGGCAAGGCGCAGCGCGCCCGCCTTGTACCCGCTCACGTTGTCCTCGCAGATGAACTTGAAGCGCTCGCCGAGGGCGCGGCAGTGGTCCTCGATCGGCCGCCAAAACGCCGGATCGGGCGTGTTGTTGATGACGACGACGCATTCGAAATTCGGATAGTCCAGGCGGGCGACCGCATCGAGCGTGGCTTTGAGCATATCCGGCGGCTCGCGATAGGCCGGAACGTGGATCGCGACCTTGGGCGCGAAGCCGTCGGCAACGGGCAGGGGAGCGCCGATCAGGCGGCGCGGGGCGCATCCGAATGCGATGGTCGCAATCTCCTCGATGCGTGCGAGCGCGATCACGACCAGCGGGATGAGGAGCACGATGCCGAGCCCGAGCGCGAACGCGGCGCCGAGCACGAAATAATGGGTCTGCCAGAAGGCGAACACGGTCGCGAACCAGACACCGACCAGGTTGGCCGCGATCGCGAGCGTGGCGGCTTCGCCGAAGGTGGCGCGGCTTCGCGCCAGGATCGGCAGCGAGAGCAGCAAGCCGAGCAGCACCGCAAGACCCCCGACCTTCCAATGGTCTGGGTCGTGCACCAGTCCGGTCCAGGTGAACTTGGCGTGGCGCGAAGCGTCGAACAGGCCCCAATACATGCCGACGCCGCCTTCGTTGGTTTTCCAGGGCTGATCGAAGGCTTCGATGACGTTGTAGTCGATGCCGTAAGCCTCGGCACGGGAAACAAAATCGCGCAGCACGGTGGCCTGCTCGATGCGTCCCGGGTCGGCGCCGTGCATGTTGTAGCCGCCGCTCGGCCAGCCAAATTCCGCGATCACGATGCGCTTGCCGGGATGCCTCGCCCGCAGCTGGTTGTAGGTGAGGATGGTCTGCTCGACCGCCTGATCGACCGGCGTGCCGCCCCAATACGGAAGGATATGGGCGGCGATGAAGTCGACAGCCGAGGCGAGTTTCGTTGCCGCTTCCGCCTTCTTGGCGGCATCCTGCGGTTTCTTGGGGTCGGGAATGCCCAGCCAGACGTCGAAGGTTTCACCGGTCGTGACCGGCACCGGGCTTTGGCGCTTGACCCGCCGAATGATCCCGATCAGGTCGTCGACCGACTTGTCCGCCCGCAACATCGTCTCGTTGCCGACCACGATCGCGTTGATGTTGCTGTAGCGGCGCGCCAGCGCGATGGCGGCCTGGATCTCCCGCTCGTTGCGGGCCTCGTCCTTGTCGATCCAGATGCCGAGGGTGACCTTGAGCCCAAATTCGGCGGCGATGGCCGGCACGAGTTCGCCGCCGCCGGTGGCGCTATAGGTACGGATAGACTGCGTATAGGGACTGAGGATTTTCAGGTCAGCGCGGATCTGCGCCGGCGTCGGGCGGTCGCCGTAATCCGGGTGCTGTGAACGCGTGTAGGGAGAATAAGAAACGCTGGCCAGCGGAACGTCGATATTGGCGACCGCCTGTTGCCGTTGGAGCAAACTCCACAAACCGGCATGCACGCAGACGACAAGCGCCACCACAGCAGCCACGGTGCGCATAAACGGCAACCACGCGGGGCAGAAGACAGAGACCCGAACCTGTCCCCTAGGTTCAACCAAGGTCGTGGAGAACGTACCTTAGCACGAGGCGTTCTAGCAAGTAGCCATCAGTCATGGCCGATTCAAGGACAACAACGCCGCAACAAAAAAAACGTTCCGCAAAATTTAAACAGTCATTCTGAACGTCTGTACAGCTTAGCGTTTGCTCGGCTGAATGTTTGTACAGACTAGCGGTTGGTGGTGCCGCTGGGCGCGGCGGCCGTCCCCTGCGTCTCGGCGCCCGGATTGATCCAACAGCCATGCACCCGGCCGTTGAGCGTGTCGGTTGCCTTCGGATCGATGTTTCCCTGCCGTACGACGCAGCGGAAGGTCGCCTGGATATGGCCGGCCGGACAGCCGAACCGGTCGTAAAGGTCGAGATGGCGGAAAGCGGTATCGAGGTCGTCGCGCCAGAGCAGGCTCACCACCCGTCGGCCCAGCCAAACGCACTCCGGATTGGCGGCGGGCCCGCCCAAAACCCTCTCGGCCTCGGCAAATTCGTCGATCTTCTTCTGCGTCTCTTTGGCGTCGCCGGCCGGCGGCTTGTCCCCCGTCTTCTGGTCCGTGCTCTGGGCGAATGTCGGGGCGGCGGCGAACAGCATCACCGCGCCGAGGGCGGCGGCGAGAAGACGCATACGGGGAGGGCGCATGGTTGCTCTGGATGTGCGGGCCGTGTCGGCCGGGTGGTTGGTTCCTTCACATGCGGACCCATTCGGTCAGCATTGCGGCGACGGCCGCTGCCGGAACTGCAACCTGATTAAAGCAGCCGGGCGCGACGCCGCCAAGACGGACGAGGGAGGGGAAGGCCGAAAAGGTTCGCGCTCCTGCGTGCGAATGCTTGGCAGCGTGGGTCGGGCACGATAAGCGGGACGCCGGTCAGGGGACGGGACTGAACTTGATGGGCATTGCGACCGCGCTCTTCGCGATTGCCGCTGCGGCGATCGTCGCCGCCTGGGGATGGCTCGGGGCCGCGGTCGAGATGCCGCCATCCCCGCTGGCGGCGGGCGAGAAGCTCTACTGTATCTCGTATGCCCCGTTTCGGGGGGATCAGAGCCCGTTCGACCCTGATATTCCCATCGATCCTCGGCAAATCGACCAGGATTTGGCCCAACTCAAGCAAATAACCGACTGCGTGCGCACCTATTCGGTCGACCATGGGCTCGACCAGATAGCGGAAATCGCCAAGCGTCACGGGCTGAAGGTGCTGCAGGGCTTGTGGCTGTCGAGCCGGCCGGAGCGGAGCCGCAAGCAGATCGAGACTACGATCGCGCTGGCCAAGCAGTTTCCCGAGGTGATCGCGGCGATCATCGTCGGTAATGAAGTCTTGCTGCGCGGAGAGATGTCAGCTCCCGACCTCGCTCGGACCATCCGCGAGGTCAAGGCGCAGGTCGCGATGCCGGTCACCTATGCCGACGTCTGGGAGTTCTGGCTGCGCCACCGCGAACTCGCCGAGGCGGTCGATTTCGTTACCGTCCATATCCTGCCGTACTGGGAGGACTTCCCCATTCCCGCGCGGGACGCGGCACAGCACGTCGATGCCATCCGCAGACAGATCGTCGCCGCCTTTCCGAACAAAGACATTTTCGTGGGCGAATTCGGGTGGCCGAGTGCCGGCCGCATGCGCGCGGGCGCCTTGCCGTCGCCGGTGAACCAGGCCCGCGTTCTTCATGAGGTCCTCGCGCTCGCCAAACGCGCGGATTATCGCATCAACCTGATCGAGGCCTATGACCAGCCCTGGAAGCGGCGCCTCGAAGGCACTGTCGGCGGCCATTGGGGGTTGTTCGACGCCTATCGGCGACAAGCCAAATTTGCCTGGGGGGGAGCCGTCTCCAACCATCCCCACTGGGGTTGGCAGGCGGCCGGCGGGGTAGGGCTCGCCGGGGGAGTTTTTGCCGCCGCGCTTGCCCGCCGCCGGCGGATGGCCGTCGCCGTCTCCCTCGGCTGCTGGCTGCGCATCACGGCGATTGCGATCGCGTCGGGTATCGTGATCGGCTGGACGATCGAGAACGTGCCGCTCGAAAGCCTGACCATCGGCGATTGGCTGTGCTCGCTCGCCTGGGCTGGAGCGGCGCTGCTCGCGCCTGTTTTTGGCGCTGCCGCCCTGGTATCGGGGACGCGTCCGCCGAGCTTTGCGCAGCTGCTCGGCCGCCGAGGATCGTGCCCGGGCGAAGTGACGGCGCTGGCGCTGGGCATCCTCCTGATCATTCTCGCCGTGCTTTCGGTGCAGGCGGCGCTCGGCCTGGTATTCGATGGACGGTACCGAGACTTTCCGTTCGCGCCGCTCACCGGGGCGGCAATGCCGTTTGTGCTGATCTCGGCCTGGAGGTTCTCCCCGACGTGGCAATGGCGTCTGCCGGCCCCGGCCGCGGAGACGGCGATGGCGGTCACGCTCGCTGCGTCCGCCATCTATATCGCCTGCAACGAAGGCATCGCCAATTGGCAGGCGCTGTGGTTTTCGACCGCCCTGCTGGCGCTTGCGTTCACTCTACTGCAGGCGCGGGACGCGCCAGGCTGAGGATCAGCAGCGCGGCCGCCAGACCGGCGAGACCGGCATTATGCAGCACCAGGCCGAAGGCGGCGGCGGCAAGGCCCACCGAGACCAATACGATCGAGGGACGCAGCAGATTGAGCAAGGCTGCGGCCAACGCCACCCAGCCGAATACGGAGTAGTTGTACAGGAGGATGACCAGCCTGAATGTCCCGCACAACCAAGTGTCGAGCCCGGCCTGGCAGGCGAGCGACACCTGGGCATATTCGATCGCGAGGTAACGCAAATAGAGCGCCTCGCCGAGCGCGAGCAGACCGATGAGCAGAAGCCAGTTGGTCTGGCGTGCGGTGGGCAGAAAGAGCCGGGACTGCATGGGCCGGTACTATGCCGCCTACGCCCCCGAGGGCAAAGTCGCTCGCGGCAACTACGGCACAGGCACGCCCCCCTTTTCGCCTGGCGTTGGCGCGCCGAGGAGGCCGGCCAAGGGGGAAGGGCTTGTTTGCCGGCAAGAGCTTACTCGCGCATTCCACTTTTCCGCCGCAGCGCACTCGGATATGACGGCGCCGGCGGCCATCCTTCGGAGGAGGTCCATTGACGGGAGAACGCACCTGCCTTGCCATCGTGCTCGCGGCCGGCGAGGGCACCCGCATGCGCTCGGCCCGGCCGAAGGTGCTGCACAACATCGCCGGCCGATCGCTGCTCGCCCATGTGCTCGATGCCGTATGCAAGGCCGGCGGCTCCATGACCGCGGTCGTGGTCGGGCTCGGCGCCGATCCGGTCGCGGCTGAAGCCAAGCGGGTGCTGCCCGCGGCCGAGATCTTCGTGCAGACCGAGCGGCGCGGTACCGCCCATGCCGTCCTGGCCGCAAGAGCCGCGATCGCGCGCACGCCCGACGATGTGCTCGTGATCTTCGGAGACACGCCGCTCATTCGGCCGCAGACCTTGACCCGAATACGTGAAGCCCTTGCCAAGGGCGCGGCGGTGGTGGTGCTCGGATTCCGGCCGAAGGATCCTGCCGGCTACGGGCGCCTGGTGCTGAAAGACGGCGAGCTCGTCGCCATCCGTGAAGAGCTCGATGCGAGCCCGGCCGAGCGCGCGATCGACCTGTGCAACGGCGGTCTGATGGCGTTTGCCGGTCCGACGGCGCTGGCAATCCTCGAGCGCATCGGCAACGACAATCGCAAAGGCGAATATTATCTGACCGAGGCTGTCGCCATCGCCCGAGCGATGGGACGCAAGGCAATCGTCATCGAGACCGAGGAGGACGATGTGCGCGGCATCAACACCAACGCCCAGCTCGCGGAGACCGCGGCTGTGCTGCAGCAACGGCTCCGCAAGGCGGTGATGGAGGCGGGCGTCACGCTGGTGGCGCCGGAGACGGTGTTTCTGTCCTCGGATACCCAGTTCGGCCGCGACGTGGTGGTGGAACCCTTTGTGGTGTTCGGGCCCGGCGTGACGGTGGAGGACAACGCCGTGATCCGCTCTTTCTCCCATCTCGACCGCGCGCATGTGGGCAAGGGCGCGTTGGTCGGCCCCTATGCGCGGCTGCGCCCCGGCGCGCGCTTGCAGGACGATGTGCATGTCGGCAATTTTGTCGAGGTCAAGGAGGCCGTGATGGAGACCGGCGCCAAGGCCAATCACCTGAGCTATATCGGTGACGCAACCGTCGGCGCCGGCGCCAATATCGGCGCCGGTACCATTACCTGCAACTACGATGGCGTCGGCAAGCATCGCACGGAGATCGGCAAGAACGCCTTTATTGGCTCGAATACGGCGCTGGTTGCGCCGGTGAAGATAGGGGACGGTGCCTATGTTGGCTCCGGCTCGGTCATCACCGAGGACGTCCCGGCAGATGCGCTGGCGCTCGGACGCGGACGCCAGGCCGTCAAGGCGGGCTGGGCCCGGCACCGGCGCGAGCGCCGCCCCGCAAGCAAAAAAACCACGCCCGCAAAGTAGCCTAGAAGCGAATGTTAGTCTTAATTGTCACAAGTTGAGAGGTATTTTGATTTCCATTTCGGCGTTCGCCGCCGATACATCCTCGTTGGGGCTATAATTCACAGCACCCGAAATCGGAGGCCGCCGCTCGCATGTGCGGAATTGTGGGCATTCTCGGGCGTGAGCCGGTCGCAGGCCCGCTCGTCGACGCGCTCAAGCGACTCGAATACCGCGGCTACGATTCCGCCGGCGTCGCCACGCTGGAAGGCGGACGGCTCACCCGCCGGCGTGCCGAAGGCAAATTGCGCAATCTCGAAGCCAGGCTCGCGCGCGAGCCGCTCACTGGCAATGCCGGCATCGGCCACACGCGCTGGGCGACACACGGCCGGCCGACCGAAAGCAACGCCCATCCTCATGCCACCGACCGCCTGGCCGTCGTCCACAACGGCATCATCGAGAATTTCCGCGAACTGCGCGAGGAGCTCGAAAAGAAGGGCGCAAAGTTCGGCTCGGACACCGACACCGAGGTCATCGCCCATCTGGTGACCCAGGAGATGAAGGACGGCCGCTCGCCGGCCGAGGCGGTGGCGGCGGCGCTGCCGCGGCTGCGCGGCGCGTTTGCGCTCGCCTTCCTGTTCGCGGGCGAGAACGACCTCCTCATTGGCGCGCGCAAGGGCTCACCGCTCGCGATCGGCTACGGCGACGGCGAAATGTATCTTGGCTCCGACGCCATCGCGCTCGCTCCTTTTACCGATGCAATCTCCTATCTCGAGGACGGCGACTCGGCCGTGCTCACGCGCAAAGGCGTCGAAGTCCGCGACGCCAAAGGCAGCAAGGTCGAGCGCCCGGTGCTCAAGTCTTCGGCCGCGGCGTTCCTCATCGACAAGGGCAATTATCGCCACTTCATGGCCAAGGAGATTCACGAGCAGCCGGAAGTCGTCGGCCACACGCTCGCGCACTATATCGATATGGCGGCCGAGCGCGTGCGGCTGCCGATCGATTTGCCATTCGACTTTCGCACGCTCGATCGGGTTTCGATATCCGCTTGCGGCACCGCCTATTACGCCGGACTGGTCGCTAAATACTGGTTCGAGCGTTTTGCGCGGCTGCCGGTCGAGATCGACGTTGCGTCCGAATTCCGCTACCGCGAGGCGCCGTTGAAGGCGGGCGGCCTCGCGATTTTCGTGTCGCAATCGGGCGAGACCGCAGACACGCTCGCGACGCTGCGTTACGCCAAGGAGCACAAGCAGCACGTTGTGGCGGTCGTCAATGTTCCTACCTCGACGATCGCGCGCGAAAGCGACGCTGTACTGCCGACGCTCGCCGGCCCCGAGATCGGAGTTGCCTCGACCAAGGCCTTCACCTGCCAGCTTGCGGTGCTCGCCTGTCTCGCGGTGGCGGCCGGCCGCGCACGCGGCGTGCTGTCCGAAGCGGACGAAAGGACGCTTGTGCGCGCCTTGATCGAAGTGCCACGCTTGATGGCGGAGGCGCTCGCGCTTGAGCCCCAGATCGAGCATCTCGCGCGCGATCTCGCGAAAAGCCGCGACGTGCTCTATCTCGGACGTGGCACCAGCTACCCGCTCGCGCTCGAAGGCGCGCTCAAGCTCAAGGAAATCTCCTATATCCACGCCGAAGGCTATGCCGCGGGCGAGCTCAAGCACGGCCCCATTGCGCTTATCGATGAAAACATGCCGGTCATCGTCATTGCGCCCTATGATCGCGTGTTCGAGAAAACCGTGTCCAATATGCAAGAGGTCGCGGCCCGCGACGGCAAGATCATCCTGCTCAGTGACCCCCAGGGCGCCCATGAGGCGCACGTGGACGCACTGACCAAGCTCACGCTGCCGGCCATGCCGGCCACAGTGACGCCATTAGTGTACGCCATCCCGGTGCAACTGCTCGCATATCATACGGCGGCCGTGATGGGGAAAGACATCGACCAACCGCGCAGCCTCGCCAAGTCGGTCACGGTGGAGTGATCGGCCCGCGGCTTTTGTGCATATCGTGGCAGCGCGTGCAGGCGGCTAGCCTTGCCTTGCCGAGCGACATCGGGAAGAACATCGTCGCATGAATGAGTTCGAGCGCAATTCCGGCATGGTGCCAGCGATACCGCCCGCCGACGCGCCGTCCCAACCCGACAAGCCGGTGCCGTTCCATCACGGCCTGATCGTCCGGCTGCGCAATTATTTTCTGACCGGCCTCATTCTGGTGGGGCCGGCCTATATCACCGTCGGCCTCACCTGGTGGTTCATCAACTGGGTCGACGATCTCGTACGCCCCTTCATCCCGGTCGCCTACCGCCCCGAGACCTATCTGCCGATCAAGATTCCCGGCACAGGCTTCATCATTGCGCTCGTTGCGCTCACGCTGCTTGGGTTCCTGACCGCGAATTTCGTCGGTCGTAAACTCATCGAGATCGGCGAAAACATCCTCCACCGCATGCCGGTCGTACGGCCGATTTACAAGAGCCTGAAGCAGATCTTCGAGACGTTTTTTGCCAAAGGCGGCTCGAGCTTCCGTCGTGTCGGCCTGGTCGAATTTCCTTCACCCGGCATGTGGTCGCTGGTGTTCCTGTCGAATCCCGCGAGCGACGAGATCGCTGCCCGGCTCCCCGAAACCGAGCACATCGCGGCCTTCATGCCGTGCACGCCGAATCCGACGACCGGCTTTTTTTTCTACGTGCCCCGCCGCCAGGTGATCGATCTCGATATCTCCGTCGAGCAGGCGATGACGCTGTTGATGTCGGCCGGCATGGTGCAACCTGGCGGCAGCGACCAGCAGAAGAGACTCTCCGCGCTGGCGGAGACCGCGCGTAGCGCGCGCATGGAGCAGCCGGACCGCACCGCCGCGCCGGCGAAATAGCCGAGTGGCCCGAAGGTTGTGGGGTATCCTATCCCGCCCGGATGAGCCGGATCGCCTCGTCGCGCTCGAACAGATAGAGCAGGTGGCGTAGCGCCTCCCCGCGCGGGGAGGTCAGCCCCGGATCGCGCGTGAGCAGCAGCGCGGCGTCGTCGCGGGCGGCGCCGATCAGCTTGCCATGCACCTCGATGCGGGCGATGCGGAAACCCGGCATGCCGGATTGCCGCGTGCCGAGAACGTCGCCTTCGCCACGCAGCTTGAGATCCTCCTCCGCGATGCGAAAGCCGTCTTCGCTCTCGCGCATGATGTTGAGCCGGGCCTTGGCGGTTTCGCCTAGCGGACCCTTGTAGAGCAGAAGGCAGGTCGAATGCTCGGCGCCGCGCCCGATGCGACCCCGCAACTGGTGGAGTTGCGCGAGCCCGAAGCGCTCGGCGTGCTCGATCACCATCACCGTCGCCTCCGGCACATCGACGCCGACCTCGATCACGGTGGTGGCGACGAGCAACCGTCTCTCGCCCGTCGCGAAGCGCTCCATGGCGCGGTCCTTGTCGACGCCCTTCATGCGGCCGTGCACGAGATCGACCATGGCGCCGAAGCGGTCCTTGAGCGCGCCGAAGCGCTCTTCCGCGGCAGCGAGATCGCTATTCTCGGTGACCTCGACCAGCGGACATACCCAGTAGACCCGCCGGCCTTCCGCCAGAGCGCGGCCGACCGCGCCGACCGTCTCGTCCAGCCGGTTGAGAGGAACCACGCGGGTGTCGATGGGCTGGCGACCGGCCGGTTTTTCGCGCAGCTCTGAGACGTCCATGTCGCCGAAATAGGTGAGCACCAGCGTGCGCGGAATCGGCGTCGCGGTCATCACCAGCACGTCGACCGCTTGCCCCTTCTTGGCAAGCGCGAGGCGCTGATGCACCCCGAAGCGATGCTGCTCGTCGACCACCGCGAGCGCGAGGTCGCGGAATTCAACTTCCTCCTGGAACAGGGCATGCGTGCCGACGAGAATGTGGGTATCGCCGAATGCGAGCTTTTCGAGAACGTCGCCGCGCTCGCGGCCGCGCTCACGGCCGGTGAGGATGGCGACATTGATGCCGGCCGCTGCCGCCAGCGGCGCGATGGTGTTGAAATGCTGCCGCGCCAAGATTTCAGTCGGCGCCATCAGCGCGGCTTGCCGCCCGCCTTCGATCACCGCTGCGGCGGCGAGCAAGGCCACCACGGTCTTGCCGGATCCCACGTCGCCCTGTAGCAGCCGCAGCATGCGCTCGGGCTTGACCAGGTCGGCGACGATCTCGGCGACGGCGCGCGTCTGCGACGGCGTGAGCGAATAGGGCAGCGCCTCGATCAACTTTTTCCGGATGTGCCCGGTGCCCGGCGTCGCCCGGCCGGAGGGGCGCCGCAGATGCGCGCGCACGAGCGCGAGCGCCAATTGGCCCGCCAGGAACTCGTCGTAGGCGAGCCGCGACCACGCCAATCCTTCCGGCAACAAGTCGGCCGGCTCGGTTGGCCGATGCAGAAGCCGCAGCGCGTCGGCGAACGGCGGGAAGCGCTCGCGCGCCACCCAGTTTGGGTCTTGCCATTCCGGCAATTGCGGCAGCCGCGCAAGCGCGGCGTCGGCGGCGCGGCGCACCTGATTGAGGCTGAGCCCTTCCGTCAGCGGATATACCGGTTCGACCAGGGGCAGCTTCGCCAGGTCCGCTTCCGCGACGACGCGGTCGGGGTGGACCATCTGCCGCATGTGATCGTAGAGGGCGACCGTGCCCGACACGTAGCGCCGTTCGCCGAGCGGCAACAGCTTCTGCAGGTAGTCCTTGCGCGCGTTGAAATAGGTCAGGATCAGGTCACCGGTCTCGTCGCTGGTGTAAACTTGATACGGTACGCGCGGCCGGTGCGGCGGCGGCGGCCGGTGGCGATCGACGGTGACCGCGACGGTGACGACGGTATCGGGCACCACATCGCGCAGCTTCGGCCGTGCCCGGCGGTCGATCGCGCCGGACGGCAGATGAAACAGCACATCGACGACGCGCGCCGGCTGATCGCGGCCGAACAGCCGCCGGTAGAGCTTCTCCAGCTGCGAGCCGACGCCGGGCAGCGTCGTGACGGCAGCGAACAGCGGATTGAGCAGGCTCGGCCGCATGCGGGCACCCTGAGCATTCCTCGCCGATGCTCGCTCGGCTGCGCTGCATAGGCAATGCGGTTGGTCAGGGTGATGAGCCGCGGCGGGCCCATGTATCGACCGCGGCGACCAGCAACGCCGGGCCCGCAAACGGGACGCCAACGGCCGCTGACATGTGCCGTTGGCGCCGCTATATGACCATCGAGCAAGCTGTCCCTTCGCATACGGCGGGGGTGGCGGGCGAACAGAGCTGTAGACCTGCACGGACTTCCGTACCTCTTTTGCAGTGAAAGAGCCGCGGAAGGCGGTGCAGGCCGTTGGCGTTGCGAATCGAGCGGCGAGGAATGGATGACCGGCATGACACGTTCGAGCGATGACCTTGATGCACGCCGGCGGGCGCTGTTGTTCCGGAGCTGGCATCGCGGCATGCGGGAAATGGATTTGATCATGGGCCGCTTCGCCGATGCCACCCTCGAGCAATTGACGCGGAGTGAGCTCGCCGAATTCGAGCAACTGATCGAGGCGCCGGATCGCGAGCTGCTGGCCTGGGTCACCGGCGAGGCAGAGGTGCCGCCGAACTACGACACCGCCCTGTTCCGGCGACTGCGCGATTTCAATCGAAGCGGCGAGGGCGCAAGATAGCCATGCCGCGCAGTCCCGCCGAATTCCTCGCCCCCGGCCGGCCGCTCACGCTGGCAGGCGTCGCCGACGGCGCCGAGGGGCTCGTGGTTGCCGATCTCGCCCGTGCCGTGGCCGCGCGCGCTGATGCGCCGACGACGAGCCTCGTGGTCGTGTGCCGTGACGGCACGCGCATGGCCGCGCTCGCCCGCGCGCTCGACTTCTTCGCGCCCGATCTCGCCGTGCAGGAGTTCCCGGCCTGGGACTGTCTGCCCTATGACCGGGTCTCGCCGCACGCGGGCTTCCTCGCGCAGCGCATGACGGCGCTGTCGCGGCTCGTTCGCATGAAGGGTCACGATCGCCCCTCGATCCTGCTCGCCACCGTCAATGCCGTGTTGCAGCGCGTGCCGGCGCGGGACTTCGTCGCCCGGCAATCGCTTTCGGTCGCGCCTGGCAACGTGCTTGCCATGGATGGCATCACCGGCTGGCTCGAGCTCAACGGTTTCATCCGCGCTTCGACCGTGCGCGAGCCTGGCGACTACGCGGTGCGCGGCGGCATCATCGACCTCTATGCGCCAGGCATGGCCGAGCCGGTGCGGCTCGACTTTTTCGGCAACACGCTGGAAACCATCCGCAGCTTCGATCCCGAGAGCCAACGCACCACCGACCAGTTGCGCGCGCTCGATCTCGTGCCGGTGGCGGAATTCCAGCTCACGACCGAAACGATCCGGCGCTTCCGGCTGGGCTATGTCGAAGCGTTCGGCGCCCCCGGCCCCGACGACCTCCTCTACCACGCCGTGAGCGAAGGCCGGCGCCATCCCGGCATGGAGCATTGGCTGCCGCTGTTCCACGACCGGCTCGACACGCTGTTCGATTACGTGCCGGGCTCGACCGTGGTGCTGGAGCCGCTTGCGGAAAATGCGGCGCGCGAACGCCTGGCTCAGATCAAGGACTATCACGACGCGCGGCAGCAGGCGCTGACCCAGCGTGGCGCCGGCCCACCCTACAGGCCGCTACCGCCCGATCGGCTCTATCTCGGCGAAACCGAGTGGCGCGAGCGGCTCGCCGCGGTCGCGCTGGTGCAGCTCACGCCGTTCGCGGTGCCGGAGGGGCAAGGTCCGGTCGTCGATGCCGGCACTAGGCAGGGACGCAATTTTGCCGCCGAGCGCGCCGAGCCGGGGCGCAACGTTTTCGAGGCGGTGACCCAGCACGTCGCAGCGCTGCAGGCCGGCGGCAAGCGCGTCGTCATCGCATTGTGGAGCGAAGGCGCGCGCGAGCGCATGAGTCATGTGCTTGCCGACCACGCGCTCGCCAATCTGGTGCCGGTCGGGTCATGGCCGGAGGCGCTGACGCTGCCCAAGCCCCAGGTCGCGCTCGCGGTGCTCGGGCTCGAAAGCGGGTTCGAGACGGCGGCAGCGGCTGTGATCGGCGAGCAGGACATTCTCGGCGATCGCCTGGTTCGCCCGCGACGGGCTGCACGCCGGGCGGAAAATTTCATCGCCGAGGTGACGAGCCTCACCACCGGCGATCTCGTGGTTCACGTCGACCATGGCATCGGCCGTTTCGTCGGGCTGCGCGCGATCGAAGCCGCCGGCGCCCCCCACGATTGCCTGGAAATCCACTATGCCGGCGGCGACCGGCTGTTCCTACCGGTCGAGAACATCGAGCTGCTCTCCCGCTACGGCTCGGAAGACGCCCAAGTGGAGCTCGACCGGCTCGGCGGCGGTGCCTGGCAGGCGCGCAAGGCGCGCATGAAACGTCGCATCCGCGACATCGCCAACGAACTGATCAAGATCGCGGCCGAGCGGCAGTTGCGCGACGCGCCGCAACTCGCAGTCGGGTACGGGATTTATGACGAATTCTGCGCCGGCTTTCCTTACGAGGAGACCGATGACCAGCAGGCCACGATCGATACGGTGCTCAAGGAGCTTGCGGCCGGCCGGCCGATGGATCGATTGGTTTGCGGAGATGTCGGATTCGGCAAGACCGAAGTGGCGCTGCGCGCGGCTTTCGTCGCGGCGATGAACGGCAAGCAGGTCGCCGTGGTCGTACCGACCACGCTGCTCGCCCGCCAGCACACAAGGACGTTTGTCGATCGCTTCCGCGGCTTTCCGGTACACATTGCTCAGGCCTCGCGTCTGGTGTCCGGCAAGGAACTGGCGCGCGTGAAGAACGGTATAGCCGACGGAAGCATCGACATCGTGATCGGCACCCATGCGTTGCTCGGCAAGACCATCAAGTTCAAGGACCTCGGCCTCCTCATCGTCGACGAGGAGCAGCATTTCGGCGTCGCTCACAAGGAAAGACTCAAACAATTGCGCGCAGAGGTCCACGTGATCACGCTCACCGCGACCCCGATCCCGCGCACGTTGCAGCTTGCGCTGTCCGGCGTGCGCGACCTTTCCATTATCGCCTCGCCGCCGGTCGATCGGCTGGCGGTGCGCACTTTCGTCGCGCCGTTCGACCCCGTGATCGTGCGCGAGGCCCTGCTGCGCGAGCGTTATCGCGGCGGGCAGGCCTTCTATGTCTGTCCGCGGATCGAGGACCTGCCTGGCGCCAAGGATTTTCTCGACAAACACGTTCCGGAAATGCGGGTTGCGGTCGCCCACGGGCAGATGCCCTCGACCGTGCTCGAAGACATCATGTCGGCGTTCTATGACGGCAAATACGACGTGCTGCTGTCGACCACGATCATCGAATCCGGCCTCGATATTCCCACTGCCAACACGCTGATCGTGCACCGCGCCGACCGTTTCGGGCTTTCCCAGCTCTATCAGCTGCGAGGGCGGGTGGGACGGTCCAAGGTGCGCGCCTATTCGCTGTTCACGTTACCGCCCGTGGGCAAGATCACGCTCCAGGCCGAACGGCGCCTGAAAGTGCTGCAATCGCTGGATACGCTCGGTGCCGGCTTCCAGCTCGCCTCCCACGACCTCGATATCCGCGGCGCCGGCAATCTTTTGGGGGAGGAGCAATCCGGCCACATCAAGGAGGTTGGCTTCGAGCTCTACCAGCAGATGCTGGAAGAGGCGGTGACGAGTCTCAAGGCCGGCGTCGCCGCCCCGGTCGCCGACCGGTGGTCGCCGCAGATCACCATCGGGATGCCGGTGATGATTCCAGAGGACTATGTCGCCGACCTGCCGGTGCGGCTCGCGCTTTACCGTCGCCTGGCTGAAATCGAGGATGAACGCGAGATCCAAGCCTTCGGGGCCGAGTTGGTCGATCGTTTCGGGCCGTTGCCGCAGCAGGTGGAACACCTGCTCCAGATCGTCGCGATCAAATCGCTCTGCCGGCAGGCCAACGTGGAGAAGATCGAGACCGGTCCGAAGGGCGCGGTGGTGTCATTCCGCGACAATACCTTCGCCAATCCTGATCGGTTGGTGGCATTCATTCACGACCAAGGTCCGGCGGCGCGGGTGCGGCCCGACATGAAGGTGGTCTTCCTCGACGATTGGGAAGACCCAAGGTCCCGGCTGCGCGGAACGGCGGCGATCCTGCGCAGCCTGGTCGCGCTCGCGCAACCGGCCAAGGCAGCCTGAAGCCCGGCATCCCCCAACGGCCAGCAACGATCCGGTTTCCGTTGGGGGAAGTGCTCCGCGGCGCTCGTATCAGTCCACGACCGCGAACATCTGGATCTCGATCAGTTGCTCGGGCTCTCCCAGCTCCAGCACCGCGACATTGGTTGAGGTCGGCTTGTGATTGAAGGGCGCGAAATAGGAGTTTATCACCGCGCTCGCCTTGCCGATGTCGCCCATTCGCGGGCGCGCCCGGAACACGAAGTAGTGCACGACATCCTTGAACGAGGCGCCGGAAGCATCGAGCGTCTGCTTGATGCCGTCCATCGCGGCGCGCGTTTGTGCCTCGAGGTCGTTGACCATGTATTGCTGGATCTGATCTCGCTTGTGCGGGTGATCGTGATAGACCGGAAGCGCAGTCGTACCGGCGAGCCAGAGGATCTTGCCGCTCTTGATCTTGATGGCCGGCACGAACGGCATGAATACGCTCTTGTTGTAGTCCGGGTGGTGGATGACTTCCATGTGCTGGTTCTGCGCCCGCGCGGGCGTGGGGGCGAGAGCCGCGGCACCCAGGCCGAATGCGGCGAGTCCAAGAGCAATGCGAAGCGACAGCACGCGCGGCCTTGTCCTGATCATCGATTCCTCCAGTTTGGGTGGTTGACGACAGCCGCCGATCTTAGCGCTTGGGCGCCAACTGGTCTCTGCCTCGGAATCAAAGCAGCGGGCTGATCCCGTGCCGGCGTGATGCTATCGTTAAACGGTCCCTCAGCTGACGTTACCCGCAAACCTGCGGGTGCGGTCGTAAATGGAATTTATGGGATGGTCTTGCTGCGACTGCATGTGCGCGGTCCGCCCGCCGCCTCCCCCCGGCGGGGGGTGACGGTCGGAGCGTGCGTGCTTCGGCTCGCCGGGCTGCTGGCGCCGATCCTCTTGAGCTGCGCGCCCGCTGCCGCCCACAGCGGCAGCGGGAGTGGCGGTTTCGTCGGTGGCTTCGCGCATCCGCTGTTCGGTGCGGACCACATAGTGGCGATGGTGGCGGTCGGTCTGTGGGGCGCGTTCCTCGGACCGCCGGCGATCTTTCTGCTGCCGATCATCTTCCCGCTGGTGATGGCCTTCGGAGGGGCCGTGGGAATCCTCGGCGGCGCGCTGCCTGGGGTCGAGATCGGGATCGCCCTGTCCGCCGTCGTGCTCGGCCTGATGGTGGCGCTGGCGGCGCGCCCGCCGTTGTGGATTGCAGCCGCGCTCGTCGGCGGCTTCGCGGTCTTTCACGGCCACGCCCATGGCACCGAGCTTCCGCCCGGAACGGATGCCGTCGCCTTTTCCGTCGGTTTCGTGGTCGCGACCGGATTGCTGCATCTCACGGGTATCGCCTTCGGGCTGCTCGCGCGTTGGCCGGCGGGCCGCATTGCGGTGCGAGCGGCCGGCGGCGCGATTGCGATTGCCGGCCTTGCTTTTCTGACCGCAATCGGATGAGCGGCTTGATCGGCGGATTGCTGCATCCCCTGACGGTGCCGGCGCATGCGCTGGCGCTGCTGGCGCTCGGCCTTCTCATCGGACAGCAGCGGCAGGGGCGGCAACTCCTGCCGGTGGCGGCATTCATCGCCGGTTTGGCAGGGGGTCTGACCGCGATTGCGCTGGCGGTCGGACAGACCGCCGCTGCCGATGTTGTTCTGATTGCCGCAGCCTTGAGCGGAATCTTGGTCGCCGTCGCCCACCCACTGCCGGCGTTTGTCTGTGCGCCGCTCGCGGCCGTTGCGGGCATGGCACTCGGTTTGGACTCGCCACCGGAGGCGATTTCGATCGCGGTGGGGACCGCCATGCTGATCGGCACCGGACTTGGCGCGAGCCTTGCCGTCGCGATCATCGTGTTCGGTACGAGCCGTGTCGTTCGCGCGTCGCAGGGGGTCGGCGCGCGCACCGGGGTGCGAATTTTGGGCTCATGGATCGCGGCAAGCGCGATCCTGGTGTTGACGTTGCGCTTCGCGCGCGGGCAGCTGTTCTGATCGCTATTGCATCTTCCGGGGAAGCGGGACGCTGCGCGATATCAGCTATTCCGCCGCTGGGCGCTTGGCGTATTCGTTCGCTGCGCGTTCGATCGCTTGCGCCAGATGTTCGGGCGCCTGCGCACCGGCCACGGCCACGAGGCCAGCGAAGATGAAGCACGGCACGCCGTCGATCCCGGCCTCCTTGGCGGAATTAGCTTCCCTCTCCACGCGCGCGACGTCGTCGTCCGCTGCGAGCCGCCTGCGCACGAGGTCGGCGTCGAGGCCGCAGTCGTCGGCGGCCTCGACCAAGACGTCGCGGTCGGTGAGATCGCCGCCCTCGGCGAAATAGAGGTCCATCAGGCGCTGCTTCATACGCGCGGCGTTGCCGATTTCGCCGGCCCACAGGATCAGGCGGTGGCAATCCAGCGTGTTGGGCTGGCGCTTGATGCTGTCGAGCGCGTAGGTCAGCCCTTCCGCGGCGGCGGCCTGGGCGACGCGGCGCGCGATGTCGCGATAGCGTTCGGGCGAGCCGAACTTGGTGGTGAGGTATTCCGTCCGGCTCATGCCCTCGCGGGGTATCCATGGGTTGAGGAAATAGGGCCGGAAACGGACCTCGACCGGAATGTCCGGGCGCAGCGCGATCGCCTTCTCCAGCCGGCGCTTGCCGATGAAGCACCAGGGACAGACGACGTCGGAGACCATGTCGATCGGTAGGGCGGAAGTCATGGCAGGCTCCTCGTGCGGGGCCACCAGACTAGGCGCGACGTTACTTGGCGGCAACCTGTGGATCGGCGCCGACCCGGGCCACCAATGTGCCGAGATTGTCGGTCGATTTGAGGGCTGAAAGCGTAATCGTCGGCCGGATCGTGCGACGGTCGCGGCCGGGGGAGAGCATGGTCTGGCGGAGCACGCTTGCAATCCGGCGCGCAATCACGTGGGCGCTGCGCAGATCGGTCGCGGTGAAGGCCGCGAGCAGCGATCCGTCGTGTTCCCGACAGGCGAAGTCGACACTGCGCAGCAGACGGCTAAAAAGCCGCGCGGCGTCGACATAGGCACGGCGATCGCTGACCCCCTCGAAGGTGAAGCGCGCAACCGAGAGCGCTGCGCCGGTCTCTTCGGTCTCATGCACGGCACGGTCGAGATCGCGCCAGAAGGCCTGAGCGGCGAGCAGACCGGTGTCGGGGTCGATGATACCCTCGGTCTCGAGCGATTTCAGGACCCGCTTGAGCTGACTTTCGAATGCCTGCAGACGTACAAAGGGAAGGACACGTTCGACCAGACGAACAGGATCGCTTTCGACCCGCACCAGATTGGGCAGCCGTTCGTCATCCACGGAGGCCTTGTCGAGCAGGCCGACCGGTAGGTCGCGAAAGCGCTTGTCCTCGGCCAGCACGGTCAGAAGCGTTTTGACCACGCGCAACCCCAGTCCTTCGCCGATGACCACACCGTCCACGTCCCGAGCGTTGAGATAGCGCGTGGCGGTCTCGATGCTGAGCGCGCCAATGAGACCGATGTGTTCGCCGATCGCGACCGAAAGCGCGGGATACGATCCGCCGCGGCCGACACACAACACGGTGGCATCGTCAAGGAGGTCAAGCGGCAGGGGGGTGGGCACCATCTTTTTCGCGCCCGCGGTTCGTGCCCGACGCAACACCGTGGCATGCAGGCTGCGGACCCGCAGCGCCGAGCGCAGCCGCGCGATCAGACGATCAGTGGAGTCGTCCATCGCGATCGCCAGCGCGCCAGGAATGGCGGGAACGGTGTGTCGGTCAACCAGCGCGATCACAGGCATGATCGGCCCGCCACGCGTCTCGATACCATGGATGGTCGCGTGTACGTGCTGGGGCGACGGCGTACCGTGCGGGTCGGCAATGGCGAGCGCGACCGGCTGGATTTCGGCGATGGTGGCGGCCGCGTCAGCCCAGCGTGTTTGGGCGATCGGGAAGGCACCGGCCTTGCCGAACACGTCGATCAGATCGGTCGCCGAAGCCTCGGCAACCACCACCATCGGACCCAAAAGCGCCATGACGACATGCCGATTGCACGGGGCGAAGCCGGTACCCTAGGGGACGGCTGTTAATGGCTCGTTAACTTTGGAACCCGCGCATCAAGGCAGCGGGGAAGCGCACCCCACCCGCGTTTGTTGAGGATTGGCAGTGCTTTCTGTTGACGCAGGGAAGCAGAACTATAGCATGAGAGGGCGGTGCGTTGCTTCCCCAGTGCTTCCCCAAACCGCGGAGGGTTTGTTGAAGCTCAACAACAAGACGGTCGCCCGGCTCAAACTGCCCGCCGGCAAGGACGACGTGATCCACTTCGACGACGACCTCGTCGGGCTCGGCTACCGGCTGCGCCGCAGCGGCGATCGGGTGCTGCGCTCCTGGGTCTGCCAGTACCGCGCGCATGGTCAGCACCCGCCGCATCCTGATCGGCTCGGCCGAGGTGCTCGGCGCCGAACAGGCGCGGGCGCAGGCGAAGAAGCTCTTGGGCGCGGTCGCGCTCGGGCACGACCCGCAGGCGGAGAAGGCCGCGCGCCGGCTGCGCGACGGGCACAGCCTGCGAGCCGTCGTCGACGACTACCTCGCGGCCAAGCAGCCAAGCCTGCGGCCGGCCTCCTTCCGCGTCACGAAGCTGTACCTCACCGGCAAGGCCTATTTCGGCCCGCTGCACGCCAGCGCCATCGGCGAGATCACCCGCGCCGACGTTGCTGCCCGGCTGCTCGCGATCACGCGCAACAGCGGCACGGTGACGGCGTCGCGCGCCAGATCGGCGCTCTCCACCCTGTTCGCCTGGGCGATGGGGGAGGGGCTGTGCGAGGCCAATGCGGTCGTCGGCACCAACAAGCCGGCCGATTCGACCCCGCGCGACCGGGTGCTCGACGAGGGCGAGCTCCTCGCGATCTGGAACGCCTGCAAGGGTGACGACTACGGGCGCCTCGTCCGGCTGCTCGCATTGACCGGCGCGCGCCGGGCCGAGATCGCCGGCATGCGCTGGTCAGAACTGGACCTCGACAACGGGCTGTGGTCGCTGCCCAAGGAGCGGGCGAAGAACAAGCGCGCGCTGCTGCTGCCGTTGCCGCCGTTGGCGCTCTCGATCATCAAATCGGTGCCGGAGCGCGTGGGCCGCGATCAGCTGTTCGGCGAGCGGGCCGCAAGCGGGTTCACGCATTGGGGCGAAGCCAAGCACGAGCTGGACGTCCGCCTCGCTGGAAAGGTAAAGCCGTGGCGGCTGCACGATCTGCGGCGCACCTGTGCCACCCGCATGGCCGACCTCGGGGTGCAGCCGCACGTCATCGAGGCCGTGCTGAACCACTATGGCGGCCATCGCGCCGGCGTAGCGGGCATCTATAACCGCAGCCCGTACGAGCGCGAGATGCGCGCCGCGCTGGCGCTGTGGGCCGACCATGTGCGCGCGCTCGTCGAGGGTGGCGCGAAGAAAATTGTGCCGTTGCGCGCGTGATCTAGCCACGCCACGCTTGCGCACCGTTCCTGCTTCGTGCTAATTTTAATTCTCGGCAGTATGCAGTGTGCTAGGACCGGAAAACAAATAAGACTAGCCGTCTGATGATGCACTTGTGCCGGCGCCGGCCGACGGGATTTCTACCTCGTCGGCGACTGTCGCTGAAGGCATACACAACGGAAGCAAGCATTACCGGAGGTTTCTCCGGTCATGTGCTTCGCGTTGTGTGGGTGCATACGCCTCACCTTAACGCGAAGTCATGGGCGAGAAGCCTCGTGAACCGAGGTTTTCCCATGAGTTTGCGCGAAGCAGAGCAGCAACGCCGTCAGCATGAACGCGATCGCGCACTGGACGATCAGCGCGTGATGACCCTTCGCCAATGGTGCGAGGTGAATGGGTTTTCGTGGGACACCGGACGCCGCCTGATCAAGGCCGGCAAAGGCCCGAAAATCACGCAGATCAGCGACCGCCGCATCGGCATTACGATCGGCGCCAATCGCGTTTGGCAGCAGTCGCGGGAGCGTGCCTAAGACGCAACGACCCGGCGTTGGCGTCGCCGGGCCGAAGCTAGAAAAGCAGTTCATTCAACGGAACCGCAGTCATCTAGCAAGGCCAAATCGCCGAAGCAAGGTGGCCGTCGCTCCCGCGACAAAGGGAACCGTGTCGATCGGAAGAACGGGTGCCTGTATTGCGGCTGCGCGCAAAAGCGGCATAAGGCGGGTGCCGCGCTGCGGGTGCAGTCGTCGAGCTTGCGGGAAAAAATTCGGCCGCGGTAGCAGCGAGCGCTACCTGAGGCTTCGCTACTGGTTCCTTGATTCGCCGGCGTGGAGAAGCCTGCGGGTGGGACCGCGGGCGCTCTACCTCGAAATGGCCAAACGCTACAACGGCAGTAACAACGGTCGGATTTCTTATTCCGTACGAGAGGGCGCCGCCGCCCTGCACGTCAGCAAGGGCAGCGTGAAGAATTGGCTCGATGTCCTTCACGGGCGCGGTTTCATCGTTTGCACTAGGCGCGGCGCGTTCAGCCTCAAGGCAACGCGAGACGCCAGCGAGTGGCGGCTGACCGAATACGACTGCGATGCGCCAGCACAGCACGCGACCAAAGATTTCATGCGCTGGACCCCGCCCGAACCAGAAGAAAATACGGCGCCAGAAATCTAAAACACGGTTCAGCCAGCGTACCCGTACGGTTCAGCCAGGGTACCCGTACGGTTCAGCTACAGGTACCGTGAAGTCAAAAAAAGGCCCGAACGGTTCAGCCACAGGTACCGTGAAGCCCCAAAATAACCCTCCCACGGTTCAGCCACAGGTACACCTACAGTTACCAAGTATAGGTGGCTGGCAGGAGTATCACGGCGTGGGCCGTGGCGAATATGTCCTGAGTGACGATCCTCGGGCTTTTGAGCAATTCGGGACGATGCAATATCGCGGTCGACCATTTTTAGTCGTCGACAACGTGCCCAAGCGGCGCGGGCCACCTCCGTCGACGCAGCGTCTTCGCGCCCGGATGATTTTTGTCAATTCGGCGGTACCGCTGTCGATTTGGGATCTTGCCCGACAGCTCGGTATCGCTCGCATCGACGCCAACACCCTGGCGCAAGCCATGCTGAAGGCTGGCGAGATCCAGCGCCATGCTCGCGGCACCTATTCGTGGGCGGCCAAGGCGAAGGCGGCATGACGCCGCCTAATCGAGATGGGCTACAACCGGGTCCCGGAACGTTATCCCGATGAAGTCCGGGCAAAAATCAAGTAGCCCAATAGCGGTTGCTGGCAACCTCGGGGAAGTCAAATGGCTAAAACTCCGCTCGAAATCGCGTCTTTGGCAAGAATGCACACCAAAAAGGCCGTAAAGACGCTCGCTGCCATCATGAATGAACCCCATGCGCCTTATGCTGCCCGCGTGGCAGCTGCGGAGGCCTTGCTGGATCGTGGCTGGGGCAAGCCGAGGCAATCGCATGAGGCGGAGATAACGCACCGTTACGTGATCGAAATCCCGGCGCTGATGGACAATGCGACATGGGAAGCGGAGGCGCTCGAGCACGAGCCCGATAAGCTGCAATGATGGACCGCCGCGAGGCTTTGCTTTTGGTTGAGCGCCTTAAGCGTAGGACGCGCGACCCAGAAGTCTTGACGCTGTGCGAGTATGTCCATGGGACTGATGTCCACGGGACAAACCCAGGGTTTCGGCGGCCGGATGTCCCGTGGACACAGCCGGCTGTGATGCCATCTGCCTCATGCCCGGTGTGCGCGGCACGTCGGGCCGCAGAGACGGCGCGGAAGAAAAGATGGCGCCATGATCGCCGAGCCCAAGGTTAGGATTGCTTGGTCGCCGCGCGGCAACCGAGCCCAGGTGCGGCTGCTGAAGTGCCAGGTGTTCGAAATCTTCTTCGGCGGCGCTCGCGGCGGCGGCAAGACTGACGGCGTGCTCGGCGAGTTCGGGGCGCATGCCAGCAGATACGGCAAGGATGCCATCGGCCTGATGGTGCGCCGCACGCGCGCCGAGCTGGTTGAGACCATCGAGCGGTCACGGGCGATCTATGGGCCGCTGAAATGGGAGTTCAACGAACCGGAAAAGATGTGGCGGGCGCCGGACGGAGCTCGGCTGCGGTTCGCCTACCTCGAGCGCGACGCTGATGCCGATCTCTACCAGGGCCACAGCTACACGCGAGTCTACATTGAGGAAGCCGGCAACTTCCCCAATCCTGCTCCAGTTCTCAAGCTTATGGCGACACTGCGGTCTGGAGCAGGCGTTCCTGTCGGGCTACGGGCAACGGGAAACCCAGGCGGCCCTGGTCATCAGTGGATCAAAGCGCGTTACATTGATCCTGCTCCGCTCGGAAATCGGATCATCCGCGATCCATTGACCGGGCTCGAGCGGGTGTTCATCCCGTCGAAGGTCGACAACAACCAGCACATTGACGTTGAGGCGTACAAGCAGCGGCTGCGGGCCTCCGGCTCTCAGGAACTGGTACGGGCGTGGCTCGATGGTGACTGGTCGGTCACCATGGGGGCGTTCTTCGATTGCTGGGAGGCCAAGCGGCATGTGGTGGCGCCGTTTGCCATCCCGGAGGATTGGATGCGGTTCCGGTCCATGGACTGGGGCTCGGCTTCGCCCTTCTCCGTAGGGTGGTGGGTGATCGTGCAGGATGACTATCGGTGTGATTGCGGCGTCCTGCCACGCGGGTGCATGGTGCGCTACCGCGAATGGTACGGCATGCGCCCGGGCGAGCCGAATGTGGGCTTAAAACTGCATGCCGAGGAAGTCGGCAAGGGCATCGCCGAGCGCGAGCAGGGCGAGAGCATCGCCTACGGCGTGCTTGATCCGTCCGCGTTCAAGGAAGACGGCGGCCCGTCCATTGCCGAGCGCATCGCCCGTGGTTCGGGCGGCAAGGTGTGGTTCCGGCATGCCGACAACACCCGCGTTCCGGCGCGCGGTGCCATGGGCGGCTGGGACGTGATGCGAAGCCGGCTGGTCGGCAATGCCGACGGCCACCCGATGCTGGTAGTATTCTCGACCTGCATTGATTTCATCCGCACCGTTCCGTTTTTGCAGCACGACCCCGACCGGCCCGAGGACGTGATGACGGATAGCGAAGACCATTGCGGGGATGAGGCTAGGTATGCCTGCATGTCGCGACCGTGGGTGCCGATGAAAGAGGCGCCGAAGCCGGAGAACATCAGCGGCTACCGGCCCTACCGGACGGACGAGCAGCCGGGGGATTGGCTGACGTATTGAGTTTCTTGAGCGGGCAGATTGGCTTCTCGCTCCAGGGAATGACCTGCTCCCATGCGCTGTCAGT
>CAVQIP010000007.1:0-26878 GCA_963712565.1 uncultured Alphaproteobacteria bacterium | reverse complement strand
CGGATTTCCCCGTCCGGGCGGGTCAGTTTTTGGGGCGTCGCAACTCCTGTCCCGGTCTTGCCTTATTGCAAACCACTCGGCCGTGGCGCGCGGCTTTGGTTCTCACATCCCGCCGAAGCGGATTATGATGCAGACCCGATTCGGGTTGTGTAATGCGGGCACAACCGGTGCCTGCGACAGTGCGGTGGTTGCTTGCGCGTGCTCTGACGCCACGATCACACGTCGCGACCAGCGACTGGCCACGGCTTCTCCATGTCGGCACGGCTGCCCGGGCATGCTCTCGACGAAGTCGCGCACAAATGGCGCGCCCTGGCCGAGCGCAGACGCGCTCATTTCCTCGAGCTCTATCACAGCGGGCGCTGGCGGCGTTATTACAGCGAGGCGCAATTCCTCCAGCGCATGCGCGAGGCCATCCGGCTGAGCGAGCGGTGGGCCGCGATCGCGCCGTCGGCGGCGGATGATGTCGCGGCGGAGCAAGCCCGGCCTGCCGCCGGTGTGCCTCGCCGCACGGCGGCTTGAATCCTCCTTTCCTTCGCCCCTGCATTTCTTCGCGTGCCGGCAACGGGGTCGTAATCGCCCGTGTCAAGCGCTTTCGGCACGGCGTGCCATTCCCTATGGTTCCAGTTCGCTGCGACCCTTCCTCCAATTCGACGCGTGTGACATGACCAGTGCCTTGTTTTCTCCGATCCGGCTCGCCGATCTCGAGCTCGCGAACCGCATCGTCGTCTCACCCATGTGCCAATACAGCGCCGACGATGGCGTCGCCTCGGACTGGCACATCAATCATCTCGGGATGCTCACCGGTTCCGGCGCCGCGCTGGTCGTGGTCGAGGCGACCGGCATCGCGCGCCACGGCCGCATCAGCCACGGCTGTCTCGGACTCTATTCCGACGACTGCGAAGCGGCGCTCGCGCGCGTCGTCGCCCATTGCCGCCGCTACGGCAGCGCGAAGCTCGGCATTCAACTCGCTCATGCCGGGCGCAAAGCTTCGGCGCGGCGTCCCTGGGAAGGCGGGCAGGCGCTTGCGCCGGGGGAGGACGCCTGGGAAACGATCGCTCCCTCGGCCATTGCGTTCGGTCCCGATTGGCCCGTTCCGCGGGAGATGACCGCGGCCGACATGGAGCGCGTACGCGACGGCTTCGTGGATGCCGCCAAGCGCGCTGTCCGCGCCGGCATCGATGCCATCGAGCTGCACGGGGCGCACGGCTATCTGCTGCACAGCTTCGTTTCCCCGATCTCCAACAAGCGCAGCGACGGCTATGGCGGCTCGCTCGCGGCCCGGATGCGCTATCCGCTGGAAATCGCGCAGGCCGTGCGGGGCGTCATGCCGAAGGGCATGCCGCTCGGCGCGCGCATTACCGGCAACGATTGGGTGGAGGGCGGCCTCACGCCCGACGACGCGGTAGCTTTCGCGCGCACGCTGAAGACGGCGGGCCTCGATTTCGTTTGCATTTCGTCGGGCGGCATCAGCGCCGACACGCGGCCCACTTTGGTCGCCAATACCAATGTCCAATTCGCCGAAAAGGTGAAACGCGAGGCCGGCATCGCGACCCGAACGGTCGGCCTGATCGCCACGCCCAAGCAAGCGGAAACCATCATCGCCGAAGGCAAGGCCGACATGGTGGCGCTCGCGCGCGCCATGCTCGACGACCCGCACTGGGGCTGGCACGCCGCCCATGCGCTCGGCGCCGAAGTCGTTCGGCCCAAGCAGTACCAGCGCGCCGCGCCGAAACTGTGGGCGGGCGCGAGTTTCCGGGATTGATCCGAATGCCGCGACGCCATGCCTTGCAGCTGGACGCAATCGCGGAGGGAGCCTGGCCCGTCGAGTGGCCGCCGTCGGGGATGATGTGAATCGTTGCGCCCATGGACGCCTTCGTTTTCACCGCCGTGCTGTTCGCCGCCGCCTGCCACGCCGGCTGGAACGCGACCATCAAGCGTGGGCTCGATCCGTTGACGACCACCGTCCTGATTTCGATCGGCGCCGCCATCGTCGCAGCCGTGTTCGTGCCGGTCGTCGGCTGGCCGGCCGGCGCCGCATGGCCATGGTGCGGCGCGTCGGTATTGATCCATCTGGTCTATTTCGCCGCGCTGATCGAAAGCTACCGCGCCGGCGACTTGGGACAGGTCTACCCGATCGCGCGCGGATCGGCGCCACTGATGACGGCGATCGCGACTACCGCGCTCGTTGGCGAGCGGCTCGGCCTTCTCGGCTGGTGCGGCATCATCCTGTTGGCGGCCGGGGTCTTGTTGCTGTCGCTGCGCGGCGGGCGCGACCTTGCGCGGCTCGACCGCAAGGCGGTCGGTTTCGCCTTGTTCACCGCGGTCACGATCTGCGCCTATTCGGTGGTGGACGGCGTGGGCGCGCGGCTTGCCGAGGGCGCCACCGCTTATTCGGTGGCGCTGTTTCTGGGCATCGGTCCGGTCATGGTGATCTATGCGCTCGTCCGGCGCGGCCGAGAGGCGGTGGTCACGATGGGCCGCGACTGGGGCCTCGGCCTCGCGGGGGGCGCCCTGCAGCTCGGCTCCTACGGGATCGCAATCTGGGCGATGACGGTGGCTCCGATCGCAATCGTTGCGGCGCTGCGCGAGACCAGTGTCCTGTTCGGCGCGGCCATCGCCGTGATCTTCCTCAAGGAGCCGCTGCGACCGAGCCGTATCGCCGCGGCGTTGACGATCGTCGCCGGGTTGACACTGATCCGGCTGTTTTGAGGTTGGCCCAAATCGCGCGCCCGTGGGAAGCCGTGCGAACCTGTCGGCGCGCCGCGCCTCGGACCCTGGTTCATGACCGTCTCGATGGGATCAGGTCGGAGAGGCCGATCTCGTGCAGACGCTCGAGATCCTCGGGCAGGTCCAGATCCCACAGCGTGACCGGCTCCTGCCACGTCAGGCTGCGCTCGCGCAGGCGGCGCCGGGTCTCGTCCATCACCCCCGGCGTGCTCCAATTCACCTGCGAGAACAGCGCGCGCTCGGGCGCCCGCATGCCGATCAAGACGTAGCCGCCGTCTTCCGCGGGAAAGACCACCGCATCACTGCCGGCGCGCAGGATATCCGCTGCCGCGCGCAGGTGGCTGGATGTGAGGGCGGGGCAGTCGGTGCCGATCACCAGCGCCGGAGCATTCGCTGCCTCGATCGCCGCCAGCATCCGCGCGCCGAGATCGCCGTCGCCCTGGCGCACGACCGCAATGTCGAGCTGCTGACCAACTTCCCGAAAGGCAGGGTGGCGGTGATCCGGGGTGGCCCACAAGGTGACCGGGCCGACGCCGGCGGCGCAGGCGGTCGCGGCGGCGCGCGCGATCAGTCGCGCCTGCAGCACCGCGGCGCCGTCGGGGCCGAGCACCGGAATGAGCCGGGTCTTGGCGAAGCCGGCGAGCGGCGCCTTGGCGAGCACTGCGACCGCGACCGGCTCACTCATAGCCGTATTGCCGCGCCAGCGCTTTCGGATCGGCGCCGAAGAAATACGCCAGCCGCAGGCGCCACATCAGGATCATGGTTTTGAGCACGCCCTCCTGCTCCCAGCGCCGGCCGGAGGTGATGACGCGTTCGCGCAGGCACAGCGGCCGGCTCGCGCGCTTGAGGCGCTTGGAAAGCTCGATGTCTTCCATCAGCGGGATCGCTGCAAAGCCACCCGCTGCCTGGAAGGCGTCGCGCCGGACGAATATGGCCTGATCGCCGGTCGCAATCCCGGTGAGTCGCGAGCGGATGTTCATCAGCCATCCGACGACGGACAGCAGCCATGATCGGCCGTCGATCTTGACATCGAAGCGGCCCCAGGCGCGGCCGGAGCGTCCGAGGCCATTGAGCACGACATGATCGGCGTCGGCCGGCAGGCGCGTGTCGGCGTGCAGGAAGAGCAGTACGTCGCCGGAGGCCTTCGCGGCGCCCGCGTTCATCTGCAGTGCGCGCCCGCACGGCGCCAGGATCACGCGGTCGGCGCGCAACCGCGCGCGCTGGATCGTGGCATCGCGGCTGCCGCCGTCGACCACGATCACCTCGCTGCCGAGCGAGCGCAGATCGGCGAGCGCGTCGAGCGCCGCGGCGATGCCTTCGCCTTCGTCCAGCACCGGCATGATGATCGAGAGCTTCGCCATGGCCGCACTGAGCTCGGTCGGCAGCGTCGCCGCAAAGCCGGCGGCATGATGGATTGCCGGCTCGCGTCCGGCAACGACAATCAAGGGTTCACGGCCGTCCGGGTTGCCGCCCGAGCGATCGAATGATCCGGTCCCGCCGCGAGGCGCTGAAAATACGAGGCATGCGCCGCCGAGCCCTTCGGCCAGCGCGCGAGGAAACGGCCGACGAAGGCGTCGCTGTCGTAGGGGATTGCAATCGCATCGATATGGATGCCGTCGCGCACGATGCCGTAGAGGGGCCGATGCGGGGACGGCGTGACCGCTATGCGCGAAAGCAGGCCGATGCGGGAGCCGGCGAAATTGGGCATGCCGGCCGCGCCGTTGTTGATGATGGTCAGGCGGCCGGCGGGAAGTTGGGCGTCGCGCAGCACAGCCAGGCAAGTGTGGGACGAGGCGAACAAGTCGACCTGCGCTGCCCGGCGTACCATGTCGAGCGTCGCGCGCGCAGGGGCCTGGTCCAGTGCACCGTACGCGAACGACCAACCGGCCAGCGTGGTGGCGTCGCCGTGCACGATGCCGATGCGCAATCCGCCGACCGCGGCGACGAGGTGCATCGGCAGTGCGGCCATTCTTTCGGCCGCGCCCGGACACCGTTGCGCGGTCCAGCGAAGGTCGATCGCTACTTCGTTCGACCGGCGCACCATGTCGTCGGCGACCGATGCAGGATACGCGCAACCGCAACCCGCGCCGATATCGTTCACGCGCGCGATTTCGGTTTCCACGTTGCCGCGGATGGCGCGGTGGCGCGCGACGCGTTGCTCGATCTCGGCGAACCAGCTTCGGTCGGCGTCGAACCAGTGGAAGTCGCCGTTTAAAACGACCGCCGCTCCCTCGTCTTCGGCAAGCCGCTCGACCTGATCGAGTGCCGGAAGATTGCCGTAGAGTCCACCGACGACGTAGAGCACGTCGGTGGCGAATTCCGGCGCGCGATCGAACACCGACGGTGCGTAGCGATAGTCGGACGGGCAGATGCGCCCCGCGCGCTGCCCGTCACGCGCGCCGGTCGCCGCCGCGAGGGTGCAATCGAGAGGAGCCGGATCGGACGCAGTCTTCACTGCGCCGCTTCCTTCAGCGCGCCGCCGCAGCTCGAGCCCTGACCGGCGGTACAGCCATAGCAATGGCCGGCCACCCGGATCGGTTCGCCCGCGATCTCGGCGTCCAGCAGGTCGGACAAATGCGCGCGCTCGTGCGTGGCGTACGCCAGCGGCAGATCGATCATCTGGTTGAAGTCGCAGTCGTAGACGTAGCCGCGCCAATCCACCGAAACGAGGTTTCGGCACATCACGTGCTCGAGATTGGCGTCGAGGTGCGCGTGCCGCAGCAGATCGAGGTAGCGGTCGAACTCGCCCTTGGACATGAGGATCGCGCCGAAGCGCTGGATCGGCATGTTGGCGAGGGTAAACAGTTGGTTGAAAACGACGCCGTGGCGCTCGCCGAGCACGCGCTTGTAGTCGGCTTCGAGCGTGACCTGGGGGGGCGGCAGCGAGGCGCCCTGCGGGTTGTAGACGAGGTTGAGCACTAGCCCGGTCCCGGCGCATCCGTAGCCCAGCGCGTTGAGCCGCTTGAGGCCGCGGATGGAGCTTTCGAATACGCCTTTGCCGCGCTGGCGGTCGACGTTGTCCTCCAGATAGCAGGGCATGGAGGCCACGATCTCAACCCCCTCGCGGGCGAGAAATTGAGCGAGATCCTCCTGGCCGGTGACCTCGAGGATGGTCAGGTTGCAGCGGTCGATCACGCGCACGCCCAGGTCGCGCGCCGCGCGCACCAGCCGGCGAAAGTGCGGGTTGAGTTCCGGCGCGCCGCCGGTGATGTCGAGGGTGGGCACGCGCTTCCGCGCGAGGAAGGCGAGCACCACATCGATCGTCTCGCTCGACATTTCCTCCGTTCGGCTCGGGCCGGCATTGACGTGGCAGTGCACGCAGGACTGGTTGCAGCGATAGCCGATATTGACCTGCAGCGTGTCGAGCCGACCGCGCCGGATGGGCGGAAAGGCAACCTGCGCCAGCAGCGGCCAAGTATCGCGCATCGGCACCCTTCGCACGTCGGTCCGCTTTCGTCCCAAAGCGCCGCGGCAGCGCCGTCTCGTCGGCGGACCTCAGCATGCAGCCGAGGAAGGCTGGAGCGAGATTGCACCGCCTTCATGGCCCTGGAGCAATAGCGAGCGCAGACAATTTCGTGTGAGAGCGCCTGTTACCGCATGCTTGCGGGCGCCGCGACCGCCGTGCCGTCATCGATGCCGACGCGCCCGAAGCCCGGCAGCTTGACGCCGGGGTGGCGTAGATCGAGGCCAGCGACCAGGCCGAGAAAGTTGACCTCGACGCCCTCGACCCAGCCGACTTTCACGCCGAGCAGGCCCCACAGCGAGGCCTCGACGCCGGTGGCGCTGTCGGTCAGGCCGACATAGGGATAGGCGCGAAAATCCTTGCCCACCGCGTTCGGTGGCAGCGTGGCCGCGAGCTCCGGCACGGCGCGCAGCACGGCGGCGGTGAAGGTGTTGCTGTTGGGTCCCGGCCAGATTCGGTAGTCGCCGAAATTGTTGTAGCCGTAGGCTGCGATTGCCGTCTTGACCTTGGGAATGAGCGCAGCCGCCTCGCCTCCCCGCACATCGACCAGCACGCGCGGGGCGTCCCCGAACCAGCGTCCGTCCGGCGCCCAACCATTGCTGCGCAGCGGTTGACCCCAACCGACGACGTCGTAGCGACTCCAGGTGGTGGCGTTCTCCGGCTTGAAAACAACCCAGCTGTGAACGGCGAAAATCCCCTTCCAGCGGCCGGTGCGGCCGGTGAAGATAAGGAACCGTGCATCACGGTCCGCGCTCGCTGCCGGCAGCATGCCCACGCTCGACCAATCGGCCTCGCGAAAACTCGCCGGGCGGTCCTTGCTGGCATAGAGCGCCGCGTGGACCGCGAGCGGAAAGAGAAAGAGCGCGAGGATTCCAACGAGCATGTTTCCAACGGGGCGGCGCATGGATGTCATGGGAGGGCAGGTTGCCGACGGAAATATGGCGTGTGCCACCGCATGCGTACAAGTGGCAATGCGTCATGGCCGCGCATTAAAGGCCGGCAAGGTTCAGTGAGACCAAACCCCGGACGAATGGCCTGCCTCGCTGCCAGGCTGCGACCCGCGCCCCGGTCGAGCGTGGTTCGGCTGCTCACGCCGATGATGGCGTGTTGCCGCGTCGATCAGCGCGCTGCAACGAGCGCGGCGCGCACGATCGCCTCGCCGGCCGTGGTGAGATCATCGAGCGTCAAGGCGGGGCGACGCGACCCCGCCTGGGCGCGGCGCACGCCCGGCACATGGACGAAGGCGACCAGACGCGGCGCGCCGGCGCGGGCGGCCTCGGCGGCGCGCCAGCACAGATAATTGCAGAGATAGTGGCCGGCATCGCGGGACAGGGCGGCCGGCACGCCAGCCGCCTGCGCTGCCCGCAGAAGCCGCTGCGCCGGAGCGCGCAACGGCAGCGCCGCCGGCGCTCCCGCAACGATGGTGGCGGTGACGGGGAGGTGGCCCCCGGCGTCCGGCACCATGCGCGAGAGCGCATTGCGAGCACGGGTTTCGACGCGGACGTGCCTGGCGCGCCCGGCCAGCCCGAACATGACCAAGGCGTCCGGCTTCTCGCGCTCGAGCAGCTCCGGCAACTCCCGGTCCACGGCCTCGTAGCTCACGCGAAAGATATGCGCGACGCGCCGCACATTGGCGAAGGCCGGATGCCGCCGCCGCGCCAACTCGAGAACCAGCGGTTCGGTGGGATTGAATGGCGCCCCTGGAAACGGGCCGAAGCCGGTGATGAGGATCGTTGCCGCCATTGCTGCTACCGGGGTCGGAAACGACGGGCTCCATGCCGGTGAGGACGACAGGCCGCCGATATCCGCAGCATATATCGGGGGCTCGTCCTACAGAATCCCCCGCGATCCCCGTCATGATGCGGGCGGCGCGCTGAGCCCCTCGCAAGGCACGCGCCGCTGCCGAGGCCCGCTTGGTCGCATGGGCAGAAAGCGGCGCACGCGGGCAAACGATCAGATCCCCAACACGGCGGCGATCTCATCGACCGCCACCGCCGCAGACATCCTCCCCTCGGCCACAGCCGCTTCGAGGCGGGGGAGCTTCGCCTTGAGGGCGGGATCGGACTTCAGGTGGGCGAACATGCGCTGTTCGAGCATCGCCCACATCCATTTCACCTGCTGTTCGCGCCGACGCGCGTCGAGCTCTCCGACTTTGCTCAGGCGCTTGCGGTGGTCGAGGACGGCGGCCCAGAGTTCGGCAATACCGGCTCCGGTGAGCGCCGAATAGGTCACCACCGGCGGCGACCAGTTCGGCGAACGGGGATTGAGAATATGCAGCGCGGCGCGGTACTCGGCCGCGGCAGCCTTGGCGCGCTGGAGGTTGTCGCCGTCGGCCTTGTTGATGGCGATCATGTCGGCGATCTCGACCAAGCCCTTCTTGAGGCCCTGCAATTCGTCGCCGGCGCCGGGCAGCATCAGCACCAGGAAAAAATCGGTCATGTCGGCGACCATGGTCTCGGACTGCCCGGTGCCGATGGTCTCGACCAACACCACGTCGTAGCCGGCGGCCTCGCAGATCAGCATCGATTCCCGTGTCTTCGCTGCGACCCCGCCCAGCGTGCCGGAGGCGGGGGAGGGGCGCACGAAGGCATTGGGGTCGTTGCCGAGCCGCGCCATGCGCGTCTTGTCGGCGAGGATCGAGCCGCCGCTGCGTGCCGAGGACGGATCGACCGCGAGCACCGCGACCTTGTGGCCCTTGGCGGTGAGAAACGTGCCGAGTGCGTCGATCGTCGTCGACTTCCCAACCCCCGGCGCTCCCGTGATGCCGACGCGGACCGCCTTGCCGGTCGAAGGCAGAAGCTCCTGCACCAGACGGCGCGCGGCTTTCTGGTGGTCGGCGCGCCGGCTCTCGACCAGCGTGATCGCGCGCGCGATCACGGCGCGCTCGCCGGCGCGGATGCCACGCGCCAGATGCGCGAGGTCGGACGCCGGAATCTGGCTGCGCGATGACATGAATTTGCCCTAGAGGCGCGTGCGCCGGGGCTCGCCGGAGCACCGCCGCGAATGCCGATCCCGCCGGTATTTTGTATGAGTTTCAATGTGATAATGGGACGCCAAGGCGGCTTATTCCTGATGTTGACTGCTTGTGAAGGTTGCTCGCCCCCGGCCGCAACATGTTGCTATTATAGCCCGCGGATGGGGTCTGGGAGGGATGTATGCGCCCACAAGCGCGCGCGACCGCTTGCGCCCTGGCTCTGTTCGCCGGCCTTGCCACCGGTTCAAGTCAAGCCGCCGATCTGATCTGGGAAGTCGAGAATCCGTTCCGGTTTTTCAAGCCCACGCGCTCATTCGCCCTGCACGAGGCCGCGTTCAACGCGGTGCGCGGCGATCCGTCGGCTCCGCTGCCCGCGGATATCATCTGGCGTACCGAGCGCGCCCTCAACGATCCCGACTGCAAGGACGCCTCGACGCCCGACCGCTGCGCGGCGACCGCCGGCAAGCGCTATCAGCAGAGCCGGCTGGGCTGGGCGGCGCAGACGTTGGGCGAGACCTGCTACGAGAGCAACGGACGCCCCCGGCGCTATTCGCCAACTTGCGAGCGCAGGTATTCCTGGGGCACGGCGAAGGAAGATTACGTCCTGCCGGAGGCGCACACGGTCGCGATTCGCATCGCGCCCGAGCAACTCGCCAACGTAAGCGGCGACTGCACCTGGACCTGGCAGGTGCGCAAGGCGGGCGGCAAAGCCCAGAGCAAGCGCATCGCCTGCAAGGACAAGCTCACCATCGCGCGCGTGCCCCATGCGCTCGATCGCGCCAGTTCCGGGGTCTCGGTGACGGTGAAGCTGCCCGATGGCCGCGAGCTCGCCGAGCCGGAGGTGGTGGTCGAAGATCTCTTCATCGTGGCGCTCGGCGATTCCTTTGCCTCGGGGGAAAGCAATCCGGACCGGCCGGTGCAATTCAGCGCCGAGCGCGAGATGGTGTATGACCCGGCGCTGCAGCGCGAGGCGTCGCGGGGGCCGGCCAAGGGTGCCGTGCCGAGCTACGGCCTCGCCTCCAGCGATGGCCAAAACGATCCGAAGGTCCTGCCGCGGCGATGGATGAACGACGAGGCGACCGAGCGCTTCTACGGTCTGTCCTCGCCCGAATTCGCCGCCGCATTCGAGAAAGCGTCGGCGCGCTGGCTGAGCCGCGACTGCCATCGTTCGCAATACGGCTATCCGTTTCGCGTGGCGATCGAACTCGCGCTCGAGAACCGCCATCGCTCGGTGACGCTCGCGAGCTTGGCCTGTTCGGGCGCGGACGTGGTCGCAGGCCTGTTTCTCGACCTGGATGCGCGCGAGGGTGCAAGCGAGATTCCCGGCGGCGTGGTTCGCGCGCAGCTCGACCAGCTGAGCGATCTCATCTGCCGCGGCCCGCGCAGGCAGGACGCGAGCTACGTGTTGCCGAGCTACGAGCACGGCAGTACCGAGATTTCGCCGCAGACCATCACGAAGTCCTGGTGCCCGCCGCAATCGCGCAAGCGCGCAATCGACGTCGTGCTGATGTCGATCGGCGGCAACGATGTGGGGTTCGGCGCGCTTGCGGCGTACTCGCTGACCGAGAACATCACCGACCTCGCGCCGATCGCCGGCCTGACCGGCAGTTCGACCCGATTCGGCCCGCAAGTCTCGCGCGCCTATCTGGACGTCTTCGACGCGCGCATGAAAGCGGTCAAAGCGGCGCTGCGCGACGGTTTCGGCGTCCCGCCGTCGCGGGTGGTGCAATCGTCGTATGAGCCGATCCAGTATGACGAGACCGGCGCGCTGTGCGGCCGCCAGCCGACGCTGGGCATGGACGTGCACCCCGGCTTGCGACTCGACCGCGGCCGGCTGCAGGAGACGGCGGACTTCCTGCGCGATTTTCTCGCGCGGCTCGAATGTATTGCTGGCGGCACCGGCCGCGCGGGCTGCCCGGCCGATCTCGCAACCGGCGCCGGCACCGGCTTCACGCTGGTGCGGGATCACATTCCCGAATTCACCAAGCGCGGCCTGTGCGCACGCGACCCCAAGCGCGCGCTCGCCGACAGCATCGCCATGCAGATGCCGCGCAGGCCGCCGAACGGCGACGCGTTCAAGCCGTTTTCGCCGGCGGCGACGCTGCCCTACGCCCACCGCTGGCGCCTGTTCCGCACTCCGAACGACGCGTTCCTCACCGCCAACACCCATCGCGAAGGCACGCCCGTGTTCGATATTCTGCAGCCGGCCTATGCCGGGCTTTACAGCGGGGCGATCCACCCGACGGCCGAGGCGCATGCCATCGTCGCCGACCACGTGGTGCGCCACGTGCGGGCCATCGTGGACAAACGCGACGCGAAGCAAGACGTGCTGCAGAGCCGCGCGGAGTAAGCACAGCAACGGCATGGATGCCGCGCGATGGCGCACGCGCCGGGCGGCAGTTGACGCGCGCTTACTCAGCTGCCTCGCGCCCGTGTCCCAGCCGCTGATTGAGCTTGTCGATGAGCGCCGCGGCCGCCTCCGCGATCACGGTGCCGGGCGGGAAGATCGCCTCGGCGCCGGCGCGCCGGAGCGCATCATAGTCCTGCGGCGGCACCACGCCGCCGACCACGATCATGATATCGTCGCGGCCCTCGTTCACGAGCGCTGCCTTGAGCTCGGGGACCAGCGTGAGGTGGGCGGCCGCGAGCGAGGAGACGCCGAGCACGTGAACATCGTTCTCGACCGCTTGGCGGGCGGCCTCGGCCGGGGTTGCGAACAGCGGCCCGATGTCGACGTCGAAGCCGAGATCGGCGAAGGCGGTGGCGATCACCTTTTGCCCACGGTCGTGGCCGTCCTGGCCGATCTTGGCCACCAGGATGCGCGGCCGCCTGCCCTCATTGGCTTCGAATTCGGTGACCAGTTTCTGCACGCGTGCGACGGCTTCGGACATGGCGCCGACCTCCCGCTTGTAGACGCCGGTGATCGCCTTGATCTCCGCCCGGTGGCGGCCGTAGACCCGCTCCAACGCCGATGAGATTTCGCCCACCGTCGCCTTGGCGCGCGCGGCGTCGATCGCGAGCGCGAGCAGGTTGCCATTGCCGCCGGCGGCGGTGCGGGTGAGCGCCGCGAGCGCGTCCGCGACCGCGTTCGGATCGCGCTCGCGCTTGAGGCGCGAGAGCTTGTCGATCTGCAATTGCCGCACCGCCGCGTTATCGACCTTGAGCAGGTTGACCGGGGCTTCCTGCGCGGGGCGATACTTGTTCACCCCGATCACCGCCTGTTGGCCGGCGTCGATGCGCGCCTGCGTTTTGGCCGAAGCTTCTTCGATGCGAAGCTTCGGCAGGCCCGCTTCGATCGCCTTGGCCATGCCGCCGATCTCCTCGATCTCCTGGATGTGGCGCCAGGCGGTCTTGGCGAGCTCATAGGTCAGGCGTTCCACAAAGAACGAACCGCCCCAGGGGTCGACCAGACGCGTGGTGCCGGATTCCTGCTGCAGAACGATCTGGGTGTTGCGGGCGATGCGCGCCGAGAAATCGGTCGGCAACGCGAGCGCTTCATCAAGCGCGTTGGTGTGCAGCGATTGGGTATGACCCTGCGTCGCCGCCATCGCCTCGATCGCGGTCCGCACCACGTTGTTGAACACGTCCTGGGCGGCGAGCGACCAGCCCGAGGTCTGGCAATGGGTGCGCAGCGACAGCGAGCGCGGGTCGTTCGGCTCGAATGCCTTCATCAGCTTCGCCCACAGCAGGCGGGCTGCGCGCAGCTTCGCCACTTCCATGAAGAAATTCATGCCGATCGCCCAGAAGAACGAGATGCGGGGCGCGAATTGATCGATGCGGAGTCCGGCCCTGAGCCCGGCGCGTACGTATTCGACGCCGTCGGCGAGGGTGTAGGCGAGCTCGAGATCCTGCGTCGCGCCCGCCTCCTGCATGTGGTAGCCGGAAATCGAGATCGAGTTGAACTTCGGCATATGCGCCGCGGTGAAGGCGAAAATGTCGGAAATGATGCGCAGCGAGGGCTCGGGCGGATAGATGTAGGTGTTGCGCACCATGAACTCTTTGAGGATGTCGTTCTGGATCGTTCCCGAGAGGCTCGCAGGCTTCACGCCCTGCTCTTCGGCGGCGACGATATAGAGCGCGAGCACCGGCAGCACGGCCCCGTTCATGGTCATCGACACCGATATCTGGTCGAGCGGAATGCCGGCGAACAGGGTGCGCATGTCGTAGATCGAATCGATCGCCACGCCGGCCATGCCGACGTCGCCGCCGACGCGCGGATGATCGCTGTCGTAGCCGCGGTGGGTGGCGAGATCGAAGGCGACTGAAAGGCCTTTTTGCCCGGCTGCCAGATTGCGGCGGTAGAAGGCGTTGGAATCCTCAGCCGTGGAGAAGCCGGCATACTGCCGGATGGTCCACGGCTGCGTGACGTACATGGCCGGGTAGGGGCCGCGCAGATAGGGCGGCAGCCCGGGATAGGTGTCGAGGAAATCCAGGCCCGCGACGTCGTCGGGTCCATAGAGCGGCTTCACCGCGATGCCTTCGGGCGTGAGCCAGGCGGCGGCCGGTCCGGGAGACGCCACGACCGATGAGGCACCGAACGCAATATCGGAAAAGCTGGGAATGCGGCTCATATCCGCGCGCCTTTCCGATGTGCGACACGCCGGCGCCGTCCATCCGGCACATCACGAGCTGCGCAAGTAGCCGCGAGGCGATCTGCCAACTCGGCATCGCCGAGCTTCGTCGGGTCGCCTCCCGGATTGATACTGCAGCTCACGGGTCGATCGCTCATTCTGCTCTCACCCCAACATATCATGCGCCTTCCGCAACGTCGCCAGCGCGTCGCACCCGCGGTAGATGAAATCCTGCACGCCGGCGGCCTTGATGGTCGCCTCCAAGTCGCGAGGCCGGCCCGCCATATAGATGTAGCTTGCTCCGGCATTTTTCAGTGCTTTGGCCGCGTCCGCCGCCTCGCGCCCATAGATCTGGTCGGACGAGCATAGACATGCGAGCTTGGCGCCGCAGCCTTTGAATGCCGCGATCATCTCGTCGCGGCTCGCGAACCCGTCGCCGTTCACCACCTCGATGCCGCCGGCTTCGAAGAAATTCTTGGCGAAAGTCGCCCGCGCCGTGAACTCGGCGGGCTTCCCGAGATTGGCGAGGAAGATTTTCGGGCGCGCGCCGGTGCGCGCGAGAGTCCGGTCGGAGGCATCGCGCAACGCTTCGAATGGCTCGGCGAGCCGCAAGCTGGGAAGCGGCTCGAACGCGGGCGCGGCGGAGGCGGACGGCAGGACGACCGGCGCAACTGCGAGCACCGCAACCGGCGCTTCTGAGAGATCGGGGAAATCGCTGGTGCCGGTGATGGCATCCTTGCGCCGGGCCACGGCGGCCTGGCGCTCGGCCCGCACGGCCGCGACTTTTTTCTGGACCAGGCCTTGCTCGAGCGCGGTCCAGATGCCGCCCGCCTGCTCGATCTCCTGGAACCCGGCCCAGGCCGCGCGGCAGAGCTGTTCGGTCAAATCCTCGATGCCGCCCGAGCCGGCGGCGGGATCGGCCACCTTGGCGAGGTTGGATTCTTCCAGCAGCACGAGCTGGGTGTTGCGTGCCATTCGGCGCGCGAAACGCTCGGGCAGGCCGAGCGCCATCGTGAACGGCAGCGCGGTGATGGCGTCGGCGCCGCCGAGGCCGGCAGCAACCACCGCGATGGTCGTGCGCAGCATGTTCACGTAGGGATCGCGCTTGGTCATCATTCGCCAGGCGGTCTCGGCCGCGACGAAGGACGGCGCCGGTGCCAACCCGCAGGCCTCCTCGACCCGTGCCCACAATTTCCGCAGCGCCCGAAACTTGGCCATGGTCAGGAACTGGTCGGCATCGGCGGCGAGCTGGAAATAGATCATGCCGCGCGCGGCATCGAGCGGGATGCCGCCCGCCTCGAGCGCGCGCAGATAGGCGAGGGCGACCGCAAGCACATAGCAGAGCTCCTGGGCCTCCGAGCCGCCGGCATTGTGGATCACCCGCCCGTCGGCGCGCGCAAACGGGCCGCGAAAGCCGCCCGCCGCCAGGTCGGAAATGGCGGCGTTGAGGACTGCCGCGAGCGTGCTCCAAGGTCGCGCGCTTTCCGCGCCCGTCGCCGCGCCGCCGATTGGATCGAAACCGAACCGAATATCGGTGGCGTCGGCTGCGATGCCATGGCGTTGCACCAGCGCGGCGAGCGCACGCCCGGTCTCCTCGGAGGAGGGACCAAGATCGAGATCGAGGGCAATGCCGGCATCGAGGTGAACGCCCTCGAGCGTGCGCGCGACCGCATCCGCCTTCGTCGCCAGGCCGAAGCCGTAACCGCCGACTGCTCCGGCGAACACAAGAGAGAGGCCGGTCGCGCCGTTTTCGAGTTCGTGCAGCGCCTCCGGGTTGGCCGCCGCCGGGTCCGGGTGGTCGACGCGCTGCGTGACGATCCAGGGCTTGCCGGGGGCGCGTCCCACAACGGGCTGCGCCCGCGCGTCGCGCCCATAAAGCGGCGCGATCGCGAGCCCGTCATGGGTCTTGGCCACGAGGCTTTTGTCGAATGACGCGCCCTTGAGCACGGCCTCGACCAGCTTGCGCCATTGTTCGCGGGTGGCCGCGGGGAACTCGGCGGCGAGTGGCAGGTCGTCGGCTGAGCCGTCGGTCATGGTCACAAATTGCCACGGAGCCAGGGGCGGGCCAACCAGGGCGCTGCCGGGTCGTGGCGGCCAGGCAGACACTGGTCATCGCCGCTGGCGCATCGGCTCGCGGCGGCGAAGGCGCGGCCTTCGTATGGATGCCGTCAAGCGGAATGGCGGCGGCGACTAGGCCCGCGCCGGCAATTTTTCCACGCGCTTGGTATCGACCCGCGCCAGGGCATCGCGAACGCGGGTGCCCGCGATCACCTTTTCGCCTGCAATCTCGGCGAGCGGCGCGAGCACGAAGGCGCGCTCGAACAACCGCGGGTGCGGCAGCGTGAGGTCCGCTGCCTCCAGCACGATATCATCGTAGGCGATGAGGTCGATATCGACCGGGCGTGGACCCCAGCGGCGTTCCCTGGGGCGGTCGCGCCCGAGCGCGCGCTCGATCGTTTGTGCCCGGGCCAGCAGCGCCCGCGGCGTCAGGCTGGTTTCGACCGCGATGCAGAGGTTGATGAACTGCGGCTGGTCCTCGACGCCCCAAGGTGGGGTGCGATAGTCCGACGAGCGGGCGAGCAGGCGCACCTCTTCGCCGTCGCAGAGCCCAGCGACCGCGCGGTCGAGCGTGGCGCGCACGTCGCCGACATTGCCGCCGAGCGCCAGCAAGGCTTCAGCCATGAGCTTTAGCCGTTTGCTTGGCGGGCGCGCACGATGGTGACTCCGACGTCGGCAAAAGTGGCTGCGATCGGCGCGTGCGGCTTGTGCACCGTGACCCGCACGCGCGCAACCTGGGCAAACCGGCCGAGCACGGCTTCGGCGACCGCACCGGCGGCCGCCTCCACCAATCTATGGCGACGGGCGCAAAACGCGCGGCTCGCGACCCCGACGACCTGGTCGTAACCCACGGTGTGCGCGAGCTTGTCGGAGCGCGAAGCTGCGGTCAGATCGATGTCGAGGACAAGGTCGAGCATGAAACTCTGTCCGACCTTGGCCTCGTGCTGCATCACGCCGTGATTGGCATGGAGTGTAAGACCGGTGATGAATACAGCATCGGTCATCGTGCGTCCCGGATGGCCGCGGCCACGCGCAATGCCTGGACGGTTTCGGCGACATCGTGGGTGCGGATGATTGCGGCGCCGTGGGCGACCGCAATGAGGTGGGCGGCGATCGATCCGCCCAGGCGCCGGTCGGGTGGGGCGGGCGAAACCTTGTCGATGAATCGCTTGCGCGATGCGCCGAGAAGGAGCGGTAGGCCGAACGATTCGAGCTCGGCAAGCCGCGCGATGGCAATCAGGCTCTGCTCCGGCGTCTTGCCGAAGCCGATGCCCGGGTCGAGCACGATGTTGTGCCGGGCGATGCCGGCGCGCGCGGCGATCTCGAGCGAGCGCGAAAAGAATGCCGCGATATCGGCCATGATGTCGATCGATGGATCGGCGGCCTGGCGGTTGTGCATGATGATCACCGGCACGGCGTGCTCGGCCACCACCCGCGCCAGGCCGAGGTCGCGCTGCAGACCCCACACGTCGTTGACGATCGCGGCGCCGGACGCGAGCGCCCAGGCCGCCACCTCGGCCTTCATGGTGTCGATCGAGACCGGAACGCCGAGTCCGACGACGGTTGGAAGGACTGGCGAAAGCCGGCGCATTTCCTCCTCGAGCGGAACCGCGGCCGCGCCGTCGTAGGGACGAGTTCGACTCCGCACCGACATCCAGGATGTCGGCGCCCTCCGCGACCATCCGGCCGGCCTGGTCGATGGCGATCGCGGGATCGAGAAAGCGGCCGCCGTCCGAAAAGGAGTCGGGCGTGATGTTGAGCACGCCCATCACGATGGGCCGGCCGAGCGCCCGCAGACGCGCGAGCGAATTCGCCGTCGTGTTCTGGCCGCGGGCCAAATCGGCAGCTGGGCGCGCAAGCGTCATGACCGTGGCTTTGCGCCGGTCCCAGCAGCGGTGTCAAGCACCCGAACTATTCGCCGCCGGACGTCGTCAATACGTGACCTTGCGGGGAAGCTTCCTGGCGTGCTCGACCCAGCGGGTCACGAGCTTTTCGGAGGGAAGAAAACGAACCAGCTTTCGTTTCTTGTTGGCCTCGGCCATGGATTTGGCGAGCCGGGCGGGGTTGCGATATTTCAATTCGGTCACGGTATCGACGCCCACCTCGCACAACAGACCGGCATATTCCTTGCCCATGCCCTTGATGCGCAGTTTGTCGGCGATGTTCGCCCAGCGCAGCAGCCGTTTCTCATCCAGTTCGGTCCTGGCGGCGAGGACCTTGCGTCCTTTCGGGCTTTTCGCGGCCTCGAGCAGCTTTTCCGTCGTTCTAATGCCGATGGATTTGAGCGCCTTGGCCTCATCCGCATCGATGTCTTCGATGTCGGCGATCGGGTAGGACATTAAATTCTCCTCGCTCCTGGCCAGCCGCTATCGCCAGCAAGCGTCAGACGAACTGACCGGGGCGGGGAAGCGCAGCAACGGTCTCGCCGACTGCATCTTCCCCAGCATTTCACGCACAACACGGATGATGTCGCCGATGGCCGGCATGACTTGAGCGGTGCGCGGCGCCGCCGCCCTCGCTTTAGCGCCGATGCTCATTAGACCGCCAGTCGCGCCGGACACGTGCGACGAACGCACTGCCAGTACCGCGGCGCCGGAACATGGCCGGCGTTGGATAGGGATATGCGCCTGCGCGGTCGGCCCTTCCTTCGACAGGAATTGCAGAATGATGCCGACGGCGTTTTCCGCGGCCGTTCGGTCGACGCCTGCATTGGCGGCGAGACGTCCGATGCGATCGTCCATATGCCCCTCAGCCCCGCGCTCTCGGCAGGTTAAGAACATATTAGGCCGGCAAAACTTGAGAACACAAGCACCGCTGGCAAAAGTGCTGATGTGTTGTTGCATTCGTGCATCAGGGCTGCGCGTCCATCGTTTGCGTGAGCGACGCGCCCGCGCACGCGTGCGGATGCAATTGGGATGATGAGCGGATACAATGGCGAGAGGCGTTCCGGCGGTCAGGATCGCGCGCCGCCATGCGCGAGGTCATTCCCAGCGCGGCCGCGGCAGTGGATCGTGCAGCGCGGACAACGGCGATAGCCGCGGCTTATCGGCAAGGGATGATGCAATGGCAGACCTCGATCAAGACGGCACAATCTTCGTCGGCAGGAGTTCCAAGCCTGAAGTCTTGACGCTTGCGCTCGCCAACCGCCACGGCCTGGTGACCGGCGCCACCGGCACCGGCAAGACGGTGACGCTGCAGATTTTGGCGGAAGGCTTGTCGCGCGCCGGGGTCTCGGTCTTCGCCGCCGACGTCAAGGGGGATCTTTCCGGCATTTCCCAGCTCGGCGAAGCCAAGGACGCGCTCGTCGCCCGGGCCAAGAGCCTTGGGTTCGAATACGAGCCCGACCAATTCCCGGTCGTGTTCTGGGATTTGTTCGGGCAGCAGGGACATCCCGTTCGCGCCACTATTTCCGAGATGGGGCCGCTCTTGCTCTCGCGGCTGCTCGATCTCAACGACGTCCAGGAGGGGGTACTCAATATTTGCTTTCGCGTGGCCGACGAGCAGGGGCTCCTGCTCCTCGACCTCAAGGACCTGCGGGCCATGCTCGCCTATATCTCGGACCATGCCGCCGAGCTGACCGTTCAATACGGCAACGTCTCGAAGCCGACCATCGGCACCATCCAGCGCCAGCTGCTGGTGCTGGAGAACCAGGGGGGGACCAAATTCTTCAGCGAGCCGGCGCTGGCATTGAAGGACTTCATCCGCACCGACCGCGACGGGCGCGGCTACGTCAATATTTTGGCCGCTGACTCCCTGATGGAGAACCCGCGGCTCTACGCCACCTTCCTGTTATGGCTGCTTTCCGAGCTGTTCGAGGAACTTCCCGAGGTCGGCGACCCGCCCAAGCCCAAGCTTTGCTTTTTCTTCGACGAGGCACATCTGCTGTTCACCGACGCGCCGAAGGCGTTGCTCGATAAGATCGAGCAGGTGGTCCGCCTCATCCGCTCGAAGGGCGTCGGGGTCTATTTCGTGACGCAAAATCCGCTCGACGTGCCGGACAAGGTGCTGGCGCAACTCGGCAATCGCGTGCAGCACGCGCTGCGCGCATTCACGCCGCGCGACCAGAAGGCGGTGAAGGCGGCGGCGGAGACCTTCCGGCCCAATCCCAAGCTTGACACCACGAAGGTGATCATGGAGCTCGGCAAGGGCGAGGCGCTGGTCTCTTTCCTCGAGGGCAACGGCACGCCGTCGGTGGTGCAGCGCTGCATGATCCGTCCGCCTGCCGGACGCCTCGGCCCGATCACGCCGGACGAACGCCAGGCGTTGATCGCCAAGAGCCCGGTGAAGGGCAAGTACGACCAGTCGATCGATTCCGAGTCCGCCTACGAGGTGTTGCAGAAGCGCGTGCAATCCGGTGCCGCGGCCGGCCCGATCGGCGGACCGCGGGCACCGGGAACACCGGGTGAAGCTCAGCCCTCCGGTGGTGTCGGCGCCGTGCTGGGTGGCATCGGTGGAGTATTGGGGGCGATCTTCGGCACCAGCCGTCCACGCGGAACGCGTCTTTCCACCGGTCAGGTGATCGCGCGGGAAGTGACGCGCTCGGTCAGCAATCGCATGGCTGGCCAGATCGCGGCCGATATCGGGAAGTCGATCGGCGGCAAGATGGGCGGTTCGGTCGGGCGCGCGATCGTGCGCGGCACCCTGGGCGGCATTCTCAGGCGCTAGGCTCCGGGCATGCAACACCGTGGCGCCGTGGCCGGGCTTGTCCCGGCCATCGGCGCGTCTATACAGTTGCCGACGAACGGGGATTGCCCGGCACCGCGGACAAGTCTGGCCGGTCCGCGAAGGTTGCCGGGCATGACGCATCAACGGGGTCGCCATGCCATCGCCATCGGACGCGTTGCCCGCGGTGCTGCAAAAAATCGACGCCGATCTTGAGCAAAGCCTCGAGCGGCTGTTCGATTTCCTGCGCATCCAGTCGATCTCGACCGATCCCGCCTATAAGGATCAATGTCGACACGCGGCCGAATATGTCGCCAATGACCTCTCCGCGATCGGCTTCGCGACCAGCATCCGTCCGACCGAAGGTCATCCGATCGTGGTGGGGAAGGGCGGCAGCCAGACCAACGGCGGAGCCCCACGCCTGCTGTTCTACGGCCATTACGACGTGCAGCCGGTGGACCCGCTCGACCTGTGGGAAGCACCGCCATTTGCTCCGCGCATCGCCACGCTGCCCGACGGCCGCAAAGCCATCGTGGCGCGCGGGGCCTGCGACGATAAAGGCCAGGTGATGACCTTCGTCGAGGCTTGCCGTGCCTTCGTCGCGGTGACCGGCCGGTTGCCGCTGCCCATCACGATGATGATCGAGGGCGAGGAGGAGTGCGGATCAAACCATCTGTTCGGCTTCGTCAAAGACAATGCCGACGAGTTCAAGCTCGACCTGGCGCTCGTTTGCGATACCAGCATGTGGGATCCGACCACGCCCATGGTAACGACGTCGTTGCGCGGTCTGGTCTACGAGGAAGTGAAGCTCACATGCGCCGACCGGGATCTGCATTCCGGCCTGTTCGGGGGCGCCGCGCAGAATCCGCTGCGGGTACTCGCGCGCATCCTGGCCGCCATGCACGACGACAATGGCCGCGTCACGATTCCGGGCTTTTACGACGGGGTGAAGGAGCTCCCCCCCGACATCAAGGCCGATCTCAAGGCCCTCGACCTCACGCCGGAGAATTTCCTCGCCGAAGTCGGCCTGAAAGTGCCGGCGGGCGAGAAGGATCGCTTGCTGATCGAGCAGATCGCCACCCGTCCCACCGCTGAAATCAACGGCGTGATCGGCGGCTATACCGGGGAAGGCGCCAAGACGGTCATTCCGGGACAGGCGACCGCAAAGGTCTCCTTTCGCCTCGTCGGCGCCCAGGACCCGCAAAAAATCCGCGATGCCTTCCGCGCCTTCGTGCGCGCGCGGCTTCCGGCCGACGCCAAGGTGGAGTTCAAGAGTTTCGCCGGCGCGCCGGCGACCGAGCTTGCGTTCGACAACCCGGCGCTCGCCAAGACGCGCGCGGCGCTCGCCACGGAATGGGGCAAGAAGGCGATCACGATCGGGGAGGGCGGCTCGATTCCGATCGTGGGCGACTTCAAACGCGTGCTCGGCATGGACACGATCATGGTGGGCTTCGCGCTCGACGACGACCGCGTGCATTCGCCCAACGAGAAATACGACCTTACCTCGTTCCACAAGGGCGCGCGCAGCTGGGCGCGGATTTTGGCGGCGCTGGCGGAATGAGGGTCGAGGCGCACGTATTGCGCCGTTGTCTGAAACGCCGTCGCTATGCCGGCTGCGGCCTCAACGCTTCGCGTGGAACTCTCCACCACGGCAGGGAGTTATCACGCAAAGCAATGGAGGAGCATATGGTCGCACCGATGACGATCAAGGAACATATGGAAGTCCTCGGCTCCGACGGCGTGCATGTCGGCACCGTGGACCATCTGGAAGGGCGGGACCAGGTGAAGCTTACCAAGGACGACCCGGATGCCGGCGGCGAGCACCATTTCATACCGCTCGCCTGGGTGGATCGCGTCGACCAGCATGTTCACCTCAAGCAAGCCGGCGCGGAAGCGAAGGCGCGGTGGAAGACCCACTGACGCCGATGTCGAGTAAGCGTGACGCGCCCCGCGGCCGTTTGGCCGCGGGGCCGCTTTTTCGCTCGACAGTTTCGCCGGGGTCGACGGCGTCCGGCAACCTCAGATCGCCCGATACAGCCGCTCATCGTAGAGCGCGCCGCTCATGGGCGTGAGCTGATCGCGGAATTTCTTGGTATGTGTCGCCATGATGTGGGCGTCATAGGCCCGCTGATTCTTCCAGATTTCCACCACCGAGAAGTGGTTCGGCCGGCTGCCCTGCTGGAACACGTCGAAGCGCACGGAGCCCGGCTCCTTGCGGCTGTCCGCCACCAGGGTCTTGAGCGCCGCAATGCAATCGTCCTTCTTCGGCGGCGGAACGTCGACGTGCGTCACCACCACGATTTCGCCGCGCCCGCTCTTCGCCGTACCGCTCGCGATCTCCATGCCGGTATGGGTCCGATCGTCGATCGCGCTGATGAGATACGGCTTGATCTTGTCGCGAAATTCCCTGGTGTGGGCGGCAGCCAGATGCGCGTCGTAGGCCTTCTGGTCCTTCCAGACCGCCACGATCGCGAACTGGTTCGACGGCGCCGCGCGCTGCAGGATGTCGAAGCGCTGGTTGCCGTCGTCCTTGCGGCTGGCATTGGCGAGCTGCCGCAGAAGGCCCGCCGCCGTGCCGCGTGTGGCCGGCGCAACGTCGATGTAGTTCACCACGTAGACGGCGGTGTCCTGTGCTCGCGCCCGCGGCATGGAAACGATGGGCGTCAACACCAGGGCAAGCAAAACCGAAAGGGCAAATCGCATCTTCAATCCTCCCCAAGCTTTGGTTCGTTTTGGCGATAGTAGCGACGCCGCCGAGCGGCCGTCAACGCGGCACCGCCTCACCAAGCCAGCGTCATGAGTCCGTCGAGGTCGGCGAGCACGGCGGCGGGGGCCGGCCCGTATTCCTCGGGCATCTTGGCGCGATTGACCCATGCCGTACGAAAGCCGAATGCCGCCGCCCCCATCACGTCCCACCGGTTCGACGACGCGAAAACGACCTCGCCGGGCGCGACCCGAAAGCGCTCGGTGACGAGCGCATAGACTTCCGGACGTGGCTTGTAGACGCGGATCGCATCGACCGAGAGGACTTCGTCAAGGTCGCCGCCGATCCCGGCCGTCGCCACCGCGGCGGCGAGCATTTGCGGCGAGCCGTTCGACAGGATCGCGGTGGCTTCACCACGGCGCTTGAGTCCGCGTAGGACGTCGCGCGCGTCGGCGAATGCCGCGAGCGTCAGATAGGCGTCGAGCAGTTTCGGCTTGAGCCCCGCGTCGACCGAAGGACACCGCGCGAAGGCGAAATCGAGCGCGCGCTCGGTCAGCGTCCAGAAATCCAGGTAGCGGCCGGCAAGCGTCAGCGTCCAGGTGTATTCCAGCTGCTTGGCGCGCCAGATTTCGGAAAAACGGTCGGCATCGGACCCGGCCGCCGCCCGATGCCGGCCAATGGCGGCATGCACGTCGAACAATGTCCCGTAGGCGTCGAACACGAAAATGCGAGGCATGGCAGATCCTCCGAACCGAACTGGCGAAGTATCCATCGCGTCATATCGGACGCGCGGCCAAGATCTAATGTCCCGATTCCGAAACTCGCAAACCCTCGCGACATCCTCTGGGGCGAGCTAGCGCGATCAAAGTCCCGGCTGGGTCAGCAAGGTCGGAAACGACCGTCCGCGAATGTCGTAGACGGTAGCGTAGACGACACCATCGCGCACGATCTCGACCAGCCGCGGGGCGTCCAATTTCGCGCAATAGAATTCTCCCAGCATCATCGCGAAGTCGGCGCCCTCGGGATCCCATGTCGTTTCAAAATCGGGACCGAGCTCGACCTGCGGCGAGCGGTGGGGGCCGCAAACGGCGATCTTCCAGCGCCGTCCGCGGGGCTTGGTCTCGTGACGCTCGGCAAGTTTCGCCAGCAGGGCTTGCGAGGCCTGCTTGAAGGAGAGGCCCCAGTAATCGAGCATGTAGCGATCGTGGGCGCCGGCGACTCCGCCGGAAAACCAGTTGAAATGGGTATATTCATAGGGATGCAGCCGCCCCATCGCGATGACCGGCATGCTGACGCCGGCGACGAAGACGGCGGCTGCCGCAACGGCCGCGAATCGGGACCATCGCCAAGCGATCTCGAAGAGAAAGACGCCGGCGAGGCCGCCGAGCACCGCGAGCGGCGGCAAGACGAACACGAAGTGACGGATGCCGTTGTACATCGCCGGCCGCAGCACGATCGTGACCGCGAGCGGCAACAGGGCGGCGAGCGCGACCAGCAGGAAAACCGCGCGGCGGTTGGCCGCGACGTCGCGCTTGAATGCGGCGACGAGCGCACCGGCCGCGCCGCCGAACCCGAGCACGGACAAGATCGCCGGCAGCTTGAGCGCAAACAGCGTCGGCACGTAGCTGCGCGGCATCGCCGGAACGGAAGTCAAGCGGCCGTCGAACAGCTCCTGCCATGGCTTTTCGAAGAAGTGCGAAAAATATTCAACGGCGCGAAATGGATTGAGCGGGTCGAGCACGGACCAGGGCCAGACCAGCGCCATCAGCGCATAGGCCAGCACCGCCACGGGCACGAGCGCCAAGAGGAAGCGTCCGAGGCGCGTGCCGGCCGCCTGCATGCCGTGCGCGCGGCACTCGATCGCAAAGAGCAGGGCGAGGGCCGCGAGCGCCTCAAGCGCGCCGAACGCCCCCATGATGCGCGATCCAAACGACAGGCCGAAGCCGGTGCCCAGCAGCGCGCCGGTTGCGATCGACAGGCGCGGATATTGTTCGAAGGCTCGCACCAGACCGAGCAAAAAAATCGCCATCGCCACCGCGAACGGCGAATCCTTCGGGTTCATGAACATGTGGCCGTAGTAGAGCGGGCAGGCAGCGAGAAGGACGAGCGCAACCAGGCCCGCCCGCGGCCCGCCCACCCGCCGGCCGATCCGCCAGCTGAGCAATAGTCCGAGAACTCCGACGGCGGCGCCCATGAGCCGGCGGGTCTCGAACAGGGTGAACGGCGCAACCTTGGCGGCAAGCGCCGCCAGCAGATCGAAGCCGCCGCCGTAGTAATAGAGGTTCACCCACGACAGCGCGCGTTGATCGCGCAAGCCCGAAGCGTAGAACGCGAGCAGCAGATCGCCGTATTCGGAATGCGCGTAGTCGTCCCAGCTCAGTCCATAATCGCGGAACGTCAGGAGCGCGACGACGCTAACGACGGCGAGCACTACGAGAGCGAGCCGGTCGCAGACGCGACTGGCCGCCAGCTGTCCAAACGAAGACGCAGGAACGGGCGTTGCGAGGGCCACGGGCGATCGGCTCAAGTCTTCCTCGGCGGAAAATCTATCCGCCGATTATGACGTGATTTCGCGATCGCGAAACGGCCCGCAGCCATTGCGACACAATCGGCGGGATCCTATCGCTCGCGCAAGCGGGCGATGCGGTGTCGGGCCCGCGATGGTGCGGCAAAATCGGCGCGCCTGCCATCAGTCGACGGCGGTCCGCGGCCTGCCCGGCCGATCGCGGCGGGTGCGCGATCGGCCGCAAAACCGCGGAAAGTGCGATTACTTCATCGCCGCGTCGTACATCTTGGCGACGTGTTCCCAATTGACCATGTGATCCATATAGGCCTTGAGATAATCCGGCCGCCGGTTGCGGTAGTCGATGTAATAGGAGTGCTCCCAGACGTCGCACCCCAGGATCGGCTTGCCGCCGTGGACCAGCGGGTTCTCGCCGTTCGGTGTCTTCGTGACGGCGATCTTGCCGTCCTTGACCGCAAGCCAGCACCAACCCGAGCCGAATTGCGTGACGCCGGCCTGGATGAAATCCTCCTTCATCTTGGCGATCGAGCCGAGATCGGCGACCAGCTTCTTCTCCAGGTTGCCGGGGAGCTTGTCGCCGCCGCCGTTGGGCTTCATCCATTGCCAGAAATGCACGTGGTTGTAGTGCTGGGCAGCATTGTTGAAGAGACCGGCGTTCTTTCCGAACGAGCCCTTGACGACGTCCTCGAGCGATTTTCCTTCCCACTCGGTGCCCTTGATGAGGTTGTTCGCATTGTTGACATAGGCGAGGTGGTGCTTGTCGTGGTGATATTCGAGCGTCTCGCGCGACATATAGGGGGCCAGCGCGTCGTATGCGTACGGAAGATCCGGCAGCGTGAAAGACATCGGCTTTGCTCCTCAAATGGTCAAAACAGTCGGGACGAGGCAGGGCCCGGCGGGCTCTGGGGCAACGGGGTGCGGCCAGCCCCGGTTCCGCATTAACTCATTAGGCCGGAGCGGCTGCCGGAGCAACGGATGGAACCGGCGTCTCGAGCCTGGCGGCGCGCCACAAGCCGGTGGGGTCGATTGCGCGACGAAGCCGGCCGCGCGGGCTGTTCGGTTTCCGCCGGCCTGCCGGGGTTGCGCGCGCGTCGGGCGCCCCAGCGGATGTTAATCAAAATCGGATTTGGCCGCCGCGGCGCCACATTAGTTATTGCGGTCGAAGGCGAACGGGGTCAAAATTCTTTAGTAACCA
>CAVQIP010000006.1:0-11547 GCA_963712565.1 uncultured Alphaproteobacteria bacterium | reverse complement strand
AGATCGCCGACGTCGGCCTCGTGCAGATCGCCGACCAGTTCGCGCAGCGCGGCGGAGTCCCCGGCGGCGATCGCTTGCGCGACGCGCTCGACGTAGTCCTCGCGCACCGCCCCATCCTCCCCACACAACGCGATGGGAGCCGCCGCCACGGCCATGTCTTTTTCCTCGCGCATGCCGAGCCTGGTCGCGATCGAGCCTTGCCGCAGATGAAGCGGATGTGGGGGCTTGTACGCTCGGTGTCCTAGACTGGCAATCGCGGACGGCTGCCCGAGGTTCGCGTTCGACGCGGGGGCAGCCGGGCCTTCGCCCGCTTCGGAACACGTCACGATGACCGATTCGTTCGAGCGCTATTCGCTGCGGCCGCTGCGCTCGCCGCACGAGTGGGCCGCCTATCATGCCATCCGCCGGGATGCGATCTTCGCCCGCCTGCTGCCGGGGCAGGCCTACGACGAGCGCCACAGCGACGAATTCAAGCCCGGCCACCTTCCCCATGTGCTGGTGTGGGGCGGCGAGATCGTGGGGACGGTGCGCATCGATCTCATCGACCGCGCGCAAGCGGGTCTCCGGCTCATCGGCATCCGCCCGGACCTCCAGCGCCGGGGCCACGGCGCCGCTCTGCTCGTGCTCGCCGAGCGCGCGGTGCGCGCCCTCGGCCGCAGCGAGGTCGTGATCAACGCCCACCCGACCTCGCTGACCTTCTATCTCGCCAACGGCTATCGCGAAGGTGCCTGGCGCGACGCCGGGCCCGTGCCGCCGACGCTGATCCGGGTGGGGAAACGGCTGCCCTAGCGCGCGAACCCACGAGCACGCGAGACCGCAATCGCCGCCGCGCGAGAAATCCGCTGACCGCTGCAAACGTGCCACAGCCCTCGCCCCCGTCGGTTTGCTATGTTCGTCGCGTTGTTGCGCGTTGCGTTGCGTTCTTCCGTCGCTCCGATCGGATGCCGTCCGCATGCTCGCGCGAATGACATTGCTGGTGCTTGCCCTGCTGGCCGCTACCGCGGCCGCCGAAGCCGGGCCTGCGTGCTGGGCGGCAGGCGATCTGCTCTACCGCAAGGGCGATGAACGGGTGCAGCGGGGCGTGCGACAGGCGCGCATTGCAGCGCCCAGGCGCGTCCTTGCCGACTATTCGCCGATCGCACGGCGCGGGGTGGTCCGCCGCGTCAAGCTGCCCGCGGGCAGGAAGCTCGTCGCCCTCACCTTCGATCTGTGCGAGCAGCCGTTCGAGATCTCCGGCTATCAGGGCGGCATCGTCGATTTTCTCCGCGCCAACCGGATCAAGGCCACCTTCTTCCTGGGTGGCAAATGGATGCTCTCGCATCGCGAGCGCACCCAGCAGCTGATGACCGACCCGCTGTTCGAAGTCGCCAACCACACCTGGGAGCACCGCAATCTTCGCCTGCTGTCCGGACCCGCGCTGGTCGACGAGATCAAGAATGCGCAGCTCGCCTACGAACAGGTGCGCGAGGAGCTGCAAGCCAGGCAATGCACGCGCTCGCAAGGGGACATGGCGGCGCCCGGGCCGGCGCCGCCGCGGCTCGGCCTGCTGCGCTTCCCCTATGGGGCCTGTAGCGCGGCCGCGTTGAACGAGGTCGCGCATCAGGGGCTGTTGCCGATCCAGTGGGATGTTTCCTCCGGCGACCCGGCCTTCGGCCAGTCCGCGCAAGCGATCCGGCATCAGGTCCTCGCCCACGTTCAACCGGGCTCGATCGTCTTGTTCCATGCCAACGGCCGGGGTTGGCACACCGATGGCGCGCTACCCGGCATCATCACGGGCCTCAAGGCGCAAGGCTACGAGTTCGGCACGGTCTCAGAGCTGCTCGCGGCGGGCGAGCCGTTGATATCGGCGACCTGCTACGACGCACGGCCCGGCGACACCGACCGATGGCCGTTTCGGCACCCCGCGCCCGTCGCCGCTCCTTCCGGGTTCAGCTGGCCGTGGCAAGGCTTGCCTCAGGCCGGGCGTGCGGCGACCTCTGCCGCCACGCGATGACCGCCTCGCTGCCGCCGCAGGCACCGGCGCGAATCCCTGGCCGGCGGACAACGGACCCGATGCAGATACGAATGCCGGTCGCGCTCCTCGCGCTCGCGCTCGCCGCCGCTCCGGCCGCGGCGGCACCCGACGCGGCGCCCTGCCCCGCCGACGCACTCGGTACCGCGCGCGTTCTGCCGGTCGACGCGGCGACGACGCCGCGGCTGGGCCGCAAACATTTTGCACACACGCTGGCGCTCGCTCCCAAGGAGGTGGTGCTCACGTTCGACGATGGACCCGAACCCGGCACCACGGCCCCGCATCCTTCGACGCGCTCAAGCGCGAATGCGCGCGGGCGTCGTTCTTTCTGCTCGGGCGCAATGCGCAGGCGCACCCGCAGCTCGCCCGGCGCGAATTGACCGAGGGCCACACCGTTGCTCACCACACGTTTTCGCACCCGCTGCTCAACCGCATGCCGGTGGCCGCCGCCGAGGCCGAGATCGATCGCGGCTTCGGCGCGGTCGACACCGCGCTCTATCGCCGCTTCGAGCGCGTACCGAAGACGCCGTTCTTCCGTTTTCCCGGCTTTGCCTCCTCGGCGGCCTTGCTCGACCGGCTCGAGCGACGCGGCATCGTGGTGTTCGGCGCCGACCTGTGGGCGAGCGACTGGGGACCCGATGACGCCGCGGCAGCAGCTGCAACTCGTGCGCGGCCGCCTCGCGGCGAATCGGGGCGGAATCGTGTTGTTCCACGACACCAAGGCGCAGACCGCGGCCATGCTGCCGACCTTCCTGCGCGCCCTCAAGAACCGCGGCTATCGGCGTGTGCACGTCGTTCCGGCGTCCGAATAGGGAGTTTCGCAGCGCGCCGGTTCCATGGCACCGTGGCGGCGTCGCCACAGGCACATTTAATCGTTCCCAACCGGGGCCATTAAGGGGTCATTAAATTGCCTCCCCCTACTGTTCCGGTACACTGACAAGAGGGGCGTTTCACGATTTGTGCCCGGGCGTGTTTCCGGATCGTCGAAGAATCGGGGTTGAAAACGGGGGCATGCGCAGCACCATCGCCTATGTTCTGCTGGCGTCCTTGATCGGCATCGGGACGGCAGGCGCCGCCGAATGCCCGGCGGGCGCGCTTGGCGTCAGCCGCACGCTCGTGGTCGATCCGAGCGAGCACGCGCGCCTCGGCAGTTTCCAGTACAGCGAATCCTTGCCGCTCAAGGACCACGAAGTCGTGCTGACCTTCGACGACGGTCCGCTGCCGCCCTACACCACCCGCATCCTCGACACGCTCGCCTCCGAATGCGTGAAGGCGACATTCTTCATGGTCGGCCGCATGGTGCAGGCTTATCCGGCTGCCGTGCGGCGCGTCTATAACGAAGGCCATACGGTCGCGAACCACAGCCAGACCCACCCCTTCACCTTCCACAAGATGTCGGTGGACCAAGCCTCGCATGAAATCGAAGGGGGCTTTGCTTCGCTGCGCACCGCGCTCGGCGACCCCAAGGCGGTGGCGCCGTTCTTCCGCATTCCCGGCCTGCTGCGCCAGAACTCGGTCGAGCAATACCTCGCCGCGCACAACTACATGACCTGGAGCGTGGACTTCGCCGCCGACGACTGGACGCATATCAACAATCACGAGGTCGCACGGCGCGCCATCAGCCGCATCGAGGCCCGCGGCAAAGGCATATTGCTGCTGCACGACATTCAGCCCGCCACCGCGCTCGCGCTGCCCGAAATCCTGCGCGAGCTCAAAGCCCGCGGCTTCAAGGTCGTGCACGTGGTGCCGGCCACGCCCGATCGGCCGAAGACGGTGACCGAGCCCGCGCTATGGGCCGTGCGCCACACCGCACCGCCCGAACCGAAGATCTGGCCGCGCACGCTGGTCATGGGCGAAAGCCCGCCGCCGGTGCTGGCGGCGCCGAGCCCCGCCAGCTTCGGCGTCGAGTATTTCGGCCCGGTGATCAAGGTCGCGATGGTGCAGACGTTTGAACGCCAGGTCGCGCATGACGGCGACGTTCCGCTGCCGCCGCTGACGGTGTGGCCGCGCGCGGTCGCCTACTCGGTGCCGGCCGACAGTGAGATGTTGCCGGTGCCGGGCGCGCACAATTTCAAGTATTCTCGCCCGTTCCGGTTGGGCCCTCCGGACAAGCCCAAGTTTGCGGTCCAGCATAAACGGCCGATCGCGAAACCGAGAGAAGCGATGCCGATATTCGGCGGGCTGTTCGGGGCATGGCCAGCGAGCCGCCCGCCCGCGCGTGGCCATCAACTGACGGTGGCGCGGCCGCCCACCAATCTGGCGCCGCAACTGCGCTGAACCGAGGCGCGGGTCGCTTCCGCGCCGCATATTCACAAGCCCAAGCAAAGCCGCCGGGCTTTTGGCCCGGCGGACTGTATTGATTTCAATTCTCGAAACCGCACCGACCGCACGGCAGCGTTCAGCGCCTCGTCATTGATCGAAGCAGAGAGGGCTCACCAACACCGCCACCGGCGGCAATAACCGCGCGGCCCCCGCCACCGGCACCAGCAGCGCGCCTGGGTCACGGTGCCGATCTCGGTCGCGGCGTTGCCGATAACCGAGAGATTCGCCGGCGCCGACAGCGTCGGCACCATGCTGGCCAGGGAAAATCCAGCCGCAACCACAGCTCCAATCACGATTGAACGCATTGCGTCCTCCTTCGAGTCACCCACCCGCAGACGCTAGCCGATCGACATCATTTGATACACTGTCCCCGCGGCGGGCTCCGCCTCACGACCGCAAGTAGCACAGCGCTCTCGCGCATCCGGGCCGGCGGGACGGCTCGCGCATGTCGGCGCGTCGAGGCGACAACAAGGTCTGGCGCGGGCTTGCGCCGCATCATTCGATCACCTCGTCGGCGCGCAGAAGGAACGATTCCGAAATCGTCAGGCCGAGCGCTTTCGCACACGACAAGGACAACGTTGTTGGACTGGTGCGGTCGAGAGGACTCGAACCTCCACGGGTTGCCCCGCTAGCACCTCAAGCTAGTGCGTCTACCAATTCCGCCACGACCGCAGATGGAATGAACGCGGGGCGTGGGGCCGCGCGTCGAAGCAAGGGGCTCGATGTAACAAATCAACCCCCATGGAACAAGGGCGGCCCTCGCTCCAGTCCGGGCAGGTCGCCTGCCGCGCCACTCATCTGCCAGCGCCGCAAGTTCCTTGACTTCGGCCGCGAATGCGCCCTTCCGTTTGCGCTACCATGGGCAGCGAGAAGGTCATTGGCAGGGTGACTGGCGCGCGCAACGATGCGACGGTCGGGTTCGATCCGCCCCCGGGGCTTGCCCCGGTGCAATGGCGGATCAGCGCTGGGGCGGTGCCTTACGAGGCGGCGCTGGCGGTGATGGACGCCCGCGCCGCCGCGATCGCCGAGCGCGCCGCGCCCGAGCTGGTCTGGCTGCTCGAGCATCCCCCGCTCTATACCGCGGGCACCAGCGCCAAACCCGAGCATTTGATCGCGGCGCGCTTTCCCGTCCACGTGGCCGGCCGCGGCGGGCAATTCACCTATCACGGCCCCGGACAGCGGGTCGCCTACGTCATGCTCGACCTCAAGCGCCGCGAGCCGGACGTGCGCCGCTTCGTCGCCACGCTCGAGCAATGGATCATCCGGACCTTGGCCGAGTTCGACGTGACCGGCGAGCGGCGCCAAGATCGCATCGGGATCTGGGTGCGGCGCCCGGATAAGGGCGAAGGCCGCGAAGACAAGATCGCGGCCATCGGGGTGCGCATCAAGCGCTGGGTCACGCTGCACGGGATCGCCCTCAACGTCGACTGCGATCTCTCCCACTACGCCGGCATCGTGCCGTGCGGCGTCTCCGAGCCGCGCTACGGCGTCACCAGCCTCGCCGACCTCGGCCGCGCGGCGACGCTGGCCGAGATCGACGCGGCGCTGCGGCGCGAATTCGAGCCGCTGTTCGGGCCGGTCGCAGGCGACCTCACCGAGCGATTGGTGCCCTGCCTCGGCGCCGCATAGCGGCAGCGCCGCGTGACCTCTCAAACCAACCGTCGTTGTTCTCACTCGTCATGCCCGGCCTTGACCCGGGCATCCATCGAAAAAAAGCAATTCTTTCGAAACGGATGGATTGCAACGGAGCTCGGGCTTGCCCGAGCTCCGCATTATGAAGCGCCGCAAGTCGGGCAAGCCCGACTTGCGGTGTCAAGCCCGGCAATGACGACGGATGGGTCAATGCCAGCGATCACTGGTATCACGCCGTGGGCAAGACCACGAACCGTGCGCCGCCGCACAGCGCCAGCTCGTCCGGCGTCGCCTGGCGCTGCTCGATCGCATCGACGCGCGCGCCCGGCGGACCGCGGCGGCAGGTTTCCACCATCTTCGCCACCGCTTCGGCCGGCCCTGCGAACACCGCCTCGACGCCGCCGTCGCGCCGGTTGCGCACCCAGCCCGCGAGGCGATGATCGAGCGCCGCGTCTTCCGTGAAGGCGCGGTAGCCCACGCCCTGCACGCGGCCGCGGATGACGACGTGGCGAACGACTCGCGCGCTCATCCCACCTCCCCGGTATCCCTGGCGCGCACGCCGCGCCATCCCGACGGCGACCAGCGCGCGAGCGAGCGGATGTAGTCCTCGGGCAGCTCCCAGTCGCGCGCGGCTTCGACCACCACGTCGATGTAGCCCGGCCGCGGCGTCCCCTCCCCCTGCCGGCGCGCGACATAGACCAGCGCCCTCGCCTGGCGTTCGCCACAGCGCACCGGCAGCCGTCGCCGCAGATAAAGGCCGGAGTCGACGCTCTCGTAGGCATTGATGGCAGCCAGGTCGCGCGCGGTGAGCCGCCACAGCACGCCGTGCACGCGGCCGCCCGGCCACGGCGCGATCGAGCCGAAACCCTCGGGGTTGATCACGAAGCGCCAGCCCGCAAGCGTGGCGATGCCGAGCGCCTCGGCGCCGCGGCAGCGCACGCGCATGAGCGCGCGGCTCATGTTTGATCCATAGGCGAAATGCAGCGTCACCCCCGTTCGATTAGCAGAAACCCGACACCGCGCAACGCGCTGCGCGCATCATTCGCGGGCGGCGGCTACGCGCGGCATCGCCGGCGCCGCGGTGGAAATCGCCAAGATCATTTTCTTCATTGCGCTGCTGCTGTTTCTGATCGCCTTGGTGTTCGGAGCGATCGGCGGCCGGCGGCCGGTGGCATAGGCGGGCAACCGCGAAGGCCCGCGGCGCGGCAAAGCCGCGTCACGCGAACTCCATGATCACCGCATCGACGGCGAGGCTGTCGCCCGGCTTTGCCTTGATTGTCTTCACCACGCCGTCGCGCTCGGCGCGCAACACGTTCTCCATCTTCATGGCCTCGACCACGGCGAGCGTCTCGCCGGCCTTGACCTCCTGCCCCTCGGCCACAGCGATCGACACCACCAGGCCCGGCATCGGGCAGCGCACGGCCTTGCCGGTATCGACGACTTTTTTCGCCGGCATCAGCCGCGCCGCCGCGGCCTCGCGCTCGGTATAGACATAGGCGCGGGTCTCGATCCCGCGGTGGGAGATATCGAAGCCGTTGAGCACGGGCCGCAGCTGCACCGAGATCGACCGCTCGTCGATCGTGCCCGACCATATCGAATCGCCCGGCTTCCAGGCCGACGCCAGCGCGTACGACGACCCTTCGCCGTCGCCGGCGAAGCGCACCACGAGACGGTCGGCTTCCCGCGTGATGTCGAGCGCGATCTCGCTCTCGCCGAGCCGCACCGCGCGGCGCTGTTCGCGCGTGACCGCGGCTCCCGGCCGCTGCCCCGAAATGCGACGCTTGCGCTCGCCCAGCACGTGATCGGCGGCCGCCGCCACCGCGGCGAGGACGCGCGCGGCTTCCCCGGCCGAGACGAGCGGATGAAAACCGCGGGGATATTCTTCCGCCAGGAACGCCGTGGACAAGTCGCCGGCCTGCCAGCGCCGGTTCTGCATCAGCGCGGAGAGAAAGGAAATGTTGTGGCGCACGCCCTCGATGGCAAAGGCATCGAGCGCGTCGGCCTGCGCCGCGATCGCCTGCTCGCGCGTTGCCGCGTGGGTCACCAGCTTGGCGATCATCGGATCGTAGTAGAGCGAAATCTCGCCGCCCTCGTAGACGCCGGTGTCGTTGCGCACGGTCACGCCACCCGCGCTCGTCTCCGGCGGCGGCCGGTAGCGCACCAGGCGGCCAATCGACGGCAGGAAGTTGCGCGTCGGATCCTCGGCATAGACGCGGGTCTCGACCGCCCAGCCGGACAGCTTCACGTCGCTCTGCTTGATGGCGAGCGTCTCGCCGGCGGCCACGCGGATCATCTGCTCGACCAGGTCGATGCCGGTGACGAGCTCGGTCACGGGATGCTCGACCTGCAGCCGCGTGTTCATTTCGAGAAAGTAGAAGCTCTTGTCCTGCGCGGCGACGAACTCGACGGTGCCGGCCGAGTCGTAGCCGACCGCCTTGGCGAGCGCGACCGCCTGCTCGCCCATCTTCGCGCGCGTATTGGCGTCGAGCAGCGGGCTCGGCGCTTCCTCCACGACTTTCTGGTTGCGACGCTGGATCGAGCATTCGCGTTCGCCGAGATGGATCGACGTTGCCATGCTTGTCGCCCAGCACCTGGATCTCGACATGGCGCGGATCGACGATGAATTTCTCGATGAAGACGCGATCGTCGCCGAACGAGGACTTCGCCTCCGAGCGCGCGCGCGCAAAACCCTCCGCCACCTCGGCCTGGCTGTGCGCAATCCGCATGCCCTTGCCGCCGCCGCCCGCCGACGCCTTGATCATGACCGGATAGCCGATCTCGTCTGCGATCTTGACGGCCTGTTTCTCGTCGCCGATCACGCCGAGATGGCCGGGCACGGTGGACACCTTGGCCTTTGCCGCCGCCTTCTTGCTTTCGATCTTATCGCCCATGGCGGCGATCGCCTTGGGATTGGGCCCGATGAAGACGATGCCGGCCTTCGCCAGCGCCTTGGGAAAGGCTGCGCGCTCGGACAGAAAGCCGTAGCCCGGATGTACCGCTTCCGCGCCGGTTTTCCGGCAGGCGTCGATGATCTTGTCGATGACGAGATAACTTTCGGACGCCGGCGGCGGGCCGATCGGTACCGCCTCGTCGGCCATTTCGACGTGGAGTGCGTCCGCATCGGCCTCCGAATAGACCGCGACGGTCGCAATCCCCAGGCGGCGCGCAGTCTTGATGATCCGGCAGGCGATCTCGCCGCGATTGGCGATCAGGATCCGCTTGAACATACCGCGATTGCACCCCGCGAAGCCGGCGTTTTAGGCGCTGCCGTCCACCGGCGCAACCGTCGGCAGCCGCTCACGCTGCGAGCAGCGCAAAGGTCAGCCACAGCGCGAGCCCTCCCGCCGCGAGACATCCCGCTGCCATGGCGGCGAGGTCGGCCGCGAACCAGCCACGGCCGATTGCCGCGCCGATGGCGACCTTGCTCACGGTATCGCTGGCGACGGCGGCGAGGATTGCGAGCGCGGCATGCGCCTGGCTCAGCGGGTCGGGAGTGAGCCGCGTCATCGACACGGTGACGGAATCGACATCGACGAGCCCGACGACGATCGCGCCTATGACCGCGCCGGTTGCGCCGAAGGTCTCCCCGACCGCACGACCGAGCACGATGATCGCGCCGAGGAAAACCGCGAAGCCCACGACCGCCAGAAAATCGAACGGATTGCGAAACTGCGCGCTGCGATATTCGCGTTCCTGCGCTCCTCGCCGCAGCGTCCAGGCGACGGCGAAGCCGATCGCCGCCAGCGTGGCGGCCACCAGCGCGGGCGCGACCAGCACGAGCAGACCGGGCTTCAGCGCGGCCACGATGCCGCCGACGCGCAGGAACATGATCGCCGACGCCACCGCAACGCCGGCCGCGAGCAGCCGGGGGGAGCCTTCGCCGGCATGGGCGCGACGTGCATTGGCGATGGTGACCGCGGTTGACGACGCGAGACCGCCAGCGGCCGCCGCCAGCAGCAGCCCGCGTCGGGCGCCGAAATATCTGACCCCGACATAACCGAGGAAGGAGACGCTGGCGAGAACGATGGCGATGATCCAGACCTCGCGCGGATTGACGCCACCGAAGGGTCCGACCGGTTCGTTGGGCACGATCGGAAGCCCGATGAACGTCATCGCCAGCAACACCAGCGCCGACCGCAATTCCGGCCAGGTGATCTTGCGCACCCAGCGGTGCAGCTCCTCCCGGGAGGCCAGCAGCCCCGCGACCGCCACCGCGGCGCCGGCGGCAATCCGCATGTCGCCGAGGAGTGCGTAGGCACCGAGCGCAAAGGTCAGCATGCCGGCGACAGCGGTGGTCGCCGAGACATCTCCGGCGGCGGCGCTTTCGGCGCGACTGAAGAGCGCGATGACGGCGCTGTAGGCGGCAAACGCCGCGCCGAGGACGATGCCGCCGGCAAGGCTCGTGCCGGCGCCCACGGACGGCGCCGACAAGGCCTGCGCCAAAGCCGCAACCATGCCGCCGAGAAGACCCGAGATCGCAAACGTGCGGATTCCCGCCGCGCGGCTGCCCGGCCGGGCCTGTCGCCTGCGCCAGCCCCGTTCGAGCCCGATCAAAAGGCCGATGCCGAGCGCAACGGCAAGGCGAGAAATCAGGTCCTGGAGATCCATGGACGGTCCGGCCACCCAAGCCGGACCGGTTTTAGGCGTGATTGATCAGCGGGTATAGATCGGACGCGAAAGCCGCTTCCAGAACCCCGGGCGAACCGCGGAGCAACGGGCGGAACGTCACATGAACCAGCGCGGTGCGCGGCGCGGGCCGCGGACGTGGCTGGCGATCCAGGCGAGAACGTAGGCGTCGACCTCGGGCGATTTGCGCACGCTCGCCCAGTCGCGCGCGAGCAACAGCCGCTCGGAGAGCCGCAGCACGATCGGCGACCGCTTGATCGCCGCGATCAGCGGCTGCAGACGCGCGCCGGCCGATGGCTCGGAGCCCGTTATCATCGACGCTCTCCTGTCCCTTGTCGGGACCTTGTGGATCACTCGGTGAGGGATGCCGCCACAACGCGAGACCAACGCCACGAGTTCCCTCACGCCAGTCTGTTAGTCGCGGAACACACCGTTCCGGTTCGACTCATCGTGGCCCGCGAGCGGGTTAGGCTCACGGCGTCGATATGGCGAAGTTGCGGCACCGTGCCGGAAACCCGTCGAGTCACGGGGAATTGTCCCGCCTACCCGCGCTTCTGACCTAAAACCGTACCGTCGAGGGCAAGTGTGCAGTGCGAAACGAGCAGGAGGGCGTGGTGAGCACGAGCGCAGGCATCCATCACGTTACCGCGATCTGTGGCGATCCCAGAAGGAACGTCGCGTTCTACACCCGCAACCTTGGCTTGCGGATGGTGAAGAAGACGGTCAATTTCGACGATCCCACCACCTGGCACCTCTATTACGGCGACGAGACCGGCCGCCCGGGCACGGCACTGACGTTCTTCGCCTGGGGCGAGCGGCCCGCCGGTCGCAACGGCAACGGAATGGCGGTGGAAACCGCTTTCATCATTTCCGCAGGCTCGCTCGGCTACTGGACGCAGCGGCTGATCGAACAAGGCATCGCACATGACCTGCCGGAGCAGCGGTTCGGCGAGCGC
>CAVQIP010000005.1:0-34846 GCA_963712565.1 uncultured Alphaproteobacteria bacterium | reverse complement strand
GGCGCTGGCCGATCCCGAGCGCGCGATCGGGGGACTGGAGATACTGGGCGCGGCGGAGCGGCGCACCATCCTGCGGGAGTGGAACGACACCGCGCGCGCGCTGGTGCCGGCCACCTTGCCCGAGCTGTTTGCGGCGCAGGTGGCCAAGACGCCGGATGCGACCGCGGTGGTGTTCGAGCAGGCGCGGCTGAGCTATGGCGAGCTCGATGCGCGCTCGAGCCAGCTCGCGCATCATCTGCGCGCGCTCGGGGTCGGGCCCGAAGTGGTGGTGGGGCTGTGCCTGGAGCGCTCGCTGGAGATGCTGGTTGCGCTGCTCGCCATCCTCAAGGCCGGCGGCGCCTATCTGCCGCTCGACCCCGACTACCCGCGCGAGCGGCTGGCCTTCATGCTGGCAGACGCCGGCGCCCCGGTGCTCGTCACCCACTCCGCGCTGCGCGCGCGGCTGCCCGGCCACGGCGCACGCCTGGTCTGCCTCGACGCTGACGGGCCCGCCATCGCGCAACAGCCCACCAGCGCACCCGCCAGCGGCCTCCTGCCGCAAAATACGGCCTACGTGATCTATACATCGGGCACAACCGGTGCACCAAAGGGCGTAGTGGTCGATCACGCCAGCCTTGCCAACAAAGTCGTCACGCTGGGAACGGACTTTGGAGCCGGACCCGATTTCCGAGTGGCGCTTTTGAGTTCGTCTGCCTTCGATCCTTCAATCGAGCAAATAACGCTGCCCCTTGTTCATGGCGCTTCGATTGTGGTGATCAACGACGCGCTTCGAGAATCACCTCTTCAGTTCTGGAACTATGTGCGACGTAACAAGGTGGATCTCCTGAACTGTACCCCGTCCTTTTTTGAGAGCCTCATCGACAGTGCTCCGAACAATTCATCGCTGCGCCATCTGGTGCTGGGTGGCGAGCCTTTTACGATCGAATTGCAGCAAAAGATTGCGGGGCATCTCAAGGTAGCGAAGCTCACCAATCTTTACGGTCCGACGGAAGCCACGATCGACGCTACCGGCTTTACTGTGCAGGGAGACCAACCCGGCCCGTACATCCCGATCGGCCGCCCCCTGCCCAATTACCGCGCTTACGTATTGGACGGGGGTTTGCAGCCTGTAGCGGCCGGGGTTTGCGGGGAGCTTTACATTGCGGGAGCGGGGCTGGCGCGGGGCTATCTGGGACGTGCGGGTCTGACGGCGGAGCGGTTTGTGGCCGATCCGTTCGGTGCGGCGGGGAGCCGGATGTACCGCACTGGCGATTTGGCGCGCTGGCGCGGCGACGGGGTGCTGGAGTTTCTGGGGCGTGCGGATGCGCAGGTGAAGCTGCGCGGTTTCCGCATCGAGCCTGGCGAGATCGAGGCGGCGCTGGTGCGGCATGGGGAGGTGGCGCAGGCGGCGGTGATTGCGCGCGAGGACGGGGCTGGGGGCAAGCGGCTGGTGGCCTATGTGGTGGCGGCTGGCGAGGGGATTGTGGATGCGGCGGCGCTGCGTGGGCATCTGGCTGGGAGGCTTCCGGACTACATGGTGCCGTCGGCGTTTGTGGTGCTGGACCGGCTTCCGCTGACGCCCAACGGCAAGCTTGACCGGCGTGCGCTGCCGGCGCCGGAGTTGCCGGCTTGTGGGGTGCGGCGTCTGCCGCGCACGCCGCAGGAGGAGATGCTGTGCGGGCTGTTTGCCGAGGTGCTGGGGCTGGAGCGCGTCGGCATTGACGACAACTTTTTCGACCTTGGGGGTCACTCGCTGCTGGCGACGCGGCTGATCAGCCGCATCCGGTCGACGCTGGACGTTGAGGTCGACATCCGCAGCCTGTTCGAAGCGCCGACCGTCGAGGTGTTGGTGAAGGGGCTCAACGGTAACTGCGCCGACCGGTCGCAGCTCGAAGTTTTGCTTCCGCTCAGACCCTCGGGACGTCTGAGCCCGCTGTTCTGCGTCCACCCGGGGGGCGGACTCAGTTGGTCCTATTCCGGGCTCATGCGCCACCTGCCGGCCGAGCGTCCAATCTATGGTCTGCAGGCGCGCGCGATCAGTCAGCCGCAAATGGCACCCCAAACACTCGATGAAATGGCCGCGGATTATTTGACGCTCATTCAACAAATCCAGCCGACGGGACCGTACAATCTGCTCGGCTGGTCATTCGGCGGCTTGGTTGCTCACGCCATGGCTACTCATCTTCAAGCCCAGGGCGAGACGGTTGCCTTGCTCGCTCTGCTCGACAGTTATCCTATCGACGAGCACGGCCGATCGCGGAGCGAGCCGGAGTTTGACGAAGGAAAAGTCCTTGCAAATCAGCTCAAGGCGCTCGGTTACTATCATGGCGGCGAGCCATTGCAGGCGGCGACAGCGCTGAACATTCTGCGCCGGGAAGGAGACATACTCTCAAATCTCACGGAGCATCAAATCACCGCAATACTCCAGGTCATGAAAAACAATACTCGGCTCGCGATCAACTTTCGTCCGCAACGGTTTCACGGCGACATCTTGCTGTTTGCCGCCACGCGGGGCGAAGAGTCGCCCCCCGCGCATAGGTGGAAATCTTATGTCAGCGGCAAAATCGCAGTACACGAGATCGACTGCGAACACGCGCACATGATGCGGCCGATCCCACAGGCGAAAATTGGCAGCGTGCTCGCGAGCGAGCTCGCCAGGCAGACTTCCAAGCAAAGCAAGGCGGCCGAAGGCTGGTCCTCGGACCAAGCCTACGAAAGGTACCCTTCTAACATCGACACCTAGTCTAGTTTCCGGGCAAATTAAATGATTTTGATTTGAACGTTCCTCGAGGCTATGCCCGCTTCGACTTCAGCAGCCCGCGCATGACGCGGAACGCGGCAAGGGACGACGCAACAGAAGCGGTTCCGCCGCATTGACGCTCGCCGCCTGCCTCGCTAGCGGTCGCGGCGCAGAGGCACATGATGCAGGACGTCAAGCAACAGGTTGCGCTGTCCTCGATCGCCGCGTCGGCTGGTTTGACGGCGGCCAAAGCCGTCGTCGGGGTCATGAGCGGTTCGCTCGGGCTTCTGTCGGAAGCGGCGCATTCCCTGATCGACACCGGCGCGACTGTGATGACCTATTTCGCAGTGCGCGTTTCCGGCAAGCCGGCCGACGAGGAGCACCACTATGGCCACGGCAAGGTCGAAAGTGTCTCCGCGCTCGGCGAAACGGCGCTATTGTTCATTCTCGCCGGCGTTGTGATCTGGGAGGCGGTCAAACGGCTCGTGAGTGCGGAGCCGCCGGAGGTGGAAGCAACGCCATGGGCGTTCGGCGTGATCGTGCTCTCCATCGTCGTCGACTTCTTCCGCGCGCGCATACTCTACCGGACCGCCCGAAAGACGTCGAGCAGCGCGCTGGAAGCCGATGCGCTCCATTTCGATTCCGATATGTGGTCGTCGCTGGCGGTACTCGTCGGGCTGTTGGGGATCGCGATCGGCTTTTCCTGGGCCGATTCTGCGGCGGCGATTGCCGTATCCGTATTCATCTGTATTGCGGGCTGGCGGCTCGGCCGACGAACCATTGACACGCTGACGGATACCGCCCCGCGAGGGGTTGCCGACAAGATTACGGCCGCCATCATACGCATTCCTGGCGTCGTCGGAGTAGAAAGACTGCGCGCGCGGAAGGTAGCGGAGGTCATGTTTGTCGATCTCGTCGTCGCGGTCAGTCGCACGCTCGCGCTCGATCGCGTGGCGGCGCTCAAGAACCGCATCGTGGACGTCGTGCGCGCCGATAGTCCGGCCGCGGAGGTGACGGTGACTACCGAGCCTCGCGCACTCGACGATGAGACCGTATCTGAACGCGTCATGGTGATCGCCCGCAACCGCGCGCTCGCAGTTCATCATGTCACCGTTCACGCGATCGAAGGACGGCTTGCGGTCTCACTCGATCTTGAAGTCGACGGCGCGCTGTCGCTGGGCGCTGCCCACGATATCGCGAGCGGGCTTGAAGAGGCGGTGCGTGAGGAGCTCGGGTCGGCGGTGGAGGTCGAGACTCATATCGAGCCGCTGCAACCATTCGACGAGCCCGGGCGCGAGGCCCAGCCCGCCCGCGTGGCGACGGTACGCCATGCGCTGACCGAGATCGCCGCCAAAGTCGACTTCGTCGGAGAAATCCACGACGTGCGCGTGCGCGAGGCCGATGACGGTGAGATCGTCAATTTCCATTGCCTCGTCGATCCGGCGCTCAAAGTGGCGGACGTGCACGACAAGGTGGACGAGGTGGAGCGCGCTTTGAGGCTCCGCTTCCCGTTGATCAAGCGTGTGATCGGCCACGCCGAGCCATCCCGCGCGTCGATTTGAGTTGATGTCGGCGACGCCAAACGCGTCAAGACAACCCGTTGGTACCGGCCGCCGTAACCTCGCCAGCCAGCGCCGGCGCCTCGGCATCGGCAATCAGGGTATCAGCACGGCCGCGCCTTGGAGCCGGCCTTCGCGCAGATCAGCAAGCGCCTCGTTCGCCGCCGCCAGCGGATAGCGCATGACCTCGGTTTTCACGCCGGTCTGCGGCACGAGCGTCAAGAATTCGCGGGCATCTGCTCGCGTGAGATTGGTGATCGAGGCGATGTGCCTTTCCTGCCAGAGCAGATGATAGGGAAAGCTCGGAATGTCAGACATGTGGATGCCGCCGCAGATGACGCGTCCGCCCTTCTTCACCGCCTTAAGCGCCGATGGAACGAGGGCACCGACCGGCGCGAAGATGATGGCGGCATCGAGCGGCTCGGGCGGCATCTCATCCGAACCGCCGGCCCAGACCGCGCCGAGAGATTTTGCAAATGCTTGCGCCGGCGTATCGCCGCTCCGGGTGAACGCGTAGACACGACGGCCTTCCCAGGTCGCGATCTGGGCCAGAATATGCGCGGCGGCCCCAAAGCCGTAGAGGCCGAGGGCTTGTAGGCTCGACGCTTCCATATTGGCGCTGCCTTGCTCTTGCGCACCTGCCATCCGGTAGCTGCGCCAACCGATCAGGCCGGCGCACAACAACGGCGCAATCTCAGCGTCATCCCTCCGTTCCGGAAGCGGGAAGCAGTAGCGCGCATCGGCAACTGCATGCGTCGCATAGCCACCGTCGCGCGTGTATCCGGTAAATAGCGGCCGATCGCACAAGTTCTCGCGGCCGGTGCGACAATAGGAACACACGCCGCAGGTATAGCCGAGCCATGGGACGCCGACACGCTCGCCAATCGTGAATCCAGATACCTCCGCTCCCATCGCGGCAACGCGCCCCACGATCTCGTGGCCGGGCACGATCGGAAGCTTCGGGTTGGGCAACTCGCCATCGACGACATGCAGGTCGGTGCGACAGACGCCGCAGGCCGCAATCTCGACCAGGATTTCGTCTGCCGCAGGCGTCGGCACCAATCGCTCGCGCATGGCGAGGGATGTGCGCGGCTTCTCCAGCACCATGGCACGCATGACCACACCTCCCGGATGTGAAAGAACTGTCGCGCGCTCGGCCGGTTAGCGACAGCACGCAGGCCCTGGGCACTCTCCGGTGTCGATCGAAATCATACTGCCCAACGTCGGATCGCGTCCGTCAGGGCGCTTCCACATCCGTCAATCGGAAACCGCTGCGACGGTGCGCGCCGCGGTCTTTTTCGCCACCGCCTCCTCGAGGCTCGTGCCGAAATCCCTGAGCATCACGGCGGCAGCGTTGCGACCCGGCCCGGCGGAAATCGAGCCGCCGGGATGGGTCGTCGAGCCGGTCTGGTAGAGGCCGGGAATCGGCATACGGTGCGAAGCCCAGCCTGGCACCGGCCGCATGTTCGCCGACTGCGCCGCGTTCTGCGCGCCGCCGTGGCATGATCCGCGCCAATTGTGCGGATTCATCCGTTCGAGATCGAGCGGGCTCTCGACCACGCGGGCGAGAATTTTGTCCTCGCTCAGGTTGGCCGCGAAACGCCGCAAGTAGCTCAAATTGGCCTGCGAAACCTGCTCCTTGATCTCGTCCCAATGCTGCGGGCCTTCCTCGAGATCGTAGGGTTGAAAGCCGATCACCTTCACGGTGTGCCGGCCCGGTGGCGCGCGGCCCGGATCCACGAGCGTCGGGCAGACCGCGAGCAGCACCGGATCTTCGATATTCACGGCGCCGCGCGCATAGTCGTAGCCCATGCGTAACGCCCGTGTCGCCGTCGACATGGTGCCGACCGCCATCGGCTCGAGCACGCCGCCGGCGACGGCGAATCGCATCGGTTCGGTGGTCGCATAGTGGGTGACGAACAGCGTGGGACCGGCCTGCCAGGTCTCGACGCCCGAGACAAAATCGTCGCCCCAGACCTGGCGCGGCGCCATGTCCACGAGATGCTTGACGTGAATCGTCGACAGCACCGCCTTGCCGGCGCGAAAGGTACTGCCGTCGGCACATTCCACGCCGGTGCAGCGGCCATTCTCGATGATGAGCGCCCGCACGCGCTTGTCAGTAAGGATGACGCCGCCATGCGCTTCGAGGAGCCGTGCGAGCGCCCGCGAGAACGCCCCCGATCCGCCCCTTGGAACGCACCAGCTCCAGCGCTGGCGGCCGTAGACCAGGGAATAGGCCAGCCGGCCCGACATCGGCCATTCCGGCGGGACCACCGTCTGGAACGCCATCCACAGCATGAACGAGCGGCAGTGATCATCCTCGAAATTATCACGAATGATTTCCCAGCCCGACATCGCGATGCGGCGCAGCCAGCGCTTGCCGTCGGGATGCTCGGCGAGCCGCTCATTGATCGGCTTGCCCCATCCGATCGGCGTATAGGAGACCGCGTCGAAGATCGGCTTGACCGCCTCGTATTCGGAGATCATGCGCCGGTAGGCGGCGGCGTCCTTCTTCGAGAACTTGGCAAACTCGGCGCAGGTGCGCTCGATATCGTGGTATTGCGTTAGATAGCTGCCGTCGGCGAACGGGACATGCACGACGACGTCCGGATGAATGTATTCGAGGCCGTAGTCGGCGAGCCCGAGCTCATCGTTGCGCAGCATCGGGCTGTCCTGGATCACCACATGGGCGGTCCCGCACGAATCGTGTTGAAATCCGGGAAGCGTCAATTCCTCGGTCACGCAATTTCCGCCGACCACTGGCCTGCCTTCCAGCACCAGGGAGCGGTAGCCGGCCTTGGCGAGATAGGCGGCTGCGATCAGGCTGTTGTGCCCGGCGCCCGCGACGACGACATCGAAACACTCGGCCATGTCCGTTCCTGTCAATCCGGCGCGAACGAGGATTCTGTTCGGCCGGGCGGGATAATCCGGCTTCGGACAGGCCTCGTCTCCGGCCCAGACCCACAAATGAATGCCCCGCTAGCGCGGGGCATCGCAAGGGGCGGCGAGCGAGACAGCCGCGGCATTTAGATTCGCACGTTCTTCACGTTGGCATTGGAATACAGGCGGTCGCGCGCCTCGTCGCCGAGCCGGGCAAGGCGATTGAAGTCGACGCCGGCCAATTGGCCGTTACGCTTCATGACCTTGCCCGCGATCAGCACGGTGTCCACGTTCTGCGGGCCCATGCTGGTGACCACCGCCCCAACCGCATTGTTCATGGGCATGACGTTGAGGCGGTCGGTCCGTAACAGAATGATATCCGCGTCCTTGCCGGGGGTGAGCGTGCCGATCTTGCGCTCGAGGCCATTCGCCCGCGCGCCCTCGATGGTGGCGAATTCGAGCACCTCGCGCACGGTGAGGAACTTCGGCGGATTCTTGTCGCCGGCGAGCCGCCGTGCCCATACCTCGTTCTTCTGCAGCGAGAAGATCGTGCGCATCTGCGCGAAGAAGTCGTTGGGAACCGAGGTTTCGACATCGACGCTGAGCGACGGCCGAATGCCGGTATCGATCGCCTTCTGGATTGGCGGATTGCCGTGCCCCATCAGCGTCTCGACGTAGCCGGCGATTGAGATGGTGCCGCCGGTATCCCTGATCAGCTTCCATTCGGTGTCGTTGAGCGTGCAGCAGTGGATGTAAGTGGTGTCCGATTTCAGCGCTCTCTCCGCGTTCAACTTCTCCAGCAGGCCCGCCCTGCCCCGCTCGCCGACGCCGACATGGATGGTGATGCGGGCGCCGACGTCGCGCGCAGCCTTGAACGTCGGCAGAATCTGTTCGGGTGAACCGGACGGTGCCGCCAGATAGAGCGTCACCAGCTGATCATCGCTGGAGAAATATTGCTTGCGCAGGCGCGCGATGTCGTTCGGAAATTTGGATCCCTTGGCTTCCCACCACCGGCCGTCGGTCGTCTGCGCATTGCCATAGGCGAACACCGCCCGCACACCAGAATCGCCCAGCGCCTTGACCGCCGCGTCCGTGTGCTCCGGCGTGTTGTGAATGTGCGACCAGTCGAGCACGCAGGTCACGCCGCTGTCGATGGCGCCGAGCGCGCTGAAATAGTCCCCGGCATAGACGTCATCGGGCGTGTATTTGGCCCCGAACGTCTTCTGCACGATCGCGATGTAATCGTCGAGCGACCCATCGGGAAGGACGTTGCGCAGGATCCCTTGCCACATGTGGCGGTGGGTATCGACCAAGCCCGGCATCACGATCATGCGCGCGGCATCGATGACCTCGGCATTGGGCGCGCTGATATTGGGACGCACGGCGGAAATCCTGCCGTTTTCGATCAGCACGTCGGCCTGCTCGAAGTCGCCGACCGCGCGATCGAGCGTCAGCACGCAGCCGCCCTTGATCAGGATCGCGCGTCCCGCTGCAGTCGCGCCGCCCGGCTGTTGCGCGCGGGCCGTGCCGACGACGGTGGAGGCGGCGGCCGCGGCAGCGGCCGTGGTGCAGAGGAATTGGCGCCGCGACAGCGTGGGCGACGTGTTGCACCCGCCGCAAGAGCAGAACGACCCGCCGACGGAACTGCGCAGATGCGTCATGGTGTCCTCCCAAGCGTGTGTTGTTGTGAGCGGCGATGCTATCCCTGTTCAGGGGCCGCTTCTAGCGAGAGAGCATCGGCCTGCAACGCGCAGCGTGGGTCGCTGCCCACGCGGGTACGGCCATGGCAAACACCAATCCGCCGTGCGCATCGCTACTCGCCTGCGCGGCCGAGCAAAAGCAAGGAGCGCATGACATAGTCATGCGCTCCCGCCACCACGCCGTCGTTTCGGCGCGTTGTGCTGCTAGTTGGTGACGTCCTTGAACACCTCGGTCAGTTTCGCAGTCTCGTCCTTGATGATCTTGTCGAACTGCTCCGGCGTGTCGGTCACGCCGATGACGAACTGCGCCGCCAGCTTCGCCTTGACTTCGGGCGATTGAATGATTTGCACCATGTCGCGATTGATCTTTTCGATGATCGGGCGCGGCACACCCGCAGGTGCCATCAGACCAAACCAGGAATCGTAGACGTAGTCCAAACCCGCCTCCCTGAAGGTCGGCACGTTCGGCATCTCCGGGATCCGCTGTGCGGTCACGGAGGCGAGCGCGCGCACCTTGCCGGCCTCGGCCATTTCCTTCGAGAGATTGACGGGCGCGAAATACATATGCGCGTCGCCGCGCACCACCGCCGTCACCGCGTCGGGCGCGCTCTTGAACGGGACGTGCACGATGTTGATCCCTGCCGCCTTCCTGAACAGCGCGCCGGCAATGAACGTCGTGCTGGCGAGGCCGGGGGAGGAAAAGTTGAGCGTGCCCGGTTTGGCTTTTGCCAAGTCGATCAGCTCCTTGAGGGTCTTGGCCGGAACCTCCGGATTGACGATCAGATAGAGCGGCGCCGAGCTCACCCGGGTGATGCCGGCAAAATCCTTCACTGGATCGAACGGCAGATTCTTGTTAACGAGCGCTGCCACCGTATGGCCATTCGAGGTCAGCATCAGCGTATAACCGTCGGGCGCCGCCTTCGCCACGCCAGCGGTTCCCGCGAGTCCGGGCCGATTCTCGACCAGGACCTGTTGGCCCCAGCGCTTGCTCGCTTCGTCGGCAAGAATGCGCGCCATGATGTCGGTTACGCTGCCGGCGCCGAACGGAACGACGATCGTTACCCGCTGGGTCGGATAGTTTTGCGCGGAGCCCGGCGTGGACGCGCTGAAAGTCGCGGCGAGCAGCGCCACAACACCAAGCCAAAGCATACGAAGCGTCGTCATCACATTCCTCCCAAAATCGTTGGCCCACCCCATACAACGGGTTGCGCCATCCTGGGAAGCAATTAAAGCAGGAAGCGATTCAGCGGTATATGAGTAAAAACGTCTCTCCTCCCCTTCGCCCACGGAACTCCCATGCGCACCGAAGAGGCCCGCCCCGTCCGTCTCGAAGATTACCGCCCGCCGGACTGGCTGGTCGAGACCGTGCAGCTCGACGTCTCGCTCGACCCGGCGGCGACGCGGGTGCGCGCGACGCTCGCGTTGCGCCCTAACGCAAACGCCGCAGCGCCGGCACCGCTCGTCCTCGACGGCGATGATCTGAGCCTGCGCGCGCTCAAGCTCGACGGCGCGGCGCTGCCGGCGGAACAGTTCGTCGCCACCGCGGACCGACTGACCATCGCGCAACCCCCGCACCGCCCGTTCCGGCTGGAGATCGAGACCGTCGTCGACCCCTCGGCCAACACCCAGCTCTCCGGCCTCTATCGCTCGGGGGCGATCTATTGCACCCAATGCGAGGCGGAGGGCTTTCGCCGCATCACCTATTTTCCCGATCGGCCCGACGTGATGGCCGTCTACACCACCCGCATCGAGGCGGAGAAGGCCGACGCACCTGTACTGCTCGCCAACGGAAACCTGGTCGCATCGGGTGACGTGCCGGGCACCGGGCGCCATTTCGCGGTCTGGCACGATCCCTTCCCGAAGCCGTCATATCTGTTCGCGCTGATCGGTGGGACGCTGGCCTGCGTCGAGGACCATTTTCGTACCATGTCGGGCCGCGACGTGACGCTTCGCATCTATGTCGAGCCCGGCAAGGAAGCCCGCTGCGTCCACGCCATGGACTCGCTCAAGCGGGCGATGCGCTGGGACGAAGCGGCCTTCGGCCGCGAATACGACCTCGACATCTTTATGATCGTCGCTGTCTCCGATTTCAACATGGGGGCGATGGAGAACAAAGGCCTCAACATCTTCAACGACAAATACGTGCTCGCCTCGCCCGAGACCGCGACCGACAACGATTACGAGCGGATCGAGGCAATCATCGCCCACGAATATTTTCACAACTGGACGGGCAACCGCATTACTTGCCGCGATTGGTTCCAACTCTGCCTCAAGGAGGGGCTCACCGTCTTTCGCGACCAGGAGTTTTCGGCCGACACACGCTCGCGCGCGGTCGAGCGCATCAGCGACGTTCGCGGCTTGCGCGCCACTCAATTCGTCGAGGACGCCGGCCCGCTCGCGCATCCGGTGCGCCCCGCCCTCTACCACGAGATCAACAACTTCTATACGGCGACCGTCTACGAAAAGGGTGCCGAAGTCGTACGCATGCTCAAAACGCTGCTCGGCCCGCAACATTTCCGCAACGGCATGGACCTCTATTTCACCCGTCACGACGGCGAGGCGGCGACCATCGAGCAGTTCGTGCAGTGCTTCGCCGACGTTTCGGGCGAGGACCTCACGCAATTCATGCTCTGGTACTCCCAGGCGGGGACGCCCGCGGTCGTCGTCGCCGGTCGCTATGACATCGGCGCGAAGACCTATCACCTCGAGGTCACCCAGACCGTCCCCGCGACGCCGGGCCAGTCAAGCAAGTTGCCGATGGTCATCCCGCTCGCGCTCGGTCTCGTCGGACACGACGGGCGCGACCTGCCGCTCAGGCTCAAAGGCGGAGGCACGATCGACCGCGGCGTCCTGGTCTTGACGCAGGCGGCAGAAAGCTTCGTGTTCGGCGATGTCGAGGAGCCGCCGGTGCCTTCGCTCAACCGGGGATTTTCAGCGCCGATCAAGCTGGCCGCCAACCTTTCCGCCGACGACTTGCGATTCCTCGCCGCGCACGATGGCGATCCGTTCAATCGTTGGCAGGCGCTGCAGACGCTGGCGATCCGCGTCCTCGTCGACGATGTTGCGGCGTTACGCGCAGGCCGCCCGCCGCGCCAAGATCCGGGTTTGCTCGCTGCGCTCGATGCAATCCTTGCCGACGGTGCGCTCGAACCGGCCTTCGTCGCGCTCACGCTGACGCTTCCGGGCGAGGCCGACATTGCACGCGAGGTCGGCCATGACGTCGATCCCGACGCCATCTTCGCGGCACGCTCGGCCCTGCGCGCGGCGGCCGGGACGCATCTGGCCGGTCCGCTTTTCGATCACTATCGTCGGCTGTCCGAAACGGAACCTTACCGGTCCGATGCCGCCAACGTTGGACGGCGCGCGTTGCGCAACACCTGTCTCGACCTTCTCGTCGCCACGCGCCGGTCCGACGCCGTTTCACTCGCCTCCCACCAATATCGCGCGGCTGACAACATGACTGATCGCATGGCGGCCCTCTCGACGCTGTCGCTCTGCGACGTGCCCGAGCGCACCGCCGCGCTCGATGATTTCTATGCGCGTTACGCCCATGACCCGTTGATCGTCGACAAGTGGTTCACACTGCAGGCTGCCATTCCGGAACCGGCGACCCTCGATCGCGTCAAGGCGCTCAGCAGGCATTCGGCTTTTTCCTTTGCCAACCCCAATCGCGTGCGAGCTCTCGTCCACGCATTCGCATCGGCGAACCAGAAAGAGTTCAACCGCGCCGATGGCGCGGGCTATGACTTCGTCGTCGACACGGTGTTGAGGCTCGATCCCAAGAATCCACAGCTTGCAGCGCGGTTGTTGTCGGCGCTCAAGAGCTGGCGCGTGCTCGAGCCGGGGCGGCGCGCGCTGGCAGAGGCCGCCTTGCGGCGGGTCGCGGTCACGCCTGCGCTCTCGCCGGACGTGGCCGACATCGTGCGACGCGCGCTCGTCGAGGCCTGAGACTCGGTGCCGTGGCGGCTCGCCGGGATCGCAGTAAAGACTTCGGCCCTTTTTGTGGTCCGCCGGCTCCGCCTTGCGCCGGGCCGCGGCCCGCAAGCGGCCGGGTTCCCGCCTTTGCGGCCGAAAATCCTTGCCTATCAAGGCTGTGGCGCCGATTCATCAAATTTTAAAATTCGTTAACTGCCCTCTCGACAAATCGCCATCTTTCGACTCCAATCAAAACGATTCGGAGAGATGCGGCACATCCTTCCGATGAAGGTTGATAGGGACCCGAACGGAGGCGAGGCATGGCGCGCGCCGAAGTCGCGAGCGCGTCCGTAAATTCTGATTCAATCAAGGGACTGGCCCAGTCAATCGCAAAGCCCGCATATCGGCGGCTGCTCACCGCCGAGCCGGCTTTGCGGCGTGCCGTCCCGGCGTTGATCATCGCATTTCTCCTCACGATCTGCGTCGGCGCGATCGTGCAGGTGCTTGACCATCGTCGCCAAGCCATCAACGAGATCGTCAAGCAGATCGAAGGCAGCGCCGATTTCCTCGCCGATCGGCTCGACCGGTTGGAGCGGTCGAGGCCCGGCTCCGACCGTCGGCTGCAGAGCGAGCTCGAACGCATGATGCCGGCATGGGCGCGGGCGCCGGGCCGCCAGGTGCTGGTCGCCAACGGCGACGGCGTCATCGTCGCCGGCATCCGCCACGAGATAGTCGCCAACACCGACGGCGCTGTCAGCGCCACCGCGCCGCTCGAGGCCGGGATCATCGGACGCCGGCTGATCGACGTGCTCGGCCCCGCTCAGCCCTTGACCACGTTCGGTGCCGCGGCCGGAGTGCTGGAAATTCCGCTCGCCGACGGAAGCCTGGCCTATGGGGCCGTTCGCAGCCTGCATGCGAATGGGCAGTTGGCGATCGTCCATGGACGCGCCGAGGCACTGGCGGCCTGGGCGTCAGATACCGCCTTGACCGTCACGCTCTCCGCCACGACCGGCTTCGTCGTCCTGATCCTCGGCTTCGCCTTTCACTGGCAGGCGACTCGCGCGCGCGAAGCGGATCTGATCTATGAGACGGTGCGCTCGCGGATCGATACCGCGCTCAACCGCGGCCGTTGCGGGTTGTGGGACTGGGATCTCGCTCGCGGACGCGTGTTCTGGTCGCACTCCATGTTCGCGATCCTGGGCCTCAAGCCGCGCGACACGCTGTTGAGCTTCGGCGAGGTCAACGCCCTCGTCCACCCCGAAGACATCCATCTCTATGAGCTCGCCGCCCAGCTCGCCGACGCCACGGCCACCCTGGTCGACCATGCTTTCCGCATGCGCCATGCCAACGGGAACTGGGTTTGGCTGCGCGCCCGCTGCGAGCTGGTGCAGCAGTCCGGCGACGGGGGCCCCCATCTGATCGGCATCGCGGTCGACATCACCGAGCAGAAGACATTAGTGGAACGGACGGTCGAAGCGGATTTGCGGCTGCGCGATGCCATCGAGACGATCCCCGAGGCATTCGTGGTTTGGGACGCGCAAAATCGCCTCGTATTGTGTAACTCGAACTTCCAGGAGCTCCACAATCTGCCGGACTCGGCGATCGAAGCCGGCGCTTCCTATGAATCTGTGGTGGCGGCCGGGCGCAAGCCGGTCGTGCGCTCGAAGGTCACCAGCGAAGGTCAGATCCCGGGCGCCCGCACCTTTGAGGCTCAGCTCGACGACGGTCGTTGGCTACATATCAGCGAGCGCCGCACCAAGGACGGCGGCTATGTCTCGGTCGGTACCGACATCACGAACATCAAACTGCACGAAGAAAAGCTGATGGAAAGCGAGAAGCGCCTGATGGCGACCGTCGCCGATCTGCGCCACTCGCAGCAGAAACTCGAGCGGCAGGCCGAGGAGGTCGCCGATCTTGCCGAGAAATATGCCGATGAGAAAACGCGCGCCGAAGAGGCAAACCAAGCCAAGTCGAAATTCCTCGCTAATATGAGTCACGAGCTGCGCACCCCGCTCAACGCCATCATTGGGTTTTCCGAGATCATGGAATCCGGCATGTTCGGGCCCTTGGGTACCGACAAATATCGCGAATACTGCAGCGATATCCATCAGAGCGGCCAGTATCTGCTCGAGGTGATCAACGACATCCTCGACATGTCGAAGATCGAGGCCGGGCGTATCCGGCTCGACCCCGAACAGGTCGAGCTCGAATCCTTCCTCAACGACGCCATGCGGGTGGTGTCGGGACGCGCCAACGACAAGCAGCTCACGCTCACCGCCCGCATCGGTCGCGGCATCCGCTTGACGGCCGACCACCGCCTGCTCAAGCAGATCGTGTTGAACCTGCTGTCCAATGCCGTGAAATTCACCCCGGAAGGCGGTCACATCACGATCCGCGCGCGCGCGACGAGCGGCTGGGTCAGCGTCTCCATCGCCGATACCGGTATCGGTATTCCCGCGGATGCGCTGGCGCGCCTGGGCCGGCCATTCGAACAGGTCGAAAGTCAGCTCACCAAAAGCCACCAGGGATCGGGCCTGGGACTCGCGATCGCGAAGTCGCTCATTGAACTGCACCACGGCACGATGCGTATCCGCTCGACGCTGGGCAGCGGCACGATGGTGCTGCTGCGGCTGCCAATGAGCCCAGCATCGATACAGAAGGAGAACCTTGCCGAGGCGGCGGCTTGAAAACAGCTCGCGTCTTGCCACATCCGGCATGCGGCGCCAGTGGAAGCGAAGATGGGCGCACATCGCCGAGACAGGGGGCCTTGACAGGCCGGAACAGGCCTGCGCGGGCACTATCGCCTGATAGCCCCGTCAAGGTGATGCGAATTGCATAATCTGTCGGCGGGTGGTGCTGCGCAGGAGGCTCGCAGCTTGGCGCAACTACGATCACTGCACGCCGATATGGCCGTCGCGAATGACCTTTCCCCACTTGGCGATTTCGGTCTTGATCCAATCCGCAAAGTGCTCGGGCGTGCTCGCGACCGGATCGAAGCCGAGCCCGAGCAGTCGCTCCCGGAATTCGGCCGGCGCGATGACGCTTGCGACCGCGCGGTGGAGAAGCTCGATGATTTCGCTCGGCGTTCCCGCCGGAGCCACGAGGCCGGTCACGATGTCCGCCTCGAGATCGGTGCCGGTCGCCTCCGCCATGGTCGGCACATCCGGCAGCAGCGAGGAGCGTTTGGCGCTCATCATCGCAAGTGCGCGCACATTGCCGGCTTTCACATACGGCGCGCCGGTCGGTAGCGCCGAGACGATGGACGAGGTGTGACCGCCGAGGGTTGCGGTCATGGCCGGGCCGCCGCCGGTGAACGGCACGTGCGTGATGTCGAGGTCGAATGCGAGCTTGAACAGTTCGCCGGCGAGATGCGCCGGCGTACCCCGGCCCGCCGACGCGTAACTCAATGTGCCGGGATTCGCCTTCGCCAGCGCCACGAATTCCGTGACGGTGGCTGCCGGAACCGACGGGTGCACTGCGAATATATGGGGCGATGAGCACATCAAGCTCACCGGCGCGAAATCCTTGTAGGGATCGTAGGGAATTTTGGCGTAGAGGCTGGGATTGATGACAAAGTTGCCGCCCGCGGCCAGCAGCGTATAGCCGTCCGCCGGCGCGCGGGCGGCATTGCCGATGCCGAGATTGCCCCCTGCGCCCGCCAGATTTTCGACGTAAAACTGTTGGCCAAGGCTCTGCGAGAGTTTTTGCGCAAACAGCCGGGCCGTGGTGTCGTTCGCGCCGCCAGCCGCAACCGGCACGATCACCCGCACCGGCCGGCTCGGATAGGCCTGCGCCCGGCCGATTGTTGCGCCGGAAGGCGCAGCGACAACCGCCGCGGTCAGACCGAGGATGTGACGACGGCTGAATCGCATGGTCGGATCTCGCAGCCCGAACGTATCACACCCGCAGGGTTGCGAGATCCGGCATAAGGGACGCAGCCTCAGCCGGTCCGTGCCAAGGCTCAGCCTGATCTGCCGAGGATGCGATCGAAGCTTGCACGCACCTTGGCCTGCGTCTCGACGATGAACGCATCGAGCGTGGCAAAATCCGGCACGTCGGCGGCGCGGGCCAAAAGCCCAATGAGGCCGGGCGCTGCCGCCTTGGGGTCGAACGGGCCCGACAGGCACAGGCGCAGTACCTGCGTCAGATCGTGATAGAGCCGCACCGCCGGGCGAAGCACCTCCGCGTCCTCGGGCTGCAGTATTCCGAGCCGCCACGCCTTTTCCAGCACCCGCGCAGTCGAGGTATCGAGAATGTCGGGCGTGCGAGCCGCATGAACGAGCTGCAGGTATTGCGCGATAAATTCGAGATCGATGAGGCCACCGGCAACATATTTGAGATCCCAGCGATCGCTGTCGCCCTTCTCAGACGCGATCGCCTTGCGCATCTCGACGACATCGCCGGCAACCATCGCCGCGTCGCGCGGCCGGCATAGCACGGCGCCGATGACCTGCTCGACACGCGCGGCGAATTGCGGTGAGGCCGAGACAACGCGCGCGCGCGTGAGCGCCATATGCTCCCAGGTCCAGGCTTCGTTCTCCTGATAGTCCGCAAAGCCGTCGATCTGGGTCGCGACGGGCCCGGAGCGACCCGAAGGCCGCAACCGCATGTCGACTTGGTAGAGCAGGCCGTGATTGGTTTGCGCGGTCAGCCCGCTGATCAGCCGTTGCGTCAAGCGCGAGAAATATTGCGCGCCGTAGAGCGGACGCGGGCCGGCCGACTCCGGACGCTCCGGGTCGAAGTCGTAGACGACGATCAAGTCGAGGTCCGAGGTGGCCGTCATCTCGCGCCCCCCGAGCTTCCCGAGCGCGAGGATCGCCGTCTCCTGCCCGGCGATGCGGCCGTGCAGGCGGGTGAACTGCTCTTCGATGGCGCGGTGGAGTGCGCGGACCAACACATCCGCCAGCCGAGCATAGGCCTCGCCCGCCTGCTCCGCCGGCGCGGTTCCCGACAAGATGCGCGTTCCGATCAGGAACATCTGCTCCTGCGCGAAGATGCGAATGCGATCTAGAAAGTCCTCGTACGATCCGGCTTGGCGCAGCGAGCGCTCGAGCTCGGCTGCAAGCGCGGATTCTTCGGGCAACGCGCCGAAGAAATTTGGATCGATCACCGCATCCATGGCTTCCGGAAACTGCGCGAGGCTGTCGGCCAGGCGCGGGGCCGTGCCGAGCACGAGCGCGATCAGCGCAACCAGGTCGGGGTTCTGCCGCAGCAGCGAAAACAAGCGACCGCCGCCGTGCAGCCCGGCAAGGAACCGGTCGAAGGCGATGACGGCGGCGTCCGGGTTCGCCGAACGGGCAAAATGGTGAAGCAGCACCGGTACCAGCTCGCTCAGCCGGCTGCGGGCAAACTGGCCCTTCAACGATCCGTAGGCTTGCGTGCCCCAGCGCCGCACCAGAGCCGACACTTCCAACGGCTGGCGAAAGCCCATTTCGGTCAGGCGGTCGAGCGTTTCGCGATCGTCGGTCGCGGGCGGAAAAACCAATGTCCGACGGCCGGCCTCCCCCGCAGGTGCATGCTCGAACAACGTCGCATAGTGGTGCTGCACACGGCGCAGGTGGAGGAGCAAGGCCTCCGCGAAAGCGTCCCGATTGCGGAAGCCGGCGAAGCGCGCGAAACGCTCGAGGCCTTCTCGATCGGCCGGCAAGGTATGCGTCTGCTCGTCGGCCACCATTTGCAGACGGTTCTCGACCACACGCAGAAAGCGGTACGCAGCGGCCAGCTGGTCGCGCACCGGCGCGCCGATCCAGCCGCCGTCGGACAGCATCCCGAGGGTCTGCAGCGTTTCTCTTGTACGCAGCTCGGGGTGGCGCCCTCCGGCGATCAGCTGCTGGGTCTGGACGAAGAATTCGATCTCGCGAATGCCGCCGCGGCCGAGCTTGATGTTGTGGCCCTCGACCGCGATCTCGTCGTGCCCGCGATAGGCGTGGATCTGCCGCTTCATCGCGTGGACGTCGGCGACTGCCGCGAAGTCGAGATACTTGCGCCAAATGAAGGGCGAGAGCGCCGCGAGCAATGCCTCGCCGGCGACGATATCGCCAGCGCAGGGCCGTGCCTTGATCAGCGCGGCGCGTTCCCAGTTCTGTCCGCGGCTCTCGTAGTAGTCGAGCGCCGCCGCAGTGGAAATGGCGATCTGGGTCGAGGCAGGATCGGGACGCAGCCGCAGATCAGTGCGGAAGACGTAGCCGTCGGCAGTTCGCTCCTGCAGCAGTTTGACCAGCCTGCGCGTGAGCCGCAGGTAGAATGGCGCCGGCTCCGTCCCGCGGGCGAGGGCCGCTGCGTCGTAGAACACGATGAGATCGATGTCGCTGGAATAGTTGAGCTCGCCCGCCCCCATCTTGCCCATTGCCAGCACGATATAGCCGGAGCCTCGCGCCGGATGCGCGGGTTCGATGATTTCGAGCTTGCCGCGGCGCCGCGCATCCGCCAGCAGGTAATCGACCGAGATCGCGACCGCGGCGTCGGCGAGCCTGGTCTGCAGGTCGATCACCTGCGTTACCGGCCAAACGCCGCCGATATCGGCGAGCGCGATCAACAGCGCGGCCTCGGCCTTCATGCGGCGAAGCTGGCGCATGACCTCGCCGTCATCATGCGTCGCGGCGATCGCCCGCGTCGCTTCGGCGAGAATGTCGTCGAAGCGGCGCTCGGGGTCGGTTTCAAGCAAGACGACAAGCCGCTCGGGCTCTGCCCGCATCAGCTCCCAGAGATAGGGCGAGCCTTCTGCCACCCCCATCATCAGCGCGCCGAGCGTCGGCTGAACGCGACACAGCCGTCGCAGCGTTTTGCCGGCGGGCGTGTCCGCGATTCCGCCTAGCCAGTCGCCGATACGCGCATCTGCCTCGTCCGGGACACTGAGGACGGGCGCGGCGGTGATGCGCTGCGCGAGCGACCCATCTCGCAAATCCGCCACCCGTCTCATCCTGAGGACCTCGATCTAGCGCTCTCGTGGCCGGATGCGTTCCCGGCATCCTCGTCCTAGCAGAATAGCGCCCACTAACCGGCGGAAGCATCGGCTTGCCCGTGGCACAGGATGAAGTGCCTCGAGGAGTTTCGCCGGCTGCAAGGAGCGCCCGGCCCTGTCGGTATCGGTATCGTGGGCCTTAAGCCGGGACTCGAACCTGCCCGGCACGCGGCAGCGAGATGACGGTCTTGAGACCGGGGTGGTTGTCCTCGAGCCTGAGCTCGCCGCCGTGCAGTCGCGCAACCGCCGAGGCGAGGCTCAGCCCGAGCCCCGACCCCGGCTGCGATCGGCTCTGTTCGAGCCGCACGAAGCGCTCGACCGCCCGGCCGCGGTCGGCCTCGGGAATGCCGTGGCCGCTGTCAGCGACGGCAAGCAGAATCCGGTCGCCCTCTCCCACCGCCTGGACGACGATTTCGGCCTCGCTCCCGTTCACGCCGCCACCATCGGGGGCGCCGTATTTGATCGCATTATCCACCAGATTGGCGAGCGCCTGGCTGACGAGCTCCCGGTTGCCGTGAACCGGCGCGGGCGCCGGTGCCTCGACCTTGAGCTGAATCCCCCTGTCGTCCGCGAGCGGCTCGTAGAGATCGCCTACCCCGCGCGCAATCTCGGCCGCGTCGAATTCTGTCATACCGTCGCGCGCCTGGCCCGACTCCGCGCGAGCGATCATGAGCAGCGCATTGAAAGTGCGAATCAGCGCCTCCGATTCCTCGATCGTAGTCTCGAGCGCGGCGCGGTATTGCGACTCATCCTCGGCCAGACGCAAGGCCTCTTCGCAGCGGTTGCGCAGCCTGGTCAGCGGCGTCTTGAGGTCGTGCGCGATATTGTCGGATACCTCCTTGAGGCCGTGCATGAGTGCCTCGATGCGCTCGAGCATGGCGTTGAGGTTGGTGGCGAGCCGATCGAGTTCATCGCCGGTCCCGGCGATCGGGAGGCGGCCGGTCAGATCGCCGTCCATGATCTTGCGCGTCGTATCCGTCATCGCATCGACGCGCTTGAGAACCCGTCGCGTCACGAAAAATCCGCCAGCCACGCCAAGCACGATGACGATCGCCAGGGACCAACGGCCGGCGGCGAGCACGATGTCGTGCAGGCGTTCGCGCTCTTCGAGATCGCGTCCGACCAGGAGACGGAAGCCGGCGGGCAACTGAAACACCCGAACGAGGGCCTGGTGTTCGGCGCCGTCGGGGTCGTCGAGCCGCCGATAGCCGGTTTCCGTCCAGCCGGGAACATCCAGGATCCCGCTTGCCAGCGATCCGACGTTGCCCGCAAGTCCCTCGCCTGCGCGGGTGGTCACGAGGTAAAGGCTCGAACCCGGCCGGCGCGACCTGGCATCGACCACGAAGACCAGGCGGCGGATGCCGCCCTGGCGGTACTGCTCGGCCAGGCCGGTGATCTCGGCATCGACCGTCTGGGTGATCTGCTCGGTGATCAGCCGGCGCGTGCTCCAGGCGAAATAAGCCAGCAGGAAAGCGGCGAACAGCGCGAACACCGTGAGATAGACAAGCGTCAGCTTGAACGCGGTCGTGCGCAGAAGCTTGCCAAGCGCCGTCATCGGTCACCCGTGCATGTCACCCTGCCCGACGCAGGACGTGACGACATCATTTGCTGTCGCGGATCACGTACCCTGCGCCGCGCACCGTATGCAGCAAAGCCTGGGTGAAACCTTTATCAATTTTCGAGCGCAACCGCGAGATGTGCACGTCAATGACGTTGGTTTGCGGGTCGAAGTGGTAATCCCACACGTTCTCGAGCAGCATGGTGCGGGTGACCACCTGACCGGCATGCTTCATGAGATATTCGAGCAGGCGGAACTCGCGCGGCTGCAGCACGATCTCATCGCCTGCGCGCGTCACCTGATGCGACAGCCGGTCGAGCTCGAGGTCGCCGACCCGATAGATCGTTTCCTCGCGCCCACCGCGCCGGCGCGCCAGCACCTCGGTGCGGGCAAGCAGTTCCGAAAACGAATAGGGCTTGGGCAGGTAATCGTCGCCGCCCGCCCGCAACCCCTTGACCCGATCGTCGACCTGGCCGAGCGCCGAAAGAATGAGCGCGGGCGTTTCGATGCCTTTGCTGCGCAGCGTCCCGATGACGGTCGAGGCCGTCGAGCTTGGGCAGCATGCGGTCGACGATCAGCACGTCATATTGGCCGTCGAGCGCATGGGCCAATCCCTCCTCGCCGTCCACCGCCAAGTCGGCGACATGCCCGACTTCGCGGAACGCCTTCGCCAGATAGTCGGCGGCGTCGCGATCGTCCTCGATGATCAACAGGCGCATGACGAAGCGGCCGTCTCTCGGATAAGCGATTTCCCTTGCGGAGGGACCATAGGGGGTTGCGCTGATCATACTGCTACTATTTCAAACTGTCCTGGCATGAGAGCCGAAGGACGGCTCCATTGCCGACCGAGAAATGCGAGGGGCGGCGGTTTGAGGCCGCCGCCCCTCAACCAACTCCGTCCCGGCGGGGGCGACGGATGCCGGAACGGAGTTAGAAGAGACGGGGACGGGCCATTGCCCGTCCCCCTGGTTCGAACCGCCGGCGGGGGCGACGGATGCCGGCGGTGCGCCCCATTCGGTCAGGCCTTGCTGAGCCGCACCGCGACGAACTTCGTCATCTCGCCCGACTTCACCCGCATGAGGATCGTGTGCTTGCCGCCCTTCTGCGCGTCCTTGAGGGCGCCGCTCACGTCGGCGGGATTGGCGACCTTCTTGCCGGCGACCTCGAGGATGACATCGCCGGTCTTGAAGCCCTGGTCGGAGGCGATCCCGTTGGGATCGACTTCGGTGACCACCACGCCTTCCGAGCCGCTGCCGGCGACTTGGCCCGCGGGCGCGACCGTGAGGCCGAGACGCGGCACGTCGGTCGTGTTCGGGCCGGAACTGTCCGGCGTCATTGCCCGCGCCTCGCGTTGATTGGGCAACTCGCCGAGGGCGATCGAGAAGCTCTTCTCCTCGCCCTTGCGCCACACGGTCAACTTCGCAGTCGTGCCGGGGGCCATGCCGCCGATCTGCTTGGCGAGATCCCTGGCGTCCTTGACCGGGTTGCCGTTGACCGCCGTGATCACGTCACCGGCCAGGATGCCGGCCTTGGCTGCCGGGCCGTTCGCCTGCGGCTCGGAGACCAGCGCGCCTTCCGGCGCTTTGAGGCCGAGATTGTCGGCGATCTCGGCGGTGACAGGCTGGATCTGCACGCCGATCCACCCGCGGCTGACCTTGCCGTTGTCCTTGAGCTGAGCGACCACCGACTTCACGGTCGGCGCCGGGATGGCGAAGGCGATGCCAACCGAGCCGCCCGAAGGCGAGAAGATCGCGGTATTGACGCCGATCACGTTGCCGTCGACGTCGAAGGTCGGCCCGCCGGAATTGCCCTTGTTGACCGGCGCATCGATCTGGATGAAGTCGTCGTAGGGTCCGGCCCCGATATCCCGACCGCGGGCCGAGACGATGCCCGCCGTCACGGTGCCGCCGAGACCGAACGGATTGCCGACCGCCAGCACCCAGTCGCCGATACGCGGGGCCTTGTCCGCGAGCTTGACGTAGGAGAAGTCAGTGCGGCCCTCGACCTTGATCAGGGCGATGTCGGTGCGCGGATCGGTGCCGATCACCTTGGCCGTATAGGTCTTGCCGTCGTCAGCGGTGATCTCGACGGTGTCGGCCTTGTCGACCACGTGATTGTTGGTCACAGCATAGCCGTCGGCGGTGATGAAGAAGCCTGAGCCCTGCCCGGTCACCAGGCGGTTGCGCGGGGCGCGCTGGTCCTCGGGCATGGCGCCATCGGGCATGCCGAAGCGACGGAAGAAACGTTCGATCTGCGAATTCGGCGGGAACGGCAGATCGCCCTCGAAGCCCATCATCTTTGCGCCGCTGGGGACCTTGACGCGGACCGAAATGACTGCGGGCTTCACCTTGTCGACAATGTCGGCAAATCCCATCGGACGCTGAACGCCCTGGGCATAGGCAATGGTGCTCAGGGCCGGGCCGGTGGCCTTGGGGACGAGCCCCGCGCCGCCGAGCAACACCGTCGCGCCCAGGCCGGCGACACTGGCAAGCAGAACAAGACGACGCGCGGAGAGGGTGCGCGATTTCGGAGCGGGAACGCTCGCAGTCATAACAGTCACTCCATCATTTGGTGCGGGCTAGGGCCCGAAGGGGCACCCGACTGCCGACCAAGATGGGGAGCGCTTCCTTACCGCGCGCTGTCGGGAAAATTAAACTTTGGTAAGGTGGGGTAATTCGAAAACCGACGTTATTTCAAAGTTTTCCAAGAATCGCCGGCGGCTACTGGTCGCCGCTGCGCAGGATCTCGGAAAGCCGCGCTTCTTCCGCCGAAGTGAGCTTCGGGGCGTCGGCGGTGGCAGCGGTCGAATCGGGCCGGTGACGGCGCGCGACCAGGAACAAGCCGAAGGCACCGATGAGCAATACGGCGGCAGGGCCGAGCCACAACAGCGCGGTATGCGCTGAAAAGCGCGGCTTGAGCAGCACGAACTCACCATAGCGCGCGACCAGAAAATCGATCACCTGCCGATCGCTGTCGCCGGCCTGCAATCGCTCGCGTACGAGCACGCGCAAATCGCGCGCGAGCGGCGCGTCGGAATCGTCGATCGACTGGTTCTGGCAGACCATGCAGCGCAGCTCCTTGGACAGCGCGCGGGCGCGCGCTTCCAGCGCCGCGTTGGCGAGGATTTCGTCGGGCTGCACGGCCAGCGCAAGGGGCGAAGCCGCGAGCACGAGCACCAGCACTGCAAGGTGGAGCCACCGCATGCGAGCCTACTCCGCCGGCGCGAGCGCAGCCTTGCCGCGCGCCGGCTTGGGCGCGCCCACGCGCAGGCGACGGTCCGAAAGTGAGAGCGCGCCCCCGATCACCATCACGACGGCGCCGAGCCAAATGAGCAGCACCAGCGGTTTGTAATAGAGACGCACCGCGAGCGAGCCATCCGCGTTTGGATCCCCGAGCGACAAGATAGAGCTGCGAGAATCCGCGCGTCATCAGTGCCGTTTCGGTCGTGGCGGTGCCGCGGGAGGGAAAGCTGCGCTTTGCCGGCTCCATCACGCCGACCGTGTTCGCCTTGGCGCCGCACCGTGAAATGCGCGGCAAGTTCGCGGTAGTTCGGCCCCTGGCGCGTGGTCATGCCGTCGAAGTGGAGATCATAGCGCCGGATCGAGATCGATTGCCCAGGTTTGAGCTCTGCAATCCGCTCGATGCTCCATTGCGTCTCGCAGATCACGCCCAGCAGCGTGATTCCGAGTCCGAAATGCGCAAGGCGTGCCGCCCCAGGCCGAGCGCGGCAGTCCTCTGGCGCGCGCGAACGCGGTCGCGAACGGCACCTTGAGCAGACCCGTGCGCTCCACCAGCTCGGTCAACGCGCCCGCCATGACATAGAACGCAAGACCGATGGCGAACGGGACCAGGATCGGGCCACCGCCCTCCATGGCGAACACCACCGCGACGGTGATGACGGCGATGCCCGCGGCCCCGACGAGGCGCTGGGCGACTCCGAGCAGATCGCCGCGCTTCCAGGCGAGCAACGGGCCGAACGGCATGGCGACGAGAAGCGGAACGAACAGCGGCCCGAAAGTCGCATTGAAGAACGGCGCGCCGACCGAGATCTTCTCGCCCGTGATCGCTTCCAGGGCAAGCGGATAGAGGGTGCCGACGAACACCGTCGCGCACGCGCTCACCAGCAAGAGATTGTTGAGCACGAGCGCGCCTTCGCGCGAAACCGGCGCGAACAGACCGCCTTGCTTGAGCAGTGGTGCCCGCAACGCAAACAAGGCAAGGCTGCCGCCGATGAACAGTACCAGGATCGCCAGAATAAAGACGCCGCGCGTCGGGTCGGTGGCAAAGGCATGCACGGACGTGAGCACGCCCGAGCGCACCAGGAAGGTCCCGATCAGCGAAAGCGAGAACGCCAAAATCGCGAGCAGGATGGTCCACACCTTGAGCGCATTGCGCTTCTCCATCACCAGCGCGGAGTGGAGAAGCGCGGTGGCGGCGAGCCAAGGCATGAATGATGCATTCTCCACCGGGTCCCAGAACCACCAGCCGCCCCAACCCAGGGTGTAGTAGGCCCAGTACGAGCCCATGGCGATGCCGAGCGTCAGGAACATCCAGGCGAGCAGCGTCCATGGCCGCACCCAGCGCGCCCAGGCGGCATCGATACGTCCGTCGATCAGCGCGGCAATGGCGAAGGAAAACGAGATCGAAAGACCGACATAGCCGAGATAGAGCAGCGGAGGGTGAACGGCGAGGCCCGGATCCTGCAGGATGGGATTGAGGTCGCGGCCCTCGAACGGCGGCTCCGGGATGCGCAGGAACGGATTGGAAGTGACCAGAATGAAGACAACGAATGCGACCGCGATCCAGGACTGCACGGCGAGCACGTTGGCGCGCAGCCGCGCCGGCAGATTACCCCCGAACAGCGCGACCAGCGCCCCGAACACGCTGAGGATGAGCACCCACAAGAGCATCGACCCTTCGTGGTTCCCCCACACGCCGCTGATCTTGTAGACCAGCGGCTTGGCCGAATGGGAATTCTCGAACACGTTGACGACGGAAAAATCCGACCGCACGTAGCAAATCGTCAGCGCGACGAAGGCGATCGCGATGAAGCAGAATTGCGCGACCGCGGTCGGACCGGCGACGCCCATCAGCACGGGATCATTCTTGCGCGCGCCGACGACCGGCACGCTGGCCTGGACCAGCGCCAGGGCGAGCGCAAGTACGAGGGCGTAATGGCCGAGCTCGGCGATCATCGTCGTGGGCCCTGTTCCCACCCCGCGCACAAATGCGCGAAACACGTCATGGCGCGCGGCCTCGTGGCGCGGCGCCGATTTTCTTCTGGTAGTCGTCCTTCCAGTGACCCTGCTTCTTCAGGGCGTCGGCGACCTCTTTCGGCATATAGGTCTCGTCGTGCTTGGCGAGCACGCTGTCGGCTCGGAACGTCCCGGTCGGATCGAGGGCACCTTCGGCGACCACCCCCTGCCCCTCGCGGAACAGATCGGGCAACAGCCCCTGGTAGGCGACGGCAACGGCGGTCCTGCCGTCGGTTACCTCGAAACGCACGGCGAGGCTGTCGCCGCGCTGCACGCTGCCTTCCTTCACCAGCCCGCCGAGGCGGATGCGGGTCCCCGGTTTGACGTGCTTCTCGACCACGTCGGTGGGCGAGTTGAAGAAGACGATCGAATCCTTCAATGCGCCGAGCACCAGCGCAACCGCAAGCGCGAGCACGCCGAGCGCGGCGCCGATCAACGTGAGACGTCGTTGCTTGCGGGTCATCGCGCGGTTCTTAGTGTCCCGATTCCGAAGTTCGCAAACCCTCGCGGCACCCTCTGATGCGAACTTCGGAATCAAAGGACACTAGCAAGTTTACGATTTCTAGTGCGGTTTTTAGGTTTGGAGTTCCTGAACGACCTTGCAGCTACAACGTAGGAACTTCAAATCAACCGCACTAGGCCGTCAGCCTTCAAGACCCAGTCCTCTGACCAGGTCGTCGATTCGCCGCAGCTTGGTCGGATCGCCGGCAAGCGCGCGCCGCGCATCGTTGACGGCGGCGCGCGCCTTGTCGGGTTGACCGAGCACCATATACGAGCGGACCAGCCGCAGCCATCCTTCGACATCGGAGCCGTCGCGACGCAGCCGCTCGGAGAGCCGCTCGACCATGCCTTGGATCATGACTTGGCGTTGCGCGGGGTTCAGATCCGAAGACGCGGCGACTTGCTCCTCGCTCGGACCCGCGCTCGCAGCGCCAGATGCGGCACCCCCTTCGACGCGCGCGAGCGCGCCTCGCACCAAATCGATCCATGGCGCATCGGGTGGAGCAGCCTCGATCAGCGCGCGCCAAGCCGCGGCGGCTCGCGGGCGATCACCGTCCTGCTCGGCGGCAAGCCCGAGAAAGTAGCGCGCCTGCACGTCGCCGGCGTCGAGCGCGAGCGCTTTCTCGAACGCCGCCTTGGCCTCGGCGGTCACCACGCCGTTGGCGGCGAACACCAGCGCCTCGCCGAGCGCGGCTTGGCGTTCGGCCGTGTCGCCGTTGAGGCGAAGCGCGTTGCGCCGCGCCTTCACTGCGTCCTCGAAACGCCCGAGCCGCAGATAGATCGGCGCGACGACTTCCCAGCCGCGCCCATCCTCCGGATTACGCTCGAGCCAGCTCTCCACCTGGGCGATCAAGCCGCCGACCGACTGGCTGCCGCGGTCGGCGGCAAGTCGCGAGGCGAGCGGCTGGTCCGGCAGCAACGGCGAGCCGAGTGCAAGGTAAAGTCCCGCGGCGCCAAGCGGCAATGCGACGATGGCCACGATCGCGACCGCTCGGCGGCGCCACGAAGACGCATTGCTCGGCGCCGTTTGCGCGTCGGCGGCGGCAATGAGCCGGCGCGATACCTCGACCTGTGCGCCTGCCGCCTCGTTGTCCCCGATCAGCCCGGCCGCGCGATCGCGTTCGACCTCCTCGAGCTGATCGCGATAGACCGCGACGTCGCTGCCCGAGCGTGGTTGGCTCGTCCGACGTGCGAGCGGCCAGAGCACGGCAAAAATGGCCGCTGCCGTCATCAGAGCGAGTGCGAACCACAGCGTCATAAATCGGATCCATCCGGGTGAATTCGACGTTCCGGTGGCGACGCCGGCGACAAACAGGGGTGCTCGTTGATCGGGGTGACGCCCAGCGTCGTTACATCACGGCAACCAATTTCTCGCAACGGAGAACGACCCTCCGCGCCGCGACACGGGGAAGCGGGAACTTGTAAATTCGCCGTAACCCCGGGGGCAAATATGCGCCGGCGTGATCAATGATAACCGCGAGGAACGCATCGTCCGACACGGCAAGCTCGCGCGCGCAAGCCGGCATGTCGCCCGGCCTGCGCGTGCCTGCGGCTGCGCCGCACCGCCCGCGCGGCGGACGTACTCGGTCGAACTTGGCGCAGTCCGGACGCCGGTCAACCCGGCGGACGAACTTGCGCAAAACACCGCGAAACAGCATTGTGATCGAGCCGTTTTCGGCTACTACGGGGCGAGACAACCCCAAATTGAGGATCTTATGCGGCGCGCCGTTTTCGCGGCTTTGGTGCTGATGCTGAGTGCGCACGGCGGCGCATCGCAGGCCCCGACCCCGAGCCAGACGCAGGCTTGGCCGGGCAAGCCGGTCCGCATCTCGGTACCGGTCACCGCCGGCAGCGCGATCGATCTGGTCTGCCGCACGGTTTTCGATCAGGTATCGCAACGATTGGGCCAGCCCTTCATCATCGACAACCGCGGCGGCGGCGGCGGAACGCTTGCTCCCGCGGCAGTCGCCAAAGCCGATCCCGACGGCTACACCCTGCTCTCCCACTCGCCCGCGCTCACGATCTTTCCGGCGACCCACCAGACCTTGCCCTACGACACCGAGCGCGACTTCACCGGCGTGGTCGCGCTCGTCAACACGCCGTTTCTGCTGGTCGTCTCGCCGGAGAAACACAAAACTGCCCGCGAACTCGTCGCCGCTGCCAAAGCGAAGCCCGGTGCGTTGAACTACGCCTCGGTCGGCCACGGCGGGGCGGCGCACATCAACGCCGAGCGCTTTCGTCTCAGCGCCGGGATCGACGTCCAGGAGATCCCTTTCCGCGGGGTTCAGGAAGCGCTGACGGAATTGTTGGCTGGACGGGTCGACTTCTTCTTCACGCCCGTGCTGCCGTCGATGCCGCTCATTCGCGACGGCAGAATTCTTCCGCTCGCCGTGAGCAGCAACAAGCGCATATCCGCGTTGCCGGATTTGCCGACGCTCGCGGAGGCCGGCTATCCCGAGTCGGATTTCCCCTTCTGGATCGGAGTCTTTGCGCCGTCCGCGACGCCGAAGGACATACAGGAGAAGCTCTATCGGGAAACGACGAAAGCGCTGCAGAATAAGAGCGTGCGGGAAAAGCTGATGGCTTTGGGTGGAGAGCCGTTCGACATGACATCGGCCGAATTCGATGCTTTCTTCCGCGCGCAGATCAAGCAGAATAGGGAACTCGTCAGGGCCGCCGGCATCAAGCCGAACTGAAGCGGCGCCAGGTAATCTTCTCATGCTCGATCGCGTCGAAGCTGCAACGAACCTCACGGACATAGCGGGAGTTCGCATCGAACTCATCAAGCGCGGAACCGGCCGACCGCTGCTGCTGCTTCATCCCGCGATCGGCATCAAACCTACGGATCGCGTGATCGACCGGTTGGCGCGATCGTTCGCCGTGATCGCGCCCTCCCATCCCGGCTTCGGGCGCAGCGAGCTGCCTCGCACCATGACCACGGTCGACGATCTCGCCTATTTCTATCTCGATGTCATGGACGCACTCGATCTGCGCGATGCGGTGGTCGCCGGCATATCGTTCGGTGGTTGGATCGCGGCGGAAATCGCGGTCAAATCGACCGAGCGTATTTCACACCTCGTGCTCGCCGATGCGGTCGGAATCAAGCTCGGCGACCGCGAACACCGCGACATCGTCGACATCTTCACCACCAAGCAGAGCGAGGTCGACCGGCTCGCCTATCACGATCCCGGGATCGCGGCTGTCGACCACGCGTCGATCTCGGACGACGACGCGCAAATCATGTTCCGCAATCGCGAGGCGACCGCGCTGTTCGCTTGGTCGCCTTGCATGTACGATCCCAAGCTCGCCAGCCGGCTGCACCGCATCAGGGTGCCGACTTTGGTGCTTTGGGGTGCGAGCGACCGTATCACCCTGCCGGATTACGGCCGCGCCTACAGCAAGCTCATTGCGGGCGCACATTTCGAGCTGATCGAGGAGGCGGGACACTATCCGCACCTCGAGCGCCCCGACGTGTTTGCCCAGAACATCGTCGATTTCATCGCGCACCCGCGCTGATCAGGATCCGCAGTCAGAGCAAGAAGATGAAAATTTACAGCTTCACAGAGCAGTCCTACCCCGATGCATGGTTCAAGGATGCGGAATCGCTGCGCGTGAACCTGCCGAACCGGCATTGCGATCCCGAAACCGCGTCCCGCCTCTACAACCGCTATCTCGACGAATGGATGCTGGCGGATGAGCTCGGCCTCAACATCATCGTCAACGAGCACCACGCCACGGCGACCTGCATGAGCGCCTCCGTGCATTTGACGCTCGCCATTCTGGCGCGCCAGACCAAGCGCGCGCGGCTGCTCGGCCTCGGCACGCCGATTGCGAACCGCAACGATCCGGTGCGCGTGGCGGAGGAAATGTCGATCATCGACGTGATCTCGCGCGGCCGGCTGGAGATGGGTTTCATCAAGGGCGTGCCGTATGAGATCGTGCCGGCGAATGCGCGGCCGGTGCGCGTCATGGACCGTTTCTGGGAGGCGCATGACCTCATCCTCAAGGCGATGACGACGCACGACGGGCCGTTTTCCTGGGAAGGCGAGCATTTCCAATACCGCAGCGTCAATATCTGGCCGCGGCCCTATCAGCAGCCGCATCCGCCGGTCTGGAGCACCTCCAGCAGCCTCGGCAGCTCGCGCGCATTGGGCGCGCGCGGACACGTCGTCGCCACCGTGATGACCGGCTACCGCGCCAAAACCGTGTTCGACGAGTATCGCAAGGGATGGCATGACGCCGGACGTTTGCAGCCGACGCCGCTCGACCGCTTCGCCTATATGGGATTTGTCGCGGTCGGCAAGAGCGAGGCCGAGGGACTGCGCCGCGCCGCGCTGGTCAAGAGCTATCTCGAGACCAACACGCGGGTCGCCGAGCCCTACAAGAACCCGCCCGGCTTCATGGCGGCGGGCGATGCGGCCAAATTGTTCCAGAGAGTGGGTTGGCGCGGACCGGCCCATCAGATGGCGACCAAGGACGGCAAGCCGCTCGGCAGCGCGGCACAAGGGAGCGTCGCCGACACCATCGCCGGCGGCCTGATGTTCGCCGGCACGCCGGACCAGGTCTACGACCAGGTGGTCGAGTTCTACCGCGCGATCGGCGGCTTCGGTCATTTTCTGATGATGACCCAGGCCGGCCCGATGGATCACCACGATACGGTCGACAACCTGACGCTGTTCGCGCGCGAGGTCATGCCGCGGCTCACCGAGTTTCACGCGGCGGCGGAGCTTGCGGCGTAGCCCGTCGACGTCGGCGCCCGACGGCCTACGGTCAGCCCACCGCGCTCCAAGTGCCGTCCGGATTGCGGCACGCGTTGCCGCGCGCAACCTGCGGCTTGCCGTCGATGTAGATGGTGTGCGTGTACGGCCGGCATTGCAGTCCATTGGACTGATAGGCGGGGCCAGGAACCACCGATCCATAGCGACCGGAATCCGGGTTCTTCCACCCTACCGCCGCGCCCGATTTGCCGCTTTCGAGCGCCTGCATCTGCGCTGCATAGGCGCGTTGCTTGTCTTCGTCGTCCATGCCGGCGCCGATGCGATTGCCGATCAAGCCACCGATTGCCGCACCCGCGAGCCCGGCCGCAATGCGCTCGCCGGTTCCGCCGCCGAACTGGGAGCCGATCAGACCGCCGGCCACCGCGCCGACGAGCGTACCCGTGTTCTCCCGCGGTCCGGTTCCGGTCTCGGGATTGCCGCTGCACGCCGCCGCCGAAATCGCGATCAGCGCGGCAGCACTCAGGCGAACGAAATCCATGACTTGAGCCCCCATCCCCAGGTGATCTGAACAGGCCGGCGATCCCCGATAGCCAGTGCCTGCACTCCAGCTAATGGCCAAAATTGGGGCAAAAATAGAGCTGTCACGCAGTTTCAAGGGCTTGTGCTGGCAACCCGCCCCCCGCGGCGGCTTTGAACCGCAACGGCTTTTTGGCGCAGTGGCAAACCCATGAAGGACGACATCTTGCGCGACTTTTCCGAGGACCACCGAGCGACCGCGCCATAACTGCGCTTCTAAGCGCACACGGCCCAGATGAACTACGAACCAGAGGACATGAACAACGAAGAAATTGAGCGAGCCGCCAAACTGTCAGGTTCGCAAGTCCGCGCCATTGGAATTTTTTTATTGCGCAAGTGCGTCCCGGATTTAATTTCAACGGGGATCAAGGGCGAGCTGACACACGGTTGCTGGCAACCTCGGGGAAGTCAAATGGCTAAAACTCCGCTCGAAATCGCGTCTTTGGCAAGAATGCACACCAAAAAGGCCGTAAAGACGCTCGCTGCCATCATGAATGAACCCCATGCGCCTTATGCTGCCCGCGTGGCAGCTGCGGAGGCCCTGCTGGATCGTGGCTGGGGCAAGCCGAGGCAATCGCATGAGGCGGAGATAACGCACCGTTACGTGATCGAAATCCCGGCGCTGATGGACAATGCGACATGGGAAGCGGAGGCGCTCGGAGCGCGACCGCCCGATAAGCTGCAATGATGGACCGCCGTGAGGCTTTGCTTTTGGTCGAGCGCCTCAAGCGTAGGACGCGCGACCCAGAAGTGCTGGCGCTGTGCGAGTACGTTCAGGGACGACGTCAACGCGTCAACCCGGCGTTCCGGCGACCTGTGATGTCCACGTTAACGCTCCAGCCGGCTGTGAGCCGTCTGCCATATGCCCGCGATTGCGCAGCGCGACGGGCGGCGGCGACGGCGCGGAAGAGAAGATGGCGCCATGGTCGCCGAGCCCAAGGTTAGGATTGCTTGGTCACCGCGCGGCAACCGAGCCCAGGTGCGGCTGCTGAAGTGCCAGGTGTTCGAAATCTTCTTCGGCGGCGCTCGCGGCGGCGGCAAGACTGACGGCGTGCTCGGCGAGTTCGGGGCGCATGCCAGCAGATACGGCAAGGATGCCATCGGCCTGATGGTGCGCCGCACCCGCGCCGAGCTCGTTGAAACCATCGAGCGGTCACGGGCGATCTATGGGCCGCTGAAATGGGAGTTCAACGAGCAGGAAAAAATGTGGCGGGCGCCGGACGGAGCTCGGCTGCGGTTCGCCTACCTCGAGCGCGACGCTGATGCCGATCTCTACCAGGGCCACAGCTACACGCGAGTCTACGTTGAGGAAGCCGGCAACTTCCCCAATCCTGCTCCAGTTCTCAAGCTTATGGCGACACTGCGGTCTGGAGCAGGCGTTCCTGTCGGGCTACGGGCAACGGGAAACCCAGGCGGCCCTGGTCATCAGTGGATCAAAGCGCGTTACATTGATCCTGCTCCCCTCGGAAATCGGATCATCCGCGATCCATTGACCGGGCTCGAGCGGGTGTTCATCCCGTCGAAGGTCGACAACAACCAGCACATTGACGTTGAGGCGTACAAGCAGCGGCTGCGGGCCTCCGGCTCTCAGGAACTGGTACGGGCGTGGCTCGATGGTGACTGGTCGGTCACCATGGGGGCGTTCTTCGATTGCTGGGAGGCCAAGCGGCATGTGGTGGCGCCGTTTGCCATCCCGGAGGATTGGATGCGGTTCCGGTCCATGGACTGGGGCTCGGCTTCGCCCTTCTCCGTAGGGTGGTGGGTGATCGTGCAGGATGACTATCGGTGTGATTGCGGCGTCCTGCCACGCGGGTGCATGGTGCGCTACCGCGAATGGTACGGCATGCGCCCGGGCGAGCCGAATGTGGGCTTAAAACTGCATGCCGAGGAAGTCGGCAAGGGCATCGCCGAGCGCGAGCAGGGCGAGAGCATCGCCTACGGCGTGCTTGATCCGTCCGCGTTCAAGGAAGACGGCGGCCCGTCCATTGCCGAGCGCATCGCCCGTGGTTCGGGCGGCAAGGTGTGGTTCCGGCATGCCGACAACACCCGCGTTCCGGCGCGCGGTGCCATGGGCGGCTGGGATAAGGTGCGCTCCCGGTTGGTGGGCGACGGCGACGGGCAACCGATGATTGTGACGTTTGCGACCTGCACGGACTCGATCCGCACCATTCCGATCCTGCAGCACGACCCGGATCGGCCCGAGGACGTGATGACCGACAGCGAAGATCATTGCGGGAGACGAGTGGCAGATATGCCTGCATGTCGCGACCATGGGTGCCGATGAAAGAGGCGCCGAAGCCGGAGAACATCAGCGGCTACCGGCCCTACCGGACGGACGAGCAGCCGGGGGATTGGCTGACGTATTGAGTTTCTTGAGCGGGCAGATTGGCTTTCAGATAGCCCCTCCATGACTCACAGTTGGCGCGTGGTGAGTCTGCGAACGTTTCGGCTCGCTGGGCAGCGGCGATTCTGAAGGTGCTGCGGGTGGGCTTCCTAACGCATCA
>CAVQIP010000004.1:0-22066 GCA_963712565.1 uncultured Alphaproteobacteria bacterium | reverse complement strand
CTATATGGCCGGCGTGGCCGCCTGACGTAATGTTCTTTGCGTTTGAGGCGTTTTCCGCGGCGAATCGCAGCCCGGTCCCATCCACTCGAGGTTCGGGGCAAGGCTTGGCCGGAAAGCGCTATGGGAGACTGCCATGGCCATGGACGCGAGCGAGATCGAGCGGCTGATCAAGGCGCGCATTCCGGATGCCGAAGTGACGATCCGCGATCTGGCGGGGGACGGCGACCACTACGCCGCCACCGTGCTGGCCGAGTCCTTTCGTGGGAAATCCCGCGTTCAGCAGCATCAGATCGTCTACGAGGCGCTCAAGAAAGAGATGGGCGGCAAGCTGCACGCGCTCGCCTTGCAGACTGGCACGCCGGAGTGACGCGGCCGCGACCGCCCGGGCACGAATATCGCGTCTAGAGACCCCTTCCGCGCCGCGATGAAAAAGTGACCGGATGGGGACGCTGGGCCCTTGGGCTCGCGGCGGCGCTGCGCTACATATAGCTCAAAGTTGCGGAGCGCCGTATCGGCTCCGCCGGCAAACGAGGGCTTCCCATGGCGATCGAGCAATTCATCGACAACGAGGTCAAGAGCAACGACGTGGTGCTGTTCATGAAGGGCACGCCCCAGTTCCCGATGTGCGGATTTTCCGGGCAAGTTGTGCAGATTCTCGATCACCTCGGCGTGAGCTACAAAGGCTTGAACGTGCTCGAATCCGACGATCTGCGCGAAGGGATCAAGTCGTATTCGAACTGGCCCACCATCCCGCAGCTTTACGTCAAGGGCGAATTCGTCGGCGGCTGCGACATCGTCCGTGAAATGTTTCAGGCCGGCGAATTGCGCGGCCTGTTGAAGGACAAGGGCGTGCCGGTCAAGGAAGGCGCGCCGGCCTGACGGGCGTTTGCCCGGTGTGCTCCTCTCCGGGATGACCGCTAGGTCCCAGCCGCCCTCGCTCAAGGACGTCACCACCCACTTCGCCTTCGGACAGAATTGGGCGAGCTACGCCGCGATCATCGACGATGCCCGCGTCGCAGAGGCCGAGCGCGGTCTCCTTCGGCTGCTCGGCGGGGACGGGCTTGCCGGCAAATCGTTTCTCGACCTCGGCTGTGGCTCCGGACTGCATGCGGTTGCGGCCGCGCGAATCGGCGCAGCCCGCATCGTCGCGATCGATATCGATTCGGTTGCGGTCGACACTGCGCGCGCGGTGCTGCGCCAGCGAGCTCCGCAGATCGCCTCGGAGGTACATCGGCTCAGCGTATTCGACCTCGAGCCCGCGACCTTCGGCCGTTTCGATCTGGTCTATTCGTGGGGGGTGCTGCACCACACCGGGGCGATGCGAGAGGCGCTGCTACGGGCGGCGCGAATGGTTGCACCGGGAGGCTATTTCGCCTTCGCGCTTTATCACCGCACCCGCATGTGTGGGTTCTGGCGGCGCGAAAAACGCTGGTACGCGGCGGCCTCGCCGCGCGCGCAGCGGGCCGCCCGTGCAGTGTACACCGGGCTTCTGCGCCTGCGATTTGCCCTCACCGGTGGCAATTTTCGCGCCTATGTCGCGAACTACCAGAGCGGGCGCGGCATGGACTTCGCACACGATGTGCACGACTGGATGGGTGGCTATCCCTACGAATCGATCTCGGCCGCGGAGGTTGAGGCGCTAATGCGGCGCCTCGGCTTCACCCATGTGCGCAGCTTTGTCACTCCACTGACCATCGGCTTGTTCGGCTCCGGCTGTGACGAATACTTCTACCGCCGGGACGCTGATGGCTAGCGCGTGTTCCGCAACACGGGATCCGGATTTTCGAATATAGGAAATCGACAAATCTAGAGCGCATCCCGACCACTCGGCATGCGCTCAGTCTAGTTGCAGACGAGGTCACCGCGGTCGATCTTGCAGCCGAACAGTTTCGTGCCTGCCGGATCGTGAAAGGTTGCGTTCCAGCCCTGCGGCGAGGAATTGAGCAGCGCGAAGCCGAAGCGATGGTCCGCGCGGCCGTAGGACACCCGCGTGCCGCCGATCTTCGCGCCCGTGAGGTTGGTCTTGACCTTGCCGGCGAGCAGCGTGCCCCCGGTGCCGAGCACGAATTGCGGCGTCCGCTTGTCGGCGAAGCTCAGGACCTCGGCGATGTGGATGTGGCCGGCGAGGATCAGCGCGATGCCGTCAGGCAGCCTGCCGTTCCAGGCCGCCAGGGCCTGCTGCAAACTGGCGTTGAGGGTTCGGTGACGCGAGCCGAAGCCCCACACCGGACGGTGGGTGAGGAGCCAGGCGCCGGGGGGCGGCCGCATCGCCGCGAATTCGGCGGCGTAGGGAGCGGGATCGCACGGGCAGCTGTCGGCGGCGTTGCTGGAGTCGAGCACGATGAAGGCCTGGTCCGCGACAGTCACGGTGAAATGCCGGATCAGGTCGATGCATGACGGCGGTGCCTGCGCCGGCGCCGGATCAAGCAGGCGGAAATAGCCGGCGCCAGCGCGGCTGCATATTTCGTGATTGCCGCGCACCATGATCCACGGCGCCGCCAGCAGTGCGGGCGCGGCAGGGGCGAAGAAGTCCGCCTTCCACGACGGCCAGTCGTCGCCATGGGGACTGCGCGCGCAGCCACCGTCGCCCGGCGGACAGGCGCTCTCCCGGTAGAGATAATCGCCGACGTGAATGACGAGGTCGGGCTTGGCGGCAGTCACCCCCGCGGCCAGTTGCGCGAACGGCCAGCGCGACGGAATATTGCAATCCTGAAATTTACCACGGTCTTCGTCGTCGTCCGCGCCTTTGCTTCCGGCCGGCATTTTCCGGGCCTTGAGCCGGCAGCCGGTGTCGCCGAATGCCGCGATCGAGCTCAACGTCTTCTTGGGAAGCGGCAACGGCGTATTCGCGAGACCGGCCGAGACGGCGGTCGCCGGGATTTGCGTTTCGCATACCAGGACCGGAAACATCGCGTCGGGCGGCGCGCGCACGCTCATGGGCTGCGGCGCGCCGTCGATGGTGATCGTGGGGCAGCCGGTTGCGTCGGAGAGGATCGCCCGTGCGACCGCTCCCTGCGGCCCGAGCACGACATAGGCCGCTTCGAGCTTCGACGGTTGCGCCTCGGCGAGCACGGGCATCAGCCCGAGCGCGAACGCGAGCGCCGAAGCCGCAAGCCGGGGCGTTGATCGATTGATTCGAAGAAAAATCGCACGAGCCCCAGCCATGTCGCGCTTCTCGCTGTCAGCTTCGATCCGATCCCTGACGCGACACCGTCGTTCGCGCGCAAGTGCGCACCCACGACACCAGCTCTGGAATATGGGTGCCTGCCTCGCGGCGCGACAGGAAAGTGGTGGCGATCAAATCGCCGAGTTGCGCGTCAGCGCGAATAGAACTCGACTACGAGATGCGGCTCCATCTGCACCGGGTAGGGCACCTCGGTGATCTGCGGGATGCGCGTGAACTTCGCCGTCATCTTGGAGTGGTCGACCTCGATGTAGTCGGGTACGTCGCGCTCTCCGAGGCCGGTCGATTCGAGGACCAGCGCAAGCTGCTTCGACTTGTCCTTGACCTCGACCAGGTCGCCGACCTTGACGCGATAGCTCGCGATGGTGACGCGCCGGCCGTTCACCTTGACGTGGCCGTGGCTGACGAACTGGCGAGCGGCGAAAACCGTGGGCACGAACTTCGCCCGGTAGATTAGGGCGTCGAGCCGGCGCTCGAGCAACCCGATCATATGGGCGCCCGAATTGCCTTTCATGCGGATAGCTTCGGTGTAGATGCCGCGGAATTGGCGTTCTGAGATATTGCCGTAGTACCCGCGAAGCTTCTGCTTGGCTCGCAATTGCACGCCGTAGTCGGAGAGCTTGCCTTTGCGGCGCTGGCCGTGCTGGCCGGGGCCGTATTCGCGGCGATTGACGGGGCTCTTGGGGCGGCCCCACACGTTCTGGCCCATACGACGGTCGATCTTGTACTTCGCCTCGTGGCGCTTGGTCATCGCGTCCTCATGTCGTGCTGCTCGCTCGAGGATCGCGCCCTCCTCTGTCCCGGGTTTCCCGGAACCGACAGGTCTTGAACCGAAGCGCCGGGCAAGACCGCGGGTCGCGAAACGCTGCGCGGGCCCGAAAGCCCGCGTCGCGCGCGGTTTCTAGGGGGAAAGCAGAGGCAAGTCAAACCCCTTATCCCGCCTCCTGGTAGACGTCGATTTCGACCGACCCCGGCAAAAGCGAACGCCAGGTCTGCAGATAGGCCTGCACTCGCGGATCGCTGGCGACGCGCTGGCGGTTGAGCTCGATGACCTCGTGGGTGTCGTATTCGATCTCATGGATGAAGCGGGCCGGGTCGTCGACGTTTTGCAACAGGCGCATTCGCCGGCCGCCGAACGCCTCGTAGAACGGCGCTGCCGACTTCAGAAACGAGGCGAGATGGCTGGAATTTGCCGCCGGCAGCGTAAATCGGAACTGCACCGTTCGTCGCACCGTCTGGGATTCGTTCGCCATCGTTTCGCCCCGTCGCAGAAAACGCCAATCGGGATCGGCCGATGCTAGAGCGCTTTCCGTTCCGCTGAAACCGGAAACCGGCCGGTCACATGGCGTGCGGGGGGCAGTTTCGACTTCGAAAACGCTTAGCGGCCGATTCCGAAGCGCGCCAGCGCCGCACCGAGCGAAGCCGAAGGCAGCCGGCCGGAGGTGAACAAGATCCGGGCGGGGGAGGGCGCCTGCGCGCTCGCCTTCGGACCGCTCAAATCGGCGACCCGCCGCGCGATCGCGGGCGCCGGATCGATGAAGGTCACCGGCCAGGGGGCGAGCCGAGTGAGGCGCTCGAGCAGCAGCGGAAAATGCGTGCAAGCAAGCACGATCGTATCGGTGCGCCGGCCGTCCTGATCGACGAAACAGGGCGCGATCTCGCGCGCGATCAGGTGGTCGGCGACCGGCACGCCGGCGAGTTCGGCTTCCGCGAACCCGGCAAGCTGCGCCGAGCCCACCAGGGCGATGTCGCTACCGTTGGCAAAGTCCCGGATCAACGCGCGGGTATATTCGCGGCTCACCGTGGCCTGCGTGCCGAGCACCGTCACGCGCTTGGTCAGCGAGCGCGCGCAGGCTGGCTTGATCGCGGGTACCGTACCGACGAAGGAAGTGGAGAAGCGGGCACGCAGATGCGGCAGCACCAGCGTGGAGGCGGTGTTGCAGGCAATGACGACGAGATCGGGGCGGTGGGTCTCGATCAGCTCGCCCATGAGCGTGCATACGCGCGCGACCAACTCCGCCTCGCCGTGGCCGCCATAGGGAAAGAAGGCGTCATCGGCGACATAGACGTAGCGCGCATCGGGCCGTGCCTTGGCGACCTCGCGGAAAACGGTGAGGCCGCCGAGCCCGGAATCGAAAACGAGAATGGTCGTTGCCACTGCGGGTGTTTGGTACGAAAAGAATGCTCGACCTGCAATACTCGATGACATGTTGCAGCTCCCGACCTCCCAGCGGTCGGGGATCCGGCCGGGGCTCGCGGACAAGCGGCCGCCGATCGGCGTGCCGGAGCATAACGGCGGGCGTCAGGTTGCCTTGCCGAACACCCGCTGGAATATCGTATCGACGTGCTTGAAGTGGTAACCGAGATCGAAGTTCTCGGCGAGCTCCGCCGCGCTCAAGTGCTTGCGCACGTCCTTGTCGGCCTCGAGCAGGGCGAGGAAGTCGCCTTCACCCTGCCAAACCCGCATCGCGTTGCGCTGCACGATGGCGTAGGCGTCTTCGCGCGCAACGCCCTTCTGCGTAAGTGCCAGCATCACCCGCTGGGAATGCACAAGGCCGCCCAGCCGCTCGAGGTTCTTTTGCATGTTGCTGGGATAGACCACGAGCCTGTCGACGATAGAGGCGAGTCGTGCGAGCGCGAAGTCGAGGGTGGTAGTGGCATCCGGCCCGATCATGCGCTCGACCGAGGAGTGCGAGATGTCGCGCTCGTGCCAGAGCGCCACGTTTTCCAGCGCCGGCGTCACATAGGCGCGCACCATGCGGGCGAGGCCGGTGACGTTCTCCGACAGCACCGGGTTGCGCTTGTGCGGCATGGCGGAGGAGCCCTTTTGGCCTTCGGAAAAGAACTCCTCGGCCTCCAGCACCTCGGTGCGCTGCAGGTGACGGATTTCGGTGGCAAGCCGCTCGACCGATGAAGCGACCACGCCGAGGGTGGCGAAATACATGGCGTGCCGGTCGCGTGGAATCACCTGGGTCGAAACCGGCTCGACGGCGAGCCCCATGGCCTCGGCGACATGCGCTTCCACACGCGGATCGACTTGCGCGAAACTGCCGACCGCCCCGGAAATCGCGCAGGTCGCGACCTCCGTTCGCGCGCAGATGAGACGCTCCTTGGCGCGAAAGAATTCGGCATAGGCGTAGGCGAGCTTGAGCCCGAAGGTCGTGGGCTCAGCGTGGACGCCGTGCGAGCGGCCGATAGTGGGGGTATCCTTGTGCTCGAAGGCGCGGCGCCGGAGCGCCGCTAGCAGACTGTCGACGTCGGCGATCAGGAGATCGGCGGCGCGCACGAGTTGCACGTTGAAGCAAGTGTCGAGCACGTCGGAGGAGGTCATGCCCTGATGCATGAAGCGCGCCTCTGGTCCCACGATCTCGGCGAGATGGGTGAGGAACGCGATCACGTCGTGCTTGACCTCGCGCTCGATCGCGTCGATGCGCGCAACGTCAAACTTGGCGTCCTTGCCCTTGTCCCGGATGGTCTTGGCGGCGGCCTTCGGAATGATGCCGAGCTCGGCCATGGCGTCGGCCGCATGCGCCTCGATCTCGAACCAAATGCGGTAGCGCGTCTGCGGGTCCCAGATCGCGGCCATTTCGGGCCGAGTATAGCGCGGGATCATGGGCGGCCTTGGTGGGTCATGCGGGAGTCGTGTGAGCAAGGCGCGCTGTAGCAGATCGCGGCGGCAAGCTCAATTCGCGCCTGCAAAATTGCCGGCTCGCGGCGCCTTTGGTAGGGTGCGATCAATTCCAGTCCGCCGCGTTTCGAACCCAACAAACCGGAAGGCGACCATGATCAGGTCATCGCTAGCCCCCGCTTTCGCCGCCGCTTTGGCGGCCACCTTCGTGCCGTCCGCCTTTGCCCAAGAGCCGTCCGAGCAACGGCTCGGCACCGTCCATTTCGAGACTTCATGCAACGAGATCGCGCAGCGTCGTTTCGATCGCGGCATGCGCTACCAGCACTCGTTCTGGTACCGCGCTTCGAAGGAGATTTTCGAAGAAGTACTCAAGGCCGATTCCGAATGCGCCATCGCCTATTGGGGTATCGGGCAGAGCCTGCTGCTCAATCCGTTCGGCGTGCCGCCCGCCGGCAATCTGGCCCAGGGCCTGGCGGCCATTCAGAAGGCCAAGGCGATCGGCGCGAAGACGCCGCGCGAAAACGAGTTCATCGCCGCGCTCGGCGCGTTCTATGCCGACTACGACAAGCTCGATCACCGTACGCGCGTGCTGGCTTATCTCAAGGCGATGGAGGCGCTCGCTCAGCACTATCCCCAGGATGATGAAGCGCAGATCTACTACGCCTTGGCGCTCGACGTGGCGGCCTCGCCCGCCGACAAGACCTATGCCAATCAGCTCAAGGCGGCGGCCATCCTGGAAGAGATTTTCAAGCGCCAGCCGCAGCATCCCGGCGTCGCCCACTACCTTATTCACTCGTACGACTATCCGCCCATCGCCGCGAAGGGCCTCGATGCCGCTACCCGCTACGGCAAGATCGCGCCCACGGCGCCGCACGCGCAGCACATGCCATCCCACATTTTCACCCGCGTCGGCTACTGGAAGGAATCGATCGCGGCCAATATCGCCTCCGTGCGCGCGGCCAAAGCCGACAAGGAGTACGGCGATCAACTCCATGGGCAGGACTACATGGTCTATGCCTATCTGCAGCTCGCGCAGGACGACAACGCCCGCGCCGTCATCGAGGAGATGGCATCGGCGACCGCCGCCAATCCGGGCGCGCCGGGTGCGAGTTTCGCGCTTGCGGCCTCGCCCGCGCGTTACATGGTCGAGCGTGGGGATTGGCGCGGCGCCGGCCGGCTCGAGGTTCGACCGACCAAATTCCCCCACGTCGCGGCGATCACGCATTTCGCCCGCGCGCTCGGCGCCGCACGCTCGGGCCAGCCGGACGCGGCTAGCGCCGACATGGCCAAGCTTGCCGAGCTGCGCGACAAGCTGCGCGAGGCGAAGGACGCCTATTGGGCGCAGCAGGTCGACATCCAGTGGCAGGCCGCGAACGCTTGGCTGTTGTACGCGCAAGCCAAATACGACGAGGCGCTCAAGGCCATGGCTGCCGCCGCCGACGCCGAGGACAAGACCGAGAAGGCGCCGGTGACGCCGGGGCCGTTGGCGCCGGCGCGCGAGCTCTACGGCGCCATGTTGCTCGAGCGCGGCATGGCGGAAGAAGCGCTCGCCGCCTTCGAAGCGACGCTGAAGAAAGAGCCGCACCGGCTCGGCGCCACGCTCGGGGCCGCCAAGGCGGCGGAGAAGCTCGGCGATGCCGGCAAGGCGCGGGCGCACTACGCCGCCGCCGTCGCGCTCGCCGAGAACGCGGATCCGATCCGTCCGGAGATTGCCGCGGCGCGAGCGTTCGTGGCGAAATCAAATTGACGAGGCGCAGATTCTGCGAAATGTGAAGCGATTTCGCGCCAGCGTAATTACGCCAATCGGCCGCGGTCATGCGGTTGGGTATAATCGACCGGCGTTCCCTTCGGGATGATGCCCACGGGATTGAGCCGCGCGATCGACCAATAATTTATGACGTAATAGCGCGCCTTCACCGTCTCGGCGATGCCGGGCAGCTGGTAGAGTTCGCGCATGTAGTTCGACAGGTTCGGGTAGTCGGCGATCCGCTTCTTGTTGCAGCGAAACAGCGAGAAATACGCGACATCGAACCGCACCAAGGTGGGAAACAGCCGCCAATCAGCTTCGGTGAGCGTCCCGCCGAGGAGGTAGCGCTGGCGCGCAAGTCGCGCTTCGAGCTCGTCGAGGGTGGCGAACAGCGCGTCATAGGCGGCTTCGTAGGCGGCTTGCGACTTCGCGAAGCCGCAACGGTAGACGCCGTTGTTGACGTTGTCATAGATGATGTCGTTGAGGCGATCGATTTCGCCCCGCATCGGTTCAGGGTAAAAGTCGGTGGTGCTGTTTCCCGCGATGGCGTCGAACTCGCTGTTGAGCATGCGGATGATGTCGGGGGATTCGTTGTTGACGATCCGCCGGGTCTTGGTGTCCCACAGGGTTGGGACCGTCACCTTGCCGGTATAGCGCGGGTCGGTGGCGGTATAGGTCTGATGCAGATAGTGGAAGCCGTTCACGCTGTCCGGCGTGCAATCCGGAAAGGCAGGATCGTTTTCAAACGTCCAGCCTTGCTGGCGAAGTCCCGGGATGGCGTAGGCGACCGTGATCGCGCCCTGGAGCTGCTTGAGCGAGCGATAGATCAGCGTGCGGTGTGCCCACGGACAGCCGTGCGCGACGTAGAGGAGATAGCGCCCGGACTCGGCCTTGAAGCCGGAAGAACCGTCCGCCGTGACGCGGTCGCGGAAGCGGCTGTCCGCGCGCCGGAACTCGCCGCCCGTCCCGGTTTCCTGCGGCAGTTCCCCGTCCCGCCAGGCGCCGTCGATCAGCACGCCCATTACGCTGCTTCCCCGCGCGCCAGCGCCGCAGCGTTGCGGATGGCCGCGATGTTCTGACGGTAGAGGTCTGGCTTGCCGCCCTTGAACACGGCCGAGCCCGCGACCAGCACATTGGCGCCGGCCTGCGCGGCGAGCGGTGCAGTCTCCACCGTGATGCCACCGTCGACCTCGATGTCGATCGGGCGTGCGCCCGTCAGCGCTCGCAACCGTGCGATCTTCTCGGTCGAGTGCGGAATGAACGCCTGGCCGCCGAAGCCGGGATTGACCGACATCACCAGAATGAGATCGACGAGATCGATCACCGGCTCGATCGTCTCGACCGGCGTGCCGGGATTGAGCGTGACGCCTGCCTTCTTGCCGACCGCGCGGATCGCCTGCAGCGAGCGATGCACGTGCGGACCCGCTTCCACGTGGACGGTGACAATGTCGGCGCCGGCCTTGGCGAAGGCTTCTAAGTAGGGATCGCAGGGGGCGATCATCAGATGCACGTCGAGTACCTTTTTGGTGTGCGGGCGCAGGGCCTTCACCACGTCTGGGCCGATTGAGATATTGGGCACGAAGTGTCCATCCATGATGTCGACGTGAATCCAGTCGGCGCCGGCCGCATCGACCGCGCGTACCTCCTCGCCGAGCTTGGCAAAGTCGGCCGCGAAAATCGACGGGGCGATGATCAGTGGATGGCGCATCCGATCCTCCAAGCGTAGCGGTCGCCTATCACGGCCGAACAGAACGGGCAACGCATCCCCGCATGGTGGTCAATCGGATTAAATCGAGTTAAGCCGAACTGCCGCGACCGGCATCGCCCACCCATATGATAGCTTGGCGTTCTGACAGGTCGCGCGGTGGACAGCGTCCCGGCGCGGCGTAAATATCTGGGAAGAAATACAATGGCGCGGGTCGATGCCATCGTCCTCGGTGCGGGCATTGTCGGCACCTGCGTCGGGCTGCATCTGGCCAAGCGCGGGCTTGCCGTTGCGCTGGTCGACCGCCGCGCGCCCGGCGAAGAGACCTCCTACGGCAATGCCGGGGTGATCGAAGGCAACACCATCTTTCCGCCCGCCTTCCCCTCCGATCCGGCCGTGCTGTTGCGGGTCGCGCTCAAGCGTGCGCCGGAGGCCAATTATCATCTCGGCTTCCTGCCCCAGGTCGTGCCCTGGCTGCTGGCGTTTCGCGCGGCGTCCACGCCGCGGCGGCTGATCGAGACCGCGCGGGTGATGCGCCCGCTGTTTGCGCGCGCCGTGGCCGAGCACGAGGCGTTGCTGGCGGAGGCCGGTGCGGGCCGCTATTTGCGCAAGGACGGTTGGCTCAAGGTCTATCGCGGGGACCGCGCTTTCTACGCACTCAAGGGCGAACTCGCGCTCGCCCAGGAGTTCGGCATTCCCTACCGCGCGCTCGAAACCGACGCGGCGCGTGAACTCGAACCGTGCCTGGCGCCGATCTTCCGCCATGCCGTCCATTGGCAGGGCGTTGCCAGCGTGACCAACCCGCTCGCCGTGACCAAGGCCTATGCGGCGCGCTTTGTCGCGCTCGGCGGCGTCGTGGTGCGCGGCAATGCGCGCTCGCTTCACCGAGCCAACGGACATTGGCGAGTGGAGACGGTGGAAGGGCCGCTCGACGGCGCGCAGGCGGTGGTGGCGCTCGGGCCGTTCGCCCCCGACCTGCTTGAACCGCTCGGCATCAAGCTGCCACTCGGCATCAAGCGGGGTTACCACTGGCACTATCGCGGCGCTGGCAACGCCGCGCTCCTGCGGCCGGTGCTCGACGCCGAAATCGGCTACTGCCTCGCTCCGATGGAGCAGGGGATTCGGCTCACGACCGGAGCCGAATTCGCCGCCCGTGATGCGCCGCCGACGCCGGTTCAGTTCGAGCGGCTGCTGCCGGCGGCGAAGCGCCTTTTCCCGCTCGGTGAGCCGGTCGAGGCTTCGCCCTGGATGGGCAGCCGGCCGTGCTTTCCGGACTCGCGCCCGGTGATCGGCCGCGCGCCCGGCCACGTCGGCCTCTGGCTCGCTTACGGTCACGCCCATTGGGGATTGACGCTCGGCCCCACGACCGGACGCCTGGTGGCCGAGATGGTGACGGGAGCGACGCCGTTCTGCGACCCGTCGCCTTATCGGGCGGAGCGGTTCGGGGCTTGATCGATGGCCGTCGGCACCGGCGGCGCTGTCGATTGCCGGCAGGCGCTGCGGCGCTGAGATGCAAATGGCCGGGACATGCCCGGCCATTGATGCAGACGGAGTAGAGGGCGTTATTCGCTGATCGTGCGTACGACGCTCGAGGTCGGGCGGGTATCTCCCACTGTCGGCCCCTTCACTTGCTTGAGGATCGCCTCGTCGTAGGAAGCGATGGTCGTCACCGGGAATTTCGGCTTCATGAACACGACCTTGTAGCCGCCGGCCTTGAGGTCGTTGAGCAGGTCCATGGCCGCCTCGGCGGTCGCATGCTGGAAATCGTGCATCAGCACGATGCCTTTGCCGTGCTTCTTCAGCTTAGCCATTACCGACTGTCTGACCTGCTCGGGCTTGCGCATCTTGAAGTCGAAGGAATCAAGATCGGCCGAGAAGATGCCGATGTTTCGCTTGCCGAGATACTCGATCAGCTCCGGCGGCTGCCGCAGGGCCGGGAAGCGGAAATAGGGCGCGGTCGGTCCGCCGACTGCCCAGCGCACGGCGCTGATGCCCTTCTCGATCTCGTCCTTGGGATCGTATTCGACCGCTTGGGTCTTGCCGTTGATTTGGCACCTGCCCTTGGTTTTCGACAAATCCTGGTGGCACCAGGTATGCGAGCCGACGGCGTGGCCGGCTGCCGCCACCTGCTTGAGCAGCCCCGGCTCGTAGGTGGCATGCAGGCCGATGGGGAAGAAGATCGCTTTGGTGCAGTGCGCGGCGAGCGCGGCCAGCACCGCCGCCGTGTTCTTCGGCCAGGGCCCGTCGTCAAAGGTCAGCACCACCTCGCCTTCGCGGAGGAAATCATGGCTCTTGAAGTGCTCGAAGCCGAAGCCAGGGCCGCCGGTCGTGTCGATCTCGACCACTCTTGAGATCCCCAAAGCGTTGGGATTGCTGCAGGTCGACGGAGCCGCGGCGGGCGCTGGCGCGGGCGGTGGCGACGCTTGGGCCACGGTCATCGGGGCCGCGGCAGCGCTGGCGGCAGCGCTGCCGGCCGCGTTGGTGGCCGGGGTATCCTCCACCGTGGTCACCGCCGGACCCGGCCGTTCCTCCGGCGCCGCCAGGGCGGGCGAGGATGCCGGACTGGAAACCGAGGTTTTTTGTAAGAAAATGGCGCCAAACACCGCCGCGCACACGATAATCGCGAGCGCGGATGCTATCGCTGCCAGACGCATGTCCGACCCTCCAAGCCTGGGACGTCGTAATCCCCTTGCACCCAAGGAACCGAGTTTCGGCCCTTATCCGTTAATCCAACCTTAAGTGGCCAATTCGAGGCGGAGTCAACAAAGTCCGTAATTATTCTACGCGCGCCAAAGTCACCTGCTATGGCAATCACGCCAGCTGGGAGGGCTGCCCGGCAAGGCCCTGGCTTCGAACACGCCGCGGGCGATCGCGCGGGCCAGCACGTTGGCGGCGAGGGCGCCAAGCTCCGTCACATCGTTGACCGCGTCAGCGAGCGGCCGGCGGCCGGTCGCCGCCGCGAACACCGTGTCGCCGTCAAGGGTCGTGTGCGCGGGATAGATGGCGCGGGCCAGCCCGTCCTGGGCCATGACAGCAAGCTCCTTGGTCTGCGCCTTGGTGAGCGCGGCATCGGTGGCGACGATGGCGATCGTCGTGTTCTCGCCCGGGCGTCCCTTGGCGATGAGGGTGAGCGCCGCCGGCGGCACTCTCGCGGGAAAGCCGAGGCCGCCGAACTCGCCGCCCACCTCGAACGGGGCTGCCCAGAAATGCGGGCCGCCGCCGACATTGACGTTTCCGCAGGCGTTGACAGCGGCGAGCGCCCCGACCGTGTGGCCCGCGCGCGTGACTGCGGAGGCCGAGCCGAGCCCGCCCTTGAGGTTGACGGTGGTGGCGCCGAAGCCCGCCCCGGCGGTGCCGAGCGCGAATGCCGCGCTCGCGCGGGAGGCGGCGACATAGCCGAGATCGCGATAGGGCGGAAAACGCCCCCAGTTCTTGTCGCCACCGTTGAGTAGATCGAACAGCGCGGCTCCGCACACGAGCGGCACGCGAATGTCCCCGATGGCAAAGCCGCGGCCGCGTTCCCGCAAGAAGGCCTGCACCCCCGCGCCGGCGTCCAGTCCGAAGGCCGAGCCGCCGGACAGCACCACGGCGTCGATGCGCTCGGCCGTGCGATGCGGCTCGAGCAGATCGGTTTCCCGTGTGGCGGGCGCCCCGCCGCGCACGTCGACTGCGGCGACGGCGGGCTCCTCGAAGACGATGGCCGTCACGCCGGAGGCGAGACGCGCGTCGTCGGCCTGTCCGACCAGGACGCCCGCGACGTCGGTGATGAGGTTGCGTTGCGCCATATGGCCTCGATTCCCGCGCGACAACCTACCCGCCCGCGGCTTGCCGGACCAGATCACTCCTGTTTCACATCCGGGCGAGAGCGGAATTGGCGGCTTGCGTCGGGACGCGGATACATCGCATCTAGGACCATGGCCGCCGATGTCACCATCTTCGCCGCGCTCCTTGCCGGCCTCGTGAGCTTTCTGTCGCCGTGCGTGCTGCCGCTGGTGCCGCCCTATCTGGTCTATTTGGCCGGCACTTCGCTCGAGCGGCTGGCGGAGGCGGAGCCTGTGCCGCAAGTGAAGCGCGACACGGTTCTGGCCGCCGGTCTGTTCGTGGCGGGTTTCTCGACGGTATTCGTTTCGCTCGGCGCGAGTGCGAGCGTGATCGGCGCGCTGATGCGGTTCTATTCGAGCGAGCTCGCGATCATCGCCGGCGTCGCCATCATCGTCATGGGACTGCACTTTCTCGGCCTCACGCCGATCGGGCTCTTGCACCGGCAGGCGCGGATCCAGATGCCAAAGCCGGTGGGGCTGTGGGGCGCCTACGTGATGGGGCTTGCCTTCGCGCTCGGCTGGACACCGTGCATCGGGCCGATTCTGGCGGCGATCCTGGCGGTCGCGGCGTCGAAGGCCACCGTCGCCAAGGGCGCGGGCCTGCTGGCCGTCTACTCGCTCGGGCTCGGCGTGCCGTTCATCATCGCGGCGTTTGCGGTCGAACCGTTCGCCGCCTTCCTTGCGCGCTTTCGCGCCCATCTGGCCCATGTCGAGCGGGTGATGGGCGGTCTCCTCGTGCTCACCGGCATCGGCTTCCTGGTCGGCTTCTTCACCCAGTTGAACAGCTGGCTGATCGAGACCTTTCCGGTGCTGCAGAGCATCGGGTAGCGGTCACGGCGCGCCCGCACCCGGGTAACCCGAGTTCGGGCGCGAGATCCAGGACGACAGCGAAAGCAAAACAATGTCGAGGATTACTCGGCCTCGACATAGGTGATCTTGCCGTCGGGACCTTTCTTCCAGACATAGAGGACGTAGCGGTCCTTCTTCTTGCCCGCCACGGTGTAGCCGGTCACGTCGCCCTTCTTGTCGAAGGAGAGATCACCGAGCACGGTGTTGAAGACCTTGCCGGAATGCATCACCTCGGCAACTTTCTTGGGGTCGAGGGACTTCGCCTGCTCGGCGGCCTGCTTGATGACCTGTACGGCCGCATAGCTGTAGAGCGTGTAGGCTTGCGGCTCGAAGCCCTTCTTGCGGAACAGCTCTACGATTTGCTTGTTGGCGGGATTGACGCGCGGATCGGGCGAGAACGTCATCAGCGTGCCGTCGACGCCGGGGCCCGCGATGGCGGCGAATTCGTCGTCGGTGATGCCATCGCCCCCCATGAACGTGGCCTTGACCCCTTGATCGCGCAGTTGCCGCAAGATCACTCCGCCGGTGTCGTGCAGCCCGCCCCAGTATACGAGGTCGGCGCGGGATGCCTTGATCTTCGACACCAGCGCTGAATAGTCCTTGTCGCCGACATTGACGCCTTCGTACAGCACTTCTTTGAGACCCTTGGCGTTCATGGCCTTGCGCGTCTCATCGGCGAGCCCTTGGCCGTACGTGGTCTTGTCGTGAACGACCGCGACCCGCTTGCCCTTGAATTTTGCGGCGATGATGTTTCCGGCCACGCCGCCCTGCTGGTCGTCGCGACCGCAGGTGCGAAAGATGTTCCACATGCCGCGCTCGGTGACCTTGGGGTTGGTGGCGGCCGGCGTGATCTCGAGGATGCCGTTCTCCTGATAGACGTCGGATGCCGGAATGGTGACGCCGGAATTGAAGTGGCCGACGACGAATTTCACCCCGTCGCCGACGAATTTGTTGGCGACCGATACGCCTTCCTTCGGATCGGCGCGATCGTCGCCGACGAATATCTGAATCTTCTGCCCGAGAATGCCGCCGGCGGCATTGATGTCCGCGACCGCCTGCTCGGTGCCGTTCTTGAGCTGCGCGCCGAAGGCGGCGCTGCCGCCGGTGAGCGGACCGGCGACGCCGAGCTTGATCTGCGCCGAGGCGGTATCTGCGTAGGCCAGGCCAAGACCGAAGGCGAGGCCGAGCGTGAGCCATTGTCTCATTGCGTTCACCCTGGATGAAAATCGAAGAGGGACGTTCGCGCATCGCGCGCGAGCCGCGTCGTGACGCGATTCAAGCCGTAAACGCGGGAAATGTCACCCGGATTTTGGCGGGTTCACCGTTGCCGTATCGTCGCGGCGACGCCAGCGAAGAAGGCCAGCGCGCTCATTGATCCATTTGTAGCGGGTGACCATTTGGGTCACCCGGGTCCGCCGGAAGCCGAGCAGGCCGAAGCTCAGGCAGACCGCGAAGTCGACGAGATAATAGTGCAGTGACAAGAACTTGCCGTCGAACAAGGCGTAATGCAGGAAGCGCACGGCGAAGCTCAAAATCACCATATACAGCGCAACGTGCCACCACGGGCGCCAAGTCGCCGCGATCGCGCGGCCGGCAAGCCAGGCCGCGCCGCCGCCCATTGCAACGCTCACGAGGGCAAACACGCCCAGCGAATGCTCGTCGGACAGGAGTTCGGGGACCGAGAACAGCATTCCTCCCTCTCAGTGCCTGCCGCCCTCGAGATAGGCCGCCTTCACTTCCGGCCGTGCCAGAAGCTCAAGCCCTGTTCCGCTGAGCGTGATCAAGCCGTTGACCATGACATAACCGCGGTGCGCAAGCTTCAAGGCGTGGAATGCATTCTGCTCGACCAGGAACACGGTGACCTTCTCCTCAGCGTTGAGCTTCTTAATGGCAGCGAAGATTTGGCGGGTGATCAGCGGCGCCAAGCCCAGCGAAGGTTCATCGAGCAGCAGGAGGCGAGGCCGGCCCATCAGCGCGCGCGCGATCGCCAGCATCTGCTGCTCGCCGCCGGAGAGCGTGCCGCCGCGCTGGTCGATACGCTCCTGGAGGCGGGGAAACAGCGCGAAAACGCGCTCCATATCGGATCGGAAGTGTGCGGGCGCGGCGACCGCGGCGCCCATCTGCAGGTTCTCCAACACGGTCATGCGCAGGAAGATGCGGCGGCCTTCCGGGGCCTGCGCAATTTTCAGCCGCGCGATCTCGTGCGTCGGCAGCTGGGTGATGTCGTGGCCGGCGAAGGTGATGCGGCCCTCGCGCGCGCGCGGATTGCCGAAAATCGTCATCATCAGCGTCGATTTGCCGGCACCGTTCGCGCCGATCAACGCCACGATCTCGCCCTCGTCAACGTCGACGTCGACGCCCCGGAGCGCGGCGATGTGACCATAATAAGTCTTCACCCCGCGCACGGAGAGGAGCGGCGAATTCACCGCACCACCTCCTTCTTCATCTCGCGTACCTCGCGCTGCGCATCGGCGGGAAGCGCCGTGTCACGCTTGTTATTGCGAGCCGGCGATGCCGGCCTGTTGCACGACTTTGCTCCATTGCGCGATTTCTGTCTGCACGAAGATCCGCAGATTGGCGACCGAGGGCGTGTCGATCGGAAGGAGACCCATTCCGAAGACATGCGCCTTGGTCTCGGGCTGCACCATGAAGGTCTTGATCTCCACGTGCAGCCGCTCGACGATGTCCTTGGGCGTGGCCGCCGGCGCCACCACCATCTGCCACGACGCCGCGTCGAAGCCGGGCACGCCCGCTTCGGCAAGCGGCGCAAGATTGGGCAGTACGGCGACGCGCTCCTTGGTGGAGACGCCGAGCGCACGGACCTTGCCCTCCTTGATCATTCCGAGCGCGGGCGGGATGTCGCAGAACATGAGCTGAACATGTCCCGCCGCCACGTCGGTAAGCGCCGGCACGGAGCCGCGGTAAGGCACATGCGTCATCTCGATGCCGGTCATGCTCTGGAATATCTGCGGCAGGAGATGATGAGGCGTGCCGGGCCCGGCCGAGGCGAAGGAAAGTTGGCCGGGCCGGCTCTTGGCGAGCGTGACGAGTTCCGAGACCGATTGTACCGGTAGCGAAGGCGTGACGAGAAGCACGTAGGGGCTGGCGACGACAAGCGCGAGCGGTACGAAATCGACGACCGGATCGTAGGGAAGCTTCTTGTGCAGGGTGACATTGATCGCCATCACCGGGGCGGGCGCCATGAGAATGGTGTAGCCGTCGGGCGCGGCGCGGGCGACGGAGGCCGCCCCGGTCACGCCGCCGCCGCCCGGGCGGTTCTCGATGATGAACGGCTTCCCGAGACGCTGCTCCAGTCTTTGTCCCAAAAGCCGTGCCAGCAATTCGGTGCCGCCGCCGGGTGCGAACGGTACGACGAAAGTCACCGGCCGCGTAGGATAGGTCTGGGCCGTGGCGCAGGCACCAGACGCGCCCGCGGCCACGAGCGTCGACAGCAAGTAGTTCAGCAGGACCGACCGCGCTCGCGCGATGACTTTCATGGCGGCATCCCGATCTCGCCCTCCGCGACCTCCTCCTCCTCGACGCCGAGATAGGCCGCGATCACCTTGGGGTCCTGCCGAATCTCCTCCGCCGTGCCGTCGGCGATCTTTTGGCCGTGGTCAAGCACCACGATGTGGTCGGAAATCTCCATGACCACCGTCATGTCGTGCTCGATCAGCAGGATCGAGGTCGCATGCTCGTCGCGGATGGCGTTGAGATAGCGGCCGAGCTCGGCGCTCTCGTTCGCGTTGAGGCCGGCGGCCGGTTCGTCGAGGCACAAGAGCACCGGTTCCGTGCACATGGCCCGCGCGATTTCGAGCCGCCGCTGGCCGCCATAAGGCAACTCTCCGGCCGGATCGTCGGCGCGCTCGGTGAGAGCGATCTTGTCGAGCCAATAGCGCGCCTTGTCGATCGCCGCGCGCTCGGCCCGTGCATAGGAGCGCAGGCCAAGCGCGCCGAGCACGGTAAATCCGGACGCCCACATCAGCGCATTGTGCTGGGCAACCAGAAGATTCTCCAGCACGGTCATGGCCGGGAACAGGCGAATGTTCTGGAAAGTGCGCGCCACGCGGGCCTTTTGCGTGACCAGATAGTCGGGCATGCGCTCGAGCAGAAACAGCACGCCGCTGCCGCGAGTGACGCTGCGCGTGCCCCGCTCGGTCAAGGCGCCGAGCTCTTCCCACACGCCGGCATCGCCGAATTGCAACGCGATGCGGCCTTCGCTCGGCTTGTAGAACCCGGTGATGCAGTTGAAGACAGTGGTCTTGCCGGCGCCGTTCGGCCCGATCAGTGCGGTAATGTCGCCGCGCCGGGCGGTGAAGGAGAAATCGTTGACGGCGAGGAGGCCGCCGAAGCGCATGGTGAGGTGCTCGACGCACAACAGCGGCGCAAAGCTCGCGGCTGCCGCCGGCTCGCTCGCTCGCGCATCCGGAAACGCGGCGTCGAAGGTCGCAGCGCTCATTTGCGATCCTCCCGCACGAGCGGCGTCCCTTGGCTGGCTCTACTCCGCCCGAAGACGGGAACGCGACGCTGTTGCAGGAATGTCGAGGGGACGCGCGTCGCGATCAAGCCGCGTGGCCGCCAGATCATGATCAGCACCATGGCGAAGCCAAACAGCAGCATGCGGTATTGGGTCGGATCGAAGTCGCTGCCGAACACGGCTTTGAGAAAGTCGAGCTCGCGCATGATCTCGGTGCCGCCGATCATGATGACGGCGGCGATCGTTACCCCGATCAGGCTGCCCATGCCGCCGAGCACGACGATGGCGACGATCACCGCGGATTCCATGAAAGTGAAGCTCTCGGGCGAGATGAATCCCTGCCGCGCCGCGAAGAACGACCCGGCAAAGCCCGCGAACATCGCGCCCATGGCGAAGGCGGTGAGCTTGGTATTGGTGGTGTTGATGCCGAGCGAGCGGCAAGCGATCTCGTCCTCGCGCAAGGCCTCCCAGGCCCGTCCGATCGGCAGCCGCCGCAGCCGCACGGTGACGGCGGCGGTTATCAATGCGAGCGCCAGAATGAGATAATAGAGAAAAATGGTGCGGTAGATCGGGCTGAATTCGAGCCCGAAGCGAGCGGCGAAGCCCTCATCGGAAGCATTGAACGGGATACCGAAGAAGCTCGGTCGCGGGACGCCGGTGATGCCGGCGTAGCCGTTGGTGACCGGCACCCAGTTGATCAGGATGAGCCGGATGATCTCGCCGAAGGCGAGCGTCACGATGGCGAGATAGTCGCCGCGCAGCCGCAGCACCGGAAAGCCGAGCAGTATGCCCCAGAACGCGGCAAGGCAACCTGCCATCGGAAGCAGGATCCAGAACGACAAGCCGAAGGTCTTTGCCAGCAGCGCATAGGAATAGGCGCCGACCGCATAGAACGCGACATAGCCCAGATCGAGAAGGCCGGCGAGCCCGACCACAATGTTGAGGCCCCAGCCAAGCATCACGTAGATCAGAATTTGCACGCCGAAATTGTCGATCCACTTCACCGCCCCCTGGAAGCCGGCGAGCGCGAGCGCCAGCGGCGGATAGACGATCGCAAAGCCGAGCGTGAACGGGATCAGCCAGCGCGCGAGCCGCGCGCGCCATATCACCAATTCGGCACGCTCTTTTCGCGGCTGCAGGGCTCGACGCTGCAGCCAGGGAGCGATCAGCAACGCATGCAGGAAGCGGCCGCCGGCGACGATTGCGACCAGCGCCGCGAGCAGCGGCCAGCGCGTCTCGAGCACGAGCTCGTTACGGATGTTCTGGACGGTATTGAAACCGATCAGCGGGAGGAACAGGCCGAACGCGATGAGGGCGGTGATCGCGGTCTGGCGCAGGGCGCGGACGATATCGACGCGCGAGGCGGACTGTGACGCCTCATGCGCCATGTCACACCTTCTCCACGTCCGGGCGGCCGAGGATGCCCTGCGGCAGGAAGATCATGGTGATGGCGAGAATGGAGAAGGCGGCGACGTCCTTGTAGTCGGAAGAGAAGTAAGCCGACCACATGGTCTCGATCAGACCGATCAGTAGGCCGCCGAGCACGGCCCCCGGAAGCGAGCCGATGCCTCCTAGCACCGCGGCGGTGAACGCCTTCACGCCGGGGACAAAGCCGTCGGCGAAGCTCACCACGCCATAGTACATGAGATACATCGTGCCGGCGACCGCGGCCAGCGCCGCCGCGATCACGAATGTGATCGAGATGGTGCGGTCGACGTCGATGCCGAGCAGCGCCGCCATCTTCTGATCCTGCTCGCAGGCGCGTTGCGCCCGCCCGAGTGCGGTCCGGGTCACCACGAACCAGAAGGCGGCGAGCAGCGCCGCCGTCACCACCCAGACCGCGAGCTGCTTGTACGACACGGCAACGTCGTAACCCTCGCTGTCCGAGATCAGCACGATCACCTCGTTGAAGAACGGCGGGATCGACTTGTTGCGCGGCCCCTGCGCGACCTGCACGAAATTCGAGAGAAAAATCGACATGCCGATCGCGGATATCAACGGCGCAAGCCTGAACGAGCCGCGCAGCGGCCGGTAGGCCACGCGTTCGATCGTCCAGTTGACCAGCGAGGTCAACAGCATGGCGACGATGAGCACGATCAGCAGCGCGAGCACGACCGAGCCCACGCCGAGCCAGGTGGTGAGCACGAGGAAAGTGATCAGCGCAATGAAGGCCGACACCATGAACACATCGCCATGCGCAAAGTTCACCATGCCGATGATGCCGAACACCATCGTGTAGCCGATAGCAATGAGACCGTAGATAGAACCGAGCGTGATGCCGTTGATGAGCTGCTGGACGAAGATTTCCATGCCCGCGCGCCCCCTATCGAGGGATCCCCCGCCGATCCGGCAATGGTGAAGCTCTACCAGGGGGCTGCAGGGCCAGCAACGGCGGCTAGCGCGCGTCGGCCGGCCCTGTGGGGAAGACGGGCGGACCGAGCAACAACAGCGGGAACCAAAGTTCCGCGTCGGCGTTGTCCGGCCGACGACGGAAGGGAGTTGAGAATGGGTCGTTATGTTCTGCTTTGGCTTCTTGGCGTGCCGATCCCGATTCTGCTTCTGATCTGGGCATTCGGCGGGTTGCATTGAGGAATCGCCTGCGGCGTTTGGCCGAGCCGACCGGCTAGGTTTTCAGGTCCACTCGGGCGATAATTG
>CAVQIP010000003.1:0-31178 GCA_963712565.1 uncultured Alphaproteobacteria bacterium | reverse complement strand
GCCGCGTGGTGGAACGGTAGACACAGCAGACTTAAAATCTGCCCCCAAGACTTTGGGGTCCCGGTTCGAGTCCGGGCGCGGCCACCAAGATGAAAAAGCGCGAGCGTCCCAGAACGACGCTCCCAAGTCGGATGGAATTCTTTTCGAGAACGCCCTCGAGGCGTTCTCCAGCATCGAGGTCCCGCCCCACACCCGAGCTCATACAGCGAGCGGAAGCCGACGATCAGAACCAGGGGCGAGAACTGAATGATCGGGATGAAGCATAGCCCCAGAACGGATTTGGCTGCTCTCCAACGGGGCGCGCCCGTCGAGGAGTTGTCCGTGCTTCTTGTTTCTTTGTCTCTTTCTTCGGCTCCTCGGTGACGCTGCTTTTTGCGACCTCGGGGGGTGGGTCGGTTGCTGCACGTATCGGAAGCGCCTCTGATGGGGCGGGTGGCACCCAGGGCGAATCTGCAGTAGTGCACGACTGTCTTGGGTGGTGGCCGATATCCGGCCAATCCGTGATTCGCGGCGACGCTTGGCTGCATCAACCAATAGAGAGCGAAGAAAAAGCCTGCATACGCTCCAAGGACAATTCCGACTGCCACGGCTAAGCGGCAAGGCTCATAGAGTGAGGTGCTCGGCCCAAAATTCCCACGCAAATACATGTGCTGCCCCCAGCTCGACCAATTCATTAGTCGCGCTGGCTGGCGAACAGGTTCAGCATCTCTTCGCCGCGCACGGCGTCAGTGGGTGGCGGTAGTTAGATAAGCGCAGCCGGAGCCGAACGGTAAAATTGGCACTTTTCGTCATCGCCGCTGACCATGCCGGCGTGAGACCATTTGGTTAATTTGGGGGTGTCCCCGATCTTGCCAATCGCATTTGAACCAATCGACCGGCAAAGCGACAAATAGTCGGGAGCCATCCCCCGGTGATGCAGCCGGAACATGGGATGGTAAAATTTGGGGGGCGCCTTGCACAGACAAAGTGGGCTCTGACTGCGACTTGGCTCGGTGACGGTCGTTTGGGCCGTCGCCGTGCTGGCATTCAGCAACTTTGCGGCTCGCGCGCGGCCAGACCTTCCACGACCTGTCTCTTGGGGAGAATGCCTGTGAGTGGACTCGATTACGACCGCGGGGCGCCAAGGATCAGGGCTAACGTCGCGCCGGCGAGGATATGGATCGCTTCAATCGGTTTGGCTCAAATCTCGCCCTCACACTGGCTCCGAGTTGCCGGTCTGCTGATACCATTGATGATTGTCGGCGCTGGGTGGAATCAGACCGAAGCTCGTTCCCCACGCAATGATCCGCCTCAGCGGGTGATTCACGGACCCAATTATCGACCGCCGTATGCGGCCATCGTGGTCGATGACAAATCGGGCTTTGTGCTGCACGACGTCAGCGCGGACGAACCACGTCATCCGGCGTCTCTGACGAAAATTATGACGCTTTATTTGCTTTTCGAGCAGCTTGACGAGGGCAAGCTCAACCTTGACACGCCGCTGCCGATCTCGACCCAGGCGGCCCTCCAGCCCCCAACCAAGCTGGGCCTCAAGGCCAATCAGACCATCAAGGTTGAGGATGCGATAAAGGGGCTTGTCACCAAATCCGCGAACGACGCCGCGGTCGTTGTCGCTGAAGCCATCGGCGGCAGTGAAGCGGAATTCGCGAAGCTTATGACCTTGAAAGCAAGAGCGTTGGGCATGACGAGCACGACTTATGTCAATGCCTCAGGGTTGCCCGCCGAAGAGCAAATAACGACCGCCCGCGACCAGGCCGTTCTGGGTCGTGCCATTCAACACCGGTTTCCTGGTCATTATCAATATTTTGCAACTCCGAGCTTTCACTATAAGGGGACCGAGATGCGCAATCACAACGCACTGCTCGGACAGGTGAAGGGTGTTGACGGGATCAAGACCGGTTATACGGAGGCTTCTGGATACAACTTGGTATCATCGGTCCGCCGCGATGAGAGACACATCGTCGCGGTGGTCCTCGGTGGCACGTCAAATGCTGGGCGCGATGCTCGCATGCGCCAACTGATCGAAAATTATATTTCTCTAGCTTCGACACAGCGGACGGCGCCAATCATCGTGGAAGCGAACGGCCAGCGCATCGCAGATGGGGGATGGACGCTCTATTTTGCCGCGCAGGGGCTCAAGGATGAGCGCTGGCGCTACCAGTCGCCGTCGCGTATCGCCCGCTTGTACGGTGGTCTCGGTTGGAAGAGCACCGACGCGGGGTTTCATCTGGCCGCGAGCGAGGCCGACAATTTCTTCGGCGTGATCGAGCGGCGTCAGGTGCGGCTCCTCGGCCGCTACTCCGTCACCGACCAATAGACCGTTCATAGAAATCTCTATCTGTGCACGTCCAGTGCCGGTTCGAATCCGGCCGCGGCCACCATGCGCAAACGCGCGCTACCCCAGCGTCACCATCCCGCTCCAGAACTGCTGGGCCTTGCCGGTGTCGACGTCGTATTTGCGCGCGAAGGCGAGCCGGCCGTCGGCGCCGATGCGATAGACCATCAGCCCGGCGGTCAGCGTCTTGATCGTGCTGCCGTCGCGCACCGGCATCGGCCGGATGCTCGCCGCCACCAATAGCCGGCCGCTCGGATCGATGCCGAAGGTGCGCAGGTGGATGCCGCGCCCGTCGATGGTCTGGATCAGCGTCGGGCTCGCCGCTGCGCGCATCGATCGCGAACACGGCGACGTTGTTCTCGCCGCCGTTGAACACCTTCTTGCCGTCGACATCGACCTCGCCCTGGTTGCGGTTGGTGACATAGACGAAGCGGCCGTCGGGATGCACGTGGATGGGGCCGGCCCCCTGCGCCGGCTTGACGTTGGCGGGATCGGCCAAGGTGTCCTTGACGAACAGCGGCTCGCGTCCGAGCGCGCCGTCGCCTGCGAGCGTGTAGACATAGAGCTTGTTCTGCCGCTCGATCGAGACATAGACCCACGGCGCGCTCGGATGGAAATCGAGATGGCGCGGTCCGAAGCCGAGCCCGCTGCCGGGCGCGACCGAAGCGAGGTTCGTCAGCACGCCGTCCTTGAAGCGCGTAGAGCTTGAGCGCGCCCGGATCCTCCGGCTTGCCGGGCGCCGCGTTGTTGCCGCGCGTCACCAGGATCGCCGTCTGGTTCCCGGGCGTGGTGCGAACCTGGTGGGCGTAGATGCCGGCATCGGGCTTGCCCGGCTGGCTGACCTGATCGCCGATGGTGCCGTCGCGGTTGAGACGATGCACCGTGACGTTGCTCGGGGCGTTGTAGGCGGTGAGCAGAAATTCGCCGGCCCCGTCGACGCTGGCGTGGATCGGGCGCGACGGCAGCGTCCGCGGCTCGCCATGCGGCGCGAGCGCGCCCGAGGCCGGATCGATGCGCAACGCGCTGGCGAGATGCGTGTCGCCGGCAAGCCCCGGTCCGCCGTTGCTCGACACCACGTAGAGATATCGCTTCGAGGGATGCGGCCAGGCGTATTGCACATTGGCGGGCAGCGTGACCGCGCCGCGCCGCTGCAGCGCGGCGTCGGCGACGTCGACGTCGTAGCGGGCGAGCTCCGGTCCGACGCTGGAATAGAACACGGTCTTGGCTGGCACTGGCCGAGACTATCCGGGCGGTCGCGGCGCGAGCAATGGACCCGCTCGTTTCGGCCGCCGAATTTCCATAAGCTGGCGGCGGGATCATCGCCGCCGGAGTCGACATGCGCCTCAAGGACAAGATCGCCATCGTGGTGGGCGCCGGGCAGTCGCCGGGCGAGGGCATGGGCAACGGCCGCGCCACCGTGCTGCGTTTCGTTCAGGAAGGCGCCCGGGTGCTCGCCGTCGACAATGTGCTCGCCTCCGCCGAGGAAACGGTGGCCATGGCGCGCCAGTCGGGCGGGGAATGCATCGCATTCGAGGCCGACGTCACCAGGGAGGCGACGCTCGCCGCGATGGTCGAGGCGGCGCGCCGGCGCTGGGGCCGCGTCGACATCCTCCATTACAATGTCGGCGTGAGCATCGCCGGCGGCGACGCGCCGCTCGCCGAGATCACCGAGGCGGCGTTCGACCGCATCGCCGCCGTCAACCTGCGCGGCGCCATCATGGCCTGCAAGCACGTCGTGCCGGTGATGCGCGCGCAGCGCGCGGGCGTGATCACGACGATCTCGTCGGTCGCCGCCTGGGAGCAGTACCCCAACGTCGCCTACAAGGCGACCAAGGCCGCCATGATCGCCTTCACCCAGCAGCTCGCCATCCAGAACGCCGAATTCGGCGTGCGCGCCAACGTCATTCTGCCGGGCTTGATGGATACGCCGATGGCGGTCGATACCCGCGCGCGGGCGAGCGGAAAAAGCCGGGCCGAGGTCGCCGCCGGCCGCGATGCGCGGGTGCCGCTGCGCCACAAGATGGGCACCGCCTGGGACGTCGCCAACGCGGCTTTGTTTCTCGCCTCCGACGAGGCGAATTTCATCACCGGCGTGGCGCTGCCGGTCGATGGCGGCGCCCTGGTCCATATCAACTGAGCGGTCCGGCCCCGGCTTGGCCCATCCCCTGCATCACGATTAGGGCGCATTCCGGCGCCATAGACGCGCTCTGCGCGAGACACGAATATTCACTCAGGCGCGCGAGGTTTGACGTCCAAGATTGCGTGCGCAGATGCAACCCACGACGACTGAGCTGCGGCCCCCGCGCGGCGCGCGCTTGATCGCGCTCGGTGTCGGCGGATTGCTCGCCGGCGGGTTGTTGTCGGCGTGCTCGTCGGCCGGAGAGAATCCGTTCACGGTGTTTGCCGACCCCGGCACCTACGCCTACTACACCTGCGATCAGATCGCCGCGGCGCAAGCGTCGTGGCGGGCGCGCGAGCAGGAATTGAAGCTGCTGATGGACAAGGCCGGACAGGGCACCGGCGGCGCCGTGATCAACATCATCGCCTACAAGACCGATTACGTCAGGGCGGGCGAAGAGCTCAAGGTGCTGGAGGCGACTGCGCGCTCCAAGAATTGCCCGCCGAAACCGTAGCGCACGATTGGGTCGCTAGCGCATGTTCCGGAAAAGTGGGAACCGGTTTTCCGAATAGAACATGCGCAAAATCAAAGAATCTAGAGCGCATCACGATTCAATCCAATCGTGATGCGCTCTAGGTGACGAAAATCGTTGCCGCGGACGCGGTGCGCTCCCTCCCCCGCTTGCGGGGGAGGGTTGGGGAGGGGGCATGCAGGCGACACCGACAATGGCTGATCCACCGAAAGTGCCGAACTGGCGGATCTCCACGAAGCAACGCGTGCGGGCACGATCGCTGCGAACGCGTTCAACCGATGCGGAAAGGCTGATCTGGGCCGCCCTACGGGGCCATCGCCTGAACGGTGCAAGTTTCCGGCGTCAGACGCCGATCGGTCCATACATCGTCGATTTCCTCTGTCCGCGGCCAACCTCGTCGTCGAGATCGACGGCGGCCAGCACTTCGACTCAAAGCAGGAGCGACGCGATGCGCGCCGTGATGCTTTTCTCGCCGGCAAGGGCTTGCACGTTCTGCGCTTCAACAACCACGACGTCATGACAAACCGGCAGGGCGTCCTGGAAACGATCGCGGCTGCCATCGAACATGCCCCCTCCCTGTCCCTCCAGCCGAAGTCGGATGTTTCCGACTTCGGCCAGTTAAAGCGGCCGAACTCGGGTAAACCCGAGGTCGGCTGCAGGCGGGGGAGGGGACGCTAGAGCCGCACGACCGCGCCCCAGGCAAGGAGCGGCGCAGCCGCTCGGGAGCAAAGCGACGCAACACGCCGCGAACTCGGTGCGCTCCCTCCCCCGCTTGCGGGGGAGGGTTGGGGAGAGGGCCCGCGAGCGACCCTGACGTCGGCCCTCGCGCTCAGCCGTAGCGTTTCCTCGCCAGTTCGGCGCCCTTGCCCAGCGCGGCGAGCTTGGCGACGGCGACGTCGAAGCGCATCGGCGCCATGCCGCAATTGGTGCTGGCGATGATGTTTTCCTTGGCCAGGTATTTCGCGGCCTCGCCGATCACCGCGGCGACCTGCTCGGGGCTCTCGACCTCGTCGCTCGCCACGTCGATGACGCCGATTTGCACGTCCTTGCCGTCGAGCAGTTTCAGCAGACCCGCCGGGACGCGGGAGTTTCGGCATTCCACCGAGACCTGATCGATGCGGCTGGCGGCCAGCGCCGGGAAAATCTCCTCGTACTGCCGCCATTCGCTGCCCAGCGTCGCCTTCCAGTCGATATTGGCTTTGATGCCGTAGCCGTAGCAGATGTGGACGGCGGTGGCGCAGGTGAGCCCCTCGATCGCGCGATGCAGCGCCTCGATGCCCCACTCTCCGACCTCGCGCATGTAGACGTTGAACGCCGGTTCGTCGAACTGGATGACATCCACGCCGTCGGCTTCGAGCGCGCGCGCCTCGGCGTTGAGCAGACCGGCGAACGCCATCGCCATCTTGACGCGGTCGCCGTAATGGGCGTCCGCGATGGTATCGACGATGGTCATCGGCCCCGGCAGCGTGAACTTGAGCTTGTGCTTGGTATGGGCGCGCGCGAGCTGCGCCTCGCGCGCATGCACCCGTCCCTTGAGGCGCAGCGCGCTGGTGACCGTCGGCACCATCGCCTTGTAGCGGTCGGCGCGGATCCCGATCTCGACCTTGCGCGCGAAGTCGATCCCGTCGACGAATTCGAGAAAGCCGTGCACGAAATGCTGGCGCGATTGCTCGCCGTCGGTGACGACGTCGACGCCGCAATCCTCTTGCAGCTTGAGTGCGAGCAGGGTGGCATCGCGCTTGGCGTCCTCGAGCTCGCGCCCGGCGAGACGCCAGGGCGCCCACAGCTTGTTCGGCTCGGCGAGCCAGGCGGGCTTCGGCAGGCTTCCGGCGATGGTGGTCGAAAACAATGGCATGGTGGCCGCGATCCTACCGCCTCAGGCCGGCGTCCAGCCATAGAGCCAATCGTAGCGGGCGAGCAGCCGCCGGCCGCCCAGGGCCGCGAGCGCGAGCGCGCGCATGAGCGCGGCCGGCCCGCCCAGATGATAGACCGTCCCGTTGCGGCGGGCCGCGCGTTGGGCGCGCGCGGTGCGGCCGCGGCGCTGCCGCTCGTAGCGCCGCATGGCGGCAGCGACATCGCCGGGCGCCTCGGCCAGCCGCCGGGCGAGCACCGCCGCGTCCTCGATCGCCATGGCGGCGCCCTGGGCGAGATAGGGCAGCATCGGGTGGGCGGCATCCCCCAGCAAGGTCGCCGCCCCCGTGCCCCAGCGGGCGAGCGGGGCGCGGTCGTAGAGCGCCCATTTGTGCCAGTGCGTGGGCGTGGCGAGCAGCGCGCGCGCGGCCTGTGGCCAGGCGCCGGCGGGATAGCGGGCGAGGATTTCCGCCCGGTCGCCCGGCGCGCTCCAGCCGGGCTCGCGCCAGTCGTCGCGGACGATGGCCACGACATTGACGAGGCTGCCGCCCCTGACCGGATAGTGGACGAGGTGGGCGTCGCCGCCCAGCCAGAGATTGACCGCCGGCGCACGCAGCTCGGGCGCCAGCGCGTCGGTTGCCGCGAGCGCGCGCCAGGCGGTATGGCGGGCGAAACGCGGCGGTTGCCGATGACCGAGTCGGCTGCGCAGGCCCGACCACAGTCCGTCGGCAGCGATCAGCGCGACGCCGTGCTCCTGGAACCGATCTTGCGCGGCGAGCGCCGAGATCGTGACGCCGTTGGCCTCGAGGGTGAAGTCCTCGACCCGCGCGCCGAGATGCACGGCGATGTCGGGGTGGCCCCGCACCGCCTCGATCAGCACCGCTTGCAGGTCGCCGCGATGGATCACCCAATAGGGCGCGCCATAGCGCTTCTCGGCGACGGCGCCGAGCGGCGCGCGCACGTGCACGCGCGCGCCGTGCGCGTCCGTGACCCGAAGCTCTTCGGGCGCGACGACGTGGCGCTTGAGTTGCGCGGCCAGGCCGAGCCCGATCAGAATGCGCGATGCATTGGGCGAGAGCTGGATGCCGGCGCCGATTTCTTCCAGGCGCTCCGCCTGCTCGAACACGGCGACGCGAAATCCCTGCCGTGCGATCGCCAAGGCCGCGGTCAATCCGCCGATCCCCGCGCCGGCGATGATGACGGTGCGCGAGGACGCCACGCCTTGTGTCTCCGTACGCTGGAGCATGTCCCGCAAAAGTGGGTACCGGTTTTGCGAAAAAGGACATGCTCAAACAAAAACTTGGAGCGCGATGACGATTCGAAGAAAAGTCATCCCGCTCTAAGCGGTCGCCCCGTCCGCCAGCGCGCACTCCGCCGGGCGCGCCGCATGGGGGTCGAGCGCCGGGTCGTGACGGAACAGCGTCGAGCAATAGGGGCAGATGATCTCGCTGGCGTCGCCCATGTCGAGGTACACGTGCGGATGGTCGAACGGCGCCAGTTCCCCCTCGCACATGAACTCCCGCGCGCCGATCTCGATCACCGCGACGCCCGGGGTGTTGTGGAAGTGAGGAACGATTTGCTCCGCCATGGCCTTGGTCCGCGTTCGCACGCCGCCGTCATAGCGTGCGGCGGGGGCACCATAGCGGCAGGGACCGCGGATTCCTAGGCGGACGGCCCAATTCGAAGACAAGGCACGATTTGGGAACAAGCGCGCGGCGGCGGCACCGGCGGCGCGCTGCAGCATTGCATTGTGTCCCCTTTGCCGTTCCGGCATCTTGCCGACCTGACGGCGCCTGACGACATAGGCAGCGGAGATGGCAGCGAGGGATCCAGGAGACGGGTTCATGACCGGTGCGCGGATCGCACTTCCCTTTGTTCTTGCGCTCGCCTTCGCGGGCGCGGGCCTCGCGCTTGCGCCGCGCGCTTTGGAATCGGGATTTCTGCTCGCCGTCGAGGACGATCCGGTGGCGCTGGCCGATCACGTCGTCGCGCGCGCTTTCGATGCCGGCGTCGCCGCGCGTGAGATCGATGCCGCGCTCGCCGCCGGCGACATCGATCTCGCCAACAGCTTTGTCGAGCTTGCTCGCGACAGGAATGTCGCAGTTGATGGCGCGCTGGCCGAGAAGGTGGAAAGCGCGAACGCGGGCACCGCCGTTGCCGCGCGTTCGCTTGCGAGCTTCGCGCGCGGTTTTGTCACCGGCGAGCCTGACGACATGTCGGGGCTCGCCGGCACCGCGGTCGGCGACCTGTTCGTTTTCGGCGATATCCGCGATGCGCTGCGCGAGGGGGCGCGGCTCGCGACCGGCCGGGAGGCCGACGAGCTGATCCTGGGCCTGGCTTGCGTGGGACTTGCGGTCACCGCCGGCACCTATGCCTCGCTGGGCGCGGCGGCGCCGGTGCGGGCGGGCATCACGGTGGTCAAGGCCGCGCGCAAGACCGGCCGGATCGGCGGCCCGCTGGCCGCCTGGACCACTCGCTCGCTGCGCGACGTCGTCGATTGGACCGCGCTTCGCGGCGCCCTCTCGGGCGCGAGCATGACCGCGCCTGCGGTTGCGGTGCGCGCCGCGCGCGAGGCGGTCAAGGTGGAAAAGGCGCGCGGGCTGGCGCATCTGGTCGGCGACGTGGGGCGCGTCCAGATGAAGGCGGGCACGCAGGCGGCGCTCGACGGATTGAAGCTCGCCCAGGGACCGCGCGAGATGTCGAAACTTGCGCGCCTCGCGGCCGCCAAGGGCGGCAAGACCCGCGCGATCCTCAAGCTCGCGGGCCGTGCGGCGATTGTGCTTACCATGGGCACCTTCAATCTCGCGCTATGGCTGTTCTGGGCGATCCTGACGGCGTTCGGCCTGGTGACCTCGCTCAAGCGCACGGCCGAACGGATCACCGAGCGTCATTGCGCTCGCCGCAGACTTCGCCGCGCGCGCAAAGCCCGCGCGGTTCAAGCCGCGACCGGGCACTCGACGGCGTGGCGCTCCGCCGCGCCGGCCGCGCGGTGAGATGCAGCGCTTTCGGCACGACGGCGTCGAGATCGCATTCCTCGACCAGGGTGAAGGCGCGCCGATCGTCCTGGTGCACGGCTTCGCCTCGACCGCGCTCGTGAACTGGGTCCACCCCGGCTGGGTGGCGACGCTCACCGCGGCCGGCCGCCGCGTCATCGCGCTCGACAATCGCGGGCACGGCGCCTCGAGCAAGCTCTACGACCCGGCCGACTACGACAGCGCCGTCATGGCCGACGACGTGCGCGCGCTGCTCGATCATCTCGATCTCGGCCGCGCCGACGTCATGGGCTACTCGATGGGGGCGCGCATCACCGCGTTCTTCGCGCTCGCGCATCCCACCCGGCTGCGCCGCGCCGTGCTCGGCGGCTTGGGAAGCCATCTCCTGGACGGCGTCGGGCCGCCCGCGAGCCTCGCGGCGGCGCTCGAGGCGCCTTCGCTCGCGGATGTTCGCGATCCGACCGGACGTGCTTTTCGCGCCTTTGCCGAGCAAACCAAATCCGACCTCGCGGCGCTCGCGGCCTGCATCCGCGGTTCGCGCCAAAGCTTGACGGCCGATCAAATCGCGGGAATCCGCGCGCCGGTCCTGGTTGCCGTCGGCACCGAAGATCCGCTGGCGGGCTCGGCGCATGAGCTCGCGGCCCTGCTGCCGTCCGGCCGGGCGTTCGATATCCCCGGGCGTGATCACATGCTCGCGGTGGGCGACAAGGCAGTTCAAGGCGGCCGTGCTGCGATTTCTCGCCGAGGAGCGGTGAAGCCGCGCGAGGCCTGCGTCGTTGCCGTCGCGGCGCGCGAAAGTTCCCTGCGCAACGTAAAAAATTGTGCGCCACGGCCACCAGCCGGGCGCGAACCTCGCCGGTCAGCGCGAGTTGGTTGATTGTTGCATCACCAAAGGAAACTTGCCATGCCGATCCTGTTTTATATCGCAATGTGGTCGAGCGCTCTGGCCATGATGTCGTGCTTGCCGGTGCCGGCCGAAAGCAGGAGTGCCGCGCCGGGCGCCTCTCGCCCGCGGGAGTGACCCGATCACCGGGAGCGGCCCGCTGCCGTGCGGTCGGTCCTCACGGGACTAGTGCCATCAGCCGCGCCTGCTCGCGGTCCCGCCCGAGCACATAGCTGAAAGCCCGCCGGGAGGCGGGCTTTTTCGTTTGTCGTCCATATATGGTCTCTCGCCCGCGCAATTATGCTAAGCTTCCCGTCGGGCAATGTGAGGGAGACGATCATGGCCCAGCAGCAGGTAAGAGCCGGAGCGCTCGAGAAGGTCGATCCGGTGTGGGCGCGCATCCGCCGCGAGGCCGAGGAGATCGCGCGGCGCGAGCCCGAGCTTGCGACCTTCATCTATTCGACCATCCTGCATCACGACACGCTTGGAGGCGGCGGTCGTCCACCGCGTCGCCGAGCGTCTCGACAGCCCCGAGGTCTCGGCCGAGCTGATCCGGCAGGCCTATGCCGACGCGCTCGAAAACGAGGCTTCGATCGGCGCGGCGTTCCGCGCCGACATCACGGCGACGGTCGATCGCGATCCCGCCGCCAACCGCTTTATCGAGCCGGTGCTCTACTTCAAGGGCTTCCACGCGATCCAGACCCATCGCCTGGCGCATTGGCTGTGGGGCAGGGGGCGCAAGGACTTCGCCTACTATCTGCAGAGCCGATCGTCGGCCGTGTTCCAGACCGATATCAATCCGGCCGTGACCATCGGGCGCGGAATCTTCCTCGATCATGCCACCGGCCTCGTGGTCGGCGAAACCGCGGTGATCGAGGACGACGTCTCGATCCTGCAGGACGTGACGCTCGGGGGTACCGGCAAGGAGGCGGGCGATCGCCATCCAAAAATCCGCCGTGGCGTCCTGATCGGAGCAGGCGCCAAGATCCTCGGCAATATCGAGATCGGTTATTGCGCGCGCATCGCCGCCGGATCGGTCGTGCTCAAGCCGGTGCCGCACAACACCACGGTTGCCGGCGTGCCGGCCAGGGTCGTTGGCGAGGCCGGCTGCCCCGAGCCGTCGCGGGCGATGGATCACCTGTTCGACGACGGCGACGGCTGAGCAGAAGGGAGCGCCACCGGTGGACGTCCAGGAAGTCAGGAAGCTCGACGCCTATCTCAAGCGTCTGTTCGGCAATGCGCGCATCCGCGTGGTCCCGAAGAAAGACGATGCCGCCGATGTTTTCGTCGGCGAGGAGCAGATCGGATCGCTCGCTCTCGACGAAGACGACGAGGACGACGAGCGTTCCTACAATTTCGAGGTGAAGATCACGCTGGGCGATGCCTCCACCACTACTCCCGACATCAAGCAGCTCGACGCCTATCTCAAGCGCAAGTTCGACAACGAGCGCATCCGCGTTGTGCCGCGGACGAGGAAGAAGGATTCCGCCGAGGTCTATGTCGGCGAGGAATATATCGGGGTGTTGTTCTTCGACGAGAAGGACGCCCGCTCATCCTATTTCGAGCTGCCGATCCTCGCGCTCGATCTGGACGAGCCGGGCCTGCTCAAGAGCTAGCGCGAGCTAGCGCCTGTCCCGTTGGAATGGAATCAGCACTAGCGGCAAACTCGGTCTGCTCCCGAGGGGACGATGTGGCATCGCCCATCGTAGTCGCACGAGTGTGTAGTCCGAGATCAACGGAAACCGCGTCATCCGCGCGGGCGCAGGCTCGCGATCAGCCGATCGATGTTCCCGGCGACCATGCGCCAATCGGCAAGCCAATCGCGCGGAAAGCGCACGACCACGTCGGCGGCGTCGATGCGCCGTTCGTACAGGCAGATCCCCGGCGTCGGCCCTGCGCCGTTGCGGGTGCAGCGCACGAGAAAGCTCGGCGCTGCCGCATCGTAGATCAGATCCTCGCCCTGATAGGGCGTGCCGTCGCGGAAGGCGAGAACGTTCAATCCGCCCGGGCCGGGGGTCGCCGCGCCGGCGACATAACGCGGATAGATGTTCTGCACGCGGTCGGTCGGGGACAACGTGTCGCCGGCAGCCGCGATGGTCACGAACACGCGCTCGAAGGTCGCCGCCGGTGCCGGCAGCGCGCCGGGCGCAGGTGCGGGCGGCCTGGCATCGGCATCGGGCGGCTGGAGCGAAGGCCAGAGAAACGCCAGGTCGACGCGCTCCTGCGCGCCCGGCCGGCGCTGCACCGGCACGCGAATCGCGGCCGGCGGCAGGTTGAAGGCGGCGCCCGCGACCGTGATCGGCAGCGCCGGCGCGTCGGGGCCGACCGGCGGCCCTGGCCAGCGCGGCCAGAGCACGTAGCCGATATAGACGAATGCAGTGAACGCGATCGACGTGAATGCAATGACCGCAAGCACGAGCAGGCCGCGATGCTCGTGCCGCGGCCGGCGCACGGGCCGGATGCGTTCTCCGCTGGCGGGAACCGTGGTCATGCGATGCGATGACTCCGCGAATCGATCGCGAGTATGCGCGAACGGGAATCGGAAGTCAGGGATCGGGAGCGGCGCCGGAGCGGCCGCCGCGCGCCCAATCCCGTCGTTTGATCGGGCGGAATTAACCTTCAGTTAAGGATGTTGTGGCGCGCCGCGCCGCGCTCTGCGAGAATTCAAACGGGCGAATTGGGACGGGGTCATGTCGGCAACAGGATTTGGGCTGGTCTTCGCGCTGGCGGTTGTGCTCGCCGGCTGCTGGAGCCTGATATCGGGGCTGGTCGTGATGATGGCGCTTGCCGCCTTCGGCTTTCCCGTCGGCTGAACGATTTCGCCGGCCGCGCCTCGCCAACGGTCGGGCCATCGTGGCATGGTCGCGCCCGCGAGAGTGGAGGGCGCGGATGGCCATCTTCGAGCTCGAGGGTCAAGCGCCGGAGCTGCCGGCCGACGGCCGCTACTGGATCGCACCCACTGCCAGCGTGATCGGACGCGTGCGCCTGAAAACCGACGCCAGCGTCTGGTTCGGCTCGGTGCTGCGCGGCGACAACGAATGGATCGAGCTCGGCGAACGCTCGCAGATCCAGGACAACGCGACCCTGCACACCGATCCCGGTTTTCCCCTCACCATCGGCGACAATTGCGTGATCGGCCACAACGTCGTCTTGCACGGCTGCCGCATCGCGCCCAACAGCCTGATCGGCATGGGTGCGATCGTGCTCAACGGTGCCAGGATCGGTAGGAATTGCCTGGTCGGCGCCGGCGCCCTGGTGACCGAAGGCAAGGAGTTTGCGGACAATTCGCTGATCCTGGGGACGCCCGCGCGCGCGGTTCGCAGCCTCGATGAAGGCGCCGCGCAGGCGATCGCCGACGGTGCCGACATCTATGTGCGGCGCTGGCAGCGATACGCCGGCGGGCTCAAACGGATCGGATGACGCGCACGGCGACGGACGCCAAGTCGCGGCTACAATCCCGCTGCAAAGAATGCGGCCGGCTCCCGGGGAGGAGAGCCGGCCGCGCGCAAATCCGGTCCGGAGTCGGGGAAGGAGAGCCGACCGGCTTCGCGTAACCTTTCGGCAAATCAGCGCGCCGCGGCGGTGGCGGCGGCGGCCGGACGCGGATCGCCGAGCGCGACCCAGGCGTTCGGATCGCTCTGCGACTGCCGCTTGACGAAGCGGTAGCCGGTTTCCGACCAGAGCACGACCTCGTCGTTCTGATTGTCGAGGATGAACTCGCCCTCGTCGGTCTTGACGGTGAGCACGGCATGGCCGTCGCTGCGTTTGTCGCGCACGACGGTGATGAGCAGCGCCTGGCGCGGCCAACCGGCTTCCATCAGCATCCTGCGCTTGAGCAGCACGTAGTCTTCGCAGTCGCCATAACCATCGTCGGGATAGTTCCAGCGTTCGGCCACGCCCCAGTGCTCCAGGTCGGTCATCGGCTTGATGGTGGCGTTGACCAGATCGTTGATGCGGATCAGCTGCTGCCAAGCCTCGCTCGTCAGCACGACGTCACGCCCCGCCGGGGCGTCGGTTTCGCATTCCGGCGCATATTCCGCGCAGAATTCCATCCAACCTACCGGCGCGCGGGCGACGGCGCCGAGCGAGATGAACAGCGGCCGGTCGTTTGCCGCCTGTGCCTGCCCGGCTGCGATCGCCGCGGCCAGGGCGGCCGCCGCAATTCCAGCTCCCGCTATCTCGGCAAGATACCATTTCATTTTTGTGACCCTTCCCTGTTCTTGAGGGCCACATTTCCCACAAACGATTTGAGTCGCCGCTAATCTCGCAAAGCCGTTTTGAAGAGAACGCAAGTAAAGGTCGCGACGAATACCGATATTATTTGAAGTGAACTCGACTAAAATCCGAAATGCTATAATTTGAATCAAATGCCGGCATTAACCGGCTGCGCGCTGCGAGGGGGGCTCGGCGGCGGCGCCCGCGCCGGCGCCGTTAACCTCGCTTCGGCGCAGAAACGCGGCGGCAGCGGGGGGCGAGCAGCCCTGGAGCGGGGGCCGTGGCGCGTGCGCGTGGGCCGCTGCGTTTACCTTCCAGTGACGCTCTTTTCGACAAAGGCGCGGACGCGCATTGTGGCGCCATCGTGAGACGCCGAGCATTGGCTGCTTGCCCCGGTGCGGGCGGCGGCCTATGTCAACGTGCCGTATCGCGACGACCGGATCGCTTTCCTTCGATCGCTTCCACCTCACTCATCCGAGATGCTTGATCAGCCGCGCCACGAACGAATGCTCAACGTGCCGGCGGTCGTGGTTGCGCTGCTCGCGGTGCTTGCGCTCGTGCAAGCGGTCCTGGCGCTGGTGCTGACGCCGGCGCAGACCACCGAGTTTCTGCTGCTGTTTGCCTTCATTCCTGCTCGCTACGACGCCAGCGTGCTGCCGGACGTCGCCTGGCCGGGAGGCTGGGCGGCCGATACCTGGACGTTCGTCACCTATGCGCTCATCCACGCCGACCTCAGTCATCTGATCTTCAACGCCGTGTGGCTGCTGGCTTTCGGCTCGCCGGTGGCGCAACGATTTGGGTCGTTGCGATTCCTGGCGTTCATGGCGGTGACCGCCGCGGCCGGCGCCGCCGTCCACCTCGTCACCCATTTCGGCGAGCTGCTGCCGATGGTCGGCGCGTCGGCCGCGATCTCGGGCGCCATGGCGGCGGCGATGCGGTTCGTATTCCAGCGCGGCGGCCCGCTCGGGCTGTGGCGGGATCGCGAGGCGGCATGTCGAGTGCCGGCGGCATCGTTGGTCGCGAGTCTGCGCGATCCGCGGGTGCTGGCGTTCCTGCTGGTGTGGTTCGGCGTCAATATTCTGTTCGGCGTGTTCTCGCTCGGCATGCCGGGCGTCGAGCAGGCCATCGCTTGGCAGGCGCATATCGGTGGATTTCTGGCGGGTCTGGTTGCTTTCGCCGCGTTCGACCCGGTTCCGATGTCCACCGAGCGTGACAGCGATTGGTCCGACCCGACATCGAGCTTGCATTAACCACGGCCCTGCCGCCTACCCAGCATGCGCGCAACGCGCATCTTGCGGGGTTGGCGGTCCCGACCGATCGTCTTAGACTGGGTTGAGCGCTGCGCTCGATCGCGTCGATTGCGTTGTCGCAATGCCGAGCCGCCTGCTCTTGCGGTGCACCAATCGGCGAGGCTCGTGCAGGCCACGCGCAGTTGCCGCGACCGAACGCGGTACCATATCGAGCACCAGCAGTATTGGCCGGCAGCGCGTCCGTTTGTGCGCCGGTCAAGGGAGGCGACCCATGATCGTGAAGGCGATTCTCTCCGCCAAGGGCAGCGACGTGATTTCGATCGAGCCCACGGCGACGCTCGAAACCGCGGTGCGGACGCTCACCGAGCACAAGATCGGCGCGCTGCTCGTGCTGGGTCCCCACCGCCGGGTCATCGGCATCCTGTCCGAGCGCGACATCGTGCGCGTGCTGGCCGAGCAAGGCGCGGGCGCGCTGGCGCAACCGCTGTCCCAGGTGATGACCCGCAAGGTCGTCACCTGCAGCCAGTCTGATACCGTCGGCGTCCTGATGGAGCGCATGACCACCGGCAAGTTCCGCCACCTTCCCGTGGTCGAGCAGGAGCAGGTGATCGGCGTGGTGTCGATCGGCGACGTGGTCAAGCACCGGCTGCAGGAGATCGAGCAGGAATCCGCCGCGCTGCGCGACTATATCCAGACCGCGTAGGAGGAACGGGGGCTCGGGCGCCGGCTTCCTTGCTGCGCCGGAACGTCGCGATCAACGACCGGATCGCAGCCCGTCGAGGCGGCTCATTCGGCTGCGTCTTGCTTCGGGGGCTGCGGTCGCGCGATCGCGAACACCTTGTCGACGACGGAATAATCGGCGTAGCCGCAACGCGCGATCGGCGCCATCGCGGCGGTATCGAGCCGGCCATCCTTGATGAAGCGGTCGTCGATATGGATGCCGACCACCTGTCCCAGCACGACGTGGCGGTGAGATGATTTGCCGTCCAGGTCCTTGAGATCGATGATCTGGAGGAGCTTGCATTCGAGCGCGCAGGGCGAGGCGGCGACCCGCGGCGGGCGGACCAGCCGGGACGGTGCAGCCGCCAGGCCCGATTCGCGCCATCTCGTTCACGCCGCGCGGAAACTGCGCGGAGGTCTCGACCACGGCGGCCCGCAGGTCGAAGGTGGCCAGGTTGCAGACGAACTCCTTCGTCTCCTGCACGAACACGAGCGAGTCCTTGGGCCCTTCGCTGGAGAACAGCACGATCGGCGGGTCGTCGGAGACGGCGTTGAAGAACGAGTAGGGTGCGAGGTTGATTTCACCCTTCGCGCTCATCGAGGTGATCCAGCCGATCGGCCGCGGCGCTACGATCGCCTTGAAGGGATCACGCGGAAGCCCGTGGTCGTTCTTGGCGGTGTCGTAGAACATGGTCGGCTGGGACGTTGCGCGGCAGGGACACTAGCGGGCGGCGAAACGGGTGGCGATCGCGTCGAGCGGAGGCCGCGGCCGGTCCTCGGGCGGCTCGCTCGGCCGCCCGATATGGACGAACCCCGCGATGCGCTCGTTCGGTGCGAGGCCGAGCGCGTCGAGCACGCCGCGGTCGTACGCGTACCACTCGGTGATCCAGCTCGCCGCATAGCCGAGCGCGTGCGCGCCGAGCACCAGGCTCATGGCGGCGGCGCCCGCCGACAGCACTTGCTCCCATTCCGGAATCTTCACGTGCGGCCCGGCGCGGCTCACCACCGCGATGACCAGCGGCGCGCGCGCGAGCCGGGCGCGTTCGGCTTCGACCTGCTCCGGCTTGGCCTGCGGGTATTTGGCGCGAAACGCGGCGACGATCGCCGCCCCGGCGGCCAGTCTCGCCTCGCCCTCGAAGATGATGAAGCGCCAAGGCACCAGCTTGCCATGATCGGGAACGCGCGACGCCACCGTCAGCAAGGTCTCGATCTCGGCAGCCGAGGGACCCGGACCGGCAAGCTCGACCGGCTTGATGGAGCGTCGGGTCTTGAGCAGTTCGAGCGCGTCGGGCATCGGTTTGTCCGGACTCCGGCTGGGTGGCTCAGCATCATCCTGTCACACGAATTGACCACGCAGACGCGGTATTTTTCCGCGTGTCGCGCTGCGCCTAGCACACGGCGGCAATGGTGACAAACCCGTGTCCGGCGGCATGAATTTGCCGCGATTGCAGTCGAAAACTGCCGCCCATGAGGGTCGGGGGGACGAGGGTCGGCAGCCGGGGCCAACTCGTTTTGGCCGCAGCCTTGTGGCTGGCGGCGCTGCCGGGCGCTGCCGACGCGCAGCTGTTCGGCAACTCCCCGAGCTTCGATGATCCGTTCACGCTACGTCCGCCGAAGGACGTACCCTCGGTCCCGCCCGGCCCGGCCCAAAGCATCATTCCGCCCAGCGGCAACGTGGCGCCTGCCGCGCCGCCGAAGGGGGCGCTGCAATCGCCGAATAACCCCGCCGTGCAAGTCCACGCCGCGCCGACCCTGCCGGCCGGACAGGGCGCGCTCGCGGTCAGCGCGCGCTTCGGGCAAGATCTGCCGACCATCAACGGCGGCCTGCATTGGCGCGTCTACCGCACCGAGCAGAACGACGCGCCGCGTCTGGTCAAGGAGGACAAGGCGCCCGCGCCGACCTTCGTGCTGGCGCCCGGCGCCTACGTGGTCAGCGTCGGCTTCGGGCTCGCGAGCGTGACCAAGGCGGTGCAGGTGCGCGCCGAGACGATGAAGGACGTGTTCGAAATTCCAGCCGGCGGCTTGCGCATCGAAGGCCGCGTCGGCGACGCGCGCATCCCGCAGGGGCAGATTTCATTCGACCTCTACAAGGGCAGCCAGTTCGAGCCCGGCGACAAGCGGCCGATCGCCACCGCGATCGTCACCGGCGACCTGGTGCTGGTGCCCGAGGGCACCTATCACATCGTGTCGAACTACGGCGACGCCAATGCCACGGTGCGCTCCGACATCCGCGTGCAGGCCGGCAAGCTCACCGACACCACCGTCACTCATCGCGCCGCGATCATCACGCTCAAGCTGGTGAACGAGCCGGGCGGCGAAGCCCGCGCCAATACCCAGTGGTCGGTGCTCACGCCGGGCGGCGACGTGATCAAGGAATTGATCGGCGCCTTTCCGCGCGTGATCCTGGCGGAGGGCGACTACCGCGCGATCGCCCGCAACGACAACAAGACCTACGAGGGCGAGTTCCAGGTGGTCAACGGGGTCGACCGCGAGGTCGAGGTCATCGCGCGCTGACGTCGCACGCGATATGGCACGACGCACATGGTTTATCGCGGACAGCGCCATAGCCCGCGAAAGCTGGCGCCAATGCCCTTACGACTCCATGCCGCCGTCACGCTGCTGCTGCTGCTGCTGGCTGCAGGCGTTGCCGCGGCCGCGCCGGCGCCGCTCGTGCCGCCGAGCGACCAGCCCGGCCGCGAGCGCTACCGCTTCACGCCGTCCCCGCTCGACCGCTTCACTGAGCCTAGGCCGCCGGTCAAGCCGTTGCTGCGCTGGGATTGCGAGGACGCCGGCGGACGGCGGGCGCGATCGCGCCTTCGGCGCAGCCCGAATTGCTGAAGCCGGACTTTTTGACCACATTTTGTGGTTGACTACGTTACGCGAGCGGTATAAGATTCGAATACGATCCAGAGGCTGCGCATGGCCGGGACGGCGGAAGCTGCTCCCGGCCTTGTCATCGGCGCGGCAGCGGTCACGGGCTCCCGCCCGGCCCGGCTGCGCGTGCTCAAGACGATGACCAATCAAAACAAGATCTGCTCCAGCGGATTCGAGCGTGAGACGGGAGGCGGCGAGTCGCCGTTGACGAGACCGCTCCCTGTTTTTTCCCTGCAAATAACAGGGAGAACAGGCTGGAGTGCACCCTTCGGGTGAGACACGAAACTAGAGACTTGTTGCGTTTTCAGTTGGCTGCGCGGCCTGTGGATAACACCCAAGCCGCGGCCGTTCACGCCGCCCGCTTGAGCCGCCGCACGTCCGGCGGCACCGCCTCCTCGGCGAGCGCAGCGAGCGCTCCCTCGAGCGGCAGCACCGTCTGCCCCTCCTTGCCGAGGCGGCGGATCGAGACGGTGCGGTCGGCGGCCTCCTTGCGGCCGACCACCAGCAGCGCCGGCACCTTGGCGAGCGAGTGTTCGCGCACCTTGTAATTGATCTTCTCGTTGCGCAGGTCGTCGTCGACGCGCAGGCCCGATCGCCGCGCGGCGGCGATCGACCTCGCGCGCATAGTCGTCGGCGTCGTCGGTGATGGTGGCGACGACGCCCTGCAGCGGCGACAGCCACAGCGGCAGGTGGCCGCCATGATGCTCGATCAGAATGCCGATGAAGCGTTCGAGCGAGCCGAACATGGCGCGATGGAGCATCACCGGCGTCACCTTGTTCGAGTGCTCGTCGATGTAGAAGGCGCCCAGCCGCCCCGGCATGTTGAGATCGACCTGCACGGTGCCGCACTGCCAGTCGCGGCCGATGGCGTCGCGCAACACGTATTCGAGCTTGGGGCCGTAGAAGGCGCCTTCGCCCTTGTTCAGCGTCCAGGGACGGCCCGAGGTCTTGAGCGCCTGCATCAAAGCGGCCTCGGCCTTGTCCCACACCGCGTCGTCGCCGATGCGCTTGTCGGGCCGGTCGGAGAACTTGATGGTGACGTCGGGGAAACCGAAATCCTCGTAGATCGAGAGGATCAGATCGTTCATGGCCAGCGATTCGGCCGCGATCTGCGCCTCGGTGATGAAGACGTGGGCGTCGTCCTGGGTGAAGGCGCGCACGCGCATCAGCCCGTGCAGCGCGCCCGAAGGCTCGAACCGGTGCACCTTGCCGAACTCGGCGAGCTTGAACGGCAGATCGCGGTAGGATTTGAGCCCGTTCTTGAAGATCTGGATGTGCCCCGGGCAGTTCATCGGTTTGACCACGAAGGTGCGCTCGTCGTCTTCCCGCGGCTGGGTCAAGAACATGCTCTCGCGGAAGGTCGCCATGTGGCCGGAAGCGACCCAGAGCGAAGAATCCATGAGCTGCGGCGAGTTGACCTCGACGTAGCCGGCCTCGGTCTGGCGGCGGCGGATGTAGCTTTCCAGCATCTGGAACAGCGTCCAGCCTTTCGGGTGCCAGAACACGGAGCCCGGCGCCTCCTCCTGGAAATGAAAGAGGTCCATCTCGCGGCCGAGCTTGCGGTGGTCGCGCTTCTCCGCCTCTTCGAGCTGCTTGAGATAGGCGTCGAGCTCTTCCTGCTTGGCGAAGGCGGTGCCGTAGATGCGGCTGAGCATTTCGCGGTTGGAATCGCCGCGCCAATAGGCGCCGGCGACCTTCATCAGCTTGAAGGCGCTGCCGACCTTGCCGGTCGAGGTCATGTGCGGGCCGCGGCAGAGGTCGAACCAGTCGCCCTGCTTGTAGATCCTGATCTCCTGGTCGGCCGGGATGGCGTCGATCAGCTCGACCTTGAACATCTCGCCCTTGTCGCGAAAGACGCGCTTGGCCTCGTCGCGCGACCACACCTCCTTGGTGAAGGCACGGTCGCGCGCGATGATCTCGCGCATCTTCTTCTCGATCGCGTCGAAATCCTCCGGGGTGAACGGCTGATTGCGGAAGAAGTCGTAATAGAAGCCGTTCTCGATCACCGGGCCGATGGTGACCTGGGTGCCCGGCCACAGCGCCTGCACCGCCTCGGCGAGCACATGCGCGGCGTCGTGGCGGATAAGCTCGAGCGCGCGCGGGTCGTCGCGGCCGAGGAACTCGATCTTGGCATCGCGCTCGATCGGATCGTTCAAGTCCGCGAGCACGCCGTCGAGCGCCATCGCGACCGTGCGCTTGGCGAGCGAGGGCGAGATGCTCTTGGCGATATCGAGTCCGGTTTGGCCGTTGGGATAATCCCGACGCGCGCCGTCGGGAAAGGTCAGCGCGACCATCGTTCACTCCTGCTGCTCACTCGCTGCCTACGAATGCAGGTAAGCGTGGCCGATCCCGCCGGCTGGGGGACGGCGGAGGGGTGGTTAGATGATGGCCGCGGAACTTGCAACCCTGTAGAGTGGGCGCGACCGCAAGTTGAATGATCCCCATGACCGTCTTCCGCCCCCTGCCGCTCTCGTGCGTCGCCGTCTTGGTATGCAGCATGGCCGGCGCCGCGGCTGCCGGTCAGGCGCAGGCGCCGGATGTTTACGCATCGATCCAGCGCCAGCCGATGATCTTCTTCGTCGCCAAGGGTGCGCCCGATGCCTGCGGGTCGGGCTGCAGCGAATGGATCGCGGCCGAAGGGGCGATCGATCCGGACGCCGCGCAGCGCTTCCAAGACTTCCTCGCTGCGCTGCCCGGCCGTGAGCTGCCGATCTTCTTCAATTCGACTGGCGGCATCGCCGGCCAGGCGGCGGCGCTCGGCAGGATCATGCGCGAGCATCGGATGACGGCCAGCGTCGGCCGCTCGCTGCCGGAGGGATGCCGGCACGCCGCCGCCGACGCCTGCCGGCGGGTGATGCAAGGCAAGCGCGAGCACAGGGCGCGGCTGGTCACCGATGGAGCGCGCTGCCTGTCAAGTTGCGTATATGCGCTATTGGGCGCATCCGCCCGCCGGGTGGCACGCGACGCGCAGCTCGGCATCCACGCGGTCCGCATCGTGACAATTCCGGGCCGCGCATCGACTGGACCTCCGCCCAAAGCGGACCAGATCCACCTCTTGTTGAAGCGGTATATGGTCGAGATGGGGGTCGATCCCGGTCTCATCGATGCGGCCCGCCGGGTGAGCGCCGACCGCGTCCGTTACATGAGCCGCGATGAGATCGCCCGGTTCGGGATCGAGACGCGCGGTTTTTTTGAAACGCAATGGATGTCCTACGAAGACGGTTCGAAACGAATTTTCGTGCTCAAGTCGGTAACGCAAGCCAAGGGCGCGGACGACCAGGAATACCGGACCAGCAACATCCGTCTGGGCTGCGTCGGTGCGGGGTTGGGAATCTGGTTCGCATACCGCCGGGAATTGCCGTCGAACGAGATCGGCGTCGCAACGGTGATCCGCGTTGCCGCCGGCGACCGAGAACTCGTGCTCGGCCCGGGGACCAAGGGGGCAAGCGACCTGCGCAGCGCGATAACGGACCGGGAATTTCTTCAGCACGCGGTGGCCGTGCCCAACATCGTGATCGTCGAGACCTTCGTTCCGCTTGACAGCGGGTCGGGCTGGTCCCGTGAGGTCAAACTTTCCACCAAGGGATTGCCGCAGGCACTGCAGGACCTGCAGCGGGTCTGCGGCGCGCCGAGCTTTCGCGACGCGCCCGCCGTCAAGTTTCTCGACGCGCCGAGCGTATCGCGCGGACGATGACGCCGCGGTCGACCGCGAGTTGGGCAGGCCGCCAGAAAGCGGCGTCACCGCCCCGGCGTGGGTTGGGAGTTTGGGGCGCGTAGCGGCGGCGCGGGGTCGATGGCGGCATTGGTCCCGCGCCAGCGCCCGTAGCGCCAGGGCAGGTACCAGCGCGATCGTTCCGGCAGCACCGGGGCCACGAAATCGAGCCCGGAGGTGCCGAAGGGATGGCAGCGGCAAAGCCGCGCCAGCGTCATCCAGCCGCCCGCCCACAGGCCGAAGCGGCCGATCGCCTCGTCGGCGTAGGACGAGCAGGTGGGCAGGTGGCGGCAATCCAATCCGATCAGCGCGGACAATGTATGGCGGTAGGCGGTGATCAGTCCGCGCGCGGCGGCGGCGGGGCCGCGGGCAATGCGGCCCACCACCCTCCTCAGCCGGACTCGCTCATTCATTGCGGTTCCATCGCGGGACAATCGTAACTCGAAAAATGGTGGCAGCGGCGAGGTCACTCTCTTTGCGGCAAATTTAAGCAGGGCCGGCCGCTTTTTCAGGCTAGACCCGAATCTTTGCCGCCTCTAAAAAGGGCAGGCGAATTGGTGGGACACGAGACGCCTTTCGACCGACGACCAAAGAAGCGTCCGGCGAAGCGTCATTGATGAGGGTCAGCATGCTGCGACTTCTCTGCGGCGCATTCGCGCTTGCATGCGGCGCCGCGCAGGCGCTCGCCGGTTCACCGACGCCCGCTGACGACAGCGGCAGCGCGCCGATGCGCTTCGAATGGCGGCGCGAGGGGCCGGCGGAGGCGTGCGGAGCGAACTGCCGGATCTGGATTTCCGCCGTCGGCTACATCACGGCCGACACGCCGGGGGAATTCGAGGCCTTCGCCAGCGACCCCAATACGCGCGGCGCGGTGCTGGTTCTCGATTCCGACGGCGGCTCGGTGCTGGGGACGCTCGCGCTCGGCCGCAGCATCCGCGGCCTCGACATGATCACCACCATCGGAAAGACGACGGCATTGCCGGCGGCCGGCGACGGTGATCGCCGCGCGACGCTGTCGCCCGACGGCACCTGCGAATCGATGTGCGCCTTCCTGCTGCTTGCCGGCTCGCGCCGCTACGTGCCGCCGCAGGCGCACGTGCTCGTTCATCAGATCTGGCTCGGCAAGAAGCGCAAGCGCGCCTTGGAATCGAACTATTCGGCCGAGGAGCTCAACGTCGTCCAGCGCGACATCGGGCGTCTGGCGCAATACACCATCGAGATGGGCGGTGGCGGCGACCTGCTCGAAACGGCATTGCGGATTCCGCCGTGGGAGCCGCTCTACCGGCTCTCCGCCGACGAGCTTCAGCGCATGAAGCTCAATACCGTCGACGCGCTGTTCGACCGGGATCTTCCGGGGACCTCGCCCGCCACCGGGACGACGTCGGTGGCGACGGTGGGTAGGCCGCGCGCCCGCGACTGACGCTCTACAGCGTCCGCCGGCATCGGTGCCGGCTGAACAGCTTGGCATAGTCCGCCCGCCGCTTGTTCCAGTCGGCGAGTGCCGCGACGTAGTCCGAATTCGGACAGTGGGCGACGTGCGCCTTCACCCGTCCCGCGAAGGCCATGATGGTTTCGAGCGTGATGCAATACGGCGGCCGGTCGGCCGGCGAGGCGGCTTCGAGCCGCGGCAATTCGGATTGCGCGGTGGTCAAGCTCGCGGCTTCGGTGGCGCAATCAGCCGCGCCAGCGGCGGTGCTCCCAACGGTGACGAGAATCGCCGTCAAATACCCGCCCGTACGCACGATCCCGCTCCCGACCGATCGGCAAGGCACGCGCCGGTCGGCGCGCTTGTTCGGCCGTCTACTCGGCCGCCATCGCGGCTCTTCGCTTGGCCTCGATCTGGTCGATCGCGGCGGTCACCGCATCGAATGTCAGCATGGTCGAGGCATGGCGCGCCTTGTAGTCGCGCACCGGCTCGAGCACGGCGATGTCGGCCCACTTGCCGGTCGGCGGGGGGCCGTTCTCTTTCAGCATGCGGCGCACCGCCTCGCGCACGGTGCGCAGCTCGTCGGCCCTGGCCCCGACCACGTTGCGCGCCATGATCGAGGACGAGGCCTGGCCGAGCGCGCAGGCCTTCACCTCGTGGGAAAAATCGGTGACGGTGTCGCCATCCATCCTGAGATCGACGGTCACGGTCGAGCCGCAGAGTTTGGAATGGGCGGTCGCCGTAGCGTCCGGATCCGCAAGCCGTCCCAACCGGGGAATATTTCCGGCCAATTCGAGAATTCGGCTGTTGTAGACCTCGTTCAACATGATCGTCGATAGCGGTTGACTGGCACGCGACACGATTGCGCCGCCCGTGCCAAAGAATATATAGGGATTGTTCTGCCGGCGCGAGCGAGGAGACTTGCGGTCCGGCGGGCCTTGCCCGCGGCGACGCCGCGGATGCAAGCCATGTAAGATGGGAATGCGGCGTCCGGTCGCCGCGCATGGGTCGAAATCCTCCCAGAGCGCGTATGACTGATGCGGCCGCCCCGGTGACACCCCCGGCCTGCGGGCCGGTCGAACGGAGAGACCGTGATGGACGCCGTCATCAAGCCCTGGCCGAAGTCCGCCCCGGCCGACAAGCCTGCTTTGTCCGATCACGTACGCGCCGCCCCCGCACCGGTGGTGCCCAAGCCGTCGCGCGAGGAGGCGCTGGCGGCGGTGCGCACGCTGATCGCCTATGCCGGCGACAACCCCGAGCGCGAGGGTCTGCGCGATACGCCCCGACGCGTGATCGATGCCTACGATGAGCTCTACAGCGGCTATCGCGCCTGCCCGGTGGATGTGCTCGAACGCACGTTCAGCGAGATCGGAACGTATGACGATTTCGTGCTGGTGCGCGACATCGCCTTCAATTCGCATTGCGAGCACCACATGATGCCGTTCATGGGCAAGGCGCACATCGCCTACAAGCCCGTGGACCGGGTGGTGGGACTCTCCAAGCTGGCGCGCCTCGTCGACGTCTATGCGCGCCGTCTGCAGACGCAGGAGCACATGACCTCGCAGGTCGCGACCGCCATCGAGGAGATTTTGAATCCGCGCGGCGTGGCGGTGATGATCGAAGCCGAGCACATGTGCATGTCGGTGCGCGGGGTGGAGAAGCCCGGCTCCTCGACCATCACGACGCAGTTCACCGGCAGCTTCCGGGACAATCCGGACGATCAGGTTCGTTTCATCACCATGGTGCGCGGGGCCGATCGCTGAAGGATCGATCGCTGAAAGTCGTGCCGTCTTTCTGAGGATTCACTTTGTTGTCGTCCCCGCGCAAGCGGGGACCAATATTCCAGAGACCGCGGTGTGTGGCACGATGGGTCCCCGCTTGCGCGGGGACGACAGCTGTGATGAACGGGACACTATGCCCGACACGCCTCCGACTTTCCCCCAATCCGGCTCGGCCGCGGAGGTCGAGGAGGGACGCGCCTTCGCGCCCCAATTCGACGCCGATGGCCTCGTGACCTGCGTTGCGACCGACGCGCGCTCGGGCGATGTGCTGATGGTCGCCCACATGAATGCGCAGGCGTTGCAACGGACCATCGCGACCGGCGAGGCTTGGTATTTCAGCCGCTCCCGTGGGACCCTTTGGCGCAAGGGCGAATCGTCCGGACACGTGCAGCGCGTGGTCGAGCTGCGCATTGACTGCGACCAGGATGCGGTGTGGATCAAGGTCGAGCAGGAGGGGGCGGGCGCCTGCCATACCGGCCGGCGCTCGTGCTTCTACCGCGCGGTGCCGCTCGGCAAGAGCGGCGCGGTGACGCTCGAATTTCGCGACGGGAGCGGACGTTCGATCCGAAGGCCGTGTACGGGCAGAAGAAAAAGTAGGCTGGGCAAAGGCGCAAGCCGTGACATTCGACGCGCGCAGCCCGTTGCGCGCCTTTGCCCACGCTACGTCACTCAAACCACCCCCGCCGCGGCGGCGCGCAGGAGCAGTTGCCTGGCGCGTGCGAGGTGCGGACGGTCGTACATCACCCCGTCGATGCCGACCGTGCCCTTGCCGGGGTTGGCCTCGAACGCGGCGATGACGGCGCGCGCCTTCGCCACCGCCGCCGGGGTCGGCGTGAACACCTCGTTGATGACGGGTACTTGTGCTGGATGGATCGCCATCTTGCCGGTGAAGCCGTCGCGCCGCGCCTCCTCGCTCTCGCGCCGCAGCGCCGCGACATTGCGGAAATCGACGGCGACGGTGTCGATCGCCTGCACCTGCGCCGCCGCCGCGCCGGCGAGGCAGAGCGTGCGGGCCAGCCGGTAGGGGTCGAGGAAGCGGCCGTCCGGGGCGCGGTTGGCCTCCGCGCCGAGTTCGGCCGACAGATCCTCGGCGCCCCAGGTCAGCCCGACAAGCCGTGTGCTCGCCCCGGCATAGCTGCCGGCGAGAAACAGCGCGGTCGCGGTCTCGGTCGCGATCGCGACGATCGCGATGTGACCCTCGGGCAGGCCGCTCACCGCCTCCCGCACCGAGAGCTTGGCATCGGCATGAATGACGCCCGCGCCGCCCTCCGCCTTCGGCAGCATGATGGCGTCGGGGCGCGCCGGCACCACCGCGTCGAGGTCGGCGTCGGTGAGACCGGTCGCCAATCCGTTGACGCGAACCAGAAGGCGAGGGCGGCTCGCCGCCTTCACCGCCTCGACGATGAAGTCGGCCGCGAGCTTGCGTGCCCCGGCTTTGCCTTCCGGCGAGATCGAATCTTCGAGATCGACGATTACCGCGTCGGCGCCGCTCGCCATCGCCTTGTCGAGCTTGCTGCCGCCATCGGCGGGGACGAAAAGCAGGGAACGCATGGAAGCGACCTTGATGTGAGTCTCGCGGCGCCGGCTACCGCAACCGGACGCGCCCTCCTATCGCGGTCGCATGCGCATGAAGACTTGGCGGCGGCATTCGGCCACCAGCTTGTTGTCCTGATTGTAGGCGCGGTGGTGGAACTCGACGATGCCGGCGCCCGGCCGCGACGTCGACTCGCGCTTGCTGATGACCTCGGTCGTGCAATGCACCGTGTCGCCCTCGAACAACGGGTGGGGAAACTTCACCTCGGTCATGCCGAGATTGGCGATGGTGGTGCCGACGGTGAGGTCGTTGACCATGATGCCGATCATCAGGCCGAGCGTGAACAGCGAGTTCATCAGCGGCTGGCCCCATTCCGTCTCTTGCTCGCAGAAATGCCGGTCGATGTGCAGCGGCTGCGGGTTCAGCGTCATGTTGGAGAACAGCATGTTGTCCATCTGCGTCACCGTGCGCGTCAGCGGGTGCTCGTAGAGGTGGCCGACCACGAAATCGTCGAAATAGATGCCGCCGCGCTTGTGGCGGCGGAGCTCGGTGTCTTGCGCCATTGCCTTCCTCCCGTGGGACGTGCGGCGCCGCCGCGATGCCGCGCGCGTCCGTCAGTTGCCGAATACGTCGCTGAAGAATCGCGTCATTGCGGCCTGGGAGAGTGTAGCGTGCGTTTTTTCATTTGATCCTCCCGGACGTGCGGCAGAAAGCCTAGGCCGATCACAACGGCAGGTCCAGCCGATTGCCGCCTTCACGCTGCCGGGTGGGCTACGATATCATGACGTGGTGGCGCTCGACTTCGGAATACGAGCAACGACATGCCATCGAGTTGGCCGCAACCGCGCGCCACAGTTTCCCGGTCTGCGGCGGCTTCGACGGCCATGCCCCGAAACCAGTTGTGGAGCGCTGCGGACCGCATGTGTCCGAAGATATTTTTGGGGCGGATATTCGCGCGCAGACGCATTGCCGCGGCGGTGCTGCTGGCGTGCGTGCTGTGCGCGGCAGCGTCGGTCTCCGCGCAGACGCCACCCGCCGCGGCGCCATCGCCGGCACGCCTGCTCGCGGCGGCGAAGAGCTGGGGCTATCAGCTCCAAGACATCGATCCGGATATCCTCGCCGCCGCTCCCTACGACATGCTGGTCATCGATTATTCGCGCAACGGCAGCGCGGCGCTCGCCTTGACGGCTGACGAGGTCGACAAGCTCAAGATCAAACCCGACGGCGACCGTCGCATCGTGCTCGCCTATCTCTCGATCGGCGAGGCCGAGTCCTATCGTTACTATTGGAAATGGCACTGGGGCTGGTTGCCCGGCCTGTTCGCGCCCGCCTGGCTCGGCAGCGAAAATGCGGAATGGCGGCGCAATTACGGTGTGCGCTACTGGCACGAGGACTGGCAGCGGATCATCTTCGGCGGCGACGACAGTTATCTCGAGCGCATCATCAGGGCGGGATTCGACGGCGTCTATCTCGATCGCGTCGACCAATACGTCGAGATGATCAAGGAGAACCCCAACGCCCGCGCGTTGATGATCGCCTTCGTCAAGGCGCTGGCCGAACGCGCCCGCGCGCTGAAGCCCGGATTCCTGGTCGTGCCGCAGAACGGCGAGGATCTGCTCACTGATCCGGCCTATCTCGCCGTGATCGACGGGTTCGGCAAAGAGGACCTCCTGTTCGGCGAAGACAACAACCAGGAGCGCAACGATCCGCGATCGATCCGGACCAATGTCGCCCGCCTGAAACTCGTGACCGCCGACCACAAGCCGGTGTTCGTGGTGGAATATCTCGACGACGCGCGGCAGATCGAGCGCGCCCGGGCACGGATCGAAGACTGGGGCTTCATCCCCTACTTTGCCGCCCGCGCGCTCGACCGCATGCGCATCGGCGACCTGCCCGGTCCGAGCCGCAAGCCGGAGGACAAGTAGCTGCGACGCGCTGTTGCCGTGCGCAGGCGGGACGTCCGCGCTCCGTCCGGATCGCGAGACGGCTCGCTCATTGCCGGGGTTCGTGTTGTTGCGATGCGGGCGGGGCTTCGTGGACGATATTGGCTTCAATACCCGAACTGCTCGCGCAGAATGCGCTCGTCGAGGCTGTGGCCGGGATCGAACAGCATCTGCATGGAGATGCTGTGATCCATGTTGATGTCGACCGAGCAGACCGCGCGCACCTCGTCATGGTCGGCGACGGCTGCGACCGGGCGCTTGTCCGGCTCCAGCACGTCGATGCGCACGCGTGCGCTGTCGGGCAGTAGCGCGCCGCGCCAGCGCCGTGGCCGGAACGGGCTGATCGGAGTCAGCGCCATCAACGGCGCGTTGATCGGGATGATCGGCCCTTGGGCGGATAGATTGTAGGCAGTCGATCCGGCGGGTGTCGCCAGCAGCACGCCGTCGGCGACCAATTCGGGCAGTCGTTCCTCGCCATCGATCAGGATGCGCAGTCGCGCCGCCTGGTAGGTCTGCCGAAACAGCGAAACCTCGTTGAAGGCATGAAATTCCACCGCGTTGCCGTCCTCGTCATGCGCGCGCATGAGCAGCGGATGGATCACCGTGACATGGGCTTTGGCCAGGCGTTCCGGCAGATCGTCCGGGTAATACTCGTTCATCAGGAATCCGACGGTGCCGCGATGCATGCCGTAGATCGGCTTGCCCGTGTTCATGAACCGGTGCAGGGTTTGCAGCATCAGCCCGTCGCCGCCGAGGGCGACGATGACGTCGGCGGTCTTGGCGGGGACGTTGCCGTAGCGGGCAGCGAGGCGTCGGAGCGCCTCCTGCGCCTCCGGGATGGAGCTCGCGACGAAGGCTATCCGCTTGAAACTCGGGCTGGCGGGATCGGTCGCGGCACTCATCGGGCTCTCGTCGTGATCTCGGGGCTCGGTAGCGAAGCAACTCGGCCGGCAAGCGGCGCCCGCGACCGGCAAGGTGGTGAAAACATGGAGCGCGCGGTCTTCGTCTAT
>CAVQIP010000002.1:0-14795 GCA_963712565.1 uncultured Alphaproteobacteria bacterium | reverse complement strand
CGTTCCTTTGGGCTGGATGCATAACAGCGCCGCGCACGCGGTCTGCTCCCTCCCCCGCTTGCGGGGGAGGGTGGGGTGGGGGTGGATGCAAAAGCGCTATCATGTTGCGTGCCCCCTCCCCTGTCCCTCCCCCGCAAGCGGGGGAGGGGGGACGTTGTGGCGCCGCTCGTGCCCATGGTGACAAGCCCGGGCATGACGACGTGGCTACACCCGCTTGATCGCGAAGCTCTTGACGTAATCCTCGGGCTTGGCGGGATCGAACTCCTTGCCCATGACCTTGAAGCGCTTCGAATTGCTCGTCGGCGGGGTGAGCCCGACCTCCTTCATCAGCTTGGCGGTATCGGTGGCGAGGAACACCTGCTTGGCGACGCCGGCATAGTCGATGTCGCCCTTGATCTGCCCCCAGCGCTTCATCTGCGTCAGGATCCACACCGCGAACGACTCCCACGGGAACGGATCGAAGTCGATGCGGTCGGGCACCCGCCGCACGTTGCCCAGCCCGTCGGCGAAGGTGCCGGTGAGCACCTGCTCGACCACCGTCACCGGCTGGTTGAGGTAGTTCGCCGGCGCGATCGCCTCGGCGATCTGCTTGCGGTTCTCGGTGTTGGTCGCGAACGCGGTGGCGTCGATGATCGCCTTGAGCAGGGCGGCATAGGTATTGGGCGAGCCGGTGACGAATTCCTTCGACGCCGCGAAAGCGCAGCAGGGATGCCGGTCCCAGATCTCCTTCGACAGGATGTGGATGAAGCCGACGCCGTCGTAGACCGCGCGCTGGTTGACCGGGTCGGGCGCCAGGAACCCGTCGATGTTGTCGGCGCGCAGGTTGGCGACCATCTCCGGCGGCGGCACCGCGCGGATCTGGATGTCCTGATCGGGATCGAGCCCGGCCTCGGCGACGTAGTAGCGCAAGAGATAATTGTGCATGGAGTAGTCGAACGGCACCGCGAACTTGAAGCCCTTCCACGATTTCGGGTCGCGTCTGTCCTTGTGCTTGACCGCGAGTGTGATGGCCTGGCCGTTGATGTTCTCCACCGCCGGCATGGTGTAGGGAATCGGATTGGAGCCGACGCCGAGCGTGATCGCGAGCGGCATCGGCGAGAGCATGTGCGCGGCGTCGTATTCCTTGTTCAGCGTCTTGTCGCGGATGACCGCCCAGCCCGCGGTCTTGATCACCTCCACGTTCAGTCCGTGCTTGGAATAGAACCCCATGGGATGCGCCATGATGATCGGCGTGGCGCAGGTGATCGGGATGAAGCCGACCTTGAGGTCCTTCTTCTCGATTGCGCCCCCTTGGGCGCCGCCTTGCGCGAACACCTCGGTCGCGGTCCGCAGCGGGAAGAATTGCGACAGCGCGGCGAGCGCGGTCGAGGCGCCGACCGCCTTGAGGAAGGCGCGGCGCGCGGAGTCCTTGGGGAACACCGCGCGCATCACCGCCCCGGCGACCACGCCCTCGTAACGCTTGTCCTCGCTGTCCACCCGGCTCGCGACCGGCGTGCAGGTGAGCTGCGCCCGCGCGTCGGCGTCGTGCTCGGCCGCGCTGCGGTGGCGCCCGCAGGCGCATCCCGACCGGTCGAGCCGGCGCCGGGGATCGAAGGGATCGTCGAAGGTCGACATCGGTGGCGCGCTCCATCGTTGTGCCGGCAGCGGCATACCGGCGTCCGCTCGCGAATTAGCAATGGCCGTGCCAACCCCGCGGCGTCGGATCGCCTGCGATTTCGCCTTGCGCCGGCACCGCCGCGCGCCGCCGCCGCCCGCGTTCGCCTGTTTGTTGGGCAATCGCCGAAGTTTCGAGCAGGCTCGTTCGTGAAATGGAAATCAGTGCAGTCGCAGACTGGGTCTGCTCCCTCCCCCCTTGCGGGGGAGGGGTGGGGAGGGGGGTGGTGCGTGTGGCAACGTCGTCGCCTCAATCGCGCGACCCCCACCCCCAACCCCTCCCCGGCCGCAAGTCGGGCCTGCCCGACTTGCGCACTATTAATGCGCAACCCGGGCAAGCCCGGGTTGCGCGGGGAGGGGAGCGCACCGAGTCCGCGGTATTGCTTTGTGTCTCGTCGCGCGCGCGCCGCCCGCGGCTACGGGTTGGCAGACGGGCCGGGGGCATCGCGCGGAGCATTGCCGCGAGACGCAGCGTGCCCCTTGGCGATTTCGTTGATGCCGTACAGCGTTCCGGCGAAGATCGCGTATCCCAGCGCCAGGAGGACGGCCAGCGTGACCAGTCCGTCGAGGACGAGTGCGAGACGCTTGTGCTTCACGAAGTGAAACGGCGTCACCGCCCACACGTTGATGTACGACAGGCAATAGGCCGCGAGCGCGACATAGGCGACGATGGCGAAAATCTGCAGCGTCACGCTGCCGCTCGCGTCCGCCAGATACTGCAGAACACCGCAAATGAACGCGTTGCGAAGAAATGGAAAGAACCAGCCGTAGAACGACTGTATGGCCCCGGTGACGACCCGCTCCTCCGGAATGGGATGGAAGACGCCCGCAAGATAGGTCTCGAATCGGGTCAGCAGGAGCTTGGCAGTGCTGCTGGAGGTCATGTCCGGTCACTCCCTGTCGAGGGTCCATCTGCTTCGTAAAATTCTTCTGCGAAAGAAGATGGATTGCCGGGTCGAGCCCGGCAATGACGATCCGCCCCACGCGCCCGGCGCTTCCGCAACCCGCACCGAAGTTGTACGCTCTGCATGAGTTGCGCGCGTTACAGCCATTGCTGAATCAGTGCGAGCGGCAAGCTCGGTCTGCTCCCTCTCCCGCTTGCGGGGGAGGGGTGGGGAGGGGGCAAGATTGCACGAATCGTGATGCCTGCCCCCACCCTGTCCCTCCAGAAGAAGTCGGATGTTTCCGACTTCGGCCAAGTTCATAAAATTGCCGAACTCGGATAAATCCGAGTTCGGATGCAAGCGGGGGAGGGGACGCTAGAGCCGCGCGTTCACTGCCGCGCGGAGACGGCATGCGCGCCGTCGCGATATTTGGAGGGAGGACCGCCATGACGCTTCCCCGCCGAAAATTCCTGCAGCTTGCGGCCGGCGCCGCCGCGCTCCCCGCCGTCGTGCGCGGCGCGAGCGCGCAGAGCTATCCGACGCGGCCGGTGCGCCTCGTCCTCGGCTATCCGGCCGGCGGCTCGACCGACCTGGTGGCGCGGATCATGGGCGCGTGGCTCACCGAGCGTCTCGGTCAGTCCGTCGTGATCGAGAACAAGCCGGGCGCCGGCACCAACCTGGCGGCGCAGGCGGTGATCGGCTCGCCGCCCGACGGCTACACGCTGCTGTTCGCGACCACCACCAACGCCATCAACGCCACCTTCCATGCCACGCTGCCGTTCAACTTCCTGCGCGACATGGCGCCGGTGGCCGGCCTGGTCGAGCTGCCCTTCGTCATGGAGGTGGGCCCGTCGCTGCCGGTGAAAACCGTCGCCGAGTTCATCGCCCAGGCCAAGGCCAATCCCGGCAAGATCAACGTCGCCTCGTTCGGCACCGGCACGATCAGCCATCTGGCGTGGGAGCTGTTCAAGTCCACGGCCGGCGTCGACGTGGTGCACGTGCCCTACCACGGCGGCGCGCCGATGGTGACCGACCTGATCGGCTCCCGCGTGCAGGCCGGGATCGACGCCCTGCCGAACTCGCTGCCGCACATCCAGTCGGGCGCGCTGCGCGCGCTCGCCGTCACCGGCCCGACGCGCTCCGCTGCCATCCCCGACGTGCCGACCGTGGGCGAGACCGTGCCGGGCTACGAGGTCAGCGGCTGGACCGGCATCGGCGTTCCCGCCGGCACGCCGAAAGAAATCGTCGCCACGCTCAACCGCGAGATCAATGCCGGGCTTTCCGACCCGCGCATCGCGGCGCGTCTCGCTGACGTGGGCGGCCGGCCGATCCTCATGACCCCCGAGCAATTCGGCAAGGTCTGGCTGCGCGACACCGACAAGTGGGGGAAGGTGGTGAAGTCGGCGGCGGCGAAGCGGGAGTAGCGCGGGCGATTTCGGCCCAATCGTTGCCACTGACGGCGCCGCGATCACTACCCCACGGCAGGCGCGCGTCGTGGGATTGCGACTACGATACGCATTTAAATATTGACTACAAATCGTAGTTATGCTACGAGTCGCGCATTCAGCCCCGACGCAGAAACGCGCCGCGGGAACGCAGAAGAATGCGCTGTTTGACATCGTAAGATGCGAATACGGCAACGGCCCCAGCGACGCGTTGAGGGCGCGAGCGCGGTCGTTGTTGTTGCGCCCTCTCCCCAGCGAGGGAGAGGGCAGCTCGCTGCGTCAGCGCCGAAGAAAGGGTGAGGGGGCGTTTGCATCGCCCCTCACCCATTTGAATTCGTTGGACCACCATTGTGCTCTCTCCCTCGAGGGGGGAGGGCACGAGAGGTGACAACGCTTTCCGGGCGGTTGCGTTGTTCTGCATTGTTATTTGCGATGGCGGCGGATCGGAAAGGCCCGCGCTGCCGCGCTTTCTGCCCCCGGCCGCCTGTATTTTCCCTGTTAATTACAGGGGCGGGGCTTTGGAGTGCACCCTTCGGGTGAGACACGAAACTAGAGACTTGTTGCGTCGACTGTCGTCACTGAAAAGTGCTGTGGTCCCCGCAAGCGGGGACCCATCGTGCCACCCACACCGGCCTCTGGAATATGGGTCCCCCGCCTTCGCGGGCACGACAAATCATATGAACGCCGCCAGCCGTGCGGCGATCGGCGCCGGCATCCAGTCGGCCGCAACGCCGAGATCGGACAGGATCACCTGCGCCGCGTTGTAGGCGGGAAGCCCGGTGATGTTGCCGCCGGGATGGCTGCTCGAGCCGCAGAGATAGAGCCCGGGCAGATGGGTGCGGTAGCTGCCGGCGCCCGCGAACGGACGGTGATAGCCGACCTGGTCGTTGCCGAAGGACCCGACCAGGAGATCGCCTTCGTGCATGTTGGGAAGCTCGCGCTCGACGTCGAGCGGCGTGCGCGTGAACGAATTGATCACCGCCTCGGCGAGGTTGGGCGCGTGGCGTTGCCACAGGCGCAGCATCGCGCCGCCGTGTCCGTCGCGCAGGCGGTCCCAGTTGTCGGGATCGCCGCCGACGCGATAAGGCAGCTTCTCCCACATGAACGCGGTGTGGCGGCCGGGCGGCGCCTGGCTCGGGTCGAACACGGTCGGGCAGGCGCCCCACATCACCGTCGGCGGGATGGTGCCGGCCTCGTGGTGGCGCACGATGTCGCCGAACTGGTCGACGTGGTCGAGCCCCATGATCACCATGAACGCCTGCGCCAGCTCGGGGTGCTCGGCGCTGGCGCGGTAGCGCGGCGGCTCGGCGAGATCGAGGTTCAGGGCGAACAGCGGCGCCAGCAGGTTGTATTGGAAGCGCTGCGCTTGCTCGCGGATCTCGCGCGGGAGGAACGCGTCGTCGACGAGATCGAGAAAGGTCTGCTGCGGATTGAGCGAGGAGGCGACGACATGCCGGGCGCGGATCAGTTCGCCTTCGGCGGTCTCGATCCCGGCGGCGCGGCCGCCTTCGATCAGGATGCGTGCGGGCTCGGTCATTAGCCTGATCTCGCCGCCCGCCTCGCGCACCGCGGCTTCGAGCGCGCGCGCCAGCGCCGCCGAGCCGCCGCGCGACATCTGCGCCTTGGCCGGGCTCGCCAGCAACGCGGCGATGTGGTGGCCGAAGCCGGGCAGCCGCAGATCGACCTCGCGCAACCCGTTGAAGAACAGGAGCCCGGCCTTGATGGCGGGATGCTCGAATTCCTGCTCGACGAATTGCAGCGGGGAGAGCGCGCTCACCTCCAGGAGTTGTCGGCCGGCGCTAGTGCGCGCGAGCAGCGCCCGCCGCTCGGCGGGCGGCAGCGGCGGCGCGCGGCCCTCCGGCGCGAGGATTTCTTCCACGATCGGCACGAACTCGTCGTGCCAGCGGCGCAAGGTCTCGGCGTCGCGCCGACTGAAGGCGGCGAACGAGTTGATGGTTTTGGCGATGTCGGTCCACCAGGCGAGCGCGCGCCCGTCGCCGGTGAGCAGCGCGACGTTGAGCTCGGGCTCGATCATGCGCGCGCCGTGGCGCTCGAGCTCGAGGTCGCGGTACCACGGCATCGCGGTGATCGCGCGCAGGAAGAAGGCGTGGGTGTTGTGCAGGAAGCCGGGATGGCGCGGGTCGGCGAGCGTGCTCAATCCGCCGCCGGCGACCGGGCGGCGTTCGACCGCCACCGTCTTGAGGCCGGCCTTGCCGAGATAGGCCTGCAGGATGAGCCCGTTGTGCCCGGCGCCGAGGATGATGCCGTCGTAGGTGGTGGCCATCACACCACCGTCCGGTGCCGCTCGATGCACACGCGCAGGACCTCGTCGGGATCGCGCTTCCACCAATTGTTGGCGGAGAGAATCTCGACCTCGCAGTGGCCGCGGTAGCCGGCCGCTTCCACCATGGCGCGGATCGCGCGCAGGTCGATCACGCCGTCGCCCATCATGCCGCGGTCGAGCAGGAGGTCGGCGGTCGGGATGAGCCAGTCGTTGACGTGGTAGGCGAGAATCCTTCTCCCGGCGCGCGCGATCTCGCGCGCGAGATCGGGATCCCACCAGACGTGGTAGGTGTCGACGGCGACGCCGACGCCGTCGCCGAGCTCGTCGCAGAGGTCGTTCGCCTGCGCCAAGGTGTTCACGCAGGCGCGGTCGGCGGCATACATGGGATGCAGCGGCTCGATCGCCAGCGGCACGCGCGCCTGCCGCGCGTAGGGCAGCAGAGCCGCCAACGCGTCGCGCACCTGCGATCGAGCGCCCGCGAGGTCGCGCGAGTTTTTGGGCAGCCCTCCCACCACGAGGATGAGGCATTGCGCGCCGATCGCGGCCGCCTCGTCAACCGCGCGCCGATTGTCGTCGAGCGCGGCGCGCCGCCCGGGCTCGTCGGCGGCCGGAAACATGCCGCCGCGGCACAGGCCGGTGACGATCATGCCGTGCGCCCGGATGAGCTTTGCTGCGCGCTCGAGCCCGCAGGCCTGCACGATGTCGCGCCAGGGCGAGATCGCGGAGATGCCGGCGCGGGCGCAGCCTTCCACCAGCTGCTCCAGCGACCACGCCTTCACCGTCATCGAATTGATCGAAAGGAGCGCGCGATCGTTCGACAGGTCGCGCATCACGCCTTGCTCCCACTGGCCTTCTCACCGCGGGCGACCGTGGCGCATATGCGCCGGCAAGTGCATGCGCGCGCAGGCGGCACCATGCATCGCGGCATCATCACGCCTCCACGCCGCGCGTCGCCATCACCGCGCGCATGCGCGCGGCGGCGCGCTCGGAATCGGCAAGAAGCCCGGCGGCGTCAGCGAGGCGGAACAGCTCGGCGAGATGCAAGGTCGAGCGCGCGCTCTCCTGGCCGCCGACCAAGGTGAAGTGATCCTGCAGGCCGTTGAGATAGGCCATGAACACCACGCCGGTCTTGTAGAAGCGGGTCGGCGCCTTGAAGATGTGGCGCGACAGCGGCACCGTCGGCGCCAGGACGGCGTGGAAGGTTTTTTCGTCGCCGCGCGTGAGCGCGCCGAGCGCGGCGGCGGCCGCCGGCGCGATGGCGTCAAAAATGCCGAGCAGCGCGTCGGAATATCCCCGCGCGTCGCCGGCGATCAGCTCGGCGTAATTGAAGTCATCGCCGGTATACATGCGCACGCCCTGCGGCAGGCGGCGGCGCATGGCGATCTCCTTGTCCTTGTCGAGCAGCGAGATCTTCACGCCGTCGACCTTGGCGGCGTTGGCGGCGATCACGTCGACGGCCACGTCCATCGCCTTGCCGTGGTCCTTGTGGCCCCAGTAGCCCGTGAGCGCGGGATCGAACATCTCGCCCAGCCAATGGATGATCACCGGTTCCTTCACCTGCGCGAGGATGCGGCCGTAGACCTCGGCGTAGTCGTCGCCCGAGCGCGCCGCCTGCACCAGCGCGCGGCTCGCCATCAGCACGATGCGCCCGCCGAGCTTCTCGATCGCCGCGCATTGCTCCTCGTAGGCGCGGATGACGTCGTCGAGGGTGACGCGCGCGCCAGGTTCGAGCTGGTCGGTGCCGGCGCCGGAGGCGATCAGCGCGCCGGGCACATCGCGCGCGGCGTCGAGGCTCTTGCGGATCAGTTCGAGCGAGGTCGGCCAGTCGACGCCCATGCCGCGTTGCGCCGTATCCATGGCCTCGGCCACGCCGAGCCCGAGCGACCACAGATGGCGGCGGAACGCGATGGTGCGCTCCCAGTCGATCGCGGCATCGAGCCAGGGATCGCGGTCGGCCGAGGGATCGGCGACCACGTGCGCCGCCGCATAGGCGATGCGGTTGAACGGCGGCTTCGCCGCCGGAAAATTTTTTGCTGGCCGCATCGTGTAGAGCGCGAGCTTGCCGCCGGCGACGGGGAGATTCAATGTGGGCAATTCACCGACCTCTTTGCCGTTCCGAAGAGCGAATAGCGAGTAGCGAATAGCGAATAGAACCCAAACGCAAATCACTACTCGCTATTCGCCATTCGCTATTCGCTTCCCTCACACCTTCAGCGCCGGGATGTCGATCCAGCGCCGTTCCTTCCAGCTCTTGAGCCCGGCCTCGGCGAGCTGCACGCCCTTGGCGCCTTCGACCAGCGTCCATTTGAACGGCGCGCCCTCGCACAGATGGCGGATGAACATTTCCCATTCGACCTTGAAGCCGTTGTCGTAGGCGGCGCTGTCCGGCACCTCGCTCCAGGTCTCGAAGAACCTGATCGCCTGCGGCACGTCCGGGTTCCACACCGGACGCGGCGTGTTCACGCGCGCCTGGCTCCAGCATTTCTGCAGGCCGGCGACTGCCGAGCCGTGGGTGCCGTCGACGTGGAAGGTGACGAGGTCGTCGCGCCGCACCCGCGTGCACCAGGAGCTGTTGATTTGGGCGACGACACCGCCGGCGAGCTCAAAGGTGGCGTAGGCGGCGTCGTCCACGTCGGCCTTGTAGGGCTTGCCGTTCTCGTCCCAGCGCTTGGGGATATGCGTCGCGCCCAGGCAGGAGACGCTTCTGACCTCGCCGAACAGATTGTCGAGCACGTAGCGCCAGTGGCAGAGCATGTCGAGGATGATGCCGCCGCCGTCCTTCTTGCGGTAGTTCCACGACGGCCGCTGCGCCGGCTGCCAGTCGCCCTCGAACACCCAGTAGCCGAACTCGCCGCGCACCGACAGAAGGCGTCCGAAGAAGCCGGCGTCGATCAGCGTCTTGAGCTTGATGAGGCCGGGCAGGAAGAGCTTGTCCTGCACCACGCCGTGCCGGATGCCGGCCTTGTTGGCGGCGCGCGCCACGGCGACGGCGTCCTCGAGATTTTCAGCGATCGGCTTCTCGCAATAGATGTCCTTGCCGGCCGCGATCGCCTTGCGCAGCAGCTTGGCGCGCAGCTTGGTGGTGGCGGCGTCGAAGAACAGCGTGTCCTTGGGATTTTTGAGCGCGGCGTCGAGGTCGGTGGTCCAGCGCGCGAGCCCGTTCGCCTTGGCCAATTGGGCGAGCTTCTCCTCGTTGCGGCCGACCAGGATCGGGTCGGGCATGACCGTGTCGCCGTTCTTGAGCGCGACGCCGCCCTGCGCGCGGATCGCGACGATCGAGCGGATCAGATGCTGGTTCATGCCCATGCGGCCGGTGACGCCGTTCATGATGATGCCGAGCCGTTGCTGCGCCATTTTCACTCCATCCCCAACAGGCGGTAGATGCGCCGGGTGTATTCGCCGAATTTGTCGCCGGTCTTCATTTCGAGCGTGCGCGGATGCGGCAGCTCGACGCGGAAATTGTCCGCCATCCGCGCCGGTCCGGCGCTGAGCACGATCACGCGGGTGCCGAGAAACACCGCCTCGGTGATGCCGTGGGTGACGAAGACGATGGTCTTCTTCGCCTCCTCCCAGATGTGCAACAGCTCGAGGTTCATCTTCTCGCGCGTGAGCGCGTCGAGCGCGCCGAACGGCTCGTCCATCAAAATGAGCTTGGGGTCGTGGATGAGCGCACGTGCGATGGCGGCGCGCTGCTGCATGCCGCCGGAGAGCTCATAAGGATATTTGTCTTCGTTGCCCTTGAGCCCGACCAGCGCCAACAGGCCGCGGGCGCGCTCGCGGCTCGCGGCCATGGGCAGGCCGAGAATCTCGGCCGGCAGTAGCACGTTGTCGATCACGCGCCGCCATTTCAACAGCAGCGGCTGTTGGAACACCATGCCGATGTCGCGCGCGGGGTCGAACGGCTGGCTCTTCGAGCCGATGGTGACCACGCCGGAATCGATGGGGTGAAGGCCCGCGAGAACCTTGAGCAGCGTGGTCTTGCCGCAGCCGGAGGGCCCGACCAGCGAGACGAGCTCGCCCGCCTCCACGTCGAAGGTCGCCTCGGAGATAGCGAGAAAATCCGCTCCGCGCGTGCGGTACACCTTTTGCACGCCGGCGAGATGAATGAACGGTTCGCCCATCTTTCCTTCCGCGGTCCGGGGCGTTATGCGATCCGGGCGTCGCGCACGACCAACGCGCGCTCGAGCGCAAGCACCATGCCGTAGAGCACCACGCCGATCAGCGTGATCAGGATCACCGCCATGAACATCGCGGCGGTGTCGAGCGTGACCTGCACCTGCAGCATGAGATAGCCGAGCCCGCGGTCGGAGCCGAGGAACTCGCCGACGATGGCGCCGGCGACCGCCAGGATCGCGGCCACCTTCATGCCGGAAAAGATGTAGGGCAGCGCGCCGGGCAGCTGGATCTTGGTGAACAGCTGCCAGCGCGAGCCCTTGAGCGTGTGCACCAAGTCGAGCAGCTCCGGCTCCACTTCGCGCAGCCCGCGCGCGGTGGTGAGCACGATCGGAAAGAAGCAGATCGCGAACGCCATCATCGCATTCGGTCCGATGCCGTATTTGAACCACACGATGATCAACGGTCCGAGCGCCACCTTGGGGATCATGTTCAGGCTGACCAGGAGCGGCATGACCGCCATTTCCAGCCAGCGGAACCAGGAGAACAGCAGCGCGGCGCCGATGCCGAAGATCACGGCCAGAAGATAGCCGCCGAAAATCTCGATCGTGGTCACCGCGATGTTTTCGAGCCAGCGATAGTTCGGGACGAGCAGGGCCTGCACCGTCTCGTAGGGCGACGGCATGACGAATTTCGGCACCTCGCCGAGCTTGACGAACAGATACCACGCCACGATCAGCCCGAGATGGCTCAGTACGGCCAGCCCATAGCGCTGCAGCGCCTGCGGATTTGCTCCCAACGCCACCTCCCTCGGGTCAGATACGAAAGATGCATCGTACGGCAAGCATCGCACTCGAGCCAGTTGACGCGCATACGCCGCTCTCCGATGAGGCAATGCTCACGCTCATGCGTTGCCACAAACGGAGGACGACCGGCTCCAGCGTCCCCTCCCCCGCTTGCAACCGAACTCGGGTTCACCCGAGTTCGGCAACTTATTGACTGGCCGAAGTCGGAAACATCCGACTTCGGCTGGTGGGACAGGGAGGGGGCATGCATCAAAATCGGTGCGAGCGTTCCCCCTCCCCAACCCTCCCCCGCAAGCGGGGGAGGGAGCGCACCGAGCCTGTGGCGATGGCATCCGACTCACGACAGCCACCGCGCGAGATTGGCACGCACGAAGGCGTCGTCGTTGAGCTGCGGATAGGCGGCGTAGACGCGGTCGATTTCCTGCTTCTGTCCCGGTCCGAGCGTCTCGTTCGGGTCGAGGCACCAGATGCCCGCGAGCAGTCCCTGCCGGCGGAGGATCTCGTGGCAGCCGGCGATGACGCCGTGGAAATCGTTGGCCGCGTCGAAGATCGCGGCGTTGCAATCGGTGATCTGGGAGTCGAGCGCCAGCAGCTCGGCGGACACGTTGCCGGCAGCGACCGCGGCGTGGATGCGGTCGAGCAGCTCGACCGCTTTCTTGACCCACACGCTCCAGTGGCCAAGGAGTCCGCCCTTGATGCGCACCGTGGTGGCGCGGCCGTCGGCCGCCACGGTGAACGGGGTGACGAGGTCGAGCACGATGTGGTCGTCGTTGCCGGTATAGAGCGTGACGCGCTCGGCGGCGCCGGCCTCCACCACCCCGCGCACGACGTCGAGCGTGCGGTAGCGGTTGAACGGCGCGATCTTGACGGCGACGACGTTCTCGATTGTCGCGAAGCGCCGCCAGAACGAGACCGCCAGCACGCGCCCGCCGACGGCCGGCTGCAGATAGAAGCCCACGAGCGGTATCTCGCTTGCGACGGCTTGCGCATGCGCGATCAGCTCGTCTTCGCTCGCGTCCTGGAGTGAGCCGAGCGACAAGAGTCCGGCGTGATAGCCGAGGCCGCGCGCGATCCGCGCCTCGTTCACCGCCTGGGCCGTGCGGCCGACGAGCCCCGCGATCATGATCGCAGGTTCGCGCGCCCACTCGCTTGCGCTGCGCATGGCGAGTTCCAGCACCGGCTCGAACAGCCCGGCCGCGCGAATGGCGAACTGGGTCGTGTGCACGCCGACCGCGAGCCCGCCCGCGCCGGCGTCGAGATAATAACGGGTGAGCGCGCGCTGGCGGCGAGGGTAGAGCTTGCGGTCGGCATCGAGCGCGAGCGGATGCGCCGGGATCACCACGCCCCTGCGCAAGTTGGCGAGCACCTGGGGGTCCCAATCCTGCCAGCGCAAGGGCATGCGGCGTCCTCAAGTAACCGGCCGGTTACATTGTGCTTAAAGCAGCGCGGGCGTCAACGCGAACACTCTCGAACTCGCCGCGCATGTCATCCCCGCGCAAGCGGGGATCCGTATTCCAGAGGCCGCAGTTTGGGGCGCGATGGGTCCCCGCTTGCGCGGGGACGACAGCACAGTGAAACACTCGAATCCTCTCGCATGAAGGGCCGAAGATAGAGCGCCGTCACGCCCGGATCGCGTTGAGAATGACCTCGACATTGTGCCGCTTGCGTCTGCGGCATGCTGCCGCGCTGCCGAGGTCGCGCCCGAAGATGGTGGAGAGGGTCGGATTGTTGGAGAGATAGAAATAGCCGACCGCGGCGATGGTGATGTAGAGATCGACCGGATCGAGGCCCGGCCGGAACACGCCCTGCGCCACGCCGCGCCGCAGGATGTCGTCGAGCAGCGCCACGAACGGACTGTGCAGCTCGCGCACCTTCTTCGATTTGCGCAGATGGCGCGCGCCGTGCAGGTTCTCGTTGTTGATCAGGCTGATCAATTCGGGATGCCGGCGGGAATAGTCGAAGGTGAACTCGACCAGGCGGCGGATGGCGGCCTCGGGCGCCAGGTGCCCGAGGTCGAGCGTTTTTTCGGTTCCGCGCAGATCCTCGTAGACGCGTTCGAGCGCGGCCAGATAGAGCCCGGCCTTGTTGCCGAAATAGTGATAGATCATGCGCTTGTTGGCGCGCGCGCGCCGCGCGATCGCATCGACGCGACCGCCTGAGAGACCCTTGGCCGCGAATTCGTGCTGCGCGGCGGAAAGGATTGCTGCCCGCGTGCGGTCGGGGTCGCGCCGGTGCGCACGCGGTTTCGAGTTCGCCATCAAGTGCCGCAGGGCGCCAATATTGACAGGGTCGGGGAGGCGCTCCTATCGTCCCCGGTAACCACGCAGTTACCACGAACCTTCGTCGCGCGTCGAGAACGATGCGCCAATCTTGGCGGCAACTTTTGGAGCTCGGTATGAAGACCATCGCGAAAGTCGCGCTCGCGACGCTCGCCGGCATTGCGCTCGGCGCGTCTCCGGCGGCGGCGCAAAAGATCACCTTCACGCTCAACTGGGTCGCGGGCGGGGACCACGCGCCCTATTTCTATGCCCAGAAGATGGGCTGGTACAAACAGGCCGGGCTCGACGTCGACTTCGAGACCGGCCGCGGCTCCGCTGCTTCGGCGCAGAAGGTGGGCGCCGGCCAATCGCAGCTCGGCCTCTCCGACATGGCGGGCGTGCTGCTGTTCCGCGGCAAGGGTCTCGACGCCGTGGGCGTGATGAACGTCTACGCCAATTCGCCGCAGGGCCTCTATTGGCTCAAGAGCTCCGGCATCCAGAGCGTCAAGGATCTCGCCGGCAAGAAGATCGGCAATCCTGCCGGCGACGGCGCGCGCACCATGTGGCCGGCGCTGGCCAGGAAGGTGGGCATCGATCCGAACTCGGTGACCTGGGTCAACATCGATGCCAACGCCAAGCTCAGCGCGCTCAAGGGCAAGACCATCGACGCGACCACGTCGTTCTTCAACCTTCACCACGTGTTCGCGCGCGAGCTCGGCGGCGACATGGGCTTCCTGGCGTGGAAGGATGCCGGCGTGAACCCCTACGGCAACTCCATCATCGCCAATGGTCCGTGGCTCAAGGCCAACCGCGACAAGGCCGACAAGTTCGTCAAGGTCACGCAGAAGGCGTTCGCCGAATGCGTCAAGACGCCGGATCCCTGCATCAAGGCGCTGGTCGAGGCAAACGGCGCGCTGCTCTACCAGAACGAGCTCGACAACTGGCACCTCGTCACCATCCTGATGAGCGACGACATCTCGCGCACGGTGGCGCTCGGCTGGCAGGACGACAAGCGCATGGCCGACGACTACAAGCTGGTCGACGAATATCTGAAGATGGAAAAGCCCTACGACATCAAGACCGCCTACACCAACGAGTTCCTCGACAAGAACGTGAAGATGCCGCCGATCCATCCGCCCAAGCTGTATTGATGCGGCTGGCGGGCGGGTCAGCCGAACTCCGGCCCGATCACGGCGAAGGTGCGCGCCGCGTCGTCGAAGCGCGCCGATGATCCGTGGCGCATGCGCGTGAACGGACGCAGCGCGGCGAAGCCGCGCGCGTCGAGAAAGCCGCGCAGCCCGGTCTTGCCGTCGGCGAGGTCGACGAACAGCGGACCTTCGACGCCGTCGAGC
>CAVQIP010000001.1:0-11309 GCA_963712565.1 uncultured Alphaproteobacteria bacterium | reverse complement strand
GCGCTCCCTCCCCCGCTTGCGGGGGAGGGTTGGGGTGGGGGTATGAAATTGCACCAATGGTCATAGCCCCCTCCCTGTCCCTCCCCCGCAAGCGGGGGAGGGGACGCAAGAGCCGCTTATTCACCGTCTGCCACGACAGACTAATTCGCGCGGATGCCCGCGCTGGTGATCACGTCGCGCCACTTCTTCACGTCGTCGCGGATGCGCGCGCCCAGCGCCGCGGCCGAGCCCGGCTCCGGCTCCACGCCCTGCTTGGCGAACGCCGCCCGCACCTCGGGATCGTTGAGAACGGCGCTCAGCTCGCGGTTCAAGCGCGCGACGATGACGGGGGCGGTGCCGGCGGGCGCGACGATCGCCTGCCACAGCGAGCATTCGTAGCCGGGCAAGCCGAACTCGGCGATGGTCGGGACGTCCGGTAGCGTCGGATTGCGAACCGCCCCGGTCACCGCCAGCGCGCGCAGCTTGCCGGCGCGAATGTGCGACAGCGTCGGCGGGATGGTGCCGAACTGCATCTCGACGCGGCCTTCGATGAGGTCGAGCGTGGATTGCGCGGTGCCGCGATAGGGCACATGGGTCAACTCGATCTCGGCCATCTTGGCGAACAGCGCCCCGGAAAGATGCGCCAGCGTCGCCGGTCCGGCGGAGGCATAGTTGAGCATGCGCGGCTTGGATTTCGCGAGCGCGATCAGGCCCTGCACCGTTTGTGCCGGCACGCCGGGATAGAGCGCCAGCACGAACGGCGAACTGCCGAACATCGACACCGGCGCGAAATCCTTGACCGGATCGTAGGAGAGCGCGCTGAGGCTCGCGGCCACCGCGTGCGTGCTGGTATTGGCGAGCCCGAACGTGTAGCCGTCGGCCTCCGCGCGCGCGACCTCCGCGGTGCCGATACCGCCGCCGCCACCGACGCGATTCTCGACCACGAGCTGCTGACCCAGACGCTCGCCGAGCCGCTGCGCGACCAGCCGGGCGACCGTGTCGGAGCTGCTGCCGGGCGTGAACGGGACGATGAGCCGGATCGGCCGCTCGGGCCAGCGCGTCGCGGCGGGCTGCGTGTGCACCGTGCCGGCCGCAATCAGGCCCGCCAGCAATACCGGAACCAGGCGAATCACGTGCCGCTTGCTCGTTGTGCTGCAAACGCTCATGCAATCCGCTCGGCTTCGCGCAGGCTTTCGATCAGCGAGCTGCGCAGCAGGAAGGCGCGGGCGAGCTTGGGGTCTTCCGCGGTCCGGCGCAACTCGTCGTGGTTCTTCCGGCGCACCGCGGGATCGCGCTCCGCCAGCAGCCGCTTGTTGCGGATGGTCTGTGCCTGCGTGTGCTGCCAGGCGACGTGGCGGCGCTGGCGCTCGTAGCGGTCGAGCACGTCGTCGGCCGCCTCCCCGCGCAGGATCTGGATGAGCTTCTCCGCCAGGTTGAACGCGTCGTGGATGCCGCTGTTCATGCCCATGGCGCCGATCGGGCTGTTCACATGCGCTGCGTCGCCGGCGAGGATCGCCCGGCCAACCCGGAATTTTTTCGCCACCCGCTGGTGCACGACGTAGAGGTTGCTGCCGACGATGTCGAACTCCCGACCGGTCGGCAGAAAGCGCTGCAACCGGGCCTGCAGCGCCTCCGCACGCGTGAGCGCGTTCTCGTCATCGTCGGGCGCGGTCGGAAAATGCACGCGCCAGCGGTCGGGAGGACCCTTCCAGTGGAACAGGTTCGACCATTCCTCGGGATCGGAGATGTAATTGCGCTCGGTATAGCCGTGCTGCCTGAAGTCGTAGGCGACTTCGATATTCAAGGTGCGGTCGGGATAGGTGAAGCCCTCGAATTCGATGCCGAGCTCCTTGCGCACGATGCTGCGTGCGCCTTCGCCGCTGACGAGATAGGCGCCGCGAATGATTTCCGATTCGCCGGCCGGGCCGGTCACCTGCGCCGCCACGGCGTCGGCGCTTTGGGTGAATGCCGTAAACGTCGTCGACAGCCGCAGGTCGATGTCGGGATGCGCCTTCGCGAGCGCGAGCGCTTCCTCCACGATCTTGATCCGCTCGCACTGCAGCACATAGGGAAAACGCGTATCGTCCGCGAGGTGGCGGTGATCGAACTCGGCGATCAGCCTGTTGTCGTGGCGGTCCCAATAGTGGAACAGCGGCGCGACGATGCCGCGCGGCTCGAGCTTGTGGTAGAGGCCGATGCGGTCGAACATTTCCAAGGTCGCGGGATGGTTGGTTCCCGCGCGCGGCACCTGTTCGAGGAAATTGTCCTCGCCCAGCGCCTCGATCAGGCAGACGCGCACGCCCGCTTGCGCCAAGGCGAGCGACAGGCAAAGCCCGACCGGCCCGGCGCCGACGACGATCACGCGGTTGGAGGATTGGTCCATGCAAGCTCGCTGGATGTGCCGCGAGCTCGGTGGACTCCCTCTCCCCGCGAAATATAAGACGCGACCCGGGCAAGCCCGGGGCGCGTGGGAGAGGGAGCAGACCGAGCCAGCCTCCAGTTAGCGGGTAACACTCAATTCTTCGCCGGTGCGACGTCCTTCACCGCGCCGATCCAGCCGGTATGGGTGAGGTCGAACACGATCCCGAGCGGGTCCTTGTACTTGGCCTCGTAGTAGGAGTGCGCGGATTGTCCGGGGGCGGAGGGTTCGGGTCGGCCGGCGAGATATTTGCCGCCGGCATTGACGACCTTCTTCTCGGCCGCGTCGAGATCGTCCACCCACATGCCGAAATGATAGATGCCGACCTTCTCGTCGCCCTCCTGCTTGAGCAGCGCGACGTTGACGGTACCGTCGGAGACGTAGAGCCCGCGCCGGGCCTTGCCCGCCACCTTCATGTCGAAGGCATCCTCGAAAAACTTCGCGGCTTTTTCCGGATCGGGAACGATGAGCGCGATGTGGCGAAGCTTGGCCATGGCGGTTGTCCTTGTTGGCGAACGGGGATGGCGAAGAATAGCGAGGAACGGCGCCTCACCACAAGGCGCCGGGCCTGATATCCTGCATCTTACCGGGCGCTTGCGGAACGAATGGGAATGTACAAGGACCTGCGCGAATTCATCGAGCGTGTCGACGAGCTCCACGCGCTGCGGCGGATCGAGGGCGCCGACCCGCGCTTCGAGATCGGGGCGATCACCGAGGTCGCCGCCGGGCAACCCGATTGTCCGGCGCTGCTGTTCGACGCCATCAAGGGCTTCCCGCGCGGTTTTCGCATCTTCACCAACGCCACTGTGAGTCCGCAGCGGGCGGCGCTCGCGCTCGGCATCGATCCCGCATTGCGGCCGCTCGACGCGCTCAAGGCCTGGATGGAGAAACGCAAGACGCTGCAACCGCAGCAGCCGGCCGTGGTCAAGGACGCGGCCTTCCTGCAGAACACCAAGCAGGGTGCCGAGGTCGATCTCGCAAGATTTCCGGCCCCGGTGTGGCACCGTCACGACGGCGGCCCCTTCATCGGCTCGGGCTCGATCGTGATCATGCGCGATCCCGATCGCGGCGACGCTGGCGGCGACTGGATCAACGCCTCGATCTACCGCGTCCAGGTGCATGGCCGGAGCAAGGTCACTATCCAGTTCGACCATGCCGGCCGGCACGGCGCCATCATCGCCAGGAAATATTGGGAAGCGGGCAAGCCCTGTCCGCTCGCCGTCGTCAACGGCCAGGATCCGGCGCTGTTCATCGCCGGCTTCGAATACTTGCCGGCCGGGCAATCGGAATACGAGTTCGCCGGCGCCATCAAAGGCGCGCCGATCGAGGTCCATCCCGGACCGCTGACTGGTTTGCCGATCCCGGCGCAGGCGGAGATCGTGTTCGAAGGCCATCTTCTGCCGATGAGCGAGACGGTGCTGCCGGAAGGGCCGTTCGGCGAATTTACCGGCTATTACGCCTCGGAAGCGCGGCCGGCGCCGGTGATGGAGGTGACCGCCGTCCATCATCGCGATGATCCAATCCTTCTGGGATCGCCGCCGATGAAGCCGCCGCGCTTTCATTTCGGGCTGCCGTTCCGCGCCGCCACCATCTGGCAGAACCTCGAAACCGCCGGCGTCACCGACGTGGTGGGCGCCTGGCAGCACGTCTCGCAGCTCATGACCGTTGTGGCGCTCAAGCAGCGCTACGACGGCCATGCCAAGCGCGCGGCGCTCGTGGCCGCCGCCCACAGCTACATGGCGCGCATCGTGGTGGTGGTGGACGAGGACATCGATCCGTCCAACCTCAACGACGTGATGTGGGCGGTCGCGACCCGGTGCGAGCCGTCGGAGCAGCTCGACATCATCCGCAACGCCTGGAGCTCGGCGCTCGATCCGCGCATTCCCGCGGCCGCCAAGGAACGCGGCATCACTGCGCATTCCAAGGTGATCATCGAGGCCTGCCGCCCGTTTCCCTGGATCGACAAGTTTCCGCCGACCTCGGCGCTGTCGCTCGCGGAGGCGCGCGCGATCGAGGCGAAGTGGGGGGAAATGTTGAAGTAAGGACGCTGAACCCTCGCTCCGTCATCCTGAGGCGCCCGCGCAAAGCCTGGTCTTTCCCGGTCGGCGAATCTGATGCGCGCGGGCCTCGAAGGATGAACGGCCCCGACGTCCGGGCCGTCGCCCTTCGAGGCTCGCCCGAAAACGGGCTCGCACCTCAGGGTGACGGCGAAGCAACGAGCGTCAATTCCCGAACGGTTTCTCCCGCTCCAGCCGCGCCTTCGCTTCCTTCGCGACGTTGAGGTCGAACAGCTGGGTGCGGGTGACCTTCTTCTCCACGAAGGTGAAATATTTCCCGCTCCAGAAATCCTGCATCGTCATGATCGATTCGACCAGCGGTAGGCCGTCATCGGCGATGTAGGACCAGTGCGGTGCGATCGCCTTCACCAGCTCCGGCTTGTTGAGCGCCGTGTTCTTGGCCAGGATATCGACGATGTCGGCATGCGCGCCCGGGTCCCTGGCGGCGGCGTTGAATTCCTTGATCCCCTGCAGATAGGCCATGGCGAAGCGCACCACCGCGTCGCGGTTCTTCTGCAGAAAATCCTTGCGCACGGCGTAGGTCGCGATCTCGGCGCCCGGCGCGATCTCGTCGCCGTTGGCGACCATCGGGCCCCATTTGTTGTTCTGGGCGAAGAAGCCGAACTGGTAGGCGAGGTCGGTCGCGTCCACCTGATTCTGTCCCAGCATCCGCATCAGGTCGGGCTGCGGCACGTTCACGATCCACTGCACGTCCTTGGCGGGGTCGAGGCCGGCCTTCAGCAGGGCCTGCGCGGCGTTGTACTGGTTGATGCTGCCGAGCGCGCCGACGCCGATCCGCTTGCCCTTGAGCTTGCCGAAGTCGGCGAGCGTGCGCACGCCCTCATCGGAGACGGCCTGCGTCACGTTCATGACGGTGTAGCCGAAGCCGGGACGATTGTGGCCGCGGTCGAGAATGACCACCAGCGGCGCGCCCTTGGCGATGCTGTTGAACAGGCTGGCATTGGCCGTCATCAGCGTGAACTCGAGCTCGCCGGCGATGATCGAGGGGACGGCGAACGCGCCGTCCTCGAAGCGCTTGGTCTCGATCTCGAGATTGAGCTTCTTGAAGTAGCCCTTCTCGCGCGCGATGAAGAATCCGCCGCCGGTAATGAACGGCCCTTCGCCGACGCGCACGACGTCGGCGGCGCCGGCCGGAACGGTTGCAAACATCGCAGCGCCGATGCTCAAGCTCGCCGCCACCACAGCCTTGGCCGCTATCGTCATATCCGCCTCCGTTGACCCTCAGCCGTGGTCGACCCACGGCGCGACCTTGCGGTCGATCCATTGCTGCAATTTGATGACAACAGCCCCGACCACCGCAAGCACAATCAGGCTGGCGAACACCTTCTCGGTCTCCATCACCTGGCCCGAGCTGATCAGGAGCCAGCCCATGCCGCCTTGGCTCGATCCGCCGATCATCTCGGCGGCCACCACCAGAATGATTGCGACTCCCATGCCGAGATGCAGGCCGGCGAAAATGCTCGGGACGGCGGCGGGGATCACCACCTTGAGTTGGATTTGCCGGGCATTCGCGCCAAGGTCCTTCGCCGCCTTGATCAGGCCGCGGTCGGTCTGGCGGATGCCGGCATAGGTGCTGATCACGATCGGAAAGAACGCGCTCACCGCGCTGATCACGATCTTGTAGGCCTCGCCGGTGCCGACCCAGATGATCAGCAGCGGGATCAGCGAGATTTTCGGCAGCGGATAGAGCGCGGCAATCCAGACGTCGGCGACCCGCGCCACTGTCCGCGACATGCCCATCACCACGCCGAGCAGGATCCCGCACACGGCGGCGAGCGCGAATCCGACGAAGATGCGCAGCAAGGTGATGCCGAGATGATAGGGCATCGAGCCGTCGGCGATCATGCGCCAGAGATAGCCGAGGACCGACGACGGCGCCGGCAGGTAGATCGGCGCGATCCCGCGCAGCCGGACCAGCGCCTCCCACGCCGCCAGCGCGGCGACGATCGTCAGCACGGGCACGGCGCTCGTCCACAGCCTGCGCGCTTGTGTCATTGCGCGTCCACCGTCGATTGCTGCTCCATGCTCTTCGTCACCTCCTCGCGGATGAGGTGGAAAGTGCGGTCGAACAGCGTGCCGAAGAGCGGCGAATTGACCATTTCAAGCGAGCGCGGGCGCGGCAGATCGACGGCGATCACGTCCTTGATGCGGCCCGGCCGCGCGGTCATGACCACGACCTCGTCGCCGAGCAGGATCGCCTCCTCGATCGCATGGGTGACGAACAGAATGGTCTTGTGCGTTTGGTCGAAGATGCGCAGCAGCTCCTCCTGCATCACGATCTTGGTCTGCGCATCGAGCGCCGCGAACGGCTCGTCCATCAGCAGGATCGGCCGCTCCATGATCAGCGCGCGCGCGAGCGCGACGCGCTGGCGCATGCCGCCGGACAATTGGCCGGGCAAATGCCGCTCGAAGCCGCGCAATCCGACCGAGGAAATCAGCGTCCGCGCCCGCTCGTGCCGCGCCGCCTTGGCCATGCCGCGCATCTCGAGGCCGAAGGCGACGTTGTCGATGACGCTGCGCCAGGGGAACAGATTGAGGTTCTGCCACACCATCACGGAGTCGGCGCCGAGCGGATGTTCGACACCGCGCCGCTGCGGGTCCTCGATCCTGACGCTGCCGCTGGTCGCGCGTTCCAGGCCGGCGATGATCTGGATCAGCGTGCTTTTGCCGCACCCGCTCGGCCCGAGCAGACAGGTGATCCGACGCGAGCGGAAGCGGTGGGAGAAATGCTCGAGCGCGACCACGCTGGTGCCGCCGAGGCCCGGCCAGGTCTGCGACACGTCCGTGACCGCGACATCCATGGCGCGAGCATGCCATGCAGGGGCGGGGTCGTCATCCGGCGACGACCTGCGTTGCGTTTGCCGGCGCGCCGGACTCGGTCTGCTCCCTCTCCCGGGTGCGGGGGAGCGGTGGGGAGGGGGCCTTCGCACGAATCTTCATGCCTGCCCCTACCCTGGCCCTCCAGCCGAAGTCGGATGTTTCCGACTTCGGCCGGTCAAGAACTTGCCGACCTCGGGTAAACCCGAGGTCGGCTGCAAGCGGGGGAGGGAGGGCACCGAGTTCGCCGCACGATTGGATGCGACGCCATCACTCCACGGCGTTGGCCGAGTTGAGGCTGTCGATGAGCGCGGAGCGGTAGAGGAACTGCTTGTGCAGCTTCACGTCCTCGGAGATGCGCCGCAACTCGTCGAGATGCTGGCGACGGATCACCGGGTCCTTCTCTTCCAGCGATTTCTTGTTCTGGATGGTCTGCGCCTGCACGTAATCGACCTGCGCCTTGCGCCGCTGCCGGGTGTAGCGGTCGAGCACCGCGGGCTCGCCGCGGCCGAACCAGACGTCGGCGAGCTTTTGCGCGAGGTTCATGGCGTCATGGATGCCGCCGTTCATGCCCATGCCGCCGATCGGATTATTGACATGGGCGCTGTCGCCGGCGAGCAGCACGCGGCCCTTGTTGAAGGTCGCGGCCACCCGCTGATGCACGGCATAGAGCGCGTGATAGGGGATTTCGTAGTCGCCGTTCCTGCGATGGATGCCCTGCAAGCGGCGCTGGATGCCGTCCATGCTCAAGGCCTGCTCGTCGGTCTCCTCGGGCGGCACCGGCATGATGCCGCGCCAGATCCCGGACCCGCCGTTGCCCTTGACCTTGAACAGGTTCAGCCATTCGTTCGGGTCGGAGAAATAGTTGCGGGTGCAAAATCCCTTGCCGGTCGCGCCGAAATCGAAGCTGGTGCCGATCTTGATGAAGCGCTCGGGCCAGGTGAAGCCCTCGAACTCGATTCCTGCCAGCCGCCGCACGGTGCTGCGTCCGCCGTCGGCGCCGATGACGTAGCGGCCGCGGATGGTTTCGGCCTCGCCGCCGGCGTTGAGCACCGTCACGTCGACATGGTCGGCGTCCTGCGCGAGCCCCGTCACCTTGGTGGAGAAGCGGACCTCGGCGATGCCGCTGGCCTCGATCTGCGGTACCGCCGCCCGCACCAGCTTGTACTGCTCCCATTGCACCACGAACGGGTAGGGCACCTCGCCCTCGAGCAGGCTGATGTCGAACACGGCCACCAGCTCGCCGGTGACGCGGTCGCGGAAGTGGAAGATCGGGGACAGCAATCCGCCGCTCGCATCCTCGGCGAAGGCCGCGTCCTTGAGACCGAGCTCGGCCAGCATTTCCACGGTCGGCGGATGGATGGTGGCGGCGCGCTGATCCTCGGGCGGCTCCGCTTCCGCCTCGATCAGCGTGACCGGGATGCCCTTCCTGATCAGGGCGAGCGCGGTCACCGCCCCGACGGGGCCGGCGCCGGCCACGATCACCCGGTCATCGCGCTGCATCATCCGCTCCGGACCTGCGCACTATACACGCCAACTCAGTGGGTCATGCCAACTCGGCCGGACCGTGTGACTTCAGGTGACTGTCGTCCCCGCGAAAGCGGGAACGACAGCAGCAGTGTGTGGCGCACAAGCCGGCGGGATGCTCCATCACACCTTGGAAATTTCGAACATCGAGGGATGGAACAGCTCCTCGACCGTCACTTTGCGATCGATCAGGCCCTGCTCGTGGGCGTATTGCGTCAGCGCGGTGATCTCGCGCATGTTCTCGTGGATGCCGTAGGCCCAAAAATCCGGGCCCATGATCGCCATCGTCTCCTGCGTTTCCGGAATGAGCCAGGGCAGCGTCACCATCAGCGCGTTGACGTCGAGCAGGTCGATCATCGCCAGCGCCTTCGCCTCGCAGAACGCCTTGTACACGCTCGACGGCAGCCACGGATATTTCTGCACCAGCTCCTTGCGGATGCCGACGAGATGCATGAGCGGAAACATGCGGGTCTTCTTGTAATAGGCCTGCTCCGCTTCGCGCGTGTCGGGGAACAGGCGCTTGATGTGGGGTTCGCCGCGCAGGAACGATGACGGCGCGCGCGCCGTGAACAGCGCGTCAAGCTCCCCGTCGCGCAGCATGCCGACCAGCGTCTGCTCCTTGCCGATCGGCTTGAGGTCGAGGCCCGCGATCGGCTTGAGCGGCGTGCGCTCGTCGCGCCCGGCTTCCTCCTGGCCGCCGCTGCGCCAATGGATCTCGGTCGGCTTGACGCCGTATTCGTGCTGCATCATGCCGCGCATCCAGACCACGGCGGTGATCTGATATTCCGGCAGGCCGACGCGCTTGCCGCGCAGGTCGGCCGGCGCGCGGATGCCGCAATCGGCGCGAACGTAGATGCCGGAATGCCGGAACAGGCGCGACACGAAGGCGGGGATGCCGACATAGGCCGACGTTCCCGCCGCGACCGTGCGGATGTAGCTCGAGAACGATAGTTCCGAGACGTCGAATTCCTGATAGCGGAAGGCGCGGAAGAAAATCTCCTCCGGATACAGCGGCAGGTAGGTAACCTCGCAGCCCTCGACCTTGACGCGGCCGTCCCGGATGGCGCGGGTGCGGTCGTAGTTGCCGCATGCAATCGTTATCGGCACCTCGACCATCGGGCCTCCTCGTCGGTTTCGCACTGGGATAAGGATCGGCGTAGGACAGCGGGGGCAGGCGTGAGCGCGGGCGAACGTTACTGGCTTCCGTTTCGGCTGTGAAGTGTCGCCTTGTTGCGCCGTGCTTTGAGCGATAGTTTCGGCGAGCCACGGGGCCGGCCGCGCGCCCGCTTGCCCGCGCCGGAATCGGAAGGAGACCGACCATGATGTCGACCGTGCTGGGCGGCGCCATGCTGCCCCATGCGCCCCAGTTCTTCACCATGCCGGACACCGAGGACAAGAAGAACGTCGAGCACGTGCGCGCAGTGGCGGCCGACATCGGCAGGAAGCTGCGGGCGCTTGAGCCCGATCTCTGGATCATCTTCTCCAACGACCACGCCGAGCAGTTCTTCCACAATGCCGCGCCGCCGTTCACCGTCCATGTCGGCGGCGAAGCCACCGGCGAATTCGCCGGCCGCAAGTTCCACTGGAAGATTCCGAGCGAGATCGGCTTCGAGATCGTGCGCCAGCTCTACCGCCAGAACTTCGACCCGGCCTTCACCAGCACGGCGAAGATCGATTATGCGATCGGCATTCCGCTCACCCATCTCGGCCATACCGACCCGGTGCTGCCGATCTACGTGAACGCCTATCTGCCGCCACAACCCACCATGGAACGCTGCTACGCGTTCGGGCAGGCGGTTGCACGCACCGTCACCGCGCTCGGTCTCAAGACCGTGGTGCTGTCGAGCGGCGGCATGTCGCATTTTCCCGGCACCGATCGTTACTCCAATCCGGAGCTCGGCTGGGACACCCGCGTGCTCGAGCAGCTGCGCAGCGGCAAGCTGAAGTCGCTGATCGGCTACGACGAGGCCGAGCTCGACGACACCGGCAATATCGAGCTGCGCTGCTGGGCCTGCGCCGCCGGCGCGCTGGGCGAGCGCAAGCCCGACGTCGTCTCCATGGATCCGAGCTGGCACCACAACTACGCTTCGCTCGCCTGGACCGAAGGGTCGGGCGAAGCGCAGCACGCCGCGCACTATCCCGCGATCAAGCCCGAGCTGGTGGAATTGACGTCGGCGCTGCACGGGCTCGCCCACGACGCCGAGCTGCGCGCGCAGTACATGGCCGATGCGCCGGCATTCGCGGACAAGTTCCACTTGCCGCCCGATCAGCGCGAGGCGCTGATCAAGCTCGACCTGCCGCGCATCGTGAAAATGGGCGCGCATCCGCTGGTGCCGTTCCTGGCGCAATTGCAGATCCAGCGGCTGCGCCCGCGGGCGTAAGGCCAGCGACGAGGTGCGCCTGCCTCCAAGGTCGGCAAGCGCCCGGTTTTCTTGATTCGCCCGTGGCCCAAGCCTAAGCTCGCGCCCCTCACGACTCTCTGCGGAGCG